>JBHENC010000005.1:0-325621 GCA_046262295.1 Pyrinomonadaceae bacterium | reverse complement strand
GTCTGCGATGATGAAACTGGTCGGGCGTGTTGCCCCCGAAGAGCGCGCTTCGTTCGGCCAATACGTGCAAGAGCTTAACAGCAGCATCGTAGAAAAAATAAGTGAAGCTCAAGCTAATCTTAAAGTTGCTATCAATCTCAAACAGACGGAACGCGAGCGTATTGACGTAACCTTGCCCGGACGCCGCATCAAGCGTGGGCATTTGCATCCGGTGACGCTTGTGCGCGAGCGCATCGAAGATATCTTCGTGTCGCTCGGCTACACGATTGAGGATGATCGGGAAGTCGAAACCGATTATTACAATTTCGACGCGCTCAATATTCCCGAAAATCATCCGGCGCGTGCGTCGCAGGACACTTTCTACACGACCGACAATTTCGCGCTTCGTTCGCAGACTTCCACCGTGCAGATTCACGCGATGGAGCGACGCGGCGCGCCCTTGAGAATCATCGCGCCCGGACGTGTCTTCCGGCGCGACACGCCAGACCCGACGCACGTCCCGATGTTTCATCAAGTCGAAGGCCTGTGCGTGGATCGCGGCATCACGATGGCGCATTTGAAAGGCACGATGGCGGCGTTCCTGCGGCGTATGTTCGGCGCACAGACGCGCACGCGCTTTCGCCCGTCGTATTTTCCGTTCACGGAACCGAGCGCGGAGTTTGATTTTAGTTGTTTCAAATGTGGCGGCGCGGGCTGCCGCATCTGCAAAGGATCGGGCTGGATCGAACTCGGCGGATCGGGCATGGTGCATCCGAACGTGCTGCGCGCCGTCGGCATTGACGCGGAAGAATTCTCCGGCTTCGCCTTCGGCCTCGGCATAGATCGCATGGCCGCGTTGCTCTACGAGTTAGACGACATTCGCTTGCTCTTCGAGAACGACGCACGCTTCCTCCAACAGTTTGATTGAGAGTAGTCAGTTATCAGTCGTCAGCCAAAACTGAAAACTGAAAACTGAAAACTGATCGCTTATGAACATCAGCTACAACTGGCTGCGCGAATTGTCCGGCACTGCGCTTGAGCCGCGCGAGTTGGCCGAACGCCTGACGATGATCGGCCTTGCGGTGGAAGGGATACACTCTACTGCCGCCGGTAATGATTTCGCGCTGGATATTGATTTAACGTCGAATCGCCCGGATTGTTTATCGCATCTTGGCGTCGCGCGTGAAGTCGCCGCGCTTGAAAATAAAAGCGTCGTCGTGCCGCCGGTTGCGATAACTAAAACCGCCGGACGTGCGGAGAGCTTAACGTCGGTCGAGGTGCGCGAAAGCCGTTTGTGTCCGCGTTATGCGGCGCGCGTTGTCAGCGGCGTGAAGATTACGCCGTCGCCGGAGTGGTTGGTGAAACGGCTCGAAGCCATCGGGCAGCGCGCCATCAATAACGTCGCAGACATCACGAACTACGTTTTGCATGAGCAGGGACAACCGTTGCACGCTTTCGATTATGCGAAGCTGACGGAGCATCGCATCGTTGTGAGGCGGGCGGAGGCGAGCGAGAAGATCAAAACGCTTGACGGCATAGAGCGCGAGCTGGACGCGGAGATGCTGGTGATTGCCGATGCCGCGCGAGCGGTGGCGGTGGCGGGCGTGATGGGTGGCGAAGCGACGGAGATTTCAAACGACACGCGCGATGTGTTAATCGAGAGCGCGTACTTTGATCCGGCATCCGTGCGGCGCACGGCGCGGCTTCTGGGATTGCATACGGAAGCTTCGCATCGTTTCGAGCGCGGCGTGGATTACGAAAACGTCTTGCGTGCGCTTGATCGCTGCGTTCAATTAATCTGCGAAATTGCGGGTGGCACGGCGACGGAAAACGCGATTGACGTTTACCCGCAGGAGATTATTCCGCCCGTCGTGAGCCTGCGCGCCGAACGTGTCGAAGCTTTGACGGGACTCGAAGTCGAACCGACGTTGGCCGCGCGTATTCTTACGTCGCTCGGGTTCGGGAAACAGGACAGCGACGAACAAAATGGAAGCGATATCAGCGAAGTGGCAGGCGTTTCCGTCGCTGAATCTTCCGCCGCTTCTGCGAGCACTGTCATGTCATTTCTCGTTCCGACGTGGCGCGTGGATGTCGAGCGTGAAGAGGATTTGATTGAAGAGGTCGCGCGTCACATCGGCTACGAAAAGATTTCGACGCTGCTTCCGCCCTCTGCCGTCGCGGGCGAGTATCAGCCGAACGAAAAAAGAAAACGCGCGATGCGCCGCGCCCTCGCCGCGTGCGGCTACGATGAAGCCATCAGTTACAGTTTCATCGAGATGGCGAGTGATGACCGTTTTGAAACAGTGCCGGATTTTGCGTGCGCGGGCGACGCTGATGATGCGCGTTTCGTCACGCTGAAAGATTCCGTGATCGAAGGAGCGACGCGAATGCGCCCGACGCTGCTGCCGGGATTGATGCAGGCCGTCCGGCATAATCTCAATCACGGCACACGCGACGTGAGACTCTTCGAGACAGGGCGCATCTTCGCCGCGCGCCCCAGCGATCTGCCGGAAGAGCGGGAAGCTCTGGCGCTCGTCGCCATCGGTGCAGCGACCGAAGCCGCCCGCGCCAATTCTTCCGCGCGCGAGTTGGATTTCTTCGATTTGAAAGGCGCGTTTGAAACGGCGATGGAAGCGTTGAAAAGTCCCGCGCTCGATTTTCAAACGGCGAGTGTGAAGCACTTGCGCGAAGGCCAAGCGGCGAGCGTTCGTTTGCCGGATGGCACGTTGATCGGCGCGGCGGGCAAAATCAGCGATGAGGTCGCCGCGATTTATAAAATAAAGCAGCCCGTATGGGTTGCCGAAATTGATTTGAGCCGCGTGCTGAAAGCAACTCAATCAAACGTCGTCTATCAACCGCTCGCGCGTTATCCGTCGGTCGTGCGTGATGTGACGTTTCATGTCGGGCGGCGTGCGACGCTCAACGAAATGCTTCAGGCCGTCGCAGACGAGCAAACGGAAAATTGCCGCAGCATTGTTTTTGTAGACGAGTATAAGGGCGTGAACGTGCCCGCCGACGAGCGCTGGATAACATTGCGTTTCGAGTATCGCGCGGATGAGCGCACGCTTTCTGATGCGGAAGTCAACGGCTTGCACGGGCGTTTGATCGAGACGCTAGCGCGGAAAATGGGCGCGCGTGTGCCGGAAGCCTAATGTTCGTAGAAGATTTCGGAGCTTGATCGAGTGTAAGTCTTGCGTGCGCGGGCGTGCTCGTCGCATAATCAACTTCTGGCCGGAGCAAGTTGCCACAAAAAGTTCGAGGAGAAGCAGAACGATGGTCGGAATATCCGGGCTTGAAAAGTTTTCGCATCTGGAAGATAAAATCTACCGCACCATTGAGCTGACGAAAACGCTGCGGCAGGAAAAAGAAGGTCTCGAACGTGAGGTCTCTGCGATACGGCGCGAGCTGGGCGGTCTGCTCGATGAGAAAGAGCGGCTCGAATCTCACGTCGAGCGATTAATGTCGGAGCGCGATACGATCCGCGCCAAAGTCGAAGCGATGCTCGATGCCATCGCCGCGCTCGATCCTGAAGCTGTCGAGGCCATGCGCAAATAACGGAGGTGGATTAATGGGATCTGGCAAAGGCAACACGGAGGGCGGTTCGACGCCGACCATTCGGGTAGAGATTTACAACCAGACTTACAACATACGCTCGGACGGCGACGGCGAGTATATTTCGCAACTCGCCGAGTTTGTTGATTCGCGTATGCGCGAAATCTCCTCCGGCACGCTCACCGTTGATTCCCTGAAAGTCGCCATTCTCGCCGCCTTGCATATCGCAGATGAACTGCATCGCCTCAAACGCCTGCACGAGCAGGCCGATTCGCAACTCGCCTCGCGCAGCACCGAATGCGCCGCCATGCTGGATCACCTGCTCAAAGCGGGCAACATGGTGATTTCGTAATACACCACAGACAAAACTAAATCTTAAAGACGCAAGCGAGGAACAAATGCTGTTCGCGCAGTTTTTATTTCGACTCGCTTTCGACGCGGGCGGCGTGTGTGTTAATATGCTCGGCGGCGGAGGGAACAATTTCTGCGGGGTTCGTCACCGACTTTAGATGATTGAGCCAATGCCGTTGATACGGGAGACCGATGCCGCAATATAGCCCGTGCTTTCCTTCATCGTTAAGGAGTGCTAAAGGCTGCGGCTTTTCAAAGGTCACCCACCTGATAAGCAGGTTCAATCACGGTTTCGGAACGGCCATTGCGGATTTCCCTCTACCACCCTTTTCGTTAAGAACGAAATCTTTCGATTGAATAATTCTTCGTCAGATTTCAGATACGGGCGGCGGCGTCGCGTCTCGCTGGGAAGTCGAAGCGGGGCGCGTTTTTTTATTTCTTGAAGATGAAAGCAGAGGTTGGAACGCGAAGATGAAGGTGTTGATGATCGGGGATATCGTCGCCAAGCCGGGACGCATCGCGGTACTCGAACGCATACAGGATATACGCGAGCAGCACGAAATAGATTTTACGGTGGCGAACGGCGAAAACGTCGCGGGCGGCTTTTCCATCACGCCGCGTCTCGCCGACGAACTCTTCGCCTCCGGCATTGACGTGATGACTTCCGGCAACCACATCTTCGACAAACGCGAAGTGCTGCCGTACATAGACGACAACCCGCGCCTGCTGCGCCCCGCCAATTTCCCGCCGGGAACGCCCGGCAAGGGCGTGTGGACGGGCGAAGTGCGCGGCGTGCGCATCGCCGTCATTAATTTGATCGGGCGCATTTTTATGCAGCCGTCGGATGATCCGTTTCGCGCCGTTGATAAACTGCTCGCTGCGCTGGATGCGGACGTTAAAGTGCGCTTGCTGGATTTTCACGCCGAAGCGACTTCGGAAAAGGGCGCGATGGGCTGGTATGTGGACGGGCGTATGTCGGCGGTCGTCGGCACGCACACGCACGTGCAGACGGCGGACGAGCGAATCCTGACGAACGGGACGGCGTTTCTTTCCGATCTGGGCATGACGGGAAGCTATGCGGGCGTTATCGGTATGAAGCGCGAAGACGTGATCGAGCGGTTTATGACAGCGACGGGCAAGCGCGCTGACCATGCCGAAGGCGACGTGCGTATCTGTGGTGTCGTGCTGGACATTGACGAAGCGACCGGCCGCGCCCGCGCCATCGAACGCCTCTCGCTCACGCATCAATCGTAAGACGGAAAAAGAGTCGAGAGTCAGGAGTCGAGAGTCAAGAGAGAAAAAACATTTGATCTTCTTTCGATTCTCACTCCCCACTGTTGACTCTCGACTCCTGACTCGCAGGCTTATTCCGGCGCGCTGCCTTCGGGGACACGTTCTTTTTTCGGTTGTTCGGCGTAGTTGGTTTCGCCGGTGGTCGAGGGAGCAAAAAGCGCGTTGTATTCGGGTGGGAAACTGCGCACGCGATTTTGAGAGTCCGTGACGACGTGCCCGGTTTCGCCTTCAGCGATAACCACGTTGTCGGAGACGCGCACGATCTCGTAGCCGAAACGAAGCGAGCGTCGCCGCTGTTCCGTAATATGAGTGCGGACGATTAACTCGTCGTCGTAGCGCGCGGGTGCTTTGTAACGGCAATAGCTTTCGGCGACGACGAGAAAGGCGTCCGCGTTCTCTTCCATCTCGCGGTAGGAAAAGCCGCGCGCGCGGCAAAATTCCGTGCGGCCGATTTCAAACCAGACAAGAAAATTGGCGTGATATACGATGCCCATTTTGTCCGTTTCGGAATAGCGCACGCGCAACTTCGTCTCGTGCCAATTCTCGGCCAAAGCATCTTCTTCGGTGAAGTTCGTCATCTGAAATAAACTCCTCCCGCGCGTCGTTCGCAAACGCCATCGCGGTATCAGGGCGGCACACAATAAAGTAAACTTTGAAGCGGACTATAAAAGCGAAAGGTAAAGGATGTCAAAGCAAATCAGACCCCGCACAGCGATTATGTCTCTCGCCGTTGCTGTCATCGCAACGCTATTACTACTCGCCGCAAGCCATCAGGCGACGGCGCAGCAGCCACAGCCGGGCGGCAGCGGCACGGCCATCGCCGCCAGTTCCGCCGCGAGAAACGCCGCTGTTGTCGCCGCGACCGCCGATGTTTTGCAGGAAACGAGCAAACTCAGAGAACTCTCCATCGTGCGTCCCGTCAAAAGCGGAGCGCAATCACGCGCCGAAATCGAGCGCATGATCGTCAAGAATCTGAACGAAGACACGACGCCCGAAGAGTTGCGTACCTCCGGCCTCGCCCTTAAAAAACTCGGTCTTGCGCCGCTTGATTTCGAGCTACGCCCGTTCATCATCAAACTGCTGACGGAACAGGTCGCAGGCTATTACGATCCGAAAACGCAGCAGTTTTATCTGGCCGATTGGATTGACGTTGACGGGCAATTAACCGTTATGTCGCATGAATTGACGCACGCCTTACAGGATCAGCATTTCAATTTGCGCCGCTTCGAGAAATGGCCGAAAGGCGATTCCGACGCAGAGCTGGCGGCGCACGCGCTCATCGAAGGCGACGCGACGTTTACGATGATCGCATATGCGCGCAGAGATCAAGCGAGGCTGCGCGCGCTGATGAAATCAACGCAGGCCGACGCCGGTGCAATGGAACAGATCGAGAAAGCGCCGCGTGCGCTTCGTGAATCCTTGTTGTTCCCGTACCAGAACGGCGCGTTGTGGGTCGCCGCCCTTTTCAATCGCGGCGGATGGGCGCGCATCTCGCAGGCGTTCACAGAGTTGCCCCAGTCAACCGAACAGATTCTTCACACGGAAAAATATTTCACGCGCGAAGCTCCCGTCAAAGTCGCTCTGCCGGACATCGCCGGAAAACTCGGCGCGGATTGGAAGCGCATTGATTATGACGTGAACGGCGAATGGAGTCTGTATCTGATTCTCGACGAGTATCTGAAATCCGAAAAGGACTCGAAGCAGGCGGCGGCGGGATGGGGCGGCGACCGTTATGCCGTCTATGAAAAAGGGAAAACGGGCGAAGTGATGATCGCGCAAAGCACCGTCTGGGATACGGAAACGGACGCGCGCGAATTCTTCGACGCTTACGCCAAACGCACCGGTTTGCGCTATACGAATGCCAAAGCGATTGAGACTTTACCCGTCGCGGCGAACCTGCGCGGCGATGCGTTGCGCGGGTGGCAAACAAACGAAGGCACTGTGATTATGCAACGCGACGGCGCGCGCGTGTTGATTCTGGAAGGCGTGCCGGAGAAGGCGGACGTGTCCGAGTTAATGAAGCTGCTCGTCGCGCCTTCGCAAAAGTTTTAACTCGGAAAGCAGGACAGGTTGTCGCCGGTTGATAACTCTTCACTGTTTTGAATATCTGTTCTTAATCGTAAAAGGCAGAGGTTTGAATAATTTGCCAGACTCTTTGCGTGGAATAATTATTTGCGGCGTAGACACAGTTTGAACCAATTCTGCGCATGGATTGATAACCATTGCGGGGTCAATATCTTTTGGCGGAACAATAATCGTTAACTTGAAATCTACGTCTTTAGGTGGAGTAATAATTCCAATTTTATACTCCTCGCATGATCTACTGCCGACATTGTTAGTTGAATTATTCTGAATGTTAGCTGCAACATCGAAGATAAGGAGCAGCGTGAGAAAGGAAGTGCTAAGATATTTCATGCTTTATTCTCTTCCTGGATTTTACTGAAGTTAAGCCGTAGCTTCAATAGCTTATAATGCTCTTGCGCTTCAAGGCAAACGCAGGCGCGTTTGTTTTATGCAGTTTGCCTGTGATATTTTCTAATCCAAAGCAATCCCAAAACTTGTAGGTAAAACGGCTGGCAGCGATGAGTGTCTGAGCATGGTGGCCGGTTCGGTGACATGACGCACGAAGCACGAACGGCTCCTGACGCACGACACACGCGGCTACGCGGCCTTGCCGAAGATTATCTGCGGCTCGAAGCCAAGCTGCGTCGCGGCGGCGGCCCCGACAAGATCGAACGCCAGCACCGGCAAGGCAAGCTGACGGCGCGCGAGCGCATCGAACTACTTCTCGACAAAGATGCTTTTGCGCAGGAGATCGGCCTGCTCGTCGCTTACGATGAATACAAGGGCGCGGCTCCGGCAGCGGGCGTCGTCACCGTGCTCGGGCGCATCAGCGGGCGCGAAGTCGTTGTTGTCGCCAACGATGCCACTGTCAAAGCAGGTTCGTGGTGGCCTGAAACGATTAAGAAGATTTTGCGCGCGCAGGAAGTTGCGATGCGCTCGCACGTGCCGATTATTTATCTGGTGGATTCGGCGGGCGTCAACTTGCCGTATCAAGGCGGCGTCTTTCCCGGACAGTACGGCGCGTCCCGCATCTTTTATTACAACTCGATCATGCGTCGGTATCTTCGCGTGCCGCAACTTTCCGCCGTGATGGGGCCGTGCATCGCGGGCGGCGCGTACCTGCCCGCGCTCTCCGATATCATCGTGATGGTCGAAGAAACATCATTCATGGGACTCGGCGGCGCGAACCTCGTTAAAGGCGCGACGGGGCAGACGATTGACAACGAAACCTTAGGCGGCGCACGCACGCACAACGAAGTGTCCGGCGTCGCGCATTACCGCGTACCCAACGACGAAGCCTGCCTTGAGAAGATCAGAGAGTTCGTGACGGAGCTTCCCGTCAAGCCCGCGACGAGCGTTTCAATCACGGAGAGCACGAATGCCGCGCGTCCTTTGGAAGACCTCTACGAGATCATCCCGGAAGATCATCGCCAGCCTTACGATATGCGTGATGTGCTCGCGTGTGTGCTGGACGGCGGACACTTGGATGAGTTTCAAGCCGATTACGCGAAAGAGATGATTACGGGACACGCGCGCGTCAAGGGCATTCAGGTCGGAGTTATTACGAACAGTCGCGGAATGATTCGCGTTCCCGGTGCGCCGCCTAAGTTCGGCGGCATCGTTTACGCAGACTCCGCCGAAAAGGTCGCGTACTTTATAGAGACCTGCAATCGTCACGGCACGCCTTTGCTTTTCGTACAAGACGTTTCCGGCTTTATGGTCGGAGCCGAAGCGGAGCATTCCGGCATCATTCGCGCCGGTGCGCGCTTTGTCGAAGCGATGGCGACGACCATTGTGCCGAAGATCGTCCTAACAATTAATCACGCATCGGGCGCGGGCTATTACGCGATGGCGGGGCAGGGCTTCGATCCCGATTTCATTTTCAGTTGGCCGACGGGACGCATGGGCGTGATGGAAGGCGATTCGGCGGTGCAGGCGCTTTTCGGCACACAACTCGATAAATTAAAGCGCGAAAACCTTGAGCCGGACGACGCTTTGAAACTCGAGATGGATCGTGTGCGCGAAAGCTACGAGCAGCAATTGGACGCGAAGTATGCCGCCGCGCGCGGGTTCGTTGACGCCGTGATTGTGCCGGAAAATACGCGCGATGCGTTGGAATTGGCTTTGCGCGTCGGGTTGAATTACAGCGGCCCGCATCTGGGGGCTTTCGTGCTGCCGCAGGCGCTCGCATAAGGCAAGATGCGCCGCAGAGTTTCGATCAACGGCAATTTAAGTTACGCAAAATAACGCGAATTGTGCGAAAATGTTGTGTCGTATTCTTTAACCGAGCTTTTACAGGTGTTCCTCCGCAATCCCCTTTACGACGATTACTCGCCGTAATAACGGGCGACGCCCAAATATAATTGCAGGCGCATGAGGATCATTGCGTCGTGCTGCAATGCACCGGGTCGGCCATCATGATTGTTCGAAGCCGACTTTCAACACGCTTTTGATATGCGATGTACCTGACGAAACATCAACACTCGCGCGTACCGCTCTCTTAGCAAAGAACGTGCGCGATACAACATAGAAGGAGAAACATCCGTGAGCAAAAAGATTAGCAGCACATACATTCTGGGGGTTCTATTTGTGCTTGTCGTCTCGGTGGCTCTCGTCGGCGCTGACGTAGTTGTATTGGCGCAGGATACGCAAACGACGGGCGACAACACAAACGGCAGTATGCAGAACGGCAATATGTCGAACAGCGGGCGCACCGGCGGCAGACGCAGGCGCGGCAACCGTCGCGGCGGTAACACGAATATGTCCGGCGGCAACATGAGCGGCGACGCCTCCAGCGGTAATATGTCGAATGGCAATATGTCGAGCGGCAATATGTCCGGCGATGCGCAGGGCAACATGAATATGTCGAACGGCAATATGTCGTCGGGCGATACGCAGAACAGCAATATGTCCGGCAACATGAACGGCGGCGACATGAGCAACATGAATATGTCCAGTGGCGGTCGTCGTGGCCGCCGTCGCGGTCGTGGGCGTATGAGTTCGGCGATGTCCGGCGATGCTGCGGCGGCGGATACTTCCGCGACAGCAGGCGGCGAAACAACCGACTTGTCCGGCACCTACACGGGCGTCGTCAATTACCCGGAAGGCGGCATGAACGGTGACGCGACGCTCGCCATCACCGGCAACCAGTTTACTTTGACCAGCGGTTCGTCCACGCAAACAGGCCGCGTCGTCGGCAATACCACGCGCGGCTACACCGCCGTCACGATGCAGTTCGGCGAAGTCTCGACGACGGCCACCGCCGGAGCGACTGCAACGCCGCCGACAATCCTTTCCTTGCGTGCGCGTAAGGCGGGCGACAGATTGACGCTCACGAGCGTTCCCGGAGAAAAGCGTTCATTCTCATTTTCGCCGGGCGGATCAGGCGGACGCGCGCGCCGTATGGGACGTCGCGGCCGACGCGGGGCAATGTCTTCGGGCAGCATGAGCGGCGATACAACGACCACGACGACACCGAGCACCGATGCGACAACGACCGGTGCGACCACTCCGCCAGTCCTCGCGCCAACCGACACGACGGGCGGCAATCCGTCGGGCGATGCGAGCGGTAGCGTAAACACGGGCAACACCAATACGCGACGCGGCAACCGTCGCCGCAATCGTCGCGGCGGAGCGAGCAATACGAACAGCAGCACGAATAGCAACATGGGCACAAACGACGGAACGACGAACTCGAATAGCAACTCGAATTCCAACACGCCCAATCCGTAAAATAGTCTCTTCCGAAATCGTGAGAAACTTTTCGGGAGACTGTCATTAGTGGTCTGACGCGCAGACCTGTTCGACACGGGCGGCGCATTCCGTAAAACGGGACGCGCCGCCCTTTTACCTTCAATCAATGTAGCGATAGCAAAAGATGGAACAGAAAATTCGCATTGCCAGCGGGCAAGGGTTCTGGGGCGATATGCTCGACGCGCCGGTGCGTCAGGTGGAAGGCGGACAGATTGATTATCTGATGCTCGACTACCTCGCCGAAGTCACCATGTCAATCATGCAGAAACAGCGCGCGCGCGATGCCTCTGCCGGATACGCGCGCGACTTTGTGCCGCTTATCAAACAGATACTTCCGGCCTGCGTTGAGCGCGGCATTCGCGTGACGGCCAATGCCGGAGGCGTCAATGTGCGTGGCTGCGCCGACGCCGTCCGCGAAGTGGCACGCGAACTCGGACTCGGCGGCAAGGTTCGCATCGGCATCGTTACCGGCGACGACATTATGGATCAACTCGGTGATCTCTTGGCGCGCGGCATAGAGTTGCGCAACATGGACACAGGTGAGCCGCTCTCCGCTGTCCGCGAACGCATCCAGAGCGCGAATGCTTACCTCGGTGCGTGGCCGATGGTTGGCGCGCTCAATCAAGGCGCGCAAATTGTGATAACGGGACGCGCCACCGATACGGGACTCACGCTTGCGCCGATCATTCATGAATTTGGTTGGAAAGAAACGGACTGGAATCTTCTCGCCGCAGGCACCATCGCCGGGCACATCATAGAATGCGGCGCGCAGTGTTCGGGCGGCAATTGCCAGTATGATTGGCGTAACATCCCAGACCTCGCGGATGTCGGCTATCCGATTGTCGAAGCCTCGCCCGACGGAAGTTTCATCGTCACGAAACACGAAAACACGGGCGGGCGCGTCAACGTGCCTTCGATCAAAGAGCAACTGCTTTACGAGATGGGCAACCCGCACGATTACATCACGCCCGATTGCGTCGCGGATTTCACAACGATTCATCTGGAAGATGCAGGAACGAATCGTGTCCGCGTGTTCGGCATCGAAGGCCGTCCGGCGACGGAGTTTCTGAAAGTCTCGATCAGCTATTCGGCAGGCTTTAAGGCCGTCGGCACACTCGTTTATTCGTGGCCTGATGCGCTTGAGAAAGCGCAGGCGGCGGACAAGATTTTGCGCGCACGCCTTGAACGGCTCGGTTTGCGCTTCGATGAAATCCTGACGGAGTTCGTCGGCGCAAACGCGACGCATGGAATGCTCGCGGGCACACCGGCACAAGACCTCGCGGAAGTGCAATTGCGCATCGGCGTGCGCGGCAATGATCGAAAAGCCGTCGAGCGATTCACGAAAGAGATTGCGCCGCTTATCTTGACGGGCCCGCCGGGCGTGACGGGCTTTGCCGGAGGCCGCCCGAAAGTCGAAGAGATCGTCGCTTACTGGCCTGCGCTGATTCCCAAAACGGAGATCAAACCGCGCGTCGAAGTAATCGAAGCGTGAGCGAAGAACAAGAGGGCAGGGCGAGAGCGTGTCACAAGAAGACGGAGAGACAGGGAGTGAGTTTGCCGCGTTGCCGTTCGAGCGTGAGCGGCTCGGGGCGGAGACGCCCGCGTGGTTTCGCCGTTCATCTGAAATAGTCGCGGATTGCCGCGTCTTTCAAGTGCGGCGCGACTTTAGTTGCACTTCATCGAGCGAACGCGAACACGATTTCTACGTTATCGAAGCGCCGGATTGGATCAACGTCATACCTTTAACGAAAGACGATCAAGTCGTGATGATCGAGCAATACAGGCACGGCACGGAAAGCATCACGCTGGAGATTCCCGGCGGTATGGTTGACGCGGGCGAATCGCCGAAAGAGGCCGCCGCCCGCGAGCTTCTCGAAGAGACGGGCTATGCCACAGCGACAGGTGAAGTGCAGCTTCTCGGAAAGACGCGCCCGAATCCGGCGATTCAAAACAACTGGATTCACACATATCTCGCACGCGATGTCGAGTTCAAAAGCGCGCCCGTCTTCGATACGACCGAACACACCGTCGTGCGCCTTGTGCCACTCGCAGATGTGCCCGCGCTCATTGCCGATGAAACAATAGATCATGCGCTCGTCGTGGTAGGCTTTCACTGGCTATCGCTGTATAAGTCCGGGTTAGTTGCGGACAAATAAAGTTGTCTTTGAAATTCATTGTTGAGGTCGATTATCTAAGATGCGTATTCAATTAGCGAAAATCGCGCACGCGCGCTCCGGCGATAAGGGCGACACGGCGAACGTCGGCCTCATCGCGTTGCGCGACGAGTTTTATGCAGTGCTCCTTCGTGAGGTAACGGCGGAGCGCGTCAAGCAACATTTCGCGGGTATCTGCAAAGGTGAAGTTGAACGCTTTGAACTCCCGAATCTTTCCGCGCTCAATTTTCTGCTGCACGAAAGTCTCGGCGGCGGCGGCACGCTCTCTTTGATGACGGATGCGCAGGGCAAAACTTTCTCAACCGCGCTGCTACGCATGGAAATAGAGATGCCGGATAATGAAGCGCGCGTGCTGGGTTTATTAAACGCCGCATAGTGGTTGTCGCAACGAGCATCGCCTAACCATATGACGGCCTTAATGTCATTGGAGCTTATCCGCGATTGATATGAGCGCGCCTTTCATAAACATTGATTCGTTTGTTCGACACGATTACGCGCGCGTGAACGGCATCAACCTGCATTATGCGGAAAGCCTTGAAGAGTTGAGAAGCGATCAATCAACTCAACTCGTTATACTGTTGCATGGCTTCCCGGAGTGCTGGTATTCGTGGCGACATCAATTGAAAGCTCTTGGTAGAGACTTTCGCGCTGTCGCCGTTGATATGCGCGGATACAATTTGAGCGATAAGCCTGCGCGCGTGGAAGGTTATCGAATTGAGATGCTGGCGAGCGACGTAGTTGGCTTGATGGATCATTTCGGCGCGCGTAAAGCCGCTGTGGTCGGACATGATTGGGGCGCGGCAGTCGCTTGGAACGTAGCGCAACTTTATCCTGATCGCGTTTCTAAAGTCGCGGCGTTGCAAGTCCCGCCCATCGCCGCTTGGCTTGCCAATATGACTCTGAAGCAGGCTTTGAGCAGTTGGTATATGCTCTTCTTCCAACTGCCTTACGTGCCGGAATGGATGATCGGCGCAAATGATTTCGCTTCTCTCGACCGAACTTTCAAGCGAACCGCCGTCCGCCCGCAGGCTTTTTCCGGTACGGACATCGCCATCTACAAAGCGGCGATGCGCGAACGCGGCGCACTCACGAGCGCAATTAACTATTATCGCGCTAACTTTGCCCCGCTCTTTTTAAGCGGCAAACGCGGGCAGGGAAGTAAGGCCGCCGGGGATGGCCGCGTGCGTGCTCCGTCGCTCTTTATTTATGGCGAGAAAGATTTTGCGATTCTGCCGGAAACGGTGCGCGGCGTTGATAGATATGTTGATGCGCCGTACCGCGAGGTGCGTATTGCGACGAGCGGCCACTGGGTGCAGCAGGAAGCGGCGGCGGAAGTGACCGCTGCGCTCATGGATTTCCTTAAAGCTGCGTAACCTGAAAAATATTTCAAGAAAAGATTTGAAGCGCGAAATGACAGACGAACGAAGCGAAGTGCTGTACACGGTGGAGGGCGCGGTCGCGCTCATCACGCTTAACCGTCCTGAGAAGCGTAACGCTTTGAACGATGCGCTAATTTCCGGCCTCAAACATTCTTTGCACACGGCAGACGCGAACGAAGCTGTCCGCGCGGTTGTCATCACGGGCGCGGGCGCGGATTTTTGCTCCGGCGCAGACCTTTCCGCATTGCAGAAGATTTCGGAAGCTTCCGTGATGGAGAATCTGGCGGATGCGGAATCTTTGATGGAACTCTTCGCGTTGATTCGGCGCGTCAATGTTCCGGTCGTCGCGGCGGTGCGCGGGCGGGCGCTGGCGGGCGGTTGCGGCCTTGCGACGGCCTGCGATTTAGTGCTCGCTGCGAGCGGCGCGCGATTCGGATACCCGGAAGTGAAGATAGGTTTTGTGCCCGCGATGGTAATGGCTATCTTGCGCCGCAACGTCTCCGAGAAACGCGCCTTTGAACTCGTCACGCGCGGCGCAGAAATCAGCGCACAGGAGGCCGAGCGCATTGGCTTGATTAATCGCGTCTTCGATGACGAGACGTTTGAATCACAGGTTGAATCTTACGTCGCCGCCTTTGAAAAAGTGAGCCGCTCCGCCGTGATTCTGTCCAAACGCCTGCTGTATCAAATGGACGGAATGATGTTCGACGCCGCGTTGCAATCCGGCGTAAATATAAACACCATCGCGCGCATGACGGAAGACTGCCAGCAGGGAATCGCACGCTTTCTAAAAAAAAGTTAAGCCTTCAACTTCTTATCAAAAACTTTCGACGACGCGGCAATCTCACACGCGCGCTCAAGCGCAGACTCTCCGATATAATTTACTAAACCTATCTCGTAAGCTTCGTTGCTCATCAATCGTCGCGCAGTTACGAATAGTTCGAGTGCGCGGGCTGTGCCGATGAGACGCGGCAGACGTTGTGTGCCGCCCCAGCCTGTGATGATGCCGAGACGTGCGCCGGGATGAGCGAAGACGGCGTTAGGTGAAGCGCAACGAAGATCACAGGCGAGCGCGAGGTCTAGCCCGCCGCCCATGCAGTAGCCGTTAATAGCCGCGATGGTTAGCGGCGAAGCGTCAGCAATTCTTTGGAAAAGGCGTTGGCCGCGTGTCGCAAATTGTTGTGCGAGGGAAGGCGTCAGCGCGGCGAGTTCGCGTATGTTTGCGCCGGAAGCAAACGCATCATCAGTGCCGGTGAAAATGATTGTGGCAACGTCAGCGCGTGCCGTGAGCGAATCAATGATTGTCTCTAATGATTCGAGCGTGGCGATTGAAAGGGCATTGCGTTCGGTCGGGCGATTGAGGCGGACAATGGCGATGAAAGGTTCTCGAAATTCGATGACGACACGAGCGTTCTGTTGTGCGTCGTGCGCGCCATCATCGTGTAAAGCGTCTGTCATGCACGCGGCTTGGCGTTCTCGCGCAGGTATTCGACGATGTCTTCGGTGGATGTGCCGGGCAGGAATATTTCGGCGACGCCCATCTCTTTGAGGCGCGGCACATCTTCTTCCGGGATGATGCCGCCGACGAGAACAAGGCAATCGTCCATGCCGCGCTCGCGCAACAGCGAGACGATGCGCGGGCACAAAGTGTTATGCGCGCCGCTTAAAATCGAAATGCCGACGGCGTCAACGTCTTCCTGAAGCGCTGCCGTCGCAATCATCTCCGGCGTCTGGCGTAATCCCGTATAGATGACTTCCATCCCGGCATCACGCAACGCGCGCGCAATTATCTTCGCCCCGCGATCATGACCATCGAGGCCGGGCTTGGCAACAAGGACGCGAATTTTTCTATCATTCATAGGACAAGTGTTACTTTACGAATTTGGCTAATAAGCCGCTTTGCTTAATGTGCGGCGCAAGTTCCGCATAACTAAACAAGTATCGTCCTTCGGGCTGAATCGCTTTGATGGCGTGCGGAAAGCCTGCGTCATACAAAAAAGTGATGCCTTTGTCGCCTACTGAAAAATCATCCAGATTGTTGACTTCAAACTTTACTCCCTTAAATTCTTCCGGCAACTGCTTCTTTTCTTCAGCGGAAAACTCGCTGCTTTGTTCGCTCTCTTTGATAATCCGCCGTACCTCTGCTTGAAGTTTATCGTTCACGATTCCCGCTAATAGTTCCAGCGAAGTTTGTTTGAAGACATCTTTTGCCTTGATGATTTCGCCGGAATTGAGATTGAAGGCAAAGTGCTTGGTTTGCTCGTCCGGGTAAGCTCCGACGCCTTCCTGCTTAAATGTCAGATCGAGAATGAAATTCTTATTGTAGTTAACCGTGTAATCAAAGCTTGTGAGCCAAGCGTCTTCTTTGTATTCGGCAAGCGACGTGTCGAAGATGTTTTTTAGTCGGATGGCCGAGCGAATCTTGTTTAGAGCCAGTGAATTTCCGAGACCTTTGATTACGGGATAATTAACAACTGCGCTTTTACGCTCTGGAAATTGTTTCGCAAGCTTTGCGCTACGAACCAAAACAATTCTTTTCTTTTCGATGATTATGCTGTCGGCGCGAGCGTGCAAAGCTGTTGCTGAAGATTGTTGGGCAGCGCAAGCGATAAGAGCGCAAAAAACAAAAAGCGATAGGACGCGATAACGCATATCAAAGAATCCACTGAACAACATAAACCTCGCCATACATTCGCTGATATAAGTTGCATTAAAACGCAGGCTCTTCGTAAAGGCCGTAAACGTCTCTTAATGCGTCGCAGATTTCGCCGAGGGTGGCGTAGGCGCGGACGGCTTCGATGGTCGCGGGCATCGTGTTATCGTTGGCTTGGGCGGCGCGTTTCAGTTTTTCGAGAGCGTTGGCGACTGCGCCCGCGTCTCTTTGCGCGCGTGTTCGATTAAGGCGTTCAACCTGTCGGTCGCGCACGCCTTCGTCAATAACTAGAATCGGAATCTCGGAAGGCTCCGATTTCATCTGATATTTGTTGACGCCGACGATGACCTGTTCGCCGCGTTCGACGGCCTTCTGATATTGGTAAGCGGATTCCTGTATCTCGCGCTGCGGAAAACCTTTTTCGATGGCTTCGACCATGCCGCCCATCGCGTCTATCTTGGCGAAATAATCGAGGGCTTCGTCTTCCATCTTCTTCGTTAAGCTTTCGACGAAGTACGAGCCGCCGAGCGGGTCAATGTTATTCACAACGCCGGTTTCTTCCGCGATGATCTGTTGCGTGCGAAGCGCGATGAGGGCGGCGCGATCCGTCGGCAACGCGAGAGCTTCGTCGTAAGCGTCCGTGTGCAAACTGTTCGTTCCGCCGAGCACGCCCGCGAGAGCTTGAATGGCGACGCGCACGATGTTGTTCAAAGGTTGCTGGACGGTAAGAGAGACGCCTGCGGTCTGCGTGTGAAAACGCAACTGCAAAGTCTTTTCGCTCTTCGCGTTGAATCTCTCGCGCATCGTGCGCGCCCAGATACGACGGGCGGCGCGATACTTCGCTATCTCTTCAAAGAAATCATTATGCGCGTTGAAGAAGAACGAAACGCGCGGCACAAACTCGTCAACATCTAATCCGGCATCAACACCCCATTGCACGTATTCGATGCCGTCGCGCAAGGTAAAGGCAAGCTCCTGCGCGGCTGTCGAACCGGCTTCGCGTATGTGATAGCCGCTCACGGAGATCGGATTGTAGCGCGGCACGTGATGCGTGCAGAACTCGAAGGTGTCCGTGACGAGTTTCATCGCCGGGCGAATCGGATAAATCCATTCCTTCTGCGCAATGTACTCTTTCAAAATATCGTTTTGCAGCGTGCCGGAAATCTTGCGCCAATCCGCGCCCTGCTTTTCGGCGACGACCAGATACATCGCTAACAGAACGGACGCGGGCGCGTTGATCGTCTGCGAGACCGTGACCTGTTCGAGCGGAATGCCGTCGAACAAAACTTCCATGTCCGCGAGCGACGAGACGGCGACGCCGCACTTACCGACTTCGCCTTCCGAGAGCGGCGAATCCGAATCGTAGCCCATCAGTGCGGGCAGATCGTAAGCGACGGAGAGACCTGTCTGTCCTTGATTCATCAAATATTTGAAGCGCGCATTGGTCTCTTCCGGCGTGCCGAAGCCCGCGAACTGTCGCATCGTCCAGAGCTTGCCGCGATAACCCGTCGGGTGTATGCCGCGCGTGTAGGGAAACTCGCCGGGGAAAGAAATGTCGTTGGCGAAATCTATATCGGCGGTGTCGGCAGGCGTGTGCAGGCGTTCGACTTCGGCGAGCGAAACGGTCTGGAAACTCTTTTTGCGTTCGGGACGCCCACGCAACACGGGCGCGAGCGTCTCCTGTTCCCATCGTTCGACCGCTGCTCGCTCCGGCGACGTGATCTCTTTCGTGTCAGGCATAAGGCTTTCAAGTCTCCCGCGCCGCGTTTCGCAAGATGCGGCATACATAATGATAAGCGTGAACAGAAGCGATAAATTGAACTTATAGCGATATTAGTTGACGGCTTAATGAGTGTCAACCGCTTGCTATGCGGCGATACGCTGTCTTTTACGGTTGGAAAAAGAGAGGAGCGCGGCTGCATTTAGTAACACAGCCGCGCACTTTCGGCAGGCGTAACCGATGAGCGGAAGTCAGGCGGTAAAAACGAACGGCAGGCGACCGGCAGAATGGAACATTTAATAGTCCTCAAATGTTTAATAGCCTTGAAGCGACGAAACACGGCTCTCGTTTCATTGAACGGGCACGATGATTTCGTTCGCGCGAATCATATTAAGGCGCGTGCGTGCGGCGGCTTCGATGGCGCGCGGCTCTGTTTTCAAACGGCGCACTTCCGTTTCAAGCGTCGCGTTTGAGTTACGTAGTTGCTCAACATCAGCGTTGGCCTTTTCGTAAACCTGCGAGGCGACGCGCATCTCGGCCTGCGCACGCATCGTGACCGTTACGCAGAGAGCGAAGGTAGCGAGAATGATCGTTGCGAAGGCGACCCACGAGGGAATGATGCCACCGCGCAGGCGTACTTCCGTGCGCGTGCCGATCAACTCGCGCGACAGCTCGCGCGTCGTTTGGTGATTAAAAGAGGGAACAGCGGCACGTGCGTTGACACGTTGGGCGTTCAGGCGATTATCAATCCAGTAAGTATTTGCGGCCTTCATTAAGGAGCACCTCCACATCTTTCTCTGATTCCGATTCAGCGTAAACGCGCACGAGCGGCTCTGTGCCCGAGGGACGAAGCAAAAGCCACGAATTATCCGCGAAAATAAATTTGACTCCATCCAGACGATTCGTGCGTTCAACTTTGCGACCGCCGATCACCGCTGGCTCACGTTGTAATTTTTCGGAAAGACCCGCTACCAATTCGGGCGTCAGACGAACGCCTGTGCGCCCCGATTCAATGCGTCCGACGCGCGCATACAAGGCTTCGAGTTGTTCACTTAAACTCGCGCCGCGCGCCGCGACCGCCTCCGCTGCGAGCAGACACGCAAGGATGCCATCTTTCTCCGGATAGTGACCTTTGATCGAAAGCCCCGCAGATTCTTCGCCGCCGAGAATGATCTTGTCTTCATTGATTAACTCCCCGATATATTTGAATCCGACAGGCGTTTCATAAATTGGCAACCCGCGCGCTTCCGCGACGCGATCAGCCAGATGCGAAGTCGCAACGGAACGCGCCACGCCGCCCGTCCAGCCGCGCGAGTCCGCCAGATAATCAAAGAGCAGCGGGATCAGTTTGTTCGGCGTGATAAATTCGCCGTTGGCGTCAAGCACGCCGAAGCGGTCGGCGTCGCCGTCCGTCGCAAGGCCGAGCGCGCAATCGTTTCGCTTCATCGCCGCGCGCAATTCGTCTAAGTGTTCCGCTTCCGGCTCCGGCGCGCGTCCGCCGAACATCACATCGCGCCAGTCGTGAACCGTCTCCACCTGAACGCCGTGCGCACGTAATGCTTCATCCAGATAACCGCGCCCAGTGCCCCACAAAGGATCGTAAGCGTAACGGCTGCCGCTGCGCGCAATCACATCGAAATTGATTTTGGTGGCGAGTTCAGCAAGATAAGGGGGCTTCGGATCGTAAGCTACGGCGGCGTTGACACCGTTCGGATCAACCGCCGCGCTATCGCCGCGCTGTTGCATCTCCGGTATTAATTGCTCCACGCGCTTGGTGATTTCCGGCAGGGCGGGCGCGCCGTCGGCCGTTGAGAATTTCATGCCGTTGTATTCAGGCGGATTGTGCGAAGCCGTAAAGTTGATGCCGCCCGCCGCCTGCTCGCGGCGTATGGCGCAGGATATTGTCGGCGTCGGCGTCGGATGGTCACATAACAATGCGCGAAAGCCTGCGGCGGAAACCTCTTTGACGCACTCGGCGGCGAAACGCTCGCCAAGAAAGCGCGTGTCATAACCGACGACTATTGTCCTTTGGCTCGCAGAGTTTCCGGCAGTGCGCAAGCATTCACAGATCGCGCGCGTCACGGCGCGCACGCCTGCGAAAGTGAATTCGTCAGCGATAATCGCGCGCCAGCCGGAAGTGCCAAAACGTATTGCCATCGTTGTAACTTTGTAAAACCCTTAATGTGTCGTTTTTACGATCGAAGCCCAAGATGGTGTGTAGGGAAAGGAGAACACTACCAGCTAATGCGTTTCGAGCTTCTTTCAATCCCTTGTTGCTCAAGCACTTAGCAACAAGGTGGCGGGAATGTAGCACGCGACCGATAAGCTGTAAAGCGTTTTCTTTGCAACGGTTTCCGGCGCTAAACTCAACATTTACATGAAGTAAGCGTCACAAAGGTGTTGCTGCGGCGAACATTAGGCGAACGGAAATCCGCGACGTGGGCAACGATGCGGGATGTACTTTGATAAGCGCAAATAGCTTTGACAAAAGCACTGCACAGATGTGGAAAAGCGCCTTGCTGCTAATTATGATAGTGCCGCAGCCAAGAATCGGAACCGCGATTTGCGTTTTAGAAAGCGAATGCGGGCGCGGCATGGATATGATGCCGCGCCCGCTGTCGGAGCTATTTTATTGAGGTTCAATTTCCATCGCGGCCCCTTCAATGCGGCTATATTCGGGCTTGTTTTTAAGTCCTTCAAGGCTATGGCGCAGTTTGAGAACGCCTTCGGGTTCGTCCGTATATTTGGCAAAATCACCGACGTTTCCGTGCGCAGGCGTGATGCCGCCATCTGCCAGCCAGAGAGCGCCGGTCACATAACTGGCTTCGTCGGAGGCGAGAAACGCATAAACATTGGCGATCTCTTCGGGCGTGCCACGTCGTCCGAGCGGAGTGGCGCTGACCACCATCTTCTCGGTTTTCCTGTCCATCGGGCCGGTTGATTTGTGCGTCCATGCGGTATCAATCGGGCCGGGACAAACGCAGTTGGCGCGCACGCCGTAGCGCGCCTGCTCGACGGCGACACCTTTCATGAAAGCGTGAATCGCCGCTTTCGTTGCGCCGTAGGGCGTAAAATAACCGATACCGTTAAAGCCCGCTTCGCTGCCCGCGCTGACGATGTTGCCGCGTGTTTCCTGTAAATACGGCAGCGCGTATTTGGTCATCAAAAAGACGGAGCGGACGTTTGCCCACATCAGGCGGTCGTAAGTCTCCAGCGGAAAATTCTGCGTCTCTTCCATGCCGTCAAAATATCCTGCGTTATTAACCAGCACATTCAGTTTGCCGAACTCCTTGATGGCAAGCTCGATGCATTCGCGCGCGCCGCTTTCTTCCGCCACGTCCGCTTCAAAATGAATCGCCGTGCCGCCGCGTTCCTCTATATGCGCGGCGACATCGCGCACCGGATCGCCGGGCAAACCGTTAACGATCACCGCCGCGCCCTCGTAAGCGAATTTGTGTGCGATGGCTTCACCGATGCCCGTTCCCGCGCCTGTCACAATGGCGACTTTGCCTCTTAATCTGGGTTCTCCCATACTCGTCTTTTCTCCTTAATTTGTCATAGCTGCGTTTGACGGGCGAGCGCGAACAGGATAAGACCGCGCCTCAACTTGTCGTCGCGCTAACTTCCGCCGCAAAATTGGTTCGAGCGAATTTACGCCGACACTTTCCCCGAATAGAGTCGCAAATCTGTTTTATTTGTTTGAAATTAAGCCATCATTTGGGAGCAGGACGCTTTATCTGCACGTGTATTGTTTCAATCGCAGAGAAAGAAGCGGCCTGATGTGATTGGGCGCGCGGCGTCATGAACTTCAACGGCGGTGGATTGAAAAATACTGCAAACAAGCCTTTTGCTAATCTTCTGCACGTTTCGATTAATTAGGCATGAGCATTGCATTCGCTATCTTTTAAGCAGTAACAATTAACGGAAAACATACGTTTTTAATCACTTCAGAGGAGGAGAAACTAAGATGGGTCTTTTTGATAAAATGTTCGGGCACGGTGCGGCACAGGCGCAACAAGAGCAGGGCGCACAGCAACGCTTCGACACGCTCAAGCAGAAATACCAGACGGTGCTCAATGCCATTCAGCAACAGCAAGTCCAACTACAAAACCTGCACGTGCAGGATAACAAGCTTTTCATACGCGGCGTCGCGCCGTCCGAAGATGCCAAGAATGCTATATGGGATCAAATCAAGCTGGCGGATCAGAACAGCGATCAGGATCTGACCGCCGACTTCTCCGTTAGCGAAAGCAGCGGCAATCAGGGCGGCGAAACTTATACGGTTCAATCCGGCGATACGCTCTCCAAAATCAGTAAACATTTTTACGGAGACTCGAACGAGTTTATGCGTATCTTCTACGCCAATCAGGACAAGCTCAAAGACCCGGACAAAATACAGGTCGGGCAGGAATTAACGATTCCGTCTGGAAACTAAACCCATCATTACGCTTGGGCAGATATAGCCGGATTGCTTCTATTTCAAAGAGGATTGCGAGAATAGCTTTCGCAATCCTCTTATTTATTGCGACGAATCGGACAAAATACCGGTGTGGCAATTTGCGCCACGCAGGACGGCTTTTGTAGAAGTGCATCTTTGTGACCCACAAGCCGTCGCGCTAGTTTACTTGGCCTTTCTAATAAATTAGCAAAATAGTTGATGTATTTGCACTTGCGCAGCTTCGTGATTATTGGTATGGTTATTGCTCTAAGGATTGCGCCGGGTTCTGCCATTATTAAATTATGCCAGCTAAATCTTTCTCAAAATCGTTTAGTGGCAAGCTTCGTGTCCGGCCTCCGATATATTACAAATTGTCAGAAGGAAAAATTAATGCGACCCATTAAACACGTTGAGAGAGGCTTGACCGCCATCGCGGGTGGTCTGTTCAATGCCATTCAGTCCGTTAACAAGTACAAGCCGAATCCGTCCTTTACGCCCAAGTGGTCGGACAAGCCGTTATTGAAATCATGGCAGAAATCGAAGCCGACGCTCGGCTGGCCGCGCACGACGGACAGTTTGTGTCCGAAGTGCGTCATCGAAGCGCGCGAAGAGATTATCAGCGGCAAGAAAGACCCTTCCGTTTTAGTCAACGAGAAGGTCGGCGAAATCAAAGCGCAGATCATCGAGCGCGATAATCAAATCTGGATGGTCAAGGACTGCCCCGTTCACGGCCATTATGAAGACATGATGGCGATTGACGCGAAGTTTCTGACGCACATCGAAAAGATGTTTCCGGGGCGCGACATCCAGTCGCATAACGACGAGAAACTACACAATCACGGCTCTTCGACGATCAAGTACGGGCGCGGCTCGGTGCTTACGGTTGATTTGACGAATCGCTGCAACATGATGTGCGACCCGTGTTTTATGGACGCCAATCAAGTCGGCTTCGTGCATGAATTGAGTATGGAAGACATCAAGGAGATTCTGGACAACGCGATTTCGATCAAGCCGCGTCGTCAGATGAGCGTGCAGTTCTCCGGCGGCGAGCCGACGATTTCGCCGCACTTCCTCGAATCAATCAGATATTCGCGCAAGGTCGGTTATAACTCCGTGCAATGCGCGACAAACGGCATCGAGTTCGCCAAATCGAAAGAGTTTTGTCGCCAGTCCGCCGACGCCGGGCTTCGCTACGCTTACCTGCAATTCGACGGTATCGGCAACGACGCCAACTCGCATCGTCAAGTCGGCAATCTCTTCGACGTGAAACTGCGCGCGATTAATAATTTGCATGAAGCGGGCGTCGAAATCGTGCTTGTCACGACGCTCGTCAACGGCATCAACAACGATCAGGTCGGTTCGATCATCCGTTTCGCGCTGGAGAATCCGAAGAAGATCGCGTTTCTTTCGTTCCAGCCCGTGTCATTCACAGGCCGCGACGAAGAGATCACCGAACAGCGTCGCTTGCAGCAACGCTACACGCTTTCGCATCTGGCGCATGACGTGAAGAAGCAGGTCGGCATCACGGAGCCGACGCGCGATTGGTTTCCGCTCTCTTTGATGGGCGCGTTCGCAGATTTCGCAGACCTCGCGCATGGCCCCGATGCCGAATGGGGACAAGTCTCCTGCGGTTGCCATCCGAATTGCGGCGTCGGAACCGCTGTGATGATTAACAAGAACACAAAAGAAATGGCTCCCGTTCCGCAGTTCTTGAACATTCCCGGCCTCGTCGAAGATATGAAGGGAATTACGGACGCCGCACGCGGGAAGTGGTTCTCGAACTTTATGATGGGCTTGGCTCTCTTGAAGAACTACACGCCTTACGGCGCGCCGCAGAGTTTGACGCTCGTTGATATTTTCAAAAAATTCGACAAGTCGTTCGGCTTGACCGGCAAGGATTACGGCAAGGTTGACGGCAATCGCACGCTCGAGGACATCGAGCGGCGTCGTGCCGATCCCTGGAACTTCCTGTTCATCGCGGGAATGTGGTTTCAGGATTTATTCAACTACGATTTCCGCCGCACGGAGATGTGCATTATTCCTTACGGCACGCAGGAAGGCGAGATCAGTTTCTGCGCATACAACACGGGCATCGGCTGGCGCAACATCATCGAGAATATGCACCAGAACGCGACCGTCGCCAAGTGGTATCAAGAACATGGCCGCCACGAAATCTTCGCCAAGGGCAAGGAAGTCTCCCTCGATGATCCGTCACACGGTCTCATCTTGAATGAGATTGACCTGGCGCGTCCCGATAAGCCGCAGATGGAAGGGCCGAAGACGGCTGCCGAAGAAGCTGTCATGATGCGCAAGCTCTACAACGAAATGGTGCTCAATAAGTCTGAGATCAAGGCCGACAAGCCGGTTCAGATTAAAGGCTTGAGCCGCGATAAAGCTACGGCGGCTTCCGCTTAAATAGCGCACAGCATTATCCTTCGGGCACTGAACCCCGCAGACGCTCCACAACGTTTGCGGGGTTTATGATTGCTAAAGTCACCTTATAAAAAGCCGAACAAAGATGCGCCAATCCGTCTTCGCTTGATAAGCGCGCTTGACGATTACGGCATGAAGCGTGTTAAATATAAGGTTTGAAGCAAGGCACGAAAATTCGGTTTTTAATTTCTAAACATAGATTGAGTTTATAACGGAGTAGATGATGGCAATTGTTACTGTGAATCAGGGCGAATCAATCGAGAGCGCGTTAAGGCGTTTCAAACGTCGCGTGATGACCGAAGAGATTATTAAAGACGCGAAGCGGCACGCTTTCTTTATGCCTCCCGGCCAGAAGGCGAAGCTGAAGTCGGCGCTGGCGCGCAAGCGCAACAAGAAGAAGGGACGCCCGCGTCCGCCGCGCGATTAATTCTTCAAATATTTCCACATCGCAGCAAAGACTTCCCGCGATCCTATCTGCGATAGTTCCGCAAAAAAAAACATCGCGCGATCAACGCTTCGATGCAGCGGCTTGTCAGCTCTGTGCGTTCGCTGTAACGGCGTGCCGTTTTATTGACAAAGCAAAGAGTCGGTGGCGGTCTGTAAAGCAATCTTCGCGGCTGAATTATGACCCGTATTCTGCTCACTAATGATGACGGCATTCATTCCGACGGGCTTATCAAGTTGGAAGAATCGCTGCGCGAAATCGGCGAAGTTTACACGGTTGCGCCCGCTTCGGAGATGAGCGGTGCGTCGCATAGTCTGACGCTGGCGCGACCGCTGCGGATTCGCCGCATAGACGAGTATCACTGGAGCGTGGACGGCACGCCAACCGATTGCGTGACGTTAGCACTCAATAAAATCCTGCCCGCCGAAAATGTGCGCCCTGACATCTGCGTGTCGGGCATTAATCACGGCGGCAATCTGGGCGATGATGCGACGTATTCCGGCACGGTCGCGGGCGCGCTCGAAGCGACTATCTTGGGCGTGACGGGGTTAGCGTTTAGTCTTGTCGCGCGCGAGCATTTCGATTTTACGGAAGCGGCCAGATTCGCCGTCGTCGCCGTGCGTAAAGTTTTACAGGAAGGCTTGCCGGAAGGCACTCTGCTCAATATCAATATTCCGCCGGGCGAAATCAAAGGCACGCGCGTGACGCGGCAGGGAATCAAAAACGCGCGCCCGGTTATTACGGAACACAGAGACCCGCGTGGCAAAGCTTATTTCTGGATCGGTGAAGAGCATTTTAGTCGTGACAGCGCCGACGGCACGGATTATCAAGCCGTAGATCAAGGCCTTGTCTCCGTCACGCCACTCAAAAGCGACATGACGGATCACCGCGCGCTCGCTGCGATTGATAACTGGAACTACATCATGGCGCGCGAAGCCTTGCAGGACAAGTAAGCCGGACAGCCGCGCAGACGATTTCGGCAAGGCCAGCTTGCCGGAGTATTACCAAAAGCGTTTGATCTTTTTGCGCAACATCGCTGCGCCAAACAGCCCGAGTACCAAACTGTTTTGAACTTCGCATCAACGCCCCGACCCGAATCAATCTCCTCCGACTATCGAATCCCACGCGAGCGGATGATTGAACGCCTGCGCGACCACTATCGCATTCAAGACGAACGTGTGCTCGAAGCGATGCGCAACGTCCCGCGCCACTCTTTCGTGCCGGATGCTTTGCAGTCGCGCGCTTACGGCGACCATGCGCTGCCGATAGCCGAAGGCCAGACCATCTCGCAGCCGTTTATCGTCGCGCGTATGTCCGAGTTGCTCGAACTAAATAATCGCAGCCGCGTGCTTGAGATAGGAGCCGGTTCGGGCTATCAGACGGCGGTGCTGGCGCGCCTCGCCGCGCAGGTTTATTCTATCGAACGCATTGCGGAACTTGCGCGCGAAGCGCAGGCGCGTATTCGACGCTTGGGAATTTACAACGCGACCGTTAAATGTTTCGACGGCACGCTCGGCTGGAATGCGCACGCGCCTTATGACGCAATTCTCGTCGCTGCCGGTGGCCCCGAAGTGCCCGAACCTTTGCTCGCGCAACTCGCTGTCGGCGGACGGCTGGCGATTCCGGTGGGCGCAACGCGCGAGTCGCAGCAGTTGGTGCGCGTCACGAGAACTGAAAAGGGCTACGAGCGCGAAGATCATGGCCCGTGCGCTTTTGTGCCCCTCATCGGCCACTACGGTTGGCGTGCTTAAAAACAATCCTTCAAGGCTCTACGAAAATTATCGAAGCAATAGAAGCATCGGAGTATTAAGTGATCGGCAAAATAATTGAAGTGTTGTCGGGATTCATCGTCGCGGTGATTAGCGCGCTCGGGTATTCGGGCATTGTGCTGTTGATGGCGATTGAGTCCGCGTGTATTCCTTTGCCTTCGGAAGTGATTATGCCTTTCTCCGGCTATCTGGTTTATACGGGGCGTTTTAATTTGTGGCTCGTCGGGATTGCGGGCGCAGTCGGCTGCGTGCTCGGTTCGCTCGTCGCCTACTGGGTCGGAATGTACGGCGGGCGGCGCTTGATCGAACGCTACGGGCGCTACATGCTGGTTTCTAAACACGATCTCGATCTGGCCGACCGCTGGTTTGCGCGCTACGGTGAAGTGATCGTCTTTGCGAGCCGCTTGCTGCCCGTGATACGCACCTTCATCGCGTTTCCGGCAGGCGTCGCGCGCATGAATCTATCGCGCTTCATCATTTATACTTTCGCCGGATCGCTGCCCTGGTGTCTCGGCCTTGCCTACGTCGGGCAGAAACTCGGCGAACAGTGGGACAAAAACGAAACGCTCAAGGCGTGGTTTCACCGCTTCGATTTTCTCATCGGCATCATAGGTTTGCTGGCAATCGTTTGGTGGGTCTGGCGACACATCAAAAACTCACGTGCCGAAGAAGATCGCGCCGCCGCGTAAAAGCTTGTGCGTGGATCGTTAATTGATGGCAAACGCAAAGGCCGGTTTGACTTACACCAAGGGGTCGCATAGAATCCACGCAGAGTAATTTTAACGGGGCGTGGCTCAGCCTGGTAGAGCGCACGGTTCGGGACCGTGAGGTCGGAGGTTCGAATCCTCTCGCCCCGACCATTTAATTGATTAAGCAGCAGGTCACACACGGCCTGCTGCTTTTGTTTGCCGCAAAGTCTGTCACCGCTTTCTGCAATGATGGAAACTTGAATCATTCCACCTTTGATGATCCGGGAAATATATTTTCCAGAACCAACCTTTATGCTATATTGACGCTGCTTGGCTAATTAACCCGGCGCGATTTTCTTACCTCAGTATTTCCTCTTAAAGTTAAATTTACCTCCTCAAGGCGATTTTACGCGGTGATCTATGACTAAATATCCCCTGATTCGCACCTTTGTGCGCTCTACCGCGCGCTTCTTCCTGCTCTGTTTCTGCGCGGCATTGCCGGGCATGAGCGGCCAAGTCGCGGCGCAGACCAGCCCCGCACCGAACGGCCCCGTGCTGTTCAGTGATGCGACTTCGACGCGCGCGATTGCGCTCGATTCGGTGGTCTTCAAGCGCGAGCCGTTCGCGCTCACGTCGCCCGTTAAGTGGAGCGAAGACCAGCGCACGCGCGTGATGCTGTTTGCGATGAATCTGGGAGCGCAAACGGGCGATGACCTGTCAGTTGCTTCAGCCGAAGCGGAAGATGCCGCGCATCGCAAGTATGCCCTGAAGGTTGAATACGTCGGAAGCGTGCCGGGACAAACGTGGATGAGCGCGATCATCCTGCGCTTAAGCGACGATCTGGGCGATGTGGGCGACGTGCTTGTTCGCGTGACGTACAGGGGCGCGGCGAGCAATCGCGTGCGCGTCGGCATCGGTCACGTCGGCGGCGGCCCCGCCGATGATAACGGCGCTGGCCCGACGCCTGCTCCGCCTACGCCGCCGACGACAACTACGCCGCCATCGAATTCTTACACCGGCCCTGCTTCTTATGCCGACACCGTGCGCTTCCTTGAGCAAGCCGCCTTCGGGCCGACGCCCGCGTTGATTGCGCACGTGCAGAGCGTCGGCTTCAAAGCTTTTCTGGATGAACAATTCGCCGCGCCCGTCTCGACTTATCCGGCGCTCGCTCCGTATCCGACGGACAGCAACGTGGGCTGTCCGGCCGATCCAACCAACACAAGCATTCGCAGCACTTGTTTGCGCGATAATTATTCGATGTATCCGTTGCAGGTGCGTTTCTTCCAGAACGCCGTCTCAGGACAGGATCAACTGCGGCAGCGCGTCGCCTTCGCGCTCTCGCAAATTTTCGTTACATCGGGTTTGGATATACAGCAGCCGAGTTCGATGGGGCTGTACCAGCAGATGTTTCTGAACGAAGCTTTCGGCAACTATCGCCAACTGCTGCAAGACGTCACGCTCAGTCCTGTGATGGGGCGTTACCTTGACATGGTAAACAACGACAAGCCGAACCCGACGACGGGCGTCACGCCAAACGAAAACTACGCGCGGGAAGTTTTGCAGCTTTTCTCCATCGGCCTCGTCAAACTCAATCAGGACGGCACGCCCGTTCTGGACGCAAGCGGCAACCCGGTCGAAACCTACGATCAGGACGACACGGTTGAAGGCTTCGCGCACGTCTTCACCGGTTGGACATATCCGACGAAGCCCGGTGCGACATTGCTAAGGCATAACCCGCAATATTATATCGGGCAGATGGTTGTGTTCCCCAGCAATCATGACACGGGAACGAAGGAATTGCTGGACGGTCTTGTGCTGCCCGCCGGACAATCCGCCGAAAAGGATTTGAACGATGCGCTCAATAGCATTGCCACTCATCCGAACGTCGCGCCGTTTATCTGCAAGCAATTGATTCAGCATCTCGTCACAAGCAATCCGAGTCCAGCTTACGTCGGGCGCGTCAGTGCTGCCTTTAACAATAACGGCGCGGGCGTGCGCGGCGATTTGAAAGCGGTCGTGACAGCGATTCTGCTCGATGCGGAAGCACGCGGCGACGCGCGAACCGATCCGCGCTACGGCCACTTGCGCGAACCTGCTTTGTTCGTCGCCAACCTCTGGCGTGCCTTTAACGCGCCCGCCGACGCTGCCGGTGCGCTTTACACTTACAGCAGCAGCATGGGGCAGAACATTTTCTATTCGCCCTCTGTCTTTAACTTTTATCCGCCGGACTATGTTGTGCCGAACACCGGCGTGCTCGGGCCGGAGTTCGGTTTACAGACGACGGCGACGGCGCTCGCGCGCGTTAACTTCGTCAACACTTTTGCGTTCAAGACGACGGGCGGTTTCGATTATTCGACGTTACAGCCGCTCGCTTCCGATCCGCCAAAGCTCGTTGATGCGCTCGATGCTTTGCTATTGCATCGCACTATGTCTTCAGTGACACGTGGCGTCGTGATGCAGGCCGTCTCGAGTATTCCGGCGACGCAGACGCTTTTGCGCGCGCAGACCGCCGTGTATCTCGTCAGCACGTCATCGCAGTATCAGGTACAGAGGTAAAGAAATTTTATGACAAATTCACGCAGAGCTTTTTTGCAGCGCACGATGTGCGGCGCGCTCGGTGCGGCGGCGTTCACTTCAGGACTCCAACGCTTCGGTCTGGTCAACGCCCTCGCGCAGTCGCAGACTTCCGCCGCAACGGACTACCGTGCGCTCGTCTGCATCTTTCTCTTCGGCGGCAACGACGGCAACAACATGATCGTGCCTTACGACGGTTATCAGGACTACGCGAGAGTGCGCGGCGTGGCGGGCACAAGCGGCTCGATAGCGATTGCGCAATCGGACTTGCTGCAAATCGCGCCGCCGAGCAGACAGGGCATCAAATACGGAATGCACCCGAATCTGCCGGAAATGCAAGACCTCTTCCTGCAAAGGAAACTTGCCGTGATGACCAACGTCGGGACTTTGATTCAGCCGCTCACCAGAGCGCAATTTCAGACAGCGTCAACGCGCCCGCGCAATCTTTTCTCGCATTCGGATCAACAGGCGCAGTGGCAAACATCCATCTCGGAGACGCCGAGCGCGACGGGTTGGGCGGGACGCACCGCCGACCGCACACGCACGCTGAACGGCGCGGCGACTTTCCCCATGATCGTCTCCGTCGCCGGAGCGAGTCTCTTCACAAACGGCGTGCAAACCTTTCCAATTGCGCTCACGCCCAACCAGAGTTTCGGCCTACAGGGATACACACAAAAGGGCACTGATCCGAATGTTGCCGCGCGTTACAACGCCGTGCAGCAACTGCTCACGAGTGACCGCGATGCGACCCTTGTTGACAGTGCCAGCAATCTGACTTCGCAGGCCGTCGGCAATAGCGATCTTCTCAACACCGCGCTCGCCAGCGCCGCGACTTTGCAAACGACATTTCCCAATACGGGAATCGGCAACGAGTTGAAACAGATTGCGAAGATCATCGCCGCACGCAACTCGCTCGGACTCAAGCGACAGATTTTCTTCTGCTCGCTCGGCGGCTTCGATACGCACAACAACGAACTCGCCACGCACGTCACTCTCTACACGCAGCTCAGTCAGGCGATGAAGGCTTTCTATAATTCGACTGTCGAACTCGGCGTTGCTTCAAACGTCACGACGTTCACGCAATCGGATTTCGGGCGCACCTTCAAGCCTGCGGCGGGCGGCGGCTCGGATCATGCGTGGGGCAGCCATCATTTGGTAATGGGTGATGCGGTAAGGGGCGGCGATTTCTACGGCTCATACCCGACGCTGGCGCTCGCCGGGCCGGACGATTCGGGCAGCGAAGGCCGCTGGATTCCGACCTCTTCTGTGGATCAATATGCCGCGACGCTCGCTTCATGGTACGGGCTGAACAGCGCAGACCTGCCCGCCGTTTTTCCATACATCGGAAGATTCGCAACGACAAACCTTGGTTTTATGGGATAAGTTTACGGCGAGACGGTGCGGGCGATGTTCGCCCACTCTTCCACTGTGAGGGTTTCGGCGCGGCGTTGCGGCTCGATTCCGGCGCTCTCCAGCACGCGATGTGCGCCGCCCTTTTCATCAATGCGTGCTAACAGGCTTAACGATGCGTGGCGCAAATTGTTGAAGATGGTCTTGCGTCGCTGTGCAAATCCTGCACTGACAATCTCCCATAACAAAATTTCGTCAATTGATTCTATCGCCGCATGAGGCCGCACGCGCAGTCGCGCGACGGTGCTCCAAATTTTCGGCGCGGGATCAAACGCTTCCGGCGCAACATCGAAGAGAGCTTCCGTCTCACAATAAGCTTCCACGAACACTGTTAGATAACCGCGCTCGCTTGAGCCGGGCGGCGCAATGATGCGCTCTACCACTTCGCGTTGCAGCATCAAAATGAATTCTGAGAAGCAGCGACGTTGTTCGATGAGGCGTTGTAGAATCGCCGTCGAAATATAGTAAGGCAGATTGGCGACGACGCGCGCTTGCGTGGCCGGTTCGATCATCGCACAAAAGTCTGTTTCCAGCGCATCGCCTTCGATTAGCGTAAAGTTTGCGTGCGTCTTGAATTCTTCGCGCAACTTTGGCACGAGTTCGCGGTCGAACTCTACGGCGATGAAGCGACAATCCTGCTGAAGCAGCCGCGCCGTCAACGCCCCGCGCCCGGGGCCGATCTCAATGATTGTTTCGCCCGCCCGCGTCGCCACCGCCGCGACGATCTGTTCAATCGCGCGTTCGTCAACGAGAAAATGCTGTCCGAGACTTTTTTTGGCGCGCACGTTTGTCAGAAGTCTTGAGTCAAGAGTCAAGAGTCTTGAGTCTGGAGTCAGGAGTCAAAGAGGGTGACTACTCTCGACTCTTGGCTCCTGACTCACGACTCTCTAATTGGATAGCCGGTAATTTCTATGTCGTCTTCGTGATGCGTTAGCTGCACGTCATGAAGTCTGACGGCGTTTTTGATTAGCTTTGCACCCTCGCCCGCCACCGCCTGCGGTGCGTCGCGTCCGCCGATGACTAGCGGCGCGATGAAGAAACTAATCTTGTCCACAAGCTGCGCATCCAGAAATCCTCCGGCGACGGTTGCGCCGCCTTCCACCAGCACGCTTTGAATCGAACGGCCTGCCAGATGAGAAAGCATTGCCGCCGGATCGCTCCCGCCGTCTTCCTGTTTTTCTCCGCGTATGATTTCAACGCCGTGCGCTTCGAGAGCTGACGCCGTTTCAGCGTTCGCTTCGTTTGAAGTGAATACAAGAACCGGCGCATCGTGAGCTGTCAGGGCGAGCTGCGATGTCGGAGAGAGTCGCAACCGGCTGTCGAGCACGATTCGCGCAAGCGGAAGCCTGCGTGACAAGCCGGAGCGGTCTGTGAGCTGTGGATTGTCCGTGACGGCGGTGTTGCTGCCGACGAGTATGGCGTCGTATTCGTGGCGTAGCAGATGCACACGTTGGCGGGATGCTGCGTTCGTAATCCAACGCGAATCGCCGGTGCGCGTCGCCGTGCGCCCGTCAAGCGAACAGGCGAGCTTGAGATGAACGAACGGGCGCGAGGTGCGCATAAAGTGTATGTACTTCTCGTTGAGCTTCGATGCTTCATGTGCGCAAAGCCCTACGTCAACGCGAACGCCTGCGGCGCGTAGACGCGCGAAACCTTCGCCGGAAACTTGCGGGTTGGGGTCTTCGACGGGCGCGACGATGCGGCTGATGCCCGCTTTGATGAGCGCGTCGGTGCAGGGCGGCGTGCGTCCCTGATGCGCGTGCGGTTCGAGCGAAACGTACGCGGTTGCTCCACGTGCGTTCGCGCCCGCCGCTTCAAGGGCGAGCATTTCGGCGTGCTTCAAGCGTGCGTATAAATAAAAACCTTCGCCCAACATCGCGCCGTCCGTTTCGCGCGCGATAACGCAGCCAACGAGCGGGCTTGGACTGACTTGCCCGATGCCTTGCGCCGCAAGTTCAAGCGCGCGATTCATCATCCGGCGGTCAAACTCGCTCCACGCCGTTACCGCCTCGCTGCCGTCTTTTACTTCTGCTTGAGTTTGCAATCGTAAGCTTTCAATCGAACAGACTATTAACGTACTGCTCCGGGTCAAAGACAACCAGATCGTCAACTTTTTCGCCGATGCCCGCATAGCGAATCGGCAGGTTAAGCTCTTTGGCGATGGCGACGGCGATGCCGCCTTTGGCCGTGCCGTCGAGCTTGGTCAGCACGATGCCGGTCACGCCCGCGACTTTGAGAAACTGGCGCGCCTGCTCTAAACCGTTTTGCCCTGTGACGGCATCAACGACCAAAAGAGTTTCGTGCGGCGCGCCTTCGACTTCGCGTGCGGCCACGCGCTTCATTTTTTCCAGCTCGGCCATCAAGTTGGATTTGTTGTGCAGGCGTCCGGCGGTGTCAACGATGAGCACGTCGGACGCGCGTGCCTTCGCCGCCTTCAACGAATCGAAGAGGACGGCGGCCGGGTCTGTGCCCTGCTTTTGTTGAATCAAGGGGACGCCGGTGCGTTCCGCCCAGATCGCTAGTTGATCGGAGGCGGCGGCGCGAAACGTGTCGGCGGCGCAGATGAGCACGTCGTTGCCTTCAGCCTTGATGCGTTGCGCGAGTTTGCCGATGGTCGTGGTTTTGCCGACGCCGTTGACGCCGACAACCATCATCACGTAAGGCGAAATATTTTCGGGAACGCTCGTTTCCGAGGCGATGCCGGTTCGCTCCGACGCTTTGAGAATCACGAGCAACTCGTCTTTGATTGACTGCTTCAGCGCGGCGATGTCACCTATCTGCTGGCGCGCGATGCCGCGCCGCACGGTGTCTAGAATGTGCAGCGTCGTCGGTACGCCAATATCCGCCGCGATGAGAGCTTCTTCGAGTTCGTCCAGAAGCTCCGCGTCAATCTGTTTGCGATTCTGAAAGACCGTGTCAATTCTATCGGAGAGCGATTCGCGCGTGGCGGCAATGGCGCGGCGAAAACGCGCGGCGAGCGCCTGTTCGAGCGCGGCTTCTTCCGCCTGCAACTCCTCGATGGATTTATCGAGGCCGAGAATCGAAGACGAAAAAGGCGAACGCGACGGCACGTACTTAACGGGCGGTGCGGCGGGCTTAACGGTTTCTTCGGTTCGGCTGGCGCTTTGTTGTGTGGCGTGCGGCGGCACGGCGGTTGGTTGCGGTGCGCCGGTGACAGATTGCGTTTCGCGTACCGGTGCGGGCGTCGGCGCAGCTCCGGCGACCGTCGGTTCGAGAAGCGGCGTAAAGGGTTCGGCAGTTGCAGTGATTGTTTGAGACAGCGCCGCCGGACTTTCAAGTTTTGGAGCTGAAGTTTCGGGCGGCGCGGTTTGCGTTTCTTCTTCGGAACGCTTGGGCATAGCCGGTTCGTTGAGTCCGAGCGTGACGAAGCGTTCTTTGTTTTTGCGTTTCCAGAAAAGTGCCATGCGGTAAATGAATATCCTTACGATCTGCAATTATTTGAATACGCATGATTATAAACGCGAAAGGCCGCGTCACGAAAGCGACGCGGCCTTTCGCGTTTATAATCAACGCCTAAAGATACACCGCATTCGGTTTGAAGAAAGAGGCGACGTGTCTCGAAAGAGAAGCGTTCAGTGGATGTTATGTAAGCGTCGCGGTCGGCGGCGAAAGCTGAAGGCCGTTCGGCTCTGGCGTAGGACTGGATTGCGCGTCAGGTTTTTTAACGTGATGTCGCAGGCGCACGGAGCCGGGGCGTATCTGGCCGGATTCGCAGGCGGCGATGAGGGAAGCGACCACGCGCCCGTCGTAGCGCGTGCCGACAAAGTTTTCGATGCGCGAAAGAGCCTCGCCGAAATCCATTGCTTTCTGATACGGGCGATCCGTCGTCATCGCGTCGAATGTGTCGGCAACAGAGATGATGCGTGCCTGCAACGGAATCTCATCGCCCTGCAAGCCTTGCGGGTAGCCGCGCCCGTCTATCATTTCGTGGTGCATATGTATGCCCGGCAGAAACTCGCGCATCGCCGGAATCTGCGACATAATCTTCTGTCCCTTTTGCGGGTGCTGCTTCATCAGCTCGAATTCTTCCGCCGTCAGCGCGGAGGGTTTCTTCAGGATGCGGTCGTCAATGCCGATCTTGCCGACATCGTGCAGGAGCGCGCTGATTCTAATCTTCTCGATCTCTTCGTCGGATAAATTAAGTCCCCGCGCGATGGCGATGGAAAAACGCGCGACACGCTCGGAATGACCGCGTGTGTACGGGTCTTTGCCGTCAATGGCGGCGGCGAGAGCTTTGATCGTGCCGAGAAAGAGTTCGCGGTTTTCCTGCGCAGCGCGCTGCAAATCGCCGATAAAGTTTTCGACCTGATCGGTCATCGCGTTGAAAGATTGTCCCAGATCGCCAAGCTCCGTGCGGCTGCGAACGCTGATGCGCTGCGAAAAATCGCCGGACGCAATGCGATGCGCGCCTGCCGCGAGAGCCTGCACGGGCTGCGTCATCTGTTTGGCAAAGAAGAAGCCGATCAGCGAAGCAAAGAGGGCGGCGAGCAGGCTTATAAAAAGCGTCTGCCGGCGCATATCCGTGACGGAGCGAAGCGCGGCGCGCTCATCCTGTATGGCGATGACGCCGAGCCGCGTGTTTGCGTCAAGCTCCGCCGTCGCATAAGAGCCGAGCATCTGGACTTGTCTGCCGCCGCGTTCGGCGGTGAAGGGCGCGAGTGCGGACTGCACCTGCGTGCCCGTCTCCTGCCAATCCTGCACAACCTTGAGGTCTGTCATAGGCCGCGCGGCATATGCGACGTGCTGATCCGGGTGCGCCACCGCGCGGCCATCGTTGTCCACGACGAAGACGATGGGCAGTCCGGCATCAAGCAACTCACTTTCGCTCTTGGATGTTGGTTGCTGTACGGCGCGGAAGACTTCTTGAAAAGAGATGACCGCGACAACGGCGGCGACGACTTCATCGCCGCTTGCGCCGCCCATCACGGGCGCGGCGATGGTCAAACCCATCTCCTGACCGGAGCGTATAATCTCAGGTCGGCTGACGACTGCGCCGCGCCCATTCAGGTACGCGAGCAGTTGGCCGACGCGCTCATCCAACTCTTCACGCTTGATAACGTCCGGCTGGAAAGCTCTATGCGCTTCGCCGCCGACGGGAATAATCGCCAGCGCAATCAAGTTCGGATCGTTCTGTAAAGTCTTTTGCAGACGCGCATCGGAGCCTGCGTCGCCGAGCGCGCGGACGCCGCCCGCCAGCTCAAAGGCGCTCGCCAAACCCAGCACTACGTCGCGGTAACGCTGCCCGTATAGCTCTATCTGCCGGGCTTTGTTCTGCACGAGTTGCGCTTGATAGCGTCCCTCCACCGAACGCAATTCATCCGCACTGCGCCCCGACAAAAGCCAGCCCGCGAAGGCCAGCGGCAGCAAGCCCACGACAAGCAGCATTCCTAAAACAATGTAGAGCAGGCGCACGCGCCTTGGGCGTTCCAGCGTCATCGTCGAAAGTTCAATCAAAAAACGCGGCTAGAGATAATTAAAGGAGGGGACGGAAAATACGGACTAAGCAGACAGAGCGCCGTCGCGTACAAGGTATAATACAGTGTCGAGAATGCGCGTGTCAACACGTTTATCGTTATTTAACTTTCGTGAAATCTATGGTTTAGCCAGTAAAGCCAAGATGGATGGGTTCGCTCAATTCGCCTTGTGCGGATGGAAAGTAGTGATATTGTAGTGTGCGAAAGCGCGACTAGGGAAAGCTGCGGGGGCGTTGCGATTTCACGTCCGGTATTTTTATCAACCGCGAAGGTGTGCAGTGCGTCTAAAGTTGTGGGCGCGTTAAGTAAGCGGTGCAGACTGATCGCTTGATGAGCAATGACTAGAAGGCGCTTCGGGATGCACGATGCTTGTGAAGGCATGAACACGGCGACGAGCGATGAGCAAATTGTAGCGCGCGCTTTGACGGGCGACGCGGACGCTTTCGGCGAGATCGTGCGGCGCTGGGAGCGGCGCATCTACGCGCTCGCCTACGGAATGCTCGGGCGTGAAGACGAGGCGCGCGATGCGACGCAGGATACTTTCGTCGCAGCCTTTCGCAACTTGCGCGGGTTTCGTGGCGAATCGAAAGTCTCTTCGTGGCTCCACCGCATCGCCGTCAATCAATGCATCACGCGCCAGCGTCGCGCCAAGGTGCGCGGCGAATCGTCGCTTGACGAGCAACTTGAAACTGCGGGCGACGGCGCTTTCTTCGCGTCGGCCGTTGATTCGCCGGGACGTGTGACGGAAGCGCGCGAGCGTTCGGAGGCCGTGCGCCGCGCGGTGGCGGCGTTGCCGACGGAACTTCGGCAGATAATCGTGATGAAAGAGTTTGAGGAATTGACGTTTCAACAAATCGCAGACGCGCTCGATATTCCTTTGAGCACGGTTAAGAGCCGCCTCTACACGGCGCTCAAGCAATTGCGCCTGCGTCTGGCAAAGCATGGTAACGCGGCGGAGGTCGCTTCAAGATGAATAAAGATTCTGGAAACCCATTGAACCCAAGCAGGATGACTGATGCCGCGTTTGCTCCTTCTTGCGCGCGTAACGGCGAACTTGTCGCATACCTTTACGGGGAAGCGAGCGCGACGGAGGCCAAAAGCTTTGCCGTCCACTTGCAAAGTTGCGCCGAGTGCCGCACGGAATTCGCTTCCTTCGGCGATGTGCGCGAATCAATCGGCGTGTGGCGTAAAGAGTCGCTGGGCTTTCTGGAGAACGCCGCGCCGCAACACGGAATCGCAGCTCTCGAATCCAAAGCTACTATCGGGAGAAGCGCACGCACGGCGCTTGCCGCGTTAAGAGAATTCTTCACGCTGTCGCCCGCGTGGATGCGTGCCGCCGCATCGTTCGCCGTGCTTGTCGTGTGCGCGCTGGCGACCGTCGCGGTTGCCAACGCCGAATTTAACTGGAACGCAAGCGGCGTTTCTTTCCGCACGCATCTTGCGCCCGTGCGCATCATTGAAAAACAGCTTCAGGTGGAGAAGCTTGTTGAAGTCAAAACTTCGGAAGAAGAATTGAACGCGATGGTAAACGAGCGAGTGCAAAAGCGTCTCGACGCGCTGCGGCGTGAAGGCAGGGTTCAGCCGGAAACCGTCGCGGCACTTAATCGTTCAATTCCGGCGCGCACGCCTCCTGCGCCGCGCGGCCTCGCTAATCCGTCAATGATGCCTGCGCGTTTTATCCCGAACACGCAATTGAAAAGGCGTTCGATAATGCCGCAGCAGGAAGCGCGCGCCGACATCCTAGATGAAAAAGAATTGCCGCGTCTCTCGGACTTGCTTGGCGAAAGCGGCGACGACCGAAGCAAATAAAAATCGCAGTTCAAGGGCATAAAATGTGTTTCGCCGGATTGAATTTTGCAGCAAAGCGAGTTGCTTGAAAATGACTAAGAAAAGTTTGAGTATGATTTTAAGCAAGTGCGTGATGGCGACGACTATTTCGTGCTTGTGCCTGCTGTTAATTGTTTCAGCTAACCCGACGCGCGTTGACGCGCAAACAAGCGGCAGCGTGACGGGCGCGGGAAGCAGTAGTAGTAGTAGTGGCGTCGCTTCTCAACCGAACGCACCGCAGAGGCCGGATCACGCGCACGCGCATCCTCCCGATCTCTTGCTGGCGTTGAATCTTTCGCCGGAGCAGCACGCGCAAATCCGGCAGATACACGATCAAAGCAAACTCGAACGCCGTGCCGCGCAACAACGCTTGCGACAGGCACAACGCGCGCTTTACGAAGCCGTCTACGCGGACGCCCTTAATGACGCTGCGGTGCAGGAGCGCCAGCGCGAACTGGCCGCCGCACAAGCCGAAACAACGCGCATGGAAGTCGAGCGTGAGTTGAAAGTTCGGCGCGTGCTGACGCCGGAGCAACTCGGAATCTTTCGCAGCCTGCGGCAGCGTGCGCGCGAAGCCAGACGCGACGCTCCGCCGTCACAGCGGCGCATGGAAAATGATAACGGTGACTTTCGCCTGCACGAACGCTTTAAGAACCGCCGCCAAGATATACGTATGAGAAAGGGCAACGACTCTCCTCCTGTGCCTGTGCCGCGCGAGCCTCCGCCAGCCACTCCGCCTCTTAATTGACGCCCGGAAAAGTTTATAACTAAGGCTGGGAAATTCAGAAAGTGCGCCTCCCGCGCTCCGGCAGCCGGTTCTCATTTTGCAGAACCGGCTGTTTGTTTATTGGGGCGGCGCGCCTGTTTCACAACTTCTTACTTGACGCATCGCGCACATTTTGCGCATCATAGGCCGATTGAACAGCAACGGCGTCGGCATTATTCGACAGGCGGGCATCACGCGGCCTGTACGCTTTCTCGATTTCAGCTTTCAAACTCAGGTATACGCGCGCCAAAGTCCGTCGTGCGCACGTGCCTTATATTCTGCGCTTAATTTACGAATGAACATTGCTGCGCGCTTTCTGCTGGAGCTACAGGAAACGACATTGCTGGCGGCGCGTGCCGCGCGTGGGCTGCTCAGGCGTCCGACCTATTTTACAGAGACCATCCAGCAGATGGATGCCATCGGTGTCGGCTCTTTGACGATCATTCTGTTGACGGGTTTTTTTACCGGAGGCGTGCTAACCCTGCAAACCTTTCCGACGCTCAAGTTTTACGGCGCGGAGGATCAGACGGGTTATCTGGTGGCGCTCTCGCTGGTGCGCGAACTAGGCCCCGTGCTGACGGCTTTGATGGTGACCGGGCGCGTCGGCTCCGCCATCTCCGCAGAGCTTGGTTCGATGAGCGTCTCGCAGCAGATTGACGCGATGCGTGCGCTCGGCACAGACCCCGTGCGCAAACTCGTCGCGCCGCGTCTCATTGCGCTGTTGATTACGCTGCCGATGTTGACGGTGCTCGCCGACGTGGTCGGTATTTGCGGCGGCTGGGCGGTTGTCTCGACGCTTTACAATCAAGCAACGCAAACTTACTTTTCGTCTTTGCGACAGGGCATCACGACCGATGATATTATCGGCGGCATCATTAAGCCGACGGTCTTCGCGCTGATTATTGGAACTATCGCGTGCCGCAAAGGATTGGGCACGGAGGGCGGAACGGTCGGCGTCGGCCGCTCGACAACTTCCGCTGTGGTGCTGGCTTCAATCGTCGTCATCATCGCGGATTTCTTTCTCGCAAAGGCACTCCAAACCATTTTGGGTTTACCGAAGTAGCAGTAGTTCCGGTCTCGAATTTGGATGAGCAGTATGGCTACCACTGATTTAGAAGTCTCGCCGCCGAATGACGAGGCCGTCGCGGGCGGCGAGGTCAGCGATAACGCCGCCGAATCAACCTTCGCGGAGGTGGACGATCTGGAGCGCGTCGTTCCCGCCATCGAATTCCGCGACGTGCATCTTTCCTTCGATGACAAAAAAATCCTGAACGGCCTCAGCTTCAAAGTATTGAAGGGCGAAACCAAACTTATTCTGGGTCGTTCGGGCGGCGGCAAGTCAACCATCATCAAATTGGTGCTCGGCCTGCTTAAGCCGGATGCGGGGAAAGTCTTCGTAGAGGGCGACGACATCACAGACTATTCCGAAACCGAAATGATGCGCGTGCGCAAAAAGCTCGGCATGATTTTTCAGGAAGGCGCGCTCTTTGATTCGCTCTCGGTTTACGATAATGTTGCCTTCAAATTGCATGAACAGGGTTTGCCCGAATCGGAAGTTGAGCCGGAAGTACGGCGGATGCTTCATTTCGTTGATCTCGAGGATGCAATTGATAAGATGCCGATAGAGTTGTCGGGCGGTATGCGGCGGCGCGTCGGCATCGCGCGGGCGCTGGTCGGCGATCCGAAAATCGTGCTCTTCGACGAGCCGACCGCCGGTCTCGATCCGCCGACGGCGCGCACCATCTGCGAGCTTGCGATGAAGCTGCGCGACCTCGAAGACGTATCTTCGATCTTCGTGACGCATGAGATGAATAACCTCGATTATCTGTGTTCGGAATACGCTGTCGTCAACGACGCAGGCCAAGTCGTCTTCGAGCAGGAAGGCGAGCGGCTGTGTCTCATCAATACCAAAGTTTTGATGCTACGCGAGGGACAGAAAATATTTAGCGGCACGGACGAGAGCTTGCGCAAGGCCGAAGACCCGTACATCAAAACATTTCTTCGCGGACACTAAAAAGGAGAAGTCGAAAGCACGCCGCCCGAAGCAGGAACAAACATCTACGAGCTGTTCCGCCTTCTGTCTTCGCTGTCTTTTGATCCCCGATAGCCATGCCTGCAACAAAAAAAACCGTCGGGCTGAATGAGCTGCGCGTCGGCCTGTTTGTCGTCGGAGCCATCGCCGTGTTGATCTTTCTGATCCTTAATGCATCCGGCGATATTTCGTTCTTTGAGCACAAGGCGCACGTCCGAACGCAGCTCGGCAACGCCGACGGATTGCGTCCCGGCTCGGAAGTGCGGCTCGCGGGCGTGCGCGTCGGGAAAGTTGACGAGATAAAATTGTTGCCGCCTTCGCCCGACCCGGCCGCGCCGAAAGTCGAAGCCAAACTTGCCCTCGATAGCAAGATAGACGGCGTTCCCGTCAGCGACCGCGTGCGCAGCGATTCGACCGTTCAACTAGGCTCGCCCGGACTGCTCGGCAACGATAAACTTATCAACATCACGCCGGGCACGTCCGCCGGTCAGCCGATCAAAGAGAACGACCTGCTGCGCGCCGCACCGACCGGCGGCTCCATCGCCGATTTGACCGCATCGGGCGCGGATTTAACTAAGCAGTTGAACGAAGTTGCCGCGCAGCTCACAGAGATAACGCGCAAGGTCAACGAAGGGCCGGGAACCGCCAGCCGCCTTTTGAATGATGAAGCTCTCTACAACAACTTGAATGCGACGATACGCGAAACGCAAGGGATTATCTCGCAGGTCAAATCGGGGCAAGGCTCCGCCGGAAAATTCCTGAACGATCCGGCGCTCTACAATAGTCTTAACAGCACGACGGCACAGTTGGAAGCGATTGCCGTAGACTTGCGGCGCGGGCGCGGAACCGCCGGTAAGCTCTTTACGGATGAAGCTCTCTACAACAATGCGAACGCCACCATCGCGCGCCTCAATCAATCCGTTGATAAGGTTGACGCGATCATCGCAGACCTGCGCGCCGGGCGCGGCACGGCTGGAAAACTCTTAACCGACGAAGCGGTTTACAATGATGCGCGCGCCGCCATCGCGCGTTTCAACACCACCGCCGAACGCCTTGATTCCGTCATCGCCGGAGCGCAACGCGGCGAAGGAACCGTCGGCAAACTGCTCACCGACGATCAACTCTACTCAAACGTCAACCAGATTTCTTCCGAAGGCGTAAAACTAATCTACGACTTTCGCCAGAACCCGAAAAAGTATCTGACGATCAAGTTTGAACTGTTTTAGGCGAAGAGTAGCGGGCAAAAGCAACGGCGGTTGCTGCTTCCGTTTATCGGTTTTCAATAAATTTTCGCTGTACCATAACTTGAAAGTGCTGGCTTAAACGCTCCGGTAAAATCATCTCGCGGGCGCTCAAGCGTAACTGCGCGCGTGCCGTTTCGTCTTGCGCGCGTGCCGCTTCGCGCTCGAGAATCTCCAGTAGCCCGGCGTGCAACAGAAACTCGTCTTGCCGTGCGAAGAGAACGGTTTGTAAACCTGCTTCGTCGCCCGCGCGCCGGATTTGCGTCCAATCAATCGTCGTCGTTAAATCCCGCCCGCCGGGATCATCCAACGGATTCTCTACAAGTTGATGCTTATAAAAGCCGCGCAGCGTTCCGCGACGGTAATGCGAAGCGGTGAGCAGTTCCGGCGTCTCCGCGCCATAATCAACTGTGATGATGAAGCCTTCGCGCAAGCGTTCGCCTGCGCTCTTGATGAAATCTTCCGCTGCAAAATTCACTTCGATGATCTGTTCTTCGAGAAGCGAGGCGGGCAACTGTTCGAGATACGCGGCGAGGCGCGTTGTCGAAAGCTTCCCGGTGTTCCAGCAAAACTTATCGCGCCGGTCAATGCCGACATATAACTCAAACAGTTTGCCGCCGCGCATCACGACGCGATGCACCGGAAAGGCGTCCAGCAGTTCGTTTGAAAAGACGATGCACGCGCCATCGAAAGATTCAATCTCCGTGAGGCGGCGAAACGCTATGCGATCATTAAAAGGAACGAGATTTTTTATCGCGCGTGTTCGCGCATCCGCGCTAGTTTCGTCTATGACGTAATCGGTGGCGGCGTAGGTTTGCGGGTAATCGCGTGCGAATGTTTCGAGCACACCGTAAGCGAAATGGCCTGCGCCTGCGCCCGCTTCAAATAAAGTCCAGCGCGCGGGCGCGCCGAGTTGTTCGTAGAGCGTGGCGAAGTAGGCCGCAAAGGTGTGAGCGAAAAGGGAACTGCTTTCGGCGCTCGTGCGGTAATCGCCCGTGCGCCCCCAACGCACAATGCCTTGCCGGTTGTAGTAACCGTCGCGCGCATCATAGAGCGCCGCCTGCATAAAATCGTGAAACGTGATCGCGCCTTCGCTGCGAATCCGTTCGCGCAAGCGTCCGGCGAGGGAACCTTCAAAAACTTCCGCCGTTGATTTCGGCCTCACCTCGTTCATTAAATTAAGGTGCGAAAAAGACCTCACACAATGGGCAGCCGGGCAGTTGAAAAGAGTTGAAAGACGGCGGCAGCGCATCCCTGATAATGTGCGGCGCGAGTGAGCGTTTCCAAGAGTAGCGCGCAAAGAGTTTTGGTTGCGCCGGACGGAACGACAAGCTCTTTCTGCAACTCCGCATCTGCGTGGAAAGAATCGAATGCGCGCCGTCTGGTTGATTCGACTTCGCTTAGATATTCCGTCACACGCTCCGGCGTCGAAAGCGTTTCCGGCAGCGTCCACTCAAACGGGTCGTCCCACAGATTCGCCGTGATGCCGCCGAAGGTCTGTTCGACCGCCGCTGCCGCGCGTAAAATGTATTCGCCGCATGACTGAACCGGAAAAGCGCGCTCCGACTTTCCTACATCTTCGCGCGGCGGTGCGTACAAAACATCCGGTGGGATTACGCGCAGCATCGCACAGGAGCGTTCATGAATCTGCGCGAACTGTTCATCGAGGCTGCGCAGGAATGATTGCGGCTCAACCGTGTGCGCTTCGGTCGTGTGCGTCATTTTGCGCGGCGATCAGATTCGATCATAACCGTGCCGAAATTCTTTCCGCCGAAGCTGAAGCCGTTGGCGATTCTGCCCTTCGCTCCGATGCGCGAACCGCGCGAAGGAATGCCGCGTTCGGTTACGACGAGAAGCTTGCCCGTGCCGTCGTCAATTTCATAGCCGCCTTTGCCGAGCACGCCGTAACTGTCGGTGACGGTTCCGGCGACGGCCACTTCTTTGTTGCGGTAGCGTCCGGGATCGGCGTTGATTTTTGAGATGGTTTCGCGGTTCGGGCAGGCCGTCGTGAAGATTGCCAGCGCGAGAGCGAATGTCAGAAAGGTGATTTTGCGTCGAAGGTTCATAGCGTCTCCTGTATCGAAAATATTTTCGGGAGAGCGCGGGAATCATAACACGCAAATGCGCTTTGAAGAAACAACGCCGCGTTAGCGATTCGCTGGCTGCACGCATCTCCAATGAAAGCGTCGCGGACTTTAATAGCGACTTCAAGCGAATGGTTTTGCACGTTTGCATCGAAGGCTTATCGTGAGAGAATAGGCGCACGCAACAGCAGCTTTGAGGAACAAATAGACGACTATGCATTTTATGCGCCGGTAAGTATTTTAAGTCTTGTCTGAACGGAGTTTAAATATTGTGAGAAACAAAAGAACATCTGCCTTCGCGTTGAAGACGGCGCGCGCAATCTTGATTTGCGCGGCAGCCCTGCAACTTCCGCCGCAGTTGGCGTGTGCGCAGTCGCCTTCGCAAACTTCGTCGAAACAAGCAGGCGCGAATCAAACGGCGCAAGCTGCGAGCGAAGCGCAGCCTTTGAATGATGCGCCGCTCGTGAATCCAACGCGCGCGTTGCGGCATTACGATATTACGCCCGCCTCTTTGCCGCCGCCGAACTCTTCGCCCGACGCCACCAACGGCCCAGACGTTATCGCGCGACCCAAAGGCGCACAGTTGCAGATGCCGCCCGGCTTCGCTATCAACACTTTCGCCGAAGGCGGTTTTCGCAGAGCGCGCTGGATGGCGCTCGCTCCGAACGGCGATGTGTTCGTCGCGGATGCGGACGCGGACAGCATCATTATCCTGCGCGGCATGAAGGAAGACGGCACGGCGCGCGAGCGTTTTACTTTTGCGACCGGGCTTAACAAACCGTTCGGGATGGCCTTCTGGCGCGACTATTTTTATGTCGGCAACACTAATGCCGTCGTGCGTTTTCGCTACAAGGCCGGACAGACGAAGGCCGATGGCGAGCCGGAGAAGATCGCGGACATTCCCGGACAAGGTTACCGCGAACATTGGACACGCAACATCGTCTTCAATCCCGAAGGCACGAAAATGTATGTGACCATCGGCTCGCAATCGAACGTCAGCGAAGAACCGGAGCCGCGCGCCTCGATTCTGGAATTTAACCCGGACGGCACGGGACGGCGCATCTACGCCAGCGGCACGCGCAACCCGATTGGCTTAGACTTTAATCCTTCGACGAAAGTTCTCTGGGCGGCGGTACAGGAACGTGACCGGCTGGGCGATGAGCTTGTGCCCGATTACGTCACGCCAATCAAAGAGAGCGGTTTTTACGGCTGGCCGTATGCCTACTTGGGACAGAACATTGACCCGCGACGCAAAGGCGAGCGTCCCGATCTGGTGAAGCGAACGATTGTGCCGGATGTTTTGATTCAAGCTCATTCGGCGGTGCTCGGCCTCGCGTTTTATCGTGGCACTATGTTCCCGCAGGAATATCGCGGCGATGCGTTTGTCGCGCTGCACGGCTCATGGAATCGCACCAAACGAACGGGCTACAAGATCATCCGCATACGCTTCAAAGATGGGCGCGCCGTCGGCGGCTACGACGATTTTTTGACGGGCTGGATGCTCGACGAAAACAGCACGCAAGTCTGGGGGCGTCCCGTCGGGCTGCTGGTTCTAAAAGACGGCTCGATGCTGATTACGGATGACGGAGCGGATAAAATCTGGCGCGTTACTTACACGGGCAAGAGTTAAATCTTAACGCCGCCATTGATCGAAGCGATAATTCGGAACTGGCGAGTTTTATGTCCGGGCGCGAAAGAGTTCAACTAACCGAAGGCGAAGATTTTTACTGGGACGGCGCGTTGATGGTCTTCACCGCACGGTTTCATCTTCGTCGCGGCTACTGTTGCGAAAACGATTGTCGCCATTGTCCTTACAAAAATGCGGCGACGACGCAAACGGACGCACGTGCCGATGCGTTGGCGTGTGAAATGGAAAATTGCGGTTGAGGGAGATGCCGGATTGAAATTGCCGAAGGTTATGCGAGAGCTTTCTCTGCTGCGTCGCCCGCCATCAAACTGCGAAGCGTGTGGCGAAGCGTTCACGTGCGGCGCGACACTCACGGGTTGCTGGTGCAACGAAGTAAAGGTAAGCGAAAGCGTGCGCGAGAATCTCCGCGCACGCTTTCATAATTGCCTGTGTCGCTCCTGTCTGGAGCGATTCGCTAATGATGAGCAGGTAGAGTCAATCAACTCCATGCGAAAGGCGAACTAGCCTTTTCGGAATCTCTGCTTCGTTGGCCTTGATCCTAAAATCATAATCAATCTTTCCTCTTGCTTTCCTATCGTCCGGCCTGTTGTTCCTTGCCTGTACGCGGCGGCGCGTTCTTTACGTACTTATCGAACCAGTTGATTGTTTCATACAGCACGTGGCCGATGGATTCGCGTGCGGCGTAGCCGTGTGCTTCGAGAGGCAACGTAACGAGGCGGACAGTGCCGCCCGTGCCGCGAATCGCCTGATACATACGGTCGGACTGAATCGGAAACGTGCCTGTATTGTCGTCCGCTTCGCCGTGAATCAACAGAAGCGGCTCGTTGATTTTGTTGGCAAAGTTAAACGGCGAAATCTTCATGTAAAGCTCCGGCGCTTCCCACAGAGAGCGACGTTCGCTCTGAAACCCGAACGGCGTGAGCGTGCGATTGTATGCGCCGCTGCGGGCGACACCGGCGCGGAAAAGATCGGAGTGCGCCAGCAGATTGGCCGTCATGAATGCGCCGTAGGAATGGCCGCCGACGCCGACGCGGTCACGATCCGCGACGCCCATCTCGACGGCCTTATCAATTGCCGCCTGCGCGCTCGACACGAGTTGTTCGAGATAGGTGTTGTTGACCGTTTCCGGCTCGCCGACAATCGGAATCGAAGCGTTGTCTAAAATCGCGTAGCCTTCGAGCAGCAGAAAGAGTTGCGAAGGGCCTGTGATCGTCGTGTAGCGTTGCGTCGAACCGGAGACCTGCCCGGCTGTCGCCGGATCGTTGAACTCCGCCGGATACGCCCAGACGATAGTGGGCAGCCGCGTCCCTTCTTTGTAGTTCGGCGGCAGATAAAGCGTAAAGGAAAGATCAACGCCGTCTTTGCGTTTATATGTGACGAGCTGTTTTTTGATGCCGCGCAGTTGCGGCGTCGGGTCTGGGAATTGCGTTAAAGGTTTAAAGTCGGAAGCGCGCACGGCTTCGCCGGGAGTTGTTGCGGCAATTGTTTGCGGCGCGAGCGAGCGTATGAAATAGTTGGGCGGATCAACCGGCGTTTCACGGCGCGTAATGAATCGCGTGCCGTCGTCGCTTAACAGAGCCACGACGCTTTCAAAGGATTTCCCGTCGGAACGAAACAGGCGTTCGGCCTGAAGCGTCTGCAAGTTGAAGCGGTCAAGGAACGGACGGTCACCCTGCGGCGATGCGCCCTGCTGCCCGTTCAGGTAGATGAAATCTCCGCTCTGCAACATTGCGCGATGGCCGGTCGGAAGCACTCGCGTAACAGGCGTGCCCGGATTGCGATACCGATCCTGCGTGCTTAAATCCCAGACAAGCTTGGCGGGTTTGGCCGGATCGTTCGCGTCAATTAAATAGGTGCGCAGGTGTCGCGTGTCGCGGTTGTAGTCACTAAAGAAAGCCGTGCCGCCCTTTTCGCTCCACTGCAAATTTCCGAATCGCTGTTCGGTTTTGGCAAGCTCGACGGGCGCTGCGGTGAAAGGCGCTTTTAACATCAACAGGCGGTCGCGGAAGGGAACTTTCTGTTTCGGGTCGCCGTTATCTAACGCCTCCGCCCAGACAAGCGTCGCCGGTTCCGTCGGCCGCCATTCATACTCGCGTGCGCCCTTCGGGACGCCGTCAACCGGCACTTCGTCCGCAAGCGGAAGGCTCGCAAGTTTGTAGACGACTTTCGCCGCACGATCCCATACTTCGACATCTTTCGGGAAAGCGAAGTGCGGGTAGAGATACGAGTACGGGCGATGCAGGCGCGCAACGAGCAGGTGATTACCGTCGGGCGAAGCGTCAAGGGTTTGAAAGATCGCGGGCTGGCCGACGGGCGTCGTTTGATTGTTTGCGACGTTAAGGAAAGCGAGCTGCGACGTGGCGTAGTAATCGAACAAATCTTCGTCGTGCGGGGTTTTTAGTAAATCTTCATAAGTACGCACGGGGCCGCGTTTGCCTGTGCTCTCCTGCGCGTTCGGGCCAGCGGGTGCTGTTGCTGCCGTCGGCGGAGTCTTTCGATTCGCGGGCACGAGTTGCACGAGCAGCGTTTGATTGTCGGGCATCCATTGCAGCGGTTCGCCGTAAGCCGCGTTGATCGTCACGCCCTCGATGCGGCGCGCTTTCGCCGTCGCCACTTCGCCGACCCACAATTCGATGTGGTTGGCGACGGCGTTCGTGAAAGCGAAGCGTTTGCCGTCGGGACTCCATTGCGGCGCGCTGATATGCGCGCCAGCGGGAAGCCCGATGCGCGTTTCCGTGCCGTCGTTGATGCGTTTCAACGCGAGCGAAACGAAGTAGGGCGCGCGGTATGGCCCGTTGGAATTGGTGGCGATGCGCAAGCCCGCGAGCCGCTCTAAGGGTTGCGCCAGATCGGTGATCGGCGGATAGCGAACGCCTTCAAAGAGCATCATGTAATCGCGCGCCGGACTAATCGAAGCCTGCGGCGTCACGGGCGCATTGAGCACATCTAAGATTTCCTTCGGCGGCTGCTTATAAGTTTGCTGCGCGAAGACTGCGACGTGCGCGGTAAGCGCAAACAGCGCGAGCGATAAACCTGTGAACGTGCGTTTTAGATGTGCGCGAAAGCTGATTTGCGTTTGTGTTAAATTCGTCGTGCGATTCAGGCGGCGCAACGCGGCGAAAAAACTGGGCGAAGGAGTCATGATGATATTTACCTGTTCGATAGAGTTGAAAGTTTGAATGGGGGAAGAAAAGCCTTACACTCCGGTGACAAGCGAAAAAGAAAATTACTTGCAACGCCGTCGAAAGTCAACGTCGCCGGGAGACCGCACGCCGTATGTCAGCGCCGATTATTTACACGATTGGTCATGGACGCCACCCGTTCGCATATTTTATGAAACTCTTGCAGAGCCATGAAATAGAATTCGTATGCGATGTGCGAAGCGCGGCGCGTTCGCGTTGGCCGCAGTACAACGGGCGTGTGCTGGAAGCGAACTTACGTGAGCGCGGGGTCGGTTACGAACATTTGCCGGAATGCGGCGGGAAGGTCATTGCACCGGCCAAAGAGTTGGCGCGCGGATTAGATCGCATTATGGAGTTGGCGGCGGAGTTGCGTGTTGTGCTGATGTGTTCGGAATCGCAACCGCTCACCACACACCGCGAGCCGCGAGCCCATTGCCACCGGATCGGCCTGCTTGCGCCGCCCTTAAAAGCGCGGGGCGCACGCCTTCTTCATATCTTACCAAACGGCGAAATTATAGAGTTTGACGAAACCATCGTCGCCTCCGTCTGGTAGGTTCATCTCTGTGCCCACTCTGCACCAAACTCCTGATATTCGTTCTAGCCTCTTCATTCATCTATTCAAATGCCTGACAGAACTGACGGCGCAGTGTTAAGTTTGCTGCCCGCCGACGTTGAATTTCGTGTGTTTTGGCGGGCAATCACAAGGGCTACGCCGACAGTTGCCGTGCATCGCGTTGCTTTGTCGGAGGCTCTTAATATGTTAAAACATAACGAAAGCTGCGGGATGATTTCGTCGAAGTTCTCCTTGCAGCTAAATTTTGTGTGATTTGAGAGGAATCTGAATGCGTAAGTTACTTTTTCCGGCAATTCTAATTGCCGTTTTTAGCTGTGTTGCGGGGGCACAAGATCGCCGCCCGGAGTTCGCCGGACAGTTCTCCATCAACAACCTCGATAGCGGTCTCGAAAACTTCAGCAGTAGCATAGGTAGCACGGTCAATGGCGTTCCTACGAGAACCACCTCGACCTTTACCAATAACGGCAACCGCGTGACCGCTTACGGTTTCGATGTGTCTGCTGTCGGCTACCTGAATGATTACTTTGGACTCGAAGGTGATTTTTCCGGCCACTACCGGACAGAGTCTTTCAATGTAGCGACGACCACCACCACTTTCCCTACGGCGTTGCCGAGCACGACGAGGACGACTAACTCGCCGCTCGATACACGTTTTACCATCTATCAATTCGGCGGCGGCCCGCACCTTCGCATCCAGACCGGCAACGAGAATTTCACACCTTATGTTCATGGAATCCTCGGTGCAGCCAATTCGCGCGTCTCATTCCCCAATGGTGACACGTTCATTGCCGATAGCAGCAGCACCGATTTCGCCTTGAAGCTCGGCGGCGGCGTTGACATCGGCAGGCGCACGGCGTTGCGTCTCTCGATTGATTACGCGCCGATCTTCGGCAGCAATAACAACGGTGCAAACGGTCAGGGAACCAGCACCGCCAACAACGTAATCTTCGGCATCGGCGTTCGCTTCAAATAAACATTTGAGACGAACGGCTCGATAAAAAAGGCGCTGCGCGGAATAAAAACGCGCGGCGCTTTCGCTTTTTTCAACTGCCCGGTTTGCTAACACCGTTCGATTCGTTTCGATCTTCACAGAGTTCACGCGGAAAAGGCGCACAGCAAAACGGCCACTCCGCAGAATGGCCGTCGGGCGTTTGATAATTATGGTGCCCCCGGCACGGCTCGAACGTGCGACCCTCTGCTTAGAAGGCAGATGCTCTATCCACTGAGCTACGGGAGCGCGACTTGCGACGCGGCCAGATGTTACCATGCCGCGCACGTGGCGCGTCAACCGTTAAGCTAAAATGATCTTCAGTCATTACGGGAAGGCCGTGCGTTCGTCTTCGCCATAACTTGTGCGCTTTATACGGAAGCGCCAAGTATGAAATAAAAGGGTAGCGATATGGAAGAGCGTCGGAATCAGTTGCGCTGGATTGCTTTGATGGTTGCCGCAGCGGTGGCGGTTTATTTGTGCTGGCTGATGCTGCAACCGTTTGTTGACGTCATACTGTGGGCGGCAGTGCTGGTCATTCTCTTTTATCCGGTTCACCGGCGCATCGTCGCGCGCACGAAAAGTCCCGGTTGGAGTGCGCTACTTTCAAGCCTGCTGGTGATTGCGACGATCCTGATTCCGCTGACGCTCGTGACCCTCGCTGTTGTTAACGAGATGGCGGGCGTTGCGCAAAACTTACAGAATAATATTGCCACGTTACTCGATCCTAATTCGCCCGCCTCCGTGCGCATTCTTAAGTGGCTCGGACGCTACGTAAACGTCGAAGAGTTGCGTTCGCAGCAGTACATCGTCGAACGCTTGAAGGGCTTGAGCGGCCAGATTGCGGGGCGCACGCTCGGCATCGTCGGCGGGCTGGTGGGCATCATCGTCGAAATCTTTTTCGTGATTTTTACGATGTTCTATTTCTTCCGCGACGGCGAGAGCATCAGAGACACGCTGCGCGATGTGCTGCCGCTTAAAAGAGCACAATCGCACGAAATCTTCGCACGGACGCGCGACATTATCAGCGCCAGCGTGTACGGCGTCGTGATTATTGCGGCAATTCAGGGCGCGCTCGGAGGGCTGGCTTTCTGGGTGCTCGGGTTGCCTTCGGCGCTGGTGTGGGGCGTGGTGATGCTGTTTCTTTCAATGATTCCGCTGGCCGGATCCTTCGTGGTGTGGGTTCCGGCGGCGATCTTTCTGGCGGTTACGGGACACTGGGGGAAAGCCATTATCCTCACGGCATGGGGTGCGGTCGTCATCGGCTCGGTTGATAACTTCCTGCGCCCGAAACTCGTCGGCGAGAAAACAAAGCTGCACGAATTGTTGATCTTCTTCTCGGTGCTCGGCGGCTTGCAGGTCTTCGGCGTGCTCGGCCTCGTGATCGGCCCCGTCATCGTCGCCGTCACGCTCGCGCTGATGGACGTCTTCAGACAAATTGACAGACCCGCCAGCGAGACACTGCAAGAACCGACGACCATCGAAGAGCAATCGGATGTGAGCGCCGATGCCGCGACGGTTTAGGACGTTGGCGTAAGCGAGAAACTTATGAAACACAGTGAAACGATAACGGAAGCGGACGAGACCGCGAATCCCTGGCGCACGCTCGCAAGCGAGCACATTTACGAGAATTCGTGGATTAGTTTGAGAGAAGATAAGGTGGTGCGTCCCGACGGTGAGCGCGGAATTTACGGCGTCGTACATTTTAAGAATACGGCCATCGGGATTCTTGCCGTCGAAGATGATTTTATTTATCTCGTCGGGCAGTATCGCTATCCGCTAAACAAATATTCGTGGGAGATTCCAGAAGGCGGCTGTCCTGAAGGTGAAAACCTTTTGCAGGCGGCGCAACGCGAGCTTGCGGAAGAGACGGGCTTGCGTGCCGCCACGTGGGAGCAGTTAGGCGAGGCGCATCTTTCAAACTCGGTTTCAGATGAATACGCCGTCTGGTTTCTCGCAACCAATCTAGCGCAGGGCGAATGCCAACCGGAAGGAACCGAACGTCTGCGCGTGCGCCGCGTGCCGCTGTCCACCGCCACACGTATGGCGCTCACAGGCGAAATCACGGACGCGCTCAGCCTCGTTGCGCTGATGAGCCTGCACCTCAAGCGTCCGGCATAGTATTAAAAAACTTTTGCCCGCCAGCGCGCGTGATTACTTAAAGGCGATGCTGCACCCGCCTAAATAAAAAAAGCTGCCGATTCTTTATGTAACGAATCGGCAGCCTTGAATTGAAAATAGCGAAGGGAATTGTTAAGCGGCGCGTCGGTCGTTGGCTGTCTCGGCGAAAATGCGGCGGCCATTCAGCGCGTCGTCAATGATCTCGCGCACGGCGGAGATGTCCGGGTTAACGTCCATACGGTCGCACGCGCGCAAGTGGCGCAGGATGCCTTCGGTCGCAATATCAAGCGCCGCGCCGTTTAATTTTGAATAACGGCGTGCCTGTATGTGGTCAATTTTCAGTAACCGATCTTCCATCGGAGAAGTCCCATTATTCACGTTGCCTGTTGCTCCTTAATCTCAAGAGTCCGCCCGGCTATTTCCCCCTCGGCACGGCTCTCTTATTTTGTACAAGTAGAAGTTAGATGATAACTAAACAATTCAGGATGCAAAAGTGTTGCAAAATCGAAAAGATTGTATCCTGACTGAACGCACGCCAATACTGTCAGAGGCGCATAACCTGAAATGACAGGGTTAATCGAAACGACGGATTATACCGATAACTCATGAAAAAAGCCAGAAAAATCTTCGAGTGGCGTCGGAGCGATGTGAGAGCATTGTAAAACAGTGGCTAAACAGCTTTTGGGACACATAAATGAAAGCGCCGCCCGCTACGACCCGTGATAGTAGAAGAGTTTAACGGGTGTGGCGAGGCGGCGCTTTCGCTGTGCGGTATGAAGAAGACGCCGGTTACTTCTTTTTAGGTACGACCGTATCTTTCATGCCTTTGCCGACGCGAAACTTGAGCGTAGTTTTGGCCGGAATCTGGATGGTTTCGCCGGTCGCAGGGTTGCGTCCTTCGCGTGCCTTGCGCTGTGACAAAACTAATTTACCGAAGCCCGGAAGGGCAAATTCACCGTTTGTGCTTACTTCCCGGCTCGCTAACTGTGCCAGCTCGTCGAACACCTCTTTGGCTTGAGCGCGTTTCATTCCGAACTTTTCGGCAAAATGGTTGATTACTTCCGATTGGGTCATGCGTTTCTTGCTGCTTGCTGCCGCTTTAGTCGCCATGGCGTAGTATTGATTACCTCCGATTATTTTGAGGAAAATTGATAAAGCGTGGAAACATATAGCATAGACGCTACCAGAAGTCTTCAAAAAATCGCCATTTCCGCCGCTTTCACCCGAAAAAAGCTCTTTTTCGTATTTCTAGCAACCAAAAAACAGAAAAAACCGACCCGTTTAGGTCGCCTTTATGTTGGCGATCCAGCAAGGTTATACGTGCGTCTCTTTTGCGCGTTCACCTAGCTCCCCAGAGGATTGACTTTTCCGCTTTGAATTTATATATTCCGCAGCCTCAAAAGTCCGCAAGGCCCTTGTGCGAAGACTACAGATAGTGTAGACACTTCGCTCGCCTTTCTATGATCAAACCCTGCACTTCTACGTGCGGTAGTAGTGCGTACTCAACCAATTAAAGGAGTGCTCCCGATGAAAACCAAAACAGCTAAATTTCTCATTCTACCGGGTCTGATTGCTACGCTGGCGGTTGCCGTATTGTTTGTGTTAGCGCCCCACTCGGTGGCGCAAACTCAAACTGATAAAGCATCGGCGAACGGTCATGGAACGCTGACGCTTCCCAGCGGACAAAAGCGACAGTTTTCGTTCAGTGCAATTCAGCAGCAGGATGGCACTGTCAAGGGATCGGCAACAATCCATAATCCCGGCTTTGATTTCCGGGCAAAGCTGGATATTAGCTGCCTTCTCGTCACTGATGTTAGAGATTCGGGTGGCAATGTCATAGGCAAAAGAGCCGCTATCGGTGGAACAGTCAGGAATAGCAACGACCCCAATCTGGGTGATGGTTGTCGGGGCTTCTTTACGGTATTCGACAATGGCGAGCCGGGAAAGAATAGAGACACCATCAGTTTAATAGCCTTTTCTTGTGACGCCGACCTGGACTTTACACAGGCGTCTGCGTGCGCGCTACAGCCGGACTTCGATCAGTTTCCGATTGACGGCGGCAACATTCAAGTTAGGGGACTGACAACCCCATAGGTATTTGAAGTAAGCTTTTTAGTGAACTGCCTCTCTCTGAAATTTCAGAGAGAGGCGGTTTCTGTTTGCAAACATGGTGTGTCTGATTCACCCGACACTGCCAATCAATCCCTGCGGATTCTCTTTCGACAAAATATGAAAACGACACGCCGTTTGATAAGAGCGCGGCGAACGACAAACGGTGGGACGCGCGTCCCACCGTTTGTCGTTTAATCAATTGGTCGGGCAGAGAGGATTCGAACCTCCGACCCCCGCATCCCAAATGCGGTGCGCTACCAGGCTGCGCCACTGCCCGAAATCTTAACTGTTCTGCGGTGAAAGCAATCAGCCGCCATGCCGAAGAGATTCGATTCTAAGTCATCCATTCTTGCATCGCAACTTCAAACAATCAAATGCCCCGTAACCGGCACGCTCTTTACAGACTATTCAGGCAAGAATGTTAAGAGCCGGTCAAAGCCGATTCGGTGAGTACGTTTGCAGAAAGGCGCGTGCCTGTTTGAGCGCGCGGGCACGATGGCTGATTTGTTGCTTCAACTGTGCTGACAACTCGGCAAAGCTTTGCGCGTATCCGTCAGGGATAAAAATCGGATCGTAACCGAATCCGTTGTCGCCGCTTGGCGCGTGCGCAATACCGCCCGCACAAACTCCTTCCGAAACATGAAGCAACTCTCCCGAAGAATCGGCGATGGCGATCACGCACACGAAGCGTGCGCGACGTAGCTCATCCTGTGTGCGATCAAGCTCGTGCAGCAATCGTGTGATGCGTTCTGCGTCCGTCGCGTCTGCGCCAGCGTAGCGTGCCGAAAAGATGCCGGGCGCGCCATTGAGCGCTTCGACTTCGAGGCCGGAATCGTCCGCAAGCGTGAAGACACCTGCCGCGCGTGCGTAAGTTTGCGCTTTGAGCGCGGCGTTCTCCGCAAAGGTCGCGCCGGTTTCCGCCACCTCGCCGAGCTGCGGAAATTCCTGAAGGCTACGCAGGCGCACCGGCAAGCCGCTCAAAAGCGCCTCCAACTCACGCACTTTACCTTTGTTGCGCGTCGCAATTAAAAGCTCATCGAGATTTGCCTTCGACATCGGAATCAGCTTTCAGCAGAGCCGGAAAACCGGCCTGCTGCGTTCTTTATTTGACTGCCTGAATGATAGTTGTTTTGCCAGCAGGATGCTTTCGCGCTTACAATCATGGCAGGACGCGCTGACCGGTGCGACCTGACGCAGCCTAAAATCAATAGAGGCTTGTTAAAGTTTTGGACACAAGTATTTCCCCGACAGAGCAAGCGGCGCGCGACGAAACTCGCCACGCGGAGCGGCACGTCCGTCTTGAAGCCGCACCGGATAATAATGATGCGGCGCAACTCGATTTGTGGTTGCGCGCTTTGCTGAGTTTCTTTAAGCCGCGCAATCATCCGTTCACAGAGCCGGAGCACGCCGAGGCGCTCACACGCAACTGGCATCGTGAGCTACGTATTGTTCGCCAGACACTGCTTAAATGCTCACAGCTTGCGCTCGGCACGATCAACAACGAGCCGTCACGCATGGCCGCCGCTAACGAAGCGGAAACCGGCGTCGAGTTGGATTTTCTCGCATCCGCTGAATTCCTCGCGCCTGAAGAAGGGCACGCACAAAATTCATCGTCAGTGCCTGAAGACCTTTCCGCTGTCGCTCTCTCTGAAACGCTGGCCGACGCACGCGCTGTTTGCGACGCGATGCTTGAATCCGAACACGTCGGTTTTCAAGCATGGGCGGGGCTTGGAAAGATTCTCGAACGCGAGATCGAACACTGCGGCATCGCGCGCTTACTCGCCCGTCGCGCTCGCCACCAGAGAAACGGAAATGTCCAAGCTCCTTTACTTGCATTGGCACGCGCCATCACCGGAACCGAATCGCTCGGCGGCGATATGCTGCGCATCTTCGGCGATCTATCGAACTTGCTCGAACAACTTCGCATCGTCGAAAAGCATCTGCGCCGCGATCAGCCGCTCAAGCAATTGCTGCCGCTCTTCACGCTTGTGCATGAAGACTCGCGCGCCCTGCTCGCCTTTATCGAAACGCAGGCGTTGCGGCGTGAAAATTTAGACGAAGCAATCTTCGATGCGCTTGACGGCACAAGCTACGCGATTGGTATGGAATTGCGCAAGGTCTTCGCGCACGAACTCGTCGGCCTCTGCGCGTTGCGGCAAGCGCCCGCGATCTATGCCAAAGTCGAAAACGCGCACGGCCTGTTGCGCGATTCCTTTCAGCAGTCAACGGTCACGCTCGCGCAGCTTTTCGATGCCACGCTCGACGGCGCACGGCTCTTCAATCAATTCCAGACGAAGCTCGATCAATCGCTTGCCCTACGCGCGGATTTGTGGACGCTGATGCAGCTTGTGCGGCGCGGCGAAAAAGAGCGTGACCGTTATCCTGTCGCGCAACTTCTCGAACGCCTCGCAGAGTTCCGCGAAGGCAGCCTGCGTTATTTGATGTACAAAGATTGGGAAGCCTGCGAGCGTTTCATCGAAGAGGTCGCAGCATCACGCGGCGCAGTTGAATTGACGCCCGTGCTGCACCGCTTCGGCGCGTATCTCGAAACGCTTCACGGCCAAATCAATATGCGCGCCGTCCTCGCCGATCACCCGTTCGACTATCCGGCGTTCGACGCTTAAAATCGCGTCAGCCCGCCTGTCTCTCGAATACCTTGATTCTTTATCGTTGCTTCTGTTCATCATCCGAAAATAATCGTGCCAACGCGCCGAACTGCCCGAATGACGAGTGCGTGATGCGCTCGAAACCTTCTTCGACGGGGCGCGTTTCCGTGACGGCGAATCGTAAGCTTTCAAGCGCACGCTTCAACTCTTCTTTGTCGGCGGCGCGAGGTCGTGCGCCGCTCTGTGCGGCGACGAAAAGAATTAACTCGCGCGCCGCCCTTTCATCATTCGTGAGCGTCAGCGCGCCCTTCACGTTGGCCGCTAGAGACGAACGCGCAGTGAGTTGGAAACTGTTGGTCGAAGCCAGCGTACGGTGTTCGCTGTAAGCGACAAGGCAGCGGCGAAGGCTTTCGCGTGAGCCGACGATTAAATGTCCGGCGACAAAAGCAGCGGCCTCGCGCGTCGCGTCTCTGGAGACGAGCATCTCCGTTTCACCGACGCGCTCGATACGCGCACTCGCGCCGAGCCTGCGTGCGACCAGCGTGCGCAACGCCTTCTCATCGCGCACCTCAGCCATCAGCACCGTGCTTTCCCCCGTATCGTCCAGCCGTGCGGTGACGATTTCGGAGCCGATAGCGCGAAAGAATTGGGAAGGGTCTTCGATGCCGTAAGGTTGCAGCGCGGCATTGAGAAACGTCTGCACGAGCGATGCGCTCAAAGAATCTAATTGCGACGAAACGGCGTCGTTCAAACCGCGCCACGCGGCAGACGGATCGAGATAATTGTAGCGCGTCGTCGAATAAGTTCCGGCGGGCAAAAACTCTCCGGCATTGAATGTCAGGGAAGGCGAGGGCGCAAGCGCATCACGTAGCCGCGCGGCCACGCCGTTTTGCAGCGAGAGAAAATAGCGATCCTCAATCTGGCCGTCGGACGAACGCGCGCTCCATCCGATGCTGCCTAAAACTTTGCCCGCGAGTTGCGGCAAAAGACTTGCGGCGAAGCTTTGCGCGCGGGGGTTCAGAGAAATCTGCGAAGCGTAGACGGCGGCGGCCACTTCCAGCAACTTCGCCGCGCCCGCCGGTGAGACATAACCGAAGGCAAGCGATTCATTGCTCGCCACACGCCCGCGCATCGCCGTCATCTGGCGATCAACCGCGAGGCTCGGCCTTTCACCGTTATGCACGGCGAGACACGCGCGCACCGCCTGCTCGTCGTTGCCGATAACGGCGAGGCTGCCCGTAATCGCCGCGATGATGCGACGATCCGTTTCATCGCTCGACGTGTTCGTTTGGCTCCACGTCGTCCATTCCGCGCCGTCAAGTTGTTTTCGTTCGACGCGAATATTGGAATAAGCGTGTTGGGCGAAATCGCCGACGCGCTTTTCGATGGCCGCGCGTGTGCGCCGTTCGCCCGTGTGCGTTTCAATCACCGCCGCCGCGCGTGGTTTGACGCTGCCCGCCGTCGTCTCGAAGTTAAGCACCGCGACGGCGACTTGCGCGCGGGCAAAGACCACTGCATCCGCCGGGCCGATGCCCGTCCATGCCGCGAGGCGGCTCAGCCAACCAACGCTGCCGAAACTCGCGCCGACGCCCGCGACAGGCGCAAGCGTCTTCCATGCGTCCGTTCCTGTCACGGCGCGCAGGATTTGCGGCAAGCTGTCAGCTTCCAGATAGACGAGGGAGTCGCCCGGTACTGTCGCCGCCATGTCAACTCTGTCGGAATGGTTCCACCATAACCATGCGACACAAAAAATTGCCAGCACAGAGACCGGCAGCAGAACCGAACGAAACCTTTTCATCGTTCATTTATCCTAACCGTCCGGCATCGCGCGAGGCAAGGCGCACAAGGGTCGGACGTGCGCCGTCGAGAATTTTCCGGCGTGCTTTATACGCGAGCTTGCTGCGCGTTGCCGTGCAATTTTGTCTGTGATACTTTGAATGCCTATCCCGCACTATTAATCGAATTATGCAACTGGGCGCAGGCCGCTGGCGCGTTCCGGTTAAGAGGTAAAAGAGCTATGTCGTATCGTCAACTACGCGCCCAGCCGCCCGCCGAAGCCGCCTTCGATGAATTTCTGGAGGCGTTGCACCAAGCTTTAACCGACGGGCGGCGCGATCCGAACGATGTCGTGCGCGATACGCTTTATGAAATCTATTACGGCATAGCCGCGCATGGCGAGAGCCTCAATCGCGCGCCCGATGCCGACTCGCTTTCGCCAGCCGCGCGCGCCGTGCTGCATAACTTCGATCCGCGCAATGTGACGACGGAGCCGGAATATTACCCTGACATTGATGCGGCGGCGTATGCCGAACGCAAGCCTTTCGTGTGGCTGTGGCAGATGTACGACCGCTCGCCGCTCGGCCAGAATGCGCTGCTCGGTCATCGCTTCCGGCGAATGCTCGCGCCCCTCGTCTTTCGCCGCGTCGGCGCGAACTTCAAGTGCTGGCACTTCGTCGAATGGTCTTTCGGCTACAATTTATCGTTCGGTGATAACGTCGTGGTGCATCGCCACGTGCTGCTTGATGATCGCGGCGGCATAGAGATCGGCAACAACGTGTCCCTCTCCGATTACGCCAACATCTATTCGCACACGCACGATATCGTTGACATCAACGACGTCGAAAACCGTGTCACGCGCATCGGCGATGGCGCACGCATCACGTATCACGCGACGGTGCTCGCTGGAGTGCAGGTCGGCGCACAGGCGATGGTCGGAAGCAGTGCGGTCGCCACCAAGGATGTCGAACCGTATCACGTGAAAGTGGGCATTCCCGCCAAGACCATCCGTGTTAAACCAAACGCAACCAATTCTCCAGCCAATGCCGCAGCAGAGACTAAGACAGTCAGCGAGAGATAAGGTTAAACAGTAGAAAATAAATTACTTAGAAGCCGTAGTTCGGTCTTTTTCGCCTTCTCCTCTTTTTCGAGCTTTAATTTCGCTGGTTTAACTTCGTAAAAAGCCGTTGACAATGTTTTGCGATTGTCGTATTCTTGTTTGTGGCAGTGGAAGCTATTTCGCTGCCGGTAAGAGAGTACGACGCGCGCGAATCTCTTCGGAGTGCGGGGCAAAAACAGAGGCAAGCCAGCGCGTCGCTATCTTTGAAACTCAAACGAAAAGGCACACTCCGCGTGAGCGGGGGTCGCAAAGCCTACGGAAGTCAGGCCGCTTTGGTTTTTGACTTGGCCGGGTTGCCGAAGTGAGATGGCCTCTCGTGGCGCGTCCGACTTTATTGCGCGTTGCCCGTAGCAGTCCCTCCACTTAACAAGTCCACTCGCTTTTGAAATCTTTCTTGAACGCGCCCGTGCCCCCTTTACGCGAGCGCCGACAAATGCTTTCTCCACCAGTGTCGTCACGCCATCCGTTGCTATATTTAAGAATCGGCGTTGGCCTTCTGGCCGCAGCACATGAAATTCACCCACACCATCATCAGCTCACCTAAAAAGAAAACGGCGTGCGCCAAGTTCTCCAGAGCGCGCAAAGCGCGTGCTCGTTTACGGCGCGGCAGACAACAGCGATCCATACTTCGCAAGGAACATTCAACTCATGTTTAAACGCAGTCTAGGGAAAAAGGGTCTGGTCGGACTCGACATCGGCTCCAGCTCGATCAAGGCCGTCGAACTGAGCGGCAAGCCGGGCAACCTGCAACTCGTCAGTCTCGGTCTGGAAAACATTCAGCCCGATTCGGTCGTTGACGGGCAGATCATGGAACTCAACGATGTGTCGAACGTCATCTCGAACATTTTCCGCGAACACGCCATTAAAACGGACAGAGTCGCGGCGGGCGTCAGCGGCCACTCCGTGATCGTCAAGAACATCGTCGTGCCGCAGATGAGCGAAGAAGAACTCGAAGAATCCATTGACTGGCACGCCGAAGAGCACATTCCTTTCGACATCGCCGACGTAAGCCTCGACTATCAGATTACGGGCACTTCGCCGGACGCTTTACACGTTTTGATGGCCGCCTGCAAGCGCGACAAAATCGCCAACGTCAAGCAGGCCATTCAGCTCGCCGGAAAGCAACCCGCCATTATTGACGTTGACGCCTTCGCGCTCCAGAACTGCTACGAAGTCAACTACAATCCGCAGGCCGGAGAAGTCGTGGCGCTGCTCAATATCGGCGCGGCGACGATGAATATCAACATTCTCAATGGCGCGCGCTCCGTCTTTACGCGCGATGTCAGCGTCGGCGGAAACCAGTACACGGGGCTGTTGCAGAAAGAGTTCGGCATCGCCTTCGATCATGCGGAAGCCGTCAAGCGTGGCTTGCAGTTGCCGGAAAACACCGAGCAGGAAGCCATTGATCCGATTCTCGAAACCGTCTCGGACATTCTTGCGCTCGAGGTGCAAAAAACAATGGACTTTTACCGGGCGACGGCGGAAGAAGGCGGCTCTGCCGTGCAAAAGATTCTTATTTCCGGCGGCGGCTCGAAGCTGCCCGGACTAATCGAGTATCTGGGAAATCGTTTCGAGATGCCGATTGAAGTCTTCGATCCGTTCAAGGGTATTAAAGTGGATGCGAGACGTTTCGATCCCGATTATATGCGCGAGGTCGTTCCCGAAATGGCCGTTGCCGTCGGTCTCGCTTTGAGAGGAGTGGACGCGCGATGATTAAAGTCAATTTGCTGGAATCCGTTACAGACCGCACACTCGCGGCCTCCGTTGTCGAAAAGAAGGTCTTGAATCCGCGCACGCAGATGTTGTTGCTCGCGCTCGTCGTCGCATCGCTCGCGGTGCTCGGAATGGGCTACGATTACCTCAGCTCACACGCGCAACGCGACACGGCGCAAAAAGAACTTGATCGTCAGCAACAGATTGCCGCGCAGATGGCCGCCGTTAATAAAGAGCAGGCCGATCTCGAAAAGAAGACCAAAGACATACAGGCGCGCATTGATGCCATTCACCGGCTGAGGACTTCGCAGCAAGGCCCGAGCGCGGTGCTTGCAGCAATCAAACAACGCTTCGACGGCGCGCCCGATCTGTATTTTGAAAGCGTCGAGCAAAAGGGCAACGATCTGGTGATTAAGGGCGGCTCGCCAAACGAAGCTTCCGTTACGCGCTTCGGCCAGAGCCTCGAATTTTCATCCGGTCTGTTCAGTAACCTGAGCATCGAGACGGAGCGTAAGGCCGTTGCGAGTGTGACCGCCCCGACTGCTACCGCTGCCGGGGCAGCACTTGCCGATGCGCCGCCGGTTGAGGTGGTGAACTTCACGATCAAATGCAGTTATCAGCCCTCGAACCCCGCGCCGCAAAGCTCTGCGCCCGGCGTGGCCGTCAATCAGGTCGCGCAAAAATAACGCTTCGCACTTCATCAATAGCAATCCGCTTTTATCGCGCGGGCGCACGCACCTGAAATCCGCGTTCATCTGAAAAGGGAAACGAGTTATGCCAAAAATAGGAAACCTGCAAGAGTTGCCCTGGTATTACCAACTGGGCGTGTTCGGCGGCCTCGCGCTTGTCGTCTACTTCGGCTTCGGCTACTTCGTGACCAGCGGCACGCGCGCCGAAGCGAAGGAACTGAACGATAAAGTCGCCGTGTTGCAAGGCCAGAATGCGCAGGCGCAGATCGCTTCGCAGCGTTTGAACGAATTCCGTGCCGCATACAAAAGCCGTCAGGAAGAGTATGACGAATTAAAATCGCTCTTACCGGAACAGCGCGAATTGACGAGCGTGTTGGCGGGCGTGCAGGATCGCGCGCGCGGCAGCCGTCTCTCTTTGCGACGCTTTTCGCCGAAGGATGACGTGCAACAAGATTTTTATAGCGGCAAGCCCATCGAAGTCGCCGTCAACAGCAGCTTCGTCAATCTACGCCAGTTCTTCGATCAGATGGCGAGATACCAGCGCATCGTTTCCATCTCCGACTTCAAGATCAATCAGGCGACCGCGCAGAATCATGGCAGTACGATTGATGCGCAATTTGTTTTAACGGCCTACTACGTCTCTGCCGAGAAACTTCAGAAGGCCGCGACGCCGCCCGTGCCTGCTGCCGCGCCCGCCGCTGCTCCTGTTGCGGCTGCGCCTGCCGCCAAATAGTCTACGGCAAGATTACCGCGTTTACTTTCGCGCCTTCGTTCACGATTTTTCAGGGGAAATAAAAATGAAGATTCACATCACATTCAAGCATCTCGCCTTCTTCGGTTTAACCTTGTGCGTGCTTTTCGCCATCAGCGGAGCGACGCCACCGCAGGCTTTCGCGCAGGGACGCGATCCATTCGCCAAGTACAAGCCGCCGCCGCCGCGCAAGCGCCAAATGCCGAAAGTCGCGCCGCCCGTCGTCGTCGTTACGCCGCCCTCCGTGCAGGAGCGTGTTGACAAGTACAAAGAGCAGAAGGCCGCCGCCCGCGATGCGCAACAGCCCGCGCCGAAAGCGACGACCGCGATGCTCTTAAGCGAACTGCAAGTCGTCGGCATCTTTCGCACGCCGCGCGGGTATGCCGCGATGGTCGAAGCAACGCCGATTAAGTTCAACTACGTGATCTACCCCGGCGAAAAGTTTTACGACGGGCAATTGGTCGCCATCGAAGACAACCGCCTCGTATTTCGCCGCGAAACGCGCTGGACTAACGGTCGTGTAGATATGGCGGTTGAGATGAAGCCGCTGCGTAAGCCCGATGCCGTGTCCGATTCGCTGGCCGCGACGCGGGGAAACTCTGCGGGCGCGCCCGCTGAAGGCGGTAAAGCAAAGGAAGAGAAATCTTCCAGACCGGAAAAACCGTAAGTCTCTTTTCAATCTCGCGCGCAATAACGGAGCCTGAGCCTGAATTGTCGCGCGAGAAATCGTTGACCCGGCGTGTCGGGCTTAAAGCTTTCGCAAAGCGACTAAGTCCACCATGCCACTTGACCTGAATAACCAATGCCGGGCATTTTCGCGTTTGTGCGGCGCGCGCTTTATGTTGAGTCTCGAAACCAAAGAGACTCGAAGGATGAGCGTAGCGCGTGGCGAAAAAGTTACGGCGCTTCCCCCGAAGGAGGGAATTCATGCCTGCTCAGCTTCATACATTTGCGGCCACACGAAGAGGCGCGCTCGTCCTCTCGCTCGTGTGTCTGCTTCAGGTTTTCGCTTTTGCGAATGCCGCTGCTGCTCCGCCGCTTGTCACAGGCGTGCGCACCACCAATTCCGGCGCGACAACGCTGATTACGATTTCGGGAACAGCGCCGCTGGCCTACGCCGTCAAGCGCCCCGATGCGCGCACCATCATTGTAGAGCTTCCCGGAGTTGACGCTTCGCGGCTGGCTCCCAACTACGCCGTCACGTCGCCACTTGTTTCCGGCGTCTCCATCGAGCGCCGGAGTCTTCCCGGCGCGCAGCCGTTAGCAGCCGCCGCCGTCGTGCGCGTCAATTTGCTTGCGCCCGTGCGCGACCGTTCGCAACTCGCGGACAACGATGTGGTCTTGGAGCTTTCACCGGACAACGCGCAAACGCCTGTGCGCCCGGCTCCGACTCCCGCGCCCGTCGTGCCCCGCGCCCCGATTGTGCAGCAACCTTTGCCCGGCTCAAACGCGGCGTCTTTGAATACCACACCGCAAACCGATCAAGGCGTGCAGTACGGTCAGCCCGGCTTTGTCGGCGAACCCGCAGACATCAACGTGACCAACGCGGACATACGCGACGTGCTCAACTATTTCACGCAGCAGTACGGCGTCAACTTCGTGATTGATAGCTCCGTCGGCGCTGTGCCCGTGACCATCAACGTCTCGAACGTGCCCTGGAACGTGGTGCTCGATTCGATCCTGAAGGCGAATCGTCTCGGCGTTGAGATCAACGGCAATTTGCTGCGCGTCGCCACAACCGAAGTGCTGGCGGGCGAAACTCTGACGCGACAGCGTATCAGAGATTCACAGCTCGATAATTCGCCGCTCGTCACCGAATTCATACGCCTCAACTACGCGCGCGCTTCCGGCACGCTCGAGCAGACCGCCGGTAATACGGGCGGCTTTGCGGGCGGCGTCGTTTCCGGCAACGGCACGCTTTTCGGCGGTCAATTATCGGATGTCGGCGCAGGCAATCGCGCCGTCAGCGGTAAGAGCGCCGATGAAGGAATCCTGCCCATCATTCAACGCCGTTTGTCCAGACGCGGCGGCATCGAAGTAGACCAGCGCAGCAACACCTTGATCGTCACGGACGTGAGAGAAAATATTCAAGCCGTCCGCCAGCTTGTCACGTTGCTCGACCAACCCGAACCGCAGGTTGAGATAGAAACACGCATCGTCATCGCCGACCGCAATTTCAGCCGCGATCTCGGCGTGCAACTCAATGCGCTGGCGATTAATACGCGAACCGGCGGCACTGCCGGGTTGGGCACGGCTCCCGGTTCTCCGGGTGGCGCTGGGGGCGCTGGCGGAAACACCATCGGGCTGAGGCCGGGCGGGATTCCGCAGGGCATTCTTAATCCGTCGGGCGCGCTTGGCGCGAACCTTCCGAATACGGTTATCGGCTTGACGACGGGCATTATCGGCACGGCGCAGATTAGCGCGCTGATTACTGCGGCGGAAAACAAAGGTCAGGCCAAGACCATCGCCAGCCCGCGCGTCACGGCTTTGAATAATCGTCCGGCGCAGATCGAAAGCGGCTCGCAGATTCCGGTTACTACCGCACAGTCGGGCGGCGCGGGCGGCGCGCTGCTCTTTACGACCACCTACGTCTCCGTGCCTCTGCGTCTCTCCGTTACTCCGCAGATCACCGATGTCGGAACGGTAATTCTTCGCGTCGTCGCGGAAAATAATACCGTCAACCGGCTTATCGCAACGACCGGCGCACCCGGCATTGACACGCAACGTATGCAATCCGAAGTGCTCGTGCCGGATGGTGGAACGACGGTTATCGGCGGCGTGCTTGCGGATACGGAACTACAAAGCCAAGACCGCACACCGGGCGTCTCCAGCGTCCCCGTGCTCGGCAATCTCTTCAAGCGCAAGTTGACCACGCGCTCGACCAGAGAGATTCTGTTCTTTATCACGCCGCGCATCTATCGCCCGGATTTCGCCGGACGCCCGACATCGGGCACAGTCAGCGACGGTACGCGCTCAACGACCATCGCGCAGCCCGTGCCGCTCGGCAATCCTTCAACCAACACGCCTTCGCAGCAACCGCAGCCGAACACGCAACCGACGCTGGATAATCTGCCCGCGCAAGGCGGCACGACACCGGCGGCAGCCCAGCCATCATCCGCACGCCCTGCGTCGCGCCCGTAAAGGAGGCTCAAGTTATAATGTTCAAAGAGACTCTGAACAGCGTTCTCGAACACACGGAAGGCGCGACCGGCGCGATCATCATGGGCATGGACGGCATCTCCGTCGAGAAGGTTCTACTGGCGGAAGACGCCAGCGCCAATCTCGATGTCGCCGCCGCCGAATTCACTTCGCTGCTGCGTAACGCACAACGCACGGGCAATGATACGGGACTCGGCAATCTACGCGAACTCGTCATTACGCTCGAAGAAGCGACGATAGTGATGCGGCTCTTTAACCGCGACTATTTTATCGCGCTGGCGCTCAAGCCGGACGGTAATCTCGGACGCGGCCGTTTTGAACTACGCAAGGCGGAGCTATCCCTCGCGCGTGAGTTCGTCGTGTAAAAGAAGCGAGTTCGATTTTCGCTTCAAACTATCAGCGGCTGCCTTTATTAGAGGCAGCCGCTTTTTTTATGTACCGGAGTTTTTCGCCGCGAACGAGTGTTTACTGTCCGCCTCATCCCTTTCCCTACGGCAACTTAACCGAAGGCATTCCGCGCATGATGATTCGCTGGCGGCGTGCGACGCGGCGCGGGTTCGTTTGTGGATTAAAGACCGTGCGCGGGTTCGGAATGATCGCCGAGAGAAATGCCGCATCGCGCGCCGTCAGATTGCTCGCCGACTTTTTGAAATAGAATTGCGAGGCCGCCTCCGCGCCGTAGACTCCGTCGCCCCATTCGATTACGTTCAAATAAAGCTCTAGGATGCGACGCTTCGGCAGATCGCGTTCGAGAAAGTATGTGATGACGGCCTCGCGGCCTTTGCGAAAAAAGGATTTCTCGGTCGAGAGATAAAGATTCTTGGCGAGTTGCTGCGTGATGGTGGACGCGCCGCGTTTGAAACTCGGCATCGGCGGAATCCAACTCGTTTGATCGTCGCCCTCTTCCTTCGCTTCCTTCGCCGCCTCGCGCTGCGCTTCCTCCCAGGCCTTCTGAATCGCCGCGTAATCGAAACCATGATGCGTCGTAAAGTTCGAGTCCTCACCGGCCAACACCGCCCGCTGCAAGTTTACAGAAATCTTCTCAAGCGGAATCCACGTCTGCACGCGCTTCGGCTGCTGCCCGCCCCGCCGCGCTTCCTCCGCTCTTGTCTCAATCAAGGAAGTCGTCTGCGGATTATGCTCGCGCAAATCTGCGATGCGCGGAAAAGTTACAACTTCATAACCGAGCCACAGCACGAAAATGAGCAGCAGTCCGAGTACGATTTTCGTTAGGCAGCGAAAAATTCTCATGCGTTCACCAAGACATCGGAAGCTAGGGCGGTGCGTTCCGTTTACGCTTCGCCGATCATGTTAGCGACGATCTTGCCGGAACTCATCACGCCGGGCAGCCCTGCGCCGGGATGCGTGCCCGCGCCGACAAAATATAGATTCGGGATGTCTTCGCTCAAGTTGTGCGGGCGAAACCAAGCGGATTGCGTCAGGATCGGCTCGACGGAAAACGCGCTGCCGAGATGACTGTTCAGCGTGTCCCGAAAGTGCAACGGATCAATGCGATGCTCCGCCACGATATGCTTCGAGAGGTCTGGCAGATAGCGTTCTTCGAGATACTTGATAATCGAATCGCGGTAAGATTGCGCCTTCGTTCGCCAATCGGTGGGGCCGCCGAGATGCGGCACGGGCGAGAGCACATACCAGCTATCGGAGCCATCGGGCGCGAGGCTTTTATCCGTCGCCGTCGGGCGATGCAGGTACAGAGAGAAATCTTCGGGCAGATGTTTACGCCGGAAAATATCGTCAACCAATCCCTGATAACGCCTCCCCATCAGAATTTCATGATGCGCGATGTTTTCGTAGCGGCGGTTCGTGCCGAAGTAGATCACAAAGAGCGACATCGAATAACGCAGCTTCTTGACGCGGCGATTCGTGTGTTTGCGACGAAAGCGGGCGGGCACTAAATGTAGATACGTGAAGGCCACATCCGCATTGCTCACCACCGCGTCCGCCTTTTGTACTTCGCCGTTCTTCAAACGCACGCCCGTCGCACGCCTCGTGCGCTCGTCTATCACGATCTCTGCTATCTCCGTGCTCAATCTTAATTTGCCGCCCATCTCCTCGAAGAGTCGGACAAGCCCACGAACCAGCGCGCCCGTGCCGCCCATCGCAAACCAGACGCCTGATTCCTGTTCGAGTTTGTGTATCAGCGCATAAATGGAAGTGCTCTGAAACGGATTGCCGCCGATTAAGAGCGGATGAAAACTAAAGACCTGCCGCAGTCGTTCGTCTTTAATGAAGCCTTTGACGAACTGCGCGACTGACTTGTGCGACTGCAAGCGCACCATGTCCGGCACGACGCGCATCATGTCCGAGAAGCGTGTGAAAGGCTTGTCTATCAACTCGAAACCCGTCTTGTAAATTCGCTCCGTCGCACGCAAAAAACGCAGATAGCCCGCCACATCATCCGTGTTAAATCTGCGTATCTCTTTCAACAGAAAATCGCGGTCGCCGTTGTAATGAAAAACCGAGCCGTCTTCAAAACGAATGTTGTAGAAGGGATCAACGGGCACAAGCTTAACGTAGTCTTCCGTGAGCTTGCCGCACAGCTCGAACAGCTCACGTATCAGCCAGGGGGCGGTGATGATCGTCGGGCCGCCGTCGAACACAAAGCCGTCCTGCTCGTAGACGTAAGCGCGTCCGCCCGCCTTGTCGCGCTTTTCAAGAATCGTGACGGTGTGCCCCTGCGCTTGCAAGCGAATCGCCGCCGCCAGCCCGCCAAAACCGCTGCCGATAACCGTAATATCCATGTATGAAAACTCGCCCTTACATCAATGCGCCTTCCGCTCGTTCGCGTGTGGCGTGCGCTTCGTCGCCTTCAAAAATCTTGCGGACGGCGCGAATCGTGTTGCAGTGAATCTCCACCGTGTCGTTGATGTCTGCGGCGTATCCGCCGGACATTACCGTAACGACCGGCACGCTTCGTGTGCGGCATTCGGCCAACACCGCTTCGTCGCGCGCCCGCAAACCTTCGATTGAGAGCGCGAGCCTTCCGAGCTTATCTCCCGCGTATGGATCAGCGCCGCCGAGATAAAAGAGGATATCAGGTTTGTGCGCGAAGACCTGCGGCAGATGCCCTGCGAGCGTCGCCAGATATTCCGCGTCGGAAGTGTTATCGGGCAGTTCAACGTCGAGCGTCGAGCGTGCCTTGAAGAGCGGATAATTCTTTGCGCCGTGCATCGAGAACGTGAACACGTCCGCATCTCCGGCAAAAATAGTCGCCGTGCCGTTGCCCTGATGAACGTCGCAGTCAACGACCGCCGCGCGCTCAATCAAACGCTCGCGGCGCAGCACGGCGACCGCGATGGCAACGTCGTTGAGCACACAAAAACCTTCGCCGCGATCCGCGAAAGAGTGATGTGTGCCGCCCGCCAGATTCGACGCGACGCGATTCTCAAGCGCCCATCGCGCCGCCGCCGTCGTCCCGCCCGCCGCCAGAAACGAACGCCGCACAAGTGCCTTCGACCAAGGCAAACCGAGCCGCCGCAGTTCGCGTTCGGTCAGCGTACCGGCGCGCAAGCGCGTCACATAATCCGGCGTATGCACCAGCAACACATCTTCAATTAGCCCGGGCGGCGGTTCGATTAGCTCCGCAAGTTGGAGCGTTCCTTCGCGCAGCAATCTATCGCGCACAAGCTCGAACTTGCGTATCGGAAAAACGTGGCCTTCGCCGATATCCGCGTAGTAACGCGGTGTATAAAAGACGCGCATGAATAGAAGTCCAAAGAGTCAGGAGTCAGGAGTCAGGAGTCAAGGCATAGGAACGTGAGTCGGACTGTTGTGTTCGACTCCCGACTCTCGACTCCTGACTCTCGACTTTGCTTCCTGACTTCAATCATTCTTCAATACTGTATCAAGCTGCCTTCGCGTTTGGCGCGGCGCACGGCGTGGCCGAAGACCCAGAGTGAAAAGGGAAGCAGCGCGACGAGATAAAGCAGCAGCGTGACGAGCGGGGCGCGCACTTCGGAAAACGTCTGGCCTTCGAGCAGCACGCGGCGTATGCCGTCCAGCCCGTAGGTCGGCGGCAGAAGTTTTGAAACTCTACCAAAGCCCTGACCCAGCAACTGTGTCGGGAAAAAGACGCCGGAAAACAGCGCCGAGCCTGTGCCCAGAATTACGCCGAACGGATCGCCGCGCTTGAAGACCATCGCAAAACTTGCCGAGAGAATACCGATAGATGCAAGCACCAGCGTCGTTAGAATCAGAAACAATAACGCGAGCAGAAAATTTCCCTTGTAATGCACATCAAAAAAGAGCCAGCCGAAGAACAGGTATAGAAAAGAGTAAAAGGTCGCCTGCACAAAGTCCCATGCCGAACTCGCCACGATTACGGTCGGCACGCTGACCGGCGTCAGCAGCACGCTCTCCAGTGTGCCCTGTGTTTGTTCGGCGCGAATCGCGTTGGCGAGACTCGAAAAGCCCGTCATGAAGTAGTTAAGCACGGCGAGTCCCGTAATCCACGCGGCCAGAGGATTGCGCCACTGCGTAAACTGCACGTTGGCGTTTCCCGTGAAAATTTGCGAGATGAAAAAGAATGTTGTGACGACAAGCAGAATCGTCAGGATGCGCAAAAAGAATTCGACGCGGTAGCTGATCGCCAACTGAAAATCACGCACGACGAAAGCACGCACACGCCGCAGCAATAACATCAAAATGTTCATGACGCAACTTTCCTTTGTGCGCCTTCCTCTTCGTGCGCGTAGCTCTCCAGCACATCAAGCAGCGTCGCCCGTTCCGTCTCAAGATTAATCACGCGGCCTCCGTGTTTGTGAACGATCCGCAGAGCTTTATCGAGTTGGTCGTCGCCTGTCTCACACAGGAAACTGAAGATGATTGATTCTCCTTGCGGCGTTGTTTCCAAACTATCGAATTGGCCTGCGAAGGCGTGTTGGAGATTCTCGTGCAATGCGACGCGAACGGTCAGCCGAATGCGCGCGGTTCTCTGATTCGGTGCGCGTAAGTTCTCCGGCGTATCGAGCGCGCGAATTTTGCCGCCGCCGATCACCGCGACGCGGCGGCACAGCTCTTCGACTTCCGCCAGATTGTGCGAAGTTAAGAGAATGGAGACGGGCGGTTGCTGCCGCGCCAGCGAAGCGATTAATGAACGAAGGCTCGCGGCAGCCAGCGGATCGAGCGAGCGCGTCGGTTCGTCCAGCAACAGCACGGGCGGCGATGCAAGCAGCGCCCGCGCCACTGATAGCCTTTGTTTATTGCCGGTCGAAAGTTCGCCGAAACGCCGCCGCGCTAAATCTTCAAATTCGAGTTGCGCGAAAAGCTCTGCGATGCGCACGCGCGCGAAGCGGTCGCTGAGGCCGTAGAGCCGCGCGAAGAAAAGAAGATTTTGCTCCGCCGTCAATCGCCAGTAAAAGCTGCGCTCTTCAGCAGTGGCGAGACCAATCCGGCGGCGCACTTCCTGTTCATCGCGCACGCTGTCGTAACCGTTGACGCTGACCGTGCCGGAAGTCGGCTGCACAAGCGTCGCAATGATCTTCGTGAGCGTCGTTTTACCCGCGCCGTTGCGCCCGATTAATCCGAAGATTTCGCCCGCGTGGATGTCAAACGTGACATCGCGCAACGCTTGGACGGGCGGCTTCGTCGGGCGACGTAGAAAGTGTTTAAGACGCATGAGCGGCGGCGCATACGTCTTCGAGAGATGACTGACCGACACGGCGATGCGCGCCGCTGTCTGCGCTTCTGAACGGGCTGCATCCGTCGCTCTTGCCGTAGAGATTCGCTCTTTGGTTTCGTCGGTTGTGGCGATTGAAGGCATAAAAATGAGCGTCGCTTGTGTCTTAGCGTTTGCGTTGGCGCGGGTCTAGGTATTCGCGTAGCCCGTCGCCTATAAAGTTGAAGGCAAGCACGGTCAGCGCAATGGCGAGGCCAGGAAAGATGAGCGCGTGCGGCGCAAACTGCAAGGTCTCTAGTCCGCGTGCTTCTTCGATCATCACGCCCCACGAAGGCGCGGGCGGCGGCACGCCGAGACCCAGAAACGAGAGCGCCGCTTCGGAGAGCACCGCGCCCGCCATGCCCAGACTCGCCTGCACGATCAGCGGCTGAATCGCGTTCGGCAGTATGTGAAGGATGAGAATCCGCATATTGCTTGCGCCGAGCGCCCGCGCCGCCTGCACGAAATCTCTTTCGCGCACCTTCAAGACCTGCCCGCGAATCAACCGCGCGTAACCCACCCAACCGATTACGCACAACGCAAAGATTAACTTACCGATACCTGCGCCGAGAAAAGCAACGAGCGCAATGGCGAGCAAGAGGCCGGGAAAAGCGAGGAACACATTGAACACGTAGCCCGACATGATGCGATCAAACCATCCGCCGTAAAAGCCCGCGAGCGCACCGAGCGCCGTCCCGATAATCGCCGACACCGAGACGACGACGATGCCCACACGAAGCGAAATGCGTGCGCCGTAAACCACTCGCGCGAACACGTCGCGCCCCGTCGCATCCGTCCCGAACCAATGCGCGCCCGAAGGCGGCAAATACCGTATCGCAAGGTTGGTCGCCCCGACATCCTGCGTCGCAATGAACGGCGCGAAGATCGCGGTCAGAATTAATAGTGCGACAACAATGAATCCGAAGATGGCTAAACGATTCATAATTCAACAGCAATACGTCTATCTTCAACAATCGCTGAATCAAGATCGTAGTCTATTCGACTACCTTCGAGGTTCGGAAATTTGCTTTGGAGTTTAGAAAGTGGCGCTCTACCTGATTGAAGAATAGCTTCGCAATGTAAATGCAGGCCGCTGTCTTAATAGCCATGCCAACCACTGATCGCCAGATGTCGGCGGGCAAGGCCACAACTCCCGTTAGCCTAGTTAACAAGTCAATTACCAGATAATGAATCAAGTATAGTGAATAGGAGAATAAACCTACATTAGCGAGCCATATTACCAAACGATAATTGCGCCAGCGTTGGTTGCGTTCCAGCGTAACGCAGTAATTAAGCAAAGTAAAAAAGGTCATGCCAATGCAGAAGGTTGAAAGCGGCTGAAAATAAATCACGCTTATCTTGAATGCGATGAACCAGATGAAAACCATCCAGAGCACGCGACACCAGCGCGGAAGCTTGATGATGTCGTAGTAGGCCTCTACCGCAACCATGCCCAGACACCACTGAATCCATAGCACCGGAGCGGAATAATTGATAAGCGTCCACCAGTTTGAAGCTTCCGGCAATATGAAGCGCATCATAAAGGGAAACGCCAGTCCCAGAATCAGCACGCACGCGACAGCGCCCGCCAGCGATAACGCGCGCCGCCATGCCAGCAAAGGGAAATACATAATGTAGAAATACTCTTCGCGGGCCAACGTCCACATCTGCGGATTGTTGCCGCCCGCATCCAGCAGCGGATGAAAACCATGTAGCATCAACAAATGAGCGACGAAGTCAATTGCAATCCAGCGCGCGCGCGGCTCCGGGTAAAACCCTGCTCTGCCCAGAAGCAAGTAGCCCGCCACAACAAACGCCATGCCGATGCACAACACGATTACATAAGGCGGATATAATCTGCGCATACGCCGGCGCCAGAACGCGAAAAAATCCAACTCCGTTCGATTGGATACAGCATATTGCTTTGCCCACCGTTGATGTATGCAAAAGCCTGAAATGACGAAGAACAAGGGCACGCCCAACACGCCCTGGCTCACAATAGCGTCAAACCAAAAATACAAGCGTGTCGGCGTCGAGAAATCCGTTTGCCCGCCATGCAGGGAATGAGTCAGCACTACACCCAGCGCCGCGCACCCGCGCAGAAAATCAATGGACACAAGTCTGTGTGATGGCGTCATTATCTAGCGAAGCATAGTAACAGGCGAAAAGGATTAGGAAACTCTGATGCGCGGATCGAGCCAGCGATAGATCATGTCGGTCAGCGTGTTGGCGAGTATGTAAGTGACGCTGATGACGAGCACGCAGCCCTGCACAAGGCGATAGTCGCGTTTGCCGATGCCGTCATCAATTAGTAATAACCCGACGCCCGGCCAGTTGAAAATCTTCTCCGTGATGATTGCGCCCGCGAGCAGCACGCCGAGTTGCAAACCCAAGATCGTCACGACCGGAATCAAACCGTTTTTCAGTACGTGCTTGTAAACGACTTTCGATTCGCTCAAGCCTTTGGCGCGCGCCGTCCGCACGTAGTCTTCGCCCATCTCTTCGATCACGCTGGAGCGCACCATGCGCGTCAGTATTGCCGAGAGCGCCGCGCCTAAAGTGAAAGCCGGAAGAATTATATCGCTCCAATCGAAGCGGCCTGACGGCGCGAGCAAGTGGTATTTGACGGCGAAAAGGTAAACGAGCAGCGGGCCGATCACGAAACTCGGCAGACTGATGCCGACGAGCGCGAGCACGGATGAAAAATTGTCAATCCATGTGCCCTGATTTTTTCCCGCGACGACGCCGAGCGGAATTGCGATTAAAACGGCGATGAGCAGCGCGGCGACGGCCAGCTCGATGGTCGCCGGATAGCGTTCAAAGATGGTGTCAATAATCGGGCGATCCGTGCGAAAGGATGTGCCCATATCGCCGCGCAGGATGGCGCGCCAGTATTGCGTGTAGCGATTGTCGAAGCCGTGCCAGCGAAACGCACGCACGCCTTTTTCGTTTTGCGGAAAAGAGAAGAAGAAGGGCGGGCGATTCAAATCATGCCGCTCACGAAAGTCTGCGATCTGTTCGGGCGTCGCCGCTTCGCCTAAAACGGCAGTCGCCGGATCGCCCGGCACAAGTTCGATTAGCACCGTGACGAGCGAGACGACCGTCCACACGACGAGCAGCAAAATCAGGGCGCGGCGCAACAGGCCGAAAAGCTTGTGCTTCATTATCGGAGCAGAAAGATTAGAGTCGCATTAAAGAATAGAATATCGCTTGCGGATAATAACAGATTGCGCGGATTGACAGCTATCAGGCGTGGCAAGTTAAGCAATAACGGTTTTGTGAAGATGAATTGAAGGTAAATTTTGTAGGGAAAGATAAAACAGTGTAGCGAAAAACGTAGGCCGGACAAGTTCGTGCTCTTCATCTCGCACAACAGCCCCGACAACCGTGCGCAAGCTATTAAACACGAACCGTCCGGCCTACGTTTTACGGTTGCAGCCATTTAATAAAACAGCTCGCGGACGCTGCAACCAAACTGAAAAACACTTTAGCGAAGCGGGCGCTTGCCCATATGAATCGCCGCGATGCCGCCCGTTAAATTCTCATACTCAAGCTGCTCGAATCCGGCCTCGCGCATCATCAGCAAGAGTTTTTTCTGGTCTGGAAAACGCGACACGGAGTCCGGTAAGTATTCATACGCGCCACGCGATCCACTGACAAGCCCGCCGATCATAGGCAATACGCGATTAAAGTAGAACTGAAAGAGCGAGCGAAAGCCGGGAACGACAGGACTGGAGAATTCCAGAATTAAGGCTTGCCCGCCCGGTTTCAACACGCGCCGCAGTTCGCTCAAGCCGCCCGCCACGCTCGACAAATTCCGTAACCCGAAAGCGATAGTGACGGCGGCGAAAGATTCGTCGGCGAAGGGCAGCGCGAGCGCATCAGCTTCGATAAAGGGAATCCGCTTCGTTCCCGAAACAGTCTTACGCGCCGCAATCTCAAGCATCGGGCGACAAAAATCCGTTCCGATGATTTGCGCCTGTGTGCCGTCGGCGTTCGCCAGCGCGATTGCTAAATCGCCCGTGCCGCACGCGACATCCAGCACCGGTGCGTCGCTTGCCGTCAGTACCGGCTGCAATCTTTTCGCTACGAGCCGCCGCCAGCGGCGATCCGTGTTGCCGGATAAGAGATGATTTAAAAGATCGTAGCGACCGGCGATGCCTGCGAACATTTCGCGCACGCGACGCGCGTGATCGCTTTCCGTTAAGGCTCTCTTGGTGGACACAGTTTTGCTTAGTTCGATCTTTGAAAGGTTGCGATAAACTTGCAATCAATTTGTGAATTGATTACGGCTTCTTATCCGGCACAGTTTTGATTTTAGTTCGGTCGTCGCCCGCACCGAAGATTTCGACACGCCCGGCACGTTCAAAATCGGGTTTGAGCAGCACGGCGCTGCCGACGGCGACAGCTGCCTGCGGCGCACCCAGAAAAAGTCTGGCGGCGGTGCGTTGCACGTCTGCGGGCATGACGGCGTTCAGTCTTTTAAGTTGATCGTAGATTGCATCGAGCTTGTAAGTGTCAACGTCCAGCCATAGCTCGGCGAGCGTTTCGGGTTGGTCGAGTTGTTTGTTGAATACGGCGAGGGCTTCCGTTCTGGCGCGTTCAAGCTCTGCGGAAGAAGGTGGCGTTGTCGCCAGCGAAGCGACCACGCTGCGCGCCGCCGCGAGCGCACCTGCGGCAAGCGGCGCGGGCAGGCTTGCGCCCAACACAAAAACGCCGGGCAACACGTGCGCTTCGTTGCGCACAAAGAAGGCGCTCTTGCCGAGTTGGGGGAAAGCCGTTTGCCAGCGGTCGCGTGCGAGCAAGGCGAGCAATGTTGCCGCCGCGTAATCGCGGTCGGAACGCGCGAGCGAGCGCGCCGCAAGGCGAATCTCCGCCGTCTCCGCGCCGGGTAGATCAACGATGAGAGTGCGCGCGTCCGCCGCTTCGGGCTGGCGAAACGTGGCTGGCGCAATTTGTTCGCTTTGCCGCCATCCGCCGAGCAGTTGCCGCAAAGCGCGCATTGCCCGCCGGTCATCCACGCCGCCGATGACGATTAGCGTCGCGTTATTGGAATTAAGGAATCGCTGGCGCGCGGTGAGTAGATCGCCGCGTTCGATGCGCGCCAAAGTGTCGGGCGTTCCGGCGGAAGGACGCCCCAGCGGATAATCGCCGAAGAGTCTCGTCTTGAGGGCGCGGTCGGCGATGACCATCGGCGAGATGCCTGTCTCGCGGACTATTTTAGCGCGCGCTTCACGAAGCCTTGCGATATTCGCGGCGGTGAGCGGCGGATTGACGAGCGCGTTTCGTAGCTGTTCTACGATTCGCTCGAATTCGCTGGCACGACCGGCAAGCGTGATGTTGATGGCGTCGGCATCCGTCGTCACGCTCAAGCGCCCGCCGAGTTCTTCCGTGAAATATTCGCGCGTCGTTTGATCCGGGAAAAGCAGGTCGCCGAGCAAGGCCATCGTGCCCGCTTTGCCCGCCGTATCGAAGACCGCGCCGCTATGAATGCGCAACTTTAGGAGCACGTCGGGAGCACCCGGTTTCTGCCAGAGCACGATGCGCAGGCCGTTGAGAAGCTGCTCGCGGCGCGGTTCCGGTATGTTCTGGGCAGCGCACGGCGCAGCCGCGAATCCGTAAAGCGCGAACGCAAAAAGAATCGCCAAGAGCGGCGAAGACATTCGTTTAAGAAAAGAAAAGTTTGATTGAATCTTCATAATACAGCGAAAAATCAGGAACCGCCGCCCGGATCAAACGTTCGCGCGAATATTTTACGTGAACGCAAGCGTTCGATTGAGCGTGGTTAATATCTCTTTTACAGGGAGCCTTGAAAACAGTTTAGAGATAGCCGGGGCGGGGCGTCAACCGTTTCGCCCCGTCGTGCATCGAAGTTTAGATATAAGAGGCAGTGCGGAAAGGTTTGCCTGCTTCACAGATTTTGCGAGAATAGTATAATCTGAAGTGAGCGCGCGGCGCTGCGTATAACGCGGGTGGCGGGAAAAGTTTACAGAGTTTCGTGAAAATCTACGGCAAGGCGTAACTTTCCGGCGGTGTCCGGTAATAATCAAAAGGGAAGCGATTCCTGTAACGCAAAAGGGGCTGGATTGCCCGTTAAAGAAACAGACGCACAACTTTTAGGACGCGCCGCAGGCGGCGATGAAGCGGCGTTCCTGCTTTTGTACAGGCTTCATCGTGACACGCTGTTTCGCTTTGCGTACAGAATGCTCGGCTCCGTCGAAGTGGCGGAAGATGTTACGCAAGACTGTTTTTTGAGCGTGCTCAAGCAGCCGGAGCGATTCGACGAGACGCGCGCTTCCCTGCGCACATACCTTTGCGCGGCGGCGAGAAACCTCGCGTTGAAACATTTTCGCGGGCTTGGACGTGAAACCGCCCTCGAAGATGTGCCCGCCGAAACGATTGTGATGGCGTCCGTGCCGGACGAGCCTTTGCGCCGCGTGATAAAGGCGGAGTTGATTGAAAAAGTGCGCGGGGCAATCGAGAATTTGCCGCCGCTGCAAAGAGAAGCTTTGATTCTTTTCGAGTATGAAGAGTTCACGCTCGCGGAGATTGCCGCGATTGCCGGAGCCGATATGGGAACGATCAAAGCGCGCCTGTATCGCGCGCGGCAAAGCTTGCGACGCACGCTTGCGCCGTATCTTAAAGTGAGCGAAGCGGCGGCGTTGGAGAAGCGTTAAGATGAATGACGAGAAACGAAAGCCCCGATCATTCTCCGAAGATTTATCAGGAAGCGCGCCGGTTGACAGTTCAAACGGCGCGAGCGACGAAGAATTTGTGACTGATGAAGAGCTACAGCGAGTGCTCGCGCAGTGGGATGCGCCCGGCGCATCGCCTTTACATGAAAGACGTATGATGGATGCTTATCGCAGGCATCTAAGCGGCGAGGAAAAGCCCGCCAACGCAGTTTCTTCCGCTGCTTTCCCCCAGCAGAATAGTGAGGTAGTAAAGATGAAAACCTGTTCAACGTGCCACGAAGACTTTGCAGATAAGTTCAGCTTTTGCCCGGTAGACGGCACACCGCTCAACGGCCACGTCGCCCACGCGGTTGAACCTTCTTCGAGCGCAACGAGCGCAACGCAAGAGATCGCATCGCCTTCAATCGAAGCTGCCGCCGTTGCTCCGCCATCTGTCAGCGCAAGCGAAAGCTTGACGACGGAGGCCGTCGGCGCGACGACGCTGACGAGCGCGGCTGCGGCGATGGTTGCGAGCGATAACGAGTATCACCTGACGATGCTCGAAGACGAAGGGTTGATTAGCCGCCTGACGGCAGAGATGCGCGAAGTCGCGCATGAATCACAGTTGACGTGGCCGGAGTTCAAACGCGATCCGGGCGGCTTTACGCGCCGTTTCATAGGAGCTTACAGCCTGCTCATCTGGCGTTTCTTCCGCAGCCCGAATGTTGCAATAGCGACTCTCGCGGCCATCTTCGTCGTGTTGTCGGCGGTCTTGGGCATCATTCTCGCCGACCGTTATAAATCGAAGACGGTGACGGAGGCCGAACACGCAGAACTTTTCGATATGTCGGCGATACCGCCGCAGGATATTCCCGAAGAGCAGAAGCCCGTCGAAAAAGGAAATGCGGGCATGAATAAAGGCAAGGGCGGCGGCTCGAAGCAGAAACAGGAAAAACCTTCGGGCGGCGGCGGTGGCGGTCAGGATCAGCCCAAGCCCGTTTCGCAGGGCAAGCCCCCGCAAGCCTCGTTGATTGTTCCGCCGATTGTGCGCCCGAACGTCACTCCGCCCGCGATCAAGAATCCTTCGCTGCCGACTCCGGCGACGCTCGATCTCGATCCGAAACTCGCGCGCAACGATCTGCCGCCGATGCCTTACGGTGATTTGAAATCAAAGTCCACAGACCCTTCGGCGGGCAAAGGTACGGGCGGTGGTTTAGGCGACGGTAAAGGACTCGGCGCAGGTTCGGGCGAAGGCGGCGGCCTCGGGCCGGGACGCGGCGGCAACACGGGCGGCGGTGATCGCGGTCTCGGCGGCGGCGGCGCAGGCGGCGGTGGGGGCGGCGAAGATTACAATCGCGTCTTCAAATCGAAAGAAGTAACGCGCAAGGCTATCGTGACATACAAGCCGGAACCCGCCTATACCGAAGAGGCACGCAAAAATCAGGTGACGGGAACTGTAATCTTGAGCGTTGTGCTGGCTTCCAATGGTGAAGTGACAAACATTAAGACGGTGAGCGGTTTGCCGTCAGGCTTGACGGAGAAGGCTATCGAGGCCGCGCGTAAAATCAAATTTACGCCCGCGCAAAAAGATGGTCATAGTGTCTCGCAATACACGCAAATCGCATTGCAGTTCACCATCTACTAAAGCACGCGGACAGTCTTTCAAGTTCAATTAAGCGGCACTTCCTTCGCAAGGGAAGTGCCGCTCTTTTTTCAGCTATCGATGCTTACTTCTTAACTCTTCGACCAAGCGGCGAATGCGTTTGACGCCTTCCTGCAAGCGTTCGAGGGAAGTCGCGTAAGAGATGCGTACAAAGCCGTCCGCGCCGAAGCCCGCGCCGTCCGTGACGACAGTATGTTCGTCCATTAATAATTTATCGGCAAAGTCGGCGGATGTTTTCACGTCGCCGCCCAGACATCCGCGCACGTCCGGGAAAGCGTAGAACGCGCCTTCCGGTCTGGCACATTTCAAGCCGGGAATCTCCGCCAGCGCATTTAGCAACCAATCGCGCCGCCGCGCGTATTCATCGAGCATCGTCTGGACGGAATCCTGCGCGCCGTCGAAGGCGGCGGCGGCGGCGCGCTGCGCCATCGAATTCGGGTGCGTCGTCGTGTGCCCCTGCACCTTCAACATCGCGCGCGTCCAATCCGTTGACGCCAGCGCATAGCCGACGCGCCAGCCCGTCATCGCATACGTCTTGGAGAATGATCCGGCGATACAAAGATTCCGGTGCACTTCCGGCGCGAGCGATGCGGCGCTGAAAACCTCTGCCGGAGGATAAACAAAACGCAAGTAACATTCGTCGGAGATAACATAAACGCCGCGCTCTGTCAGGATTTCCATGATTCGCTGAAATTCCTGCGACGGTATAACGCGCCCCGATGGATTGTTGGGCGAGTTGATGATGAGTAGCTTCGTGCGCGGCGTGATGGCGCGCGCAACCTGTTCGGCGGTTAAAACAAAATCGGTTTCCTCTGTCTCTATGAAAACAGGCGTCGCGCCCGCGAAGGTGACGATTTCGGGAAACGTCACCCAGTAAGGCTTGACGATTAAGACTTCGTCGCCGGTGCCGACGAGCGAAACGACGGCATTGAAGATCGCCGTCTTGCCGCCCGACGTTGCCATCACTTCCGACTTTTCGTAGTGCGCACCGAACTCGCGTTCGTAGTAATGAATGATTGCATCCTGAAGCGCGCGCGTACCTGCCGTCGGCGTGTACTTGGTTTCGCCCGCCTGCATCGCTTCGGCGGCGGCGCGTTTGATGTGATCGGGCGTGTCGAAGTCCGGTTCGCCCGCGCCCAGATCAACAACGTCAACGCCTTTGGCGCGTAAGGCGACGGCCGCTTGCATTGCGGCGAGCGTCGAAGACGCACGCATCTTTGCGACGTTAACGGAAACAGGAAAAACTTCGGTGGCTGGTTTGGTCATTGCAAAAATCCGTGTCAGAAGACTTGTCGCCTCTCGCTATCTTCTTTGCTCTTCTTTGAATTTCTCGCGTGGCAGTTGTTATGAATCGCCCGCGCTCTTAATCTTGAAGCACGCGCGAGTATATCACGCAGCGACGCGCGTCGAATCTTATGCCTTGTTCAGTTTCTGTTTCATACGCGCTTGAACCGAAACGGGCACGAGGCCGTCAATCGCGCCGCCTAATTGAAAGACTTCTTTGACGAGCCGCGAGCTGACATAAGAGTAATCTTCGTGTGGCATCATAAAAACGGTTTCGATGCGCGGCTCTAGGCGACGATTCATCAAGGCCATCTGTAACTCGAATTCGTAATCGGAAATCGCGCGAATGCCGCGCACAATCGCGTGCGCCTTTTGCGCCATAGCATACTCGACCAGCAAGCCTTGAAAATTTTCGACGCGCACCGCGCACGCGCCGCACTCTATCTCGCTCAAAACCTGTTCCAGTATCTCGCGCCGCTCGTCAATCGTGAACATAGGAATTTTATCGGGATTGACAAGAATGGCGATGATGATTTCGTCGAACAGCTTGCAGCCGCGTTCGATGATATCCAGATGACCGTTCGTCACCGGATCGAATGAACCGGGATAGATCGCGCGTCGCATAGGCAATGGATTTAGAATCAAATTTGAAAGCGGTAAAATCAAACAAGAAATTAACACACCGGAGCGAGTGCTGACGAGCGACGAAGCGTCTGGTGAGGCTTTAAGGCGCGGCGCCAAACGGCCTCTTCCTTGACATCAAAGGCGGCTGATGCTTCAATATCAAACGCGAAAACGGCGTGGTGAGTTAAGGCAACTTGCGGCCACGAAAAATAAACTGCTAAACAGCTCGGCGAGTCTTCCCCAAAAGACCACTCGAAAACGGCTTCAAGGAAAGCCCCGCGTTGTTTGGCGCGGGGTTTTCCCTTGCGCCCTATGATAAAGACTCTTGCCGGAATAGGAATCAATCAATGACACGGAATTTCTTGGACACACTGAAAGAGCGCATCGTCGTTTTTGACGGCGCGATGGGCACGAATTTACAAACGCAAAACCTCACCGTAGAGGATTACGGCGGCGCGCAGTTTGAAGGCTGTCCCGAATATCTACTCATCAGCAAACCCTCTGCGATTGAAAAAGTCCACACGGCTTTTCTGGATGTCGGCTGCGACGTGGTGGAAACCAATTCCTTCGGCGGCACATCGCTTGTGCTCGGCGAATATCAGATTCCGCACATGGCTTATGAACTTAACGTCAAAGCCGCGCAACTCGCACGTCGCATCGCTAACGATTATTCGACGAAAGATAAGCCGCGCTGGGTCGCAGGCTCAATCGGCCCCGGCACGAAACTCCCGACGCTCGGCCACATCACTTACACGGAACTCAAAGCAGCCTACGCCGAGCAAGTGCGCGGCCTGCTCGACGGTGGCGCAGATTTGCTGATCGTCGAAACCTGTCAGGATTTGCTGCAAACAAAGTCTGCGCTCGCCGCCATCTTCGAGCATTTCAGGGAAACGAAACGCCGCGTGCCCGTCATCGCGCAAGTCACCATCGAAACTTTCGGCACGATGCTCAACGGCACGGAGATCAACGCCGCCCTCACCGCGCTCGAACCTTTTCCGATTGACGTGATCGGCATGAACTGCGGCACGGGGCCGAAGCACATGACCGAAAGCATTCGTTATCTTTGCGAGAACGCGCCGATCAATGTTTCTGTGCTGCCGAACGCCGGATTGCCGCAAGTCAAAGACGGCGCGCAGCACTACGACGAGACGCCCGAATCCTTCACCGCGCAGGTCGTACACTTCGCCAGAGATTTCGGCGTCAACATCGTCGGCGGTTGCTGCGGCACAACACCCGCGCACTTGAAATCGGTTGTCGAAGCGATGGGGCGCATCACGCCGAAAGAGCGCGACGCGAAACTGATTCCGTCGGCTTCTTCCATCTATTTCCAGCAGCCTTACGTGCAGGACACGTCATTTCTGATCGTCGGCGAGCGCGTCAACGCGAGTGGCTCGAAGAAGATGCGCGATCTCCTGAATGCCGAAGATTGGGACGGCCTTGTTGCGCTCGCCAAAGAACAGGAACGCGAAGGCGCGCACATACTCGATGTTAATGTTGATTTCGTCGGGCGCGACGGCGAAAGCGATATGCACCAACTCGCTTCGCGGCTGGCGACGAGCGTTAAGATTCCGTTGATGCTCGACTCCACCGAATGGCAGAAAATGGAAGCGGGATTGCAGCACGCGGGCGGCAAGTGCATCCTTAATTCGACAAACTACGAGGACGGCGAGCCGCGCTTTCGCAAAGTTGTTGATCTCGCTAAAGCTTACGGCGCGAGCCTCGTCATCGGCACGATAGACGAAGAGGGAATGGCGCGCACCGCCGACGGCAAATTCCAGATCGCCAAACGCGCTTACGAACAGGCGACACAAGAGTACGGCTTTCAAGCGCACGACATCTTTTTCGATCCGCTTGCGCTGCCCATCTCCACCGGCATCGAAGAAGACCGCCGCAACGCCGCCGAAACTATTGAATCAATCCGCCGCATCAAGGCCGAGCTTCCCGGCTGTTTCACGATCCTTGGCGTCTCGAATGTTTCGTTCGGCTTGAATCCGGCCTCGCGCGTCGTCCTGAACTCCGTCTTTCTGCATGACGCCGTCGAAGCGGGTTTGGATGCGGCCATCGTCAACGCGAGCAAGATCATTCCGCTCAATCGTATAGGAGAGCGCGAGCTTGAAGTCGCGCGCCAGCTTATCTACGACGAACGAAAGTTCGACGGCGATATTTGCATTTACGATCCGCTCACGGAATTTACGAAACTCTTTGAGGGCGTTTCGGCCAAGACCGTCAAGCAAGACACGAGCAGTTTGCCCGTCGAAGAACGCCTCAAGCAGTACATCATTGACGGCGAAAAAATCGGCCTCGAAGATGCGCTGAAAATCGCGCTCGAAAAATATTCCGCGCTCGAAATCATCAATGACATTTTGCTCGGCGGCATGAAGGTCGTCGGCGATCTTTTCGGCAGCGGCCAGATGCAGCTTCCCTTCGTGTTGCAGTCTGCGGAAGCTATGAAAACGGCTGTGCGTTTTCTCGAACCGTTCATCGAAAGAAAGGGCGGCGCGACGGAAAAGGGCACGATGATTCTCGCCACCGTCAAAGGCGACGTTCACGACATAGGCAAAAATCTGGTTGACATCATCCTGACCAACAACGGTTACAAGGTAATCAATCTAGGCATCAAGCAGACGATAGAAAACATTATCGGCGCGTTCGACGAACACGGCGCGGACGCCATCGGCATGAGCGGCCTGCTCGTCAAATCAACGCTGATTATGCGCGAGAATCTGGAGTTGATGAACGAACGTGGCATCAACGTGCCCGTCGTTCTGGGCGGCGCTGCGCTCACACGCCGCTACGTCGAAGACGATCTCTGCGCGATTTACAAAGGCACACTGCTTTACGCCAAAGACGCCTTCGCAGGCCTTTACGCGATGGATAAATTGACCGGAGAAGGCGCAAACGGCAACGTCGCAACGACGGAACACAACGGCGCGGCAACCGAACACGCCACCGCCCCGGCGGAAACGATGCACGCGCTTAGCAAAAATCGCATCAGCGAACCCGCCGTTGACGATGCGGAAGACCTCGTCGGCGAAGATGCCAAGCTGGGCATCAACACGAGCAAGTCCGCACGCCCGCGCGCCGTCACGAAAATTAAGGGCGACACCACGCACACCGTTCGTTCCGATGTGCGAACGGATGTTGAGATACCGCGCGCTCCCTTCTACGGCTCGCGCGTCGTCGAAGATATTTCGCTCGGCGATGTTTTCGCATTCGCCAACGAAACCGCCCTCTTCAAAGGCCAGTGGCAATTCAAGCAGGGCAAGCAATCTGCCGAAGATTACCGCGCGCTCGTCGCCGATCACGTGCGCCCGATCTACGACGCATTGAAGGAGCGCAGCAAACGCGAAGCGTTGCTTGTGCCGCGCGTCGTCTACGGCTACTTCCCGTGTCAATCGTCCGGCAACGATCTGATAATTTACGAAGATGACGAACGCACGGAGCGTCAGCGATTCACGTTTCCGCGCCAGCCCGCTGGAAAGCGTCAGTGTCTCGCGGACTATTTCGCCGCGCAGGATTCGGGGCGCATGGACGTGGTTGCGTTTCATCTCGTCACGGTCGGACGCCGCGCCAGCGAATACGCGCAGGAACTCTTCAAGGCGGACAACTACGCGGACTATTTATACTTTCACGGCTTGAGCGTCGAAAGCGCGGAAGCCCTCGCGGAACTCTGGCACAAGCGCATACGCGAAGAGCTGGGCATCGCGGGCAAAGACGCGAAAGAGATGACAAAACTTTTCCATCAAGGCTATCAAGGCTCGCGCTTCAGTTTTGGTTATCCGGCGTGCCCGAACCTTGAAGATCAAATAAAACTCTTCGAGTTGATTGACCCCGCGCGTATCGACGTGACGCTCACGGAGGAATACCAGCTAGAGCCCGAACAATCCACGTCCGCGATTATCGTGCATCACGAAGAAGCGAAATATTTTTCGATAGACTAAAAGTTGTATGGCGTTAGTTGATCCACTCGTGCGCGACGGCGAAGAGAAACCCGGTCAAGGGCGTGCCGCCGAACAGTTAAGCGCATTTGACCCGACACCCGACGAACTCGCCGTCCTCTCGCCGATGGAGCGTTTCGCTTTCCGCATCGTGCATCGCATGAATCGTGGAAGGCCGAAGCGTTTCTGGACGTTCTTGCAAAGCACTCTGGGCGTCGGCTGGATTCATCTTTCCACCTACAATTTGATGCGCGTTCATGGCCTCGAACATTTGGAAGCCGCGTCGCACACGCGCCCGCTACTGCTCGCCGCCAATCATCGCTCGTTCTTCGATATGTACGTGATCTCGACCGTGCTGTTTCGTCAAACGAAATGGCCGAAGAAGCTTTTCTTTCCGGTGCGCGCGGTCTTCTTTTACGAATCTTTGCGCGGCCTCTTCGTTAATCTGGTGATGGGCTGGTGGAGTATGTACCCGCCTATCTTCGCGGCGAATGAGAAGCGTCTGTTCGATAAATTTTCCATACGCCGTTTGACGGAGCTGTGCCGTCACGGGGCGGGGCACGTAATAGGCTTTCATCCCGAAGGCAAACGCAATTTAAGCGATGATTCGTATTCGCTATTGCCCGCGCAACCGGGCATCGGCAAGCTCATCAAAGAGGCCGCGCCGCAAGTGATTCCCGTCTTCGTCACGGGGCTTAACAACGATCTGCCGAAGCAGGTGATGGGCAACTGGCGCGGCGGCGAATTGATCCGCGTTCATTTCGGCGCGCCGCTCGATCTCACGGAGCATCTCGCCAAGCCTGATCGCCTGCGCACCTACAAAGAGATTTCAGATTTCGTGATGCTGAAAATCGCCGAACTTGGCGAACAAGACCGCGCGCTGTATGCAACATTGCAAACGCAACAAGAGAACTCTTTGCCTTCTGCTTCCCGCGAAAATTCTGTCGCGCAGGATCGCACGCCGTAATGTCGCAACTCCCGCTTGTCATCGTTAATCCGGCTTCCGCAAACGGCGCAACGGGGCGACGTTGGCCTGCCATCGCCAGCGATTTGCGCACGCACTTCGGCGCGTTCACTCCGGCCTTCACGAAGAAAGCGGGCGACGGGCGCATCATCAGCGCGCGCGAAGCAAAGGCGGGCAGGGAATTTATCATCGCGTGCGGCGGCGACGGAACGATCAACGAAGTGGCGAGCGGCATACTGGAATCCGGCGCGGACGCGGAGTTAGGCGTTTTGCCGAGCGGCACGGGCGGCGATTTCCGTCGCACGCTGAAACTTTCGACCAACGCGGCGGACGTTGCGCGAGCATTGCGAACAGGCCGCGCGCGACGCATAGACGCTGGCCGCGTCACGTTCATTGATGAGAAGGGCGCGCAGGCCGAAAGGTATTTCGTCGGCGTCGCATCGTTCGGCATGAGCGGCGACGTGATACGCCGCGTCAAGGCAAACAATCGCGCGCAGCCTTCGCTCGCGTCTCGTCTTGATTGGCTCGGAGGCCGCGTCTCTTTCGCCGTCGCCGCACTCGGCGCGACGCTCTCGCTGCCCGCCGCCGATGTGATAATCCAACTTGACGACAAACCGGAAGCACGCCTCACCCTCGCTAATTTGTGCGTCGCCAACGCGCGCTATTTCGGCGGCGGCATGAAGATCGCGCCGCAAGCTAAAGTGGACGATGGCCGCTTTGATGTCATCGCCATCAACGAATTAGGCGCGGCGGAATTGATCGCCAACGCCCCGAAGCTTTATACGGGCACGCATCTGGGAATGCCGCAGGTTCGACACACACACGCTTCCCGCATCACCGCGCGGCCTGCGCACGAAGGCTCAAAGATTTTGCTTGAGGTGGATGGAGAACTGCCGGGCTATCTTCCCGCGACTTTTGTTATCCTGCCGCACGCACTGCGTGTGCGCTTTCCCGCTTGAAGGAGTGATGTTTTTGGTAGTTCAACGCTTGGCATCACCAGCCGCGCACACAACCTCGAAACCATTCAAGTCTCGCGCATGAGAGTCGCGCTGTTCGCGGTCGGCTGCATGGTGTTGTTAGATGGCGCTATGGCGTCGCCGCACAAGTTCTCGCAGAGCAGGAGGTACGACGGCGTTATTATCCAACACCGCCTCGGGCTGATCGCTCCCGAACGGATGGGGAGCGTGAGCCATAAAGTTTATCAACCTCTGTAGAACGAGGGCCGAATTTCACCCGCCGATCAACCCGTGAAGGAGGCTCACCCCAAGGCATCTCTCCCACGAACAGCTTCGGGATGTTAATAAAGGCGTCCGTGCCAGCACGCTTCACCACGGCGTCCAGTGGGATGTAAGTATCTGTCTTGAAGATCATCCCGCGAGGTACTAAAAGGTATCCTTCAGTCTCTTTTGTCGCTTCAACGATTTTATCCACTGTGCCAATCTCCCCATGATCCGAGCCGCGAACCGTGTCACCCACCTGCACGGCAATGCGTTCCGTGCCCGAAGAGTTCACGGCAGCTAAAAATTCGTCGACCGTGATGACGGCGTTGGCGATGAGCGGGTAGTTCAAGCGAATAGCCGCTTCGTAGGCCGGAACGGCAGACGCCCCGATGGCGTCCGAGAGAAATGTCACATCGAAGCCTTTTTCCATAGCGTGCCGCCCAGTTGACTCGCAGCACAGGTTGGCGGTCATTCCGGCAATGACCAGATGAGTGATTCCCCTCTGCCGGAGGTGGTCAGGGAGGTCGGTCTCGAACACGTCACAGCTCTTGTGCGGAAGGAGCACCGTATCAGTCTCGCGCGGTTGCAGGTCGGGGTGGAAGTCGGCTCCCCAGCTGCCCGCCAAAAACATCTTCTTCTCGAACATATAACGGTTGATCCCGCTACGACGTTGTAGTTGCTCGTCGGCGTAATCCTCTTCGGTGAAGGCCATGGGGCCGAACAGGACGGGGATGCCTCGCCCGCGTGCGCCCTCGATGGCGACCTTCAGGTGGCCGACCACGTCGTTCATCTCGACGGTCGTCTTAGTCATTTCCCAATCAGCCCCTCCTTCTGAGAGGAAGTCGTTGACGGGATCAATCACCAGTAGGGCCGTGCGCTCCAGCGGGAATGAAATCCCGACTTCCTCTTTCGGCAAGTAAGTGGCGACGCCCTCTCCTTCACGACCCAGCTTATCTGTGTTTCTCGTGCTCATAATATCCTCTCTTCAGCGTAATGACAGGCAAATCTAAATCTCGCTTCAAGACTTAAGGCTGGGGAAAATCCAAAAGTCATCTTCCGAGAGCTTCAGTGTATGAGGATGACCATCTTAGCATGAACTAACTGTTGTATTAGCCTGCACGATAGGAAGCCATCTAACGCAGGTTATCTCGACGATGCGCTTGATGCGAAAACGTCGCTGCCGAGAAAATTCTGACGCACGTAGGTGATGGTGTCTTGCAGTGTTTCGCCCGCGTCGCGGGGCGTGAAAGAGAGTTCGCGCGCGGCCTTTGAGTGATCCAGATACCAGAAATATTCGGCCATTTCGACGGCGATGGGTTCGACGTGTGAGGTTAGATTCCAATGTCTGGAAAGCGCATTGAGAGCCTGCGCGCCGCCGATGGCGAGCTTCTTCGGAAACGAAAAGCGCGGCGCGGAGACTTTCGTCAGGCGTTCAAGCCGCGCGAAGAATTTTTCAAAATTCCAATTGACGCTTCCCAAAAGATAACGCTCGCCATGACGCCCCGCAGCCATCGCGCGCGGAAAAGCTTTCGCGGCGTCGCGCACGTCAACGAAGTTCAGTCCGCCATTCGGCACGGCGTTGATCTTGCGCGCGAGAAAATCGAGTATCACTTTCGTAGAGCTAAGGCGTTCATCATTGGGGCCGAGCAGCAAACTCGGATTGAGCATCACCAGACGCAAACCCTTACCCGTAAAACTTTCAAGCGCGACACGCTCCTGATAAAACTTGCTCGCGTAGTAAGGCCAGCGCGCGATGATGTCGAGCGGCGGCGGCCATTCTTCGTTGGGCACGATGTCTCCTGCTTCCGTCACGGCAATCGTGCCGCTCGTCGAAGCCATCACGATTGATTTTACTCCGGCAACGCGCGCCGCTTCGCAGAGCAACCGCGTGCCGTCAACGTGAACGCCGTACATACGCCGCGCGTCTTCCGGCTGATAAGAAACCAGCCCCGCCAGATGATAAATTTCCGCCACGCCTTCGACCGCCCGCGCCACGTCCGCCGCATCCGTGATCGAACCTGAAATCGTTTCCACGCCCTGCTCCGCCATCCACTGCGGCGCAGTCGAAGCGTGTGTCAGCACGCGCAGATTAGTCGCGCCCGCTTCGAGCAATTCGCGCATCACGTGCGTTCCCAGAAAGCCCGTCGCGCCCGTTATTAAGATTTTTTTCGGAGCGAGCTTTGCTAACGCAGTGCTCTTGATTGCCGCCGTTTTCGTCTTCGCGCGTGGCCGCGTGGCCGGTCGCTTCTTTGTAGTAGCCTTCGTTGCCATGATAAGAGTCAGGAGTCGTAAGTCAGGAGTCTGGAGACAGAGTAAGACAAAGCGTTTGCGCGCAGGTTGAAGGTGATAGCGTGAAAGTCTGTTTCATCGGCGTTTGGTTTTCCGTTCCTACTCGCCGTTAATCTCCTGTCGCGGCGAGTTGGGCGGCGGAAGCGCGTTCGTTTTCGCTTTTGATTTCTGCCGCCTGCGCACGGCGTTCGTTGCGCCAGCGACGTCGTATGCCTTTCACGTCGAAGGGCAATTTTGTGCCGTCGCGTAGATTCTCGACTTCATGGTGAGTAAGCGCAGCGATCAGGCGATAGGCTTCGGCGCGCGACATTCCTTTGGTCATCTCCTCCAACTCTTCGATTGCCAGATACCGCCCGATGCGCGCGCCGATGTCGCGGCTGCGTATGATGTTCGATCCCTTCGGCATCGCGTCGTATGTGCCTTGCAGATAAACGGGCAGGATGCCGACGCGCGAGGAGAGCGCGAGATAGCCGATGACGGGCTTGAACTCAGCCAGTTCGCCTGTCAGAGAGCGCGTGCCTTCGGGAAAGATGAGCGCGTTATAGCCGCGATCAAGAAACGAGCGCGCGTGCCGCAGTGATTGGCGCAGGCTTCCGCTGCGTTCCATCGGCACAAGGTTCGTGAAGTTGTCCATGTAGGCGCGCTTGTATTTGTTGTCGAAGAAATAGTCTGCGGCGGCGAGCGCAACCATCTCTTTGCCAGCAAGCCCAAGCGCCATCTTTGCGAGTCCCATATCAAGATGCGAAGCGTGATTGGCGGCGACGATAAAGTTTGTGTGAACGGGAATGTGCGAGCGTCCTTCATAGCGCGTGTGCAGAAACTTTTCATAGAAGGCACGCTGCAAAACGTCCAGCCCGCGATTGCCGACGGTTCTCAAGAACGACGGAATATAAATTTCATCTTCGTCGTCGCCGCCACTGCTCCCACTTCGCGGAGCCTCTTCATTCGAAGGCGGGGCATCGTCGAGCGTTTGAGCAGCCGGATTGCGCAAGACGACGCCAGCGAGTTCGCGCAATGTTTGCACTTCCGTCAGTGTGTCGGGCGAACGTAGCGTGCCGCCTGCGGCTTCGATGGCGGTCGCAAGCTCGACGTACATCAGGCTATCGAATCCCAGATCGCTCAAGCGCGAATCGAAGGAAACGCTCGCGCGCGGGCGATTGGCGACGCTCGCCACAACATTAAGCAGCCAGCGCGCATCATTCGCGCCGTCGTCGCGCGTTTTCTCTTCGCCGCTGGCGGTCGCGGCATTGCGCATCTGCTGCTCCAGCGCAAGCATTTGATCCGTCACTTCGCGGCGTTTGACTTTGCGCGTTGCCGTGCGCGGCAATTCGTCTTCGGAGAAATGCAGCACCTTAATGCGTTTGTAAAAGGGAATCGCGGAAGAGACGGCGCGGAAATGCTCCTCGATTTTGCGTTTCACTTCATCGCGGGAAAGCGATAAATCCTGATCGTAATCGACGACGACGAGAGCCGCCACCTTTTCGCCCGCGCCGTCAGGAAGCCCCACCACGCTCATCTCTTTGATGAACGAAAACGCGCCGTAAAGTTCTTCTATCTCGTCCGGGTAAACATTCTTGCCGTTGGTGTCAACGATTATTTCTTTCGAGCGTCCGACGAGATAAAGATTGCCGTCCGTGTCAAAGCGTCCTAAATCGCCCGTGCGCAGCCAGCGGTCAACGAGGGTGGCGCGCGTCGCGGCTTCGTTTTCGTAGTAACCCGTCATGATGTTCGGCCCGCGCGCGACGACTTCGCCGACGCCGCCCGCGTCCGCTTCGATGATTTTTACTTCGACGCCCGGCAACGGACGCCCGACGCTGCCCGCGAGCATAGCGTTTTGCGGGCGCGTGAAGGTCAATACAGGCGAGGCTTCCGTTAATCCGTAACCTTCGAGAATCGTAAAGCCGAGTCCGTGAAAATCTTTCTGGATGTGTTCGCTCAAGGCCGAGCCGCCGCTTACCAGATAGCGTATGCGCCCGCCCAAGCCTTGATGGATCGGATAAAAAATAAGCTGTCCCAGATTGATCGGCGTGCGGTCACGCAGCCATGCGTTAGCGCGTATCAGTATATCGGCGACGCGCGCGACCCAAGGGCTTTGCTCGTTGAATCTGTTTCTAATGCGGCGATGCAGCAACTCCCACACGGCGGGCACGCCGACCATGCCCGTGACGTGGCCGTTACTGATAGCGCGCGCCAAAGCTTCGCTGGTGCGTTCCGGCAAATACGTGATCTGTGCGCCGCGACTAAGAGGCGTAAGAAATCCTGCGGAGAACTCGAAGGTGTGATGCAGCGGCAGCACAGAGAGAGCGCCGTCCCTCGTTGACATATCGAGGACGGATGAGAGCATCGAAACCATGCTCGTGAAATTGCGGTGCGAAAGCATCACGCCCTTCGGTTGGCCTGTCGTGCCGGAAGTAAAGATAAGCGATGCGATGGTCTGCGCTGTGACGCGCGGCGGCAAAAGCGCGATGCGTGTATCTTCGGTCGCTTCGTCCGGCATCGCAAAGATTTCCGCAAAACGCCAGATGCGCGTTTGCTGCAAACCCGCTTCGTTTAATTTTTCGGCAAGGTCAGGATGCTCTGCGTCCATCTCTGCGCTGATGATGATGCCGACGGCGTCTCCGGCGCGTGCGAAGTTGATGACTTCATCGGTCATGCTCTGCGGGTCAACGGGAATGCAGGTTGCGCCTGCCTTGAGCACGCCGAAATACGCTATGCCCCATTCGGGCGCGTTGTTGCTGAGAAGCATCACGCGGTCAGCGGGCTTGACGCCTTCGCTGGCAAGAAACGCACCGGCGCGCGTCGCAAGCTCACGCAAATTTGCATATGTGTACTGCTCTTTGCGCCCGTCGCGTTCGATGCGCATGGCGACGCGCGTGGCGTGACGCTTAGTCGCCGTCTCGAAGAGTTCCAGCAAATCGCGGAACGTATAAACGCGCTTCGGTTGGGCGCGCATATCTTCTTCGAGCGTCGGGAAGACCCATTTCTTGAGTCCCGGAAAATGCACGTTCATCCAGTAGTCGTACCAGTCAATCTTTTCCGGTTGCCAAGACAATAACGCGCGTTCATCTTTGCGTATGCGCGAGAAGAGAGATCGAACGTTGTCCGCGCGAAAGACGTAAGCGTTTTCGACCATGAAGGGGCGAAACATCTCGAAGGCTTCGGCCGTTTCGCGCGTCAAGTCTTCGACGCGCTCGATGGTCTCTTTGGCGCGATCAATCACATCCGTAAGGCGTCCGCCGCCCCAGCGCGGGCGCACGCGATCAAGCAGGCCGGAAACCTTCTTCGCCGCCGCGTTGACCATCGGCGTCGAAGTCTTGTCGAAACGCGCGGGCGTGACGGGGCGCGCTTCCATACGCGCGGCAAACTCGTTGACGAACTTGAAGCCCGTCTCTTTCTCCTGAAAATGCTTGCGCTTATATAGACCGAGAAGGCCGACGATGCGGCGCATATCGTTCGGATTGCTGTCGCCCGTCGCCGCTTGGTGAACAAGGCGCGGTTCTTCAACGCAGGCTTCGGCGGCGACGGCGAGCATCACGGCGGCGACTTCATCAACCGGCGTAATGTCTAAGATTAACTTTTCGTTAACGGGAATCTGCGTCTGGCCTTTGAGCGCGATGAAAATTAAAGGCGCGGTCGTCGTGAAGCCTTCGTTCCAACCGGGAAAGGGAAACTGCCGCGCCGATTCGACGATGGACGGGCGCACGATGCTTTTGACGATCCCCGTTTCGGCGGCGACGAGTTGCTCGCCCAAGCTCTTGGTGTACGTGTAAATGTTCGGCCAGCCCCACCATGCGGCGCGCTCTATGCCGAGTTCGGTGAGGCGCGTGCGCGTCCAGACTTTGCGTTCGCGCGCCACCGCAAGGCCGAGCGCGTCGGGATCGTCCACGTCGCGCCCTTCTTCGTCGAGACGCTTGCGTGCTTCGGCGCGAAAACGCGCGAGCATCAAGGCATCGCGTGCTTCTTCGCGGACGCGCAACGCGAGCTTGGCGCAATCTTTAATCTCCTGCGCGGCGGAAAACTCTACGCCTTCGAGTTCATCACGACGCGGGAAATATCCCAGCACCGGATCGCTTTCCCAAACTGCTCCTGACCGACTGCCCGCGACAAAGCAGGTCGAGACGTGAACGAGGGCAGGCCGCTTCATGCGCTTCGCAAACGCGATGACGTTTTGCGTGCCGACGACGTTGGTGCGAAGCGCGCTCTCCAGCGTCGGATTAAAAGTCACGTTGCCCGCGCTGTTAATCACAACGTCAACGTCGCCCGCAATTCTGTGCGCCTCTTCTTCCGTTAAGCCTAAATTGTCGTCGCCGATGTCGCTATTGACGATGGTTATCTTGTCGCGCACGAAATCTTCGAGTGACGCGCCGTAACGCTCGCGCAACGGATCGAAGGGCGGCGCGGTGATGACGTTGTTCCAGAATCTCGTCTCCGATTCTTCCTGCGAACGCGCGCGCACGGTCACATACACGCGCCCCACGTTCGGGAAGCGATACAGCAGCATACTCAGCGTGACTTTGCCGAGAAAGCCGGTGCTGCCGATCAGGAACACGTTTCGTCCCTTATAGATTTCCGTCGGAGATAGTTTCATGCAGGTTTGCCGACAATAAATAGTTTAGCGATTTCATAACGGAAGCCAGGTAGTATTTCATCGTCGCTAAGCTTATCGCTTTCCGTCAGGATTCGCGGCGCATTCTGTTGTGGATGAATAGTAATGGTGCGGCGTCGTGGATTAACGATCCAGACGACTCGCGTTCCGGCGGCGAGAAAGAGTTCGATTTTCTCATCAATCTCGCTGAAGGTATTGCTTGGACTCAAAACTTCAACTGCCAAATCGGGCGCAAGCGGCAAGAACTTATCTATGTCGGCAACGGTTTCCATCTGTTCATAACGCACGAAAGCGACATCGGGCGCAATCACCGTATCGGGATTCGATCCGATTTTGAAACCACATTCCGCGCCTAAAACGACGCCTAAATTATGCGCTTCAACGTGTTGATACAATACTGCCGCCAATCTTGCGCAGATTATCCCGTGCGTGCCGCCCGTTGGTGACATTGTTCTTAATTCTCCCGCGACGAGTTCGTAAAAGTAATCGTTGCCCTTAACGGTCTTCGGCAACGAGAACAACTCGTCAGCCGTCATGGGGCGCGTTGTCGTGCTCATAAAAACTTTCCTCAACAACTCCTGCCTTCTATTCCATATCGCAGATGGCGATCACGGGTTGATGCAGCATGGTGATTTCGGCGGAGCGTCCCATAAGCCCGCGCGCCATCGCAATTGCTTCCGTCAGATTGTCGGCGCGTTCCCAGCCCATCATCGTCGGGACGTGCGCGTTTTCGGCTCCGGCGGCGATGACGTGGCCGACGTGCTGGCGTCCGTTCTCGCCCCAGTACCACATGAAGAACGGATGCGAGCCGTGATAAGCATTGCCGCGACGATACATCTCTATGTAGCTGGGATTGTTCGCAAACTCCTGCTCGTATTTATCGCGCAACACGAAAGCGTCGCGCGTTTCCGGCAACAGGCGATTGAAAAACTCTATGTAGCTCGGATGAAAGTTGTGATCAAACTCGTCGTAGCAAGGGTGATGAAGAATCAGCGTGCCGCCTTTTTTCAACAGAGGCTTGCCGCGATACATATTGAAGTGATAACCCAAGGCCATCACCTGCACCAGCAGCGGATTCAAAATCGAGTTGACGCTATACGGCGACATATCCGGCACGGGGCAAATTAGAATATCGCACTGATCTTTGAGCGGAATCACATACTGATCCATGCTGCGCGCGATGATGCGCTCATGGACGGGTTCGGTGCGTCCCGCGTGACAGGCGATTAGTTCAACATTCGACGTGAGCGAATTGTAAGCGGCGCGTTTGGCGGCGCGCGGCAGCTTGCCCATCGTAAACCGCATCGCTTCATACTTCATGCGGTCGAAGGCGGAAAAGTCATCTTCGTTCTTCGCCAAGAAATCCAGATCGCCCTTGAACATACGATTGTTGACAGTCGTCTCTATGTGAAAGACATTCAGATGTTCGTCAACGAGACGGCCGACACGCGAGATTTTGCGGTTGAGTTCCGATCCCGCCGGGTCCATGTAGCTGTTGGAATCGCGTATCGTCTGCGGTTCGTGATGGGCGCGCAGGGATTCGTAATCGCAGAGTCCGACGGCAACTGATTTATGCCCGCCGTTCATCGGCACGAAATTGAAGTTGAGATAAATCAGCAGATCGCTTTCGGCGGCGCGGCGATTAATACGCAAAGGCTCTTTGTGGCGCGTCTCGCCGATTAAAACAAGACCGTCGGGAGCTTCCGCGTCGTGGTTGTAATAACGGTCAGGATAAAATTCGTCGAAAATCTTTTGCCCGACCATGCGTTTCATCTCTGCCTGTGTCATCTTGCGATGCAAAGAGATGGCAATAATGATATGAACATCGTCAACGCCGCTTCCGTGCAGCAACTCTAGCAAAACTTCGAGCGCGGTCTGGCGTATGTCGGGCGTCTGCATCGGCGGCAGCGGCATGGAGATGTCGTCAACCGCAATCGTCACGCGCATACCCGGCTCTAACTGCGCGAAAAGGGGATCGCAGCCGTGCGGGTGATTGATCGCATAGCGAATCGCCGCTTCACGGTTCGGCAAGCCCTTGATCGGCTGGTTCGGATACAGCACGCGCGTCCCCGTAGGCAAATCTTCGAGCAAAAAATCCATGCCCGAAGCGACGATGCGCGGCGCGCTGTCGTTGTCAATATAAACGACCGATTCGTGTGTTTGTCGTCGTAGTTGAAGGCTCATATTCAGTTTTCAGTTTTCGGTTTTCAGTTTTCAGCCGGAACTTAAAACTGAAAACTAGAAACCGTTTACTTCAAATTAAGTATCGGCCAATCGTGATGCAAGGCGGTTTGGCGAAGTCTCATGTCGGGATTGACTGCTGCCGGATGGCCGACGATGGAGAGCATCGGTAGATCGCTCATGCTGTCGCTGTAAGCGTAAGACTCAGAGAGACTGATATGCTCGCGTTCGGCGAACGTCCTGATCCAAGATGCTTTCGTCGCCGCTGCGAGCACGGGCGGCAAAAGGCGTCCCGTCGCAATGCCGTTGACGAACTCGAGATGGTTCGCGGCGTAGTCCTCTATGCCCAGATATTTCATCAAAGGCGTGACGGAGATATCCAGCGCGCCGGTGATAACGACCTGTCGTAGACCGAGACTGCGCGCTTTCTCTATCAACTCGAATGCGCCCGGATAAACCGCAGGCTTCAGCACATCTTCAAATAACTCTTCGGCGAAGAAGCGTAGGCGGTCTTCGGATTCGCCTTTGTACCTTTTGAAAAACAGATCGTTGAAAACCTTGCGGCTATACTGATCCGTGACGGCGAAGACGGGAAGGCTCAACAGCGTCGCCGCGCTTTTCTTGAAAGTCTTCAGCAAACTTTCCTGCCGCTTCGCGTAAAAGCCGAGCGTGTGAACCAGATTAGTGCTGACCAGAGTTCCCTCCAGGTCGTAAAAAACGGCTGCCGCCAACTGTCTCCTCCGTAACAATCCGGCGAAAAATCTTGGCCGGACAATATGTCGCCGGACGAATTCCGGCGCTCTTGTGTGTCGCGGAAATATACCTTATTCCAGCCTGTTTCGTAAGCGGTAATGAATAAACAAAGATAAGTTCGAAGGGAATTGCGAAGAAGGCCTCGCCAGCCGGAAATCTGCGTGGGCGAAGTTTGAAGGGTTAGCGGACGCAAGCCTTCGTCGCAGGTGCGCGCCGGGTGATTAAAATCTCAGGTTTGAAATCAGGTAAGGGAATGGAATGTGTTCGGCGTCGCGGCCTGCTCCGCGCAGCGCATCAAGCATTCGCGCCGCGCCGTGATAGTTCAGCGAGTGTATGACAATCGTCGCGTCGCGCTGGCAATCAGTGTGGCACGCGAGATACGCGGCGACGGCGTAGCCGGTTCGCGCATCATCCGGCGCGTCCGAAAGATAATGCTCGTCCAGCAGATCATGGTCGAGCAGGATAACTGCGTAGTCGCGCTCCTTGAGCCACGCGACGGCCTGCGCCGCATCGCACGTCATGTCAATCATGCGCCTCGCAAGTTGAACGCGAAACCAATTGCAACGCGCTTCGTCGTCTTCAACAATCAAAATGCGTTCCGCTGCGCGCTCGTTCATACTTTCTGCGAGCCGCGCTCGACGCCGTAGACGTGAACGTTAATTCCCAGTATCTCCGCTTCGCCTTCGAGCTTTTCGCCGAGACGTTCAGCGACCCGTATAGACGCTTGATTTTCAGGATGTATCAGACTGATGACGTAATTACGGTCAAGTTCCGTGAACGCATAATCGAGTGCCCGCCGCGCGCCTTCCGTCGCATAACCTTTTCCCCAACTTTCACGCGCAAGCGTCCAACCGATCTCGAAACCCGGCCAGCCTTCGGGATTGAAAAAGCCCAGCCGCCCGATGAACGCGCCGCTCGCCTTTTCTTCAACCGCCCAGTGGCTATAACCGCGCAACTGCCAGTGGCCGATGATCATCGCCATGTGCCGCCACGCTTCCAGCCGCGAGAAGGGTTTGCCACCTAAGTAAAGCATCACTAGCGGGTCGGCGCAAATCCGCGCATACGCCGCGAAATCGTCTTCGCGCCACATGCGCAGAACGAGCCGTTCGGTTTCCAATCCAACTTCATTCATAACTCGAACCGACGGTGACGGCTTTTTCATAAGCCGCCGTCAATTCTTCCGCGTTGTTAACGCTCATATGCAGATCGCGCAGCAACCCGTCATCCAATCCGTAAATCCAGCCATGCACGGTTAGCTCTTGCCCGCGCTCCCATGCGCTTTGGACAATCGTCGTGCGGCTGACGTTCAAAACCTGTTCGATGACATTCAACTCGCACAACCGATTAAAGCGTTGAACTTCATCTGCAATAAGATCGAGCCGGGAATGATGTTCCCGTATCACATCCTGTATATGGCGCAGCCAATTATCTATCAGCCCCAGTTTTAGATTCTGCATCGCCGCCTTGACGCCGCCGCATCCGTAATGGCCGCACACGATGATGTGGCTGATCTTCAGCACCTCGACAGCGAATTGCATCACCGACAAGCAATTAACATCCGTATGAACGACGACGTTTGCGACATTCCGGTGGACGAACAAATCACCCGGCGCGAGGGCGACAAGTTGCTCCGCCGGGACACGGCTGTCAGAACATCCGATCCATAAATAATCCGGCGACTGTCGCCGCGACAGCGTCTGAAAAAACTGTGAATCCTGCGCCTTGATGCGCTCCGCCCAGTCCCTGTTATTTTCCAATAAATGGTGCAAATCCCTCATAGCTATAGATTGTAACAACAAAGCCTTCAGGCGTCTAACGCCCGAATCTAACCGGGCGCGGAGACAACCGTGAAATTATTCAAGTTGACGATGAAAGCCAAGCTAATTGCGCGCTCCCATTGAATGAGATGTTCTATGAAAGGGCTGTCAAGAGAAAACACCTCCCTTATGCTGGCTGCTGCTTCCTTCGGCAGCCATCCCCAACTCAACCATCCTTATCTTTGCGCTCTCGTCAACCACTGCGGCTCTGACTCTTACCTCTCTGCGTCCATGCTCTTCTGAGACACTTTTTAGCTTGCACTGGCTGTTCATCTGCGGTGGATGCCAACCTATCGTTCTATCTGAGACTCTTGTGTGGCCTACGGCTATCTCTGGTTGTGCGAGGGGGCATACGGTTAGGCGTGGTTCTTGAGCGCGAAACTCCGGCTCTGGAACACAACTCATTGTGATGCTGCCCCTCAAACCTGCTTGATCTCAAGAGCTTGAACAAGTAACCATCTCGCTGCACACGTGCTGACTGCGCGCTTGTTCCCTTACGCAGCCTTTTTCATGATCTTCTCCTCATCAAAGCTCTCGCCGCGTTTCCACATTGCCAAGACTGTCGCTGCCAGCTTCCTCGCCACTGTCAGGCGTGCCATCTCAGCACGCATCCCGCTCTCCACCAAGCGGTCGTATAACTGCTTGTACGGGCCAGTATCACAGGCCCCGGTCGCGGCACTCTTGAAGACCGCTTTCAGACGGTGATTGTAGTGCCGGTTCAACCCTCTAGTCTGCACCGCTTTTCTGCTCCGATGCACCTTGCCAGCGCGCACCTGATAATCAGCACTGCTATGGGTATCGACCGATAAGCCGAGGTAAGCCCACAGCGGTCGCTTCGTTCTGAACCGATGGGGTGTATCAATGGTAGCAATAATCTGCGCCACCCTGATCGGCCCCAACTCCGGGATCTGCTGCAACAACTTGTTGGCCTCATGCCGCCGACTCTCTTGTAACATCAAGCGTCGCGCTTCACGGTCGAGGAGCTTGAGTTCATCAAGTTGCCGGTATAACAACTCTGCCCGATCTCTGGCACCCTCCTCCAACTTCTGCAACCACGCCTCTCGCTGACTGGCCTGATAGAATGCTCGACCCTTGCTGGTGATCGCTCGTGCGCCGAAGATGGCCTTGAGCCGGTTCTTGACCCGTGTGCGGTCTTCGACCAGACATTCATAACAACGTACTAACTCTTTCAGAGTGCGTGTTCCGTGCTCGCCATGATAGACCGCTCGCAGTGACCCGTGGCGTAAGAGCTCGGCCAAGCGGCGCGCATCCACTCGATCATTCTTATTGCCTGAATGCAGCAACTTGTTGTGGCGAGGGTTGCCAACGATGACTTCTGCCGCGAGCGGGCGGAGCAGATCAAAGAGCCAAGCGGCTTGGGTGCCTTCTTCACAGGTGACGTGCAGTTCACCTCGCAGGCTTTTGATGAAATCACCAATGGCTTCGGTCTTGGTCTCGATGATCGCTTCGGAGACAATGCGACCTTGTTCATTCATCACGGCAATCGAGATAGTTGCCAGATGCACGTCCATCCCGACATAATACTTCTTCATAGGGCGCTCCTTTCGATGGAAACTTAAAGCTTCGACAACTTCAAGTTACCACCTTTAGGGGTGCCCTTTCATATATCAGTTGGGCTGCCGCTACGATTCCACCATTCAACGTGATTTCCTTACATAGCGGAAATTATTCAACGTGCGCTATTCAATATTCGCTTCCACGCACCCAAGCAGCAACGCGGAGCGTCGTGCCATTCACTCAAGCTACCTTGTCAAAACCATTCAGCGATGCAGCCCAACGCCCGAATTAACCGGGCGGGAAGTATCTGCGGTGACATGCAAGTTCTCGATGAGAAGCAAGCTAATTCCGCTCCGGTTGAATGAGTTATAGGTTGACGAGGTTCATTTCTCCGGTTCATTTCATTAGACTTGAATTGCAGAAAGAACATGCCGGGCGAGTGTGACGAATCTTGAATGAAAGACGCTTCTCGACGCCTCTAACAACACTTTCGCACACCCGCCCGTCGCCGTAGCTCGACAACGAATGCTCAGATGATGTTCCGCTGCGGCGGACTCTACTATAACTATCTCGCAGAGCTATTGCCAGCATGTTCTCCAAACCTGTGCTCACACTTTTTCACGGAGGACGATGATGACACTGTACGCGGCACTCGTTGGCATTGACTGGGCTGACACTAAGCATGACATCTGCTTGCTTGATCTCACGACTGGAGCGCAGGAAGCTTCCATCCTACGCCATTCGTCCAAGACGATTGAGGAATGGGCGGCGGCTGTGCGTCTGCGCTTTGGCGGCCAGCCTGTCGCCGTCTGTTTGGAACAGTCACGAGGCCCGCTCATCTTTGCTTTGATGAAATATGACTTTCTCACACTCTATCCCGTCAACCCTTCGACGCTCGCCAAATATCGTGAAGCCTTCTCACCTTCGCGCCACAAAGATGATGCCAGTGATGCCGCTTACCTCGCAGAGTTACTCTTACACCACCGTGAGCATTTGCGTGCCTGGCATCCTGATGCTGATCAGACCCGCACGTTGCGGTATCTGGTTGAGCATCGCCGTCGTCTCGTTGATGATCGCACGCGTATCAGCAACCGCCTGACCGCGCTCTTGAAACTCTACTTCCCGCAAGTCCTTGAATGGTTCCCGGACATTCGCACTGACTTGGTCTGTGACTTCCTGCTGCGGTGGCCTGCGCTTGCCACCCTCCAGCGAGTCAGACGGGAGACGCTCAAAAAGTTCTTCCGCGACCATCATTCGGTCAGGGCCGAGACCTTGCAGAAGCGCGTGGAGGCTATTAAGACGAGTCAGCCGCTGGTCACAGATATGGCCGTCATCAACTCTTCGACGTTGATGTGCAAAGCACTGGTCTCGCAGATGAAGAGCACACTGCTGGCCATCAAAGAGTTCGACCGCGAGATCGAAATAATCTGCTCGGTGCATCCAGACTTCGCGCTCTTCAAGTCGCTGCCCGGAGCAGGCCATGTCTATGCCGCGCGGTTGGTGGTCGCTTTGGGCAGTGATCGCGAGCGGTGGCACTCAGCTGATGAAGTAGCACAGTTGTCAGGCATCGCGCCGGTCATTGAGCGCAGCGGGCAGAGTTGCCGTGTCAGATGGCGGTACTTCTGCCCGAAGTTCCTGCGCCAAAGCTTTCACGAATATGCAGGGGAGTCTGTCAAGCACTCGTTCTGGGCGCGAGCCTATTATGACGAGCAGCGCGGGCGGGGCAAGGGGCATCAGGCGACAGTCAGAGCGCTGGCTTTCAAATGGATCAGAATCATCTTCAGATGTTGGAAAAGTAGGACGCCTTATGATGAGGTGAAATATCTGGAAGGGTTGCGAAAGAAAGGCTCAATGTTGCTTAACTATGCGGCGAATCATCCGGCTTGAGATGAAGAAATCACTTGACTCGTACACCTCAGATGGGTTGTTAGGCGCGTGTATGTCATTAAAATTCTACTTATCTTTCAATGACCTCACCCATTTAATAAATTCCTCACCTTCTTTGAGCGTAATCTGATACCCCCGGTTGAATGCTGTTTCTTTTGCGATTGGCTGAAATTTACTGGTTGTAATCACCATAGCCAAATTAGCATGGTCATCAAACATCCGATACCACAAGCGTGTAATAGGTTCGGGACCTACAAGCCTATGAGGACTATATCGCTTACATTCCACAAGCATTAAAATAGGTGACGTTGGTGTTTCCAGACAAGCGATCACATCTCTGCCCTTATCACCAGAGCGAGGCGTAAGATGAACGTCGTACCCCATTCTGGCTAATAGTTCTGCTACCGTTTCTTCAAACAAGCGAGGGTTAATTCTGAATCTTTCTTCTGAAAACCTGGAGAGTCTGGAAAGGAGTTCCTCCGATACGGACTTAATAAGCTCAATCTTCGGTAGGTTCTTATAAGTTGCCTTATAGATAATTTCAATTGCAACTTTGCTCAATGCTTCCGAAAGCGATTCCATGAATTCATGCTCGCGCGGGGCTGCCCATCCAGCAGTAATAACCTGTGGCGGATATTTCGAGAAATTGAAAGAGTTATATCCTGTAAGTTGAGTCATGTGGATGGGAGTTTGTGGCGAAGCATTTGCGACTTGTTTGGCATCTTTAGCTCTACAATCGTAAAGAACGAAAACATCCGCAGGTATTCTCTTGTTGAGTTCAATAGCTTCAGCACACGTCTTTACTTCATGGATTGTATAAAGACCAAAATACTCGCCCCATTGTTTTATGCTTTCAAGATGATCCTCTTCTAGGTCTTTGGTAACATAAATGATTTCTAGCGGCGGACGTTTGCCATCAAGAATATCCTGCCAAAGCTCTTTTTCAACTTCAGGATGACTCATAGTTGTTTTACCAAGAAGAAGCCACCGAACGCATGATCGCTTCTCATTGTAGCGAATCCGTTTGAAATCAGCTTTTGTAAATCTCGACGGGTTCGCCTGCGGATTGATATAGCCTTGATACATCCCGGCGGTGTTGAAGGGCATACTGATAGCGTTTGTTGGCGATGCCGCCCGGAAATTTACGGCGACTTTTATCCGTGTTCATAAGTTGCTCCTGCCCTCGTTGTCTATTTTGGATTCGCGCGGCTTTTCTCTTTTCGTTGCGATGACGTTATATTATACATACCGCGAACGCGACGCCGGAACGCATCCGCACGAACGAGATGTGCGCCGCACTTCTTTCGCGCGTCTTCCCCGAACGATAAATCGCCGTCAACCGATACCGAAGGATTACCAGAATATATGCGCGCTGCCATTCTCGCCTTAACTCTTATCGCCACGCTCGCGGTGTCGAACACGTCAAACGTCTTTGCAAAAACTTTCTACACACGCACCGATCAAAGCACTGACCGGAAGTTTGAATCGCTCGCCAATAAATACATCGAACAACTTTTGTTGATGAGTCCAGAACGCGCGACTGCGCTCGGCGATCATCGCTATGACAATCGCCTTAACGATTACAGCCTCAAAGGTATTGAACGCGCACGCGCGCTCGATCAGGAATATCTGAAAGCACTCGACGCGATTTCGCCCGCGCGCCTCAGTCAGGCTAACAGCGTTGATTACCGCATCCTGCGCACGCAACTCGGATACGATCTTTTTCAAATCAACGAACTGCGTGAACACGAATGGAATCCGCTCAACTACAACGCAGGCGGCGCAATCTACGCTCTGCTTTCCAGAGATTTCGCGCCGCTCAACACACGCTTGCGCAACGTCTCTGAAAGGCTCAAAGCGATTCCGGATGTTATCGCGCAGGCGAAGTTGAATTTGAAGAATCCGCCACGCATCTACACGGAGACGGCCATCGCGCAGAACAAAGGCAACATCAGCCTTGTGCGCGATGAACTGCAAACCTTCATAGACCAAGCGCCGGAAGTGAAGGCGGAACTCGCGCCCGTGCAGGCGCAAACCGTCAAGGCGCTGGAAGATTACGGCGTGTGGCTGGAGAAAGATTTGCTGCCGCGCTCGAACGGCGATTTTCGTTTAGGCGACGCGAAGTTTCTCAGGAAACTGCGTTACGCCCTTAATTCCGATCTCACCAAAGAAGACATCCTGCGCCGCGCCGAAGGCGATTTGAAAGAAACGCAGAATGCGATGTATGAACTCGCGCTGCCGCTCTATAAAAAATATTTCCCGGCGGAGCAGAACGCAGCGCGGCTCGCGGATAAAAAGTTGGTCATCAAAGCCGTGCTCGATAAACTCTCCGAATCGCATCCGACGAACGATACAATCGTCGCGCTCGCCAGTCAGGATTTGCAGTCAACGACCGCATTTGTGCGCGCCAGAAATCTCGTCACCGTGCCGGATGAACCCGTCAAGACCATCGTGATGCCGGAATACGCGCGCGGCGTGGCGGTCGCTTACTGCGATGCGGCGGGGCCTCTGGAAAAGAACGGCGCAACCTTCTATAACATCTCGCCAACGCCGAAGGATTGGCCGCAGTCGCGCGTCGCCTCCTTTTTCCGCGAGTACAACGATTACTTCGTGCAAGACTTGACGATTCACGAAGCAATGCCCGGCCACTATTTGCAACTCGCGCACTCGAATAAATTCGTCGCGCCCACAAAAATTCGCGCCATCTTCAAGAGCGGCAGTTTCGTCGAAGGGTGGGCGGTCTACGCCGAAGCTCTGATGGCGGAGCAGGGCTACGGCGGCGCGGAAGTGCATTTACAGCAGTTGAAGATGAAACTGCGCGTGATCGTCAACGCGATTATTGACCAGAAGATTCACACCGCCGGGATGACCGAGAAAGAGGCTGTTGCCTTTATGATGAACGAAGGCTTTCAGGAAGAAGGCGAGGCGGCTGGCAAATGGCGACGCGCGCAGCTTTCTTCGACGCAGCTTTCGACCTACTACGTCGGCAGCCTCGAAGTAACGGACATCGCGCGCGCCTATCAAGCGAAACATGGTGGCCGCGCCAGTCTCAAACAGATGCACGACACGATGCTCTCATACGGTTCGCCCGCGCCGAAGTACGTTAAAGAACTGATGGGGCTTTGAGTAGGCCAAGGCGACGCAAATGATAAAGCGAGACATAGCCTGTCTCGCTTTTCGTTTTTATCGAAACTGCTCTTTATCGTGGCGGTTCTTGAATTAGTTGCGCGATTGTTACGGAAGCCTCCAGCGGCAAGAGATGTCCGGCTTCCGGTATCACTGTCAGACGCGCTTGCGAAATGTGTCCTAGTATCTCGCGTTCGAGAAGGCTTGTGGTTATCCCCTTGTCTTCCGCCCCAACAGCTACAAGCGCGGGCGTTTCTATCTTCGACATTTCCCCTGAAATATCTTCGCGGCTTCCATCTTCGAGCCACGCCCGCCATGCTGCGCCCGAACTACGCAGGTTATCTTCAATGGCTTGCTCGAAAAGCGCAGGCGCGAACGGGCGCGCGGTGATTTTGCGTATCGTCGCCTCCGCCTCGCTGCGTTTGCCGAAGCCTGCGAGCAGCCGCGCGCGTTCTTCGTCCGTGATCGGTTCGGGCGTCGGCGGCGAGGGCGCAAGCAGTATGAGCGAGACGAGGCCGCGCAGCCTTCGTGCCGCGAGCGCAAGCGCGATCTTGCCGCCCATCGAATGGCCGACGAGGATAAATCTGTCGAGTTGAAGCTTATCAATGAGCGCGGCGACATCGTCGGCGTAATCGCTGACGGCGTAAGTCGCGGGCGCGTCGGACTCGCCGAAGCCGCGCAAGTCCGGCGCGACGCAGCGATAATCGTTTCCGAGTTGATCTATCACCGCAGACCACTCACGCGACGAGCCGCCGAAGTAGTGCAGAAAAATGAGCGCAGGGTTATTCGATGGCGAATCGTTTGAGCCGCGCTCGCTTACGTTCAGCGTGATGCCGTTGACCTGATGTCGCAAACGTCAGACCTCTACTTTGAGACGCGCCGGACGATCCGTCATCTCGAAGACTTCGCCGTGCGGCACGATGGTAATCTGCCCGAACTCTTCGAGCAACGCGCGATACGCGGCGGCCACCGGACGGGGCTTGCGCTTCAAATCGTAAAGTCCGCAGGCATTGACGTGATTGCTCTTTTTGGCGAGTCCCGTGTCCCAATCAATCTGGTCAATCAGGCTATACCATGTAAAGCCTAAGACGGGCACGCCGTCGGCGCGCATACGCATGATGTTGACCCACTGTTTCCACAACCACGTCGGCGCTTCCTCCGCATCGAAGGTGTTCGTCTCCGTGTGCATCACGGGCTTTTTGTAACGCTCATAATAATCCTTCGTGATGTTGTACCAGCCCATCACGTCTTCGGCCTGGCATTCGCGGCCGCCGGGCAGTTTGATCTTTTCGTTGCGCCCGTAATAATCGTTGCCCATGATCTGATAACCGGGAGGCTCGCCCGCCATAAACCAATCGTACTCTTCGCGCGTCATGCCGTTGTCCATTAGATACATGGCCACGTCGGCGTCCGGCGGATAAGCATAAAGCAGATCGAGCGAAAGCAGCCGCTGCTTGTTCATCAGCTTCACTTCTTTGGATTGTATGGCGGTCGCCTCGTGTATGAACTCTGCTGATTCGCTCTGCACGACGACGACATCGGGGCGACGCTGCGCGATGGCATGATTCGCTAAGATGCTCGCCGCGACGAGGTGTTTCATCGCCGTGACGAACGAGCGATCATCTTTTAGTTGCTCATTCCACAAACCGTCTTTGGCGCTCATCTTCGCCGTGACATAAATTTCATTGACCGGCGTGTAGTAGCGCACCCAGGGATAGCGCGTCGCCACCTGTTCGGCGTAGTCGGCAAAGAGGATCGGCAATTCCGGGTTCTGAAAATCTCCGATCCAGCCGGGCACACCGAAGTGCAACAAATCTAGAATCGGCACGATGTTGAGCCGCTGCATTTCGTTCATCACTTCGTCGGCGAAACTCCAATCGTACTTGCCGGGCGCGCGATGAATCGTGTAGTAGGGCAGACCGTAACGCAAGACTTTCAATCCGAGTTCCTGCACGAGCCGCAGATCGTCGCGCCAGTATTTGTAATGCCCGCACTCTTCGAGCTGGTCGCGCCGCAAATGCCCGTGATGAATCATCGGGTAGGAACATTCGATGCCGGTCGCAAAGAGAAAATTTCCGGGCGCGCCGTCGGGCAAGCCGCTACCGGATGAGCCGCTCGCGCCGCCGTGCTGGTCGCCCGCGTAGTTGCCGTCGCCACGCTTTTTCTTAATGATTTTAAGGAAATCCTGCTTCATTTGTGTTTGCCTTTCAAACTTTTAAGACACGCCTTCGCTATCGAATAGCGTCGGGCAAAAATTGCGTTTCATCAAATCGTTGTTCCCTTTGAATGCTTTGAATTATCTTGTTTGCCACTTGCTTTACTTCATTTCGTTCCTGATAACTGCGCCGCCCTTCATTACAAACTTGACGCGCTGCAATTCCGTGATGTCGTTAAGCGGGTCGCCCGCGACGGCGATGATGTCGGCAAACTTGTTGGCTTCTATGGTGCCGACGCGATCCTGCCAGCCGAGCAGTTCGGCGGCGTTCATCGTCGCCGCGCGAATCATCTCTATTGCAGAGATACCGGCGCGCTTGTAAGCATCGAAGATGAGGATGCCCTGCTGCCCGCGCGTTCTGCCCGGCCACTTCCATGCGAGGTCTGATCCGGCGGCAATCCGCACGCCCGCCTTCAATGCGCGCGGCAGACGCTCCGGCGCGTATTCCACCTGCTCTTTAACGTACTGCTCGCGCTCCTCGCGTTGCTCAGCACCCGGCGGCAACGTCTTCGATAAAAGTTCCGCGACAGCCTCTTGCGTAAAATCCGTTGCGACTAAAAGAATGTTTTTGTCGTGCATCATGCGCAGGCTTTCGTCGCTGATTTTGTAGGCGTGCTCTATGGAATCCGCGCCCGCTTCGACAGCGACTTTGGTGCTCTCTTCGGTGTGCGCGTGCGCTGCGACCTTGAGTCCCGCGCGATGCGCTTCGTCAACGATGGCCTTCACTTGTTCAAGGTTAAGCGCCAGCGGCTTATCGTCAACGATGACTTTGATAAAGTCCGCGCCCAGATTGATTGCTTCGCGCACGCCGCGCCGCGCGTCCTCCGCGTTAGTCACGAGCAGATATTCGTGCTGGATAATCTCTTTATCAATGGCCGCCGCCTGATGCAGGTGCTGGCCGTTTGGCGGCGTCAGCTTCTTCGTTGCGACGAGCATACGCGGCCCCGTGATGCGCCCTGCGTTGATCGCGTCGCGCAGCATCACGTCGCTTTTTTCCGTCGCGTCGCCCATATCGCGCACGGTCGTAAAGCCTGCTTCCAGAACTTCGCGCGCGTTATTCGTGCCGAGCGCGGCGCGTTCCTCCGGACTCACCTGCGTGAGGCGCAGAGCGTTGTTTTCGTAAAACTCCAGATTCCCGATTCTGATGTCGAGCAAGTGCGTGTGGCAATCAATCAATCCGGGCAGCACGGTGGCGTTGCCGAGGTTAATGACGCGGGCGTTCTTCGGCGCGCTTTTTTCCATCTCCGCGAACGGCCCGATGGCTTTGATGCGTTCGTTTTCGACGAGCACGCCTTGATTGGTTAAATACGTTCCCGTCTTAACGTCGAGCAAGCGTCCGGCCTTGATGAGCTGCACGGAAGACGTTGCCGTCGAAGGCGGCGCGCTGCAACTCGTCTGCATGAAGGCGAGCGCGCCAAGCAGCGTGATGTTCGATAGAAGAATGAAACTTCGTTTGCACATAAGGTTCTCAAGCCTCCGGCTGTCGCGCGTTTTTTAGAAAGCAATCGGCGATGCGCAAAGAGAGCGCCATGATCGTCAGCGCGGGATTACATCCGAGCGCGCTTGGAAAAATAGAATTATCGGAGATATACAGGTTAGGCACGTCGAAGCTGCGGCCTTCGGCGTTCACTACATTACTGGCGGCGTCTGTGCCCATGCGACACGTGCCAATGATGTGCGCGTTACGCGGGAACGCCCAGATGTCTTGCGCGCCCGCTTCCGCCCAAATCTCGCGCATCAGTTTTTCGGCGTGCGCATTCATGCGTAGTTCGTTCTCGCCGTTGGTGAAATGAACGCGCGGCTTCGGCAACCCGCGCGCGTCCGGCTCGTCGGACAATTCCATGTAATTTGATTCATACGGCAAACAATCGCCGAGGATGTTGATGCCCGCCGTGTGATTGTAGCCGCGCATATGCTCGCGCAATTTCTCGCCCCACAACCCGCGCCCGCGCGCCACCTGCGAGGCATACGTGACGGGCATCACGCCGATTGATTGCAGCAGGTAGCCGCCTGCGAAATCCGCGCTCCTGTTCGATCCGAACGGGCGATGTGTGTCTTCGGAAATCAAAGAGCCGGGAATGCCTTTGTACGGGCGCACGTCTTCATCGAATTGCCCCCACACTTGAATGCCTGTGTGCGCCATAAAATTACGGCCAACCTGCCCGCTTGAATTGCAGAGATTGTTGAGCAGCAGCAGTCGCGGCGTTTCAATCGCTCCGGCGCAGACGAAAACATTGCGGCACGGTTGGCGATGCTCCACGCCGTCCTGTATGTAGACGACGGCGACGGCACGATTCGCTTGATTCGTCTCGATGCGCATGACGAAACTCTCCGCGCGAATCTCCGCACCGGCTAGCAGGGCAAGCGGAATGTATGTCACATCCATGCTCGCCTTCGCGCCCGTGCTGCAACCTGCCTGACAAAAGCCGCGATTAGTACAGGCCGCGCGCCAGCCCGCGCCATCCTGAAAATACGGAGCGGAGAGGGCGGCGTTGGCGGCGGGCGACGTGCGTATGCCGAGCTTCTCGCAACTGCGTTGCATTAGTTGCGCCGCGCCGTTCAAAGGCAAAGGCGGAAGCGGATATTTAGTGCGGCGCGGCGGCCCCCAAGGGTAAGCGGGCGGCCCCGACACGCCCAAGAACTGTTCAAGCTCATCGTAATAAGGCTCTAGGTCTGCGTACTCAAGCGGCCAGTCCGCGCCGACGCCGAACTCTGTGTGTAGACGCAGATCGTCGGGTTGGACGCGCGGAACGTAAGCGGTGTAGTGAAGCGTCGAGCCGCCGACGCCCGTGCCGGAATTGTTATTGCCGAAGTGCAGCGGATCATCACCGGCGCTCAAGCGTTCATCGTTCCAGAAGAGTTTGCTTTGCGAGCGTTCATCTGTGGCAAAGTCGCGCGCCGCCGCCCAGAAGCGTCCGGCTTCGAGCGCGACGACGCTCAAGCCCGCGCGGGCGAGGCGTGCCAGAAGCGGCGCGCCACCGGCTCCTGTGCCGATGACGACGGCATCAACTGTCTCGCTTGTCGCAAAGGTTCGCATCACGAGCGGTTGGCCGTGAATGTCCGTCGGCGTGCGCGGCGATGATTCGTGATTGCCTGGAGTGTTGGGCGTCGTCATTTAATCTCTTCCAGAGAGCGCGGTTCGCGTTCTTCCAGTACATCGAGGCCGATTTTGTGCCAGCCTGCGGCGTCCGCCGTGCCGACATAGCCGATCTCTTCCTGCGCGAGCGGGTCGCTGTAATAACACTCCGTGACTTCCGCTAAAAGCTCTTCAAAGAAGCGTTGCGCCGAGACTCTTTGCCAACTCTCGCCCATCACTTCACCGCGCTGCACCGCGAGCAGAAGCCTCTCCTGCGACGGCGCGTCCAATTCTTGAAATGAATGTCCGAACATCGCCTGCGCGCTTTCATCAAGGCCGCGTATTCCCAGACGGTATGATTCTCTGTCGGGTGGCATCGTGTTGTAGCGCCAACCGTCCGACATATTTCCGGCGAGGCGCGCGTCAATCGAGCCTGCCAGATCAACGGAGTGCGCGCGTTCGGGTTGCGGGATCAAGCGTGCGCAGGCCGCGCGCAAGGTGGCGAAAGTTTCCGCGTCGAAGAATCGCGGCGGGGCGTCGGCGGCGTCGGGCGGCGCGAGGCGCGACCGTAATACTTCGCGCGTCAGTGGCGTGACGAACTCTGTTTCAAGCAGCGCGCGGACAGTGCCGGAAGGATAGATTCTGGATGGCATAATTTTGAGCGGAAAGTGAGGCGGAAGAACTAAGAAGCTGATAGATAGAAGTCCCGTAGGGACGGAATGTTTATAGTTTGCGATGCGGTGTGGTTTTCTAGCTCCTTAGGAGCGGCATCTCCCGCACATACCGCTCCGCTGGAGCTTGCGCCTATTGCCTACCCGTTTCTATAAACATTCCGCTCTGACGGAGCTAACTTCTCAATCGGCTTCTAATAGCGAATGTTGAGAGTTTTTGCGAGGCCGAATCACGGACGCTAATCTCAACTTCAAGTTCAGTCCTTCCGATTCATCTCCTTTTTCGTTTCATGTCTGCTTTAACCGAGTTTGCCGCCAGTGACTTCGACGAGGCTGCCCGTGATAAAGCTGCCGTCGCTTGAGGCCAGCAGCACATAGGCCGGAGCGAGTTCTTCGGGCTGGCCGGGACGCGCTAAGGCGACTTCGTGGCCGAAATTTTCGACCTCCTCTTTGGGCATCGTCGCCGGAATGTTGGGCGTCCAGACGGGGCCGGGCACAACGCAGTTGACACGTATACTGCGCTCGCCCAAGTTCAATGCGAGCGATTTTGTGAACGAGTGAATCGCGCCTTTGGTTGACGTGTAATCAATCAACAACTTGTTGCCGACGATGCCGACGATGCTGCCCGTATTGATGATCGCGTCACCTTCCTTCAAATGCGGCAACGCGGCCTGCGCCATATAAAAATAGCCGAAGATGTTGGTCTCGAACGTGCGGCGAAACTGTTCTTCGGTCACGTCCTCAAACTTTTTCTGTGCCATCTGGTACGCAGCATTGTTGACGAGAATATTCAAGCCGCCGAACTCTTCAACCGTCTGTGCCACCGCCGCACGGCACGCCGACGAATCGCGCACGTCGTGTTTCAAGACAAGGCATCGCCCGCCTTTGGCTTCGACCATCCGGCGCGTCTCTTCGGCATCCGAGTCGGTTTCGTTGTAGAGAATGGCAACGTGTGCGCCCTCCATCGCAAAGGCAATGGCGACGGCACGACCGATGCCGGAATCCGCGCCGGTTATTAAAGCGACTTTGCCTTTTAACTTTCCGGCGGGTTTGTAATTAGATAAATCGCTGTCGGGCGGCGGCGTCATGTCCGACTGCTTCGCCGGATAAGGAAGCTTCTGGCCGGGAATGTCTTCGGCCATCGGGCGTTTCTCTTCGTTGCTCATAATGTTCCTTCCGTCAACAGAAGTTGTAATCGGTGACAGTGTAAAAGAAATAATCGTCGCCTTGAGAAGTTGGCGCCGCCGACTCGATAACTCTCAATGATCCTTATGAGTCGAAATGCGGCTTGCCTTCGATTCGCTGTGCCGCACCTTTATTGACCTCGAATCTGAGAGCGCGCTTGTTCGGAAACTTTCTAAAAAGCGACGCCGAAATGTGCTGTGAATGCGCCCGATGTCGTCCGGCGCAGGTCGGGTTGCTGCCGAAAGCGCACAGGAAAATCCGCTTCGATAAAGTATTTGGTATTGCCTTTGATTTTCCAACTGCGCTGGATAAGCGGCGTGAAGCCGTAAGTGTCCGCGCCGATGTCGAAGGCCGCGCGAATGCCCACCGTATAGTTCTTCTTAAAGCTATAGACAAGACCCGGATGCACTGTGAGCGTAACGTCCTGCCTCGGCGAATTGTTGACCGTCGGAACGAACTCGAAGTCGAACGCGAACGGGCTACTGTTTCTGATGACGATGCCGACAGGAAAACCGACGATGAAGTCTTCGGAGATCGTCGTCGTTCGCCCGTCGCTTCGCGTCACGATGGGGAACGCGATGCCGACGTGTCCGCCCACATGCGGCGGCGGCGGCTCCTGCGCGCTTGCCGCAGTAAAGAGTCCGCAGAGCAGCACGAAGGCTACCGATAGTACGCCGCTTCGCCGCCAGCGGGACACGCGGTTGCGGCGAGCCACTTTCTCATCTATTTGTTTAAGCACTTCGTTGAGGAAAGCCCGGACGTTCTTTTTTAATCCCGATTGAATATGACAAATCATTGTCGTCTCCTTCGTCTTTCACGCGCGTGTCGGCGAGCCTGTAGAGCACAGCGCAAGATAGTGGATAAATGAGCAGCGCACTTCCCGGTTCGCGTTGCCTGCGCCGGGAAATTCGCATGACGATTAAATAATGTTTCAATACCTTAATGCCTGACCGGGCGATCCTTATTCCCGACACGCACTGAATTTGAAGGGATGAAGTCGGCTTGAGATGGTTTCGGAAGGTGGAACGTGTAAAGCGAAGTGCAGACAAAGAACCGGATGTTCTTTATCTGCCCTCCGTCTAATCAATTCGACACGAAAGTTTTGTGTCCATCCTATTGCTTTCCGAAGAGATGGAATGTGACTCCGACAGCCGCACCGAAGGGAAATCCCGGCGTGGCGTGAATCCGCGTGACGGCTTCCGCCTCGGGGCTGACGCGCGACGCGAAATAGTTTTGTGTTTCGAGATATCGCTTGTTGAAAAGATTATCAATCGAGAAGTTGAGATCAACCCACCGCCGCACACGCTTGTTCATGCTGAAGTCAACCACGTCGAGGCCGGAGGCGCGAATCGCGGCATCCTCGCCGTCGAGCCGGTAGTTGCCGACGTGACGATACTGTATAGAGCCGTTGAAGCCGTGATAATTCGCCAGCGTAAATCCGGCGTTACCCACCGTGTGCGGCGAACTGTCAACGTAGACGCGCGGAAACGTGCCGCGAAAGAAAGCGTTCATCACCTGGGTCATGCCTGCGTTGACGGCCAGATGATGCGTGAGTTGCGCGGACGCCTTGAACTCGTAGCCGGAACTGCGGCTTGGCCCCGCGAATTCGATTGTGCCGTCGTCAGGTATGTAGACCTGCTCGTTGGAGTGGTCTATCAGAAAGAGATCGGTGCTGAAAGAGAATCGCTTACGGTTGTAGGCTGCGCCCGTTTGATAAAAATCGGTGGTGGCGACGGGCGGCCCCACTCCCGAACCGACGCTCTGGCCGGGCGTCCCGCGATTCACGTCCGGCGTCGGCAGCGACGTGATTCCGTTGCGCACAATGCCGCGCGCGTCCTGACTGTTGATGCCGCGCCCATAGTTGAAATAAAAGGTCGCAGGCGTGCGATCCGAAGGCGTGTAGGCGATGTTGACTTTCGGTTGCACGCGCCCCGATCCGCGCGTCCCGGAAAAGTCCGTGTTGATCTTGTCGTCTACGTTGAAATGAAAATAATCGTAGCGCAATCCCAATTCCAGATGCAGGTGGCCGTGCATAAAATCAGTGCCCTGTTGCACGTATCCGGCGGTGTTAGCCACGTTAACGTGAGCCAGTGTGACGGTTTCAAATGGCACGCGCTCCTTCTGTTTGTAGAGCGTGACCCTTGCCTGACTAGCGAGTTCGTAGCCGCCCGCCATGAATACCGCTTGCCGCCCGAACAGGCGATAGGGGCGTATGTATTGAACATTGCCGCCCTGCTGAAGGCGCGAATCTATTTGCTGGATACCGTCGCCGTTGACCCGGTCGTTCAAAAAGAGTGTGAAATTGGAGAGGAGATCAAACAAAGAGCGCGTGAGAAAGCCATCGGCTTTGAAGATCGTGCCGTTCGCCCATTCCTTGCGGTAGTACGCGCCGAAGACGCCCGTGCGAATGCGCCCGCCGGTGGTCGGATCAAGGAAGCCGAAGCGGTCAAGCTCGCCTGCCGTCACCAAGTCGAGCGGAATCTGTCCCGAAGAGAAAAAGTAGTTGCGCCCCAGATTCATCTTGAAGCCAATCGCTTCGTTCTCGTTCAAGTGCGATGTGTAGTTGCCCGTCACGTTGTCGCGGTTGTAGCGTCCCGGATTGATAAAGGGGCCGTCTAAGTGAGACTTCTCGTAAGCGATAAAGGAATCGGCATGGCCTATCTTCGGACTATACGCGAGAAACATACGACGATTGCCGAACGCCCCGGCCTGAAAGCGCATGGTGAGTTCATCGGGCAAAGATTCTTTCAAGCGTATGTGAACGACGCCGAGACCGGAGAAGTCTCCGTACTGCGCGCTGAAGGGGCCGTTGAGAATATCAACGCCCTGCACGAGTTCCGGCGTGAGGCTTTTCAGTTGGCCTAAGTAGCCCTGCCCGTGTCCCTGCGATTGGCCGTTCTGCTGTATGTCGTCCACCAGGAATTTAAGTCCGCCGCCTACGCCGCCGTGATCCAGGTTGTAACCGAAGCGACGAATCTCCAGAGACTTGCCGCCGCCTTCATGCTGCCCGACGTTGATGCCCGCATTGAGTGTTTCGACAAGCTGGTCGTCTCGCTCAAAGAGCGTGTTGTTGTAGATCACGTTGTTGCGGCGACCAATCGTCGGATCGAGCGACGACGAGACGATGACGACGGATTCATTGATCGGCGCGACGACGAACGCCACCTTGATTTGCAGATTGTCGCTCGCCTCCGTCGCCGTAATCGTGCGCGTCTGAAGCGCGATGTTGTTGCCGAAGAAGCGCACCGTGAGAGGCTCTGCGGGAACTTCGAGTGTGAAACTGCCGTCGGCCTTGCTCTTCGTCGTTCGCTCATCGCCGGAAGCGGTGCGGGCGATGACGGTGACGTTCGGTACAAGCTCATCTTTGTCCGAGAGAACCACACCGGAGATCGTGCGTGTGCCGCCGCTCGCGTTGCTTGAGTTCTGCTGCGGCGCGAGCGTGCTCGTCACGGGAATGGACGACAGCGTGGCCTGCGTTTGCGCGAAGCCGCTCTGTGAACCGAGTAGCGCCAGCGCCATAAGGAGAGTTGATAGTCTACGCATAACTTGAAAGCCTTCCGGGTATGGAATAACAGGTTCGCAGGGACATAGAGCTTTGATTCGGTAACACGAAAAATCATTTCGTAGCACAAACGGATGTAAAAATGCTACGGCTGTTAGCGATTGCCGGTAGCCTTGAAACTCGCGCGTGCGCCTTTACCTGTCAACGGCTTATCGTGACGATGCGGATGATCGTGGGTATGCGTCGCGGCGGCGGCGCGTTCGGTGACGGCGTGCGATGGCAGCGTGACAAAGAGCTTGCCGTGTTTGACGCCTTTCAAACTCAGGATCGAATCGGCAAGCTGGCGGACTTTGTTGATGCGCCCGCGCAGCACGATCACTTCCATGCAATCGTCGTGGCTGATATGCACGTGCAGCACGGAGACGACCATGCCGTGATGCTCATGTTGCAACTCCGCCATTTGCTCCGCCAGATCGCGCGCGTGATGATCGTAAACAAGCGTCAGGCTGCCCAGAACTTCCGCGCCCTGCTGCTTCGCTTCGATGTGCGATTGCACCAGCGCATCGCGTATCAGATCGCGCAACGCCTCGGAGCGTGTCGCATAACCGCGATTAGTGACCAGAGAATCGAAGCTTTCCAGCAAACTATTCTCGATGCTGACGCCGAACCGCAATAAATCGCTCATAGAGTTTCCTTAATATACAAATCCGTTTTGCCCGCCGCACAGAACGTAAATTTGTAGCACGCCGCACCTTTACTCAATGGCTTGAGGCTGGAACGCTTCTAGCGGGGCGGTTACACGATTCTACTATTCGTGGCACGCTAAGACAATAAAATGGACTGTTAAATCGTCAAGCGTGAAATTCCCATTCGCCCGGGCTTTATTCCACGCTTGACGGAAATCTTTTCGTGTCTCGATGAAAATTAATTGCGCGGTTCATAACGCGACAAATTGTCTCATCTGTCCCATGCCGTTTGAGACAAAACGTCTGCGGAGCAGAGCGCAATTTGTCTTTCAATTTCAGGTTGTGAGGGCGCGCAACGTTTGTCTTGCGACATCGGCCTGAAGCGCATCGAAGAAGGGATTTATGTTAAGCGCGAGTTGCAGATAGCGCGCGGCGTCGCGGCGATTGCCGAGCGATTGCTGGATCATTCCGGCGTGATAATTGATGCGGGCGTCGCGCGTGCCCAAGCGCAACGCTTCGTCAATCGCGGTTTTGGCTTCAGCGAATTGCCCTTTTTTGTATAAGCACCATGCGAGCGCGTCGCAGGTGAAAATGTCGGAGCGCGTCGCGCGTTCGCGTTGGGCGATGGCGAGTGCGTCGTCTAGCTTCATGTCATGATCCGCATAAAAGAGCGCGAGTTGGCGCGAGTAAGTGCCGTAGGCCGCGCTCGTGCGTTCGATGAGTTCGAGCAGGTCGTACTGTTTTTTTGCTTCCTGCGCCTGACCGAGTTTCGCGTACAGATCGCCGAGCGCAATCGCCGTTTCCGGCAGGGGCACGCGCGCCTCCGCTCGTTTGTAAAATTCGACGGCGGCGATTGTCTCGCCTGCGGCGAGCCGCGCGCGGGCTTTGGCGGCGAAGGCCGCGTGATAGTCCGGGAAAGTGTAGAGCGCATTGTCGAGTTCGTGTTCGGCGGCGGCAATCTTGCCATCGTTTAATAAAAGATCGCCGAGATGCACGCGACACCACGCGGCTGTTTCAGGATCGCCCGCCGATTCCGCTGCGGCGCGCATCGCCTCGATAGCGCCCGCCGTGTCGCCCTGTAGCTCACGCAAATACGAGACTCTTGAGTAGGACGAAGAGTTCGGGCGCAAGTCCATCATCGTCTGCGCGGCCTGGAACGCTTCCGTGTAATCTCCGAGTTCGACGAGTGCGTCCGTCATCGCGCCGTAGTTAAGCGGGTCTTGCGGGCGTATCGCCTGCGCACGGCGGGCTGCTTCGAGAGCTTCATTGAAGCGATGATAAACGAGCAGGAGCGCGGCCTGCATTCTGACGCCGTCGTAATTTTCGGCGGGCGGCGATAATTCAAGCGAACGCTTGAGCGCAGCTTCAGCCCGCGCGTTATAGCCGAAATCTCCGGTTTCCCTAGCCTTTTTCATATAGGCGGCGCACAACAGGTTATACCCCTGCGGGTCGGAGGGTTTTTGCTCGATTAAGGCTTGCGCCTTTTGGATCTGCCGGTCGGAAACCGTCGCCTGCGAGTTAAGGGCGGCGGGCTTTTGACGCGGAGATTCTTCCGGGCGTGGAGCGCGAGGCAACAAGGCTCGAATGCCGACGATGACGGCAAGCCCGCCGAGAACTATTCCGGTGATAATTAAAAGTTTGTTCCGTATGTCTTTCACAATTGCGCCTCAAGCAAAATTATCAAATGACGGCTTAAGTCGCCGACGGATTCAACCTTCAGAAGGTAGGTTAAGTCAAAGTTGTTTCAGCCCCGCACGCCTTCCGGTAAATTTGGCATAGTTACCTTCGGCATCCGGGGCTGAAACAACAGGATTTCTTGTCACCCTGACAAGACTTTTTCAATGCCCTTCCCTAGTATTACTCGGACTAAGGATTCGTCGTCGGAGGCGGCAGAACCGGGTCTTCGTGTCTATGCCTATGGCTGAATCCCTCGTGCGGTAGTCCGAGGTATGGGAATTGGTTTAGGTAGGGAACGTCATTGCCAGCTACGTTATCCGTTAGCCTCGATGCCTGTTCCGTACAGTCTACTGCGCTCCCAAACCTACTCTGGAGTTCACCTCCCCAAATACGCAGGAGGATGTCAACTGAATCGTCAGCCACGCGACGACCGTTCGGCATACCCGCGTAGTCGCCGTTCAGCACACCCATCGGGTCTTGTGCCCCGAAAGGTCGCGGCGGGATGTTGTAGTTCAGTCGCATCAAATCGGCGATAGCCGGTCGCGCCGTCTGCGTCTCACGGTTGCCCGGGAAGCCTCTGACCACGACGGGCGGGTAGCCCAACATCCACGAAGCTATCTGATCCTGACGGTTCACCGTGTCCGTACATTGAGTAAAATCTCTCAACTGCTGCACGAGCGTGTTTGGTCCCTGGGTGGTCTCAGGGTTGAGAATATACGGAGCGATGTTGATTTCATCGTCTTTCGGGCGCGTGGCGTTAAAGAAGTCCTTCGCCCGAATCGGGTTGAGAAACTCGCTGAACAGCGGGTTTGCCAAGCGAGACACCTGCGTGCCCGTGCCGTTGGTCTTCTCGATAGCGGTGCATGGCGTATTCTGCTGGGCGACGGTCGGAGGTGTCGGGCTGGGCGAAGGGCTGGGCGTCGCCCTTGCGCCGGGCGCCGGGCTAGGCGAAGGGCTAGGCGAAGGGCTGGTATCCGGCTTGCCATTTTGGGTGTTGCACACCGGGAACCTTACGCGGCTGGCTGCCGCCCACACGCCGATGATTCCATCGGTGTCGCCTGCGGCGCGTAAACGCGACTTCGGAATCTCGACCGCGAGGGTAGAGACGTTGAACCCGTCGGTTCCATCCGCTCCCGGCGCACGCGGGTTGATCCTATCAAAGCCGGTGCCGAGGTCAACGAAGAACCCTTCATCACGAGGACCTACGAAGGCGCGAGCGCCGCCTGCGTTAGGAATTGTATGAACCGCCATTTGGGCGAGATTCTGGTATGCGACGCTCGTATCCCCACGCACCGCGCCCGGTGTTCCCGTAGTCGGGGACGTATTCGGCAGAAGCGTCTTCGGACCCGGTCGGTAGGGCGCCGTTCGCACGTCCGACAGCAGAACCCTGCCACCGGTACCTGATTGGTCGCCGCTGGCATTCGGGTCATTGCCCCGGCTGAACTCCCTGAGCGTATAGTTCTGCGGCTGGTTCAAATTGACGTACTGTGACGAAGGGTCAGCCGGATTCGGCGGCGGACCGATCACGCCGGTAGCATAAAGGTACGTGCCGGGGTCGACAGTCCTGGTGATGAAATCGAAGCGGTAGATGAGATCGGGACGCGCATCCCCGTCCACGTCAATGAGCAGGTCATAGTTGACGAAGTCGGAGAGTTTGAAAAAGTTAGGCCCATTGGCAGGCTCCTGCAGCGGAACCCAGTTGCCGATGATCGTGACGTAGTTTTCGCGCCCCGGTTCATAGCTCACGAAGGCGTAAGTATCCGTGTTGTCCGCCGCCGGGTCTTCCGAGATGAACGGCGCCTCGCGGTGGCTGGAAGCGAAGCCGATCACGGGCGCGACCAACGCCATCATTAAGGCCAGCGCGATAGCGGTGGCCTGATTATTTCTTTTCCTCGAACTACTCATAATTTTCAACTCCTCTTTTCTTCTCGCGTAAGAATCCGGGCGGCTCGTTGGTCTTGCTTCAGCAAGCACGCCGGATGCTTCGCGCGGTCGGGCAAATCCCTAAATATTTTCGATGCGGGGCACTTCATTAAGTATTAAGTACCTTTCAAACACTCATGAAAGACTACGCTCTGGCTGTAACGAACACACGAAGACCGAGCCGGTCACAAACCTGTGTGCCGGAAGAAACGGCGCAACGTGAACATTGTTGCAATGCCCTGATCTGACTTTAGAGGGGGGCTAAATTAATAAACGTGTCTGCCCGTATATCCCGTCGCCTGGGATATTTATTCCAGTAGTAAGATTCGTTGCGCGGCAAGTTGACGGCAACTATCGTTCGACACAAAAAAAGCACGCGGGAAACATCGTTCCCGCGCGCCGCTGCAAAACATTTTGTGGAGTGTGCTTTCGTCTACAAGATAGTTCCTAACAGTCCTGTCGCAACGCCCGTCTCATATGCGTACCAGAAACCGAAGACGATGCTGACGGCTCCGGCCAGCGCCTGCAACCCGTAGTGAATGCCCGTCAGCTTGCGGGCGCTTAAAGCGAAAGGCAGTCCGACGAGACCGGACATCAAGAGCATCCCGACGATTGAACCCGCGCCGAACACGAAGAGATACAAAAGCCCGAGCATCGGAGAATTGATCTGCGTCAGCACGAGCAAGGTGAGCGCCGCCGATCCCGCGAGGCCGTGCATCGCGCCGACCATCAAAGGCTTGATGCCGATGCGCGCAACGGCGTGCGAATGCTTCCCGTGCGAGTGTGCGGCTGCGTGCAACTCGTCGTGCGTTTCTTCCGCGCCCGCTTCGTGAAAGTGTATATGTGCGTGTGCGAGACCGTCGTGCTGGTGCGCGTGAACGTGTATGTCGGAGCGTCGGCGCAGGGCGCGCGCGAAGGCGTTTGCGCCGAGACCGATAATCATCAGCGCGACACCGAATTCCAGCCAGTTGGCGACGCGGTCGGGAATCGCAACGCGCAGCAAAAGAACGATTGTGCCGACGACGACGAGCGAAGCCGTGTGGCCGACGCCCCACAATCCGCCGACTAAAGCCGCGCGCGAGAGTTGGCGATGCTCGCTGACAATGGTCGAGACCGCAACGACGTGGTCAACTTCCGTCGCGTGCTTGAGACCGAAGACGAGACCGAGTCCGAGCACCGCAAGCGCACCCGTCGAAGCGACGACCGGCTCGCCATTGGCCGTGTGTTGCGCGAACAGGTTGCCGAGCATCGCCGGTAAATTGTATCCGGCCTGCGCAATCGCTTCATAGCAGATGCCTGCGCCGACGCAGCCGATGACGAACGCGCTCAAGACGGGCAGCACGCGCACAAGGCGATCACCGATTGCCCCCGTCGGACGTTTCATCCAGCGTCCCGCGTAGACGAACGCGAGACCGATGGCGGTCAAGGTCGAGGCCAGCCCGATGCTGAAAGCGACGACGAGAAACAAACCGTAGCCGACGCGGTGCAGCGAGATGGCGGAGAGCAATACGACGAGCGCCGAAGGGCAGGGAAGCAGTCCGCCCGAAATACCGAGCGCGAGCAAACTGCGCCACGTCACCGGAGAACCGTCCGCGCCCGGCGGCAAATGCGAATGCTCGGTTCCACCGTCGTGCGAATGCGTGAGCGTCGCGCCGTCATGCGTGTGTAGATGATCGTGGTCGTGCGTGTGATCGTGACTATGATCGTAACCATGATCGTGGCTATGTGCCCCGTGCGAATGGCTGTGCTCCTCGTGTACCGATGAAGGATTCAAGGCGGCGCGCAGGCGGCGTGCGAAGAGGCTGAAGCCGATGACCAGCACAATCGCGCCGGAGACGAAACTGAGCACGGGAAAAAGCTGTTCGGGCACAATGTACTGCGACGCGAAGAGCGTTATCACGCCGAGCGCAAAGACGCCGAGCGTATGCGTAATCGTTACCGTTAAGCCCAGAAACGCGGCGTGCTTCGCCGTGCCTCTCGAGCCGACGAGATACGCGCCGACAACCGTCTTGCCGTGTCCGGGCGAAAAGGCGTGCAGCGCGCCGAGCACGCCCGCGAGTAGTAAGCCGAAGAGCGCCAGCAGCGGCGTTAATTCCGGCACGGCGATGAGTTCCGCGAGGCGATCACGCGATTGCTCTATGGGACGCCCGTCGCGCGTGCGCAGGGCTGTCGCGCCCGCCGGTAATGTGCCTCTGGCGAAAGACAAATCCGCAGTGCTTTCATGCAGCGGCGCGGCGAGCATATCCTGCGGATACGCTTTGATCTCGTCGGTCAGGCCGTTGGCGTAAGCGTCGCTGTTGAAGACGGCGGTTCCGGCGGCGGGAACGACGACGAGTTCGCGCCAGCCGATGCGTTCGCGGTGATTCGTGTCTTCAAAACGCAGGCGGCGCGTAGCATTTGATCCGGCGGGCACTGCGCCCGTGAAATCGCATTCGATGCGCATCGTCGGCAACCCGCCCGCACCCGTCGGAAGGCTGATCGCTTTGGCGGTTGTTTCAAGCGGCACGCGCGCGCCGTCAATCGTGAGCACGAGGCCGTCCGCGTATTTTGCGGCGACGCGCTGCAAGTAAGCGTCCAGCTCCGCTTGAGTCGGCGTGCCGTCGGCTTTCGTCGTCGCCTGCTGCAATTCCTGGAGCGTGGGAATCTCGGCCAAATCAATTACATAGCGAATAGCGACGCGGTCTGCGCCGACATTGAGACGCGCGAAATGGTTGATCGTGAAATTGCCGAGCGGGTGCGCCATCGCCGCGCTTGCGACGCTGATTAGAACGCAAGCCGTCGCCAGAAACATCGCCGTAGCGCGGCGGCGCGTTGATCTTTGACGTTCATTCATCGCAAAGCTCCTCAAAAGATGAGTCTGACTGCAACTTCGCCCGGATAATTTCAGTTTGAGAATATTTTACTTCGGCGCGCGGTCTGTTCATTAATCATAATGCCGGAAACTTCTCGCATTATTCCACAAACACGCAGGAAACGTCGAACCGCCTGATGTTTGCAGGACGCTAATCTTCGCGCAGTTTATTCAAACGCTTTAGGTATCAGCCGCTGCTTTATTATGGGTCAGGATTTGATTGCCACGATGCGCGCGAGGATTTCGCGTTGCGCCGCGAAGTTCGTTTCCCGCGCCTGGGAAATCTGCGTCTCTTTGACGGGACGGCCTGCCGCCGCCGCTGCCTTGACGATGCTTGCGTATAATAGGCGGCTCTCCATCGTCGGGCGCAGAGCTAATTCATGCGCCGCTAATTTCTCGGCGCGCTCGAAGCGTCCGGCGGCGAGATCGAGCGTCGCTAAGGGGCGCAGGTAGCCTTCGTTGCCGCCCTTGACCGCCCACTCGTAAAACTTCAAGCTCTCTTCCTGCATTTGCGCGGCTTCTTCCTTTTTCCCCATGCGTTCGAGCAAAGTGGCGAGGTTAAGCCGGACTTTCGGCTCGGGCTGAATCGAGAGCACTTTGCGATAGCCCGCTTCGGCCGCCGCGAGTTTGCCTTCCCATTGATCCAGATCGGCCATGAACTCCAGCGCGAGCGGATGATCGGGAGATTGTGCCAGAGCTTCTTCGTACTGCTCACGCGCTAAATCGGCGTGGTCGCGCTTGGCTTCTATCTCGCCGAGAATCGTCAGCGCCCAGGCGATCCTCGACGGCTCGGCGGGTTTCTCGTAGCCCGCTTTAACCGCCCTTCGCATTAGGTTGGCGGCCTCTTCAAAATCTCCGCGAAGCTCTGCCACCTGCGATAGCCCCGCCCATGAAGAGAGCAACTCGGGCGCGATAGTCGTAAACTTGCGAAAGATTTTTTCCGCGCCGTCCAAATCTCCGGTATTGATTGCGCCGTTGCCCGCGACGGAGAGCAGGTCTGTGTTGTCTGGATTCTTCTGCAAGCCTCTTTCGGCTAAGGCGCGTGCCTGTCCGAAGCGATGGCGGGCGAGCAGCAGCAGGGCGCGCGCCAGCAGTATGCGTTCCTCGCCGGGACTGAGCGATTCGGCGCGGTCAAGCTCCTTCCATGCGCGATCATAGTCGGCGGCATCGCCGGTGAATCCGGCGCGCGTGACGAGCGCGTTCGCCAGCTTGCGATGCACGTCGGAATCGCCCGCGTAGGCAGCGGCACGGCTTTCAAGGAAAGCGATTTTCACGTTGGCGGCCTTGAGCGTGGCTGGTTCGTCGCTCGAAGATTTTGCGGCGGCGGGCGCGGGCGTTTTCTCGTTTACATCTGTAGCGGCGGCTTGCGCCGAATCATTTGACGCGGCCTGTTCTGCGGGCATTCGTGCCACTGCGAGATAGGCGACGGCGGCGAGCGCGGCTACCGCGACGAGGGCGAGCAGGGAAAACAGAATTCTTTTCATAACTTTTGAGTTGGAGAAAAGCGGGGAAGGGCTGTCGAACATCGTCCGCAGCCCTTCCCGTGTCATTACTTCATACCATCATAGTAGGAAGCAGGTTTACCGCGTACCACCGGCGGTTCCCGTAAAGTTCTGTGTCGGGAAGCCGACTGTGCCGCCGCCGGTTGTTTCACCCGTAACCGGATGTTCGTCGGCCAGGAACGGGAATGTTAATGCGATACGATCCGACGCCGGATTAAACCGATCCTCTCCCTGATTGCTCAGGTCGTCAATCTTCGCCGGAGATGACTCGATAAAGTCTGTTCCCTGAAGAACGGCGGTAACGCGCGCGTCGTAGCAGGTGTTACCGGCCGAACCGGAAAGCAACTGGCAGCGCAGAGCGCGGCGACCGACTAAGCCTTCGTCGTTCGTCACGTCAACGAGTTCGCGTCCCGTGCGTAGATAAATATCCGTGATATCGTCACTTGGGCGGCGACCATTTTGTGCGCCGATACTGAGAATGCCGAAATACGGGCTTGAAGTACCGGCGGTGGCGGCATACGGTCTGATGCCGTCCGGCATGTTGTTCAAGTCAACGCGCAGCATATCCGGCAGCAATAGTCTTTGGAGCAGGCGCGGATCTGTGTTGGTGGTTCGTAGCACGTTGAAGGGCGGCGCTAGCTGATCAAGCATATACGACACACCGTTTGGCGGAGCTAAAAAGCCGCCCGATGCGAGTATCGCACGCCGTCCCTGAATGCTGTTTTCGCCAGCGCCGGTCACGGCATCGAAGAGCAGCGAGTCGGGCACGAGGTAACCGAAGTTCTCAACGTCCCATTGCGGAGCTAATCTGTTGAATACGTCCTTAACCTTGTTGTCCGTGATGTCAACGAATTCGCCGGTCGAGTTTGTGGGCGGCTCCCGGAAGATGAACACGGTGTTGAAGAGTTGCTGACCCATGCGCTCGAACTGGATGTAGTTATTCGGTTCTTGCAGGTTATTACCCGGCCTGCCGAACGGCTGAATCCATGACGGATCGAAATGGTCGCCCTTAGCGCGGGAAACTGTTCCCCAGACGCCGACGCAACCGGGGCAGGCAGGAATCGTGGGATTCGTACCCGTCCGGATACCCAAGTCATTCGCCGGGACGGTGATGGGATCGCCGTTTTGATCGGTTGACGGAATAACCGTTGTGCCTTGAGCAGGGAATCCGGGTCCCGCCACTAAGCTCTTCGGGATTTCAACCGAGAGAGCCGTAACGTTGAAGCCGCCGAAGCCGTCAAAGCCGCTGGTGACACCGGGAAAGGTAGTATCCGGGCGCAACGGGCGGCCTCTGAGACCCGCGAAGCGCGAGCCAGCCGGCAATGCGCCCAATTCACGGAAGATGTCTTGATTATGGTTTCTCGAGTTTCTGACGGGATTCGGGTTGAGACCGATGCGGAACACAGCCTGCGCAACGTCGGTCACGAACGGATCGTCGCGGACGCCGGCGAAGCAGCGCACGCCGGGTCTGGTCGGTGTGCCGAAGATTCCCTGCGCCTGTGTCGCGGTGCGATTTTCGACGCTGCCCTGATACACATCGCCCCGGCAGATGATCCTCTCATCATTGAACTCCGTATCCACAACTTCATTGAGGATCGGCGTTCTGGGACTCAGGATGCGATCAAACTTTACCGTATATTGTTGCGGCGGCGCGCCGTTGTCGCTGAAGAACTTGAATTGGACGGCGAATTCCGGGACGCCGTCACCGTTGTTGTCAATCTTGAATGAATAAAGGAAATCACCCGCGAAGCGATAGCTCGGCAGCTCGCTCGGGTTGGCAAACGGATTGACCGGCATCGTCAGCACGAGCCTGTCCGGGAATTCCGGGTCGAGGTGGGCGAACACGTCCGTCATGTCGCCTTCCTGTGCTGCGTCTGCGGTAATGGAATCGCGGTGATCTGCGGCTTGTGATGTTGGCGAGAAGGTCAGGCCGGTTAAGACCATCCCCACCGCCATCATAAACACTAGGGCGCGTAAGAAGAGGCGTCTGAAGTTCATTGTCATTCTCCTGTCGTGGATAGTTGAAGCCCCGCCGCGCGTTGCGCTAAGATGCAAGGTGTCTGCCGGTGCATCCTTCGCTTCACTTAACTGCGGCAAGGGTTGTGTTGGTAACAAGTCCCCGCTTTCGCTTGCACGGCGAGGGCGGGGCTTTACTTTTCTCAAATGCGATTGGAAAGAGCGCGGTAAAGATTAAATCCACACGAGCGATTTAAGAGGTTTGCGAAGCCTGGCCGCGCTTTTATGATCGGGTTATAAAAGCCACTACAGGCGAGGGCACTACCTCATCTCGACTACATCAAACGTATGCGGTGTTCTCTCTCGTCAGGTGCAACTCTTATGCCTGACACCATAGCCTTCAAATTTCACAACTGTCGAAAGACCGGAAACCGACAGGACAGTTACGCTTAACGAAGATATGCCGAAAGCTTTCGAGCATTGCCCGGCATCCGGTTTATCTGTGTCTATGGGACATATTGTTTGCGGCTTGGGACAGGATTACGCACGGATGGATGTGCAGGAAGAGGCCTCAAAGATTAACGCGCGCCCGTTAGCTTTTGGTTAATTGCTGGCGCGCTCCGTTTCCACACGGCGCAATACTTCCAATTCTTTTTCGGCGGGCAGTTTACCAACCCACGACGCCTGCACTTCGCCCGCCCGGTTGACCAGAATCAATGTCGGCGTGGCGCTCGCCCCGAGCGAATTGACCGTCGCTTGCTTCGTTTCGATAGACACATCCAGATCGTTAAGGTAGGCGCGGCTTTCAGTGGTGTCTTGCGGCAGGACGGCGATTAATTGGGTGTTGCTGCGCCCCTGCGCCACGCTTTGCGCGAGTCTGCGGTAAAAGGGCGCGCTCTCGGAACAGAAGCGGCAGCCCTTTTGCAAAACAAGCAGCAGCGTCTGATCGCTCTTTGTCCAATCTACGTTTCGCAGCGAGATTTTTGAACCGGCGACAATCTGCGGATTACTCCGCGCGGGTTGATCAACTAAAAGATAACGCTTGACGGCGACGACGCCGATGAGAAGGGCGACAATGATGATCGCGATGTTGGCCGCGACCTCGATTCTGTTCGTTAAATCCTTCATTTCGCCGCGCCTTTCCAACTTAAAGCTATGAGCCTTGAACCATGCGCGAGCGACGCTCCCGCCCGATCAAATTAATACGATGTGGCGAATATGATAGCGCACGGTCATCGCGCGACTGCGAATGACCGTGCGCTTGCTGTTCTTACTTGCTGTGACCGTTTCAACCTTAGTTAGAGGCCGACGCGGAGCACGCCTCCTGCGATGCTCTACAGGAAGTGTGTCCTTTGGCTCTGTTTTCATTGCTGGTGGCGATGCAGTCCGTATCGCCGCCACAGGCTGCTCTGGCGACATCGTAATCCGCTTCAGCCGTCGCATGACAGGCGCTAGCTTTGCTCGCGCATTTGCTGGCAGCATCGTCGCCGGTCGGTGTGCAGGACGCGGCGCACGCGCTTAGCGTGTCCCGACAGGCTGCGACACCGGCATCACTGCTGTTGGTTTGGGTGCAAGTCGTGTAGCTTGCGCTACAGTCTTCGCACGCAGCCGTCACTGCTGCCTTCAGCGGTGCGCTCACAAAGGCAAGCGCGCCCACTAACAGAGCAAGCGTGAAAAGCTTCTGCCAGAGCTTGCGCATATCTGATCTAATCATTGCATTCCTCCTGATTACTTGTGTTTGTCTACAACCGGGCAACTAGATTTGTAAGATTAATGAAAGACCGGCTTGCCTACCGGCCTTACTCCTAACGGCTGTAGTCGCTGCACTTCGTCGTGTCGTTTAATCCAGACGATAACGCGGGCTTGCTCTTTAGAAGCACGATTGAGCGCGATACGGCTCTAACACCATTCGCGCGGCTTCAACGCTTGCGTAATCCGAAACAGACCCTTTACGTGACGGGCGAAAGATGAAAGAGCGAAGGCTCTCTCTTCACCCTACCGGCATACCGCATGACTGCTTTCCGCTTGCGTCAGGTGCAACTCTTATGCCAGCTATCCGAGCCTCGGTTTTTCGTTTCCCGGGATGCCGGAAACTAATGCTATGCAAAACCTTTAAGGGAGATTCAGCGAAGCCGTGAAGTCAAATCCGGCGGCAGTTTTCCTTGTCCACTTGGGACATATTTACCGCTGAATGGGACAAGACTGCGCAACGCCAGCGCACGCCGCGAGGGATCATTTCCCCTTCGCTGTCGCTGCCGCCGCTATTTTCAAACGCAGTAATGCGTGTGCTTTCAAGCAGATCAAAGAAGTTGCGGAGCGTAGACTCGCCGCGCAATAGAGGGGCGGCGACTGTGGCACGGGAAAAGCATCCAAAAAACAGTTTCCGGTCTCTGCTATTCGCTTGTTTTACTTATCTGCATACGAGAAAGAGTTGCTTTTATGAAATCCATTTTGATTATTTACGTCGCGGCCATAGTGTTGCTCGCGGCTTCCTGCGGCGGCTCGCAAGCGACATCCGCGACGACGCATACCGCTCCGATTGATCCCTGCCAGTTGCTCACACAGGAAGAGGCCGCCGCCGCCATCAATGAGCAGGTTGGCGCTCCCACACGCGAAGACAACAACCCGGACTTGCTCTGTACGTATACCAATAGCGCCACCAATCACAGCATCTCCGTGACAAGTAATACAGGGAAAACGGCGAAGCACCAGTTTAAGACCGTTAATGACATAGTTGCGCACGATATGGTTGTGGATGATCTGGGCGACGGCGCCTTTATCAGCAAGACGCGAGGGATCTACGTTGTTGCCGGAAACGCTTTCTTCGTCATTAAGATCAAAGATGACTCTCCGCAGGCGCTGCCCGTGTTGCCCGGCGCGCGGATGGCTCCGGGTTCGACGGAGCTTCCGCAGGCGACGCGCGATAAGCTGATCGCCCTCGCACGCAAGGCCATCGCGCGGCTCTGAAAAGATGTTGCCTCGATTGATCGCGTAACAGATACGCCCTTCGCAAAGAAAACAAAACACCAGCCCTTAGAGAGTGGCTGGTGTTTTTCGTGCGCCGGAGCCGGCGTGATATTTTGAAACCTTCGAGACTATTTATCCGACGTCGCGTCGGCAACGGTTCTTCCGCGCGCTTTGTGGCTCGGATCGCGCATCGCGTAATCGTAAGCGATCTTCCAACGCCCCTCTTCCTTCACGAACTTTACCGGAAACCAAACCTTCTTCTCCTCATCTTTGACTTCGATGAATGCCGTGTCATCTTTTTTGATAACCTCATTGCGCATCTCCGGCAACTTCAGATCGGCAGGAGTTTTGTCGAGGCCGGTTTGAATGGCGTCGTCCAGCGTTTCATCGGCTAAGCGGGCGTCCACTTCGATTGTTTGCAGCGAAGCCCGCGAGAGCATTCTCTTGACGGCCTCTTTATCTTTCTTCCGCATCGCCGTATTGAATTCCTTCATCGTCGCGGTGGGCGATGAGCCAGCTCCCCAACTGCACGCGCCTAATAGAATGGCCGCGAGCGGGATGGCAAGAAAATTGATTCGTCGCATCTTGTAGTATCTCCTTAAAAAAGTGGTGGTATGAAATGCAGATCTTCGTAGCAGCTATCAAAGCGGTAAACAAATGGGTACGCGCCGCTTTAATGAAAGACCGTGCTGTATTCCTTTAGTTTGCGGTGTAGTGTGCGGCGGTTGATGCCCAACGCTTCCGCCGTCTTAACTTGATTTCCGCCGCAGGCTTGAAGCATGAACAGAATGTAGCGGCGTTCGATTTCGGCGAGCGTCGCCCGGGGCGTGACGCTTTCTTCAAAGATGCTGTGGCTGTCGGCGGCTCCCTTCAGCACTTCGGGCGGCAGATCATGCACGCCCAGCTCTTCACCGTCGCCGACGGCGAGCGCGTATTCGATGGCGTTTTCCAGCTCGCGCACGTTGCCCGGCCAGTGATAAGCCAGCAGCACTTTGGCGACATCTGTTGCAAAGCGGCGTGGGTGTCCGCCGCGCCGCTTCGCGTGCCTTCGTAAGAAATGCTCGATCAGCAACCACATATCCTCTTCGCCACGCTCGCGCAATTCCGGCACTTGCACGGGCAGCACACGCAGGCGAAAAAGCAGATCGGCGCGAAACGTGCCTTCGTTGACGGCGCGTTGTAAGTCGCTATTGGTGGCGGAGATGACGCGCGCGTTGAACGGAATGTTTTCGCGTCCGCCGACGCGCCGCAAATTGCGCTCCTGCAAGACGCGCAGCAGCTTCGCCTGCGCCGATAGATTCAGCGCGTCAACTTCATCCAAAAAGAGCGTGCCGTTGCCCGCTTCTTCAAACAACCCGCGCCGCGTTTCATGCGCGCCCGTAAAAGAGCCGCGTTGATGCCCGAAGAGTTCCGCCTCGATAAGTGTGTCGGGAATGGCCGAACAGTTTATGTCAACGAAAGGTTCATAGCGGCGTGGGCTTAAATCATGAATCGCGCGCGCGACCAATTCTTTGCCGGTTCCGGTTGCGCCCAAGATAAGCGCGGAACAGTCTGTCGGCGCAATTCGCTCGATAAACGAAAACAGCCGCAGCATCGGCGGCGAGCACCCAATGAGCGGCGTGGCATAAGCGGAAGCGTTGGCGGCAGCCGTAGCGATAGAGTCGCCCGCCTCACAGTTCTGCGACCAAGGAGCGTAATTGTTACTGTTATGGCGTCCGTTCCCGCGCGTTTGTCTGGCAGCATAGCTCTGCTCACCGCTATGTCGAGACAACGTCTGCTCGACTTCAAACGGGATATCCTGCGCGTTGACTACCAGTGTCGTCTTTCCGAGCAAATGAGCGCGGCGAGGCATCTTGTTTCTCATTCCTTTCAAAACATAAGTCTGGGAACAGGTAAGTCCCGATTCTCTCCAAGATATTCCCGGTAGGCGAAAATGGTTTTGGTTCAGTCCATGTTAAAAGAGTTTGTTGAATCCGGTGATGCTGGCAGTTTGGATATCAAACGCGATGGCCGCAAAAAATATTGTCGGCAAAAGTTTTTATAAAGAGGCGAATGTGAGCACGTGCTGAACAACAGCTTTTTATGAAGGCGGCAAACAAAGCGAATCTGTTAGCACAGCAAGCGGTCATACTCGCTTTTGATAAAAGCATAACATTCGCAGGCGGTCGCTTTCAGCCCTTTGCGGTCGAGTATCTTGATGTGTCCGCGATGATAGCTGATAAGCCCTGCGTCCTGCAAACGCCCGGCGGCCACCGTGACACCTTCGCGGCGTGTGCCCAGCATATTGGCGATCAGTTCATGAGTCATTATCAGTTCGTTCGACTTCGAGCGGTCATAGCTTAAGAGCAGCCAGCAGCAGAGTTGCTGTTCGACGGAATGAAGGCGATAGCAAACGGCCGTTTGCGAAATCTGGATAACGAGTGCCTGCACGTAGCGCAGCAACATACGTTGAAAGTCGCCGCCCCGCTTGAATCCATTTTGCAACGCCCCCGCCTTCATGCGTAGCGCCTCGCCCGCGCTTAACGCATAACTTTGATGAAGCGCAGGGCCGCTGCCCATAAAGAGCGCGATATCAAATACGCCTTCATTGCCCACCAGCCCGATCTTAGCCGTCTTGCCGTTTTCCGTGACGTAGAGTAGAGACACGACCGCCGTGAGAGGAAAATAGACATATTCCATTTCCGCACCGCGTTCGTAAATAGTTTCGCCGAGCTTAAAACAGACGGATTCCAGATGCGGGCTAATTCTCCGATACTCTTCTTCGGACAGGGCGGTAAGCAGCCGGTTATCTTTCAGATTGGGGGGAGGGGCAAGAAGGGGCATAGAAGTCTCTTACATTCCATCTAGTTTGGAATTCCACTCCGCATAGCGCTTCATCTGTGCAAATTTTATTGAAGAGTAGAGAACATAAGTCTTCAACGGCAGCCGCTTAGCGGCAGTCCGAGAAATATAGCACAAGCTCCGTTACATGAGTAGCAGAATATACTGCTAGATATTACACAGCCGTTAAATTTCCGATACACAGCCCGATTGAGGTGAGCGTGGCAGAGCGAGGTCTATCGTTTAATGGCTAAGAGAATTGATTGGAAGAGTGTGCAGAAGGTGATTGAGAAATCCGCGCAAGTGATTGAAATTATCCGGGCTAATCGCGTGTACGTTACGATCAAAGGATACCTGTGCGCCCACTGCGACCGCTGTTATACAAAAAATTACTACCGGCACGCGCTCATCGAGCGCCGCCGTCTCACGAATGTTATCGGCAACCGCGAGCATCTCCGGCGGTGGCTCGCCCATACACAATAGAATTAAGTCCGGGTGGCAATTCTGTGTTAGCTGTGCGGCCTCCCGTTCATTTACCGCCGCCAGCACGCGATAGCCGTCCGCCGTCAATAATCCCTCGATACCGTCGCGGATTTCCCGGGATTCATCCACCACGAGAATCACTGCTCCGGCCTGATACGCTTTGCTCATAAGCCACTGTTCTTGATAGTCCAATGCGATTAATCGGTTCAAGTTTTGCTGCCGGAAAGAGAAGTCGCTTTGCACAAATCGGCGGCGCACAAATGATTCCGGGACGCCCTGAGTGCTGAAACCGATAGCAAGGCAAGTCGGAGCTTTCGGCTGCGCTCGAACTGTACGGGTCAGCTACTTTCTGTTGCAGAGGGTTTTCAATAAGTGAATCACAAACGGTGCTGTGTATATTCCATCGCCGCGAAAATCGGATGAGATTTATGACGATGTCGCGGGGCGTCCGGTAAGCACTTGGCTGTGACGCGGGTGGATAGGAGGCGTGGGAAACTTTGCCGTTGCGGAAGGATTTCGGCGTGCAGTCTGTTCTTTAACTCAACACTAAATGCGAGCCGGTGGCGCTAACACGCCTTCACTTTGCCGATTCCACAGTATATAGCCGCGCCGCTTAGCTCGATTCTTAACATTCTACGGCCTCTGTTCAGCCTTGACATAACCGTGCCCATAGGGATTTTTAAGATCAAGGCAATCTCTTTGTAGGAAAATTCTTCGACATCGGCGAGCAGCACTACTTCACGATAAAAGTGGGGAATCTTCGCCAGGGCGATCAAGACCTCTTCATCGGATAATCTTTCGGGAACCGGCGGCTCATAAGCTAAAAAGTCCAGCACCTTTTCGCTATCGTTGATGAACTTGAATTTAATGTTTTTGCGATAGTGATGCTTAACTTTGTTGGAGAGAATTTTGAACAACCACGCGCGGCAGTTGGTTCCCGCCTCGAAGCGGTGAAAAGATTTCCACGCCTGTAGATAAACTTCCTGCACTAAATCTTCCGCCTCCGCCTGATTTCCCGTGAGGCGCACGGCGGTTTGGAAAAGATTGTCTATGTAAGGTAACGCAGCCGACTCGAAATCTTCCGGCTTAATCTCTTTCTGAATCAACATATTTTCACTCCGAATCAAAGACGGGCTGCTTCGGATAAATAAAGACCAAGCTACACACCCTAAGAGTTCTGTGCGCAGTTAGTGCGAGAGTTTGAGACCGCAAAGTGTGTCTCTGAATAAACGTGAAATCCGTTTTCAGATAAAACCGGGCAACACGGGCGCAAAAATATTCGACTCCAACTCAATGGAGAAAGGCAAGTCTCTCAAAATAACTGTTTCGATCCGGAAGATTACAACGGACAGGCGGGCGGCGTCTGTGTGCTTTCACACACAGCTGCAAGTTTTTTTGCAAAGCTTCATAAAGGAGCGTCGCACAATACGTTGTTTGTAATTGTTTTACCGGCGCACGTAAGGGAACGCGCCAAAGGAGTTTAAGAGGATTGGAGCAGAGCGTGTCTGGCGGAGAGAGAAAGCAGCGGATCGAACTGCGGATTGAGCTGCAAGGCTTTCTCCAGCCACTGTTTCGCCCCTCTCTCATCGCCCGCCGCTTTCGCAATCATTCCCGCATGATAAAATAAGCGTGCATCCTTTGTGCCCAACCGCAACGCTTCCTTTATCTTCGCCTGCGCTTCGGCAAGATGCCCGGCCTTGAATGCCGTCCACGCTAAAGCATCCGCGCCGTAAATATCGCGTCGTACTTCGTATTCCCGCATGGCTGCCTCATACGCTTCCGCGGCCTTCAGCTCGTGATCGGCATAAAAGAGCGCCAACTGCCGGTTATAGAGCGCACCGCTGATTGCACTCAAGCGCGCAATCTGTTCGACCTGCGTGTACTGCTGCATCGCTTCGCGCTCTTTGCCCGCTACTTTGTAGAGATCACCCAAGGCGGCGATAAAGGACGGGTCGGGCAATCGCTTGATCGCTTGCCGGTAGTTTTCGATAGCGCCCGCGAGATCGTTCTGTGCGGCGCGGACTCTGGCAAGCGAAGCCAATGCGCGATAGTAATCGGGAAAGGTCACCAGCGCATCGCGGTAATGCTTCTCGGCCTGCTGGTAATCGCCGGTGGCAAAGGCCACTTCGCCCAGTTGCCAGCGACACCATGCCACTGTCTCGCGCGATGGCGCAACCGCATTGAGCGCGACGATCAGGGCGGTGGAGAAATGGCGTGTGGCGGCGTTGGTGTCGCCGCGCAGAAAAGCAAGGCGCGCCTGTCGCGTCTCGCTGCCGTTGCTGATGCCGCCGTCAATGCGTTGTACTTGCTGGTACGCGCCGACCGCCCCATCGTAATCGCCAAGCTCGAGCAGTGCGTCGCCCAGTATGGCGTAGGGATAGCTCTTAGCCGGATCGAGTTGGATTAATTGCCGTGCGTGATCGCGCGCCGCCGCGAAATCGTGCGTCGCATATTCTGTTTGCGCGAGCGCCGCGAGGCCGCCTGCGTTTCGTATCGAAGGTACAGAGGCGAGCGACGCTTTCGCGGCACGCGCGGCGAGATCGAGATAGTCGAAACTACCTGTCTCGCGCGCGCGTTGGAGGTAGTATGCCGCGAGTTTGTTGTGTGCGCTGAAATCTTCCGGGTCGTGCTTGACGCGGTCTTCGAGGAAGCGCGCGCCTGCCTCCGCCGTTCTGTTGTTGTCGTCAAGCGGAGTAGCGGCGGGAATTTTCGGCGCAACTGCACGGGAGGCCGTCGCGCCGGGCGTCCATTCACCGCCGCAGGCGCTCATCAGGAACAACCCCGCACACGCGAACGTAAACAAAAAGGGAACTCTTTTCATTAGCTGGCACATCGCCGGAAACTCGAAATAATCAAGAGCTGGAAGGCGTGGAATGTTGATTGCCAAATTTGCTTGTCCTCAACATCCCATGCCTTCGTATTTCAACGTCCGGCTTTATTGGCGCGTGTGATCGTCGGGGTCTTGTCCCGGCGGAAACGGCTGCGTCGGATCGGCGACGAACGGGAATTGGTTGCGAAATGGAACTTCATTCCCATTGACGAAGTCAGTTAAGAGTTGGCCGTTGTTGATGAGTGTAAAGGTCATATCAACCACGTCGTCTTTCAAACGCCGTCCGCCCATATGTCCGAAGCCGCCGTCGGGATTATCGCCGCCGCCCGATCCCGCGTTCGGCACACGCAGGTCAAGACGCAAGATGTCGCCCCGTCGCACGATTTGATCGAGAATCATATTGATGTGTGCGGTGTCCGTGCCAAAGTTGCGCAGGTTTCTGACAATGTCCGCCTCGAAGCGGCCTGCCGCATCGTCTTCGGTCGTCGCGCCGTTATATGCGTCTTTAATAGGGGCTGAAATAAGGCCGTTGTTGACGAGCGGATTGCCGTCGCGGTCAACATTCTCATATGGCCCCTGTCCCGTCACAGAGCCGTCGCGGATCATCTGGATGCGCTGGCGCTGCGTTACGGCATTGATGCCGATCACGTTGGCGTTGCCGCGCAGTAATGCTGCCGGAATGCTAACGGCGGTAATCAATGTGTTGAAGCCCGCGTAAGTGTCGCGCCCCTGCCGGAATCCCAGCAGCGATTTGTCCGGGCTGCCCGGATTCATAATCGAAGAGGCGACGAGGCGGTTCGCGCCCGTATCATCCAGAAAGAACGGATCGTCGGCATTCCCGGCGAAGAAACTGACGTCCGCTCTGGTCGTGATAACGGGCGGCGGCGGCGGAATTGGTTGCGGCTCCTGCGTGGCGATGGTCGTCGGGCCGACGAGCAGCGTCTGCGTCTGCCCTTTATTGCTGTTGCCGGAGTTGTTTCCGCGTCCGTTGCCGGTCGCATCGGAGAGGGTCACGGTGGCCGTTTGCGCGGTTAAGCGTCCCAGCCCTCTTGAGTAAGTGACATCAACGAACTTATCCGGTCGGGCGTCGCCCGTGTTTTCGATCTCGAAACGATAGCGTATGTTCGGATCGAAGATAACCATCCCGAAGTGTTCGCCGGAGACGATGAAACCCTGCGTGCTCATCATCATCACGACTTTCGAGTTATCGTTCGGATCAAGGAATGCATATGTGTCGGCGATGTCGCTGCCACGATCCTGCGCGATGGTGGGCGAGTCAATGTGGTCGGAAGCGTTGATGCGTGCCGGTGGCGTCAACTGAAACACGAGGGCTGCCGTCAGCGCGAGGGCGGCCAGTGAGATGCGCTTGTTCTTCGGTCGTATCATTCTCTTACTCCTTGTTCTTGACTACCAGTTTTCGAGATCAGGTCGCAGATGACACCTGCACTGCCTTGCTCCTGAAAGAATGAGAAGCCCGCGCCGTTTGCTCTGAAGCATTCGACGCGGGCGCTAAAGGATAAGAACTACTGTCGCGTGCGGTCGTCCGGCCCGCTTCCCGGCGGGAAGGGCTGCGCCGGATCAGCGACGAACGGAAATTGGTTGCGGAACGGCACCTCGTTGCCATTAACCTTATCGCCGAGCGGTTGCCCGTTGTTGATGATCGTAAAGACGCCATCAACCACGTCGTCGGTCAGGCGACGCCCGCCCATTTTGCCAAAACCGCCATCAGGATTATTGCCGCCCTGTGGCCCTTTGTTGGGAACGGAGAGGTCTAGGCGCAGGATGTCGCCTTTTGCCACCGCCACTTTTGCGAGCATTGCGATGTGCGCGTCGTCGGTAGTTAAGCCCTTCAACGATTTGACGATGTCAGCTTGAAATTTTCCTTTCGCATCGTCTTCTGTCGAAGCGGTGTTGTACTCGTCTTTGCGCGGCGCAGGAATCAAGCCGTTGTTGACAAGTGGGTTGCCGTCGCGGTCAATCGTGATCCAATCGCCGCTGGCTTTGATTTCGCCGTTATCTTCGATCTTCTGGTTTTTATGGCGCTGTGTGACGGCATTGACGCCGATCACGTTGCCGGCTTTGCCGCGCAACAAATCCGCCGGAATGCTGACGACGGTAGCCAGCGTATTGAAACCGGCATATGTGTCGCGTCCGCCGCGCTCGCTGAGCAGCGCTTTGTTGGGACGGCCGGGATTCATAATCGAAGAGGCGACGAGGCGGTTCGCGCCCGTATCATCTAAGAAGAACGGATCGTCGGCATTGCCGCCGAAGAATTTCGCGCCGGTTGCCGGATCGGTTGTGACCACTTGTTCGGGCGCGGTATATTCCTGCGTCGAGATGGTTGTCGGCGCGTTGAATTTCTTGCCGTTGGGCAATTCAATCGTCGCCGTTTGCGGCATCTGGCGTCCGAGTCCTTTCGAGTAGGTAACGTCTACAAACTTATCGGGTTTGGCGTCGCCCGTGTTTTCGATTTCGAAGCGATAGCGTATGTTGTGGTCGAAGATGGGCATTCCGAAATGTTCGCCGGAGACGATGAAACCCTGCGTAGTCATAATCAGCACCACTTTCGAGTTATCATTCGGATCAAGGAATGCATATGTGTCGTCAATATCAGAGCCGCGATCCTGCGCGATGCTCGGTGAGTCAATGTGGTCGGAAGCGTCGAGCCGTGTCGGTGGCATAAACTGAAATACCAACGCTGCCGTCAGCGCGAGTGCGGCGAGCGCAATTTTCTTGTTTCCAGGGCGAATCATGATTTCTTCTCTCCTCATTTTTTACGTGGCCGCCTGCTACGGCCTTCAAATTAAGTGCCTCACTGGGGGCTACTTGCTTTTCAATTAGTCATGACGCCTGCGCCCTCTCCGGTAAATTTTGATGCCTGTCAGTTGAACTTCAACGAACGCGCGTGCGATGTTCGGAAACTCAATGGCAGATGTCGGCAAAGCTCGGCACAAAAGCGCCGCCATCCCGCAAGACTGAAAATCTTCGCGTCCTGAGCGGTGTGGCTGATTACTTTGCAAGTTGAAAAAGCGCTGGTATCTACACACTTAAAGCCACGCGATAAGGTTTTTATTCCCGCCACGCGAGACTCACTGTCCTGCATGAAAAGATTCATAACGCGAATCACCGAACTTCTGGCGCGTGTGGGAATAAACGAAGCGACGCCTGGTATTTATCTATCCGTGCTTAAATTCTCGGGCGCGTGTGCCCGGCAAATAGTCTTCAAGCTACGTCATCGTTTGAGCGAAGGGTGGGTCGAAAATTATGTTGAACGCGCTCCGACGCCACTGGCGGGAATACTTGATGGAGGCCGCCGGGCTGAGCTTCTTTATGATTTCGGCGGGCGTTTTCACGACGCTGTTCGAGCATCCTGATTCGCCTGCGCAGCAGGCGATGGGCAGTAATCCGTTGCTGCGCCGCGTGATACTGGGCGCACTGCTGGGCGGTGTGATCGCCATCATCGTTTATGCGCCGAGCGGCAAACGCTCCGGCGGGCATATCAATCCGGCGGTCACGTGGGCATTCTTTCGACTCGGCAAGATTAAAGGTTGGGACGTGATCTTTTACACGCTGGCGCAGTTCGGCGGAGCGATTTTGACGGCGCTCATGCTAAAACTGCTGTTGGGAAAACATTTCGCGCACCCGTCGGTCAACTACTCGATGACCCTTCCGGCTCCGGGCGCGCACGGCACGCGCAACGCTTTTCTGGCGGAGTTTCTGATCTCCTTCATACTGATGTTTGTGGTGTTGTTGATGGTCAACTCCGCACGCCTTGAGAAACTGCTGGGCATCATCGCGGGCGTTTTGATCGCGGTTTATATTGTGGTGGAGTTGCCTTTCTCCGGCATGAGTTTGAATCCCGCGCGTTCGTTCGGCTCTGCTTTCGCCGCCGGGCACTACATGGATTTGTGGGTTTACTTTGTCGCCCCGATGCTCTCGATGCTGCTGGCCGCCGAACTATACCTGCGGCTGAGAGATGATCGTAGAGTGGCGGCGATTATGCTGCGCCATCGCCACAACCCGGTGTGCGTCTTCTGGGACTATAAGGAGGGGCCGAATTATCCTGTGGAAGAGCGTGCGGAAGGGCGCGCATGAGCCGCAACACGCGCGGGCGAGCTTTTTTTCTCTTCTCCGTCGGGAATTCGCTCGATTACCTGTTTGGTGACCGGAGAGGATAAAACAATTGTCGTCGTCGGCGTGCCGTAAGCGGCCAGCCGATCAATCAACGCTTCGAGATGTGCGACGGACGGCACGACGACTTTCATGATAAAGCAATCGCTGCCGGTCAGCCGGTGGCACTCCAACACCTCCGGGCGGTCTCCGGCTACTGCAATGAACTTTTCGTTGACCGCGCGGCTAACTTCGCTGAGACGAATAAAGGCGGTAATCGGCAGCCCTAGTTTCTTCGCGTCAACTTCGGCGCGATAGCCTGTGATGATGCCGCTCTCTTCCATCCGGCGGACGCGCTCGGCCACAGCCGGAGTCGAAAGATTCAAACGGCGTCCGAGTTCGGCAAAAGAAAGGCGCGCGTTCTCCTGTAATTCCCGCAGAATACGCCAGCCGGTTTCGTCGAGCGTTCTTCCGCTTATTAAGTCAAATCCCGCTCTCACCATACTATTTAAGCCTCCTGTGCTGTAATGATTGCGAATCGCTATGTAGAACGGCTATATCTATACCTTATAATAAACCGAAACGAAAGAGTCGAATCTCCCGAAACAGCTTATAGAGGGCAAGGTGTAAAGAGTCCTTTGTGTCATGTAGTGTCATGAGAGTTCTTTTTGGCGTGCAGATTTAATCCGAGGAACATTTATGCCGTTCGGTCAAAGAATCGCGCCGGAAGATTTCGAGGCTGCCGCATTACCATATGTTAATGACCTGCTGCGCGTGGCGGTGCGCCTCACCGGAAGCCGTGCCGAAGCCGAAGATTTGGTGCAGGAGGTTTATCTGCAAGCGTGGAAATCTTTTCACCGCTTCGAGTTGGGCACTAATTGCCGCGCCTGGCTGTTCAAGATTTTACTGAACAAGGCCAATCGCCAGCGGCGTAAATGGTTCCAGTTCAGAGCCATCAGTGAGAGCGAAAAAGTCATCGAAGAATTGATTTACGCGCCGCCCATCGGAGAAAGCCTCGATGATGAAGAAGTCTTGAGCGCACTCCAGAAAATCCCGCAGCAATACCGCGAAGCCGTGCTGCTGGCCGATGTCGAAGAATTCTCCTATAAGGAAATCTGCTTTATATTAAAGATTCCCATCGGCACAGTCATGTCACGGCTGAGTCGTGGTCGGAAACTTTTACGCGCCGAATTGGCAACAGTAGCGGAGACATACGGCATCAAAAATAACAGGAAAAAAACACAAAGAGGGGAAATATGAGTTCATTTAATTCCAATAGCAGCGCGTGCGAAACAGTGCAAGCTCAACTCGACTCCTATGTGAGCCAAGAGCTTTCCGTCGAGACCACTCACCGGATCGCCAAGCATCTGGAAAATTGCCGCGCGTGTGCCGTAGTCTTCACCTCGCAGCTAAAGGTCAAAGAGCTTGTGCAGCGCGCCGTGCGAAGCGAAAATACGCCGCCGTTTCTGCGCGAAAAAATCCAAAGGGAGATTCGTGCCGACGCCAAATCTTCCGTCCGCCACGCTACCGCAAATATTTCTCCGTTCGCCTTTAACCGGCGGCTCGCGTTTGCTGCCGTCATCCTTGTGGCGCTCTGTTTAGGCGTGTGGAGCGTTAAATCGCTAAGAGGTCAAGGTCAGCAAATATCCGATCAAACAGCGCAGGCCGACATCAATCAGAATACCTCCACACAGACAAATGAACTACTCACCATAGGGTTGCTCGATCACTTGGAATGCGCTCTGGGAAAAGGCTACGCGCAAGAGCATAATAGTCATTTTGAGATGTCGCAAAACCTCGGGGCGGCTTACGAAAAGCTGTTGCCCTTAACGCAGGCGCAAGCGGGCGATGCTTATGAAATCGTCGCCGCGCATCATTGCGACGTCGGCAAACGCTCGTTCACACATCTTATTTTAAGAAACGGCGACGCGATTTTGTCGCTCGTCATTACGCGGAAAAAAGGCGAGGCTTTTCCCGCAGACGGCGGCAGCAGCCTTGCCGTGCTCAGGCCGTCGGGCGTGCCGCTTTATCAAGGCCGTTTGCAGAACTTCGCCGTCGCGGGTTTTGAAACGCCGTCGCATCTCGCTTTCGTGGTATCGAACCTTTCCGCTGAAGATAATCTACGCATCGCTGCACATCTCGCGCCGTCCGTGCGCGATTTTCTCGCCGGATTGGAAGCCACCTCTTAGCTCCTCCCAAAAATCCCCGATTGCGCCGGACAGCCGGGAATAAAAGAAGGGGTTTCGGGATTTGTAATAAACCCCCTTCTTTTTGCCTTGCGCTGGAATAAAAAGGGACTTCCCCGACCATATATCCATTAAGCGAGGCAGCAACCGACAACGGCGTGCGCAGGCACTTATCAAGGCAGTATGTTCAAACAGGTTCGGGATAAAAAGAGTGCCGAGCGTCCGACGCCGTTCAAGGCTGAAGCGATGCCGCATATGAAAACGCTGTTTCGCGTCGCCATGTGGTCGGCGCGCGACCGCCACGAAGCAGAGAGCCTTGTGCAGGAGACGTTCGCGCGGGCATTGCATTCGTTTCATAGTTTTAAACCCGGCACGAACTGTTGCGCCTGGCTCGTCGCCATCATGTATCTCGTCAATCGTGAACGCCGCCGCAGTCTTCCAGCGAAACTCAGTGTGGTCAGCGACAACGAAGAGCACATCAGCGAAACAGTCGCCTACGATCCGCCGACGCCGCCCGACGCTACCAAGGAAGAGGTTCTACGCGCGCTTGATAATCTTCCGCCGCAGTTTCAGGAAGTGCTCGTGTTGTCGGATATAGAAGGTATGACGTACAAGGAAATCGCCGATGTGCTGCTGGTCTCCACCGGCACTTTGATGTCGCGTGTTTCTCGCGGGCGCAAGTTGCTGCGCGCAGAATTGGCGCGATACAGCAATGTCCGCGCAAGCGGGAGTGATACCGCCGCCGTCGCCAGTAAGCAGGCTTCATCGCCGCCGTCTGCAAGTCAGGACAAGGTATAAAACGAAATGCAGTGTCATGACTTGCGCGAAATTGCCGACTCGTACTTGAGCGACGAACTGATGGTTGAAACCAATCATGACGTACTCAAGCATCTGGAAAGCTGCGCCGATTGTCGGCGCGAACTGGCCGCGCGCAGGGCTGTGCGCGCCAAATTGCGAGAGGCTTTCAAGCAAGCGCCCGATTTACAGATGAGCGAGGAGTTTGCCTCCCGTTTGCGCGCCCAGTTGCGCACCGGAACTTCGCAGAATCCACTGATATCTTTTTTCAAAGGTCGCCGTTCGTGGATGGTCGCCGCCGCCTGCTGCCTGCTCGCCGCATTGCTTATCGGAGGCATTATCGCCGGGCGGCGACGCGAGCGCGCGGCTGAAAATTTGTCCGCACAGGCTGTTAGCAACAAACAACGCGACGCGAACAGTACCGGCACGGGCGCTGCGCCGGAAACTCCCCGCACAAACGATAACCGCCCGGCAGCGAATCTTGCCGCGAGTCTTGCGGTAAGGGAAATATCGGAAACGGCGGCGGGCGATCATCGCAATTGTGCGGTTACCTTTCGACTGGCCGAGCCGCTAATTTCTTTGAAAGATGCGGGGCGTAAATACGACCCCGCGTATTTCGATCTGGCGAGGGCGGTGCTGGCCGGGCGCGACGCGGCGGCTGAACCCGTAGAATTGGTCAAAGCTCATTCCTGCGTCTTCGAGAAACGGCGTTTCGGCCACGTGATTCTAAAGTATCAAGGCCGTCTCGTCTCCGTGCTGGTGACCGATCTGGAGCATCAAAAGGATTCGTCCGCGCCGGATGCCGGAACAGCATCGGATGCAAACGCTGTCGCCGTTGCTGCGTGCCCGCAGGTCGCGGGCTACCACATCGCTTGTTTCGAGACGGCGCGTCATGCCGTCTATGTTGTTTCCGATCTGAACGAAGCGGATCATATGAGCCTCGCGCGGGCGCTGGCTCCATCCGTTTACCGGCACGTTTCACAAACGGAAACCGTCGCCTGAGGTCTATTGTTTGCGGCACACCGCCCGCATTTTTTGAACCGGAGAATAATTTGATACATCTACACATCATCGCCATGCTTTCGCTTCTACTCGCGCTCTCATCCGGCACTTTGCCGCAGTCTGCGCCGCCACAGCAATCATCCACTACTGCTGCTGCTGCCGTCTCCGTTACTGAGACCGGCGCAGCCCGCACGTCGCCCCTCAAAGTCAGCGAACTTGCTCCAGACTTTACGCTTACAGACACGCAGGGACGCGCCGTTACGCTCTCCGCCGCGCGCGGCAAAACGCCCGTCGTGCTCGTTTTTTATCGCGGCTACTGGTGTCCGTACTGCGGTCACCAATTAGCCGAACTGCGGTCGCTGCTGAAGCCGAACGAGGCGGCGCAACTCTACGCCATCAGCATTGACCCTCCCGCCCGCAGCAAAGATTTCGCCGCGAAGATTGCGGCTGACGGGCGCGGCGCGATTAAGTATTCGCTTCTGTCCGATCCCCGACATCAAACGATTGACGCTTACGGTTTGCACGATCCGGCCTATGACGGGCAGGAGTTTGAAGGCATCCCGCGCGCCTCCGTTTACGTCATTGATAAGCAGGGGCGCATCAGTTGGGCGCAAAATGCTGTCAATTACAAAAAGCGCCCGACGAACACAGACATACGCGCTGCGCTCGACGCGCTGAAATAATTACGGCGACGATTCCGACGCGCCGCAAGTTTGAAATATGCACTGAACAGTTTTGGAGGAGTACTTTTATGAATAAACAAGTCTTGATCGCAATCGTCCTTTTGCTCGGCGTCGCCGCTTTATTACTCACGGTGATCGGGCGACCCTTAAACACGAAGAATCAGGCGGCGTCTTCCGCCGCGCCCGCAACGGCAGTGAGCGAAGAAGAGGAATCTGCTGGCGAAGAAGAAACGGCGGGCATACGGCGCGATGCGTTTGTTGCCGCCGCCCGTGCCCCGCGCGCGCCCGCTCTGTCGCAAGGCACGTGGATCAACTCCGAGCCGTTGAAGCTCGAAGCTTTGCGCGGGCGCGTCGTCGTCGTTGATTTCTGGACGTTCGGCTGCTACAACTGCCGCAACACGCTGCCTACTTTGAAGAATTGGGACGCCAAATACCGCGATAAGGGTCTGACCATCGTCGGCGTGCATACGCCCGAATCCGGCTACGAAAAAGATTTGGGCAACATCCGCCGCGCCGTCCGCGAGCAGAATCTACGCTATCCTGTGGTGACGGACTTGAACGGCGATACATGGCGTGCCTACGGCATCGAAGCATGGCCGACGACCGTCATCGTAGATAAACAGGGGCGCGTCCGCTTCACGCACATTGGCGAAGGAATGTACGATCAGATGGATCGCGTGATACAGAAATTGCTCGCCGAATAGATTGCTCGCGGAATAGCGACGAGTGTCCGCAATGGTTTTAATTAAAAGAGGAAAGAAACAGTCATGACCGAGACAACGATGACCGATAAAGTTGAAAAGACGGATGAGGAATGGCGGCGCGAACTCACGCCGGATCAGTATCGCGTGATGCGCGAAAAAGGCACGGAGCGTCCTTTCACAGGCGAGTACCACGATAGCCACGAGAAGGGCGTCTTTATGTGCGCCGCCTGCGGCAATAAACTGTTCGACTCCGAAACGAAATACGATTCCGGCAGCGGCTGGCCGAGCTTTTACAAGCCCGCCAGCGAAGACAGCGTTCGTCTGGAAGACGATAGCACGTACGGCATGAAGCGCACCGAGGTCGTTTGCGCGAAGTGCGAAGCGCATCTCGGCCATGTCTTCGACGACGGGCCGAAGCCTACCGGAGAACGCTACTGCATGAATTCAATTGCGCTCAAACTGGAGAAAGAGTAAAAAGAACACGCCGCGAAGAAGCTTTTACGGAAATCAACAGACAGGCGTCAAGGCATAAGTCCTGTCGCCTGTCTGATTTCTGTTAGCAGTTCGGCGCGTGGTGGCTCCTCGCAAATAAAAATATTCCGGCGTAGTAAAATGCCTGTCAAAATCACAACACCGTTGATGGTTTTGAAAAGACGCGCTTGATGAGTGGAGCACTGCATGAAGAAGATTGTAGAGAAACACCCGCTGGCGATTCGCTGGTTTCACTGGATAAACTTTCCCCTGCTCTTTCTGATGATCTGGAGCGGATTGCTGATCTACTGGTCGAATAGCGTCTATGATGTACGCATCGGAAGCTGGACGCTCTTTCATTTCTTTCCGGCGTGGTTCTACGACAAGCTCGGCATTCCTTTTCGCCTCGCGGAAGGCATGGCGCTACATTTCTTCTTCATGTGGTTCTTCGCCGTTAACGGTCTGCTCTATGTGCTCTACACGATCTTTTCCGGCGAGTGGCGCTTGCTTGTGCCGGATCGCCACAGTTTCCGCGAAGCGATTCTGGTCACGCTCCATGATTTGCATTTAAGAAGCTATGCGCCGCCGCAACTCAAATATAACGGCGCGCAGAAAATCGCTTACACGGCGGTGGTCGTGATGGGCGCGGGGTCGCTTCTGACAGGGCTTGCCATCTACAAGCCCGTGCAGTTCGCATGGCTCACGAAGCTTCTGCTCGGCTACGAATGGGCGCGCTGGGAACATTTCTGGCTGACCGTCGGCTACGTTTTGTTCTTCATCGTTCACGTCGCGCAGGTCGTCAAAGCCGGTTGGAGTAATTTTCGTTCGATGATCGCGGGCTTCGATGTCTTACGCACGGACGACGCGACGACGCAAGCCGTATCAACGCCCGATGCGCTCGCGGTAGAGGAGGCGACGCGATGAATGAAGACAAAAGAAACGAACCCGTTTCGCCGCACGACGCGCTCGCTCATTCTTCAACTGACAACGATGACGCCACCATCACATCGGCGCGCACAGGAGATGGAGAATTGATTGATCCGTCGCCGATTAATTCATCCTCTGCAATTGATTCGCCGTCAATCGTCGTGAGCGAAGACGAAGGAGTTGAGCGCGAAATCCGCCGTCGCACACGGCGTAGTTTTCTCGTTGCGGCGTTGGCGGTGCTCGGCGGTTTCGGCGGTTGGCGTTGGCTGCGCGGGCGGCGCGAAGACGAAGGCCTCGCGTGGCCGCTGCGTCGCGCGCACGAAATCAACGAACAACTCGCGCGCGATTATTTCAGCGATCAGCGGCTTGCGCCAACGTTCCCGAATGCGAAAGTTCAGGCTCGGCTCAACGGCGACATCGGCATGGATGATCCTTCCGACTTGCAGGATTGGAGCTTGACCGTTATCGGGCTGGCAGATGAACCGGCGTGGCCATCAAACGCAGCAAAGCGTCCAAACGACGCAAAGCCTTCTGCGCCGAACGCTAAAGCCGATGCGAAATCTTCCGCGCCGAATGCGAAAAGCAATCCCGGCGATGCAAAAAAGAGCGCCGCCAAGAACGACAATAATTCTGATGAAGACGACAGCAGCAGTGATGAAGGCGATGAGACGGCAGATGATTCCGCCGACAACAGCGACAACAATGCAAGCGACGATTCCGGCGATGCAGCGGCGGATGACGAAATGACGGATGCGATCACGGCTGATTTCACGCTTGATGATATCAAGCGTTTGCCGCGCGTCGAGATGGTCACGGAGTTGAAGTGTATCGAAGGCTGGAGCGTGATGGTGCGCTGGGCTGGCGCGCGCTTCGCGGATTTCATTGCGAAATATCCGCCCGATACGCGCAGCGGCAATGAACCCGATGTCTTTAAGAAGCCGGAAGACCTCGTCGAATACGTCAGCCTCGAAACGCCGGACGGCGGCTACTACGTCGGTCTTGAGATGGCGAGCGCGCTGCATCCGCAAACGCTTTTGTGTTACGAGATGAACGGCCAGCCGCTGACGCCCGAACACGGCGCGCCGCTGCGTCTGGCTATCCCCGTCAAGTACGGCATCAAGAACATTAAACGCATCGGCACGATCCGCTACACTAACAAGCGTCCCGCCGACTACTGGGCTGAACGCGGTTACGATTGGTATTCAGGGCACTGATACGAAACAACGCGCCGGACAAACGCCGCCGCGATTGCGCTTTGTCATCTTCGTCGCGCTTGTGCGTCGCAGTGAGCGCGAGCCACGTCGCGTAGGGAGTTGTACATGAATTTTATTAAAGTTACAGCAGAAGACGGCCATCTGCTGGCGATTAACGCGGATCAAATCGAGCACGTGCGTTATCGTCCCGCAACGAATGACAACAGCGTGGCGGAGATTGAAATCATGTTCGCGGGGAATCCCGAGCGAGCGTTTTTTAGCGGCAGCGTCGCCGTAGAATTCTGGACGCTTCTGGTCGACTCCAAATCGTCCACCAAGAGCGCATAGCAGAAAAGTCTCGTTTCTTATAAATCGGAAAAGGTGAATTCGTGTCGCTGGAATATTTGAAGGAAGCCGTTGCCGCTAACGATACCGAAAAGTTGATACGCTACGTGCGTTTGCATTTCGGCGACGGCAACGAAGCAATGGGGCGCAAAGAGATCGACAAGGCGTGGATCGAAGCCCTCAAGCCGCTGCTCGACGTGCCTGCGACCGACCGCGAATTTATCTTTCAGGTCTTGGCCGAAAAAGACGCCGCCACGCTCGCGCATCTTTTCTTTCACCTCCATTTTTATTTCGTTCAACGCTCCGGGGAATGGATTCATGACGGACTTCTCTAAAGACGCACGCGCTTCAACCGACATCGCCGCAGCAGATCACGCCAGAGCCGCCGCCGCAGACCAACTGCGTCCCGGCCTCTGGCAAACCGTCAACGAACGCTATCCGGGTTCGATGATTCACAAGAACGATTACGTGCCGCTCGCGCGTCTGCGAAAACCTCTCTCCGAATCGCGTTTGACTTTCGTCAGCACGGCAGGCGTGCAGCCTGTGGGGACGATGCCGTTCGATGTGGTGCATCCGGTGGGCGATTACAGTTTTCGCCGCGTGCCTTCCGGCGCAAAGCCTGTGGATTTGGAGATACATCAATTGAAGTATCCGACGAGCGGCGCATCGAAAGATTTGAACGTCATCTTTCCCATCGAACGCTTGCAGGAACTCGTCGCGGAAAAAATTATTGGCGAACTGACGCCGAACCTTTTTTCTTTCATCGGCTATAACATGGATGCCGAACGCCTCGAGCGCACGCTCGCCGAAGACATCGCCGAAGCCGTCGCCGCCGAAGACACGGACGTGGCGCTATTGTCGCCCGCTTGACCGATCTGCCATCAGAGCATCGCGCTCGTGCAGCGCGCCATTGAACACAGAGGAATACCGACAGTCTCAATCACCGTCGCTTTAGATGTCACGGAACACATCAAGCCGCCGCGCGCCGTCTTTCTGCCCTTTATGATGGGACACCATTTCGGCGTGCCGCATCACAAAGAGTTGCAGCGGCGCATTATCCTTGCGGCGCTCGAATTTCTCGTCGAGGCTAAACAGAGCGGCGAAGTGCTACGCTTGCCTTTGACGTGGGCGCAGGCGCGCAGGGAAGGCACGGCGATTGAGCAATCGCTCGGATTAAGAACTTAAACGAAGGCGGAAGCGAAATCGTGGCGGACGTAATCAAAGTCGGAATCATTCAATCGAGCCCTGCGTTCATGGATTTGGATGCGAGCGTCGCCAAAGCTCTGCGGGAAATCGAAGAGGTGGCGGAACAAGGCGCGCGGCTCGTCGCGTTCGGCGAAACGTGGCTGCCCGGTTATCCGGCGTGGCTGGATTACTGTCCTGAAGCGGCGCTCTGGAATCATGCGCCGACCAAAGAAGTCTTCGCGCGACTGCGGCAAAACAGCATCCTCGTGCCCGGCAAAGAAACACAGGCACTCGCGGAAGCGGCGCGCTACTACAATGTAAGCATCGTCATCGGCGTCAACGAGCGCGTCGCGCAGGGCGCGGGCAACGGCACGCTCTACAACAGTCTGCTTACCTTTGATAGCACGGGAAAGCTGGTTAACCATCACCGCAAACTGATGCCGACTTATACGGAGCGGCTCGTATGGGGACAGGGCGACGGCAGCGGCCTCGAAGCCTCCGACATGGGAACTACGGCGGCAGCAGCGCGCGTCGGCGGACTGATCTGCTGGGAACACTGGATGCCGCTTGCGCGACAGGCGATGCACGTCTCGGGCGAACACTTTCACGTCGCCGTCTGGCCGACCGTCCACGAGATGCACCAGATTGCCAGCCGCCACTATGCGTTCGAGGGACGCTGTTTCGTGCTCGCCGTCGGCCTCATCATGCGCGCGCGCGACTTGCCGCCGGAGTTGTCCGCGCCGTCCGAATCAATTGGCAAACCCGAAGACTTTTTACTGCGCGGCGGAAGCTGCATCATCGGCCCCGATGGAAAATACGTCGTCGAGCCGGTCTTCGATCAGGAGTTGATCCTGACCGCCGAACTCGATCTCGCGGCGATTGACAGAGAGAAGATGACGCTCGACGTGACCGGCCATTATCATCGCCCGGACGTTTTCAAAACCGCGCCGTAGCTTCCTTCGTAAAGTAATTGATTTCCGAAGTAAATTATTTTATCTGGAATAACCGCGCCTGTTTCGTGGATGTATTAATTTACGGATACGTTTACAGGGATGCGCGCGAGTTCGCTCTTTCGCTTTCGTTCAAACCGCGCCGGAACGCCTGATTCCGGCATGATCGAAGCGATCTAGCGCGCACGCTTTTTCAATCCGCAAACCGCAACAAAACCGGAGAGAAGATGAGCGATACCACGCCGCAGAAACGTAGCAGCCGAGTAAAGCCATCTCCGCAACCGAACGCCGTCGCGCAGATTTACGAGGGCTATAAGGGCGGCGACAAAATGCCGCTCGCGGGCTATGCCTCCTTAGTCGGAATTTATAGCGCGGCGTACGGCAGTCTGTTATTAGCCGCCACGCAATCAGGGCGCGAGTTGCCGGAGCGTATCGGCTACGGCGATCTCGTGTTGCTCAGCATCGCCACACACAAGTTGAGCCGCATCATCACGAAAGACCGCGTGACGAGTCCTCTGCGCGCGCCCTTCACGGAGTTTGAAAAGCCTGCGGGCACAAGCGAAGTAAGCGAGAAATCGCGCGGCACAGGGATGCAGCGCGCCGTCGGCGATCTGCTCATCTGCCCCTGGTGCATGAGTCCCTGGGTGGCCGGTGCGCTCGTCTTCGGGCTTGTCTTCAAACCGCGCGCGACGCGCATCATCGGCGGCATTCTCGCGGCGGCGACCGTCTCGGATTTGCTACACTATGCGGATGATGCAATCAAAAAAGCGACGGAATGAGCCTCGTTTGTTCCACCGGGCTAACGCGCACGCTTCACACAGCGGAAGCTTTGAGCAACGATCTATTTTGACGAATGAGAGCAAAGGATGAAAACGAATGAGCGCGAGCGTTGATGTCGAGCAGGCGGTGAGCGAGAGATACAGCCGCGCGGCGCAGGAGCGCGAGGGTGCGCTGTGTTGTCCCGTCGCCTACGATCCGAAATATTTGAGCGTTATTCCGGCGGAAATAATCGAACGCGATTACGGTTGCGGCGATCCGTCGGCGTTTGTGCGCGAAGGCGACACAGTGCTCGATCTCGGTTCCGGCGGCGGTAAAATCTGTTATATCGCTGCGCAGATTACAGGCGAGCGCGGGCGCGTGATCGGCGTTGATGCCAACGATGAAATGCTCGCGCTGGCAGAAAAGCACAAACGCGACGTCGGCGATGCGCTCGGCTATTACAACGTGGAATTCCGGCGCGGGCGCATTCAAGATTTGCAGCTCGATCTGACGCTGGTCAACAAGCATCTCGCGCGCCGTCCCATCGCCCACGCCGCAGACCTCGCGCGCTTCGAGGCGTACTGCGCGAATATCAAACAAACGCGCCCGCTCGTCGCAGACGATTCCGTTGATGTCGTGCTCTCAAACTGCGTGCTCAATCTGGTGCGCCCGGAAGACAAAGAGCAGCTTTTCGCTGAAATGTTTCGCGTCGTCAAACGCGGCGGGCGCGTCGCCATCAGCGACATCGTAGCGGATGAAGACGTGCCCGAAGACCTTCGCAACGATGCGGAGTTATGGTCTGGCTGCATCTCCGGCGCATACCGCGAAGACGCTTTCCTCGAAGCGTTCGAGCGCGCCGGGTTCTACGGCATGGAGATCGTCAAGCGCGACGAAAGCCCCTGGCGCACGGTTCAGGGAATAGAGTTTCGCGCGGTGACGGTTGTGGCGCACAAAGGCAAACAGGGCGCGTGCTGGGAACGCAAGCAGGCTGTGATTTATCGCGGCCCCTGGCGCAAGGTGGTTGACGACGACGGCCATGTGCTGGAACGCGGTGTGCGTATGGCGGTCTGCGACAAGACGTTTCAGCTTTACTCGCGCGAGCCTTACGCAAACGACATTATTCCAGTCGTGCCGCTCGTCAATATCCCGCTCGAAGAAGCAGCGGCCTTCGATTGCAAACGAAGCACCGCGCGCCATCCACGCGAAATGAAAGGCTTGGATTACGACTTGACCGATCTTTCGGGCGCGGCGTGCTGCGAACCGGGCGGCGATTGCTGCTGATCGAGAGTTCAAACGATTTGCCGATTGTTCCCGATAGCAGTTTCTTTCAGTTGATTTAAGCGAACCTTAACCAAGAGAGATATTCATGATGAGTGACGAAAACACAAAAGGCGACAAGAAGGCGGACGACGAAAAAATATTTCGCGCCGCGCCGACGGACGAAGACCAGCCCGGCGAAAGATATTTTGCGCAGGCCGAAGACGAACAGGCGGCGCGTGAAGGCGCGAATGCGAAAGCCGTCGTCGCCGTCGCGCGCACCACCGAACGCTACCGCGATCTGGAAACAATCCATGCGCTCACCAAAGAAGCGATTGATTATCTGGGCGGCATCGAAAAGTTCGTCCGCGCAGGCCAGAGCGTGCTCATCAAGCCGAACCAGACCGGCTATTTTCTCGCCGACGAAGGCATGACGACAGACCCGCGCGTGGTCGCCGCCCTCATTCGTTTGTGTTTTGATGCGGGCGCGAGCCGCGTGATGGTCGCCGAAGGATCGGGCGTTGATTCGACGCGCATCGTGATGCAGGCGACGGGCATGACTCCCGCCTGCCAAGCCGCCGGAGCGGAAATCGTTTACTTCGACGATTGCGAATACAGGGAAACTGACATCCCGCGCGGCAAAGCCATTCAACGAATCGCGCTGCCCGTGCCGCTGCTCGATGCCGACGTCATCATCAATGTCTGCAAAGGCAAGACGCACCATATGGACCCGATCACGGGCGCGATTAAAAACTGGGTCGGCTGCATCGCGCTCGGTCACGGGCGCGAACAACATCACGACGCGCACTGCTTCGCGGAATACGTTGACATCATGACGGTCACGAAGCCCGCCTTGAATATTTGCGATGCGATCATCATCGGCGAAGGCGACGGCCCCGTTGCGAACACGCCGCGCTGGTGCGGCTGCGTGCTTGCCTCTACCGATCCGGTGGCGATGGACGTGACAATCTGTCAACTCTTCACACTCGATCACAAAGATCATCAATTCGCCGCCGAAGGCGCGGAACGCGGCTTAGGAACAAACAAGCTCGAAGAGATTTCAATCGTCGGCGCATCGCTCGAAGAAGCGCGCATCGAAGTGCGGCGTCCGCGACAGGGCTGGGACTACTTTCCTTTTAACGTCATTGTCGGCAAGGGTGTGACTTACGCCGGAACGCTCGGCCACTGGAAATCCATCGCCGATCAATTCCTGAAAGACGGAACATGGGCAAATGTCATCGCGCTCCGGGGTGTGCCGACGTTTCTCATCGGCGACGCCGAAGACCCCGACTTTGAAAAGCACGTCGAGCAGGGGCCGTATTTTGTGATTGACGATGCCGCGCCCGCGCGTTACCGCGAAGACGCGCGCGTTCATCTTGTTCCCGGTCATCCCGCGCTACACAATATGCTGCCCGACATCCTGAAGGGTTTCGGTTTGACCGTGCCCGGCAATTTGTACAAACGCGGGCAGGAATTCCTGCGCGCCGGTGAATCGCGTTTGCTGTATGTCCCGCCTGCGCAGGTGGCGAAAGAAGTTGCCGCGCTCACGCTCGCCGTCGCCGGTGCGGGCGCGCTCGCCTTCGCCGCATTGCGTTACCTGCGCGGTAGAAATTGAGAAGCCGCATGACCAAGGGCGCACAGGTTGTTCGATATAGTTGCAAGACATTTCAGAAGGAGACGGGCGGATGAAAAAGGAACTGACAAAAAGCGCGGCGAATCGCCAAGCGCAACAACTGCGGCGTGAATTGCAGGAGGGCGACACTGACGATTTGCGTCGTCGCCGCGCGATCATCGGCTTGTCGCTTTTGGGCGTCGGCGCGATGGCCGCCGTCTCGCTTTTTCAAACCGGCATGGTTAAGCATCTGCCTGATCCGCCGCTTGAAAGTTTCAACTCGGATAAAGTCAACTCGTCGGAGACGGCGTATATGATGGGCGTGCCGGACGGCACAGTTTCCTTAGCGAGTCTCGCCGCCAATGTGCCGCTCGCCGCGTTCGGCGGAATCCGTCGCGCCGAAGAACAACCGCTCGTGCCGCTCATTGTTGCCGGTAAAGCCGCCGTTGAAGCCGTCGTCGCCGGATGGTATTTTTACCAGATGCCGACGAAAGAGAAAGCTTGGTGCGGCTACTGCATCACGGGCGCACTCGTCAACTTCGGCATCTGTGCGCTGTCACTGCCGGAAGCCATGCGCGCGCTCAATGCCGTCAAACGCTGAACAATCGCGGTCGCGCGAAAGATAAGCGGCGAAGGCACTTAAAGCGGCGATCAGGAGTGTGTTGTTCATTATCCATTTCTATTCTTTCGCCGAACGCATAAAGGTGTGCGCAACTGTCCCGCTCTCTCTCTCGGCCTTCCTCTTCATTTGCGCAAGCGCCTTCCCCTTTACTTTTAATGCACACGCTTTGGCTGCATCGCGGTATACGCTGCAACAGAATACAGCGCGTGTGACGGGCGTCGTGCTGGATCAGTCCGGCGCGCCCATCAGCGGCGCACAGGTTTCTTTGAGCGCCGGATCAACTGTCATCGCGCAAACAAAGACCGACGCCGAAGGCCGCTTCATCTTCGACGCGCTGCCCTCGAACGTCGCTGTTACTCTCACGGTGCGTGCCGAAGGATTCGTCATCACCGACCAATCTATGAGCGTTGCGCAAATCGCATCGGGGCAGATTGAGATTACGCTCGCGCTCGCGCCGCTTTCCGAACAGGTCAGCGTCACGGCGACGCGCGTCGAAGCACGCCTCGACAACACGGCGGCCAGCGTCGTCGTGATTTCTTCAAAAGAACTCGAAACCACCGCCGCTTTGACGCTTGACGATGCGTTGCGGCAAGTGCCCGGCTTCCAACTTTTTCGTCGCTCGAGCAGCCGCAACGCGAACCCGACCACGCAGGGCGTATCGTTGCGCGGCGTCGGAGCAAGCGGCGCAAGCCGCGCGCTGGTTCTCGCCGACGGCATTCCGCTCAACGATCCGTTCGGCGGCTGGATTTACTGGAATCGTGTTCCGCGTGAATCCGTCAACCGTCTGGAGGTTTTGCGCGGCGGCGCGAGCGCGCTTTACGGCAGTGCGGCGCTCGGCGGCGTCGTGCAGATCATCACGCGAACGCCCACGCGAGCACCTACGCTTTCGTTTGAAACTTCTTATGGCAACGAGGAGACGCCGGACGCTTCGCTTTTCATTAGCGGCAGCAAAAAACTCTGGAGCGCGAGTCTGGCGGCACAAACTTTTCGCACCGATGGTTATATTCCGGTTGATAAACAAGCGCGCGGGCGCGTTGATACGCCCGCCGGTTCGCGTTATGCCGCGCTCGATCTCAAGCTCGAAAGAGAGCTTTACAAAACGGGGCGCGTGTTTGTGCGCGGCGCAGTCTTCGGTGAATCGAGAACCAATGGCACGCTACTGCAAACGAATCGGACGCACCTGCGTCAACTGAGCGCGGGCGGCGATTGGCAGGCGAAAAACTTCGGCGCGCTCAACCTTAGAGCTTACGGCGGCACAGAGGTTTTCGATCAAAACTTTTCCGCCGTTGCGAGCGATAGAAACAGCGAAACCTTAACGCGCGTGCAGCGCGTGCCGTCGCAATTCTTCGGCGTCACTTCTCAATGGTCGCGCAGCTTCGGCGAACGACATACAGTTGTCGCAGGCTTTGACGGGCGCGAGGTGCGCGGCGCAAGCGATGAAATTGTTTTGGCGCAGAATCGTCCGTCATCGCTCATCGGCGCGGGCGGGCGTGAACTCACGCTCGGAGCATTTGCCGAAGATATCTTTCGTCTCACGTCGCGGCTGATTGTAACCGGCGGCGCGCGCTTTGATCGCTGGCGAAATTACAGAGCGCAACTTGCGACGCGCTCGCTCAGGCAAAACTCTCCGGCCATCGTCAACGCTTTTGCAGATCGCACCGAAACCGCCTTCAGCCCGCAAGCTTCCGCGCTTTACAAATTAAGCGGGCGGGCATCCATCGCGGCCTCCGTCTATCGAGCCTTTCGCCAGCCGACGCTCAACGAGTTATACAGAAGTTTCCGCGTCGGCGATGTGTTGACGCAGGCCAACGAAAATTTGCGCGCGGAACGCTTGACGGGCGGCGAGGCCGGAATAAATTTTGCCGCGTTCGACGGCAAGCTCAATGTTCGCGGCACATTCTTTTTGACGGAAACGGGGCGCTCGGTCGGGAACGTCACGTTGAACGTCACGCCGAATCTCATCACGCGCCAGCGGCAAAATCTGGGACGCACTCGCTCGCGCGGAATAGAGATTGAAACGGAATCGCGTTTGAACGATTCTTGGACGATCACGGGCGGGTATCTTTTCGTGGATGCGCGAGTCGCGCGCTTTCCTTTTAACACGGCGCTTGAAGGATTGTTGCTGCCGCAGGTTGCGCGCCATCAGGCGACATTCCAACTGCGTTACGCGAAGCCGTCGCTGGTGAGCGTCGGCGTGCAGGGGCGCGTCGGCGGGCGGCAGTTTGACGACGATCAAAATCGCTTTCAACTTGGCCGCTTCTTCACAATTGATTTTTTAGCGTCGCGGCGGATCGGGAAAGGTTTAGAGATATTCGGAGCGGCGGAGAATCTGTTCGATCAACGCAACGAAGCAGGGCGCACGCCGATCACCACGCTCGGCTCGCCAAGACTCATGCGCTTGGGCTTACGGTTGCGTTTGGGCACATAATGAAACACGCGGTTCGGAATCTCACGGCTACACTGTGCGTCGCTTTCGCAAAGCTTCAAGGTTTATGCTCAATCATTTCCACTGCGCTGCGTAGTTCCGAAAACATTCGCGCTAAATCCTTTGGTTGATAATGCGCGTTCAAGCCGCTCGGGTTCGGCAGCGTCCAGATAATCGAAGCGCCGATCATCTCATCCTGTTTTCCCAAAGTGGCATGAGGACGTTGGAAGGCCGTGCGGTATGCGCCGATGCCAAGCACCGCGAGAAACGCGGGCTTGAAGCGGCGCACTTTTCTTTCCAACTCGCGTCCGCCTTCGAGGATTTCCGTCGCAGACAATTCCGCCGCCGTCGCCGTCGCACGCCCGACGACGTTTGTGATTCCGTAGCCGCTTTCGAGCAACTCGTGTTCTTCAAAGGGCGCGAGCAGCCGTTTGGTGAAGCCGGAAGCATACAGGGCAGGCCAGAAACGGTTGCCGGGACGCGCGAAATGAAAGCCCGTCGCCGCCGTGTACAAACCCGGATTGATGCCGCAGAACAGCACGCGCAGGTTCGGCGCGATCACGTCCGGCACGATCTTATTCGCCGCCGCACGCAACTCTTCTTTCGTCGGCTTAACGGGCGCACGCTGCGCCTTGCCAACACTATTCGTTCTTTTCATCTTTGATAGCATCGCGCGGGTGTACGCAAACACGTAGAGAGGAAGTTCTTTGTGCGAGATCGTGAAAGCAAAGTCATGTCGCGTCTGTCTCTGTGAAAAACCGCGTCGCTTTATGCGCAACTGAAGGGGCGTTTCAGGAATCGCGCTTGATGACAATATCCGCCCCGTCGCCTGCCGGTGTGATAATCACACGGCTTCCGGCTGCTTCCAGCACAATTGGCAAGCCCGGCATTTTAACGACCTTCGTCGGATTAAGCTTTTCCGTATACCATTCCGCGACTTCATCCGGCGAATCTTCAGTTCGCATCTGAAGCACGCTGCCTTTACCGCTTCGCGTTACATTCATCGTGATACGTGCGCCGGGATAAGCGAGAGCGTCGCCGGTGCGCGCAGTGAACGAAGGCGGTGGCGGTAAATCCGGCAGCGGCGGCAATTCCGGCACGGTGGCGCGCGGAGGACGAGAGATTATCCGAATCTGACGCCGCTCTTTGTTGATAACAATCAGCGACACGAACGCAATGGCAATCAGCATCAGCAGCGCGGTAAGCCGCCAGCTACGCGGTGATTGCCTGCGACGTTCCAGTGTGCGCGTCGTCGTATTTGCGACCGCTTGCGTCGTGTCGGGCGGCTGGTATGCGATGGGTTCGGTGTTAAGGCGCGGTTGGAGCGCGCCGTAATCGGCGGGCATATCGAGCAGGCGCGTCGTGTGTTCCGTGACGCTCGCCGCGTCCAGCAGCGGCGAAGGCCGCCCGCAACGTCGGCAATACCTCGCTTCGGCCATCAGCTCCGCGCCGCATTTCTCGCAAGTTACAAGAGGCTTCATGGCGTCTAAAATACGTTGCCCGCCCGCATCGTGGCAAGCCTTTCAAAGCAAACCATTGGCGGATTATTGTCAAGGCGGCTTGTCATTGCTGGCATCACATCGCCCGTAGATTTTGCAACCTTACTTTAACAGGCTCCTTCTCTTCATTCCTGTCGAAGTTAAAGCGAGTAGCTACAACCGTGTTCCGTCCTTGCAGCTTAAAGTCGGATGTTATGGGGCCGATGAAAGCATCCAAGCTGTAGAATTTGTTATTTCTGCGAATGTAGAAGTAAGTGGCGACGTGCCAGGGCTGATGCCCGCCGGAGCTAAAGACGTTGAAGATGAAGAACTGCCCGTCCAAACTCCATTCGGCATGATGTACACCTCCGCCATGCTGACCATCCGGCGAAGCGAAACTTCTCCAGCGCAGCACTTTCCGATAGGGTGTGCGGATTTCAACGCGGCTTTCCTCAGATTCATAACCCTTATTTCCAACAGGAATAATCACCGCGCGTAGACTTTTATCAGGCGAAGGGTGAATCTTGGTCTGAGCCAGCACAGAAATGCTGCTTGCAAGTAAAATTACAATTGTCGGAATCTTCTTTAGCATAAAACTGCGAAGCGTCCACTTGATTATCCGCGACACTACACGCGCGTTCCTTCAATGATAGCTATTAACGCCGGAATGAGAAGATAAGTTCGATTAAGATTCTCAACTCTTTAGCGCGACTTTCATTTGCGCATAAGAGATTCCGCCACAGAGTTGTAGAGATACAGAGAGCACTGCGCTTGTCGCGCGTCGTGAGCGCGTGTTAGCATCTCCCGCGTTTTGTGGTATGGCAACAATCTTTCGGATGCGACGAAGTTACAAAATACCGCGCGCAATTTGCAGAGTGTTCGGTGGAGATTTTGCGCTTCATTATTTTGCGCCTCGCTTTTCCCGTGAAAAATTTTCGTTCCCCTTTTATCGCGGCGGTCTTTTTGAACGCTCTGGCGTGCCTCTGCATAGTCGTCTTTGTGTCCATGCCGGTCTGTGCGCAGAGCACGAATCCGGTTGATCGTGAAGTCGCCAATCCGCTCACGGACACGCCGAACATCAATCCGCTGGCGCAGGATCAGCCGCCGCGCCCGCGCCTGCCCGTCAATGCCGCAACTTCCGGTGACAACGCCGCTGCCGCTGCCAACGCGACGGCGGGCGATTTGTCGTCGCTGGATCGCGTTGATGTGGCCGCCGGACGCCAGACTGTTTCCGGGCCAAAGGAAGCGCGCGTCTTTTTGTACGAAGGCAATGTTGATGTTCACGTCGGAACGTATCGTTTGCAGGCCGATAAGGTAACGGTGACCGAAGCGACGAACCGTCTGCTGGCCGAAGGCAACGTCGTCTTCGATCAAGAGCCGGGACAACGCATCACGGGTTCGCGCGCCGACTTCAACTACGCGAGCAAGACCGGCTACTTTCTCAACAGCACCGGCTTTACAAATCAAACGCAGGACGGCACGGTTATTTATTTCACCGCCGACCGCGTTGATAAAGTCAGCGGCGATACGATCATTGCGATGAACGCGGAGATCACCGCCTGCGAAGACAACGTGCCGAAATGGAGCTTTCGTTCAAAGCGCGCGGCCATTAAATTGAACGACCGCGTGCGCATCACGAAAACGAGTTTTCGCGTTAAGGGCTTGCCGGTCGTTTATCTTCCGTTCGCCTCCGTGTCCATTAAGAAACAGGATCGCGCGAGCGGGTTTCTCTCGCCGACCTTCAGCGGCTCGGGCAACAAAGGTTTCCGTTTCTCGAACGCTTACTATCAAACGCTCGGCCGTTCGGCTGACATCACTTTTCGCAACGACATCTACACGTCGCGCGGGATTGGCTTCGGCGCGGAACTGCGCACGCGCGCCAGCTCGCGCTCGTTCTTCAACATAGGCTTTTATAATGTTAAAGACCGCATTTTCGGCGCGAAGGCCAGCGTGCAAAATCCGAATCAGGGCGGTTCGAGCTTTACGGCTGAAGGCGTCAACTATTTCAAGAACGGGTTCACCGCCGTCGCCGATGTCAACATCACTTCCAATCTGGCGTTCCGGCAGGTCTTCTCCGATCTGATTCAACAAGTGATCTCGCCGCTCGAAAGCTCGCAGATTTTCGTCAACAAAAACTTCGGCGATTACAGCTTCAACGTGCTCGCGCGCACGCAGGTCACGTCGCTTCAGAACACACGCATACGCACGCGCGAGCTGCCGAGCATCACGCTCGACAAGCGTCCGTCGGCGCTCGCACGCTTCAAGCGTGTGCCCGTTTATTTCTCGTTTGAAGGAGGCTTGGAAGGCGTCAGCCGCAAGGAAACGGCGGACAATATCGGTCTGTTCCGGCAGGAGACGGGCGGCGACCCGCTCTTTAGTCCTTCGATTGTGCAGCGCCTCGACGTGCATCCGCGTTTCTCCGTGCCGTTCAACTATAACGGCTGGTCTGTCACGGCGATGGGTGGGTTGCGCGGAACTTTTTACTCTAACTCTCTCGATCCGGCGACGCGCATTGTTTTCGGCAGAGACGTGACGCGCGGCTATGGAGAATTTGAGTTGGATGTGCGCCCGCCCGCGCTCGCGCGCAACTTCGCCCGCGCCGACGGTTCTTTCCGCTTTCGCCACGTTATCGAGCCATACATTCTTTACCGTAGAATCGGCGGCATCAATAACTTCGAGCGCATCATACGCTTCGACACGACCGATGCCATCGCCGACACCAACGAAATCGAGTACGGTCTAACGAACCGTTTCTTTACTCGCCGCTCCACCGAAAACGTCAGCGACGCCGCGACGCGCGCTTCCGCGACGAGCGTTAAAGGCGTACCGCTCTCCAGCCAGCCGTATGAAGCTTTGACCGTCACGATACGCGGCAAATACTTTTTCGATCCGTATTTCGGCGGCGCGCTCGTGCCCGGACGACGCAATCAGTTTTATCCGATCAACGATTTCTCCGGCTTTACTTATGGCGGCGTGCCGCGCCGTTTCTCGCCCATTAATATTCAGACGCGCTATCGTCCGAGCCGGGAATTGTTTGCGGACGCGCGCCTCGACCTCGACACGCAGGGCGGCGGCGTGCGCGATACGTCGCTGACGTTCGGTTTCTCACGCCCGCTGATACAGGTCTTTCAGAGTTTCTACTACGAACGCGCCGTACAGCTTGTGCCGTCCTTACGGCGTTTTGCGGACGCGCGCGGGCTTGAGCCGGGCACGCTGCGCGGTTCGCAGTTCAGCCCCGCCGTTTTCATAGGCAATCGGGAGCGCGGCGCGTTCGGCGGCGTTTCCTTCTTCTTCGATTTCCAGAATCGGCCTGTGGGCGTTTCGTCGCCGCTCGTGCGGTCTTCCGTCATCACCGCCGGATACGCTTTCGATTGCTGCGCCGTGACGATTCAGGACAACCGTTTCAACGCCGGTTTGCGCAACGAAAATCGCGTCGTCTTCAGCTTTCGCTTAAACGGCATCGGCACTTTCGGCACGGAGCAGTTCGGCCAGCGATTCCGGTAAGCGATAAAGCGCTGTTTACGGCGCAAAAAGCATTGCGCAGTGCGCGGCTTAACGCTATAATCCACAAGCTTGAAGTTAAGCGAGTCGTTCCGCTTTGCCGCTTCAAAGATGACGCCCGATGCGCGCTCGTAGCGACCGGAAAAATTCATCAAGTCGCTTTATTTCAATCTCTTAAAATTTTGTGACAAGTGTGCAAACTCTCCGCAAAAGTTTGCATCAAAGTAAGCATACCGAAGCACTCCCGCACTTTCGGCGGCTTTGGCAGGCGAGAAACCCCCGAAATAGGTTCTTTTCAAGTAGCGGATAGAGAGTACAGCGCGCCTCGCAAGCTTTTTGCCGAAAAATGCGGAGCCGCGTGTGTGTTATCGCCGCCCTTGTTCTATTCAGGAGAGCACATAAGTGTCGCACGTTCCCCAGCACCCTTTACGCCCACGCCTCCGTCAAGGCCAATCCCAACTTAAATCGAATCTACGCGCGCGGCTGATGCTCGCCTTTGCGCTCATTGCGCTGCTCGTCGCGCCAGCCGCTTTGCGCCTGCGCGTCGCCGCCCAAGCGGATGATTCGAGCGCGGCCTTTAACGCCAAATCCGACAAGTTGCTGCAAAAAGTCTATCGCGCCGTTGCGCGTCCTTCCGTGAACTCCGGGGAGAGGCCGGGATCAAACCGCTCGCCCTTGCTGGAGCAGTCTGCCGAATTTGCCAGTGCGGAGCTTTCAGAGCTTTCGGAAATCGTCAGCCTTGAGCCGGAGGCGACCGGGAAAGTCAAAGTCGGGCTGACGGTGCGGCTTGCAGCAGGGCAGGACGAAATGGAACTGCGTGCCGCCGGTTTTGCGACCGGCGCGCGCATCGGCGACATCGTGACGGTCGAAGCCGACGCCGAGCGCTTGCCGGAACTCGCCGCGCTCGCTTCTGTCCGCAAAATGTCCGCAGGGGTTTACAGGAAACCGCTGAACGACCGCGCACGCCAGTCCGTCGGCATTGATAACGCTTCCGCGCAGCGCGTCATCGGCCAGACAGGGCGCGGTGTGGTCGTCGGCATCATTGACACCGGCATTGATTTCACGCATGGCGACTTTCGCAAAGCCGACGGCACAACGCGCATTAAAGCTTTATACGATGTTTCCGACCGGCGCGATGATTACACATTGCCCGGCGCTACTACCAAGCGCGGCCATGCCTACACCGAAGCCGAGATCAACGCTGCGTTAGCCAATCCGAGCGCAGGCTTGGTGACGGAAAAAGACCTCAACGGGCACGGCACACACGTTGCCGGGACAGCCGCCGGAAACGGTCTCGGCGGAACGTCTCCCAGCACTTACGCAGGAATGGCTCCTGAAGCCGACCTCGTCATCGTTAAGGCCGTGCGCTCGACTACCGCTGAAGGCGGTTTTAGCGACCCCGACGAAATCAATGCGCTCGCCTTTATTCAGCAGCAGGCTGCCGCGCTCGGTGAGCCGTTTGTTATCAATATGAGTCTGGGCGGACAACTCGGCCCGCATGACGGCACTGGATCGGATGAGCGTGCGGTTGACAATCTGGTTAACGGCGGCGCTGGGCGCGTCGTCTGCATCGCCGCAGGCAACGAGGGAGCCGATAGTATCCATGCCAGCGCAACGGTTCCGGCGGGCGGCAGTCTCACGATTGATTTCAATGTGGTGAGCAGCAGCACGAAGTCTCAATATATTGACCTCTATAATCGCAATTCCGATAAATACACGGTCACCGTCGCGCGCCCGGACGGGACGACGCTCGGCCCCGTCGCCTACACCGCAAATTATCAGGCCGTGTCGGACACTTTTCTTGAGATAGGTAATTTTAACGATCCGCAGAACAACTCGCCGGACATCTTTTTGACGTTTAAGAAAGACGCGCCGAGCGGCATTTGGAAGATAACGCTACAGGACGCGGACACTAATCCGAACGGCGCGTTCGACGCATGGACGGAGGGCGGTACTTCGACTTTTAGCAATTATGTTGATAATAATTCGCACCTTGTGAGTTCGCCCGGCAACTCGCGCGGCGCAATCACCGTCGGCGCTTACGTGACGCGCTCGCAAACTTATCAGGTGGGCAGTGCCGCCATCTTTACCAATCCCGGCCCGACCGCCGACGGGCGGCAGAAACCGGAGATCAGCGCGCCCGGTTACTATCTTTATTCGTCTAGATCGGCGGATGTGGCGGATGCGAATTTCGGAACCATCGGCTCCGGCAACAACGCTCCGGTAGATAAAGTTCACTACACAGGACTTGCCGGAACGAGCATGGCGACGCCTGTCACCACCGGTTCGGTCGCGCTGCTATTACAGGCTAATCCGGGATTGACGAGCACGCAGATCAAAAGCTTTATTACGGGCGCTGCCAATCACGACAGCTTCGCTCCGACAGGCTGGCATCCTTTGTTCGGCTTTGGCAAACTCAATATCGCCGCCGCGCTCGGTGCCGCCGGAATACCGACTCCGACTCCTGTGCCAACGCCCGCACCCACTCCTGTGCCAACGCCCGCACCCACTCCTGTGCCGACACCAGTACCTACTCCAGCCCCGACGCCAGCGCCCACTCCAGCCCCGACTCCCGTGCCGACGCCTGTCCCGGTAACCTATTCGATCAGTGGCCGCGTTACAGACGTTAACAGCAGTAACGTCGGCGGCGTCACGTTGACGCTCGGCGGTGCGCAATCCGCCACAACGCAGACCGACGGCGCGGGCAACTTCGCTTTTGCGAACCTCGCGGCGGGCGGCACTTATAGCGTTACACCGTCAAAGGCCGGTTACGTGTTCTTCCTGCCGAGCCAGACCGTCGGTAATTTAAGCAGTAATCTAACGCTCGAAAAATTTACGGCATTGAACGCGACGCAGTTTGACGATTCGACGTTCTTCGTCAATCAACACTACATTGATTTCCTCGCGCGCGCCGCCGATCCGGGCGGCTTGAGCTACTGGACATCTTTGATTACTCCCTGCGGCGCAGACGCGCAGTGCCTTGATACCCAGCGCGTCTCGGTGTCGGCGGCATTCTTTGTCGAGCAGGAGTTTCAGCAAACCGGCTCCTACGTCTATCGAATGTACAAGGGAGCGTTGGGGCGGCAGCCGAACTATGCGGAGTTTACGGCAGACCGCAGCCAAGTGGTTGGCGGCAGTGCATTGGATGCGAGCAAAACGACTTTTGCGAACAACTTCGTCCAGCGGCCGGAATTCGTCGCCAAGTATGGCGCGAGCGGTAACCCTACGGGGACGTTGATAGCGACGATCAAAGCAACGAGCGGCATTGATCTATCGAACAATATTGCCGCTTACAATGCGACGTTTCAGCAGAGTGGGCGCGGCGCAGTTGTCCGGCAGATTGTCGAAGAAGCGGCGTTTCAGCAGGCGGAGTATAACCGTGCATTCGTGTTAATGCAGTATTTCGGGTATTTGCGCAGAGACCCGGATGCGGGCGGCTATAACTTCTGGCTCGATGTGCTCAATAATCGCGTGTCGAACGACAGCACCGGCTATCGTGCGATGGTCAAAGCTTTCATTACGTCAATCGAGTATCGCGCGCGTTTCCCTAGATAGACGCCCGCTTTCAAGCTATGCTTTCGCGCCGGGACGCGCCCGCGTTGTTCCAATCAATTCAACAACGCGGGCGCGTCCCGGCGCACTTGATTGTTAATCTGATTTTGCGTGTTACGAACGTAAACCGAGATGGCTTCTTGCGTCGCCCGTGCGCTTACGCTTAAAATAGCCGACTTTGGTTTGCGACAGTATAAGCATTCCTTAATTCAAGTTGTCGCTCAAACTCCTCTGGGCACATCATACCTGTTCTTATTCGGAGGCTTTTTTTGTGAAGCAAGTTTTTCGTTTGTCGAGCGCCGCGAGCGCACTCGTCTTCTTCTTCGGGTTGTTCACCTTCGCCGGTGCGCAAACCGCCGATTCCGTTATTACGCAGATTACTTCTTCGGCGACGCGCGATTCCTTTGCCAGTGACATTAGCGGCGACGGGCGCTACGTCGTGATCGAGTCAACGGGCGATGTCGCCACCGAAAATCCACAGAACGCCGACGGCAACCGCGAAATATTTCTTTACGACAATGTGCAGCGCAGAACTTTTCAATTGACGAACACCCGCAGCGCGCTTAATGATTCGACCAGACCTTCTACGGATGCGAGCAATATCAGAGTGGAAGTGGACAACGTGCGGCCTGCTATCAGCCGCGACGGGCGCTTTATCGTCTTCGGCTCAAACGCGCCGACACCGGCAAACTTTAACGCCTCCACGCTTACAGACGCCGCGCTCAACGCCCTGATAACGACCGACGGCTTCAACACGGAGCTTTTTCTGTACGAGATTCCGGCTGCCGATACTAAAAGCGGCGGCACTTTGACGCGCCTTACTACCACGCGCGCCAGCCGCGTTCCGCAGGCAGGCAGCGCCACCCGCACGCCTTTTATCGCCGACGATAATCGTGACGCGGCGATCAGCGACGACGGTTCGATTATCACCTTCGCTTCGACCAGCAACGATGCCGCTAACGTACCGGGCGGCGCGTCGAATACCGACGGCAACGCCGAAATCTTCGTTTACAGCAATAACACGAAGGCGTTTACGCAACTGACCAACACGCGCGGCGATTTCGTCTTCAACGACAACCCGTCGCTTTCCGCAAACGGTTCGGTTGTCGCTTTTATCTCCAACGCCAACATCGCGGGCGATAACAACGATGACGGCAGCGGCAACGGCAACGGAGAAATTTACGTTGCCAACATCAATAGCGCCAACGGTGCAACCGCCGCCGCGCCGCGCCAGATCACGCGCACCAGATCATCCGCCACCAGCTCCATCGCCAACATCTTCAGTCCCGGACGCCGCCTGAGCCGCGACGGAAATCTGCTGGCCTTCGAGTCAACGGCGGCAGACCCGACCGCCAACAACGGCGATAATCAGGTGAGCGCGGTTATCTTTGTTTACAACATCGCGGCAAGATCGTTTGCGCAATTCGGCCCCCGCGCGGCACAGGGCGGCAACGAAGTGTTACGCTTTCCGACTTTCACTGACTATCGCGCCGCCGACGGCACGCCCTGCAACAATACTAACCTTGCAACCTGTGTGATGCCGACAACGCTCGTTTTCGCTTCGCGTTTGAGCTTCACATCAAGCGGCGATGCGCCGCCGTCAGCGACAGACGCGAGCAGCCTTAACCCGAACAGCACGACACAAATTTTCAGCGTGCCGCTTAGCCAGCCGAACGCCAGCCCGAATCCGTCGAACAGATTCACGCGCTTGACCAACACGCCGTCCCCGGCAGTCCTGACGATTCCTACGCTGCAACCGTTCGTCGGCGATTCTTCGCAGCGCATCGCTTTCAACCTTAACGCGACAGAACTCGGCGGCGGCAACGCGGACAATTCATTTGAAGTCTTTTACCTTGCTTCGCGCACCGGCACGGATGTTTCCTCGTCTGCGACCATCAGATTCTTCACCGCCTTGACTCTTCAGCCGGTTACGGCAGGCGCGATTGCTCCCGCCGTCAATGGTCTCGCGCCCGGAGAGATCGGCGTTATTGACCTCAGACCCACGCAGCCCGTGCCACTCAATCGCACGACGAATCCGTCTCCTGCTCTGGAGATGAACGGCGTTTCCGTCACGGTCAACAACGTCGCGGCCAGCATCTATTTCGCCAGCGAGAATCAAATCAACTTCGTCGTCCCGCCGGGATTGACCCCGACGGCGAGCAGCAGTCCCGCGAGCGTCAGCATCTTCAACAGCAATAACAACACGGTCATCCGCACTACTTTGCCAATCGTCGCCGCCCAGCCGGACATCGGTGTGACCGGCAACGGGCGCGCCACCGTTTTCAACGTCACGGGCGGCATGATGGCGACCGCCGAGCCGTTCAGCGTGACGACCAACGTGACCAACGCGCAGGGACAGACCACAAGTATGGCAACCGTACTGGGCATCATGCTGACCGGCGTGCGCAACGTGCAGGCTTCGCAGGTGACCGTCACCATCGGCAGCACGACTATTACGGGCGCATCCATTCAAGCTGTCGCGCCGACAACTCCGCTTGGCTTCGATCAGATAAATGTGCAAGTGCCCGCCTCGCTTGCAGGCATGAGGGATCAGCCCGTTATCGTCAGAGTCACTATTGGTAGCGTCACCTATACGAGCCGCACGGACACTCCGCCGCTCATCAGTTTCCAGTAATTGCTTATAGGCTTCCGGCACACGCGCGCATCTCGCGTCTCGCCGCAATCGCTGTCATAAACGTCGCCCGCACGCATCCGTGCTACACCGGATCGTGCGGGCGGCGTTTCTTTATGACGCTGAGAAATCGCAGAGAAGCTTTTCATCTGTTAACTCACGCGCTCGTCACTCGCTCGGTCAAGCGTCGCCGTCCATCTTGAGAGAAGGCTTCCCTTTATGCGATTGTTACAACGGCTTGACACACGTTACCTTAAACCGTAGCCTTCCTTTTCTATTTGAAAGCCTTGCGGCCGTGCGTTGATTGAAGCGGATTCTCTTCGATCAAAATTCAATCGCGCGAAGCGATGCCCTGTAAACAGCTAATGAATGCTTGAGACGAGCGAACCTGAAATCGGTGTCGAACAGTTAAGCGCGCGAATTCGTGAAGGAGCCGCGCGCTATCGAAGCGGCACACGTTTGTTTGAGAGACACGAGCCTTTACCGGAATACCGTCCAGCAAATTCGATGACCCGCCCGCCTTCTTCTGCAACCAACTTGCGCCTTGATGCGAAAGCAGCGCGACTCGTCTTGCAGCCAGAATTCGAGCCTGCCGCTAACGACGAATATCACGCGCATGATCTATTGAAATTCCATGACCGCGATTTCGTCGAGAATGCTTACCGCGCGATTCTCAAGCGCGCGCCCGATGCTCCCGGCTTCAAAAAATACATAGAGAGCTTGCGCGCCGGACAAATCAACAAAATAGATATACTGGCGCGATTGCGTTATTCGCCGGAAGGCGCGGCCAAAAACGTTCGCATCGAAGGCTTGCGGCTGCCCGCGACCATCAGAAGAATTTACAGGCTTCCCGTCGTCGGCTACCTCGCGCAGTTAATTCTCGGCATTCTGCGTTTGCCCGCGATGCTTCGCAGCCAGCAACAATTTGAAGCCTACGCGGTCGCGCAGCAACAACAGATTGCCGATTTCATCAACGAAGCTCACGCGCAATCAACGCACAGCCTTCACACTCTCGCCGCCACGCAACAGCAACAGCAACAAACGCAAGACGAACTGCGCGGCGGCCTCGCCGGATTGACTCAACAAACGGAAGCGAGCTTTAGCCAACTAAAACAGTTTTCCGAAGCGCATTTCGAGCAGTTGAAAAAACATCTTGAAGCGCGCCATGCCGAAGGAAACGTCCGGCTGCGGGATCAGGAACTTCGCCACCGGCAAAGCGTCGAATCGTTGTCGGCAAATCTTCGAGATGAACTACAACAGCTTTTGCAGAAGCAACAGGAAACGCGCACCGAATTGACTTTGCAGGCGCGTCGCGTCGCGCTGCTCCTTGAAGAAGCGCGCGGGCAACTGATGAATGTTTCTCCGTCCGAGAAACAGCGTTTGCAAACACTGGCCGACGAAGAAACGCATACGCTCGATGCGCTGTACGTTTCGCTGGAAGACCGTTTGCGCGGCAGCCGCGCGGAAATAATCGAACGCCTGAAAGTTTACCCGCCGATGCTGAAAGCGGCTGGCATCGGTTCGGAAGAAATGCCTGTCGTGGACATCGGCTGCGGGCGCGGCGAATGGCTCGAACTACTGAAGGCCGAAACCTTGCGCGCCGCAGGCGTTGATACAAATAGCATTGCGATTGCGCAGTGTCGCGCGCGCGGGCTGGAAGTTGTCGAAGCGGATGCGCTCGCTTACCTGCGTGCGCTGCCGGATGAAAGCGTCGGCGCGGTCACGGGCTTTCATCTTGTCGAACATCTGCCGCTGGAAGTTCTGATGAAGTTGCTGGATGAAATTGTGCGCGTCATTAAGCCGGGCGGCGCAGTCGTCTTCGAGACGCCGAACCCGCAGAACGTGCTTGTCGGAAGCTGCAACTTCTATTTCGATCCGACGCACCGCAACCCTTTGCCGAGCCCCGTCATGCACTTCCTAGTCGAATCGAAAGGCTTCGCGCGCGTCGAAGTTATCAATCTGCATCCGTCGGAGACTGTGCTGGTTGAAGGCGATAGCGATCTGGTGAAGCGTTTCAATGAATATTTTTACGGCCCGATGGATTACGCGGTGACGGGTTGGAAAGCAGGCGCATGAGGATTCTGATTGCGACCACACAGGTTCCTTTCATACGCGGCGGCGCGGAGCTTTTAGCCGAAGGATTGCAGGACGCTTTGCGCGCGGCAGGCCACGAAGCGGAGATCGTCAACATTCCTTTTCGCTGGTATCCGCCGGAAAAAATTCTGGATCATCTGCTCGCGTGCCGTTTGTTGGACGTGACGGAATTCGCTGGAACGCCGATTGACTTGCTCATCGGATTAAAGTTTCCCGCGTATCTCATCAAGCATCCGAATAAAGTTTTGTGGATTCTGCATCAGCATCGCACGGCCTACGATTTGTGGGATCATGCGACGCTCGGCGATCTGATTCATTCGCCGCGCGGCATTGAAGTGCGCGACGCAATACGGCGTGCCGATCAGCAATTAATCCCCGAAGCGCGGGCGGTCTTTGCGCTCTCCGAGAATGTTGCCAAGAGACTCGAAAACTTTTGCGGCATAACTTCCGCGCCGCTTTATCCGCCGCCGCCCGAGGCCGAAAAATTCTATTCTGCGCCCGCCGAAGATTACCTCTTTTTCCCGAGTAGACTTTCGCAGCCCAAACGCCAGTCGCTTGTGCTAGAAGCTCTGCGCTTAACGCGCGAACCCGTTCAGGTGCGCTTCGCGGGCACAGCCGACACGCTGTCTTACGCTGCCGAACTTCAGACGCTCGCCGCACGTTTGCGAGTTGACGCGCGTTGCGCGTGGCTCGGCGCAATCACGGAAGAAGAGAAGCGCCGCCTCTACGCGCTCGCGCTCGGCGTAATCTTTCCGCCCGTAGATGAAGATTACGGCTACGTAACGCTCGAAGCGATGCTCGCGGCCAAGCCCGTAATTACGTGCGCGGATTCGGGCGGGCCGCTGGAGTTTGTGCGCGCGGGCGAAACGGGTTTCGTCGCCGCACCGACGCCGGAGAGCCTTGCGAAAGCGATGGATGAATTATGGCGAGACCGCGCGCGCGCCAAACTTTTCGGCGAACAGGGACTCGCGCGCTATCGTGCGCTCGATATCGGCTGGCCGAAATTAATCGGGAAATTGCTCGCATGAAACTGCACTGGTTTTCGCCTCTGCTGCCTGCTGCCACAGAGGTCGCTTACTACACGGCGCGCGTGTTGCCCGCGCTGGCGAAACGCTCTCGTGTCGTGTTGTGGACGAATCAAAGCGAGTGGGACACACGCCTTGAAACTCATGCCGAAGTGCGCGAATACGATCTCGCCAATCCGCCGTTTGCAGAACTTAACCGCGACGGCGTCGCCTTTTATCACATCGGTAACAATCCGCTTTTTCATAACGCAATCTGGCAGATGAGTTTGCTTCACGGCGGCGCGGTTGTTTTGCATGACGTGAGTTTGCATCACTTCTTTGACGGCATTTATCGTGCGCAATGGCAGGATGCGGGCGGCTATCTCGCGGAGATGGATTTTCACTACGGAGCGACGGGGCGACGCGACGCCGCCGAATGTTTCGACACCAACGCGCGCAACATAGATTATATGGCGCAGCAGTATCCTTTGACGCCGCTCGCCTTGCGTCATGCGCTCGGCGTGCTCGTGCATACGCCCGAAGCCTTCAAAAAATTGCGCGAACAGAATCGCTGGCCGGTGGCTTATGCGCCTTTGCCGTTTGCGCGCGATGTTGCGCTCATGCGTCGCAATCTTTCTACGAAGGATAGGCAACGCGCGGCAGTAAGCGAAACGATGCCGTGCCGTTTAATCGTCTTCGGTTATCTAGGCCGCAATCGCCGCGTGGATGCGCTGCTTCAAGCGTTGGCCGGAATGCCCGAACGCGCGCATTTTCATTTGGACATCTACGGCAAACTGCTGGAGAGCGAACGGGTGTGCGCGGAAATCGCTTCGCTGAATCTCGAAGGGCAAGTGACGGTACACGGCTTCGCGGCGGATGAAGAGTTGGATGAGGCGCTGGCACGGGCTGACGTGGCAATTAATTTGCGCAACCCGACGATGGGCGAAGCCTCCAGCAGCCAGTTGCGTTTGTGGGATCATGCGTTGCCGAGCCTTGTCACGCAGGTCGGATGGTATGCGACGCTGCCGGAAGATGCGGTGGCGTTTGTCAGAGTCAATCATGAAATCGAAGACATACAGTCGCACTTGCGTGAGTTATTAGTTAATCCCGAACGCTTCAAAGCGATGGGCGAGCGCGGGCGCGAGATGCTGGAGACGAATCACTCGCCGGAAAAATACGCGGAGGCCGTCATCCGTCTGGCGCAACTGGCGCAAGATTTTCGCACGCACGCGGCGGCAACCAGTCTCGCCGAACGCGCGGGAGCTTTAATGAGCGAATGGAATAAAGCGTTGACGCCGGACGAATCCGTGCAACGGGTCGCAACGGAAATATGCGCGCTAATGGGCGCGTCAAAAAATGCGGCGGCGCGCGATACGCAAACAGCGGTCGGGCAAACTCAAAAGGCTTCGTGAAGTTAAGATGCGTGTAGGCATTGACGGCATTCCGCTCTGCGAGCCTAAGACGGGCGTCGGGCATTACACGTTTGAATTGTCGCGCTCGCTGGCAGCGCTTGCGCCGCAAGACGAATTCAAGCTGATCTCGCACGCTCCTTTTGCCGCCGCCTTAAAATCTGAGATTGACGAAAACCCGCTGCCGCCGAATCTTTCGCTAACACAGAAAAAAGCGCAGGGGCTTGACCGTTTCTGGTGGACGGCGGGATTGCCGCGCTACATACGACAAAATGAGTTCGATCTTTTTCACGGAACGAACTACGACGTGCCGTTATGGAAAGTATGCCCGACGGTGCTGACGATTCACGATCTCTCGTTGCTGCTGCATTCGGAGACGCACGAACGGCGGCGCGTGCGCAGAGGGCGGCGCAGGCTGCCTGTGATGGCGCGTGCGGCGACGATGATTGTGACGCATCTTGAAAGCATACGGCGCGAAATTATCGAGCATCTTAACGTGCCGCCCGCCCGCATCGTCGCCGTGCCCGCCGCACCGCGAAGCGTCTTTCGCCCTGCATTAGCTGAAGAGACTGCGCCTGTGCGTATGCGGCTTGGCGTCGAAGACGAGTTCGTGCTGTTTGTCGGCACGCTCGAACCGCGCAAAAATTTGCAGACGCTCATACGCGCCTTCGACGAAATCCTACGCGCAACCGATAAACGCCCGCAACTCGTCATCGTCGGCAAAAAAGGCTGGCTGACGAACGATCTGTTTGCAGGCATCGAGGAGGCGGACATCACAGACCGTTTGTGCTTTACGGGTTATCTTTCCGATGAAGAATTGCGCGCGCTTTATTCATCATGCCGCGCTTTTGTGTATCCGTCGCTGTACGAAGGTTTCGGCCTTCCGCCGCTGGAAGCGATGGCGTGCGGCGCGCCGGTCATCGCCAGCCGCATCGAGAGCCTTATGGAAACAACCGGCAATGCCGCGCGTTTGATTAATCCGGCGAGCACGCAGGAGTTGGCGCAGAGCATCATTGCGCTACTTGATGATGAAGGCGAGCGGCGGCATTTATCGGAAGCAGGGCGAAAGCGTGCGGCGGAATTTACATGGGCGCGCTCGGCACGCGGGACGCTGCAAGTTTACGCGGAAGCAATCAAGCGCAGGCAAAAGGGAAAAGCCTGAAAACGCATCGTCCGCGCCTCTCTTAAATGATAAAGGCCAGCTTGTGGAAGCTGGCCTTTGTTCTCGATGATGAGCGCTGTGCGCTTAGAATCTGTCTTTGTATTCCTGCGCGGTGACGAATGCCTTGACCATGCTGCGGTAATTATTCGGCACGCGGTTATTCAGAATATCAATCCAGAAAGCGTAACCGGCCGGTTCAGGATCGCGGCGCAGATAACCGAAATACTGCATTTCCACGAAGGCGTTATTGAATTCCGCATCGGAAAAGGCCTTTGACTCAATGGCCTGTCGCACTGCCGCCGCGCGCCCGCTTGCCTGCAAAGTGCTGAGCAGAGCAGCGCGTTGTGCCGAGAGATCAACGGCGCCCTTCGTCGTCGCCTTGATGGTGTCGGTCAACTGATTAACGAAAGCCTCAGGCGCGAGGCTCGCGGGAAATTTCTGTAAGAATTCCGCGCGCTGCACAAATGCGTTGGCGAAGTTCGCACGGCTTGTTTCAAGGTTTGTGCCGCCGACAACTTGACGGCGGTCGGGCGTAAACTCCGCATAGCTCGGCATACGCTCGAGCGTGCCCTTATAAAAGCGATAGATGAAGTAACCGGACTCTTGAAATTCCTGTGAAAGGAAGAAGGCCGCACTGACGCTGACGCGCGCTTCGTCAACACACTTGGCATCGCCGTTGCAGCTCGTGATTGAGTTTGTCCAGTAGTTCATTCCGCCCGCATCGGGAAAGCGGCTCAGAAAGTCAACGTAGTGTTGCTGAACGAAAAAGTCTCCGTCATCAATCGTAATGCGCTGATTAGTCCCCGGGCGCAGGCGCAAAGGCTTTACTCTGACGCTGCCGTAGAAAAGATCGGAGGGTAAATTGGGATCGTCGGTAACGACTCTAAGCGTGGGCGCGCTCTGCTGGGTTTGTCCCATCGCATTGGCCGCGATGAACGTCAAAACGAGCACCGCAAGGGTAAACTTTCGCATCACAAAACTCCTACAAGTTGCTTTAACCATTTTTGAAAATTTATAAGAGAAGGGAAGGCCGCTCTTATCGCGCTTGTGTGACGAGGCCTGGGCTGCGCGCGTGCGAACCCGCTCAACAAATAACAGTGTAGTCTCCCGCATTGCCCTTTGTCAATACATTGTTTAGCAACCCCGACGCGCAAGCGTATCTGTCTCTGTTTACAACGGTTTAGGCGGGCGGGAGCCGCCGGGTCGCGCGGGCGTGCCGCCACGTGTGGAGGGCGATGACGCCGATTAGAAGCAATGAGACGAGACTGATAAATGCTCCTTTGCGCGCTGAAGGAGCCGTGTAGCGCATTTCTATCGTGTGATGTCCGGCGGGTAAAATCATGCCGCGTAGCAAATAGTCCGTTTGATAGATGGGCGCTTGCCCGCCGTCAATGGTCGCCGCCCATCCCGGATAATTGATTTCGCTGGCGACGAGCACCGCAGGCGTTTCGGCAACTGTTTCGATGGCGATGCGGTTGGGTTCGTAGCGCATGAGGCGTGCCGTTCCCTGCGCGGTAGCGTTTGCGGGCGCGTCATTATCGGGTAGAGCGGGCAGTTTGTCCGGCGGTATTTCGAGCAGTGCGATGCGTGCGGGATCGAAGGAGCGCGCGCTTTCGCCGCGAATCATACGCAGCGCTTCTTCTTCGTCAACGGCTTCGGCGGCCATTGTCAGCCAGACACGCGGCAACGCCCGTTCGTTGCGAAAGATACGCACGTTCCGTTGATTGTAGACTGTTTGCCAGCGATTCAAATCCAAATCCTGTGTGCCGCCCGCAACGTGTTCGAGCGGCATCGAACGCTCTTTCCCCGAATCATATAGCACCGCTTTCCAGATCACGAGTTCAGCATCGGTCGTGAGGCTGGTAATCTCCACCCGATCCACAGGCAAAGGCCGGTCAAGCGAGAGCCGCGTCCAGTAGCGATTGGATGGAAAAGTGTTGTCGGCATCGCCCGGCTTGCTGTCGAAGACGGGGGCGAGCGTGTGGCGAATTGTGGGGCGCACGTCGGCGCGTTCGTGCGCCCATTCGGATGTATCAATGCCCGCGCGCAACTCGCGCTCAATCACTTCGCCGTTTGCCGCGACGATGCGCACTCTGGCAACGGGCGTGCCGGTCGCAAGGCTGGCCGAATAAGCGAGCGAGGTAACAAGCGCAAGTGCATCACCTTCGGCGGCAACGGCCATGAGCGTGCGCGTCGCGTTGGGGCTGACGACGACCTTTTCATCCTGATCGGGAAATCTGATCTTCTGTTTGACGACGACGTCGTTGCCGGGCACGTGCGGATCGCTATACGTGACCACGAATCTATCGTTGAGCAAGTCCAGAACGTGAGATTTGGCGTCGAACAGCGTGCCATCGAGCGGCGTCGTGGCGTCCATGCCGACGCCGCCGAGCGCGCGGCTGTAGCGTTGCATGATGAGCGGTTCGTAGCCCGCGATGTTCTGCAATCCATAGCGCGCCGTTAAATTCGGCGGGTCAATCGAAGCGGAAGTCTCATATTCCTCCGTGAACAAAGGGACGCGCGTATAGATGCGGTTCTGCTCCGGCGCGAATTGCCGAAGAAAGTGCGTTGCCGTAGACGGCGTTGTGAATCTGCTCAAAGGCTTGGCAATCGTCCACCACCAACCGGTGACGATAATCAAAGGCTCTGCAAAACAGGCGAGCGCGATCACTGTCGCCAGCAATGCCGTGCGCCGCCGCGAGGCCGCGAGCCGCCAGCCTTGCCACACCGTCAAGAGCACCAGTACAGTAAAAACGCTTTTCCATAATAGATATCTGGACTCATGAAACGGCGGGGTGACAAGGCTGCCTGCGGTCGCAAACCAGCACGCTCCGGCAACGAACGCGAAGGCCAGCGAAACGAAACACCGGGCGAGTCTGCGTCGCTGGTTTTCCGCCGCCGCCGTCCGCGAAAAAAAGCCCGACAGCGCGTCCCAGCCGTAAGCCGAGAGAATGCTGACGGCGAACGTCCACTCGAAAGCATGGCGCGGCGGATAGCGAAAGCGGTTCACGAGCGGCACGCGATAAAGCAGCGGGTAGAGCGGTGTGCTCACGCCCAGCATCAAGACCCAACCCGTGATTGCGACGAGCGCCCAGAAAAAGATTCGCGCATCGCGCGGCCTGCCTTTAACGGCAAAGGCGACGGCGCAGATCGCTATCAGCAGCGCAAAGGCGGCGACGTAGGCCGAAGCGTCAAAGAAATAGACGGAGGGGCCGATGGGCGCAAAGAGCGAACGCAGCGCCATGATGAGAGTGAAAGAGTGATCCGTGAAAGTCCGGTAGCTAAGCGTGCTGCGAATGCTCAAGGCGGCGGCGGGCAGCGTCTCGAGAATCTGAAAAGCCGCCACGCCCGCGCTCAACATAATAGCGCTAACAGCGACGGCAAGCGGCCTCCAGCGTCTCCATGCGAGCCACTCATCATGCGCTGTCGCGTCGTTCTCTGTTCGCTTTAATGTATTCGCCGTCAACGCGATGAAGCAGGCATAAAGAGCGGCGAGAAGTCCCGTGTATAAAAAGCCCTGCCCGATGCCCGTCAGCACGGACATCGCGTAGGCGGCGGTTGCGCCGAGTAGACACGAAGCGAAGGAGCGCGTGCGTGCGCGCTCGATGGCGACAAGCACGAGCGGCAGCCACATCATCGCGTTGGTCAACAGTCCGTTGTGCGGAAAGCCGTTGATGCCCAGACCGCCGAAGCCGTAAGCGAGTCCGGCAAGCAAAGATGCAAGGCGACCGCGTTCGATTTGCCGCGCGTAAGCGTAAACGAAGGCGGGCGTGAGCAGATACGGCGCGAGTATGTAAACTTGTTCGGCGATGTAGCCGGGCAGAAAAACGTAGCCCCACGTAAGCGGATAGCCGAGCGCGAGCTGCGCCATCGAAAGCAAAGGATAGCCGGACATGACGAGCGGCGTCCATAACGGAAGCTCGCCGCGCCGCAGAGTGTTCCACGCAAGCTCCCGCAACGGATACGAATAAGCGAAGGCGTCGTAGAGCGCAAATGATTTGCCGCGTAAGATGACGGGGCCGAAGAGAAGCGCGAACAACGGAAGAATTACGGCCAGCATCTTCGCGTCATCGCGTCGAGCCCGCCACACGTTGCGCCAACGCATTTTGATTATCTGTATAGTCAACTTATACTTCGTTCTTCGTTGTCCGGCGTTAGGCTAACATTTGCGAGAGTTGTTCCACCGCTCTGCAATCCCTAAGATGGAAATTCGCACCCGTAGAAAAGTCGAAACATCAGACATAAGAGTTTAACTGAAAGGCTGACTTAACACGGGCGCAGCTTGAAAGCTTCAGCTTGATTCATTCGCCGTCGGGGTTCATGCTGCGCCGCTTCTGCGGAACTCAAACTTCCGAGCAGCGTTAATCCAACAGTGCAGCTTGAAGCGTAATCTTTTATGCCGAAAAACCTTGCGTCCGGTATTGCCGCAACTGCGATCTTCATCATCTCTTCCCTTGTGTTCTGGTGGTCACCGATTTATCAGGGTGGCGATTCCAAGTTCTCTATGCTGGTCAGCGAAAGCTTGTTGACTCACGGCACTTTCGCACTCGATCACTATCGCATACCGGAACTACAGTTAACGACCGCCGGAGACGGTACACGCTCTACTAATATGTACCAGTTGGAATGGAGTAACAGTCACATCTTTTACTTTTTTCCGCCCGGTACGTCGTTGCTCTCGGCGCCTTACGTGGCGTTGATGAAGGCTTTCGGAATCTCCCCGTCAAACAGAGACGGAACATATAATGCGCACGGCGAGCAAACGATTCAACTGGGACTTGCGGCGTTGTTGATGGCGGCCCTTACGCTGCTGTTTTATGCCACCAGCCGGATGCTTCTGCCCATCGCATGGAGCGCGCTGATTGCTATGAGCGCCGCTTTCAGCACACAAATCTGGAGCACCGCTTCGCGTGCCATGTGGTCGCAAACATGGGAAGCACTGCTGCTGGGTGGCATCATCTGGCTACTGCTCGCGCAGGAGACGGGACGACGTAAGATGAATCCTGTTCTCCTCGCTACGCTACTCGCATGGCTATATTTCGTGCGCCCGACTGCTGCTGTTTGTATCATTGCGATAACGCTTTATGTGTTCGCCTTTTATCGCTATTTATTTGTCCGGTATAGTCTCACCGGAATATTCTGGCTCGCCGGTTTTGTCTTTTACTCATGGCACAACTTCGGGCACGCACTGCCAAGTTATTATCGCGCGAGCCGCTTGCAGTTTGATGTATTCTGGATCGCTCTGGCGGGCAATCTGGTGAGTCCGTCGCGGGGACTTCTGATCTATGCGCCAGCCGTGATTTTCGTTTTTTACTTGCTGGCGCGCTATCGTCGCGAGCTTGCTTTGCGGAGACTAGTGTGGCTCGCGCTGGCGATTGTCGGAGGACACCTGTTTGTCCTCTCTTCGTTTGCGCACTGGTGGGGCGGATCAAGTTACGGCGCGCGTATGACGACCGATCTGATTCCCTGGATGGTACTGCTCGCCTTTTGTGGCGTTGATGCGATGCGGCGCTGGCACGCGGCACACGACCAGCAAAGCTCATGGCTCAATCGAAGCATTCCGCTGGCGACGGGCGCGTGTTTGATGCTGTTCGGCGTCTTCGTCAACGAGCGTGGCGCTTTCGCTTACAAGACGGCGGTGTGGAATAATTTCCCCGCGAATGTTGACGCTCAACCGCAGCGAGTCTGGAATTGGAAGTATCCGCAATTCCTCGCGGGTCTCGTGCATCCACCTCTGCCCGCCCTTTTTCCGCTCGCAAACGGTAGTGTTGATTTTGGAACGCCCGATGCCGACCATTATATCTGGTACGGCTGGAGTCCGATTGAAGGCGAGTCGAGGTGGTGCGATGAAGGCGAGGCGGCGATTGTCTTCCTTCTGGGTAAGCCGGAAGACGCTGTTCTTCAAATCAGGATGGGAGCGTTTTTAGTGCCTGGCAAACTCGATGAGCAAAGAGTTGAGATTAGTTTGAATGGCCGGCCTGTCGCCGCGTTGAAGATCAGAGAGCCAAAGGACGAAATATACACGGTGGCGGTGCCGAAGAATGCCTTGCGAGACAGGAACGTACTGGTATTCAAATTGCCCGACGCCGCCGCGCCCAAGGCTTTCAGCCAAAGCTCCGATCTGCGCTTGCTAAGCATTCGGGTCTGGTGGCTGAGATTTCAAACGCGGCCGGAAAGCGTTTTAGCTGCGTCGCGTCCGAGCTTGGCTCATAAGCTGCAACTTTCAACGCCACGCAAAAGTTATTGATGAAGACCATGTTGCATCGCGCGCAAATGGAGCTGTCAGGATGGGGACGCTACCCGCGCGTGCTTTCAAGTGTGGTGCGTCCGGCGTGCGTGGCAGATGTCGCGCCGCCTACGGAAGGCCATATGATCGCGCGCGGGCAGGGACGCGCCTACGGCAATGCGGCGACATCGAAGGACGGCGTGGTGTTGCTTACGGAGAAGCTTGACCGCGTGCTGGCCTTCGATGAAAAAAGCGGATGCTTGACGGCGGAAGCGGGCACGACGCTCGCGCAGGTTCTCGAAAAGTTTGTGCCGCGAGGCTGGTTTCCGTCCGTCACGCCGGGCACAAAATTTGTCTCGCTCGGCGGGTGCGTGGGGGCAGACGTTCACGGGAAAAATCATCATCACGCGGGCAGCTTCGGCGCGCACGTCGCGGAGCTTGAAATCATGCTGGCCGACGGCACACGTCGTCGCTGTTCGCCTGAAAAAGATGCGGAGCTTTTCCATGCGACCGTCGGCGGAATGGGCTTGACCGGCGTGATTACGAAAGTCTCTTTTCAGTTGATCCCCGTTGAGAGCGTGTACATGATTGTGCAGCATCACCGCGCGTGTAATCTGGACGAATCTTTGAATCTGCTTGAAGACGAAAAATGGGACGACGAATACACTGTGGCGTGGATTGATTGCCTTGCGCGCGGCAAGAGTTTGGGGCGCAGCGTGTTGATGCGCGGGCATCATGCAAAGCAAGCGGAGTTGCCCGTAGCGATGCGCGAGCCGCTTCGTCTCAAGCGGCGCGGCACGCACAATCTGGCCTTCGATCTGCCGTCATGGGCGCTCAATTCTTTGACGGTGGCGCTCTTTAATAATTTTTATTATGCGTGGCAGGGCGCGAAGAAGAACGCTTTCATCGCGGACTACGATTCATACTTTTACCCGCTCGACCGGCTCGGCAACTGGAACCGTTTATATGGCGCGCGAGGCTTCGTGCAGTATCAATGCGTATTGCCGACGGCGACGGCGCGGCGCGGCCTGAAACTTTTGCTGGAGACGCTTGCCGAAACGAGGCGGGCGAGCTTTCTCGCGGTGCTGAAAAGATTCGGCGCGGAAGGTCGGGGGTTGCTCTCGTTTCCGCTGGCGGGCTACACCCTTGCGCTCGATATGCCGCTTGGCGATGCAAAGCTTTTCGAGTTTCTGGAACGGCTTGATGAAATTGTGCTGGAACACGGCGGGCGCGTGTATCTGGCGAAGGACGCGCGCGTGCGTCCCGAAACTTTCCGGCGTATGTACCCGCGCTTCGATGAGTGGCTACGCATTAAAACTCAACTTGACGCGAACAACTGCTGGCGCTCCGATCTGGCGCGTGAGCTGAACATCACTACGTGAGAGACTCCTGATCGCCGCCGTTTCAAGAGGGCGCGCGTATAAATTCAACGAGTGTAAATTCAACGAACCGAATGAGTGTAGCAAAAGCGATGTGGCGTTTGATACGCCCGCGACAATGGATCAAGAACAGTTTTGTGTTCACGGGATTACTGTTCGCCAACGCATGGCGGCAACCGTCGCTGACGAAAGCCGTGTTGCTGGCCGCCGCCGCCTTTTCGCTCGTCGCCAGCGGCATTTACATTTTCAACGATATGGCGGATCGAAAGCAGGACGCCCTGCATCCGCAAAAGAAAGCGCGCCCGCTTGCCGCGCAAATTATTTCCATTAAAGCCGCGTTGCTGTTGCTTGCTGTGCTGTGGCTCGCAGGACTCTCGCTTGGTCTTATCGCTTCCGTCAGAGTGTTGCTGCTATTGCTCGTTTACGTGGCGATGAACATCGGATATTCGCTCGGCCTGAAGCACGTCGTGATACTCGATGTGTTCATCATCGCGGGCGGATTTATGTTGCGTATACTGGCCGGAACGACCGGCGTCGGCATCGCGCCTTCGCAGTGGTTGCTGCTGTGCGGTTTGATGATCGTGCTCTTTCTGGCTTTCGCCAAACGCCGCGCCGAACTTTATAGCCTACGGGATGAAAGCGGCGCGCATCGCAGAGTGTTGAAGAATTACCAGCCCGTGCTGCTCGATAAGATGATCGTCGTGACGGCCACCTGCGCGATTATGTCATACAGTTTATACACAATGAGTCCGGCGACGATTGCGACGCACAAAACGGATTCGCTCATCTACACCGTGCCGTTTGTGATGTACGGCATTTTTCGCTACATCTATTCGCTGCACAGCCACAACACAGGCGGCGACCCGGCGCAGGATGTTTTCCGCGATCCGCACCTGCTCGTATCCGTCGTGGGCTGGTTGGCGCTAACCTTATGGTTAATCTCCGGACGATAAGAATTTAAGAATTGCGGCGCGTGCTGCTGATAGAAGAATTAAAGGATATGGGGCGCGATGAAGCAGGAAGACGTGATTGACGTTCGCCGGTTGTTGAGGGAGTTGTCCGTCGAAGAGTTGTGCGCGTCGGCGGAAGAATATTTCGCGTCGCAACGCAGTTGGGAGTTTCTTTTATCGAAGCCTTTCGGGTCGGTGGACGAGACGCCGCATCTGTTGATCGGTTTCGCCGTGACGCTACAGGGATTACGTTTGGCTCCGGGAATGCGCGTGCTGGAATTCGGCGCAGGCTCGGCGTGGGCGTCGCGCTTCTTGAGCCAGCTCGGTTGCGAAGTGATCGCGCTCGACGCTTCCGAAACGGCGCTCAGGATCGGGCGGGAGCTTTATGCGCGACATCCTTTGATCGGCGATAAGCCTACGCCGCAGTTTTTGCGCTTCGACGGGCGACGCATAGATTTGCCGGACAAAAGCGTTGACCGCGTGATCTGTCTGGACGCTTTTCATCACGTGCCGAACACGGCGGAGACGCTTCGAGAGTTGGGCAGAGTGCTGGTTGACGGCGGCATCGCGGGCTTTTCCGAGCCGGGGCCGCAGCATTCCAACTCGCCCGAATCGCAATACGAGATGCGCAAATTCAAGGTCGTCGAAAATGATATCGTGATCGAAAACATTTACCGCGAAGCGCAGGCGGCGGGCTTCACGGACATTAAACTCGCCGTCTTCAACGTGCCGTCGTTTCAATTGAGCCTTGCGGAGTTTACGGATTTTCTGCAAGGCGGCGCGGCGGGCGCGCGTTACTTGCAGGCGACGCGCGACTTTATGCAGAACCAGCGCAACTTTTTTCTGTTCAAAGGCGCGGCGGAGATGTTGGACAGCCGCCGCCGGCGCGGCCTTGCGGCGCGGCTGCGCGTCACGCTCGATGAGAAAATTGTGCGTGAAGGCGACGCGCTTTCGTTGCGCGCGACGATTGAGAACGCGGGCGCGGCGGCATGGTTGCCGAAAACGGCGACGCTCGGCGCGGTTTATCTAGGCTGCCATTTGCAAGACGCGCAGGGCACGGAGCTTAATCACGATTATCACTGGGAGCCTTTGACGGAGGGCGACGGGCGCACTGTTTTCCCGCAGGAGACGATTGAGGTTGAGTTGAAGATACCCGCGCCGTCCGCCGGGCGCTACGTGCTGGAGTTTGATCTGGTCAGTCACGGCATCGGCTGGTTTGCGCTCTACGGCTCGGAAGTGGCGCGTGTGAATTTAGAAGTTCGCGTGAAAGAGTAGCGCCGCAACGATTGATTATCGCCGCACACACATCATCGAAGCTCATGTTGCCGGAACGGAAAGGAATGCGAAGTCGTCTGGCCGCGAAATTCGCGCAGCAGGCCGAAACGCCTTTGAGCGTGTTTTTGTTATGCGCGATTTTCACGCTGATGTTGATTTTCAACTACATCTTCCCGCTCGGCGCGCTGCTTTTTTCGCAGGGCATCGAGGGGCAGGATTGCGGGCAAATGGTCTGGAATCTATGGCACACGAACGAAGCAATCACAAGCGGCCACAATCCTTATTTCACCGACGAGGTCTTTTATCCGCTCAACTCTAATCTAAGCCATCACACGCTCGCCGCCGGATTCTTTCCCGTTACGTTTCTCGTCGAAAAACTTTCCGGCGAGAGCCGTATGTATCCCTTTTACGCATATCGCGTCATCATCTGGCTCTCCTTTACGCTGATTCTTTTTTGTAGCTTCTACGCGCTTCGAGAAACGGGCGCGACGCGCCTTGCGGCAAGCGCGGCGGCCATTGCTTACGCCTTCTGCGATTTCTACATTTTGCACGCGCTGCATCTCAATCATCTCGCAGGGTTCTTCATCCCACTGGTCGCGCTCTGTCTCATACGCGCTTACAAGCAACCGCAGACGCGAAACATTTTGGGTGCGGCAATAGCTTCCGCCGCCGCTATCTATTTCACGGAATTTGCTCTCTATATTTACATGGCCGCGCTTCTTTTCGCGCTCGCAATCTGTGTGTTCCGGGATGAACGAGCGTTGCTGATTGAACGCCTCAAACTCGCCGGAGCAACGCGCATCGCGGTTGCGCTCATTGTCTTCGTAATAATCGTCGCGCCGTTTCTCGTTTATCTATTGACGGATAAAATCGTCAAGCCGGACGCGGCGGATTCTTCCACTTATTCTGCAAATCTAGCCGGGTTTTTCATTCCGCATCAGGGAAGCACGCCGCTATACGGAGCGATTTTCGCGTCGCTCGATGCGCGCGTAACCGTCGGCAAGGGCGGCTTTGAAGTCTTCGCCGGTTTCCCTTTATTGATTTTTGCAATCGTCGGGCTACTCAAAACAAACAATCGCGCGGTGCGCATCGCGTTCGTCGCGGCGCTGCTGTTCTTCGTGTTGAGTCTGGGAACGACTTTGAAAATATTCGGCGCAGAGACGGGAATCAGTCTGCCTTATGCGGCGCTCGTGCGCGTGCCGCCGTTTGATTCCGGTCGAACGCCCGTGAGGTTCGTCGTCGTCGGGATGTTCTTTTTGATGATCGTCGGCGCGGGCGGCATGACATGGATGCAGAAAAAAATAGCGGAGCGTTGGGGCGCGAAAATCGCGGTGGCGGCGATGCTGTTAGTGATCGCGTGGACGACGGCGGAAACATATTCGCCGGTTGCGCGGCAGCAAGTGTTTGTGCCGCCGTCGCCGCTACAAAATATTGTGCCGGGACTCGTCTTGAATCTGCCCGTCGCGCAACGCGACGGTTATGCGGCGATGTTGCAGGTGTTTCATCACCAACCGATTGCGACAGGCTATCTCGCCAGAAACTCCGAAAACCAGCTCGCTCAATTCCTCGACTTGAGAAAAGCGTCTGACGCGGGCGGCGCAGCATTCTGTGAACAAGCGAAACGTAGGAATATTCGCAACCTGCTGATTACGCCGGACGCAGTCAGCGCGCCTTATTTGCCGGGCATCGCTTCGCTGGAATTGTCGAAGTGTTCCGTGAACATCGTTGATCTGAGAAACGAGAGAAACGATGCGCGCGCGGATTCGACGAGCGACATTAAACGCAACGGCGACGAGCGACCCGCCGCGTTTCCGCTTTACACGAAAGGCACGCGCCTTGATTTTGCCGCTACGTACAATGCGCAGACGGATCAGTATTTATGGTACGGCTGGAGCGGGCACGAACCGCTTTCGCGCTGGACGGAGCGCGGTGCGGCGACGCTCGCCTTTGCGCTCGACAAAACGGAACCGCTTCGCTTGCGCATCAACATGGCGGCGTTTCTCGCTCCCGGCAAACTCGATGCGCAAAAAGTTTTCATCGAAATCAACGATCAAGCCGTCGCCGCCTTAACGCTCGACGCGAAAGACGCGAAGACGTATTCGTTCGATGTGCCTGTCGGAGTCCTGCGCCATGAGAACGTCTTAAAGTTTCGCCTGCCCGACGCCGCTTCTCCAAAGTCCGTGCAGGCGGGCGAAGACATACGGCTGCTCGGCATTGATGTTCACTGGCTTGAATTGGATGCGGCAAGTTCCGGCGATTAAACTGAAATTGGTTCGCTTGCAATTCGCTCCTGCTCACGAAACGATTTCAGAATCTTCAACTTCAACGAAATCTTTTTCGGCAAGGCGGCTTAAGCGTTGCGAGGTTGCGACGGCATTGAGATTGGCGATGCCTTCAAACGGAGAATCGCAGACGACGCGAAAGAAGATGACGCCGTCGAGCCAGTCGAAGCTGATGTGTTCGTCGCTGTGAACGGCGAAAGAGACGGAGTATAAATCCGCGCCGAGCCAGCACTCGAAGGAGAAGGAGACTTCGATGATTTCGCCCGCCATGACGCGCCCGAATGACAGTTGCCGCTGCTCCGTGTTCGTTCCGTAAGCGTGTATGCCGTGACGATTGCGTATCAGAAAGCCGAACAAAGGATTATCAATCGTGCGCTCGAACCGCACGCGCATACGCACCAGCAAGGTTTCGCCGCTCTCTATTAAATTGAAACTGCGGCGCGTCGAATCCAATAATTCCGCGCTGAGAATCCGCGCGCTGCCGTCGCCGTGACGAAAGCTATAATGCAGCGCCGCCTGCTGCGAGAGCGGGTTGTTTGAATTTTCAAGCGCGCCCGCCGTTGATGCTTCAGTCTCTTTAATATCTGGGATGCTCACGGCGGGTTGCGTCGCTTCGTAAGTCTCTTCGCGCTCCATGATGATCTTTTGATAGCGGTTGAGCACGTCGGTCGTTTTGCCGTCGGCCACCATGCGTCCGGCGTTTAAGAGCACGGCGCGCGAGCAGAGAGCTTTGACGGCGGACGGGTCGTGCGACACGAAGAGAATCGTCGTGCCGCGCTCCTGCATCTCTTTGATGCGGCGCAAACAGCGGTGTTGAAAAACGGCGTCGCCGACGGACAACGCTTCGTCAACAATCAAAATCTGCGGATCGGAACTAATCGCAATCGCAAAGGCGAGGCGTATATACATCCCGCTCGAATAGGTTTTGACGGGCTGGTGTAGGAACGCGCCGATCTCCGCGAAGCGTTCCATCTCCGGCAAAAGTTTCTCCGTCTCTTGCCGCGACAAACCCATCAGCGCGGCGTTCATAAAGACGTTTTCCAGTCCCGTGAATTCGGGATTAAAGCCCGCGCCCAATTCAAGCAGCGCGCTGATGCGTCCCGTGTGCCGGACGCTTCCCGCAGTGGGTTCGAGCGTGCCCGTGATGATTTGTAGAAGCGTGGATTTGCCGCTGCCGTTCGGCCCGACGATGCCTGTCGTTGTGCCCGCTTCGAGTTCAAAGCTGATGTCGCGCAACGCCCAGAATTCTTTGTGGCGACGCACACGCCCGCGCGTTAAAGATTCCTTCAAGCGGTCGCCGGGACGATCATAAACGCGATACTGCTTGGAAACCCCTTCGACGCGAAGCGCGATATGGCCTTTACTGTCGGTGGCGTTGGGCGTGCTGGTCATGCTGATAAAATAACGAAGTTTGTGCGAGAATGTCGAACGTGATTTCAATGGAGACTCCACGCCGACGCGCCGTCTGGCAGCCGCTCTTGCAGTTGCCCGCGCGCTTTGATCTGATTCGCTCGCTCGCCCGGCGCGAAATCGCGGCGCGTTACAAAGGTTCTGTGCTCGGCATCCTGTGGCCGCTCGTCACGCCGCTCGTGATGATTGCGATCTTCACTTTTATCTTCGCCAAAATCTTCAACGCGCGTTTCGGCGCAAGCACTTCGGGTTGGAATTTCGCGCTCTATCTTTTTTGCGGACTGCTGCCTTGGACGGCGTTTCAAGAGGCGGTGCAGCAATCGGCAAGCACCATCGTCGCGCACGCCAATCTCGTCAAGCGCGTAGTTTTCCCGCTCGAAACCTTGCCCGTCGCGCTGGCGCTCGCCGCCCTCGCCACGCAACTGTTCGGCACGCTCGTGCTGCTCGTCGCGGCGCTTTTAATTCAACGCGAACTTCACGCGAGCGTGCTCTGGCTGCCCGTACTCGTTGCGCCGCAACTTTTGGCGACGCTCGGCGCGGCGTGGCTCGTTGCATCATTGGGCGTGTTCCTGCGCGACGTAGTGCAGGGCGTTTCGCTCGTGCTGGTGGCGTGGATGTATCTGACGCCGATTATCTACCCGGAATCGCTTGTGCCGGAAAAGTATCGCGCGCTTATCAATCTCAATCCGTTCACGCCGCTGGTGCGAAGTTATCGCCGCATCCTGCTCGAAGGCCACAGCCCGGACTGGGGCGGACTCGCTTACTTTACAGTCTTTGCGCTCGCGCTCTTCATCTTCGGCTACTGGTGGTTTGCCCGCACGCGCAAAAGCTTCGCCGACGTGATTTGATAAAAGCGCGAATGATTGGCCGCCGGAAAAGAGCTGTAATCTTTCAAGCTTTAACGGCATCGAAGCGAAACTCCCGGACGATTAAAAGAGGTTTCGCGGCGTGGACGGAGGCGACGTGGCGCATCGGAAAATTTCCTGAAAAAGAAGCCGGAAGCGCGCCATTATCATTGTTGACACTCGCCATTTGCGCGTGTTAGCGTAAATATCTCGCGCCTCTGACGGCGAGGCTGTCTCAAGCGCGCCGTCGCAGGTAGCATTTCCCCTTCCGGCGCGCTTCCGTTTTCTGGATAGCGCCTATCGCTGCAATTGATACCGCTATTCGTTTTGAAGACATAAACGAACTCCTGATGGCTTTCGATAAAACAAAGGTTGTGCGGGCTGCCGAGAAGTATCTGGCGCAGGGCAAGATACCGGCCGCGATCAAAGAATATCGCGCCATCGTCGAGCATGATGCGAGTGATTTTACGGCGCTCAATATGCTCGGCGATCTCTATGCGCGGGCGGGCAACAAGCAGGAAGCGACCGTCGCCTTCGCGCGCATCGCCGAGCATTATCGCGGGCAGGGCTTCGCGCTCAAAGCCATTGCGATGTACAAAAAAATAGACCGCCTGCAACCCGGCTCAATCGAAATCGCGGGCAAACTCGCCGCCCTCTACGAAATGCAGGGCTTAATCGTAGACGCGCGCGCGCAATACCTGATCGTCGCCGACGCGCTTTCGCGCGACGGCCAAACGCCGCAGGCTTTGACTATGCTGCGCAAGGTCGCCGATCTCGATTCGCAGAATGTTGATATACGGCTGCGGCTCGCCGACGGGTATATGCGCGAGAATTTGCGCACCGAAGCCGGGCAAGCGTATGCGGAAGCGGGCGCGCAACTGCTCGCGCGCAAACAGTATGAACGCGCCCTTGACGCGCTCTCGAAAGCTCTCGCCATTGATCCGCTTGATAAGCAGTCTTTAAGTAATCTGGTGGATGTGCATACGGGTCTTGGCACGGCGGACGAAGCCGCCGAGATGCTCGAAAAGCTTATTGCGGAGAATCCCGGCGACATCGAACTGTTGACGATGCTCGCGCGCATTTACGTGGAAGCGGAAGATGTGGCGGCGGCCGAACGCGCCGCCCTCGCGCTTGCCATGCAGGACGCCTCCTCTTATATACGCCTCGTGGATGTCGCGCGCCTTTATCTGCGGCAGGGCGATGCGGATGCTGCGGTGCGCGTGCTCGCAAGCGTCAGCGAGCAGATGCTTAACGGCAGCGAAGAAGAAACCTTGACGGAACTGCTGGACGAAGTGCTGGCGCGCAATCCCGAACAACTCGATGCCTTGCGTCTTCTGGTGCGCGTTCACACCTGGCAGCACGACGACGAAAAGCTACGCGCTTCGCTCGAACAACTTGCAGAGGCCGCCGAAGGTGCGGGCGACGCTGAAGAAGAACGCCACACGCTCGTGCAGCTCATCAGGCTCGCGCCCGAAGAAACACGCTTTCAAGAGCGCCTGCAAGCTCTCGGCGGTGCGCCCGAAGGCTATGCGGATTCTTCTTCGATGAGCGATAACGCTTATCCGGCGATGCCTATGAGCGGGGAAGTCCCGACCTTTGAAAGCTTCATGCTGGCAGGCGATGAACACCTCGCCGCCCCGTCCGTTGCAGACGATGCGCCCGTGACCGAGTTTGAATGGAACTCCGTTGCGCCCGAAACGAATGCCGCGCCGCCGGACGCTTCGGCTTCATTCTCCGACCTGAACGAGAGTTGGGCGGATGTGGGCAGCGCGCCGGTTGACGCCGACGCTTCGCCGTCTGCCGCCGGTAGTTTTCAGGAGTTTGATTTTAGCGCGGCGATCACAGAGCCGCCCGCCGTCGCCGATGCTGCTACCGAACAAGCGGACGCGGCGGCGACGCCGGAGGCGAGACGCGAAGCGATGTTGCGGCAGGAACTCGAAAGCGTGGACTTTTATATCGCGCAGGGCTACGCGGACATCGCACGCGATACGCTTGAAATGCTCGAAGGACAGTTCGGCGCGCACGCAGAGATTGACGCCCGCCGCGAGCAGTTGCAAAACGCCGCGCCATCAGCGTCACCGGAAGCCGCGCCAATGCCCGACGCTGCTCCGGCTGAGACAGTCGAATTTTCCGGCTTCGGGCTTTACGACACGGCGGAAGCAGACATCGCACCGCCAGCGTCGCTGGCAACGGAAACGCCTTCTGCGGCGGATGACGTTGATGCGGCCTTTACGATTCTCGAGAGTCCGCCGCCTGCTGCGCCGCCCGTTAGTGCTGCGCCACACGTCGCTGATGTGCCCATTGCTGCCGAACCTATAACATCAACTGAAGCGACAACAGCGAAGCCCGTCGCGCCATCGCCGCATCCGGTTGATCCGGGTCTCGCCGCAATCTTCGACGAGTTTCGCACGGCGAATGAAGAGGACGACACGGCTGTTTCCGACGGCGATTACGAAACGCACTACAATCTAGGCCTCGCCTACAAAGAGATGGATTTGGTGGATGAAGCGGTTGAAGAGTTTCAGTCGGCCGCCGGACTGGTTGCGCCGCAGGACGGCACGCCGCGTTATTTGCAGTGCTGCAATCTGCTCGGCCACTGCTTTCTGCAAAAGGGAATGCCGCGCCTCGCCGTGATGTGGTTCAAGAAGGGACTGGATTCGCCCGGCCACACGGAGGATGAATATCAGGCGCTGCGTTTTGATCTCGGCTCGGCTTTTGAGCAGATGGGTGAGCTGGAGAAAGCGATTGACACTTTCTCGGAAGTCTATGGCGTCAACGTCTCCTATCGCGGCGTCGCCGACAAACTGCGCGAACTGCAAGCGCAACGCGCCGCAAAGTAGGTGGCAGGCAATCGCCGCCGGATGTTAATTTGCCGCTTCAATTGTTGTATACTGACGCCTGATATCTGACATCCAACATCTATCGTTATGTCGTCTAAGCTAACTATAATTTTCTATATCGTGCTGTGCCTTGAAGTAGGCATCGTGTTGACGTTTTTGCCTTGGGTGCATCCGTTCGGGCTGGGCGATTGGGGCGATAACTACTTTCTGCTTTATGCTGTGCAAAAGACGGGGCTGCACGGTTTGCAGCACGCCATTGCGTCCGGCTGGGCGCGCGGTGCGGTGACGGGCGTCGGCCTGCTCAATCTCGCCATCGCGTTCTGGGAAATGGCGCATTTTCGTCAGACCGCCCGTGCGCTGCAAGCCGACATCGCCGTGCCGCCGGGACGCCGCCGCGTCGCTTTTACTTCAACTGCCGGAGATGCTGCGACTGAAACGCCAATCGCCGATCCTTTGTCTGATTACCGGCGGCGCGACGACCGCACAGACAACCGCTCTCTCTGAAGAGTACGCGCGCCTGCTCGCACTCGTCGCCGCCGCCGTCGAAGCTCGGCTAGACATCATCCAACTACGCGAAAAGAATTTGCGCCCCCGCGTGCTCTATGAACTAACCACGCAGGCCGCGCAACTCACGCGCCATAGCGATACGCGCCTGCTCGTCAACGATCGCGCGGACATCGCACGCGCCGCAGGAGCCGACGGCGTTCATCTCACCACACGCTCGCTCGAAGCGAATGTCATACGCAAAACTTTCGGCGCAGATTTTCTGATCGGCGTCTCCACTCATTCGCTCGCCGAAGCACGCGCCGCACGCGATGCCCATGCAGCCTTCGCCGTTTTCGGCCCCGTCTTCGACACGCCGTCGAAGCGCGACTATGGTGCGCCGCTTGGCCTTGAAAGTTTAAGCGAAGCCGCACGCGCGCTTGCGCCTTTCCCGCTCATTGCGCTCGGCGGCATCAACAGCGAGAATGCCGCTTCATGCCTGCGCGCGGGCGCGTGCGGCGTCGCCGGTATAAGCTTATTCAGCGATGAGCAGAAACTGAATGCGACGGCGCAGTTGATTCGCCGCGTACAATCCGTTTCATAAAAGCAGGCGCTCTGTAATCTTGAATTTATATGAACATTCGCCACACAAACAGGCCGCCCGTCGCGCTCACCATCGCGGGGCTTGATCCGTCGGGCGGTGCGGGCATCATCGCGGACGTGAAGACGTTCACGGCCTTCGGGTGTTTTGCGACGGCAGCGGTCACGTCGCTGACGTTTCAGAACACGTTGGGCGTGTATGGCGCGGCGCACCAGACAGGCGACGCGGTGCGGGCGCAGGTGTTGCCTGTTGTCGAAGACTTTCAAGTGGCAGGCGTGAAGACAGGAATGCTGCCGACGCGCGAAATTATTCAAGAGGTGGCGCGGCTTTTTCGTGAAACGAAACTCTTGCCCGCGCCCGTCGTTGATCCGGTCATTCGCTCGACATCCGGCTACGATTTAATTGACGACGCGGCGCTCGATACGCTCGTGCGTGAACTCTTCCCGCTGGCGCGTCTCGTCACGCCGAACATTCCCGAAGCCGAGCGCATCACACAGCGACGCATCACAAATGAAGAAGAGATGCGCGCGGCGGCGCGTTTGTTGAGAGAGACGGGCGCACGCGCCGTGCTCATCAAAGGCGGACATCTCACGGGCGATGCTCTGGATGTGCTCGACGACGGCGGGTGCGTAAAAGTTTTTCGCGGCGCACGGATTGAAACGAATAGCACGCACGGAACCGGCTGCACGTTGGCCGCCGCCATTGCCGCGTGCCTTGCGAATCAACTCGATTTGGAAACGGCAGTTGATGCGGCCAAACGCTTTGTCACCGATGCCCTTCGCCACACGTCGCAGCTAGGGCACGGCCACAGCCCCATTAATTTAAGCGTTAGAGTAAAACTTCCAGAGAAGCAAAATATATGAGAGAGAGTTTGAATTACCGCACCGCGTTTTCACTTTCAATTGTTATCTTGATGAGTATCAACATAACTGCGATGGCGCAGCGACGACGCGAGCCGCCTTTACGTCGCGTGCGAAATGTTTCCGCAGCCGTGTCGCGTCTGACCGGAGTGTACCGGCTGGATGTCGGAAGCAGCGATAAGCTGTATTCGGTGGTGGCGGGCGCGTCGAGCAATCTGCCTACGGAGAACCGGCAACGCTTCTTCGATGATTTGACCGTGCGCCTCGCCGCGCCCGATCAACTTGCGATAGAGCAACGCGGCGCTCGCGTCAGCCTCGCCTCATCGCGTGCCCCGCGCATCTCTTTCGAGGCCGACAACATAGAGCGCACGGAACAGGCAACGGATGGTCGTATCGTGCGCACGCGCGCGACGCTTCGCGGCGAAGAGTTGACGGTCAGCACCGGCGGCAACCGGCGTGACGATAAGTTTACGGTCGTCTTCGATTTGATTGACGAAGGCCGCCGTCTCCGCGTCACGCGACGCATCAGCGCCGAAGAATTAGATCAACCGATTGTTATTCAAAGCGTCTACAACAAGATCGCCAACGTCGCGCGCTGGAGCATCTACGGCGAGCCGCAAACTGTTCCGGCGAGCGAACCCGTCGTTGCGTCAACGGCGATTCCTCGATCACCATCATCGCCATCGCCCGCAACAGAAGATGGCGCGGCGAGCGTCTTGCGCGCATCGCTCGATGAATGGATTGCGGCGACGAACGCGCGCGATATAAACAGACAATTAACATTTTATGCGCCGAAACTGAACGCCTTTTATTTAACGCGCAACGTCTCGCGCGATTTCGTGCGTGCGGAAAAGGCGCGCGTCTTTGCGCGTGCGCGCGTGATAGACGTGCGCGCCGAACTGCCCGAAATTATCTTCAGCAATGAAGGGCGCACAAGCATCATGCGCTTTCGCAAAAGCTATGTGATCGAAGGCGGCGAAGCGGGCACTCGGCGCGGCGAAGTGGTGCAGGAATTGCGGTGGCAGCAGACGGGCGCGGGCTGGAAAATAATCAGCGAGCGCGATGTGCGCGTGCTTCGCTAAGTCGGAGTTCGCGGGCGTGGAGAAATGCGTATGCGCGGCAAGTGGAAATTCGTTGTACAGGAGCATCACGCGAGCCATCTGCACTGGGATTTTCGTTTGGAGATGGACGGCGTGCTGAAGAGTTGGTCTGTCCCGAAGGGGCCGTCGCTCGATCCGGCAGCGAAGCGTTTGGCTGTCGAAGTGGAAGACCACGCGCTTGCTTATCTGACGTTTGAGGGCACGCTTCCCGAAGACAGCTACGGCGCAGGCCGCGTGTATCGCTGGGATATAGGAACATACGAACTCGCGGAAGGTGACGACGCGCTCGCCTCTTGGCGAAGAGGCGCGTTGCGGTTTCGGCTAAACGGCGCGCGTTTGAAGGGCGAATGGCGGCTCTTCAAAATGAAGGGGCGCGAGGAGCGCGGCAAACCGCTCTGGCTATTACAGAAGATCAAAGATGAGTATGCCATGCCGGGTTACGCCGTCGAAGTAATCGGATCACCAAAGGAAAGCAGGCGAACGAGCGATTGAGAAAAGCCTGTTTGAGTCGGCGCATTCTATCTTCACTTAAAGAGTTGCGGGCAGCAATCTTGAATTTGTGATGAGCCATCGAGCGTGAAATTCTATGGCGAATAGTTCGCAGGATTTGCGACGGGCAGCGCTGGATATCTTTACGGCGGCGTTGCAGAGCGCGGATGCTTATCAAGCAGTGCGCCGCGCGTTGCAGTTTGATAAAGACGCGCAACTCTTGCGCATAGTAAACAGCGAACTCGATCTGCGCGCATATGCGAATGTTTACTCGATCGCTATCGGCAAAGCGGCGTGTGCGATGGCAACGGCGCTAACCGATGTGCTCGGCGATAAACTCGCGGGCGGAGTTGTTTCATCGGCAGAAATCGCGTGTGCTCCGTCTCGCGCATGGCAAACTTTTGCGGGCGGGCATCCGTTGCCGAACGAAGCCAGCATCGCCGCCGCGCAAGCCACCGTTCGTTTGCTGCGACAGGCGAATGCGTCTTCGTCGCTAATTATCTTTCTCGTTTCCGGCGGTGGCTCGGCGATGTTGGAATTGCCGCGCTTTCAAAATGTCACGCTCGCGGATTTGCGCGCGACGAACAATGTGCTGGTCAACTGCGGCGCGACGATTACGGAAATCAACAGCGTGCGCCGCGCCCTTTCTGCAATTAAGGGTGGAGGCTTGAGCGTTTTAGCGCCGCGCGCCGCGCAAGTCACGTTGATTATTTCGGACACGAACAGGGGCGACGAGGCGAGCGTCGCATCGGGGCCGTCGCTGCCTGCTTCAACATTCAGTGCGGATAATAACGGCGACGCTGCGGACATCACCGCGATCATCGCGCGGCACAATCTGCACACGGCTTTACCGCAAACTGTATTGCGTGCGCTTGAAGAGTCGCAGGCAAAGCCGCACGCGGCGACAAACGACGGCTTGATTGAAAACAGAACGCCGCGATCATGCTATGTCTTGCTTGATAACGATACGGTGCTTGCGAGTGCGGCGGCAGCGGCACGGGCGCGCGGGTTTATCGTCGAAGTCGCTTCAGACTTGATAGAACAATCCATCGGCGACGGTTGCCGCCAACTCGTCGCGCGGCTCTTTGATTTGCGTGCGCGGACAGCGCGGGGCAACACCGCGTGTCTTATCTCCGGCGGGGAGTTCGCCTGCCCTGTGCGCGGAAGCGGCATCGGCGGACGCAATGCAGAGGCGGCGCTACGTTGTGCGATAGAGATTGACGCGCGCAAGGAAAAGTTATTTCATGCGCCCTTGAATCACGCCGAAAATTCTTACGACGGCGGCATCGTTGCGCTGCACGCGGGAACCGACGGGATTGACGGCAACAGTCCGGCGGCGGGCGCGTTGGCCGATGCGATGACCCTCGAACGCGCGGCGGCGAAAAACTTGAACGCGCGCGAATTTTTAGAATGCAGCGATGCTTACAGTTTCTTTCAAACTCTCGGTGATACTATCTTGACTGGCGCGACGGGGACGAACGTGCGCGATCTGCGTATCATGCTCGCCGCCTGAAGAAATTAAAGCGGCCTGCGTCGTCAAAGCTTGCTGTATGATTCGGATTTAGTAGGCGGGCAAAGAATGAAGCGCGCAATAATTTCCGGTAGTTCAAACAAAAATGGAAACGCAGCAGATGAATGAACGGGGCGCGCTGCTTTTGGAGATGCGCGAGATTACGAAGACGTTTCCGGGCGTGCGCGCGCTGGACGGCGTGACGTTCGATCTGCGCGCCGGAGAGATTCATGCGCTGGTCGGGGAAAACGGCGCGGGCAAGTCAACGCTGATGAAGATTCTCGGTGGCGTTTACCCGTACCCGGATTACGGCGGCGGGATTCGCCTTGACGGGGAAGTGCGCCACTTCAATCGCGTGCGCGACGCGGAGGCCGCAGGCATCGCGGTCATCTTTCAGGAACTCTCGCTCGTCAAAGAGATGACCGTCGGCGAAAATATTTTTCTGGGACGCGAGCCGCGCCGCTTCGGTGTGATTCGCTGGCATGAGCTTTATAGCCGCGCCGGTCAGCTACTAAAAGAGTTGCGTCTGCCGCTCGATCCGCGCACGCCCATCGGCAACCTCGGCGTCGGGCAACAACAGCTCGTCGAGATTGCCAAAGCCCTTTCGCAAAATGCGCGCATACTCGTGCTGGATGAACCGACCGCCGCGCTCACGGATGCGGAAGTCGAAACGCTCGCGTGGATTTTGCGAGATTTGCGGGCGCGTGGCGTCGGCATGATCTACATTTCGCACAAGCTCGACGAGGTTTTCAACTTGAGCGACCGCATCACGGTGTTGCGCGACGGGCGCACTATCGGCACGGATAAAACGCGCGAGCTTGACGAGCGGCGCGTCATCAGCCGGATGGTCGGGCGCGAGGTGGGCGACGTGTTTCCGGCGCGACAGCACACGCCCGGCGAAATTGTTTTTGAAGCGCGTAATTTATCGGTTGACGATCCGAATGTTCCGGGCAAGCGTTTGATTGACGGCGCGAACTTCAGCGTGCGGCGCGGAGAAGTTTTAGGCGTGGCGGGATTGATGGGCGCAGGCCGCAGCGATCTTTTGATGGCAATCTTCGGCGCGCACGCGGGGCGCGTGACCGGAGAGATTTATATTGAAGGCACGCGCGCGCGCATCGCAAATCCGTCGGAAGCGATCCAACATGGTCTGGGTTTTGTGACCGAAGACCGCAAGCGTTTCGGGCTGGTGCTGGATCAAACGATTCTGCATAACATGACGCTCGCGGGACTCAAGCGTTTGTCGGGTCGCTTCATCACGAACGCAGACGTAGAAGCGGCGGCGGGCGAAACGGCGGCGCGCGATCTGCGCATCAAAGCGCGCAACGTGTTCACCGTCGCAGGCACGCTCTCCGGCGGCAACCAACAAAAGGTCGTGCTCGCCAAATGGTTGCTGACAAAACCGCGCGTGCTGTTTCTGGACGAGCCGACGCGCGGCATAGACATCGGCGCGAAGCAGGAGATTTACAAAGAGATTAACCGGCTCGCGCAGGAAGGTTTAGCCATCGTGCTGGTTTCTTCGGAGTTGCCGGAAGTGTTGGGCTTGGCGGATCGTGTGTTGGTGATGCACGAAGGTCGTTTGACCGGCGAATTTACGCGCGAGCGCGCGACGCCCGAAGCAGTGATGGCCTGCGCGACAGGGCACGCGCCACACGCCGCACAAGCTTAAAGAAACTTGCGCCGGTGAGAAGCGACGCGCGACCCGTGCATTAACAATCTTTCGGTTTCCGTAGCCAATCTTCATTCGAGACACAAAAAGGGAGTTCGTATGAGCCAGCCAGCCGCCGAACCCGTTACGCCGCGCCCGCCGATTAATGCGGACGCTGCGCCGCCGCAAATAGCCATCGGCGGACTCAAATTTCCAACCGCCACCTTGCGCGCCTACACGATGCTGATCGCGCTTCTGGTTATCTGGGCGGTCTTTTATTACGCGACGAACGGCGTTTTTCTAGAAGCGCGCAACTTCTCGAATCTGATACGACAGACGGCTGTCACGGGCGTGCTCGCCGTCGGGATGCTGATGGTGATAGTGACCGGCCAGATTGATTTGTCGGTCGGCTCCGTCGTCGGCTTAACGGGCAGCATCACCGCCATTTTCATGACGTGGATGAACTGGGGCGTCGCTCCCTCGCTGCTTGCCGGAATATTAACCGGCGTCGCTATCGGCGCACTGCACGGCTCGCTCGTCGCCTACGCGAATATCCCTTCATTCATCGTTACGCTCGGCGGATTGCTGGCGTGGCGCGGTGTCGTTAAGGGGCTGACAAAAGGCAGTACGATTCCGGCGGGCTTGCCGTCCTTCAAGTTGATCGGGCAGAGCTACGCTTCGAGGCAAGCGGGCTACGCGATTGCGCTTGTCTGCGTTGCCGCCATCGCGTGGCTCGCGGTGCGCAGAGGACGTTCGCGCAAGCGTTTCGGGCTCGAGGTGACAAGCTCGTTCGGGACACTCTGGCGTATCCTCCTGCCGTCCACGCTCGTCGTCGGTTTTATCCTTGCGTTGAATGCTTACGCGGGCGTTCCCGTGCCCGTGATAATTTTGCTCGCGGTCGCGCTGGCCGGAGCGTTTCTGATGCAGAACACGACTTTCGGCAGATACCTCTACGCGATTGGCGGCAATCCTGACGCGGCGCGTCTTTCAGGGATCAGTTTGCGGCGGCACACTCTAGGCGTTTTTTGTTTGATGGGTGCGCTGGCGGGCGTCGCCGGGGCGGTCTATACGTCGCGCGTCGGAAGCGCCTCGCCAGATGCGGGTGTGCTGCTCGAACTAGATGCGATTGCGGCGTGCGTGATCGGCGGCGCGAGTTTGATGGGCGGGCGCGGCACGATCTTCGGCGCGTGCTTGGGTGCGCTCTTTATGGCGAGCTTGGATAACGGTATGTCGCTCAAGAACGTGCCGGACTTTACGCAGGACATCGTGAAGGGCACGATTCTGGTGGCGGCCGTCGGCTTCGATATGCTCGGACGCCGCCGCACTTAATCCACTCGCGCGATTCATAAACGTGCTCTTGCGCCATTGCCGCTGATACGAATATGCCGCCGGTACACACAATTTCTTTTAAGCGAAGTTCTCTGCGCTGATAAAGGTTTTGAGCAAATAGTATTGCCCGCAGCCCATTTCGGGTAAGACGTGATACGCGGTTGCGGGAGCCTCCGGCTCGATTGTTGTAATTTTATTGTAATCATACTCACCTGCCCTGCAATTGCATCAAAATACTGCGCTGTGAGATACACCAACGCCGCACGTTCATGCGGTTTCATTTTTGGAACGGAACTTGCCAAAAGGTACATCGGGTTTCAAGCAATAGCGAAGACAAAGGAGAAATATCAATGACTTCAAATAACAAAATCTTATCGGTGGCGCTGGCGGCGGCAGTGCTCGGCGGTTCGGCTGTCGGACTCATCAACCACTCGGCGAAAACCACAGAACCTAATCCGGCAGCGGCGACTACTACAACAACTACTGCGGCAACACAGCCGGTAGACAACTCTTTGCCCGCTAATAATCTGGCATCCACACAAACGCAGCCGGTGGCCGACGCGCAGTTGGCGGCCAACACGTCGAACGTCAAAGACGTACAGGCCGATTATAGCAAAGGCTATGCAGAAGGTTTTCGTGACGCAAATGGCACGCGCACCGTGCAGCCTGCGACCCGCGTCGTTACCGAACGCACTTCAACCGTTGCGCCGCGCACCGTCACTCGCACGCGCTATGTCAATCGTGCTCCGCGTTACAGCAATACGACGGCGGAACGACGCGCTTATTATGATTACAGCCAGCCGCGTCAGCGTAGCTTCTGGAAAAAGCATCAGGATAAATTGACGGTGGCGGGTGGAACTGTCGGCGGCGCGCTCATCGGCGGCTTGATCGGCGGCAAAAAAGGCGCGGCCATTGGCGCGTTGTCAGGTGGCGGCGGCTCCGCTCTCTACACTTACAAGATTCGCAACCGCAATCGCCGTTACTAAGCTTTAAGTCGGGCTTTAAGCCAATTATCGGCACAAACCGGAGATGACTATGGTCGGCGCAACTTCAAAGGTGATCTTCGCGCTGATTATGGCAGTGACATTGTGGGCAGTTCCATTCAAAGGAGCTGCCCGCTTTTTGTCTGCGTCGAAAGCCGCTGGCGCAATCAACGCATTCATCGGCGGCGAAAAGTCCGGTGCTCATCGTAATGCACAAACATCGTCGCAGCTTCCGGCGGCTGTTCGCTTTCGTGAAGTAGAAGGACGCGGTCTGCTGGTTGATACATGGATCAACGGCAACGGGCCGTATATTTTTGCGATTGATACGGGCGCGGGCGCGATGATTCTTTCCGAACGGATTGCGCGCGTCGCAGGCGTCGCCATTCGTCGCAATCATGCCGTTAACGTCGGCGGCGCAAGCGTCGCGGGTAGCCATGCGGGATGCGAAGCTTCCGTGCGCAGCCTTGCCATCGGCAACGCAGGTAATCAACTTTCCGCGAACGGCTTTGTGATCGTCGCGGGTCGCTTACCGGCGGATGTTGATGGCATTCTCAATCCGACGGAAGCTTATGCGCCGCTCGGTTACGCGATAGATTTGCCGCGCCGTGAAATAAGCGCCTTTGATCCGCGCCTCACTCCATTACGAATTGACGCAATTCCCGCAGAGGGCGCGGTCGTGTCGTGGCTGTCCGACTCCGAAAGCCGCCGCCCATTCGTTGCGCTGACTCCCGGCGGGCGGCGCGCGTTGCTCGATACAGGCTCTGGTTTCGGTCTGGCTTTGAGCGAATCGAACGCGGCATCGTTCGGTATTATCCCCGGAAACAACAGGGGGGAGAGAAACATCGTGCGCGATCTCGGGGGCGGAACAATTTCCGCGCGGCGAATTGATCCGGCGACGGTGCGCGTCGGCGCGTTGCTGCTGCGCAAAGTTCCCACCGACCTGCTTTCGGAAACAGACGCCGCCGCCCCGATCCTGCTCGGACGCGATGCGCTGCGTCCCTTTCGCCTGAGATTCGATCCGCTCAATCGCCTGATAGAGTTCACGCCCGCGCAGTAAGAAAAAGCCTCCTACGAATAAATATATTTACGAGTTGACAGCAGTTCGACAGGCAGCGTATTTTGTACGCCATACTTAACGTAAAAATGACGTTAAGCCGGAGGCGCTTCGAGATGGCATACACGGCTTTACCTTACGGGCGTTCGATGGCGCTCTACACAGACCTTTACGAGTTGACGATGGGGCAAGTTTATCTTGCTTCGGGCATGAAGGATTTAGAGGGCGCGTTTTATCTTTCGTATCGCCACAACCCTTTCAGCGGTGGGTATGCCATCGCGTGCGGGCTGGAATTTGCGATTGATTACCTGAAGAATCTGCGTTTCGATGAAGAAGACATCGGTTATCTCGCTTCACTCGCGGGAAACGACGGGCGCGCTTTATTCAGTGAAGAGTTTCTCGCCTACTTGCGGCAGATGCGTTTTGCGTGTGATGTTGACGCCGTGCCGGAAGGAACCATCGTCTTTCCGCACGAGCCTTTGATACGTGTGACGGGGCCGATTATTCAGGCACAATTAATTGAAACGGCGCTGCTCACATTTCTGAATTTTCAAACATTGATTGCGACCAAAGCGGCGCGCATCTGTCAGGCGGCGGACGGTGCGCCTGTGTTGGAGTTCGGCGCACGCCGCGCACAGGGCGTTGACGGCGCTTATTCGGCAACCCGTGCCGCTTACATAGGCGGCTGCGCGGGCACGTCGAACGTCTGGGCGGCCAAACACCTCGGCCTTCCGCCCTCCGCCGTCAAAGGCACGATGGCGCACAGTCTCGTGATGAGTTTCGACACGGAGCCGGACGCCTTCGCCGCATATGCGGAAGCGATGCCGAACAACAGCATCTACCTCGTTGACACTTACGGCACGCTCGAAGGCATCCGGCACGCGATTGATGCGGGCAGAAAATTGCGCGCGCGCGGCTTTGAGTTAACCGGCATTCGTCTTGATTCCGGCGATCTTGCCGCGCTTAGCAAGCGTGCCCGCGCGATGCTCGACGAAGCTGGCTTCGACGGCACGCAGATTATCGCAAGCAATGATCTGGACGAAAGATTGATTGAGAGTCTGAAGCGGCAAGGTGCGCCCATCGCGGTGTGGGCGGTGGGCACGCGGCTCGTCACGGCTTATGATGATCCGGCGCTCGGCGGCGTTTATAAACTCGCGGCGATTCGTCGTCCGAACGGTTCGTGGGAACGCAAAATCAAGTTGTCGGATCAGCCGATCAAAGTCTCGAATCCGGGCGTGCTGCAACTCCGGCGTTATCACACGGACGCGAAGAATATCGCGGATGCCGTCTACGATATCGAAACGGATATGTCGCAGGGCTGCACCGTCGTCAACCCGCTCGACATGACACGGCAGATCAAGATTCCGGCGGCGACGCCTTACACGGATTTGCTCGTCCCCGTTTTTCGCGGCGGCGAACTCGTTTACGAACTGCCGCCGCTCGAAGAGATTCGCCGTAACAGTCTGCGCGAACTTAATCGCGTGGCTCACGGCGTCAAGCGTTTCGACTACCCGGACGAATACCCTGCGTGGCTCGAAAAATCTCTGTACACGGCGAAGACGAATTTGATACTCGAACGTCGCGGCATCGGCAAATACGAACATGAACCGGCAGCGGGTTGAAGGGGAAAGAAGCGGCAAGCGATGGCATTCAAGTATAAGCATCAAAGACCTGCGCTGACGGTTGACTGCGTGGTGTTCGGCCTAGACCTCGCGGAAAGCGCGTTGAAGGTTCTGTTGATTGAAAGAAATCTCGCGCCCTTCAAAGGCCGTTCTGCGCTGCCCGGCGGCTTTGTGCAAAAAAACGAAACCATCGAGCAGGCGGCGCTCAGAGAGTTGAGCGAAGAGACCGGACTCACAAATATTTTTCTGGAGCAGCTTTACACCTTCGGCGATCCCGGACGCGATCCGCGCGGGTGGGTTGTCAGCGTCGCTTACTACGCGCTGGTGTCGCCCGATCTTCACACGCTTCGCGCCGCTTCCGACGCTGGCAACGCCCTTTGGATTTCCGTTGATGAAACGCCCGAACTCGCTTTCGATCATCGAAAGATTCTGGAGACCGCGCTGGAAAGATTGCGCGGCAAGGTAACGTATGCCCCTGTCGGGTTCGAGTTGCTGCCGAAAAAGTTTACGCTCTCGCAGTTGCAAAAACTCTACGAGATAATTCTCGAGCGCGAAATTGATAATCGCAATTTCCGAAAGAAAATCCTGAGCATGAATTTGCTTCACGAATTAAACGAACGGCAAGCGGGCGTGCCGCATCGTGCCGCACGGCTTTATCGCTTCGACGCGCGCCGCTACAAACAATTGACACGCGCAGGCTTCAGTTTCGAGTTATAGATTAAACGGAGGAAAGTCTGATGAACGCTTTAATCCTGGTTGATATTCAAAACGATTTTTGTCCGGGCGGCGCGCTCGCGGTGACAGAAGGCGATGAGATTGTGCCCGTCGCCAACGAACTGCAAAAGCTTTTCCCGCTCGTCGTGGCGACGAAGGACTGGCATCCGGCAAACCATTCGAGCTTCAATATCTGGCCGCCGCACTGCATACAGGAGAGCGCGGGCGCAGAGTTTGTGAAAGAGCTTGAAACAAGCCGCATCGAAAAAGTTTTCCTTAAAGGCACGGATCAATTGATTGATTCTTACAGTGGCTTTTTCGATAACGAACACTTGCGTTCGACGGGGTTGGGCGATTATCTGAAGCAGCGCGGCGTGACAAACGTCACGATTGCCGGGCTTGCGACGGACTACTGCGTGAAGTTCACAGCCCTTGATGCCGTGAGTTCGGATTTCGAGACAATCGTCGTGATTGACGGATGTCGCGGCGTCGAAGTGAATCCGGGCGATACGGTGCGTGCCATCGAAGAGATGCGAGAAGCTGGCGTGCGGATCATCGAAAGCCGCGAATTAATCGGGGCGACGCAGCAGATTGATTGAGAGCGTTGAAACGAGCATACAGGGCGCGACGAATCCGTGAAGCTGAGCATTATTATTCCGACACTCAATGAAGCGCGCTCGCTTGGCGCGACGCTAGATGCCGTCAATCGTTTGCAGCCTTCCGCGTATGAAGTCGTCATCGTTGACGGCGGAAGCCGCGACGCGACGCTCGATATCGCGCGCACGCACGCCAGCCGTAACAGCGGCAATATTACGACGGTGCGTGTGATTGAATCCGAACGCGGGCGCGGCGCACAACTGCACGCGGGCGCGTGTGCGGCGCGCGGCGATGCGTTCTGGTTCTTGCACGCAGACACCTGCCCGCCGATTGATGCAATGAAGCACATCACGGAAGCTTTACGAGACGCGGGCGCGGTCGGCGGGAACTTCACGATTAGCTTTGACGGCGTGCGGCTGGCGGCGCGTTTTATGACGAGCCTGTATCCGCGTTTGCGACGCATCGGTTTGTGCTACGGCGATTCGGCCTTCTTTGTGCGGCGCGAGGCCTACGAGCACGTCGGAGGATTTCAGCCGTTCCCGATTTTCGAAGATTTGGATTTGCTGCGCCGCTTGCGCCGTCGCGGAAAATTCGTGCATCTAAAGAGCGCCGTCACCACATCGTCGCGCCGGTTCGAGGGGAAAAGCTTCGCACTCACTTTCACGCGCTGGTCTCTGTTGCAGGCGATGTACTGGGCGGGCGTTCACCCGCGCACGCTCGAAAAGCTTTACGCGCCGGTTCGCGCCGCACAGGGGAATAAATCCGGCAAGCAAGAGATTATCTAAATAGAGCATGAAGACGAAAGCGAGCGATTCATAGCATGGCCTATTACGAAGAAGAAGATTTGGGGCGGTTCGCGGAGATGGGCAAGCATCGCCCGGATTTATTTGAAAAATTTATGGCGTGGTATGCGGCCTGTCAGGAAGACGGCGCGCTTTCGCGGCGTGAGAAAGCTTTGATCGGCCTCGCCGTCGCACACGCTTTGCAATGCCCGTACTGCATAGACGCTTACGCACAATCGTGTCTCGAAGCAGGCTCGAATATGGAGCAGATGACCGAAGCGATTCATCTGGCGTCGGCCTTGCGCGGCGGCGCATCGCTGATACATGGCTTGCAGGCGCACAATTCCGTGAACAAGGTGACGATGTGACGGCGAAAGCTTTGCCTGTAATAAAAGATGCGTCGCCATTTGCTTCCACGCCCGTCGAGTTCGACGAAAAGCTGGCCGGATATGGTATCACTTTGCACGCCCGCGCGGTTGAGACGTTGCAGGTCAACGTCGGCAAGCTGTGCAATCAAGCGTGCAAGCATTGCCATGTTGACGCCAGCCCGAAACGCACGGAGATCATGACGCGCGAGACGGCGGAGCAGATCATCGCCGCCGTGCGCCGCTTTCGCATACCGACGCTGGACATCACGGGCGGCGCGCCCGAACTCAATCCGTCTTTCCGGTATCTCGTCGAAGAAGCGTCTGACGCGGGCACGCGCGTGATCGTGCGCCATAATCTGACGGTGATGTTTGAAGCAGAGCAAACTGACCTGCCCGGTTTTTTTCGCGCGCACAAGGTCGAAGTCGTTTCATCGCTGCCTTATTTTTTGGAAGCGCAAACCGATGCGCAACGCGGCGGCGGCGTCTTCCAGAAATCAATCGAAGCTTTACGCAGATTAAATGCTGCCGGTTACGGGCGCGAAGACGGCGCACTCGTGCTGAACCTTGTTTACAATCCGGTCGGAGCTTTTTTGCCGCCCGCGCAAAGCTCTATCGAAGCGGATTTCAAACGCGAGTTGGCCGCGCGCTACAACGTCTTCTTCAACCGTCTCTACACAATCACGAATATGCCCATCAAGCGTTTTCTGGATTACCTGCGCCGTTCGGGTAACGACGAAAAATATATGCGCAAGCTTGTCGAAGCGTTTAATCCGGGAACCGTTGAAGGCTTGATGTGCCGCACGATGGTGAGCGTTGACTGGCGAGGGAAGCTTTACGATTGCGATTTTAATCAAATGCTCGAACTAAGCGTCGCAGACGAATTGCCGCAGGCCATCGCCGACTTCGATCCGGCGAAATTCATCGCCCGCCGCATCCGCACCGCCGCACATTGTTTCGGCTGCACGGCGGGCGCAGGCTCCAGCTGCGGCGGCGCGGTTGCCGCAACAACGTAGCGGCGAAGATACAGAACTTCACAAAATGATAGCGGATTAAGCCACTCCGTTACGTTCCTACGAAAGCAAAACATGAAACAAGTCTTAACTTCAACGCTCGCTGCCGCCTTGCTGTTTCTCGTCATCGCGCCGTTCGTACACGCGCAGGGGAAAACTTCGACTGTTAAGATTACTTCTCATTATCCGGCGGCGCGAACGCTTGTGCGCAAATTGCAGCGCGGCGGCTACGTCGTTTACATACGGCACGGCGAACGCGCCGCCTTCAAAGAACCGGATTTGCCGGACATGAACGATTGCAAAACGCAGGACAACTTGACCGATAAAGGCCGCCGTCAATCAGTTGCACTCGGCGCGGCTTATAAGTTGCTGAAAATCCCCGTCGGCGAAGTTTACAGCGGGGAGTTTTGCCGCAACAAAGAATCTGCGATGCTCGCCTTCGGCAAAGACACGGTGCTCCCGGAACTTGATCGCTTCAATCCGAATGTCTTGCCCGCCATCAGGAAACTGCTTTCAACTGCGCCTGCCACAGGCAGTAACACGATCATCGTCAATCATCATCAGGCGCTTGCCGATGCGAGCAAAGCGAAGTTGATTGATTACGCCGAAAGCGCGGTGTTTCTGCCCGACGGCAAAGGCGGATTTCAGTTGCAGGGCTATATCAAGCTAGACGAATTGAATGCGTTGCGGCGTAAGCGGTGATGAAATTTAACGGCGATGAATTCTTAACGTCGCCATGAGAGAAGGTATGAGAGCGGCTTACGGTAGCGCACGAGCTTTGCGAGCACCGCATCGAGTCCGGCCTGTTGTGTGACTTGCGAGAGCGTCGGGTAAACGTGAATGAGGCCGCCGAGCGACGCTGCGGAAAGTTTCATTTTCATCGCCAGCACAACTTCGTGGATGAGTTCGCCCGCGTGTGCGCCGATGATGTGCGCGCCGACAATCGTTTCTTTGCGTCCGGCGCAGATGAGTTTGACGAATCCGCGCGTCGCTTCTTCCGCATTGGCGCGGTCATTGTCCGCAAAGTCGGTGCGATAAACGCGCACCGATCTCACGCCGTAATGCTCGCGCGCCTCCGTTTCCGTCATCCCGACGCGCGCCACTTCCGGGTCTGTGAACACTGCCCAAGGGACGACGCGGAAATCCGTTTTCTGCAACAGCGGCCGGAACAGCAGCGCGTTGCGCACGACGACGGAAGCCTCGTAAGCGGCCATGTGCGTGAAAGGGAAATGGCCTGTCACGTCGCCCGCCGCGAAAATGTGTTTGGCGTTGGTGCGCAAGTAATCGTCCGTGATGATGCGCTGCTCATCATAGCGAACGCCCGCCGCTTCCAGATTCAAGCCCTCGATGTTCGGCCTGCGTCCCGTTGCAACTAATATTTCTTCCGCGACAACTTCCCGCATCGCGCCGCCCTGTTCGATTACAAGCGTCTTACGATTGTCTGCCGCCGTCGTGCGAACGCGCGCGGCTTTAGCGTTGAGAAGAATTTCCAGACCTTCCGCGCGCAAGGTTTGTTCGATGCTTGCGGAAACTTCTTCGTCTTCTCTGGAGAGCAACCGATTGGCGGCTTCGATAATGGTGACGCGGCTGCCGAAGCGCGCGAACGATTGGCCTAACTCGACTCCGATGGGGCCGCCGCCGAGAACTGCCAGCGAATGCGGAAGGCGTTTGAGCTGAAACACTTCTTCGTTCGTTAGAAAGTTCGCTTCGTTTAAGCCTTCGATTGAAGGCACGGCGGGACGCGAACCCGTTGCGAGACAAAAACGCCGCGCGGTAACGGTTCGCGTGGCATCTTCGCTGTCCTGTGTGGCGCGTATCTCCAAACTGTTCGCCGATATGAATCGCGGCGTGCCGAAGATAACGTCTATGCCCATTGCGCGGAAACGCTCCGGCGCATCGTGTTCGCCGACTGTTGCAATCACGCGCGCGACGCGGTCGGTAATCGCCGTGAAGTTTTCATCTTTGAAGCGCAATGGTTCGAGCGCAGCGAACCCGAACGCTTCCGCGCGTCGCACTTCGGCTGCGAACCGTGCCGAGCGAATCAAAGTCTTCGACGGCACGCAGCCCGCGTAAAGACAATCGCCGCCGAGCGCACGTTTTTCGACGAGCGCAACACGCGCGCCAAGATGCGCCGCGCCCGCCGCCACAACCAGACCGCCCGAACCGCCGCCAATCACAATGATGTCGTAATCGCTCAAACGCTTATCACTTGCTCGCTAAGCTTTAATCGCACTATTCCGAATCCTTCCGCTTACTCATCGCTCTTGAAATTCGTCAAACACCGGCGCCTCGTTTCTCGTCAGAAGTGACAGTGCCGACGCGATGATGCGATGTTGGAGCGTCGCGTCGCCGGGCGCGCCGAGCGGATAGCCGAGCGGATACGGCACAAAGAGAGCGCGGGGCGGGCGAATTATCCGCGTCACTTCGCGCAGCAGGGAAAGCGAAATGGTGCTGATGTTTTCGCGCTCAATCGCGGCTTGAACCAGACCGACGGTCTGGACGCAGAGCGGTCACACGGGCGTCAAAAGCACTGCGTTCACATTGTCGGCGCGCAAACGCCGCGCCACTTCCGGCGCAGTCTCTTTGATTAATTTGCGCGGATTGAAAATCGAACCCATAAAGCTGAAATGGCGTCGGTTCAATTCTTTAATCACACCTTCGGCGGCGAGTTCGCGGAAACGGTCAAGCGGGAGCGCGAGATTGCGGTCGGTTTCTATTCCGGCGTGATTGAAAGAGCTACTGTTGTGGGATTCAATCAGGCTCGCCGTCTCAATCGTGTTCGGAATTTCGCGGAAGGAAGTATCGCCGGTCGTGATTTTATCGAAACCTTTTTGCTGCGGCGTATGTAGCCCGGCGGTCGTCACGAGCGCGATGCGCGCTTCCCGCAAAGGCACGCCAAGCGGCGCGCACGGCACGGGATCAATCGTATAACGCGAGAAAGGATAGCCCTTCATAAAGAGCCTGACGGGTAAGCTCATTTCATCGTATGTCGCCATCGCACTCCTGTTATGTTTGCGGTATTCTTAAAACTTTGAAATATAACTCGAACGCTTTCTCATAACACCTATCGGAAAAGCCCGCAATGGAAAAAGATAAATATCCCATCACACCGGCGATACGGCTGCTACGCGACAAGGGCGTTACGTTCGCCGCGCATTTCTACGCTTATGAAGAACAGGGAGGCACACACCGCGCCGCCGCCGAACTGGGTGTTGCGGAACACTTTGTTATCAAAACTCTCCTGATGGAGACGGACGCTCGCACGCCGCTCATCGTTCTGATGCACGGCGATTGCGAAGTCTCTACGAAGACGCTGGCGCGCACGCTGAAAGTTAAGAGCGTCACGGCGTGTGCGGCACAGGCGGCGCAAAAGCTGACCGGCTACATGGTGGGCGGCATCAGCCCGTTCGGGACGCGCACGCGCTTGCCCGTATACGCCGAACAAACAATCTTTTCGCTTCCCGAAATTTACATCAACGGCGGCCAGCGAGGTTTTCTAATTTCACTAGAGCCTGATGCTTTGCGTGCGCTGCTGCCCATCGAAGAAGTAAGCGTCGCCATAACCGCATCGTCGTGAGAGCCTAACCTGACAATTCAATTAACCGGAATTTGTTGAAGCGAAATAGTTCAACGCTCGATGCGTATCAGCATGACGACGCCGATAACCAAGCCGATGACGATCACCGCGCGGCGGACGAAGACGCGCCCCAATCGTTGCGCGATGCTTGCGCCGAAATAGCCGCCCGCGATGGCGCTTACGGCCATCAACAGTGCATCCGGCCAGTCAACCAAGCCCGAAAAAGCGAAGCCGATAATCGCCGCGCTGTTAAGACAAATCCCTAAATAATTTTTCACGCCGTTCGCTTTGTGGATGTCGTTGAGGCCGATCAGACCAAGCACGGCGAGCATCAGTATGCCGTTTCCGGCTCCGAAGTAGCCGCCGTAAATCGCCGACAAAAATTGAAAGATGATCGCTCCCACCCACCAGCCGCCGAGCGTTTGTCCGGGAGTCATTTGCGTGCGCAGCCAGCGGCTGACAGGCTCCTGCACGATGAACAGCACGGTGGCGAAGAGAATCAGAAACGGTACGAGGCGCGCAAAAAGAGGCGTGGGCGTGCGTATCAAAAGCCATGCGCCGACCGCGCCGCCGCACACGCTCGTAATGCCCAGACGCACAAGCAACTGTTTGCTGTTGTGCAACTCGCGCCGGTAGCCCCACATCCCGCCGATAAGTCCCGGCCACAGCGCGACGGTGCTCGTCGCGTTCGCCGTCTTGGGATTAAGGCCGACCCAGATCAAGACCGGGAACGTGAGCAGCGTACCGCCCCCTGCGACGGAGTTGATTATGCCCGCGACAAAAGCAGCGGCCAGCAGCGCAATTGAATGTGTCATGCGTTTGCGAAATGAACCCGACAATGTTAACGGCGATGAGTTTATCCGGCAACGCCGCGCCGCAAAATAAAGTTATACTTACCCGAATATTTCGGCACACGGTTGATGAACACTTGTTCGCACACGATATGTTTTAATTGAACGACGGTCTTCACTGGCAAAACGGAAAGGATACGGAGATGAGCGGATCGCAGGAGATAGCGCCGATCCTTTACCGAAAGTAGCGGCCACCATCGGCCTCGCGGCGTTAATCGCAACTGCCGCCACTATCGCCTTGCGGCGCAACAAGCGATAAGCTTTTCGGGCGACGCCCCGAAAAACAATCGTGCCGTTATGATAAAGAGATGCTCGATAAAATGATAATGCTTCCGTGTAAAGCGAAGATTAGTTTCGATGGCTTCTACGCGCCGGTTCGTAAATCGGAAAGCGTCGCCGTATGACGGACGCGCGCGCTTACGATGCAATCGTCGTCGGTTCGGGGCCGAACGGTCTGGCGGCGGCGATCACGCTGGCGCAGGCGGGGCGCTCCGTGCTTGTGCGTGAAGCTTCCGACACTATCGGCGGCGGTTGTCGCTCAAGCGAGCTAACGCTGCCCGGCTTCATTCATGACGTGTGTTCGGCGGTGCATCCGCTCGGCGTCGGTTCGCCTTTCTTGCGCACACTGCCGCTCGGTCAACACGGCCTCGAATGGATTCATCCGACGGCGGCGCTCGCGCATCCTTTCGACGACGGCACGGCGGCGCTGCTCGAACGCGCGATTGATGCGACGGGCGAAACACTAAATGAAGACGCTGCCGCTTATCGTAGATTGATGAAACCTTTCGTTGACGCATGGGAGGACTTGAGCGGAGAGTTGCTGCAACCCGTACACCTGCCGCGCCATCCTTTGCTGCTCGCGCGCTTCGGTCTTCAGGCGATACGCACGGCGGAGAATCTGGCGCGAGGCTGGTTCGATGGAAGCCGCGCGCGGGCATTCTTCGCGGGCATGGCCGCGCATTCGATGTTGCCTCTCGGCAAAACGGCGAGCGCGTCTTTCGGTCTCGTGCTGGGTATCACTGGGCACGCCGTCGGGTGGCCTTTTCCGCGTGGCGGTGCGCAAAAAATCGCCGACGCGATGGCTTCTTTGCTGCGTTCGCTCGGCGGTGAAATCATCACGAACGCGCGCGTGGATTCGATTGACGAACTACCGCCCGCGCGCCACATCCTCTGCGACATCACGCCGCGCCAGTTACTAAAAATCGCGGGGCATCGTTTGCCCGCAAGTTACAAACGCGCGCTTGAAAGTTATCGCTACGGTACAGCGGCTTATAAAATTGATTGGGCGCTCGCTGCTCCCGTGCCCTGGAAAGCGCGAGAGTGCGCGCGTGCGGCGACCGTGCATCTGGGCGGCACGCTTGAAGAGATAGCTCTTTCCGAGCGCACCGCGTGGGAAGGCAAGCACGCCGAAAAGCCGTATGTCTTGGTTACGCAGCCGAGCCTGTTCGACGCGACACGCGCGCCCGCCGAACGTCATACGCTCTGGGCTTACTGCCATGTGCCGAACGGTTCAAGCTTCGATATGACCGAGCGTATAGAGAAACAGATCGAACGGTTCGCGCCCGGTTTTAGAGATTTGATTCTCGCGCGCAATGTGCTCGCGCCCGCCGTCCTCGAAAAGCACAATGCGAACTTAGTCGGTGGCGACATCAACGGCGGCGCGCAGGATTTGCCGCAGCTTTTCCTGCGCCCCACGCGGCACTTTTATAAAACTCCTGTGAAGGGTTTGTATCTGTGTTCGTCCTCGACGCCGCCCGGCGGAGGCGTGCATGGAATGTGCGGCCATCTAGCGGCGCAAGCCGCTCTTGCAGATAAATTGTAAAACCGCTTGCCTCAAACACGCGGCTTGCTCAAAAGAGTTGTTACATAAAAGCTGCGGTATGGGTTCTGCGCTGTGCTCGAAAATAGAATGATGATGACGAGCGAAAGAGCGAACGTGTCTGGAATCATTAAAGCGACGAAGCTGATTGCCGTCGTTGCGATGATCGTTGTCGTCGTCTTCATTGATCCTTTGCCTTTCGTAAAGGCTCATGCGCAGAAGAAGAAGCGGCAACCATCGGTGAGTCCCAAGCGTGCGCCGTCAAGCGAAGCGGCGAAGGCGGCGGATGAACTTGCGCGAAGACGTGTGGAGTTAATCAAAGCCGTCGGCGATTCAAAGAAGAGCCTCGCGCAGTTGCTTGTTTACCGTGAAGCCAATCTACGCGCCGCGACGAAAGAGCGCGACCAATTGCAAGAACTGTACGTGCAGGGACTCATCTCCAAACAAAAGATCGCAGAGAGCGAGAAGAAAATCGCGGCGGCGCAAATGGAAATTGATAAAGTGCGGCAAGGCATTACCGACGCCGACAAACAGATCGCGCATATCAACGAAACGATTGCCGAAGAAAAGGCCGCCGAGCAGTTAGCGAAAGCCCCTGTGCTGCCGCGCGGCGGCTATGTGCGTACAACTTCTTATGTGCGTTTTGAAGGCCCCGGCAGCTTCTCTTTGTTTGCCGACGCGGGAAAGATTACAAGCTTTTTCACTGGCAGATTCGGCCACGCGCTGCCCGTCAGCGCCTTCGGGCAAACATCCGTGCATGACCGTCTGGGCTTCGATCATCGGAATGCAATGGATGTCGCCGTGCGTCCAGACAGTATCGAAGGCAGCGCGCTGATTGATTACCTGCGCCGCGCGGGAATTCCGTTTATTGCCTTTCGCAGCGCGGTCGCGGGCGCGGCCACCGGCGCGCACATACATATCGGCAGACCCTCGCACAGGTTATAATCTTCGCAAATAATGCTTGGCGTGGAAGCGGCTGAAAGAGAGTGTTACCGGAATAGCCTGATCCTGAAATTAAACGTGGGTTGCTTTGGCGGCAGGAGTCTTTAAGTGGAAAAGGAGCGCGAAGGTAACAACGCAATGCACGCTCCTTAATGAAGTCCGGCTTTAATCACAGCCTCGACCGGCGGCTCGCGTTTATCAACGCGACGCCTGAAACGAAAGCGCAACTCAACCAGCAGCGTGCGCGGCTGGCCGGAATAAATATCCCTGCCAGCGTTAATGCCGCGATTGCCGACGCGCTCCGGCAAGCCGTCGCGGAATCCTTCGTTGATAGCTCTCGCCTGACGGTGTTCATTGCGACCGGACTGGCCTCCGCCGCCGCCGCGTTGCTGTTGATTGAAGCAAAGGAAAATGAGTTAGAGGAACGAAGCGAGGCGGTGAAGATTAATGCCGCTTAAACTTGTGATGCGAAAGAATGAAGGAGGAGGATGATGGGAGCAACGATCACGCGCGAAGAGTTGAAGGGGAAAATGGATCGCGGCGAAAAGTTTCTGCTCGTCGAAACGCTGGCTGCGGAATATTACAAACACGCGCATCTGCCGGGCGCAATTAACTTGCCGCCCGATAGTGTGGCCGCGCAAGCGCCGACGTTGTTGCCGGACAAAGGCGCAGAGATCGTCGTTTACTGCGCCAGCCCGACCTGACACGCTTCGGAAAACGCCGCCCGTGAATTGGCGGCGCAAGGCTACACCAACGTGCGGGATTACGAAGAAGGCAAAGAGGGCTGGATCAACGCCGGTCTGCCCGTCGAGGGACACCAGCACGAACATCCCAAAGGCTAATATCCAACCCGACGGCTGTCCGCCGCATACGGTCAAATTGACTCTTGACAAAAAAAACGGGCGGGCATAAAGTTGTCGGCACTTAACAAAACAGCGATGGAAGGCTGTACGCACGCTTCTCCTAATACTCGGAATTGATCGCGCGAGAAGAATCAAACACTAGATTCTCTACAGCCAGCCGGTGAGAGAAAACACCGCTTCCAAAAAATGCGCCAGGAGCTTTCCGACGCGCGCTCGCCCCAACGGGAACACGTCCCGTGTGGGGCGATGTCGTGTTTGAAGCAGCATAATAAGGGTTCGACAGTTTTTTTTATATCTCAATCTTATGACATCAGACTGGCAAACAATCCTACAACAGGTTGAAAGCCTTCAAGAAGAGGCAAGAAAGCAAGGATATCCTTTATGGTATCGAGGGCATCGTTTTGCCGAATGGAAGCTAAAAACGAATTTGCACAGGCGCATTGAGGATGACTTTCGGGAGATAGGTCGTCCTATTCCCGAAAATGATAAAGCAAGGATTTTGCGTGATGTTTATAAAAGCCTGTACCGAAAGTACAAAGCTCGTGCTTGGCATTTCCTTTCATTCAGAGAAATGTCTGATTGGGGAATTATCTTTTCAATGCAGCATCATGGAGTACCAACACGGCTTTTAGATTGGACAGAGAGCTTTGCTTGTGCTGTATATTTCGCACAGTATGGACGCAAACCAATGGATGATGCAGCTGTTTTTATTCTCAGTCCTGAACATCTGAATCAAGCAAATTTTGGTGACGCAGGCCAAGTAGCTCTAGGAGAGAATGTTAGTCATGGGAATGTAGAACTAACTTCTTACCATCCTGGCTACCAAGTCTCCGATGTGCCCCCACTACACACAATCGCAGTCGCCCCTATCCTAAGCAATCCCAGAATGCTAGCGCAACGATCTACCTTTACTCTCAGCGGTGATCCTTTTCAGGCGTTGGAAGAGAGGTATAAAGATTTTATCGTCAAAATAATTTTACCAGCGAGTACAAATGAAGATTCAAGGCGATTCCTTAATCTTGTTGGAATCGGACACTTTGGCTACTTTCCTGATTTCGAGGGATTGAGAAATGAGTTGATAGAAAATATGGACAAAGAGGTGGAAGCTATAAAAGAGTTGTTTGCCGACGGTGCTATCTAACAATGCCATGCAGCCGACCAAGAATCAGCGTGCCTCTCGTCGAGAACTTGGCCGTAGCGAGGTTGAATGCGCGGCGGCTGGTGGGCGTTACCTCACACTTTCCTGCAAAGCAGCGGCTTACCGAACGTAAATCGGATTGGAGATGATCCAAGGTTTGGCGTCGAAGGGTTTCGGCAAGGTTTCGATGTAGATTTCTGTACGGTAGACGCCTGTTTCTTTGACGGAGAATTCCGCGTTTGATGTGTTGCGCGCCTCGCCGATCACCTGACCGTTTTTGAGAAGTTCGATGCGGCTGTGCGGAAGCGGAGTGGCGACGCTTAAACGGACGCCGTCCTGAAGCGGTATCTCGTCGCCCATAATCTTCTTTTCTGTTTTATTGTCGGCGTCGAAACGAAAGCCTGTAGCATCCGCGAGCACGTCGAAGGAGACGTAGCAGTGGCCGCGTTTGAGCGCAGAGGTGAGAGTTTCAGTGTCGAGCGGTTGGCCTTTGTCGAGCAGGACGTGCGTGCGGACAATCGAAAAAGTTCTTTCGTAGGGGTCTAGCTGAAGGCTGAAGATTCTTTTGCCGGTGGCCTGTTGCAGGATGATGCCGAGATTGGCGTGCGCGTCGTTGCCCGCGATGGCGACGACTTTTCTATTCTTGACAGCCGTTACCTCGTCCCACCTTTTCAGATTATCAAAAGGCCTTTGATAAGAATCCATCCAGAGCAAATCCGCGTAAGCAGCGAATGTCCAGAGACCTTTGAAGAAGAGTTTCAGGCGGCTGAGCTTCCGGCCTTCGGCGTGCATATTGTAAAGCTCCATGCCGTCGTAGCCGTTAGCCTCGTCCCAACTGCGAAACTGCTCCGGGTGCGTGACGAAAACGAGCTTGCCTGTGTTCTCCGCGTCGTTGATTAAAGATTGAACCGGCGCGGCATTATCTTGCGCCGCCGCTGAATCGGTTGAACCGCCGACGATTAATAAACGATCTCCCGTCGCGGAATTCACTTCGCTGCCCGCGATAAAGAGCACGCCGCCATGCACGCCGGAGAGCGTCAGCGAGGCCGTGTTGATATCTTTGGCCGGATGCTCGGTCATCAAAACGAAATCGAGTTTGTTGGCGCGTGCGGCTTCGATGATATCGGCGAGGCTTCCTGTGCTGTGCCCGCCAAGCAGCGAATGAACGTGGATCACGCCTTTGTAATCAACGTAAGGGTCGGACGTGTTTTGTGCGGCGCGTTGCGTCTTTGATTCCGCAATCGCGGCGCGCAGTTTCCTGAATTGATAACGCTTGTAGAGAGAAGGAATCTGCGCAAGCAGCAGGGCCGCAAGCAGCATCAAAAACAGAATTCTTACAAGACGTTTCAACTGCTGTTTCTCGCCGGAGAGATGCCGGAACAAAAGAATTTAATTAAAACGTGACTGATGCGCGCGTTTGCAGTCAATCCTCAAAATCAACCGACGCGACGTGTTCACTTAATCCGCGCCCGAACGTCGCCACCTCGACATGATCCGGGTGATCGGTGTAAGCGTCCAGCACGGCGCGATTGCGAAAGACGGCGACGAGTCCCGTGTGATACGAGCGCGGCAACTTCAGCACATCGAAGCCGACCGCGAAACTCTCTATTCCATCAACCAGCGACTTGAGGCTACGCAAACGCGCGGCGTGCTCTTCCCGCGCGGCCTGCTCAACATCGGCGCGGTATTTCCAGACAACAATATGAGTCAGCATTTGAAATAGTTTTTAGTTTTGAGTTTTTAGTTTTCAGCAGGCGAATGGCCTTTACTGAGAACTCGAAACTTAAAACTAAAAACTGTTACGTCCTTTCTTCGCACCAGCGGCGCGTGACTTCGTGGCGGTAATCGAACATACGGCGCAGTTGCGGTTCAATGGCAAACGGCGCGAAAAATCTTCCCAAGAATCCGAGCGGCGGCGCGTATTCTATTTCGTCGCGCAGCAACGCGCCGTCGGCGTGCGGCTCGATGATGTGGCGATGTCGCCAGCTATGGAAAGGCCCCTTGATCTGTATGTCTTCAAACATACGCGGCGGATCATAAACGGTGTGCTCCGCTACCCAACGCACTTTGATGAGGCCGAACAGCTTCGTTTCGATAATGGCGCGTGAGCCTTTGTGCAGGTTCGGCGCGGCTTCGATGATGCGCGCGTTTTCACCGGGCGGCAATAAGCGATTGATCGCATCCGGCAGTTCGTGAAAAGCAAACACCCGTTCGGGCGCCGCGCGAATCACGCTCTCTTTAACAAAGTGCATAATGCCGTTTCGTTCGCTTACGGTTTGACGGATGCGAGATGCGCAAGTTGTTCGTTGAGTAGTTGCCACGCGCGTCGCACGTGCTTTTCGGTGGTGCGTATGTTGCCGACGGCGAGGCGTAGCACGAGCGAGTCGTGTAGTTTCGTGTGCGAAAGAAAAACCTCGCCAGTGGCGTTGACGTTGTGCATGACGGCTTCGTTGAGCGCATTGAGATGCGCGTCACGTTGCTCTGCGGTGTCATCCGGCGCGATCTGGGGGCGAGCGCGAAAGCAGACGAGGCCGAAGGGTACGGGCGCGGAAAGTTCCCAATCGTTTGACGCTTCGACCCATGACGCGAAGAGGCGCGCGAGGCGCCAGTGTTCGCGTATGCGCGCGGCTAAACCTTCCTGCCCGAAGTAGCGCATCACCATCCAGAGTTTGAGGGCGCGGAAACGGCGTCCGAGTTGCACGCCGTAGTCCATACCGTTGCGCACTTCTTCGGGCGCGTCCGTCGTGCGCAAATATTCGGGCACAAGCGAAAAGGCGCGGCGCAGTATGTCCATGCGGCGACAGTAGAGGGCGGAGCAATCAATCGGCGCGAAGAGCCATTTGTGCGGGTTGGTGACGATGGAATCGGCGCGCTCGCAGCCGTCGAGAACAAAACGCATTTCGGGAACGACTGCCGCCGAACCGCCGTAGGCCGCGTCAACGTGCAACCATAATTTATGCGCTTCGCAAACGTCCGCGATGTCGTTGACGGGATCAATGCTCGTCGTCGAAGTTGTGCCGACAGTGGCGACGACGCAGAAGGGAAGCGCGCCCCGTCGTTTGTCCTCTTCGATGGCACGCGCAAGCGCGTGGGCATCCATGCGGAAAACTTCATCCGTCGGAATCTTGCATAAGCTGTTTTGTCCGAGGCCAAGGGCGATCAAGGCTTTTTCGATTGACGAGTGTGCCTGTTCGGATGCGTAGACGCGCAAGAGCGGCAAGGCTTCGCGCCCGCTCATACCGCGTTCGCGGATTTGCAAGTCGAGATTTTCGCGCGCGGCGGCAATCGCGTGCATCGTCGAGATGGACGCGGTGTCGTAGATAATGCCTTGAAATTCATCGGGCAGGCCGAGCATTTGCCGTAGCCACGCGAGCGAGACTTCTTCCAGTTCGGTGGCGGCGGGCGCGGTGCGCCAGAGCATTTGATTGACGTTGAAGGCCGCTGCCAGAAGCTCGCCGAAGATGCCGGGCGCAGAGGCGGAGATGGAAAAGTAAGCGAAGAAGGACGGATGATTCCAGTGCGTCAGCGCGGGCGCGACGAGATCGTTGACGTCTGCGAGAATCGCTTCCATGCTTTCGCCGTGCGCGGGCGCGGCGGCGGGAATTTTTTCGCGGAACTCGTTCGGGCGCACGGGCGCGAGCACAGGATATCGCTCCATGTTCTCCAGATAGTCGCTGATCCAGTCAATTATCTCGTGGCCGTAGCGACGAAACTCCGCCGCGTCCATGTCGCCGAGCGGTGGAGCTAATTTGTCCGATTGCTTTTCTGCCTGTTTCATATCGACCTGGTTCATCTTGTGCGCGCCTGAACGAGGCAGCATAGGTCATGCGATGAGTCCGCTGTATCTTTCTAAGTTTGCTAAAGGTGAATAAGGCCGTTAAGTATATTGCGTGCGGCGGTGCGCGTAAAGGCTGCGCGCCGAAGATGCGCGACGTTCTTCAGCAGCACGGGAGCGTGAACTAAATCTTTTTCGCGGTCGCGGAATATGTTATTTTCAAGATGAAAGACGTGCGACGGCAACGATGCGCGTTGGCCTTCGAGCAGGAGCATTTGAAGATCATGGCGGAAGCAAATGAAGTTGTGTTGGGCGAAACCTTTGAAGTGCGTTTTTTGTGGGGACGCAGGCGCCATTATCCGCGCTATCCTTTGCAAACTCCGGTGGAATTCTCCGTCGTCATAGGTGAAGCGCCCGCGCCTTTAGAGCAGGCGCATGGTGAAGGAAGCGATATTAGTCTGGGCGGGTTGGGCGTGCGCTTGCCGCACTCGGAAGGGATGGTTCCGCCGGTCGGCGCGCACGTGCGTTTGCAGTTGACGATAGAGGGAATGGACGAGCCGCTGACCGTCAGCGGGGTGGTTGCACACGCCGACGCGCAACACGGCTTCGGGATCAGCTTTCAGGGACTTTCGGCGGACATACGCAAACGTGTGAAGATGCTTTTGACAAGCAAGGCCACGCTTTAGTTTGCGATTTTTAGTTACTTCGGGCAATAAAAAAGGGAAGCCGCAAAGCTTCCCTTTTTCCTTTTAATCCCCTGGTTCGTTCTTTTACCGCTTGCTTACCGGTAAACGTGTTCGCCGCGATGCGTCTTGAATTCGTTCTCAAAGTAGGTCGCATCATCGTCCGAGCGCGGATTAACGCCCATCACGATGCCGCCTTCCTTAATGCCCGATTCGTAAGCCTTCGCGCGATCTTCCGGGATGCCTGAGCCGACGAGCGCGCCGACGAGTCCGCCCGTCAAACCGCCTGCGCCTGCGCCCGCAAATGCTGCGGCGAGGGGGCCTGCGACGAGAAGTCCGAGGCCGGGCAGGGCAATCGTTGTACCGATGGCCGCGATAGATGCCAGAACCGCGCCGACCGTGCCGCCGATGGCTGAACCGACGCCCGCGCCTTCGAGCGCCTTATCGCCGAGTTCCGACGTCGTGCCTGTATCAGACCCGAAGTGTTTGTTGCGCGTTTCGTCCGACATCAGAACATTAACATCGTCTTTGCCGTAACCGCGACTGCTCAGAGAGCTATAAGCTTTTTCGGCACTCTCTCGGTCTCTGAACATACCTGTGACCATGCCGCTCGAGCGTCCCGTTGATGTACCTGTGGTATCCGTCATGATGTTGCTCCTCCTCTTTCTTCCTGTTTAATCGTTGATAGTTAATTTTAAGACACAACGCAGCAACCGTTATTAAATTGACGTTGTGGTGTGTACGATTTCCCACCGCAAAATTGCTGTCATGAAGATATACAGCAAAGACCGTACCACCAAGGCCGTTCCATCCAAGCGTCATGGGCGGACGCGGCACAGCTAATGAGGATTTAACTTTGCGCCGGACAACGATGAGAAGCATTAAGTGCTCGACACGTGCCGCGAAACGGGTATAATGCGCCTCGTTCCGCGACAGTGTTTTGTAGCCGAATCTTCAAGGGCGTGGTTTTAGCCACGCAAAGTTATCGAACACTGTGCCCGGTCTTGAACTGAAAGTAACCCCCGTAAAGTAAGAGTTTGATGGGCGCGTGCGTTTCCCTTCCGCCGCGTTCCGACGCTTCGTTGTATTCTGAAAAATATTTAACGCGCACGGTTAGCGCAGTCTTAAAGATACTTTGTTCGCTGAAAACTTAGCTCGCTAAAGACAGTTTGGCGGAGGTGAAACGATGGCGGAAGCTGTCGCCGCGACGGAAGATAAGACGGATAAGACGACGGGATTCGTGCGCGGGCTTGGCCTGCTTGATTCGACGATGATTGTCGCCGGTTCGATGATCGGCTCCGGCATCTTCATCGTTTCGGCAGACATTGCGCGGCAAGTCGGTTCACCCGGCTGGCTGCTCGTCGTTTGGATCATTACGGGACTTTTGACCGTGATGGCCGCGCTCTCTTACGGCGAACTCGCGGCGATGATGCCGAAGGCGGGCGGCCAGTATGTTTACCTGCGCGAATCCTACTCGCCGCTGTGGGGCTTTCTTTACGGTTGGACGCTCTTTCTCGTCATTCAAACGGGAACCATCGCGGCGGTCGCGGTAGGCTTTGCCAAATACTTGGGCGTGCTCTGGCCGACCGTCTCCGAAACGAACTACATCATCGCGCCCGTTCGCCTTTCTTCCAGCTACGCGCTCTCGCTTTCCACCGCACAACTCGTCGGCCTGCTCATGATCGCGCTTCTGACATGGATGAACACGCGCGGATTGAAACTTGGCAAGCTCGTGCAGAATGTCTTCACAACGGCGAAGACGGGCGCGCTCGTCGCCTTGATTCTGCTAGGCATCGTGGTTGGTTGGAATCAAACTGTCGTGAACGGTAATTTCGGAAACCTCTGGAACGTGCGCGGCGCATTGCAGGATGTTGGCGGCGGGCTGACTGCCGCAACGACTTTCGGATTGTTCATCGCCATCTGCGTCGCACAGACCAACTCGCTCTTTAGCGCGGACGCTTGGAATAACATCACGTTCACCGCCGGTGAGGTGAAGAACCCGCGCCGCAACGTGCCGCTTTCGCTCGCGCTCGGAACCTTTATAGTAATCGGTTTGTATCTGCTCGCTAACTTCGCGTATCTCGTTACGCTGCCGCTTGAGACAATCAAAACCGTTCCGAATGATCGCGTCGCATCGGCTACCGCCGACGTGATCTTTCGTGGCTACGGCGCGTTCGTGATGGCTGTTGCGATTATGGTTTCCACTTTTGGCTGCAACAACGGTTTGATTCTCGCCGGAGCGCGCGCCTATTATGCAATGGCGCGCGACGGACTTTTCTTTCAAGCTTCGGGACGGCTTAACGAAAGGCGCGTTCCGGCGTGGGGCTTGGCAATTCAAGGCATCTGGGCGGCGTTGCTTGTTCTGCCGCGTACAATCAAGGGAACGGATGCGGCGACCGGCGTAGTGACATACGGCACGCTTTATAACGATCTGTTGACTTACGTTATCTCCGCCGCGCTGATCTTTTACATCCTGACGATTGCGGGCATCTTCGTGTTGCGAGCCAAACGCCCGGACATCGAGCGTCCGTATAAAGCTTTCGGTTATCCGGTCGTTCCTGCGCTTTACATTATCGGCGCGACGATTATTTTGGGCGTGCTCTTTCTATATCAGACGGCGACGACATGGCCGGGTCTGGTCATCGTCCTGTTGGGCGTTCCCGTCTATTTCCTCTGGCGTTCAAAAGCGACAGACGCGCAAGACTCTTTCAACGATTCATAGTAATTCAAATTAAAGCGAAAAGTTTAGGAGGTTCTGATGTCGTTATTTGCGACCAAGCCAATTGACAGAATCATCGCCGAAGCCCAGGAGACGGGCGAGCATACTTTGAAAAAAGCGTTAAATTCGCTGGATTTAACGATGCTCGGAATCGGTGCAATCATCGGAACGGGAATTTTTGTTCTGACCGGACAAGCGGCCGGGAAACACGCCGGGCCAGCCGTCGTCATTTCGATGGTTCTGGCGGGCATCGTCAGCACGTTTGCCGCGCTTTGTTATTCAGAGTTTGCGGCGAGCGTTCCGATTTCGGGTTCGGCCTATGCTTATGGCTACGGCACGCTCGGCGAGTTTGTCGCGTGGATTATCGGTTGGGATTTGATTTTGGAATACGCTTTCGGTGCGGCAACAGTCGCCGTCGGTTGGTCTGGCTACGTGGTCAGTTTATTTAGAGACACACTGGGCATAAATTTTCCATTAGCCCTAAGCGCGCCGCCCGGAGCGGAAATAAAACTCGCGGACGGCACAATCGCGCACGGTCTTTTTAATTTACCCGCGTTTCTGATTTCGATAGCCGTCACGCTGCTACTGATACGCGGAATTAAAGAATCCGCCCGCTTCAACTCGATTATCGTGATGGTCAAAATCTTGGTCGTCATTCTGTTTATCATTGCGGGAATCGGCTACGTTAATACGAGCAATTTAGGGATCGGCTGTGTTGCGGGAAGCGCGGGCTGTGCCCAATTCATGCCGTTCGGCTTTAGCGGAGTCGTGACGGGCGCAGCCGTTATCTTCTTCGCCTATATCGGTTTCGATGCCGTTTCGACGGCCGCGCAGGAAGCGAAAAATCCGCAGCGCGATATGCCCATCGGAATCTTAGGCAGCCTTGCGATTTGCACTGTGCTTTATATTTTGGTCGCGGGCATTATGGTCGGGCTGGTTGATTACAGACTCCTAACCAACGCCGCCGCGCCGATTGCCGTCGCCATTGACGCCGCGCTTAATAGCGCGCAGGGAACAACGATGGGAACGATTTTGAAAATCTTCCCGACGATTATCAAAGTCGGCGCGGTGCTCGGCTTAAGCTCGACAATGGTCGTGATGGTGATGGGACAGCCGCGTGTTTTCTATTCGATGTCGAAAGACGGATTGCTTCCGGCGTGGGCTGCGCAAATTCATCCGCGCTATCAAACGCCGCATATGACGACGGCACTCACGGGCGCGATTGTGGCTATTTTGGCGGGCTTCGTGCCAATCAATCTGCTTGGCGAACTTGTCAGTATCGGCACGTTGTTCGCTTTCGTGATCGTCGGCACAGGCATCATTATTTTGCGGCGGTCGAATCCGAATTTGAATCGTCCGTTCAGAGTTCCGCTGTCGCCTTTTATTCCTATTGCGACGGTGGTTTCGGCGGCATATTTAATGAACAGCCTGCCGCTCGACACGTGGATTCGGTTGATCGTGTGGATGTCTATCGGCTTGGTTATCTACTTCGCTTACAGTTATTCGCACAGCAAGCTAGGTTCGGAAAATACCGCCGAGAGCGAAGCCTACCAGGATGCGGCTCAAAACTACGTTCCGCCGGTTGCGGCAATCATCGCAATGGCTTTGGTAATCGTTTTGACGATTTATCAGGTTCTTTACCTGATGCCCAACACCAAGCCTATTGACCTTGTCATTCGCCTTTTCGCTTGGATCGTAACGGGTGTTCTGGTTGCAGTGTTGATGTATGGCAAAAAGGATGCGAGAGGTGGCGGGCGTAGCTCGCAAGTTAAAACAATCGGTTTGGCAGCTTCGGTTATAAATCTGCTGGTTTGGGCGGGGATTACCTACTGGTTCTTCGTTCATTATGCGGAACTGCACGCCAAGTAAGTTCACAAAGAACGCTCGCTGCTAAGACAAGCGCTAACAACAAAAGCGGTCTCGGTCAATAAACTTTCTATTAACCGAGACCGCTTTTCTTCGTATCGCTCAAACATTATTTCAACGAAGCGCGCGCTGCTGCGACTGCTTCTGCGACTCTTTCGGGCGACGTGCCACCCGTCTGCGATTTCGTTTGAAGCGTTCGTTCAAGCGAGAGCGCCGCGAAAACATCTTCCTCTATCAACGACGAAAACTCCCGCAGTTCTTCAATTGATAGCTCGTTCAATTCAACTCCGCGCGCCAGCGCATGAAGCACGATGCGCCCGACCAACTCGTGCGCCTCACGAAACGCGATGCCTTTACGCGCCAGATAGTCGGCCAACTCCGTCGCGTTCATGTATCCGTGCGCGGCGGCAACGCGCGTTCTATCTTCGCGCACGCGCGTGTTGCACAAAACCGTCGCCGCCACGTCGAGCGTGCCGTTGAGCGTATCAACGACATCGAAGACCGCTTCCTTATCTTCCTGCATATCTTTGTTGTAAGCGAGCGGCAAGCCCTTCAATGTGGTGAGCAATGCCATCGTGTGGCCGAAGACGCGCCCCGCTTTGCCGCGCACAAGCTCCATCGAATCCGGGTTCTTCTTCTGCGGCATCAAACTCGATCCGGTCGCCACCGCATCGCTCAATTCCAGAAACCCGAATTCGTTGCTCGCGTAAATTATTATGTCTTCCGCAAGCCGCGAGAGATGCACCATGATGATTGATCCGGCGCACGCAAACTCGACGCAGAAATCACGATCACTCACCGCATCCAGACTGTTGCGCGACACCGCATCGAAGCCAAGCCGCTGCGCCACGCTTTCGCGGTTAATCGGATACGAAGTGCCCGCGAGTGCCGCCGAGCCAAGCGGCATTACGTTGACGCGCTTACGCGCATCCGTCAGACGTTCGTCGTCGCGCCCTAGCGTCTCGAAATAAGCCAGACACCAGTGCGCCCACAGCACGGGCTGCGCGCGTTGCAAATGTGTGTAGCCGGGGAGAATCGCGCCCGCGTGCCGCTCCGCCGAATCGAGCAGCGCAGTTTGCAGCGATTCCACTTTTCCCCTGACAGCGTCAATCTCATCACGCAACCAGAGACGCAAATCAGTTGCGACCTGATCGTTGCGGCTACGGCCTGTGTGCAGCTTGCGCCCCGTGTCGCCGATTAGTTCGAAGAGACGCGCTTCGACGAAAGAATGCACATCTTCAGCATCGCTCTCGAAATACTCCGCGTCTTCAGCCGCGCGCTTGAGTATCGTTTCTAAGCCCTCTGCGATGCGTGCGGCTTCTTCCGCCGTCAGCACGCCCGCTTCGCGCAAGCCTGCGCCGTGCGCAAGGCTCGCGCGCACGTCCGCTTCAAGTAAGCGGCGATCAAATCCGAACGAGCGATTGAACTCCGCAAAGTGCGCGTCCGCCGCGCCCGTGAATCTGCCGCCCCATAAATTTTTAGTTTCAGCCATCGGCCTCTCCATCGAACGATTCCGTTTCGTTTCTTTTGTTCCGCCGCCATATCACACAGCCGTTTGACTCTATGCAGCCGGGATGTTATTTTATGCATCTATGCAAAATAAATGCAAACTATTTGCATAAAGCTTATGGAGAAAAAAACGCGGCAACAAAAGATACTGAGCTTGATAAAGGCCAAGCGCATCGGCACGCAGGGAGATTTAACGAATTATCTTGAGCGTGCGGGTGTGGCGGCGACGCAATCGAGCGTCTCGCGTGACCTGCTGGAATTGGGAATCGTCAAGCGCAAGGGATTCTACACCTTGCCGCAAAATTCCAACGGCGCGTCCGCTTCGGCGAGCGGGCTTTTGAGTCTCGACGCGGCGGGCGATTGTCTGATCGTAGCGAAGTGCGAAGCGGGACTCGCATCAGCGGTTGCCGTGAAGATTGACCGGGCGAACATGGCGTTGATCGTCGGCACGCTGGCGGGCGAGGACGCGGTCTTTATCGCCGTCACAGATCGCAAAGCGCAACGCGCGGCGATACAGAAGCTCTGGAAACTTTTCGTTTGAAGGTAAAGATAGTGGCTGACAAAAAAATCAACAAAATCGTTTTGGCTTATTCGGGCGGCCTTGATACATCCGTGATGCTGCATTGGATCAAGGATCGCTATGATTGCGAAGCCGTCTGTTATTGCGCGGACGTAGGGCAGGGCGAAGAACTCGATGGCCTCGAAGAGAAAGCGCGTGCGACGGGCGCATCGAAGCTTTATGTAGAAGATTTACGCGAAGAGTTTGTGCGCGAGTATGTGTGGACTGCCGTTAAAGCCAACGCGCTTTACGAAGGCGTGTACCTGCTCGGAACATCGCTGGCGCGTCCTGTGATTGCGAAGCGGCAGATAGAGATCGCGCGCAAGGAAGGGGCGGACGCCGTTGCGCACGGGGCGACGGGCAAGGGCAACGATCAGGTGCGCTTCGAGTTGACGTACTACGCGCTTGAGCCGGGCATCACGGTCGTTGCTCCCTGGCGCGAATGGGAATTCAAGGGACGCAGCGATTTAATCGCGTATGCCGAAAAGCACAATATCCCTGTGACGGCGACGCACGCCAAGCCGTATTCGACTGATCGTAACTTAATGCACGTCTCTTACGAGGGCGGCATACTGGAAGACCCCTGGGCGGAACCCCCTGCGGATATTTTTCAGTTGACGAAATCGCCGGAAGAAGCGCGCGATACGCCCCAGTATTTAGAGATTCGTTTTGAGAAGGGCGAACCCGTTACGGTTGACGGGCAGGAAATGAGTCCGGCTGATTTGCTCGCGCACTTGAACGAAATCGGTGGCGCGCATGGCATCGGGCGCGTTGATCTGGTGGAGAACCGTTTCGTCGGCATGAAGTCGCGCGGCGTGTATGAAACGCCGGGCGTGACTATTTTGCAGGCGGCGCATCGCGCGCTGGAATCCATCACGCTTGATCGTGAGGTTGTGCGGTTGCGTGATTCGCTCGGCGTCAAATTTGCCGAAAGCATTTATTACGGTTTCTGGTTCGCGCCGGAGTTCGACGTGATGCGGCGTATGCTCGACGACACGCAGAAAGATGTTAACGGCGAAGTTCGTCTGAAACTATATAAAGGGAATGTGATCGTCGCCGGACGCCGCGCGCCGCGTTCGCTTTACAGCGAAAAGCTTGCGACCTTCGAGGCCGAAGATATTTACAACCAGCGTGATGCCGAAGGCTTTATCAAGCTCAACGCACTGCGTCTGCGTTTGAAGAGTCTTGATAAGTAACGACGGATCGCGGAAGTTATAAAAGCGAGTGAGGCTCTTTATGTTAGTGACGACTGCAAGCAACCATGTTAAGACGGGCACGCCGAATAATGTTGTCGAAGTTGACAAGATCGGCTCCTCCACGTCGCCGCTCAATCTGAAAAAGATTGTGAAGATTGCCCGTGAGAATTCTGAAAAGGCGCGGGCGGGCGACGTTGTCGTGGTGCGTGCTCTGACAGACAGCGCGACGTACAATCTGTTGGAGCTTCCGACCGGCAGAATGGCGAAGATCAATCCGGGCGATATGCTTATCGGAGTTTTGGGGCGTCGCCGTGCCTTGAAGGGGTTTGTGGGCGATGTTCCAGAAAGCGTGAGCGCGGGCGATGTCTTGCATCTACTGAACATGGGCGGCGTGATTGGCCTTTGCACGGGACATCATTCCAGTTTGAGCGATGCGATCAGCGTGGAAGTGATAGGGCTGGCGTGCGACGATGCGGGGCGCGTGCGCAACATCGGCGATGCCGCGCTTACGTTGCGTGAAACTCTGGGCGAGACTGCGCCGCTCGTCATCATCGCCGGAACCTGCATGAACAGCGGCAAGACTTATGCGGCGACGGAGTTGATTAAGCAGGCGACGAGCGCCGGATTAAAGGTTGCGGCGGCGAAATTGTCGGGCGTCGCGTGTTTGCGCGACACGCTCAACATGGCGGATCACGGCGCGATTGCGACGGCAAGTTTTCTAGATTGCGGCTTGCCTTCGACCGTCGGCGCAGGCGACCTCGCGCCCGTTGCGAAAGCCGTCATCGTGCGGCTTAACGAAAGCGCGCCGGACATGATCGTGATCGAACTCGGCGACGGAATCTTGGGCGGCTATGCGGTTGACTCAATGTTTGAAGATGCGGAGTTGCGTGCGGCGACGGGCGCGATTGTCTTTTGCGCGTCGGATTACGTCGGCGCGTGGGGCGGCATCGAGTTGTTCAAGCGACGCGGCATCACGGTTGATGTCGTCGCCGGTTCGGTGACGGATTCGCAGATGGGCGAGGATTACATCGAGAAGGAATTTAATGTTCCGGCGGGCAACGCCAGACGCGACGGCGCGCGGCTTTTCAATATCGTGCGCGGGAAGTTGGCGTTGAAGACGGCGGCCTTGAGCGAGGCGCGATGATTAAGCGAAGCGTGTGATGAAAAAAATCAGAGTCGGCATCTTCGGCGGATCGGGTTATGGCGGGGCGGAGCTTTTGCGCATTCTGCTTTTGCATCCGTCTGTGGAAATTGCGTTGGTGACGGCGAACGAGCACGCGGGCAAGATGGTCGGCGAAGTGCATCGCAATCTTTACGGCCTGACCGATCTGCGTTTCACGCGCGCTCTGGAGGATTTAGGAAACTTGCGCGAGCTTGATTCCGTGTTTCTCGCGTTGCCGCACGGTCAAGCGATGGAGCTTGCGCCGCGCTTGCCGGGCAATATAAAGGCGATTGACCTGTCAGGCGATTTCCGTCTGCGCGATCAAGTTGTCTTCGAGAAATTTTACGGGCGCGAGCACACGGCGATGAGCGAGCAGGGCGAGTTTGTTTACGGTTTGACGGAGACGAACCGCGCGGCGATTGCGGGCGCGCGTTTGATTAGCAATCCGGGTTGCTTTGCGACGGCGACGCTGCTGGGGCTTGCGCCGCTCGTCGCTAATAATCTTTTGCAGGGGCGCGTGATCGTTGACGCGAAGACGGGTTCATCCGGTTCCGGCGCGAAGCCCGCCGCGAACACTCATCACCCGCAACGCATGAACTCTTTTTATGCGTATAAACCTTTCGCGCACCAGCACGTGCCGGAGATAGAACAGGAACTCGCGCGCCTCGGCGATTGGTCAAGCGAGTTTGTTTTCATGACGCATAGCCTGCCTGTCGCGCGCGGTATCTTCGCTTCAATTTATGTTGAGACGAAAGATGAAATGGCGACGAATGATGTGCGCAAAATCTATAACGAGTTTTACAAAAATGATTTCTTTGTCCGGCTCGTCGAAAATTCGCCGGATATTAACTGGGTAAAAACGACGAACTTTTGCGATATAGGTTTCGCGGCGCGCGGGCGGCAAGTGGCGATCTTCGCCGCGCTCGATAATTTAGTGAAAGGCGCAGCAGGCCAAGCCGTGCAGAACATGAATTTACAATTCGGCTTTGATGAAAAGACAGGGCTGATGCTGATGGGCAGCAATCCGTGAAAAAGTAATCGGTTATCAGTTTTCAGTCATCAGCTTTTAGCAAAAGGCGAATGACGGAGAGGCGAAGACTGAACCGCTTTCTTGAATGTTATGACTATCGAAACAGCAGCGACGGGGTTTGACGCGACGGTGGCGAGTGAAGATCGCTATCAGCTCGCAACGTATAAGAAGATGCCGCTGGCCGTCGTGCGGGGCGAGGGCGCGTGGGTATATGCGAGCGATGGCGCGCGGTATCTTGATTTGTACGGCGGCCATGCGGTCGCGGCGACGGGGCATTGCCATCCGCGCGTTGTCGAAGCGATCAAGGCTCAGGCGTCGCAGTTGCTCTTTTACTCGAATCTTGTTTATTCGGATGTGCGCGCACGCGCCGCTGAAAAGCTTGTCGGGATTGCGCCCGCGAGCATTACGAAAGCCTTCTTATGTAATTCCGGCACGGAAGCAAACGAGAACGCGATGCGTATGGCGCGGCTGGCGACGCGACGCGAAAATATTATTACCTTCACGGGCGGCTTTCACGGGCGCACGGCGGACGCGATCAGCGCGACTGCGCTCGGCAAGTATAGAGAGCTAGGACGCCCGAACGTGCCCGGCCATCTGTTCGCGGAGTTCGGCGATATCGCGGCAATTGAAAAACTCGCGGACGAATCGGTGGCGGCGATTATGCTCGAACCCGTTCAATCAATGGCGGGCGTGCGTCTGTCCGCGCCGGATTTCTACGTCGCATTGAGCGAGCTTGCGAAGAAGCGCGGCATTGCGCTCATCTACGACGAAGTGCAGACGGGCGTCGGGCGCACGGGCGAGTGGTTCTTTGCTGGAAGCGCGGCTTCGGGCGGCGTTGTGCCGGACATCGTCACGCTGGCGAAAGCACTCGGCAGCGGCGTTCCGGTCGGCGCGTGTCTCGTCAATGACCGCATCGCTTCGGTGATAAAAGAGAACGATCTGGGGACGACGTTCGGCGGCGGGATGCTGGCGATGGCGGCGGTTTATGCGACGCTCGAAGCGATAGAAAACGACGGTATGCGCGAGAATGTCCGTGAGCAAGAGGCTTACTTGCGCGGGCGTCTGCGTGATGTTTCGCAAGTTGCAAAGGTGCGCGGGCTGGGATTTCTGTTAGGGCTTGAGTTTGCGGAAAAGGCCGCGCCCGTGCATCAGGCTTTGCTGGAGCGACGAATTATCACGGGCACGTCGAGCGATCCGAATGTGCTGCGATTGCTGCCGCCGTTGTGCCTGAAACGCGAAGAGATTGATCTGTTCGTCGAAGCTCTAAAAGAGATTGCGGGAAATTAAAATGCGCGGCGAGCACTGACTTCATGGAGCATTTCAAACAACGAAAAAAGTTGCTGTTCGTTTTGCTCTTGCTGGTAGCGTTCCTTTTCCGTCTGGCGTTCGGGTTGTGTTCCGAGTTCTGGTATGAAGATGAATTGCAGGTTTATTTGCTCGGCCTTAAATTCTTTTCGACGGGCGCGTGGCCTTATTACGGGCCCGACGTAACCTTTCAAATTCAGATACCCGGCGCATTGCAATCGCTCGCGGTCGCCGTGCCGCTTTACGTCTGGCCGGTTGTCGAAGCTCCCTTCTTGTTGCTCAACGCGCTCTCGTTTGCTGCGCTCTGTTTGTTCGCGTGGTACTGCACGAAGCGTTTGCCGGAGTTGCCGCGCTGGTTCGTCTGGACTTGGCTTTTAACCGCACCCTGGACGCTCAACTTTTCGACGCACGTCGTCAATCCGTCTTACGTTCTGCCGGGAAGCATCCTGTTCTTTGTCGGGGCGTTGGAGATTTTCCCGTTTACGAGTAAGCATCTGATTCAAACGAGGTATGCGTGGCTGATGTTGGGCGCGGCGCTCTGCTGGGTGATGCAGTTTCATATGTCTTGGGTGCTGCTTGTGCCGTATGTTCTGTCCGCGTTCTACTTTCATTATAGAGATGCGGGAAGCGCGCGGGCGTTGAAGTCGTTAGCATGGTTCGGCGGCGGTGCGGCGTTGACGGGCGCGTTTCTGCTGCCGACATATTTGAAGTTCGGCATCAGCGGGGGAACGGGCGGAACAGCGGCGACGATAGCCTTCAATGCACTGAACCTGCGCCGCAATCTGAATTTGCCGGAAGGGATTCTGGCGCGCTTCCTTTCGTTTGCGAGTTTCGAGATACCGCGTTTTCTGGGCAGCGGCGGTGGCAAGCGACTTCTATTTCTCAAGGAAGAGATGTGGCTCATACCGTTCGTTCTGTTTCTCGTCGTCGTCGGCACACTGCAACCTATTGCGATGATCTGGTTGTGGTTCTCGAAACGCACGGCGCATCCCGATTGGAAGGCGATCAAGTATCTAACGCTGCTGACGGTGGTGTTGCTTTACGCGAGCTTTGCGTTTGCGATCAAGCCGCCGTCGTCGCACACCTTTTACGTGGTCTTCCCCGTTGCGATGCTATACAGCCTTTATTGCTGGCGGCCTTTTATGCAGCGGCGCGGGTGGCGAAAGTTTGCCGCCGCGTGTCTCGCGTGCGGCGTCGTCTTTCATACGGGGCTGGCGATCCACAATTTTTCGCGCCATTCGCTGTATGTTGACCGGAGCATTCCCGAAACGGCTATTCGCATGAAAGATTATAGAATCATGGGCGAACGTCGTCCCGGCTCTTTCTATTGATGAAGGCACATCATGAACAGAGCGTGGTAGCCTTTGCGTTGAATGTTTCCATGTTCAAGTTATGCCGAAAGACTTTCTAACTACTGCTGATTGGACGCGCGCAGAACTCGATGAGCTAATCGAATCTGCTCTAGGATTCAAGCGCGGCGACAACAATGCGACGAAGCCGCTGGCGGGGCGTTCAATCGCGCTCGTCTTTTTCAATCCGAGTTTGCGCACGCGCGCTTCGATGCAGGTCGGCGTGTATGAGCTTGGCGGCAATAGCGTGGTGCTCGAGCCGGGCGGGACGAGTTGGACGCTGGAGCATGTGGAAAACGCCTTGATGGATGGGGATAAAACGGAGCACGTCGCGGAGTTTGTCCGCGTGCTGGAAAGATACTGCGTCGCCATCGGCGTGCGTACCTTCGCCGCGCTTAAAGACTGGGAAGCGGAGAGGCGCGATCCTGTATTGAACGCTTTCGCGCGATATGCGGAACGTGCGCCGATTATCAATCTCGAATCGGCAATGCATCATCCGTGTCAGGCGTTGGCGGATATGATGACGGTACGCGAGAAGCTCGGAGCGGGACGTAGGCGAGTCGCGCTCACGTGGGCGTGGCATCCGAAGCCTTTGCCGATGGCCGTGCCGAATAGCTTTGCCTTAGCGTCGGCGCAGATGGGACACGATCTGACAATCGCACATCCCGCTGGTTACGAACTCGACGACGAACTGATGCGTGAGATGAACCAGCACGCGCAAGCGGCGGGCGGAAGCGTTCGCGTGGCGAATGATGTTGAGGCAGCGTTTGACGGCGCAGAGGTTGTTTACGCGAAGAGTTGGGGAAGCAGTAAATTCTACGGCGCGCCGGAACAGGACATCGCAGAGCGCGCGCCTTATCGCGCAAAGTGGATCGTTGACGAAGCGAAGATGAAACGCACGGAGAATGCGATTTTTATGCATTGCCTGCCGGTGCGCCGCAACGTGATCGTCACGGATGCGGTGATTGATTCGGCGCAATCGGTGGTGATAGACGAAGCGGAGAATCGCCTGCACGCGCAGAAGGCGATTCTGGCACGGCTTCTTTCCGCAGACGGGAGCGATGCGACATGAATACGACATCCGATTCGATGCAGCCGCGCCTTGATCTGCTGCGCGAGGCGTTGCCGTATATCCAACGCTTCAAGGGCAAAACTTTTGTCGTCAAGCTATCGGGCAAGGCGACGGAAGATGCGTTGAATCTGGCGTCGCTCGCGGAAGAGTTGGCATTGATGCATCAGGTCGGCATACGCATCTGCGTCGTTCACGGCGGCGGAAAACAGTTAAATGAATTAGCCGCGCGGATGGGCATCGAGCAGACGGTAATTAACGGGCGGCGCGTGACGGACGATGCGACGCTCGAAATGGCGAAGATGATGTTCGCCGGTAAAATCAACACGGATATTCTCGCCGCGCTTCACCGCAAGGGCGTCGAGGCCGTCGGGCTGTCGGGCGTTGACGGCGGAATTATTGATGCCGAAAGAAGGCCGGAGCAGGAAGTCCTCAACCGCGCGACGGGAACGCGCTCGCGTGTTGATTTCGGGCACGTCGGCGATGTCGTGGAAGTCAACCCGCGTCTGCTGTGTGTGCTGATGGATCATGATTATCTGCCTGTGCTGGCATCGCTCGGCGCGGACAAAGAGGGGATGGTCTTTAACATCAATGCCGATACCATCGCGTCGGAAATCGCGGTCGGGCTAAAGGCTGAGAAGTTGATTCTGCTCTCTGATGTTGACGGGATTTATTTGCGCCCGGATGAACCGGAAAGCAAATTGTCGAAGCTCGCGGTTGACGAAATAGACGCGCTGGTGCGCGTAGGCGTGGCGACGGGCGGGATGATTCCGAAATTGCAGAGTATCGCATCGCTCGTCCGGCGCGGCGTCGGCAGCGCGCACGTCATCAACGGCTCGGCACGCAACGCGCTGCTGGCGGAAGTCTTCACGGATGAAGGAACGGGCACGATGATCGTCGCGTGAAGCGTTAATAGAAATTATAGTGAGATGAGACAACCGCCGCGAGTAGACGTTCAGACTCGCGGCTGTTTTTTATGTTGACCTGCTTGTAAGCTCCAACGGACAATGTTTCAGATGAACGCGGCGAAGGAAAAAAGAGGGCGTGAAAGAACGAACACAAAAAGTCGTTTAAGCGATTTTGCGCGTCAACTGCTGGAAGAATGGCATCGCCTTGATTTGCCTGTCAGCGATGCGCGTATCCTGATTGCCGTCTCCGGCGGGGCAGATTCAACTGCGCTGTTACTCGCAGTGCATGAGTTGATTGATAAGGCGCGTCTCACGCTCAAGGCGACAATTGCGCATCTCGATCATGGTTTGCGTGGCGTGGCGGGCGCGGCAGATGCTGTGTGGGTTGAAGAACTCGCGCGCAAACTCGGATTCGATGCGATAATTGGAAAAATCTCCGTACGTGAGCGTGCCGCGAAGAGTAAGGATAATCTTGAGCAGGCGGCGCGGCGCGCGCGTTACGAGTTTCTGGCAGAGACATCGGAGAAGTGCGGCGCGAATGCTGTTTTGACGGCGCACACGATAAATGACCAAGCCGAGACTGTTCTATTAAGGCTCTTGCGCGGCAGCGGGGCGGACGGCTTGAGCGGAATCGAGTCGGTGCGTGCGCTCGTCGCCGGACGAGAAGATGTGCGTCTGGCGCGGCCTTTGTTGCGTTGGGCGCGTCGGATAGATGTCGAGAATTATTGCTTATTGCGCGGCGTGGCTTTTAGAGTTGATGACATGAACGCGGATGAACATTTCGCGCGTGTGCGTGTGCGCAAAAGACTTTTGCCGTTGCTGGCAGAGTTTAATCCGCGCATCGTCGAAACTTTAGCGCGCACTGCCGATCTGCTGCGTGAGGATGCGGCAACGCTTGACGCCGCTGCCGCACGGCTTTTAAGCGAAGCGGCGGAGGAGTGTTCGGGTGTTGATTGCTCTGCGGCGATGCGGGCGTTGCGTGTTGATGTGTTGCGGGCGGCAGATGTGGCGGTGCGCAGGCGCGCGTTGCGGCAGTGGATCGCGCAGGAAGGGCAGGGAGGTTTGCGGCGTGTGACGCTGGTTCATTTGGCGTGTGTGGAGAATCTGTTGATAGGTGAGCGTGGCGGGCGCAAAGCTCTGTTGCCGGGCGGAGCATTCGTCGAAAGGCGACAAAAGTGGCTGCGTTTTTACGCGGATGGCGCGGGAAGTTGAAAAAGAGCTGACACACGTCTAAAATCGAATCCGGCTGATCCGCCTTAGTCGCCCGCGTGCTACGTTTGATAGAGCGGGCGATTCTTTTGGTAGGGCGTTTTCGATTTGAAAGGCGCGGGCGCAAATTCTTATGGCCGATTCCTTAATTGAAGTTTACGGCGCAACGCAGATTGCCGCCAGAGTGCAGGAACTGGCCGCCGACATTACGCGCGCCTACGGCGAACGCGAAATCGCTGTGCTCGGCGTCTCCGACGATAGTTTTATGTTTCTCGCCGATTTGTTGCGTGCCGTCAAAGCCACGCCGCGCACGGCTTTTCTGCGCTACGATCATCAATCACTCGGCGGCGTGCAAGACCTTTCCTTCAGCACTCAAATGGATGTGACAAACCGCCACGTGCTGCTCGTCGAAGGCGTGCTCGATACGGGCGTGACGCACGAATATTTGATTAAACATTTGGAGGGGCGCGGTGCGGCGGATGTGAAATTATGTGTGCTGGCGGATAAGCCGGATCGCCGTCGCGTCGGGCTTGAGGCCGATTGGCGCGCGTTCGAGACGCACGAAAATTATGTGTTCGGTTACGGGCTTGGCTACGGCGAGCGTTGGCGCGAGTTGCCGTACATTGCGACTTTCGCTAAGGCGGATGGTGAGACGTAGAAAAGTGAAAAGCTTTGAGTTTGACGGGGACTGAATCGAGCACAACGCAAAGCTTGTGAAAAGCATCCTACTACGACGCTTTAGCCGGTAAGAAATTTACAGGCGCTCCACGTCACGGCAAAGCGGCACAGGCGATAAATGTTGGTGGGAGCGACAAAAGACGTTCCGATAAGGTATTATCGGAAGTCGGAGGCGAAAATATCTTGAGTTCTACGGCGAGACAAATTGTTTTCTGGTTATTCATAGTGGTCGGCGCGCTGCTGCTCTATCAATTCTACTCGAAGACGCAGACTAAGCCCGATCAGCCGCTCTCTTACGGCGAATTAGTTTCCAAGGTGCAGGACGGCAAAATTGGCAAGATGACCGTCAAGCAATCGGAAGTTATCGCAACCGAGCGAGACAGTAACACTGTTTATAAGACAGCACTTGAGAATCCGGCTGTGAAAGCCGAATTGATGAAGATGTCTGTCGAGAAGGACGCCAATAATAAGAGCGGTTTGAAGGTTGATAAGACCGAAGAAGAGCCGGGCGGCAACAACCTGTTCTGGGGCTTGCTGATTAACTTCGCGCCGTTTCTCTTTATCATAGGCATCTGGATTTTCATGTTGCGCCAAATGCAGTCCGGCGGCAACAAAGCCATGAGCTTCGGTAAATCGCGCGCCAAGCTTTTGAATAATCAGCAGAAGCGCGTCACGTTCAAAGACGTAGCGGGCGTCGAGGAAGCGAAAGAGGAGTTGCAGGAGATTATCGAATTCCTCAAAGAGCCGCAAAAGTTTCAGAAGCTCGGCGGACGCATTCCGAAGGGCGTGCTGATGATGGGGCCTCCGGGAACCGGCAAAACGCTTCTCGCGCGTGCCATCGCGGGCGAAGCCAATGTGCCGTTCTTCTCTATCAGCGGTTCTGATTTTGTGGAAATGTTCGTCGGCGTTGGCGCTTCCCGCGTTCGTGATTTGTTCGAGCAAGGCAAGAAGAACGCGCCGTGCATTATCTTCATAGACGAGATTGATGCTGTCGGGCGTCATCGCGGCGCAGGTCTCGGTGGCGGCCATGATGAACGCGAGCAGACGCTTAACCAGTTGCTCGTCGAGATGGACGGGTTTGAATCGAACGACGGCGTTATCTTAATCGCTTCGACGAACCGTCCCGACGTGCTCGATCCGGCGCTTTTGAGGCCGGGACGCTTTGATCGTCGCGTGGTGGTTTCACGTCCTGACGTGCGCGGGCGCGAAGGCATTTTGAAAGTCCACACACGCAAGATACCTCTGGGAGAAGACGTTGACATCAGCGTGATCGCGCGCGGCACGCCCGGCTTTACCGGCGCAGACCTTGCGAATCTCGTCAACGAAGCGGCCTTGAATGCGGCGCGCTACAACAAAAAGCTTGTCGCAATGCCCGATCTCGAAGTCGCCAAAGACAAAGTCTTGATGGGCGCGGAACGCAAGAGCATGGTCATCTCGAATGAAGAGAAGCGCATCACCGCGTATCACGAAGCGGGGCACACGCTCGTCGGCCTCAAAGTGCCGAACGCCGACCCTGTTCATAAGGTGACGATTATTCCGCGCGGCATGGCGCTCGGTTTGACACAGCAACTGCCGGAAGGCGACCGCCACAATTATTCGAAAGAGTATTTGTTGGGACAGATTGCGATTTTGATGGGCGGGCGTATTGCCGAAGAAGTATTTTTGAATGGCATTACGACGGGCGCTTCAAACGACATCGAACGCGCGACGGAACTTGCACGCTCGATGGTCTGCGAATATGGAATGTCGGATTTGGGGCCTCTTACCTTCGGCAAAAAGGAAGAGCAGATTTTCTTAGGCCGCGAGATTTCGCAGCACCGCGACTTTTCCGAAGACACTGCGATTAAGATTGACCAGCAGGTGAGATATCTTATCTCGGAGCAGTACGAGCGCGCGAAGAAAATCATCGAAGAAGACCGCGAGACGATGATTCGTCTTTCGGAGACATTGCTTGAACGCGAATCGCTGGACGGCGTACAAATTAGACGTATCGTTGCGGGACTTCCGCTCGACGATCCGGCTCCGGCCGCCGCTTCGGATGATGACGAACGCCCGCAATTGAAAGAACCTGCGAAGACGCTGAAGCCGATTCTGCCGCCGATCACAGGCAGCAATCCGGCGACCGCTTAAAACAGGCCGTAAGGCTAACAAGAACAAGGCAAGAGTCAGCGGCGAAAGCCTTCTGACTTTTGCCTTTTCGCTTTTAATTCATACAAATACGGATGGAATTTCAAAGAGGACGAGCGTGATGCCGGAACGCGAGTGGAAATTAGCGCGCCGCACTCTTCTTTACGACGAACGCACGCTCGTGATGGGAGTCCTTAATGCCACGCCGGATAGTTTCAGCGATGGCGGGCAGTTTCTCGCACTCGATCAAGCCATGCGTCGTGCCGAAGAGATGATCGCGGAAGGCGCAGACATTCTGGATGTCGGCGGCGAATCAACGAGGCCGGGCGCGCGCACGGTGAACGCGGAAGAAGAGATGCGGCGCGTCGTCCCCTTAATCGACCGGCTGGCGCAGACCATCGAAATTCCAATCTCCGTTGATACGACGAAAGTAGCAGTCGCCCGCGCTGCTCTGGATGCCGGAGCCGAAATCGTCAACGACATTTCCGGCCTGCGCTTTGAACCGGCCATTGCCGATGTCGCGGCGGAAAGAGATGCCGGACTCCTCCTGATGCATTCGCGCGGCAGCCTTGCGACGATGCACCGCCTTGAACCAATCGCAAACGTGATGACGGAAGTCGCAAACGGCTTGCGCCGTAGCCTTGATGAAGCCATGCGGCGCGGCGTCGGGCGTGAACGAATTGCGCTCGATCCGGGTATCGGTTTCGGTAAAAGCCACACGCAGAATCTGGAGTTGATTGCGCGGTTGGATGAACTCGTGCGAGAGTTTGCCGGTTATCCCGTGCTCGTCGGCACGTCGCGGAAATCCTTCATCGGGCGTCTTCTCGGCGATGTTCCGGTGAGCGAGCGGCTTCACGGCACGATGGCGAGTGTTGCGGCGGCAATCCTGCGCGGCGCGAATATCGCGCGCGTTCATGATGTGCGCGCGGCAGTCGAGACGGCGCGCGTGGCGGACGCCATTCGTCATGCGGCAACATCATCGCAACCTAGTTGACAAGCCGCGCGATTGATTCATATCATCACGCCTTTTATACGCCCTCTGAATTCAACAGCTCTTGCGAAACGCTTTCGCTACGATTGGCTTGCAAACGAACTACGAACGGAGAAGATCGGATGACACTCGCCGGTAAAATCTGCCGCGCGGCGGCGTTTCTCTCAATGCTCGCCTGTGTGACGGGTTTCGCGGAATGCTATAAGCCCGTCACGAAAAATCAATTGCCCGCGCGCATACGCACCGTCGCCGTCCCCGCCTTTCAAACCGAAGGCCGCGCGTTGCGTTATAAGATTGATACGCGCTTTACCGAAGCTGTGATTAACGAGATTGTGCGGCGCGGGCGCGGCCTTCGCGTGCAGGGCGAGCGCGCGGGCGCTGATGCGGTGGTTGAAGGCGTCATCAAGGATTTCAATTTCACGGGCGTGCTGCTTGATAACGCCGGACGCGCCCGCGTCTTTGAAATAACGATCACGGCGGCGGTCACCGTGCGCGATCAAATCGAGAACCGCGTGCTTTACGATAATCAGAACTACGTCTTTCGCGGCGAGTTCGAGTTTGCCAACGACCCGCGCACGTTCTTCAACGAAGAAGACCCGGCGGTGCAGCGCATCGCCAGAAACTTCGCCGAGGCGGTCGTCTCGACGCTCGTCAACGGCTTCGGCGTGAATCAGGAAAAATGAGCACGCTCAAACGCGAAGAACTGCGGCGCGAATTGAAGCAGGAAACGCTTGCACCGCTCTATCTTTTATTCGGCGCGGAAACTTACCTGCGCGACCGCGCGGCGGATGCTATTACGGAAGCGGCGCTGCGCGGCGCTTCGTTGCGCGAGTTTAACGACGCGCGTTTTAGTCTTGCGAGCGCGGACGTGCAGCAGGCGATTGCCGCCGCCGAGCAGTTGCCGATGATGGCCGCGCGCCGCGCCGTGCGCGTTACGGAGTTTGCCAAACTGCGCGAAGCGGATGAGGAAGCGTTGGCGCGTTATCTCGCGCGTCCCGTCGAATCAACGACCATGATCTTCGTCGCGGACGAATTAGATAAACGGCGCAAATTGAGTAAGACGCTGCTTGATGCCTGCAAGAGCGTAGAGTTTGCGCCGCTCGCGGATGCGGAGCTGGCGACGTGGGCGCGCGGGCGTTTGCGAGAATTGAAAGCGGAGGCGGACGAGCGAACCCTGCATCAAATTATCGCGCTGGTGGGAAGCGACGTGCGCACGCTTTCAAACGAGTTGGATAAGCTGGCGACGGCCGCGTTCGATACGCACGGGCGCATCACTATGGAAGCAGTCGAGTCTCTCGTCGGGCGTTCGCGCGTGCTCTCCAACTTTGAATTGACGGATTACTTGATCGCACGCAATCGCCCTCGCGCGCTTGCTACTTTAGTGCGTCTCTTAGACGACGGCGCGGAACCGCTTATGCTAATCGGCCTCATCGCAAGCAACTATCATCGTCTCGCGCTCGCTAAAGAATTAATGGCTAAGGGCGCGGCGAAAGAAGAGGTCTTCCGGCTCGTCGGAATGCCTTTTAATAAGCGACAGGAATTTCTCGAAACCGCGCGCCGCAGCGAAGCGAAAACGCTCGCGCGCAGTATCGAACGAATCGCGCAGGCCGACCTCGCCATCAAGACTTCTTCCGGCACGCCGCGCCTGCAACTCGAAATACTCGTCTGCGAATTGGCTGCATAAGACGGGCGGACATCTCCCACAACCACTTCATGTGAATGGCGCAGGCAACATCGTGTCTCTACGAATCAAAAATCGAGCGGCCTTAAATCCGGCTCGATCCAACTCTCCCGCGCTTCTTCAGACGAAATCCGCTCTTTACTGTAATAGTCATAAACGAGCTGCGAATCGCCGCAGGCAGCGAGGACTCCGGCGACGATTATCGCGTCAAAATTCTCTGTGCCGAACTCATCCAGAGCTTTTTTGATCCGGCGCATCCAGAAGAGCGTCAGCGTTTCGTTGTATCCCTGAAGATTGTAATGATTCAGCAACCGGCGGAGTCTTCTGCGCATACGTTCGGCTGCCTCCTGCGGCGCAAAATGCTTGAGATACCAGAGGGCGACGGTAATGTGCTGCCTGTGTTTGAATTCGGACACAGGCAGCTCGCATGACTCGAACTTTCGCACCAACTCTTCGATGTCAGCCAAAGTTTTATATTCAAATTCCGCCATTTGAAATCTCTGCAATCAAAAAAACGCATCGTCTTGAGGCCACAGGTGTTTATGAAAATGTACTGATCGCTTGCCTTAAATGTTGCATTCGGTAGCGATTCGTAGCGCACACGAAAGAAGCGGGGCTAGCCGAAATCATCCGGCTAGCCCCGCTTCTTTCGTGTTATGTTTGTTCTCTACTTCGCGCTGGCTTGATTGACGCGCGCCGTCAGTCTAGATTTGTAACGCGCGGCGGCGTTGCGATGCAGGACGCCTTTTTGGACGGCTTTGTCAATTGTGGAAACGGTCATCGGCAAAAGCGTGTTTATCTCGTTTGCTTCGCCGCCCGCGAGCGCGACCCGCAGTTTCTTGATGGAGGTGCGCAGGCGTCCGCGATTATTGCGATTGGCGATGCGCCGTTTCTCGTTCTGGCGCACACGTTTCTCGGCTGACTTATGATTCGGCATTGAACTCTCCGTTAAAATCTAATCTGTACAGGTTTGTATCCGATATACGACACAGTTTTCGATGCTTAAGTGCAAGCGAAAAAGTATAGGTGTCTGCAGCCGGGTTGTCAAGGCGTCGAAGTTGCCGAAACGACCGTGTTAAGGGCCTACATTTGTGTGTTGACACGCGCGCGCGCGATGTAGTAGCGTCGCCCGTAGCATCCTATGCTAATGCCTCTAATCCCACTCTTATCCGTTCGCCGCTCTACGGCTTATCGTGTTTACACACCATGCGAAGGAGATTGTTTTAACTCTTGAAGAAGATTGAGCTTCCGCCGCGCGGTCTGGAAACGCTCTTCGGCGTCCACGACCAGAACATTAAGTATTTGGAATCTCTGCTGGACGTGCGCATCAACGCACGCGGGCAAGACCTCTCGGTTGATGGCGACCCGAAAGATGTCACGACCGTCGAGCGCATTTTAGAAGATTTCGCAGACCTTTTCTCGGAAGGCAAAAGCTTCACGGACAAAGAACTGCGCGAAGCCTTTGCGCAGATCGCCGAAGATCGCGCTTATTCTTTGCACGACTACTTCACGAAATCGCGTTTCAATCCAGCGGGCAAAAAACAGGTTGCGCCGAAATCTGCGACGCAGCGCCGCTATATCGAAGCGATTCAGGAAAAGGATGTCGTTTTCGGAGTAGGAGTAGCCGGAACCGGAAAAACGTATCTTGCTGTGGCGATGGCCGTGCAGGCTCTGATGCAGAAGCAGGTCAATCGCATTGTGCTGGCGCGCCCGGCGGTTGAAGCGGGCGAGAAACTCGGTTTCCTGCCCGGCGATTTGCAGGACAAAGTTGATCCTTACCTGCGCCCGCTCTACGATGCGCTGTTTGATTTGATCGACTACGAGCGCGTCACGAAGCTACTGGAGAAGCGCGTCATCGAAGTTGCGCCGCTCGCCTTTATGCGCGGAAGAGCGCAAACGCTGGACAGCAAACTTCTGACGCCGACGGGCTGGCGAAAAATGGGCGACATCGAAACCGGCGATGAGGTTGTCGGTTCGGACGGTAGGCCGGTTAAGGTCACAGGCGTTTTCCCGCAGGGCAGGAAAGATGTTTATCGCGTGACGATGACGGATAATTCGAGCACGCTCGCCTGTGCCGAACATTTGTGGGCGGTGCGAACAAATTCAGACAAACGGCGCGACAAGCCTTTCCGCGTTTTGCAGACGCAGGAAATGGAAAATAGCCTGCGGTCTTTTCATCAATACCGCTACGAATTGCCTCTGCTGTCCGCACCGGTCGCATGGCCTTACAAAGAAGTTGCGCTCGATCCATACTCATTGGGTGTGCTGCTTGGCGATGGCTGCATTAGCGGCAAAACCTCGCCGAGTTTCTGCACTTCCGATGTTGAGTTGGTTTCTTCGCTCGAACTTGCTCTGGGCGATATGAATCTTTCTTTCCGGCGCAAATCCAAAGTGGATTATGTCATCACAAACCCTTTGGCGGGCAAAGGCGGCCATTTCTCACAGGTGATTCGCAATCCGTTGACCGAAGCCTTACGCGACTTAAGCTTGTGCGGCACATATTCGGCGACGAAGTTTGTTCCTGAACTTTATCTTTACAACAGCGCGGAAGTCCGCTTAGCAGTCTTGCAGGGCTTATTAGACGCGGACGGCGGCCCCGTCACGCAGCCGAACCGAACTTGCCGTATTCAATACACGACCACTTCAGAGCGTTTGAAAAACGATGTGCTGTTTCTGGCGCGTTCGCTCGGCGGCGTGGCCTACTGGCGCAGGAGAAAAGCGGCGGGACGCAAACCCGGTTTCGCCAACGGGCGCGAAGTCGGCTATCGCCACGACGCATTTATCTTGGACATACGCTTGCCCGCAGGTTTAGAGCCTTTCCGCCTCAAACGCAAAGCCGAAATCTATCGCGCATACGGCGGCGGGCGTCCCCGTCGTTTCATCAAAAATATAGAACTCCTCGGCGCAGCCGAAACGCAATGCATCAGCGTCGCCGCGCCCGACGCGCTTTACGTCACGGATGATTTCATTCTGACCCACAACACCTTAGCCGACGCTTTTATTATTTTAGACGAAGCGCAGAACACGACGAGCGAGCAGATGAAGATGTTTCTGACGCGCATCGGCTACGGCTCGAAGGCGGTGATTACGGGCGACGTGACGCAGATAGATTTGCCGACGGGAAAACGCAGCGGCCTCGTCGAAGCCGAACGTGTGCTCGCCAATGTCGAAGATATAGATTTCGTTTACTTCACAGACAAGGACGTTGTTCGCCACCGCCTCGTGCAGATGATAATCAAGGCTTACGAAGCACACACCAGCAAAGCCAATATTTAAGATTAACAGGCATTCGAGATCGACAAGTGCCGCGTGCGTCGAGTCGCCGCGTGTTTGTTTGTTCACGATTTACCCTTTACTATGATTGAAGTCGTTAATCGCCAGCGCCGCCATCCGATTGACATTGAGGTGTGGCGTGAGTTCGCGGGAAAAGCTCTGCAGAAAATCGGCGTCGAAGATAAAGACGCGACTATCGCGTTTGTTTCCGATAGGGCGATGCGCGAACTCAATAAAGAGTTTCGCGGGCGCAATGCGACGACCGACGTGCTATCGTTTCCCGCCGGGCAGTTTGAGATTGAGGCGCTCGCGGATGATAACAATCTGGGCGATGTCGTCGTTTCGCTCGAACGCGCGGCGGCGCAGGCCGCCGCGCACGAGCTTGAGTTTGAAAGCGAGATTGCGCAGCTTGTTCTGCATGGCTTGCTGCATTTGTGCGGCTACGATCACGAAACCGATACGGGCGAGATGAATCGCCTCGAACTTAAACTGCGTCGCCGACTGAGCATTTGATTCGTCGTTAATTGTGAACAATCAATCGTTAGTAAAGAAAAGAAAGTCCTGTTCGTGATGCGTTGTTCACGCTTTACGACGTTGCTATGGAAATCGAAATAGGAATCACTTGTGTGCTGCTGGTTGCGTTGGCGTTCCTCGCAACCGTTGACCTTGCGTTCGGCCAGTTAAGCGATGTCGGGCTGCGGCTGTTGCAATCGGAAGCCGAAGAGCGTTCCGCCGCGATGAACGCTTTTCTACACGAAGTTCTGGATGATCGCCCGCGCTTTCGCTTTACTGTGTCGGCGGCGAATCAGATTCTGCTCGTCGCGGTTGCGGTGCTCGTCGCTTCCATCACAAGCAGACTCGGCTTCGACCATTTTATACTGATCGCGTTTCTCGCCGGACTGACGCTGATCTTCATTTTCCGGCAGTTTATTCCGCGCCTTATCACCTTGCGCCACCCGGAGCGAATCGCGCTCGCCGTCCTTCCTATCTTTCAACCGCTCTATCGCCTGCTGACGTTGGTCGCCGTTCCCTGGCACACGTTCTTTGATCGCTTCCATCGCGCGGACGAGCATACCGAAACCGATGCGGACGACGATGATGAGGACGACACGGGCGATTTGCAGGCGCTCATTGATGTCGGCGAGAAGGAAGGGATTTTAGAAGAGGAAGAGGGCGAGCTGATTCATTCGATTATAGAGTTCGGCGACACGACGGTTCATGAAGTGATGACGCCGCGCACGGAGATCGTCGCGTTGCCCTTGAGCGCGACGGTGCGTGAAGCGCGCGACCTCGTCGTGGAATCGAAATATTCGCGGCTGCCTGTTTACCGCGAACAGATTGATAACGTCGAGGGCATCATTTACGTGCGTGATTTGCTTCAGTGCTGGTCTGATGAAAAAGAGTGCGACGCGATTGCAGGGCTTCTGCGCCCGGCTTACTTTGTGCCCGAAACTAAATCCGTCGCACACCTTTTGACGGATATGCAGAAGGCGCGCGTGCAGCTTGCGATGGTGATTGACGAATACGGCGGCATCGCCGGGCTTGTCACCGTCGAAGATATTCTGGAAGAGATCGTCGGCGAGATCGAAGACGAAGACACGGAGACGGACGAGATCGTGGAAATTGTCGAAGGCGCGGACGGCTATTACGAGATGCCCGGCTCGACCGAGATCGGCAAGATCGAACGCCTCTTCGATATAGAGATCGAAGACGACGATTTCACGACCATCGCCGGACTCGTCACCAGCGAATCAGGTCGCGTCCCACGCGCTGGCGAACATCTCACCTTTCACGGCCTCGACGTCGAAATCCTCGACGCCGACGAACGCCGCATCAACCGCCTACGCCTCAGACGCGCACCTGAAGAAGCGCAAGCCGAGTGATATGTGCGACTTTTGAAGATTTTAGGCACGCTTATCTTGACCGTCCGAGATTGCCGGGTTCATTATCTGGTTTGAGGTAAAACAGCCATGATTAAGCCGATTGATGTTGTTGCACTTGACGGCTACCGCCTTTATGTAAAGTTTTCCAATGGGACGGAGGGCGAAGTGGATGTCTCTGATCTCGCCGGGCAAGGCGTGTTCGATGCCTGGCGTGACCGCCGTTTCTTCGAGCAAGTGCATATCGGGTCTGGCAGGCAGATTCAGTGGAGCGACGACATCGAATTATGCCCCGATGCGTCTATATGCGATTGACGGGCAAGACTCCCGAAGAATTGTTTCCACAGCTGGCGCAAGAGAACACACGTGCCTGAACTGTGCCGCTTTTACGGCATCGTCATCAGAATGTACTTTGCGGATCATCCACCGCCGCACTTTCACGCGGAGTATGGCGAGCACGAAGCCTTAATCATTATCGAAGACTCGCAAATCTTTTCCGGCTTCGCCATGCGCCCGAAGAAGCGCAAGCTGAATAGATGCGACAAACGTCAGCTTTGATTATTTGAGGGGCGTGTAATGAAAACAACCTTTGCTATATCCTTCGTGTTGATATCCGCTTTGTTCTCGCTTGCTTGTACGAATAAGGAGCAGCAACAGCCCGCTGCACCCGATCATATTCAGTGGGTTTTTCGCTCTCTGATACAGATAGAAACCGTACACGTTGGCATGACGAGGGAAGAGCTGTTGAAGGTGTTCACAGAAGAAGGGGGATTGTCTACCCGCTTTCATCAAACATACGTTTATCGTGAATGCCCATACATGAAGGTTGATGTAGAGTTTGCGGCGACAGTAAATAAGCAGGATAAACTGACGAAAGATTTAGGAGACAAAATTACCAAAATATCTCGCCCTTATTTGGGTGGGACTATTATGGATTGAAGTAAAGCCCTGACGATGCGATAGGGGTATAGATATAAAACCTTGTTGACAGAGGATTAGAGAGACAATCGTAAAAAAAAGAAAAATGGCGAAAAAGAAGAGTAAGTTTTTGCAGGGGCGGCGGATTGATCCCGCGCCGATTGTGGCGAATATGGCGTTGGCCGATCTGGTTGACGAGGCGTTTGTCGCGTACAACGGGGCGCGGCTGCGTGAGGCGTGCCAGCTTTTCTCGCAGAAGATGCTGGAAGATGATGTAACGGTCGGCGTGACTTTGACGGGCGCGTTGACGCCTGCGGGACTCGGCATCTCGGCGCTGATCCCGCTCATTGAAGCGGGCTTCATTGATTGGATCGTCTCGACGGGCGCGAATTTGTATCACGACGCGCATTTCGGCATCGGGCTTTCTTTGCATCAGGGCAGCGCGCAGACTTCCGATGTCGTGCTGCGCGAGGAAGAGGTCGTGCGTATCTACGACATCTTCTTCGACTACTCCGTGCTGCTCGATACGGACGCTTTCTTTCGCAAGATAATCGAGAGCGAAGAGTTTCAGCGGCCTATGTCGACGGCGGAATTTCATTACCTGTGCGGGCGTTACGTGGCGGAGCGCGAACGCGCGCTCGGTCTGGAAAACAGATCGCTGCTCGCCGCCGCTTATCGTTACGGGGTGCCGATTTACACTTCTTCGCCGGGCGATTCAAGCATCGGGATGAACGTCGCCGCGAAAGCTTTGCAAGGCAACAAACTCGCTTTCGATCCGTCTTTGGATGTAAACGAAACGGCGGCGATTGTGCTCGCGGCAAAACGCGGCGCGGTTCATGGCAAAGGCGATAAAGGCAAAAAACACGGCGGGCGTTCGGCGATCTTTATTTTGGGCGGCGGCAGCCCGAAGAATTTCGCGCTGCAAACGGAGCCGCAGATACAGGAAGTCTTGGGCATTGACGAGCGCGGGCACGACTACTTTTTGCAAGTGACGGACGCGCGGCCGGACACCGGCGGTTTGTGCGTTGCCGAAGGCACTTTGATTGACACGCCGCGAGATTTAAGCGTTTATCCGAAAGGCGTGCCGATTGAACAGCTCGTCGGTGAATCCAGCTTTTATGTTTATTCTTTCGACCACGAAACAAAGAAAATCACTCTTTCGGAAGTCGAACGAGTTTGGAAAACAGGCGAGAAAGAAGTCTGGCGTTTGCGTTACGGCTGGTTTAGCGGACAGCGTAAAGACAAATACATCGAAGATGAAATTTTAGCCACGCCCGAACATCTGGTGATGCTGACCAATGGCTCGTACAAGCCGCTTAAAACTTTGAAAAAAGGCGAAAGTTTGAAGGCTTTCAATACTTCTTATTCGACGGACGGGTATCGCCAAATCGGCTTGGGCACGGGTAAGACGATTGCCGAACATCGCTATCTATTGGAATTTGCGCTCGGCAGAAAGTTGGAGCCGAATGAAGTTTCGCATCACTTAGACCACAATCATTTGAATAATAATCTCGGTAATTTGGCGGCGGAAGATTATCGCGTACACGCGGCGAATCACCGGAAATTTGAGTGGCAAAGAAAATCGGAGAAAGAAAAAGAGCGATTCAGAGAGCTTAATCGGCAACGCATGACCGGCGAAAAGGCTCGAAAATTATCGCGCGAGTTTTGGGATAATTTGACGGCAGAAGAGTTTGAAGCATACCGGGAAACGAAACGCTGCGAGTTTGCCGACGCTTCGCCCGAATTAAAAGAGTCCCGTCGCCAGAGGGCGCGCGAATGGTTCAATCAACTGCCTGAAGATGAGAAGCAACGACGCCGCGAGTTTTTCAGAAAAGATTCTTCCGCGCGTTGGGAAAATCTTTCGGAAAAGGAAAAGGAAGCCCACTGCGAGAAAACAAGGCTTGAGAATAACCGGCGTTTCAAGCATGAATTGAACGAAGAAATCGTCAGAACTGCTTTGACGGAATCGGGCGGAAAGATTGGCAGAACCTGTGAGATTTTACAAATTGATTGGCGCACGCTTAATCGCCGCCTGAAAATGTTCGGCATTAGCCGTGAAGAAATAAAGGAACGCTATGTTGATAATCACAAAGTTATTTTTGTCGAGCCGACGGGAATCATCGTTCCCGTCTATGACATGAAAGTGAAAAAGACACATAACTTTGTGGCGAACGGAATCGTCGTTCACAATTCGGGCGCGACGCCCGGCGAAGCAGTGTCGTGGGGGAAAATTGACCCGGATCGTTTGCCGGACGCGGTTGTGTGTTATGTTGATTCGACGGTGGCGCTTCCCATCATCACGGCGTATGCTCTCGCCAGACGAGCGGCGCGCGAGCCGAAACGCCTCTACGAGCGGCGCGAAGAGTTTATGGATTTGTTGATCGCGGAATACGAAAGATCAAAGCGGCGGTAAAGCGATAAAGGGTAAGGGTACATGGCGAAAAAAGCGACGGCAGTAAAAGTGACGGACGATCAACCGCGCGTCCATTTCGATTGCACAAAATGCCCGGCCTTCTGCTGCTCGCTGTATGAGCGCGTCGGCGTGACGAAGCGCGACATTAACCGTCTCGCCAAACATTTCGGCGTCTCCGTTGAAGTCGCAACGAAGCGTTACACGACGATGTATGAGGACGAGCGCGTGTTGCGGCGCACGAAGGATACGATCTTCGATAAGGCCTGTATGTTTCTTGACAGAGAAACGCGCGGCTGCTCGATCTATCACGCGCGCCCGGCGGTTTGCAGGGAGTATCCGGCGCGAACGCGCTGCGCTTACTATGACGTGTTGAAGTTCGAGCGCAAGCAGCAGGATGACGTTAACGTATTACCGCTGTTTCAGATCACGTTCCGCGATTGGCATCCGAAGAAGGTTGAACAGAAGGATGAGATGAGCGACGGTCAGAACGGCGAGCAGGTGTGGGAATGGACGCCGGAGAAGAAACGAAAATCGAAGTCGGGAATCAGGCATGAAGTCGGGAGTCGGGAGTCTGGAGCCGGGAGTCAGCAGAAAAGTAAATGATGATTCAACCCGGACGAATTAAATATCGTTCCTGTTCTTCATTCCGACTCCGGACTTTCGACTCCTGACTGTTGACTTACTTTTATATGTGAGGTTTGAGAGCGATGCAGGAATTTCTTTCTAAGATGATTGGACAGCGCGTCGATATCTTTTGCGGCGGCGCGTCCAGCTTGCGCGGGGAAATCGTCAAGGTCGAAGGCGGCGTGCTGCACTTGAAGAATGAGGAGCAGCTTTGCTACGTCGCGGTGGATAAGATCACGGTCGTCTGGGAAGCGCGCGAACATGAGCATCGCGCGGGCTTCGTCTCCGGCGCGCTCAAATAGTTTGACGAACGCGCGAGACGATTAATTAAACCCGAACCTCCAAAGGGAGAGGCCGCCGCTTGAGTGTAAGCTCAAGCGGCGGCCTTTGTTTTTGTGCGCGGTTCGTCATAGCGCGATTGTCTTATTCGGCGAAGCTTTGCGCGGGCATCGGAATGCGGCGAAAGCCGTCAACGCGATTTTCCCAGTATCCTTTGAACGGTGAATAGGTCACGCCCTTACTGGTCGAGGCGTGATAAAAACCCTGTCCGTCTTCGGCGACGATGCCGATGTGCGAGAGGCCGTTAAAGAAAACGAGCGTGCCGAACGTGTGCTCGTCATCTTTGCTCGCCGGTGCGAATTCCGCCCACAAGTTGCGCGCACTGACGCGCTCGAACGAGATGCCCGCCGATTGAAAGGCGCTCCACACGAAGCCGGAACAATCGAAAACCGTCGGCCCCGCCGCACCGTAGACATATGGTGCGCCGAGTCTGGTATCAATCGCCGTCAGCAAAAGTTGGTTGAAGCGTGCGGCACGCGGCGCGATCAAAGAGCTAAAAGGTTTGGCTTCGCGGCTCAGCGTCGTGTGTGTCGGCTGCTCTGCGAGCGAGACGATCAGTACATCATTTTCGAGCTTGGCGATGCCGCTCAAATCACTGCTGGTGGATGTCGTGGAGAGACGCGGGCGGGTGTCGGGCGTTTGCGCGCTGGCACTTGCAAGGCACAGGCTGAAGACAAAGCAGGCGGCCAACAGGCGATGCGCACAGGGGAACAGTTTTCTATTAACCATAGACGGGGAACTCAACCTCTCTCTTTAATTCTTAATTCTTTATAGGGGTAATGCTCGCGGGCAGGTGGGGGTTCCCGCTTCAACCAGAGCGATATTACAGGGCTGTAAACACCATTACAAGAAGCAATGTGACTGTTTCGTGACAGGCCACAATCGTATTGCAACAATCGAACGATAAGAGTTCATATTGCAATAATGATACGTTCTTCATAGATGTAATTAACCGTGCAACTGTTCCATGATAGAACATTGCCGGTCATCTTGCGTTGATAAATATTGCGTAAATGTGGAATTTCAGTAAAACGGCGTGATAACATATTGCAGACTGTCAGGGGAGAAGATAAGGGCGTATGTTGTTCATCGAGAGCCGAACCCTTGATCGCCGCGTTGATAATGCGGCGCGCCTGGACTTATTCGATAAGCTTCAAGAGAGGGGACTTGTGCCTCTGATTCGTTCGACGCGCCTGAGTTGCTATGATCTGGCCTTGCCGGGGACAGAGCGCGCCGCAGAGATGGAGCGTGCTGTCAGCGAATGGACAAACGCGGAGACTGACGCGCCGTACACGAGCGGCGACGTGTTCTGCTTTGAGGATTTCGCGCTGTTCCTGATCTTCGGGGATGCCAAAGATGAAGCGGCGCAACTGCGCACAGGCATTATCTACACGGCGGAAACGCACGAACCGCAGCGCAAGCTGTCAGCTTTTTGCCACAACGTGCAGGACGCTCTCGCACATCAATACAAAAGAGATGAAACGCTTTCCGGGAACGACGCGGCCGACGCCGAGCAATGGCAGGCGCGTGTGTCGCCGGTAGACGAAGAAACGACCGCCGCTGTTGCGCGTTTCGCGGCCGCACACACACGCGACGGCGTCCAATTAAATAACCCGGACAAGCAGCACGCGCCGCCCGGCGAAACCGCGCGCGCCCTTGAACTATTAAATGAGACGGATGCCCGCCGCGCTTTGCGTCGCATCAGAGAAAAACAGGCTGGCGGAAGTCTCGCAAACGAACCGGCAAATGGGGAATTTTCCGACTGGGCTACCGATCCGCTTATCAATCGTTTGCGCGAAACCGGATTGCTGCGCCGCGAAGTCTTGGTTAGCTGCCGCAAGAGAGACCGCGCGCTGTTTCGCCTGCCATCGCCTGAAACGCTCACCGTCGTGATGGCGAGCAACGCCACCTGCAGCGAATGCGGCACGAGCATCGCGGACGAAAAAGTTGAAGAACTGCTCGTGCCGACGGAACTCGCCAACACACTTCTGGACAACGGAACATGGCTTACGGATGGCATACGCACGGCTCTGCGCAAGACCGGCATGGCTGAAGACCACATCGTCGCCGGTGCGCCCTCCGGCGAAGGCGAATCCTACATAATAACGAACGTCTGCCACGAACTCTTTCTTTTTGCCTTGCGCGACGGCGAATTAACTTCCGCCTCGGCACGCCGCGTGCTCGATAAACAGATTGAGACGGAGGCCGCGCATCTCTTCGTCGTGACAACCGGCACAATTCATGAAGACGCGCGTCTGCGTCTACGCGATGGCGCGCGACGGCGGGCGCAGGAGGGAAGCGGCTTTGAGTTGATGTTCGTGGAAGGCCTTGAGCAAGCCGCGACAGAATTAGATCATGCGTTCGAGCGTGTATCACAGCGCAGACTTGCGGATGAACTTTATGCGCTTGACCGCGACCTTGGCATGAGCGTCGGCTATATCGTCGCCGCACGCTTTCAAGTGCGGCAAAAGAACGTCGTGCTAAAGAGTTTAGCCGCCTCGCCGGTTGGCGGACTGGCGGGCAGCCTGCAACCTTGATTTCGCTGTCACTTAAAAAAAGCGCGCTAGATAATTGCCGACAACCATAATGCGCGCTGCTGAATCTTATTAAACGTTTGCCGCCACCTGTAAACTATTCTGTCAGCGCCGGAATCAATAATGAAAAAACAGCTTGTCTTATTTGTAATGCTTACCGCTCTATACGTGCCGATGCTCGCACAGGGAACGCTGTACCCGCCTCCCTCCAAGTCGCCGCAGGAAATGCGCCCGCGCACGATGCCGCCTGCCACACCCGCACGAACAGCATCGCCGCAAACGCAGACCGCGCCCGTTTCTTCGCCATCAAAGGCGACGACAGTCGTTCCGGCAACTCCGAAACCAACGCCCGCTTCAAACATGGCTACGCAAGCGATTCCCTCCGCTTCCGATGCCGTGCAATCTACAACCCCTTCCCCCGCCATCGTCGCGCCCGTCGTCACGGTTCCGTCAATCGTTACCGCGCCGACTGCGCAGCCGCTTGCTCATCCGCTTTCCGTCAATAAGGTGCGCGCGCGCCTTGCCGAAGCGCAACGCGCTTTGAAGTCGCGTCCGTTGCTGACGGCGATGCCCGCTTCTCCGTCACTTTATTTTGTGACTCTCTCGGTGTTCGACCCGGATTCTTCGCAGCTACATTTGTTGACGCTTCCGAAGGAGACTTTTTTGACGCGCGGCGCGGAGACAGGTCTTATCAGCTCGCTTGGCACGCCGATGCGCTTGCGCGTGTTGCGCGCCAACGGCGTCAATACCGCCGTCACGGTTTCCGATAATGCGGGACGCGCGCTTGTGCCTTTGATCGTCGAATATCCGATTGAGCGCGGCGGCGTGTTCCGCGAGATGGCTTACTACACTTCCGCTCATCCGGCGTTGCTCTCGCCGGAACTCGTCAAGGCCGGACAAACCTACGTGCGCACGATGCTCGACGCGGCGGCAAAGCGTTTGCGCGAGCGCGGCGCGGTCATCACGCCGAACATTATTGACGTCGCCGAAAGATTGTGTGTCGTGGAACATACGGATCACGACCGCTTTCGCACGGAAGGCCGCTCTGCGCTCTTCGACGAAATCTATTCGCTCTACGCTTTGAACGAACTCGACACATATCGTTATTCCGTCAGCTTCGCGGGCGCGGGCGGCATGGTGCAGATGATCTCTCCGACTTACCAGATGGAGCGGCGGCGGCATCCGGGCGTCGGCCTCAATCCTGATTTCGTCGCCGGGATGCGCAATCACGGCAACGCACTCGAAGCGATGCTGCTTTATATGCAGGACACTTGGAACGATATGGCGTTTAATCCTGATATTACCTACGCACTTAGCACGAATATCGCCACGTTCCCGGATTTGATGGCCGCCGGTTACAACTCGAACCCGGCGCGTCTGGGTGGATATATACGACGCGGCGGCGCAGCATGGCGCACCTTGATCCCGCGCGAAACGCAAACCTACTTGCAGATATATCATTCCGTTGAAAGCCTTGTTCCGCTGAAACCGCGCAGCAACTAAGAAGCGCGGATTTCAAACAAAAGCGGGACGAAGATAATCCGCTTGCGCTCAACGTATAAATGCGTTACAGTGTCGCCTTGTGAACGTACTTATACGTTTTAGGAGGGCGCGGGATGCCTCGAAAGCCGTCGAAGATTCTTACCGATAAAGAGCTTGAGATAATGCGTATCGTCTGGGAGGCAGGCGAGGCAAGCGTCAAGCAGATACAGGAGCGGCTGCCCGGAACTCGCCACTACAACAGCATTCTCACGATCATTCGCGTTCTCGAACAGAAAGAGCATTTGACGCATCGCGCGGAAGGGCGCACCTTTATTTATCGCGCGAAAAGAAGCCGCGAGAAATCGCGCCGCCATATTCTCAATCATCTGGTCAAGTATGTGTTCGGCGGTTCGGCCACCTCGCTCGTGCTCAATCTGGTTGAGACCGGCGATTTGTCGGACGAAGACCTCGTTGAGATTCGCAAAGAGATAACGCTTCAGCGCCGCGCAAAGGAGAAAAGCTAATGCCGGAACTTCTGAGCTTAGCCTGCGCGATGGCGGAAAGCGCCGCGCGTTTGCTTTGGACGTGGAGCTGGCAGGCGGCTGTGCTGCTCGGCGGCGTCTGGCTGATGCAGAAAGCCTATCGCACGCAAGCGTCGCGCGTGCGCCATCAACTATGGTTATGCGGCTTAATCGCCGTTGCCGCGCTGCCCTTATGGATGAGCATCGCCACGCGCCTGACGTTGCCGCAAGCGCCCGGCGTAGTTCTTTTCCGAGAGCTTAAAATTCCGGAGGCCGTCGCCTCATCCGCGCCGCTTGCTTTGCCACTCTCTGGCATCGCCATTCCGCCAATTGTAGGAAACAGCTTAAGCAGTGCTTCTGCGTTCTGGACGGTTTTATTTATCGTCTGGCTGGCCGGTCTGATTCTTGCTCTCGCGCGATCAGGCCGCTCTTACATGAGACTTCGCCGTGTTTGTCGTGCGGCGCGTCCCGTATCAATCGAATCGCTGAGTTGCGCCGCCGAATCGTGGGTTGCATCTGCGCGCGTGCGCCTGCGGCTCTCGACGGAGATTGATTCGCCGTGCCTCACAGGAGGACTGCGGCGGCCTGTCATACTGCTTCCGGCCGATATCGCAAACTGGACGACGGCAAGCGAGCGCGCTTCAATTCTTCGGCACGAATTTGCCCACCTGAAACGCCGCGATCACTACATTAAGTTGTTTCAGATGTTGCTCGATGCGCTCTTCTTTTTTCATCCGCTCGTTCGCTATGCTTCCCGTCAATTGAATCTGGAGCGGGAGATGGCGTGCGATGAGGCGGTGGTTGGTGCGGGTGCGGATGCTTTCGCCTATGCGGAGAGTCTGCTGAAAGTCGCCGCGCGAAACATTGCGCCGGAAGCTTTTCGCCAACCGATTTACTTCGCGTCCAAACAAACGTTGCAAAGGAGAATAGTAATGATTTTGAATCAGGATCGTGTGCGCTGTTTCTCGCGGTATCGGCCTTTGCTCGTGATGCCTGCGGCCTTCGTGCTGGGCGTGATGATGTGAATGCTCGTTCCCGCGCAGGTCTTTCAAATAAACGAAGACGAGCAGGCCATCAGGGCTTTATTGCGCGAGGCGGCGGAGAACGAGATGACGCGCGACGAGTTTGTGTTTGACAGAATCGCCGCCGACGAGTTTGTGCGTATCGGGACGAACGGCGAAGTCTGGGACAAAGCGCGGACGCGCGAGTTCTCGAAGGAGAACGCCAATTCGCGGATTACTTCGATTGAAACACAGGACTTGAAGATTCGCATTTACGGCGCGGCGGCGACAGTGACGGCGCTCGGCATCGCTAAAGGACAGGACAGATTAGGGCGCGATTTTACGGTGCGCAACCGTTGTAGTTTCATGCTCGTAAAACGCGATGATAGATGGCAATGTGTCTCCGTACAGCAGACTCGTGTCGCGTAAAAGAAATCTTAGCGGCGCGGCGATACGAGGCGTTTGCCGCTGAAATATTTTAGACTCGGAAATGTTCCGAATGGAAATTCTTCGCGGGAGATCAGTATATGCACAAAAGGATTATCACTCACGGTTGCGGCGGCGTTGCGCTGGGGTTGCTGTTGGGCTTTATCTTCGCCAATCATGCAGCAACAGGAGCAAGAGCTGAAGTCGCAGCACATAAGGCGAGCGACGGCGAACCTTTATCTTCTCGCGTGGAAGCGGGCGACACAGCGTTGCCGTTTGCTATGCCGCAGAACAAAAGCGTTGAGAAGCCTGCCGAACAGGTCTTCAAAAACATTCAATCGCTGAAAGGCCTGCCCGCGTCGCAGTTGTACGCGACGATGAATTTCATGAAGGCTTCGCTCGGCGTTAAGTGCGATCATTGTCATGTACGGACGGCTGATGGAAAGTGGAATTGGGAGAGCGATGAGAAACCCGTCAAGCAGTTCACGCGCCGCATGATTCAGTTGACGATAGAATCCAATAAGATCGCGTTCAACGGTAGAACGCAGGTCAGTTGCTATACCTGCCACAGAGGAAAAACAGACCCCGTCAACATTCCACCGATCACTGCCGCCCCCGAACAGCAACAGGGCGCGGCCTCCGTCGCCGCACCCGCCAATGCAAAGCCGCAGGCCGCTGCCGCGATGCCGACTGTTGATGAGCTACTCAATAAGTATACGGAAGCCGTCGGCGGCAAGCGCGCCATCGAAAACTTCAAAACGCAGTTCAGCAAGGGAACATTGACCGCACATCTTTTGCCGACCTCGCCGCTCGAAATTTATCAGGCCGCCCCGAATAAAATGCTGGCACTGGTGACTACGCCGAAGGGCGTACTTCTACAAGGTTTTAACGGCATGATCGGCTGGTCTGGAAACGAAACAGAAGCGCGTGAAGTGAGCGGCACGGCTCTCGCACAACTAAAACGCAGTGCGGATTTTTATGGCGATTGGAAGCTTAAAGAGCAGTTTGCGCGGCTGCTTGTGACAGGTAAAGAGAAGATCGGCGAACGCGAAGCTTACGTCGTCGGAGGCCGCACCGTAGACAATAAGCCGGAGCGTTTGTACTTCGATACGCAGACGGGGTTATTGCTACGCCGCGTCTCGTTCATTGATACGATGGTCGGGATGATCCCGGAAGTGACGGACTACGAAGATTACAGGGAAGTGGACGGCGTGAAGATTCCATTCACCAAACGTCGCGCGCAGCTTGAAGGCTTTGAAGCTTCAACTATCAAGATTACGGAAATCAAACACAACATCCCGATCGACGACGCGAAATTTGCGATGCCCGCCGCGCAGAAATGAACTTTTAATCGCCGTACTGCAAACGCCCGCCGAGCGGCTCCGATGGACGGCGTTCTTCGGTCGCATGGTCTGCGTACTGCAATTTATATAACCGCCAGTAAAGGCCGCGCACGGCGAGCAGTTCCTGATGCGAACCCTGCTCGCGTATTTCGCCGTGATGCAGCACGATGATGCGTTCGGCGCGTTGAATCGTCGAAAGGCGATGCGCGACGACGAGCGAGGTGCGCCCGCGCATCACGCGCTCAATGGCCTGCTGTATGAGTTGCTCGGTCTCTGTGTCAATCGAACTCGTCGCTTCATCCAAGATGAGCAGCGCGGGATTGAAGGCGAGGGCGCGGGCGAACGAGATCAACTGTTTCTGTCCGACGGAAAGCCCCGCGCCGCGCTCTCTCACTTCAGCTTTGAAGCCATCGCGCAAGCGCCCGATGAATCCGTCGGCGTGAACTTCGCCCGCCGCCCAGAGCACCTGCTCATCCGTGATGTCCGCGCGTCCAAGCCGTATGTTGCTTTCGACTGTGCCGCTGAAGAGGAACACGTCCTGAAGCACGACGGCGAAGTTTTCACGCAGCGCCTGCAAGTCCCATTCGCGCACGTCGACGCCGTCAAGCAGAATGCGCCCCTTCTGCACATCGTAAAAGCGCATCAAAAGATTCGTGATCGTCGTTTTGCCCGATCCCGTGTGCCCGACAAAAGCGGTTGACTGTCCCGGCTCGACCGTAAACGAAATATCCTTGAGCACCCATTCCTCTTCGTTGTAGGCGAACCAGACGTTCTCGAATTCGATGCGTCCTTCGGCGCGGCCTGTCTTTAAGGCTCGCGCGGGCGTTGTGATGGCAATGGGCAGATCGAGCGTCTTGAAGATGCGATGCGATGCGACGACCGCCGCTTGCAGCACGTTGTACTTATCGGAGATATCGCGGATCGGTTGAAAAAGCTGTTGCGAGTATTGAATAAAAGCGACGAGCGCGCCGAGACTGAGCGCCGAATTCATCACGCGCCAGCCGCCGTACCAGACGATGAGCGCGATGCCGACCGCGCCGATTAAATCAACGAGCGGAAAAAAGACGGAGTAGTAAAAAATGGTTTCGATGTTGGCCGTGCGATGATCGTCGTTGATGTTGTGGAAAGCGTTGAGCGATTTGCGTTCGCCGTTGAAAATCTGCACGGTCTGCGCGCCGGAAAAATGCTCTTGCAGAAAAGCATTGAGGCGCGCGATGCGCGTTCGCACGCGGTCGTAGCCGCGCCGCGCGTGCTTGCGAAACCATGTCGTCGCGGCGAACAGCAGCGGCACGGTGATGAGCGTGATGAGCGTTAATTGCCAATCCATCCAGAGCATCATGCCGATGATGGCGAAGATCATCACCACGTCGCCGAGCACATCCGTCACGCCCGAAGTGAACAGTTCGTTGAGCGCATCAACGTCGGATGTCAGGCGCGTCATAATGCGCCCGACGGGATGGCGATCATAGTAGGCGACTTCCTGATGTTGCAGCTTATCGTAAAGCTGCGCACGCAGGTCATACATTACGTGCTGGCCGACGGAGTTGAGCAGCACGGCCTGAAAGTAAGAGAAGACGAAGATGACGAGGCGCACCGTGACGTAGACGAGCACAAACAGATTCAGGCCGTTCGTCTGGCGCGGAATGATGTACCAATCAATCGCATACTCCGTAAACTTCGGTTGCAGTATGCCGAGCAGATTGAGTGAAAGCGTCAGCGTCAGCGCGGTCACGAGCGAACGCACATACGGCCTTAAATAACGCAGCAGCCTGCGCGCCACACGCAGATCGTAAGTCTTGCCGATGGCCTCTTCTTCGTGAAATTTTTTGGCGTCTGTGGACATAGCTGCAAAAGTCTTTAGTGCCCGGCAATCAGTTTTCAGTTAAAGCTTAGAGGGTACAATGGATGCGGGTGGCATAAAGCGAAACGGCTTCCTGCTTCCCGCCTGCTCGAAATTAATTACTGGCTGTTGATTACTCTACTCGGTTGCGGCGAGTTCCTCTTCGAGCAGTTGGCGTTCGTAAAGGTCTGCATATTCGCCGCCGCGCGCGAGCAGTTCATCGTGCGTGCCGCGTTCGATGATGCGTCCTTCGTCGAGCACGCAGATTAAATCGGCATCGCGCACCGTCGAGATGCGATGCGACACGATAAGGCTTGTGCGGTCGCGCATCACGCCCCGCAGTTGGGCTAAAATTTTCTCTTCCGTATAGGTGTCAACTGCCGAAAGGGAATCATCCAGAATCAGAATTCTCGGTTGGCGCAAAACGGCGCGGGCAATCGCCGTACGCTGCTTTTGCCCGCCGGAAAGCGTCAGCCCGCGCTCGCCGACCATCGTTTCGAGGCCGTTCGGAAACCCCTTTATATCGTCGGCAAGCCCGGCGATTTCCGCCGCCCACTCAATTTCCGCGCGCTCCGCTTTCTCGACCCCGAACGCGATGTTTTCGGCGAGCCGCTCGCTGAAGAGAAATGTCTCCTGCGGCACGTAGCCGATGCTGGCGCGCAATTGCGCGAGCGGATAATCACGCACCGAAACGCCGTCAACGAAAACGGTGTCGGGCGGCGCTTCCAGCAGACGCGGAATAAAGTTCATCAAGCTCGATTTGCCGCTGCCCGTGCGTCCGACGAAGGCGACGGTTTGTCCCGCTTCGATAGTGAGATTGATGTCGCGCAGCATCGGCTCGTCAGCTTTGTTGTAACTAAAAGTCAGATTACGAAATTCTATCTGCCCGCTAATCGGCGCTTGCGGTTTAGCGGTCGGCTCGTCTTGAATTGCGGGTTCGATAGCAAAAATAAAATTTAGACGCTTGAGGCTCGCCGTGCCGCGTTGATATAGATTGACGACATAGCCGAGCGCGATTAAAGGCCACACGAGGTGTGCGAGATAAAGATTAAAGGCTGTGAATTCGCCGACGCTTATTTCGCCGCGCACGGCAAGCGGTGCGCCGTACCAGATAATCAGCACAAAGCCCAAGCCGATCAGAAACTGCATCAACGGGCGCATCACCGCGTCGAGCCGCACAAGATTCAGGTTGCGCTCGACATACTGGCGGTTCAACTGCTCGAAGATTTTAACTTCCGCGTTCTCCTGCGCGTAGGCGCGGACGACGCGCACGCCCGTGAAATTCTCCTGCGCGCGTGCGGAAATCTGCGCGAAGAAGTCCTGAATCTTTTCAAAGCGTATGTGAACCTGCTGGCCGAAATATTTCACGGTCAGGGACACGAGCGGCATCGTGACAAGCAGCAGCAAGGTGAGCCGCACGCTGATACGGAACATCAGCGGCAGCACAAAAAGGACGACGAAGATGGTTTGCAGCGTGTACATAATCATCGGCCCGGCGAGTTGCCGGACAGCCGCCAGATCGTTTGTCGCGCGCGCCATCAAATCGCCGGTGCGATGATTTTGATAAAAGGAGAGCGGTTGGTCTACGAGATGCGCGTAGAAGTCCTGCCGCAGATCGTACTCCACGTCGCGCGACATACCGATGAGAATGCGCCGCTGCAAAAAGAGAAAGATGCCGCTGACAAGACTTAACCCGAATGTCAGAAAAGCATAGCGCGTCAGCTTCGCCCACGTTAATGCCGTGCGCAAATCGTCAATCGCCTGCCCGACGATGAGCGGCACGAGTAGTTTGACGACGACGGAGGCGAGAATGCAGAGGATGCCCGTGACGAGAGATTTCTTATAAGGGCGAAAGTAACGCGCGAATTTTCTTAGATCGTGCATAAACGGAAACAGAAGCGGAGCGCCGCCGCAAACGCTTTTTGCAGGCCAGCTTTCCGGCGAGAAGCGAACCGCGCAGCTTTACATCATGCGCGATTTTTAGCCGGGACGCTACCCGCGAGAGAGCGCTTCGATAGATTGTTTCCGAAATATACAGGAGAAACGTGGCGAAAGTATGAAGTTGTGCGGAAGGTTTCGGCGAACGTGAGATTGTCTGTGCGAATGTTTAGACGAGCGGCACGGCGGTTTGCGCGCCTAGCGCATCGCCTGCGACCATCTCGTTGATATCGAACATCGCATCGGTCAACTCGGTCTCTTCGGTGGCGGGACTGTGAACGCGATTACGCCCGGAATGTTTGGCGCTATAAAGCGCGCGGTCTGCCGTGACGACCAGTTGATCGCGCGACGTGGCATGAAGCGGGAACGTCGCCACGCCGAACGAGGCGGTGATGTGGCCGACGCCGGGAACCTCTGTGCTCTCGACGCGCGCACGCAGGCGTTCCGCGACGGCCAGCGCGCCTTCGATGCCAGCCTGCGGAAGGATAATCGCAAACTCTTCGCCGCCGTAGCGCGCCGCCGTATCAACGCCGCGCAACTCCTCGCGTAGACTTTCCGCCAGCGCGCGCAAGGCGATGTCGCCTGCATCGTGGCCGAAAGTATCGTTGACGCGCTTGAAGTGGTCTACGTCGAGCATAATCAGTGAAATGGGCTGGCGCATACGTGTCGCCAGATGCAAGTCACGTTCAAGCTGCATCTCGAACGAGCGGCGATTGAAGCATCCGGTCAAGCCGTCGGTCAGCGCTTGCTGTTGTATTTGTGCGAAGAGGCGCGCGTGATTGACGGCCACCGTCACCTGATCGGCCACCGTCCGCAGCAACAGCACTTCGTTCTCCTGCCAGACGCGCTTCGCATCGTCGGAGCGCACCAGCAGCACGCCCATAAATCGCTCGTGATAAATAAGCGGCACGACGGCGAGCGGGCGTATCTTTTGCGCTTCAGTCCCGGCGCTTTCGCGGCCGTCCAGTACGTAGTTTTTGAAACGTCCCGCGAGACGCACGTTGTAGGCTTCGAGGTCGCCCATCACTTCCTCTGCTTCAGCGTCGTCCGACTTGCCGTCGCGGAAATAGCAGTTGGTGAGTTGCTTGTCCGCTTCGCCGCCAACGCGCAAGGCACAGTGTTGCGCGTTTAAGGCACGCCCGACTTCGTTGACGGTTGTTTGCAGAATGCTGTCTAGTTCGAGCGAGCTACGAATGGCGGTGGCGATGCGGTTGATGGCAACCTCGCGTCCGGCCTGTTCCTGCAAAAGTCTGGCAAGCTTTGTCGTAACCGAAACCGTTAACTGAAGCGAGGTCGCTTTCGGCATCGAGGTGCGCACGGCATTTGAAAAAGCCGATGCCTGAAACGGGCGTTCCGCCGTTACGCGCGCCATCAAATACTCGAGCGCGGAATAAACGATGTCGGGTTCAAACGACCAGATTACTTCGTCGCCGCCGCCTCCTTCGCTGCCGTCATCCCCTTCGTCGCGCACGGATGCGAGCAACGCAGAGAAACGCGCGTCGGCGATGACCACGAATCGCTCGTATACTTTGTCGTGCTCGGTTCTTTTTAACAGAATAGGCTCGCGGTCTTGATCGTCCGTGCGAAGCGGCAAATCGTTGAGCGCGTCGCCGGGTGTGACGAAAAAGAAAGCTTTATGAGCGGCGCGTCCAATTTCGCGCACCCGCGCCAGATCGCGCATCGAACGCTCTGCCACCAGCGGCAAACTTTCAACCACCAACGCCGCCAAATTGTTTTCCAGCACGACGTCCTCAAAATAACGATGTAGCTGCGCGATGGTCTGCTCCGCACAGCGAACCGAGGTGAGCTGGCGTGGATGTTGGACGAGCAGCGCGTGATAAAGAGAGTGCATGGGCGGCGATGTCGGGGACGCAAACGAAACTTAAGTGTGACTAATGAAGCACGACGCGGGCGGCTTTCGAAGCGTTGACCGCTCGCGGGAGAGCGGTTAGGTCAAACACATTTTTACATGGATAAACGTTTTTGTCTACACAATTTTGCGAGATATCTCAAAATCGTTGCGGCTCAGCTTAACGACTGTCGTGCGAAAGTCGTAAGTGCTGTCGCTACAATGTTTTCCGAGTTGCCTCTGGCCTCTGCGGAGAGAAATACAAGACGGCGTCCCGCGCGTGTCACAGACGCCTGTGCGCTCACCTTGCCGCCGCGAATGGCTTGAAGGTACTTAATCGTTAAATCAATTGTCACGGCTTTCTCGTTCGTTTCGAGCAGCGTGAGTGTGGCGAAGGCGGCGGCTGTATCAATCAGCGAGGCAATGACGCCGCCGTGCTAACAGACCGTAATTCTGCGTCAGTTCCTCGCGCACTTCGGCGTGCAGCGTGGCCGCGCCGCGTTCGATGCGGTCGAGTTTGAGGTCGAGCAAATGCAGGAGGGGAACGCGCTCGAAAGACGCGCGTAGGCGTGTGCGGTCTGCTTCCGAAAGCTTCGCACCGTTCATGATCGGTAGGTGTCTGTCGAATCAACCGGCACGACGATGACGGCAGTCCCGTATGCTAAAACTTCCGTCGCGCCCTGCATCACTTCCGTCGCGTCATAACGCGCGCCGATGATCGCGTTCGCGCCAAGCTCCGTCGCGTGTTGAATCATGATCTCGAAAGCCTCCGCGCGTGTTTGTTCGCAGAGCTGCGTCCACACGGTGATGTTGCCGCCGACAAGGGTTTGAAAGGCTGCGCCGATGTTGGCGAAAATGTTGCGTGAACGCACGACGATGCCGCGCACGATTCCCAGATTCTGCGTAATGCGGAAGTTCGGCAACTCGAAAGCGGATGTTACCATGTGTTGAGAAACAGAGTAGCGCGGCTCGCTGACGTTGTAGGGCGCACGCGATTGCAAAGGATCGTTCATCATACCGGTCTCCTACAGATAAAGAGAGTTCATTCGCTGAAGAGGCTGGCCTGTCGCTCGTCGTCTTTGCGCTCGCTCGCCTCGTTCGCTTCTTCCGGCGTCCAACGATAGCGGCGCAAATCGCAGCGGCCACGCGCATCAAACTGTACGCCTTCGGCTTCGAGTAGTCGCTGTTGTTTATCCGGCGGAAGAATCACGCGGCCTGTCGAGCAAGCGCCCTGCGCATTGATGACACGTTGCCAGGGCGTCGTCGCTTCATCGGCGGCGTGCATCACAAAGCCGACGGTGCGCGGCGTATAGCCTTCGCCCAAAATTTCCGCGAGCTGGCCGTAAGTCATCACGCGCCCATCGGGAATGCGGCGCACGATTTCGTAAACACGCTCACGATAACCAGCGTCATTGGCATCGTCTCGCGCATCGTGTGTGTCGCCGGAAGAGGACGCGGATGTTTTATCGCTCAATCTTTTGTCGGAGTTTGTTGCCATCGCTTTTTGTGTGTTGCCGAATGCGCGTGCCACCATGCGCGCCATTCTTCGATTGCCCGCTCACGCTCGCCAGCCTGCGCCGCAGGCCGGAAACTGAGTCAAGTGGAAGTCGCATCACGCAGACACATTTCGGCGAGAAAGCGCGTGCGCAGATTAATGCTTGACAGTAGCTCTATCAATTCGGGAATCGTGCGCTCGCTCATGCGCGCACGCTCTTCGGCGAAATTTCGTTGACGTTGCGAATCCATCTTTGCATCATCACTCGCCGCGCGTAATCAACTACTCACGTTTGGCCTCTCTCGTTCCATTCAATCTCGCTCGATTATTCCCCTCGATTCAGCGTTCGTAGAATGGCGCGTGCCGGAGCGCCGTCGCCGCTGCCGCTTGCGATGCGCAGCGGCAGACAGATCAATTCGTAAACGCCTTCCGTAACTTCGCGTAAATCCAGTCCTTCGATTATCACGACGTTGTTTGACAGTAGCGTCTTATGTGTCTCGAATCGCTCTGACCCGAACTGCTCTACGGAGAGATAATCAATGCCGACGAGTTGCACGTTCTGGCCGACCAGAGAGAGAGCGGCATCGGGCGCAAGATATGTAGAGTCCTTGCGAAACTCGCCGGACGATTTAGACCAGAAAGAGCTGTTGCGCGTTTTCAACAGCACGCGGGTTGCGCCATTGAGCTTCTGCGGCGTGACGTGTTCGAGTGTAATTGCACGCGCCTCTTCCGGTATTTCCAGCACGAGCGCGAGGCCGACGAGTTTATCGAGGGAAACGGCGTCTATTTTCGTTGCGCCTTCGATAAAGTGCGCGGGCGCGTCAACGTGCGTCGCCGTGTGCGCGCCGAAATGCAGCAGCGACCCATTCGCCGGATCGCCTTCCGCAATGGACGACGATTGACTAATTTCAATGGCCGGATCGCCGGGATACACGGGCGTCGAAGTTTCGGAAATCGGAACGCTGATGTCGTAAATAGGCATAGAGTTTTAATCGCTTGTCGCACCAACAAAATCGCGGCGTATCGTACTTGTCCGTGAGGAACGCTGTCAACGTGCATTGCTCGCGCCAATAGCGACGCAACCGTTCGTGAAGCCTTCGGTTCTTGCCGCCGCCCGCACAAGTGCATTAGCATTAAAGTCAGAAAGCGTTGCTGAAAGCCGCGCGTAAAAGAATGTCACACGCCACCATAAACGATTTCTCCCGTCCGCCGCGCATCGCCGCATCAAGCTATCTCAACACCGCGCCTCTCATCTGGAGTTTCCAGCAGGGCACACGCCAACGCGACGTTCAGTTAATCACGGACACCGCGCCATCGCGTTGCGCCGAGATGCTTTTACGCGGCGAAGTCGCGGCGGCGCTCGTGCCCGTCGTCGAATACCAGCGCGCCTTTGATCTGCTGATCGTGCCGGATGTGTGCGTCGGCGCGCGTAGCAACGTCAGAAGCGTGGTGCTCGTGACGCGCGGCATCGAATTAAAAGAAGTGCGAAGCATTGCGCTCGATACTTCGTCGCGCACCTCTGCGGCGCTCGTGCAGGTTATCTTCCGCGAGTTTCTTAACGTCAAACCAAAGCTTGTTCCGCGTCCGCCCGATCTACGCGGGATGCTTAAGGAGTGCGATGCGGCGCTAATTATCGGCGATCCGGCGATGATCTTTTCACGCGAAGAATTCTTCGTATATGATTTAGCGGGGCTATGGCGCGCGCGCACGGGACTCGGCTTTGTCTTTGCGATGTGGATGACACGCGCCGGATATGCGGCGGAAGCCGTGCGCACGATTGATTTCGCCGGAGCGCGCGATGAAGGCTTACAGCGTGTTGATGAAATTGTCAGTCTTTACGCACGCACGCTCTCTCTTCCGCCCGGCGAGCTTAATTCTTATCTGCTCGAAAATATTTCTTTCGTCCTGAATGCGGAGATGCGCGCCGGACTCGATCTTTTCTACCGGCTCGCGCTCAAGCATGAAATTATTCCCGGCGCGCGGCCTTTAAGATTGATTGACTTGTAAAGTAGGCAAGGGGTTTCAAGGCACGGACAAAGTTACAATTCCGCTTCCGTAGGATACTCCCGCGATAAACTTCGCCACACTCGATCCATCGCCCTATAGCGTTATCGTCGTCAACGATGAAGGCCTTATTTTGTACTACAACGCGCGTGAACGGGCGAGGGAATCAGTCTGGAGGCGATGGATAAACTTTTTCGCCCGCTCTTTACCACCAAGGGCGAGCGCGGCACGGGACTCGGCCTCGCCACCTGTTATGCCATCGTGCGGCGTCACGGCGGCGACATAGAAGTGAGCAGCGAAGCCGGACACGGCGCGAAATTTACGGTGAGATTGCCCGCCACGCAGTCGTAAGTTTATCCATGCCTTCGCACGCTGCCGGGACAACTCGAATAGCGTATAATGTTTGTTAGATGCTTCTTGATGAGTATGGAAATTTAGTGAAATGTGGCGAGCAAAGTATCAAAAAGTGCCAGTTACTCTGTCTGCTATGACATTTAGCAGATTGGAGCAAGCAGTTCTTAATAAAAGACGGGTGGCTGATCATGCGGTCGAAATAATACGTGTGGCTATCTTCGATATATTCCCGCCACATAAACCGGACGAGTGGAAGGATAAAAGTAGGCATCACGGCGCGTGGAGACACATGTTGATCCTTTGGTACGATATAATTTGTCATGTGTTGCGAAAGTTGATAGGTAGAGAAGGTAATCGGGAGGAATATGATGATAATAATACGAAGCAATCTTTTCAGCTAACATTAAAGATACCTACAGGTCTAATGAAATGGATTGAGGAAATCGCTCAGAACAGGCGAATGACCATACCTGAAGCTGCCATTTATGCGATTGATTACGGCATACAGGTGTTAAGTTCTCAAGGAAGCCCAGAGGAAGTGGATGAGAAATCGCGGCAGGCGTGGCGAGATATTTGGCGGGCTATATGGAGCCGCTCTTAATTAATCAAAGTGTTTGAAATTAAACAGCGCATCTAACAACTCAGTCAACCGGAGCGGAATCAGCGTGTCTCTCATTCGCAAGGTTGAATGCTTGATATAATACTTCCCGCCCGGTTAATTAAGGCGTTCGAAGTTCATAGGTTGAGGCGCGTCGCCTGTGGTCGTGCAGAACGCCGATTGTTATACGCTGTTTGCTTTACATTAAAAATTCACGTGAACGAAACAACAAACATTCAAGCGATTCTTGATCGCGCGCTTTCCGGCGAACGGCTGACCGCCACTGATTGCACCGCGCTGCTTCTTTCGCCGGACTTCGTGCGCATCGGTCTCGCCGCCGACGAAATACGCAAGCGTTGGCATCCCCGTGATGTCGTCACTTACATCATTGATCGCAACATCAATTACACGAACGTCTGCAACGTCGTGTGTACTTTCTGCGCCTTCTACCGGCGTCCCGGCGCGAAAGATACTTACGTTCAGACGATTGACGAAATCGCGGCGCGGATTGACGAAACGATTGCGCTCGGCGGCACGGGCGTATTGATGCAAGGCGGCCTGCATCCTGATTTCGGCATCGAGTGGTATGAAAATCTGCTGCGCGAACTACACGCGCGGTATCCAGATTTTCAACTGCACTGCTTCTCGCCGCCGGAGATTCACAACATACACCTCATCTCCAAACTCTCTTACGAAGACGTGCTCGCGCGCCTGAAAGAAGCGGGGCTATATAGTCTGCCCGGCGGCGGCGGCGAAATTCTTGATGACGAAGTGAGAAAGCGTGTTTCGACGAAATGCACTACGGATGAATGGCTTGATGTGATGCGTGCGGTTCACAAAGTCGGTTTGCGCTCGACGGCGACGATGATGTTCGGCATCGGCGACACGGTCGTTCACCGCGTGCGCCATCTGGAACGCATACGCAATCTGCAAGACGAAACAGGCGGCTTCACGGCCTTTATTCCCTGGACGTTTCAACGCGAGAACACCGCATTGGGTCGCCGCATCAAAGACGAATTGACCGGCGTTGATTATCTGAAAATGCTGTCCGTCTCGCGGCTCTTTCTGGACAACGTCGAAAACTTTCAATCCTCTTGGCTCACACAGGGGCTTCGTCTTGGACAAGTCGCGCTACGCTTCGGCGCAAACGACATGGGTTCGATTATGATTGAAGAGAATGTCGTCTCGGCGGCGGGCGCACACAACCGCGCAGACGAAAAGATGCTCCGCTACCTGATACGCGAAGCAGGCTTCACACCCCAGCAACGCGACATCCTCTACCGCCACGTCAACCGCACCGAATCTGCGCAAACGGACACGAGCGATTCCACACCGCTACGCGAGTTGACTGTGTTAATAGCCGATTAGCTTGAATACCGGCAGTCCGCAGATGCTGCTAATTCGACCCTGAAAACATAAAAGACCGGCAACTTAGCTGCCGGTCTTTTATGTTTTCAGAAGAACGTCTTCAGATGAAAGCGAAGTCGAACTGTTCCTGATGGATGTGTGCGTCGCTGGTGAGATCAACGGCTCCCAGATGATCTTCGATTTCGGTGAGCACGTCGTGTTCGGTACTGCGTAGGGCGCGAGCGACTTCCGGGTTGAGGCGCAGGATTGTTTGCTTGATGCCGTCGTCGTTCATGCCTTTGGCGAGGCGGCGCGCTTCTTCGAGAATTTCGTAGCAGATGGTCTGCGGCGATTTCACGAGTCCGGCTCCGATGCAGTACGGGCACGGGGTGCAGAGCGTGCGTTCGAGCGATTGCTTGACGCGCTTGCGAGTCATAATCACGAGGCCGAAATCGTTGAAGGAGAGCACCTTCGTCGGCGATTTGTCGCCCTGCAATGCTTCCTGTAACGCCTGCATCACGCGGTTGCGATTGCGGCGGTCTTCCATATCGATCAAATCCAGCACGATGATGCCGCCGAGATCGCGTAGCCGGATCTGTCGCACGATTTCGTCAACGGCTTCCATGTTCGTCTTGGTGATCGTGTCTTCGAGACGCGAGCCTCCGCGCCCGACGAACTTTCCGGTGTTAACGTCAATTGCAACCAGAGCTTCGGTTTGATTGATGACGAGATAGCCGCCGGATTTGAGCCAGACGCGCGGCTTGATGGCTTTCTCGACTTCGGCCTGCACGCCGTAGGCTTCGAGAATCGGTTCTTCGCGCGTGTAGAGCTTGACGCGCTTGACCATGCGCGGCTGAATGCGGTTAATGAATTCGACGATGCGCAAATATTCCTCTTCGGAGTCAACGCGAATCGCGGTGAAATCGTCGGAGAGTTGATCGCGCAGGATGCGTTGCACGAGGTCTAAATCACGATGCACGAGCGAAGGCGATTTGGCCTTTTCGGAATCCTTGCGAATGTCGAGCCACGTGCGCACGAGATAACGCGCGTCGTCGCGCAAATCTTCTTCGCTGATGCCGATGCCCGCCGTGCGGACGATAAAGCCGCCGGACGGCACGTCTTCTTCGCTGCGTATCGCGGCGATTAGTTTACGAAGGCGGGCGCGTTCGGAATCGGATTCGATCTTGCGTGAGACGCCGACGTGTTCAACGGTCGGCATATACACGAGAAAGCGTCCGGGCAGCGCGATGTGCGAAGTGATGCGCGCACCTTTTTTGGCGATCGGCTCTTTGGCGATTTGCACGAGAACTTCCTGACCTTCGCGCAGCAAATCCGAGATAGTCGGTTGATGCCTACCGCCGCCGCCGCGCCGCTGATTGCCGCCGTCACTGCGCTGCTGGTTGCCGCTGCTACTATTACTACTGCGTTGCCCGCCGCGTCCGGCTGGACGATCATCGCGGTTAGGGCGGTCGTCACGATTAGGACGATCATTGCGCTGCTCGCGGCGCGGGCGATCATGCGAAGAAGAAGATGCGGCAACGGGTGCGGCGATTGGCGCCGCAACGATGGCAACTTCTTCGACCTCCGCCGTCGCGTCAGCTTCGTCGTTGGCGTGGCCGTTGGCGCGATCCGCTTCGCCGCCCGCTTCCTGTCCGTTGGGACGCCGCCGCCTGCGCCCTCCGCGCCGTGTGGCGAATTCGCCGCGCGAGCGGGTCATTGAAACGCTTGCGTCAGAATCAGAATACGCTTCGTCGTTGCCTGCGTTGCTCTCGTTAATCGAATTTGTGTCTTTTGTTTCGGCGGCGCTCTTCGCGGTGCGGCGCGTGCGTCCTTTGGCAGCGGTCTTGCTTGCTGTGGCGGCGGCTTTCTTCGCGCCTGTTTTAGCCGCCGGTGCTTTCGCCCCGCGTGCGCTTTTGGCGGGCGCAACGGGCGCTTCGGCCTCTACGTTTTGTGCGACGCCCGGTTCGGCGGTTTCCGGTGTTCTCTTTGCGCTACGACGGGAGCGTGTGCGCTTGGCGCTTGCCGTTCCGGTTTGCGTTTGCGCAACGGAAGCCGATTCGTCGGCGGGCGCGGCGAAGGTTGCAGAGTCTGCCGTTCGTTCGTCATCACTGATGCGCTCGAACGATTGTGCTGTGCCGCCGATGGTCTCTTCGTTGATCTCGTCAACAAAGGCTTTGACGTGTGCGGCGACGGTCTGTTGCACGAAAGCCTCAGGCCGTTGCGGTTGCCGGTCGTCTTCCGGCGCGCCCTCGCCGTCATCAATGCGTTGAAAAGAATCGTTTGAAGCAATCGCGGAATCGGCCAGCACCGAGCCGACTTCGGCTGTCGGGATACTCTCCATATCGAACTCGACGGCGTGGATGCGTCCCGTGATGCGTTCCTGCAACATCGCATCCTTGAGCATCGCGCCGTCTTCCGCCGCCGCTTCTTCTTCATCAATGATGCGCTGGAAATCCGACTCGCCAGTAACGAAAGGCGTTTGAAGTTCCTCAGCAATTGACGGTGCAAGCGCAGCATCTGTGCCTGTGAAAACGGGCGATCCCGCTTCATTGATTTGATTGTCGGGGCGTGTTCCGCGCCCGCGTCCGCGCCTGCCGCGTCGTCGTCCTGCTTCCGTCTCGCCTTGTTGACGCTTGGGTGCGCTCGCCGCTACCGGTATTTGCGGCGGCGTGGTGGCAAAGTGATCTTCACCGCTTTCACTCGCAACGCCTGAATCAACGCCGACGAGATTATCCGTCGAAGTCTCTGCATCATCGTCGAAAAGGAGTGGTTCGGCGCGCTCCTGTGTGGCTTCAATGTGATGCTCGCGTTCGATTCGCGCCTGTTCGATCCGTTCGTTGGCGGCGCGTTCGGCTGCCGCACGCACGTCGGCGGCGCTACCACTCGTCGCGGCCTTCGATTTGTCAACCACGATGCGCTCGAACTCTTCCTCTTCGTCGAAAAAGTCCGAGACATAGAGAAACGCATCGCGTTCGAGTCCTATGTCAACAAAGGCCGACTGCATTCCGGGAAGCACGCGCATCACGCGCCCTTTGTAGATGTTGCCGACGATGCCTTGATTCTCTTCGCCGCGTTCGATGTAGAACTCCGTCACCTGTTCGTCCTCGATGATGGCGATCTTCTTTTCGCGTCCGTTGAGGCTGACGATTAATTCTTTAGCCATGTTCTAAAAAGTATCTCCTGAGACGTTGACGAACACGGATCGCCGTCGCGTAATGAGTGAATTATCAAACGCGCTTCAGCTTGCGCCGCACGTGTGCGGCTACTGTTCCGGATTCTTGTCACCGTCGTATGAAAAGTGTAAGGCGCTTCGGCTATGCGCGGCCTGCGAGTTCACAAATAAGTGCGAACGAGGCGCGCGTAAACATGCGCGAAAAAACGAGTCTTTGCTGATTCTCGCTTGTGAAAGATACAAAAATTGGCCGGACGAAACGATCCGGCGATTAACGAAAACTGCCTGCTTACGGAATTCATTTCGGTGCAGTTCGCGTCGGAATTTCTGAAGTTCGTGCTCGCCTGTCCACGCGCACAACGCCGTGTCATTATCCCGCACTCGAAATTAGTTTGAAAGCTTTAGTCTTTGCGCAGGAATCGCGCCGCGCCGGAAAATCTCAGAAGTTCGGGCAGGACGAGCAGTCAAGAGTATAACCGAGAGCGCCTGTAAAAGCGAAGCCTATATGTGCAGGCCGTGTAGCGACCGTGTCGTTGGGTATCTTGGATATTCGCAGCTTCTTCAATTGACATAGCGGCGCAGTTGGACGCTGATGGCAAAGCCGATGGCGATGAACGTGGCGATCAAAGAGGCGAGTCCCGCGCTCATTAAAGGCAGCGGCACGCCGATGACAGGCAGAATGCCGAGCGCCATTCCGGTGTTTAGAAAAATTTGAAACATCAGGCCGCCGACGCTCGCCATGATAACGAGCATTCCGGCGCGGTCGCGTGCGCTGCGCGCGTCGAGGATCATCTTCGTGAGCAGCACGGCGTAGGCCGCCAAGAGCAGAAACGCGCCGACGAATCCGGTCGTCTCCGATGTCACGGCGTAAATGAAATCCGTCTGCGGTTCGGGCAAAAACTTCAAACTGCTTTGTGAATATTCCGTCGAAGTGCCGGAGCCGGTCAGCCCGCCTTTGCCGACCGTCAGAATAGATTGCCAGGTGTTATAGCCGAAGCCGCGTTTGTCGGCGTTTTCAGGATCGAGAATTGCGTTGATGCGTTCGAGTTTGTAGCCGTGCAGCACGCCGGTTTTGACGCCGACGGTGTAGCCGAGAGGCAGCAACGCCGTGCCAAGCACGAGCGCCGTGACGACAATCCACATTCGCATCGAAGAGAGAAAGAGAACGACGGCAAGCAGCGGAAAATAGGTTAGCGCCGTTCCCGTGTCCGGCTCAAGGAGTATCAGGCCGACGGGCAGCAGCAGAATCAAGCAGCCGACGATCAATTCCTTTAACTGCAAGGTAGTCTGGCGCGGCTTGCCGAAATAGCGCGCGAGCATCATCACCGTCGTAATCTTGACAAACTCCGAAGGCTGAAACTGCCCGAGACCCGGAAGGCGAATCCAGCAGCGTTGCCCGTTGATCTTCAATCCGATGCCGGGAATCAACACGACGACCAGTAGCATTAATCCGAAGATGTAAAAGGCAGGCGCGAAGTTGAGCAGCTTGCGATAGTCCGTGAAGGCGACGGCGAACATTGCGACGAGCGCCACGCTCAGTCCGATTAATTGCTTAAGCCAGAGGTCTTGCGTCGGCAGCGCGTTGTGAATCTGCCATGAGCCGAAGCCGACGATGGCGATGGCGAGCAAGGCCAGAAACCAATCGAAGTCGCGGAAATTGCGTCGTTCCAAAATTGCAGACATAGGTTCAAAAGCAGGAGTCAAGAGTCGGGAGTCAGAAGTCTGGAGTCAAGAGTCAAAACCGCTTCGATTTTCGGCTCCCGACTCTTGACTCTTGACTCATTCTTATCTTCTCGCCACCTGCTGTGCCGGTGCGGGGGCGTCTTCGCCGCGCGTCTTGCGATAGTAAACATCGTAGACGGCGCGCACCGCAGGCGCGGCGTAAGTGCCGCCGAAGCCGACGTTTTCAATTAGCGCGATGCAGGAAATCTCCGGCTTATAAGCGGGCGCGTAGGAAACAAACCATGAGTGATCTTTGTTTGCGCCGGTATCTTTGCCAAGTCCGACGACCTGCGCCGTGCCTGTTTTACCGGCGATGTCAAAGTTCGCCATCTTGATGCGCGCCGCCGTGCCGCCGTTATTGACCACGCCCCACATTCCTTCGACGACCAGTTGGTGCTGCGGCTCTGTGATCGGAACGGTCTTCGGGTTGGGCTGCGATTTATCCAGCGGCTTAAATGCAAAGGCCGGACGTGCCGGACGATATCCGTCGCGCGCCGGATCGCCGACCGCACCGATCTCTTTTACTTCCTTCAGCAGATGCGGCACGTAAAGCTTGCCGCCGACGCCAATTCCGGCCACCGCGCGCAGCATCGCCATCGGCGTGGCGAAATCGTAAACCTGGCCGAAGGAAGCGTAAACCGTGTCAATGTCGCCCCACTCGGGAGCTTTCGGATTGAAACGCTTCTTGAATTCGCGCGACGGCGTCCAGCTGACAAGCTCCTGCGGCAAATCAATGCCCGTGCGCTTGTTCAAATCGAACTCGTCAACCATATTCATGATGCCGTCGAGTCCCATCTTGAGGCCGAGACGATAAAAGTAGCCGTCGCAGGAATGCGTAATCGCCGCGCGCAATTCCGGCGAACCATGATTGCCCATACAGCGCGTAAATTTGTTGCCGACTGTGATGCCGCCCCCGCACACCAGATGCGAATTTTGCAGCGTGATCGCGCCCTGCTGAAGTCCCGCGACCGCCATCGGTATCTTCCACGTCGAACCGGGAGGATAACGCCCGCGAATCGCGCGATTGGTCAGCGGCGTCTTGGGGTCTTTGAACAGCTTGGCGATTTCGGCGCGCCCTTCTTTGGTCTGCACGCGCTGTGAAAACAGGTTCGGATCAAAAGTCGGATACGAAGCCATCGCCAGAATCTCGCCGTCGTTGGGGTTCATCGCCACGATCACGCCGCGCTGCGTCGGCGAGTTGCGCAACTGCTCTTCCGCCGCGAGTTGCAAATCGAGATCGATGGTTGTGACGATGTCTTGGCCGGGCTGCGGTTCGACGACTTCGAGTTCCTTTTGAATGTGGCCGCGATTATCCACCAGCACTTTGCGATAGCCGTCGCGCCCGCGCAGGTAATCATCGTAAACGGCTTCCAATCCTTCTTTGCCGATGATGTCGCCCGCCTTGTAGCCTTTATCTTTGAAGCGCGGCTGTGTGAGTTGTTTGGGACTGATTTCGCCGACGTAACCGAGCACGTGCGCGAGCGTGCCGTTCTCCGGGTAACGGCGTTGCGGTTGCTGCTCGACGCGCAACTCCGGGTATTCGAGTTCGTGCGCGTTGACCCACGCGATGTCGGCGGGCGCGGCGTTCTGCTTAACGCTGATGGATTCAAAGGCGGGCTGCGCTTTAATCTCGTCGAAGCGGTCGCGCAAAATGTCGGCGTCGACACCCAAGCCTTCGGCGAGCGGCTCGATCAGGGAACTGTAATCTCTACCCTTCATATCTTCGCGCGTCAGAATCACGTTGTAGATCGGGCGCGAATCAACTAAAAGATTACCGTTGCGGTCGAAGATAACGCCGCGCGGCGCAGGAATCAGCAGCAATCGCTGGCGCTGGTTCTCGGCAATCTCGGCATACCGCGCGCCTTTGACGACCTGCAAAACATACAGCCGCACTCCCAAGACCGCGAGCAGCAGCAGCACCACGACCTGTATGATGCGCAACCGCACGCGCAAATTTTGCGATTCATCCTCGAATTTCATAAAGCACCCGTCCGATCAAGAAACAGTTTCAAGTTTTCAGTCATTAGTTTTCAGTTAGATGCCGAAGCCAGAATCAGCGCGAGTTGCTCGCTTTACTGAAAACTGAAAACTCATAACTGAAAACTGTTTCACCTTCTTCGCAAGATTCCGGTGTTGCGCCGTGCGATGCGGCGGCGAAAGGCGAACTGTTTGCGTTGAAGCGCGCGTTCGCTCAAAAAACTATCGAGTACAAACAGAATGGCGGTTCCCAGAACGGTTGTGCCGATCAACTTGAAGGCGGCTCTCTCGGCAAAGAGCACGAGCGGCGGTTGATCCAGTAGCCGCTGAAGGAAAACGTAAATGAGCGAGTCGAAGAGCGCCGCGCCTGCTAAGACGGGAATTCTCACCAAAGGGTTGTCGAGCATGACGCGCGTCGAGAGGCTGGCGATGACATACGCGGTCAAGGTCTTCGAGAATCCGCCTGCGCCGAGCAGCCCGCCGCCCAGCGCATCCGCCGCAAGTCCGGCGATAGCGCCGATGGCGAGCGCCTGAAGTGCATCCCGCTGCAAAGCGAAATAGACGACCACGATCAGCGGCAAATCAAAATAGTCTTTGAAGGGTCGCCAGACGGCGGGCAGCGACGACTGTAGGATAATCGCCAGCAACAGCACAACTGCAATTTTCAGTTGACGCATCAGTGGGTAAATCGCCAATCGTGAATCGCGCGGGAAGAATCATCAACCGGCCAAAAAGTTTGTCCGGTTACCATTGACCGCCGCAAATTCGAGAACTACTTTCTTTTTCCTTTGTCCACGTTCGGCAGCGCCTGCTCCATCGCCTCGCGTTGCGGCGGATGATAAAGCAGCACGGCCACCTCTTCCAGCGAATCGAGCCGCGCGCCCGGCTTGATTCGAATCACGTGCGGTTGCGTCGCCGAACCCTTCGTGACCTGTACGACTGTGCCGACGTTAAAGCCCGGCGGATAAATTCCGTCCTGCCCGGTCGTCACTACGTAGTCGCCTTCGTTGACTGTTTCCAGCCCCGAAACATAACGCATCTCGACGAGACCGTTTTCGCCTAAGCCTTTCACCGAGCCGAGCGCGCTCGATTGTCCGAGTTGGCCGACGACTGCGCCCGCGCCTGACTTTTCGTCTGTGATAAGACGCACCTGCGCCGTCCAAGGGCTGGTCGCCACGACGCGCCCGACAATTCCGCCCGGCGTCACCACAGGCATATTCAGTTGAACGCCCGACGCCGAGCCGCGATTAATCACCACCGTATCGAACCACGCCGACGTATCGCGCGCAATCACACGCGCCGTCGCCACGCCGTATTTGCTGTGCTCTTTAAGATCGAGCAGATTCTTTAAGCGGTCGTTTTCGTCAACCGCCGCGCGCGCGTTGCGCAGTTCCGCGTCCATCGCTTCGACGCGCTGGCGCAAAGTAGCATTCTCCGTTACAGCATTGCGCACGCTGGCGATGCTCTGGAACACACCGAGTCCGGTATTGCCCGCGCCCGTCGTCACACGCTGGAAAGGCGAGACGAGCGCCTGCGTCCAAACACGAATCATGCTCTGGTTCGTCGCCGTGTCGCGCGCGCTGACCGACATCAAGACGAGATTCGTAAACAGCAGTCCGATGAGCACCAGCGGCGCGCGCTTACGAATCTCTTTCTGTGTGCGTATCGTCGCCATCGTATCAGTCAAGAGTCCTGAGTCAAGAGTCACAAGTCCTGAGTCAAAAGTCTAAGAGAAATCTGGATGCCGGGAATGGCTCTGCACTCCGGATTCTTGACTCCAGACTTTCCTTTACGTGCCGCTCACCAGTGTGTTGTCCCATTTGACGCGCTTCAAAAGATTAAAGTCGGAGAGCATTTTGCCTGTGCCGAGCACGACGGACGAAAGCGGATCGTCGGCTAAGGAGACGGGCAGGCCGGTTTCAATCGAAAGCCGCCGGTCTAGATTCTTCAGCAGCGCGCCGCCGCCCGTCAGCACGATGCCGCGTTCGACGATGTCCGCCGAAAGCTCCGGCGGCGTGCGCTCGAGCGCAACGCGCACGGCGTTGACGATGGTCGCAACGGAATCGGCGAGCGCTTCGCGTATCTCTTCATCCGAAATGGAAATCGTCTTCGGAATGCCTTCGATCAGGTTGCGCCCGCGCACCTCCATCGTCAGCGGTTCATCGAGCGGAAAGGCCGAGCCGAGTTCGCATTTAATCGCTTCGGCGGTGCGCTCGCCGATTAATAGATTATATTTGCGCTTGATAAACTGCGTGATCGCTTCGTCCATCTCATTGCCCGCAACGCGGACGGCGCGCGAGTAAACGATGCCGCTCAAAGAGATGACGGCGATATCGGTTGTGCCACCGCCAACGTCCACGACCATATTGCCGTGCGGTTCCGTGATGGGAAGTCCCGCGCCGATGGCCGCCGCCATCGCTTCTTCGACGAGATAAACTTCGGAAGCCTTCGCGCGATATGCGGAATCTTCGACGGCGCGGCGCTCGACCTGCGTGATTTCAGACGGAATGCCGATGACGACGCGCGGGCTGACCCATGTCTTGCCGTTATGTGCCTTGCGTATAAAGTGCTGAAGCATCTTCTCGGTCACTTCAAAGTTGGCGATGACGCCGTCCTTCATCGGGCGAATCGCCACGATGTTGCCGGGCGTGCGGCCCAGCATCTCTTTGGCGTCGCGCCCGACGGCTTCGACCGCGTTGGTGACTTTGTTAATCGCAACGATTGACGGTTCCGAGACGACGATGCCGCGCCCTTTGGCGTAGACAAGTGTGTTGGCGGTTCCGAGATCAATTGCCAGATCGCTCGAGAAAAGACTGAAAATGGATTTAAGTGCCATTAATATTTAGTGTTCCGTATCTATGAAAGATGTGCGTATCTATGAAATAGGATGCGTTAGGTGAACGCTGTGCGCTCTTTGTTTCCCGCCCGCGCGCAGATTGATGTGCAGCCTTTCCCGCGCCGGAAAGCTAATGCCGGAAACAAGAGCGAACCCTTAAAGATACACCGAAGTAAGCCGGTTGCGCTACGTAGAAATTACTTTTTCGCCGTTTGTAAGTGGGGGAAGGGCTGAAGCGATGCGAATGCAGTTCTTGTGCGCGGCTTTCGCTTCATACATCGCGGTGTCGGCAGCAGCAACCAACTGCTGCGGCGACTGTGCATTTTCGGGAAATGCGGCGACGCCGAAACTTGCGGTTAAGCTTAGCTGCAAACGTCGCCCGCCCGTGAAGTTGTGCCCGGCAATGCGTTCGCGCACGCGCTCGGCGACACGCACCGCCTGCGCGATGCCGGTCTCCGGCAGCACCACGACGAACTCATCGCCGCCATAGCGCGCCACGATATCAGTATCGCGCACGCAGGCGAGAATCACCGCCGCCGTTTCCATCAAAACGTGCGAGCCGACGAGATGGCCGTTGGCGTCGTTGGTGCGCTTGAAATCGTCAAGGTCAAGAAAGATGGCGGCCAGATTCGAGTTGTAACGACGCGCGCGCCTGACTTCGCTTAAAAGAAAATGGCGCAGATAACGCGCGTTGTGAAGCTTCGTTAAATCGTCTGTTTGCGAAAGGCGCTCGGCTTCGGCGATTCGCACGGCGTTGGCGAGCGCGCAGGCCAGCGGCAGGGCGAGCGATTGCAGCAACTCCATATCTTTCAAAGTGAAAATCTTTGCCGCTTTACTTTCGCGGACGACTTCGAGCACGCCGACCTGTTTTTCGCCGCAGACGAGCGGCACGGCCAGCACACGCCGCCCTTTCTCGGTTCGGCGGATGCTCTCGCAGATCATCAACGCCTGTCGCGCCGCATTCGACTCCATGCCGGAGAGCGCGAGTGCGCCGCCTAAAAGTTGTCTTCGCCAGTCATCTGCGGAAAACTTCTCGCGCTCGCTCTGGAGCACGCCGCGCGTCGCCAAAGGTTCGAGCGACGCCGCGCCTTCGCCGCTTCCGCCGCTTAACTCCCCGGACAAATAGATCGTCCAGCGGTCGGCCTGTACGAGTTGCGCGAGGCCGACTAAAGCGGTCTGCGCCGCGCCTTTCTGATCGCCCGCGAAATGCAGCGACGCCATTACTTCGGAAGCCACGCGCAAACGATTTTTATTGATCGCGCGCGGCAGTAGAAACGTATCCGTTTCGGGCGGTTCGGAGGCAGTAGCGGACACGGGCAGTAGTTCGCCGGTCATGCCGTGTTGCTCCAGCTCGCGGAGGATGGCGGGCACTTGTGCCGGTTCGTCGGCCGTTGCGCGAAAGCCCAGACGTTTGAGCGCAGCGGTATCGAGCGTGCGGACACGTTGCGGTGCGGCTTCGTTATTGTTATCGCTATTGCGATGTCGGCGGCAGGCGACAAGCAGCGCATCGGGCCAGATCAGAGCGGCGTGCGCGGTGACGGCATGAAGCTGCATCGCCGTTGCGCCGGGCGCGACTTCGTAGATGATGGCAAGCGGCGGCGCGCCCGTGTAATGTGGAGCATAACGATCACGCCCGTCGGCAACGTCTACGTTGACGTTTGCTTCGTGCAGAATCTCCATCAGTGCCTGCGTCGGCGCGGCATTTGAATCGTCCGTTAATATAATTACACGCTTTGTTGTCATACTTACGATTTCAAACGCACTCCTTCATAAACTCAGCGAACTGCTCCGGCATTAAGCGGAAAGCGATACTGGTTTTTGTTGCCCTGCGGATCGCGCGCTTCAACCGTCACTTCGCGCGCACCTTCTGGCGCAGTAATCTGAAGCTGAAATGCAGCGTCGCCTGCGACAAGCGTTTCGCGCCCGCCGATGTTCACGGTCGTGCCGGGTTCAGCCCGCCCGCGCACAATATAAATGTTTCCGCCGAGGTGCTCGGTTGACCATTTGGAGACGGGGACGAGCTGGCCTGTGCCGTTCGGCGCGATGATAAATTTTTGCGGGTCGCTCCAATCGCTTGTCTGGCCTGATGCGGCCGTTGCGCGCACGCGCCAGAAGTAAACTCCCTGACGAAGGTCGCTGGCGTTGAAATTGTTGGCGACGAGTTGATCGCGCTCGAAGACTTTACCCGCCGGAACAAAGAAGGGCGAGGTGGCGACTTCGACGCGATAATGAGCGGCTTGCCCGAAGGCCGGATGCTGCCAACGCAACGCAACGTCAGCCGCGCCGTTTGCCCCAAGTAGAATCTTTTGCAGATCGCGGGGTTCAAGGGGGGCAGGCACGTCCAGCAGGCGTTCGCGTCTGGCGAAATTACCGGAAGCGTTGACGGCAATGTATTCGCCGCCGCGTAAGGTCGTCTTGCCGCCGTCGCGCGTCGTCGTCTCGAGCGTTCCGGCTCCGACACGTATCTCTTCGGTTTGATCCGGGTTGACGGCAAAACTTGCGCCGGTCTGCGATGCCATTCTGTTTTCGGTCTGACGTGTTTCGACGACGTTGGTCGCGCCGTCCGGCTGCTGCTCCGTGCGATAGCTGATCTGCCCGCTGGCAACCGCGACGCGCACATTGGTCTTTTGCCCCTCGTTCGCGCCTGTGTTGGCGCGCAGGGTCGAAGTCGTGTTCGGGCGAACGAGCAACGTCGAGCCGTCGGCGAGGCCGATGCGTGCGCGCCCGTCCGCGCCCGTCTGCACCGTGTCGCCCGGATACAGTTGCGTCGCGGAGCCTGCGACGACGGTTTCGCGCGTCGTCGCGCGCACCACGCGCACATCGCCTTCAAAGGAGATGAAGCGCGCCCCGGCGAGAGTTTGCGTCGGCGCACCAATGCGGCTAAACGGATTGCCGTATTTCCAGACATAAACGCCCGCGCCGCCCGCCGCGCACGCGAATACGAGTAGGCCGATACCGGCATAAATGAGCCGTTTGGGTACGACCCACCATTCGAGGTCAAAGCGCGTTGATTTGCTCTGCATCTTCTGGAAATAAATAAATCGGCGCGGAGGTGAACTGCTGCAAATCGGTGGCGCGGGCGGGTCTCGCTAATCTCTTTATCATCTCACCGCGCGCTGGTCAGAGGGGAAGCAGCCTGTTTGCTCTTGCGTGTCGGCGGCCTGCCAGAGCTGCTAACCCTTTGAAAATTAACACAGAGGCGCAGCTTCGTTCAAGCATCTTTGACAACGTCGTGAAATGTTTTGCGCGCATTCGGTTTCAGGATTCGCCCGTGTGCTTGGCGGCGGCCTCCGGCGCTTTCGGCCACAACAGAGAAACCACAACGGATGCGGCGAGCACAAGCGCGACGACCATGAGCGAAATGCCAATCGGAATCTCCACGTGAATGGCCGTTAAAAGCATCTTCGTGCCGATAAAGGCGAGCACGAGCGCGAGACCGATTTTGAGGTAGTGGAATTTCTCTACCACACCGGCGAGCAGAAAGTAGAGCGAGCGCAAACCCAGAATAGCAAAGACGTTCGAGGTGTAAACGATAAAGCGGTCGGTCGTGATGCCGAAGATCGCCGGAATCGAATCAACCGCGAAGACCAAATCCGTCACTTCGACGATCACCAGAACGAGCAGCAGCAATGTCCCGACGCGCCGTCCGTCTGGAGTGCGTGTGAAAAAATTGCTGCCTTCATAGCGGCGCACGAGCGGCACAAAGCGCGTCACAAAGCGCACCGCCGCATTCTCTTCAGGGTTCACCTCCGCATCGTCCTGCCGCAGCATCTTAAAGCCGGTGTAGACGAGAAACGCGCCGAAGACATAGATGATCCACTCGAAGCGGTCAATCAAGGCCGCGCCGACCAATATCATGGTGATGCGCATTACCAGCGCGCCGAGCACGCCCCAGAACAGAACCCTGTGCTGGTACTCGGAAGGAACTTTGAAATAAGAAAAGACCAGCAGGAAAACGAACAGGTTATCAACCGAGAGCGACAATTCGACGATGTATCCGGCGACGAACTCCAGCGCCTTTTCCTGTCCCTGAAACCAGTAAATGCCGCCCGCGAAAAGAAGCGCCAGCGTCACCCAGACGCTGCTCCAGATGCCAGCTTCCTTATATCCGATGGCGTGCGACTTGCGATTGAACAATCCCAAGTCAATGCTCAGCATAATCAGTATGAAGATGCCGAAGCCCACCCATTCCCAGATCGAATGTTCCATACGGTTAAGGTTATCACTCGATTCGACGCCCTCGCAACATGAGCAATATTGCACGAAGGGCGACCTCCGCAGATGGCGCAGTCGAAATTTATGTTGACACTCTCTGTTAGCAGTCCTATGCTTCCTTGTGGGTGTCTGTTACTGATTAAGCCTATCCTTTCTACAGCAGTTGGGGCGCAAGGACATTCTCAGTAACAGTTAACCTGCTGTCGAAGCCGCGCAACGCGACTTCATTCTGAACCGGCACGCTTAACTCATTAACCTAACTTAACTCCATGTCTAGCCTTGAAAGGAACCCCACTATGAATTTCTCATTGTTTTCTACACGGCTGCGCTATCTGGTCTTTGCGCTAGCGATTGCTGGCGCTGCTATTGCAGGTATCAGCTTACGGCGCACCGTTGCAACGTCGAATCCGTCGTACACAGATTTGCGGCAGCAGTTCTATGCCAATGTCCACGATGGAGTTGGCAGTGAAGTTCAATTCGCCAAATCAGGCGACGATGCCAGAAACATTCGCGCGTCAATCGAATCGGTATCCCAATTCATGCGTAAGCGTTCGGGCACGGATTTGAATGGTCGCACAAAGACTAGACTAGCCGATATGGAAGCGGGCACATTGGTGGGAACGAACCGCCGGATCACTGCTGCCGAACTGAGCGAGATTCTCGCCGCTACTGCTCTTGAACGTCTCTCTGCGGCAAGTGATGAAGAGATAAATCATGCTGCCGTGACTCTGCAAGGCTTTGACGCTCCCGATTTGTCCCGGCGGCGTGGCACGGCTGCGCGCGTAAGTTTGCGGGCAAGCAGAGGCGGTATAGACCCACTGCCTGAAGAGTTTGCCGCCCAAGTGAAAGCGGTGAGAGACTCCGATCCCATCATCAAGAACACAATCATCAAATCTGCGGCAACGCGCATAGCGGCAAACGAGGTGCAAGGCCGTATGAAGTGTTTGAGCGCGGCAGTACCCGAACAGTTCAGTGTAGCAGCGACGAGCGGCTTTACACCTCTACAAGCCGTGCTCATAGCTTATTCTATAGCCAGCGACGATCCAATGGACTACTCGGCAACAAATTTACAAAAGAGGATGCAATTTACTCACGATGTCGTTGAGAGGCACACAGGGCAACCTTACCCGGCTCCCGACGGACATTTCGCCTACGGGCCGAACGGTTACATCTACTCGTCGCCTCTTGATTTTATCTTCGACGACCGGACAATAAATGTACTACTGAATCACATTGCCGAAAGGAGCGCGAATCAATGAGACAATTCTTGCCCTTCCTCATCGCGTGCCTTTTACTCATGAGTCAAATCGGGTGTACCGGCACGGTCACACCAAGTGGAGATGGTTCTAGTAGTACTCCACAACCGGAGTTGCCTGCTGATAGCGGTAGCATTGATGGTGGGGGTGGAAGTCCTACCCCTCCACCATCCGGCACGACCATGCCCGCCGATCCAAATTGTACTGGCAACCGTACTGTGAATGTCGGAGCAAATGCACTTGTGGTTGTCAACTATGCAGACGGCTCCCAGTCGCAGACATCGCTAAGTCCAGACACAAACGGTAATGTCACTGTGCCTTGTAGTGCCGCATATACAGTGTACCGATAAGTTTTGCCACAGATCGTTTTTCCAGCCGAAACCGCACTTTCTGCAATGTGCGGTTTCGGCTGGAACTCTATATTCCGACCTGTTAGCCTGCCTATCAAGTGACGCGCTCTCGTCTTTAATAGAATGCCAGACTTGTTGAGCAAGCGCATGATGGCCTCAAGTAGCCGCTTCGTATCATCCGGCTTTCTGAGAAACGTACCGGCACAGCGCCAGCGTCACCCAGACGCTGCTCCAGATGCCAGCTTCCTTATATCCGATAGCGTGCGACTTGCGATTGAACAATCCCAAGTCAATGCTCAGCATAATCAGTATGAAGATGCCGAAGCCCACCCATTCCCAGATCGAATGTTCCATACGGTTAAGGTTATCACTCGATTCGACGCCCTCGCAACACGGGCGTTCAGGCGAAATGAAGCTCGAGCGGCGTACCGCATAGGTTGGCGTGAATTAGGAACGAGACGCACCGTCAGAATTAAAGCCGCCATAATCAGCAATGTATGACGCGCGCAGTCTCTGCCGCCCGTCCGCAAGTTGCGAGCGCACGTCTCTCTCCGCTACAATCCATCGTTTACGAATCAGAGCCGGATGCCGTGCATCTATCTGCCCGCCGCGTTCTTCGGCGCGCTGCTCACAAGTTCAAACGCAATGTCCGGTCTCTACTATTATCTTGCGGAAGGTTTATACGTAAATGCTTAAACAGTTAGGTCGCCTCGAACGAACGCGCAATCTGCTTATTATCGGGTTCGTGATTCTGATGGCCGTCAGCCTTGTTCTTTTCTACGCGCCCGGACGCAACAGCGCCGCGCTCTCGCCCGCCACCAGCACAGAGATTCTGGCGCGTGTCGGCGGCGATAAAGTCACCGTCGGCGAATTGTCTACGCTCAAGGAAACCTACAAGCAGATGTTCGGCGGGCAGATCAGTCTCGCGCAGCTTGGCGGAGATCGCCGCCTGCTCGATGGCTTGATTCGCCAGCGCGTTATCGCGCAGGAAGCCGCGCGGCTCGGCCTCGCCGCTTCCGATTCGGAAGTCGCCGCCGCCATTCGCAAGCAGTTCCCGGACGCTTCCAAAGACGCCAAAAGTTTTGAGCGTTACAAGGAATCAATCGTCGGGCGCTACGGCGACATCGGCAACTATGAAGACGAAGTGCGCCGCCAACTCGCTTCCACCAAGCTGGAAGCTTTCGTCACCGCCGGCGTGCGTGTCTCCGATGAAGAAGTGCAGAACGATTTCAAGCGGAAGAACAGCAGCTTCGAGCTTGTTTATGTGCCAATCGCGGCAGACAAGCTGGCGCAGAAGATTCAAATGTCCGACGACGAGTTGCGCGCTTACTTCGAGCAGCACAAAACGGATTACCGCATTCTCGAACCGCAGAAAAAGATTCGTTATCTCTTCATAGATCAGGCCAAAGCGGGCGAGAAGTTGGCGATCCCGGACGAAGATTTGCGCAAAGAGTATGAAGGGCTTGCGCCGGAAAACAAGCAGGCGGGCGTGCGCGTGCAGCAGATAGTTTTGAAAGTCGCGCGCCCGGATTTGGACGCGACCGTGAAAGCTAAAGCGGACAACCTTGTGCAACAGGCGCGCGGGACAACCGGCAACGCGACCGAAGAAGCGTTTGCCGATCTCGCCAAAGGAAACTCCGAAGACACTGCGACCGCCAAGAACGGCGGCAGAGTCGCCGGAGCCGTTAAGAAGAATCCGAACAAGCCCGACGATCCATATCAAAAAGTACTCGACTTTCAGCCGGGACAATTAACCGACCCGATCAAGTTCGGCAGCGCCTATTACATTTTGCGGCGTGGCGAAGCGGTTCCGAAATCTTTTGAAGATGCCCGTCAGGAATTGCTCGTTTCTATGCGCAACCGCCGCGCTTATGCGGCTGCCGCGCAGTTGGCCGAGCGCGCCGCCAATCGTTTGAAGGAAACGAAAGACGTGCAGAAGACGGCGCAGGAGTTGGCAACCGAAGCGAACATGAAGCCCGCCGACATGGTGCGCGAAACGCCCTTTATCAAAACCGGCGACGACGTGCCGAACATCGGCAATTCGCAGCAGTTCGAGCAATCAATCGCCGGACTCAACACCGCCGGAGACATCGGCGACCGCACCAGCATCAAAGGCGGCTTTGCGATTCCCGAACTCGTCGAAAAGCGAGACCCGCGCATCCCGGAGTTTGACGAAGTGAAAGATAAAGTCGCGCAGTCCGCGCGCACTGAGCGCGCCAAAACGCAACTGGAGCAATCGGCGCGCGAGTTGGCTGCCAACGCAACTTCCGCCGCCGACCTCAAAGCCGCCGCGCAAAAGCTCGGCCTCGAAGCGCAGGAAGCGAAGGATTACAAACTCGGCCAGCCGCTCGGTCAGGCGGGGACGAGTCCGGCCGCCGATGAAGTCATCTACAACCTGAAGGCGGGCGAGTCCGTCAAGACGCCCGTCAAGATCGGCGATAACTGGGTGGTCGTCGGCGCAACCAAACGAACCGAAGCAGACCTCGCGGAATTCTCCAAACAGCGCGAACAGTTGACGGAGACGGCTCTTTCCGAGCGGCGCAATCAAGTCTTCGGCGACTACATCGCGGGCGTGCAGGAGCGTATGCAGCGCGATGGAAAGATTAAAGTGTACGACGACGTGCTCGCCAAGATGGAGGACGACGAGCCGCCCGTCGCCACGACCCCGATACGTCGCCAGCCGGTGCGCCTGCCGCCGTCCAGATAACGAGAACACAGGGAAGAGGAGTCTCAAAAGTTAAATGAAAAGGGCGCGAGCTTTGATGGAAGCACGCGCCCTTTTTTCTTTGCTGCTGTTATTCGCGGTCAGGCCACTCTATTTGATATTGCCGACTATCGTCGAGAGGTTGGCTGCCGAGACGCTGGCTTTAATCTGCACTTCGTTGCCCTGCGGCGTAATCTGCAAACCATCGAAGAAGCTTTGCACCGTCGCGCGTTGAGCGGCCGGGGCTTGCGACACGACGAGGCCGCTGAACTGCTTGAGCGCGCCAATCGTATCGCTCAAACTCTTCGCTTGCTCCGGCGTTTGCGTGAGCAGCGCAACCAGCGTTTCGACATTGCTGGCCGTCGAATTCAGGAAACCGTAAACCTGCCGGATGGCGGCGATGTTTTTGGTTAACTCCGGATTGCCGAAATCGGCTTTGCCCGCCAGCGACGCGGGCACGTTGCCGCCGAAGCCGATCAGCGCGTTCGGATTACGCGAAGCCAGCGTCGCCACATCCGACGCGCCGCGCCGTGTGCCGCCCGCGTTGGCATCGAGAGCCGCGCGCACGCCGGTCGCCGCAGTCATGCCGATAGCGAGCGTGTTGGCATTGAGCGCCGTGACGAACAGTTGCGTTACCTTGTTCGGCTTTCCGGCGGTCTTGGATTTCTCTGTGATAGGGAAATTATAGATGGTCTTGCCGTTGTACTTCTGTTCGGTGAATTTCCCGTTGGAGACGAGGCGTCCGGCGGCGATCAGCGCGTCGGCATTGAAAGAGCCGCGCGCGATGGCGACCGAATCCGATCCGTTGCTGTAATTGATGCCGAGCGCGATGCGATCAAACGAGCGCACGTCGAAGCCTGTTTTCGCTTTGAGTTTCTCGATCTCCGCGTTGAACTGCGCGAGCTTCACCGGATTACTCGCCAGCAAATTCGGAATGGCTTCCGTCAATATTCTTCTTACGTCAACGTAAGCGACGGCATCGGTGGTTGGAAGCAGCGCCAGCAGATCGTTTGTTTGCGCGGCATTGATTGAGGCCGCAGCGTTGGACGGCGCGGCGATTGCCAGCGAGCGGTTGAAGCCGATTGCCAGCGCAACTGTCCCCGTCACAAGAGCGAGGGCTAAAATCGAAGTGTAGATTCTTTTGTTCACGTTTGAAAACACCTTTCACTATTCACTATTTAGAGGAAAAGACGCGAGTGCGCGCCAATCTGTTAACCGAACATTTCTAAAGAGGAAAGAGCATCGCTGCCGTACCGGTATAACTTGCTACGAAATGCTAATCCGGCGCGCCTTCTTCGGATGCCTCACTTTGCGCGCAGGGTTGGCTTTTATATCATCTGCGAACGCGAACGGCGGCGATATCAACGATGCGGCGCGTTTGACGCCTGCGGCAGGATAGCCTGCAACGGCGCTTTTTGGTAGCCCTGCGGAACTTCAAACAACTCCGCCGGAACATCCTGCGAAATATCCCGCAACTCCATCGCCCATCTTGCCCCGTGCCGTCCGGCTTCCATGTTGCCCTGTGAAACTATTTCCTGCTTGACGGGCATTTGCAGCGCGTCGTCAATCCAGATCAAACTCACGGTCGCCGTCTCGCGCGTCTCGCCCGTGATGCCTGTGACTGTCACGCGATACTTTGTCGCGGCGCGGTTATTAACGGCTTCCGCGCCGAGATTCTCATAACGCGCGGCGGCGCGCGATTTGTCCGGCAGCGCGTCGGGCGAAAATCCGCGCGATGTTTTTTTCTCTTGCAGAGACGCCGCAACGCCCGCGCCTTCCTCCACCTCGGCGTACAACTTCTTTGCAGGATCGAGCAGCAAATCCCCGGCGGGCAGTTGCAGCAGGGAAATCTTTTTGTTCGGCGGCAGCTCGTAATCAACGCGCCGCTTCTCGCCATCGCGCGCCACCACGACGCGCTGCTCTGTCGTGCCTTGCGCCGCCGCATCCTTCGTTGCCTGTTCATCTAAGCTTGCCGTCGTGATAATCGTCGCGCGATATTTATCCGGCTCTTTCGTCGAATATGGCGGCGTCAAACGCAACTCACCCTTCGCTTCCGCCCTGCCGCCACCATTCTTCGCCGCGTCATTACCAAACGGCTGATTAACGCACGCCGCGCTCGCTGCGACAAGCAAAACAATAAATAAACCGGTCAACGCTGCCCGCAAATTCTTCATGCCGTATCCTTCGCCACACGCCGCAACGCTTCCGTACCGCCGCGCAGCCTTTCCGTCAGGCGATACCGGGAGCCTTACACACAATGCTGGAAGCCTTACACGCGATACCGGAAAGATTACACGCCATGCTGCCTTACATACACGCCCGTCTGAAGACATTACGAGCGTGTAAGGAAGCGTTACACGGCGTGCTGCAGTATTGTCGCAGATGTAATATCGTAGTTTCAGCGTTAGACGCCGCCGCTAGTCTATTTTCAACTGTGATTCCGTAAGCTGTTTCTGAATTAGTCCTACTACAAACCCAATGCCGCAGATAAACAACATGATCGCTAATGCAATTGAGCTGTTCAATAGAAGAAGAAAGATAATGGCTTGAATTGTTCTGCTAGAATGCCCCTCTGCTATTTCTCTATATCCCCAGTTATTGAGTATGAAAGGAATATCTATAGTTACAGTAGATGAAATTGCACCTATCAGGGCAATCACTAAGCTGCCCAAGACGCGCTTGAAACGAGTAACCAAGAGTCTTTGTACGATCAAGAAAGCTATTAAAAAACAACTTAAATCCAAAAGTATATATCTGATGAAAATTTGTGCTTCGGCAGGCTCATCACTCTCTCTATTCAGTAACCACTGTACATAGGCCAGGAAAGTGGCGCAGACAATTGCTCCAGCTAATTCAAAGTAACGGCTATTATCTTTCATACATTTATAAGTCATAGCACTCATACAAGAGAGGCTTTCAAGGATGCATTAGACGCGCTCGACGAGAAGGGCGAGACCCATGCCGCCGCTGACGCATAAAGTCGCAAGGCCGCGACGGGCTTTGCGTTTCTTCATTTCGTGCAGCAAGGTGGTGGTGATGCGCACGCCCGTGCAGCCGATGGGATGGCCGAGCGCGATGGCTCCGCCGTTGACGTTGAGGCGTTCGGTGTCGAAATGCAGATCGCGGTCGCAGGCGATGACCTGCGCGGCGAAGGCTTCGTTGAGTTCGACGAGGTCTATGTCGTCAAGCGCGAGTTTCCGGCGTTCGAGAAGCGCGCGCACGGCGGGCACGGGGCCGATACCCATAATCTCCGGCGCGACACCCGTGATTTCATAATCAACGATGCGCGCTTCGGCTTCCGCGCCGGATTCCTTCAGCATCTCTTCACTCATCAGCACGACAGCGGCCGCGCCGTCCGTGATGCCCGAAGAATTTCCGGCGGTCACCGTGCCGTTTTTCGAGAACACAGGCTTGAGCTTGGCGAGAGCTTCGAGAGTGGAACCGGCGCGGAAATGCTCGTCGCGTGCGAAGATCATCGTTTCGCCTTTGCGTCCCTTGATTTCGAGCGGGACCATCTCCGCGTCGAACCGCCCGGAATGAATCGCCGCCTCCGCGCGCTGCTGCGAACGCAACGCATAGCGGTCTTGTTCGTCGCGCGTTATCTCATAACGCTGCGCGAGATTCTCCGCCGTCTCGCCCATCACCAGTTTCGACAGCGGATCGTTGAAGCCGTCGCGGTACATTCCGTCAACGAGTTCCATATTGCCTAGACGCGCTCCCCAACGCGCGCCCTCCGCATAATACGGAACGCGCGACATACTCTCCGCGCCGCCCGCCAGCACGCAACGCGCGCGACCCAGCAAAATCTCCTGCGCCGCCAAGATAATCGCCTTGATGCCTGATCCGCACGCTTGATTGATCGTCGCAGCGGGCACTGTCTCCGGCACGCCCGCGCGAAAGGTAATCTGGCGCGCGACATTGGGGCCGCCGCCCGCCTGCCGCGCCGAACCCCATATCGAATCCTCTATCTGATCCGGTCGAATCTTCGCGCGCTTAATGCTTTCGATAGCCGCCGCCGTGCCGAGGTCTGCCGCCGTCCAAGCGGCGAGCGTTCCGCCGAAGCGTCCGATGGGGGTGCGCACGGAACCCGTCAGGTAAACATTTTTCATTGCCACGCTGTCCTCGAATGAGAAATACTTGGGAATAGCAGCCAGTAATCAGTTGTCAGTTTTCGGTAATCAGTTTCCAGTTAGCATTTGAGATGCTGTGATGCTGTTTGCCGTGAGTAAAATGTAGCATACGCTGTGAAGGCCTCAAAGCGTGCGCCATTGGCCGGTGCGACCTCACGTTATGTTTGAACGCTTCACCAACACGCAAGAGACGGAAGATGCCGCAGGGCGCATCAGGCAACTGCTTGACGCGCATCACGAATGGTTTCTCAGCGCAGGGCATGGCGACGCTCGCGCAACCGCTTTAACCAAAGACGAATTCGATATAAGCGTCGCGCAGGGGCGTTTGATCTTTTCTTACTGGGGCGACGCGGGCGCGCTTTTGTGGCGCATCGCCGGTTGGGAATGGACGGGCGAGAAACTGTTGCTCGAAGCGACGCGCAATTTCGGTAGAGAGGCCGCTGTGCTGGAACTTGTGCCGCGCGCTTCAGCGAAAGCCAGCGCCGCCGTTATCAGTGCGACGCGACGCGCCCGCTGCGAACGATTGGCGAAGCTCGGGGCGATGCAAATCGCAGGCGCGCAAATTGAAAAGGCGCGTTTGAGCGCGGGCGTGCGGCGCGACGAACCGGGACGCTATGCGCGTATTGTTCTCAACACACGCCGCGAACGCCTTGCCGTCACGGGCATCGTCACGGAATCGGGCGCGGGCGATGCCGACGCTTTTCTTTCAACGGCGCTGCTGTGGTTTCTGCGTGTGCGCGAAAGAAGCGGCGGTGCGTCGAGGCTACGCACGGAAAAGCTGTGGCTCGCGTGCGGGCGTGAGTGTCTTGCCGCCGTCCGGCAAAGAGTCGCGTTGCTGCGCGAAGACTTACGCCGAACAATCAGCCTTTATGAAATACACGATGACTGGCAGCGACTCGCGCCCGTGCCGCAATTGACGGCGGAAGAATTGTGGCTGCCGCAACGCGCGTTCGTGCGGCGTTCGTTATCCGGTGAACAGTTCGGCGAATTTGCGGAAGAAGTGCGCGCACTGATGCCGGAAGCCTTTGACGTTGTGCGCGGGCGGCGCGGCGAAACGCTTCGTTATCACGGACTCGCCTTCGCCCGTGTGCGCCGCTTGATGAGCCGCGAACACGTCTGGTTCGGCACGGAGAAAGCGCGCCGCCGTTTGCTTGACGACACGACGCGCGAAGAGTGGTTCAAACTCTTGGGTGATTTAAGAGAGCACCGGCGCGCGAATGCTGGCGATCATCGTCATGCTCTTTATCGCGCCGCGCCGGAAGCGTGGCTTGAATCGCTTTTGCGACGCGACATCACGCGGCTCGATCCGGGACTCATCGTCGCGCCGCTTCACGCGCAGTTTCGCGCGACGCCTACAAATGATGAACGCGCGAACGGCATTGATCTTCATCACAACGCGGCGCGTCCCGTTGATCTGCTGGCGCTACGGCGCGACGGGCGTCTCGTCGTCATCGAACTCAAAGTCAGCGAAGACAGAGAGATTGTTTTTCAGGGCGTTGATTACTGGCGGCGTGTCTCTGCCTATCATCGTGCCGGTCATATCGAGCGGGCGCGTTTGTTCGGCGACGCGGAGATTTCTGATGAGCCACCGCTGGTTTATCTCGTCGCGCCCCTGCTCCGTTACCATCGCGCCTTCGACACGCTCGCACGCGCGATAAGTCCCGAAATCGAAATGTATCGCTTCGACATCAACGAGGATTGGCGGACGGGGGTGCGCGTGACGCGGCGCACTCGTGTTAGTTGAATTTTGACTTCGGGGTTGAAATCTTCAGTGGATGACTACGCCGAAGCCGATGGTAAAGTTATTCGCCCGTTTATTTGTCTGGGTGATTGCTCCAAAAGGATATCCAGTCACGGGGAAGTCGCGCGTGAAGACTGGTTGTAGTCTATCTCGACGAGACGAAGATCAATCCTTCGATGCACGCGCACGTCAATGCCGCCGCGTTTCATGGCAAAGCTCGTCACTTTACTTCTGAGAGTATAATTGTCGGCGGGAACTTGAGGGGCTGCTTATGCCGATATGGATAACCGTCGGCTTTGCAGAGCGTGAGTTAGACGTAGAGAAGTTGTCCAAGCTCAAAACGTCTAACTCACGCTCTGCCTCGCTTAAAAAGTCATGCGGTGCGCCGTAGCTGCGAAACAGCCGCTAAAGAGAACATCGCCGTTCGGGGCGACAGCTTCAAACGTGCCGTTTTCGGTGAACGAATTCCCGTCCCGGCTGAGTCTTACATTTGACCTCTGCTTAATGGTAAAAAGAAAAGTTCCATTCGGGTCAAATGCATAATGCGAGTTGACATAGACATAATTTCGCCCCGAAGTGCGTTTCCAAATGCCGCCGCCGGTGGTTCGATTTCGATCTACAGGCAACGTATCTTCGACATACATCGTGCCGCCTTGATTAAACGTGTACAGGACGTTGATTACCGGCCCGTTAGGCTGGCGGGTGACGCAATCAATCGTTGCGGGCGCGACCTCTTCCCAAACGCCGACCAAATCGTTGCCTTGTTCGTCTTGGGACGAGGCGATTGCTTGTTTGTCCTCTTTATTCTGACCGGAAGCCATAGACGAGCCGATTGTCAGCGTAGCCAGCATCGCCAACGCGATGACGAGTGTTTGTGCTTTTGTCTTCATTTTTTCTCCTTTCGACTGAACAGCCTTTTAATTCTCGCTTCAACTATTAACGCGACGCCGCTTCGTCAAAACCACCATATCGCCGCAAATTTTTTCCGTGATGACGCAAATCACGTGTCAGTACCGCGGGCGGTACTGACTTGGCTTCATTTAGGCTAGCTGATCTCGCCGACCGTTGCTGCATGAAATTTGCCGCGTGGTGTTAAACTTCGGGCGTCACGCGCACGACGCCGCAACGCAGGCTCGAACGCACAAACGAAACGGACGAACGTCATGCCTGCATATTCACCCGCCCGCCATGAACTGACGCAGTTGCTCATAGATTGGAGCAACGGGGATGAGTCCGCGCCGGATAAACTTTTTCCGCTCGTCTATACGGAACTCAAACGCACGGCGCGCCGTTACCTGCGAAAAGAGACGCCGGGGCACACCTTGCAAACGACCGCGCTCGTCAACGAGGCTTACTTGCGGCTCATTGACCAGCAGCGTGTTCACTGGCAAAACCGCGCACAGTTCTACGCCATCGCCGCTACCGTAATGCGGCGCATTCTCGTTGACCACGCGCGCAGTCACGCGCGCTTGCGACGCGGCGGAGGGGCGCGCAAAATTTCGCTTGATGAAATCGCTGCGGTGTCGGATGAACGCGCGGCGGAGTTGATCGCGCTTGATGAGGCGTTGCAAAGTCTCGCCCAAGTTGACGCGCGGCGCAGTCAAGTCGTCGAGTTGCGTTTCTTCGGCGGCTTGAGCAATTCAGAGATCGCCGAAGTGTTAAAGATTGCTCCGAATACGGTGATGCGCGATTGGAACATGGCGCGCGCGTGGCTCTACCGCGAGATGCGCCGGGAAGATATGGATGAGACCTGAACGCTGGCAACAAGTCAGTCAACTTTTCCAGTCCGCGCTCGAACGCGAACCGCGCGAACGCACGCTCTATTTGCGAGGCGCGTGCGGCGATGATGATGCGCTTCGTCGTCAAGTCGAATCCTTACTCGCGGCACACGACAAGGCGGATGATGACGATTTCATCAACGCGCCCGCCGCCGAACGCGCCGCGACGTTGTTGATGGCAGAGGAAGCGTTGACGGGCGCTTTGGCCGGTCACTACAAAATCTTGAAGCGACTCGGCGCGGGCGGGATGGGTGAGGTTTATCTGGCGGAAGATACGACGCTCGGACGCCGCGTCGCGCTCAAAGTTTTGCTTGCCGAAATCGCTCACGATCAAGACCGCATTCGCCGTTTCGTTCAGGAAGCTAAGTCAGCGTCCGCCTTGAATCACCCGAATATCTTAACCGTCTATGAGGTTGGAAACTTTGAAAGCTCGCGCTTTATCGTCACCGAATTTATCAAAGGCGAGACTTTGCGCGAGCGAATGAAAAGCGAACCCCTCGCTTTGCGCGACGCGCTCGATGTCGCTTTGCAAGTCGCAGCTGCTTTGAACGCCGCGCACGAAGCCGGCATTGTTCACCGCGACATCAAACCGGAAAACATCATGGTGCGCGACGACGGACTGGTGAAAGTTCTCGACTTCGGTCTGGCGAAGTTGACCGAGAAGAGAAATGGGGACGTCGAATTGGAAGCCGAGACAAGGGCGCAAGTCAGAACCGCGCCCGGCACGATCCTGGGCACTGTCGCCTATATGTCGCCGGAACAGGCGCGCGGTAAAGCGACGGATGCGCGCACCGATATTTTTAGCTTCGGCGTCGTGCTGTATGAAATGCTCGCCGGACAACAGCCGTTCACGGGCGAGACGATGAGCGACACGCTCGCGGCGATTTTGAAATCCGAGCCTGCGCCGCTTGCACGATCTGTTGCGGGCATCCCGAAAGAGTTGGAGCGGATCGTCGGCAGAACCCTGCGGAAGAACGCGGACGAGCGTTACCAGCACGTCAAAGATTTACTGATCGACCTGCGCGACCTCAAACAGGATTTAGAGTTTGAAGCGAAATTCGAACGCAGCGCCGCAGCGCCAAAAGCGGAAAACGCGACCCCGGATACACCGGCGGCGACCGGGATGCAAACCGCGCAGACAACTTCGAGCGTCGAATATGTTGCGCGCCAAATCAAAAATCACAAATTCGGTTTCGCCGCGTTGTCGTTTTTGCTGCTCGCGGCAGTCGGTTTCGGCGCGTGGTTTTTCTCGCATCGCAACGCAAACATGAATCAAATCAAATCGCTCGGCGTTTTGCCGCTCAAATCGCTCGATGCGGGTGACAATTATCTGGGTTTGGGTATTGCCGACGCGGTTATCAGGCGAATCAGTCAAACGGGCGAGATGACTGTGCGCCCGACGAGCGCGGTGCGGCGTTATCTCAACGAAGAGACGGACGCGCTGACCGCCGCGCGCGAGTTAAACGCCGACGCGGTGCTTGAGGGAAGCGTCCAGCGCGCCGACGACCGTTTGCGAGTGAGCGTTAATCTGTTACGCACGAGCGACGGCGCATCTTTGTGGGCTAGTAATTTCGATATGCAGATGACCGACATCTTCACGATTCAGGATATGGTGGCGCAACAGGTTGCAACGCACTTGCGGCTGCAACTCGATTCGTCGCAACAAGCGCGACTCATGAAGCGTTACACATCAAACGCAATCGCTTACCAATTTTATCTGAAAGGCGTTTATAGCTTCGACCAGCGGGTATCAGCTACCAAATCACAATGGGAAACGACGATTGATTTTTTCAAGAAGGCGATTGAAGCCGACCCGAACTTCGCGCTGGCACACGCGCAACTCGCCTACGCCTATGCACTGATGGGGGTTTTTGTAGAGCCGACGGAGACGGTGTGGGCGGAGCGCGCGAAGGAAGAGATTAATCGGGCGCAGACGCTCGACCCGCAACTCGCCGAAACTCACCTCGCGCGTTTTCAACTCCTATTTAGCGCGTCTGAAAATTATCAAGTGGAAGCCGCCGTTCGTGAGGTGATGACGGCGCAGCAGCTCAACCCCAACGTCGGTCACGCCGAGTTAGGCTATCTTTATATTCACATCGGGCTTGAAGATTTTGCCGTGCGTGAGTTTCAACGCGCCGCCGAGATTGAACCGACGAGCGAGTTTGTCAAACAACAGACGCTCAATATGTATTTGATCAGCGGCAGATATGACGAATGGCTGGCAGCGCAGCAGAAACTTTACCCTGACACGCCGCTCGAAATCTGGTATCTCCTCGGCAAAGGTCGTCTTGCGGAAGCGCAAGAAAAGATTGAAACAACGCAAAAGGCGATTGAAGCAGGAACGGCGAGACCGCTTGACGTAATCGAACTGCCGCGCCTTAGAGCATTGTTATTTGCTTTGAAAGGGGATTTTCGGTCAGCAGAGGCGGAGATTCCCGCTATTCTCGGCAAATTCCCCGTCAAAGAGCCGAATTATCATCACGCCGCTTACGACATCGCCTGCATCTATGCGCTGGAAGGCAAAACGGACGAAGCCGTCAAATGGTTACGCGAGGCGGTCGCCACAGGTTTCCAACCTTACCCGCTATTCGAGCGCGACGCTTATCTAAATCGTATCCGACAAACGCCCGAATTTATCCAATTTATGACCGAGATGAAGGCGCAGAACGAAAGATACAGACACGAGTTTGAATAGGAAGCGCATCAAATTTTACAAGCAGCACTCAACGCTGAAAATTATCAATCAACGCGCCGCCGAACAGTTCATTCAACCGTTGTGCGCTATCGCATTTAACAGGCAAGGAGCTAAATTATGAGATTACTTTTCGCTGGCGTAATTTTATTTGCAATGTTTTCCTTTGCTCTTGGTCAAATGAAAAACGAAACTTCCGCACAAAATAATGTTGAGCAGGAATTAAAGCGGCTTGAAAACGAGTGGCTTAATTCTTATCTACGCGGCGATAAGCAGACATTTGACCGAATTGTTGCCGATGATTTCACCAGAACAGATGAAAGCGGCAAGTTTGCTACTAAAGCCGAAGAGAAAGAACTTGTTCAAGCCCCACCTGCTTCCGTCAGCGCATCTCTCACTAACGAAGATATGCAAATTCGCGTATATGGCGAGATGGCTGTTGTTACGGGATGTATCGTTTCTAAAGTTCAAGGCAGCCTCAATTTCCAATCGCGCTTTACTGATACCTTTGTGAAGCGAAAAGGGCGCTGGCAAGTCGTCGCTCGGCATTACAGCCGAATTCCGGCGGAACGTACAGTCATCAATCTCGATTCTAAAATTTATGACGCTTATATCGGTCAGTATGAGATTGCGCCTAATGTTGTTATTAATGTGACGAAAGAAGGCGAAAAGTTGATGAGTCAAACAACCGGACAGCCGAAGATGGAGTTCTTGCCCGAATCAGAAATTGAGTTTTTCATCAAAGGATTTACCGCACAGTTCGTCTTTGTTCGAGATGAATCTGGGCGAGTGGCAAAGTTAATTATCAATCAGGAAGGACAAAGAGTAACAGCTAGAAAGTTAAAGTAGCATTGCTGCTTTCCACGCCGCGCACAACAACTCGGGCTTGCCATTCTATCCGCTGTCCGAGCGCGATACTTATTTAAACCGTATCAGACAAGCGCCCGAATTTATCCAATTCATGTTGGAGATGAAAGCACAGAACGAAAGATACCGGCGCGAGTTCAAATAGAAAGCGTGGCGCGCTAAAAGATGAGATTAAAGAGCTGATCCCGAAGCAGTGGCAAAAAATCGAAGATGTTTTTAGCGATGTGTGAAGACGCACGCCGCCAGAGCGCGATAGCAATAACATCACTCCGGGTCTCAAAGCGAACCCGGAGTTTGGCCTCCTGCGCTCTGACCCACTCTTCAAAGATTTACTGCGGCGCGTCGGCTTCCCATAAGAAGCGACGCTCACGGCTGCAGCTAGTCGTCAGCCATCAAGTAAGTCTCAAAGTCTCCAACTACCGAACCTTCTTCACCCATCCTGCGCTTTTCTGTTGTTGATAGAGATGCAGCGACAACTGGCGGCGTGTCTCTGCCTATCATCGTGCCGGTCATATCGAGCGGGCGCGTTTGTTCGGTGATGCCGGTATTTCAGATTATGCGCCGCTCGTTTATCTGGTCGCACCGATGTTGCGCTTTCACCGCGCGTTTCAAACGCTGGCGCGCTGCATCACGACCGACATAGAGATATATCGCTTCGACATCAACGAGGACTGGCGCGCGGGCGTGCGCGTGATGCGCCGCACGCGCCTCAACCCGTGATGCACTGTGTGCTCGTCAACGCTTCATTTCATAAGACGAAAGCGGCTGCGTTTGCAGGCCGAAGACCTGCGGATTCTCGCCGACGATGGCAGCAGCAAAAAAGCTTGGCACGTAGTAGACGTTTTCCTTTTGAAAGGTCGCGTCCAGTTGATCGCGCGCGGCGGTCAGGGCGCAGATGCTGCACCTTTTGTTTTGCTCGTTGACGATTAAGGCCAGATCGCGCTCGACCGCTCGTTCGCCGCGATTGTAGGCGAGCAGCGCGAGCGCCTCCTTCATCGCATCGCTTTTGAATCCGGCGATGTTCTTCAAGATGTAGCGGGCGGCCGCCGCCGCTGATTTCTCCACATCTAAAAGTTCCTGTGCCGTGAGTCCGAAGCGCGCGCCCGTCTTCGGCAGAAATTGAAACATCCCGATTGCGCCCACAGAGTTCGGCTGCGATATGTTCGTGTATTCGGATTCGATTAGCGGAATGTAAAGACCGAGTAGCGGCGAGAGGCCGTGCGCCTTGAATGCGCCGCTCAAAATAGGCGCGTTGTCCCGCCCGCGCTCGAAGACGAAACGCGCGTCGCCTTTCCCCGCGACATCGCCGCCGTTATTGCCGATGCGCCGTGCGTAAAACTCTACGGACTTCTGAATCTCCGTCTCGAACGCGGGCGTGAATTCATATTCCGTGCCGGACATACGCCGGGCGATGCGCCGCGCCTGTTCCGCAATGAAGGCGGTCTGTTCGCCGCGCGCCATCTGTTGATAAAGCTTATTGGACGGCGTCGCCTGCGCCTGTGTCACGCGCGCCAAGACCGTTAAAGAAATCAATGCGGCGATCAGTAAAAGACTTATTCTTTGAACTTTCATCGTCATACTCCTCTGTTCGGTTTGAAATACGAGAGCACTGAAAATGCCCTTCACTCTATTAAGCGAGAAAGCGCGGCGAAAGTGTTCACGCCATCGAAAAAATCTTTATCGAGCGTCAGAAAAACGAATCAATGCACGGCGATTGAGCGTTAACGAAAGATGATAGAATCTGCGCCGACGATAGATGCTAAGGACGCGAGGCCGCTGCGGGGAACGAGTTGGATGACGGCGAACTCATTGCAGGACGTGACGGATTTGCTGCATGAATGGCAGCAGGGCGACCACTGCGCGCTTGATAAATTGACGCCGCTGGTGTATGGCGAACTGCGGCGCATCGCGCATTGTTATATGCAGCGCGAGCGCGACGGCCATACGTTGCAGACCACCGCGCTCGTCAACGAGGCTTACGTGAGGCTTGCGGGCGGGCGGCAGATCGAATGGCAGAATCGCGCGCATTTCTATGGCGTCGTCGCGCAGGTGATGCGCCGCATTCTGATTGATCACGCACGGCGGCGCGGCTACGCGAAGCACGGCGGCGAGGTGGCGTTCGTCGCGCTTGAAGATGTTGCCGCGATGTCCGATGTGCGCGCCGCCGAACTCCTTGCGCTCGATGAAGCTTTAGATGAACTCGCGCGACTCGATCCGCGTAAAGCCCGCGCCGTCGAACTGCGCTACTTCGGCGGCTTGAGCCTGGAGGAAACCGCAGACGTTTTGGAAATTTCCGTCATGACCGTCCGCCGCGACTGGCGCGCGGCCAAAGCGTGGCTTTACGAACAAGTAGGAAGTGGGAAGGCGGAAGGCGGAAGTTAAGAGCAACCGTTTTCCGTTTTGTTGTTTCGCCTTCCGCCTTCCTGCTTCCTACTTTGCTTTTATGACTCCTGAACGATGGCGACAAATTGAAGATGTCTTGCAGTCGGCGCTGGATCGCCCGTTGGCGGAGCGTGCGGCATTTCTGGATGAAGCGTGCGCGGGCGATGAGGTGTTGAGAAGCGAAGCGACGACGCTGGTTCGCGCCTACGATGAAGCGGGTGCGTTTCTAGAGCAGCCCGCCATTGCGCAGGATGCGCGCGTGCTTTTTGGCGATCAGGTTGATGTGGAAACCGGGCGCGTCGTCGGTTCATACACGATTGTCGAACGGCTCGGTGCGGGCGGGATGGGCGAAGTTTATCTGGCGCAAGACGCGCGGCTCAATCGCCTCGTCGCCTTGAAAGTTTTGCCCGCTTACTTCGTCGCGGACGATGCGCGCCTGCGCCGTTTTCAAAGAGAGGCGCGCGCCGTTTCAGCTTTGAACCATCCGAACATACTCACGATTCACGAAGTCGGAGAAGCGGACGACGTGCGCTTTATCGCAACGGAATTTATCGAAGGGCAAACTTTACGCGAGTTGATTGCCGAGCAGGATTTGCCGCTCGAAGAGATTCTCGATATCGCTATACAGATTGCTTCGGGACTCACGGCGGCGCACGCCGCAGGCATCGTGCATCGTGACATCAAGCCCGAAAACATCATGCGGCGCACAGACGGCATCGTGAAGATTCTGGACTTCGGCATCGCCAAACTCACAGAGCAGTCCGCGCCCGAATACCCGGATGAAGTTACGACGATAATCAATGGGCAAACGGAGGCGGGCGTCGTGATGGGGACGGTGGGTTATATGTCGCCGGAGCAGGCGCGCGGCCTCAAGGTTGACGAGCGCACGGACATCTGGAGCCTTGGCTGCGTGCTGTATGAAATGCTCGCCCGTCGCGCGCCGTTTGCGAGCGCGACACGGATGGATACGCTCGTCGCCATTCTCGAACGCGACCCGCCGCCCGTTGAATTCATGAAAGATGCTTCCGCCGCGTCGCAGCAATTACAGAACCTTGTTCGTAAAACTCTCTGCAAGGAAAGAAGCGAGCGGCCTCAAACGGCAACCGCGTTGCTCGCAGATTTGAATGCGGTCAGGCGGCAACTCGATTTTGTAGAAACCTTCGCCGCGCCACACACTGCGCGCCACTTATCACGCTATTCTCTCTTCGCTGCACTCATCATCGTCGCGTTAGTGATGATTGCCGTGACAGGAGCTTTTCTTTACAAGCGTTCGCTTGCGCCGCATAACGCGGACGCGATAAACGCGCACGGCGCATTACTAACAAACCCAACGACAACCAAGCTGTACGCGCAGATGAACGACGCGGAGAAACTCGCTTTCATCGGCGAGCAGGAACAACGTATCTCCGCGATGATGGGCGATCATCCTGTACATCTTAATGATGAAGCACTGCACGTCATCAGAAAGTATGTTGATTATTATGCCGCGCGCCGGGGCAGCGTATGGAACGAGCCGGGTAGAGAAGATTTGCGCGTCGTGTATGCGCGGGCTGTGCCGTATGTGTCGTTGATCGCGCGCGAGTTTGCGGCGCGCAAAGTTCCCGCCATCGTCGGGATTTATCTGCCGATGATCGAATCGGAATACAAAGCCTGTTTCGAGAACAGCATCGGCGCGAAAGGCCTGTTTCAATTTCTGCCGCAGACCGCCAAACGCTACGGCGTCGCGCATGAAGAGATGTGCGATGTGAAGAAGATGACGCCCGCCGCCGCGCATTACATCGCGGATCGCATGGCCGAACTCGGCGACGATTCGCAGAGCATGACGCTCGTTCTGCTCAGTTACAATCGCGGAGAAGAAGGCGTGCGAAGCGCGTTGCGCGAACTGCGAAACACCGCCAACTACGAGAGAAATTTCTGGACGCTGTATGCTAACCGCGACAAACTTGACGCTGCGTTCCGCACTGAAGCCGGTTACGTGCCGAATTTCTTCGCCGCCGCGATCATCGGCGAAAATCCGCAAACCTTTGAACTGCAAACGCCGCCGCTCTCGACACTGGCGAACGCCGTCGCTTCCGCCAAGCCTTGATTGTAAAAACATATCTCCGTTCAGTAAAACTTTTTATCGTGACAGCGCGCGAGTTGCTTTGGTAGTGTGTCTCCATGCACCATCCCAAAGAAGGAGAGAGAAGAGCCATCATGCCAGCAAAAAAAGCGAGCGAGAAAACGGAAGCTCCACGCAGCCGCAAAAGTTTGAAGAAGGCAAACGGAAATGCCGTGACATCATCCGGCAGTAAAAAAGCGGCGAGTAAAAAAGCCGCGCCGCCGCCGCCGTCCGCCGCGAAGAAGCCAGCTTCCACAAAGAGCACGACTAAAAAAGAGGCTGTCGCCGGAAAGCAGAAACCGTCCGGCAAGAAGCAATCTTCACAGAAGAAAAAAACAGCACGCGGTGGCAGCAGCAGTCCCGGTCTGTTCTCCAAGACGAAAAAGCTCGCGGGTGAAATTATCGTCGGCGCAGTAACAGGCGCGGCGCGAGGCGCGGTTAAGGGCGCAGTCGAACCTCTTGAAGAAGCCGCCGGAATCACGGCAGTACATAAGGAAGATGAAGATAAAGAGGGCGGTCAAAGACACGAATCGTAAGCTCTAAAGAGAGCCGGAAGATAACCCGCGTTCGGCGCTAGTCTCTTGATTAGCAGCATAATGGTACAATGTGGGCTGAGTTGGATAGCTCAGGAGGTAAAATGGTGAAAAGGTTGAAAGATTTGAAGGAGTTGAAGATTGAGCGCCCACCCAGAGTCAAGCTCTCGGCTAAAGAGTCGCTGAAGCGGACACAAGAATTTGAGAAGCGACAGGAGCGCCTCATTGCCGCTATCAGAAAGAGCAAGAGTTGAGGTGTATCTGCCTGATCTGCCGCGTGCCGCTTATCAAGAGTTGTTGAATGAGTTGGCTCGAGAATTCACCTACACCTTCGGCGGCTGCACGATCATTCGTGGGCTGGATGGCAGCTATCTCTCGCAGGCGGGCTTGCAGATTCAGGATCGTATCAACTTGATCTACACCGATACGCCGTATGCTTTTGAAGAGAATTTTGAGATTCTGTCAGCGTATGCCGAGAAGCTAAAAGCCGCTATTGACACCGCATTAGAGGAAGAGGCAGTCCTTATCACAGTGGCGAAGATTTATCACGCCGAATGATTCCAGTTACGCCGCGCCCAACAACGGCATGCACCCGACCGCGAATCAGCAGGTCTCTCATCGTTAACTTGCGGCTAATCACATTGAATGCGCGGCGGCTGATGGCGGGCGTTCGGCTGCTTGCCTTGAAACCTTAACTTGCAGCAGACCGTAATAGCAGAACAGAAAGCGAGGTGCGGATGATTGCCTTTCATACTGCTATGGGTTTCGTTGCGCTCCTTGCAGGATTTTTTGTTTTCCTGCTTAACAAAGGAACGCGCCTGCATAAGACAGTCGGGTGGGTGTATGTTCTATCCATGTATCTGCTTTGTCTCACTTCGTTTTTCATCTTCAAATTGTTTAGCGGCTTCGGTGTCTTTCATGTCATGGCGATAGTCAGCACTGTGACCATGACTTCCGGTTTTGCTCCCGTACTTTTGCGCAAAAAGCTCAGGGGTTGGTTCATCGGGCATTATAAGGGAATGTTGTTCTCTTACTTGGGCTTGGTGATGGCGACCAATTCGCATCTCTTCAAATACCTGCAACCGATAGTTGGATTTGTGGGAGCGGGCGTTGTTTTGTGGGTGATACCCGGCATTATCGGAAACATTTGGATCAATCGTAAAACTAAATTCTATGCGGATAAATTCGGGGACGTGCAAGTTAGTTGAAAGAAATGGCAAGCCTCTGGCATAAAGAGCGTAATCAGCGAAAGCTGCGTCGTACATCTGACGCCGCGCTTGAAATTATTCGTCACGCGCGAAATCAATAAAGCCGCGTTCGGGGTTGGTATGCACTAAACGCACGCGGACTTTATCACCGACATCCAAGCCCGCTTCGCCACGCACTACGCGCCCGTCAAACGGCGGTGCGAGCGTCCGCACAAACGTCCCCTTCGTGGTTACGCCCGTCACTATCGCTTTGAACTTTTCGCCGATTCGATGGCTTAGCAGCACGGCGGAAGCAACTTTGCGCATTTGGCGCGCGACCTTGCGGGCGGCGCTCTCGCGCTCCGTGCAGCGCGCCGCGAAATTCTTTAATTCATCCAACGTGTAAGGCGCAGGATTGCGGGCGATGACGGCTTTGACGAGGCGTTGCGTGAGTAGATCGGCGTAGCGGCGATTGGGCGCGGTGGCGTGCGTGTAATCCGGGACGGCGAGGCCGAAATGTCCCTCTTCGTTTTCGGGCGTGATGCCGGGTTGTTCGACCGCGTATTCGCCCGCGCCGATCAGCTTGATAACGGCGAGCGAGAGGTCTGGAAAGCGCGCCGGGTCTGCCGCTTTGCGTTTGGCAAGAAAATCAGCGAGCGCGCGTGCGTCCGGTTCGGCGGGCAATGTTTCGCCCAGCCCGTCGGCGATTTCAACGATGCGCGGCCAGCGTTCAGGCTCGCGCACGACGCGGCGAATCGAGTTCACGCCGTTCGATTCGAGAAACGTCGCTATCGTGCTATTGGCCGCGATCATAAAATTCTCGATGATGTCGCGCGCGCTGTTGCGCTCCGTGATGGCGAGGTCTGTGACGCGCCCATCGCGTATGATCGGAGTCGCTTCGGGCGTCTCAAAGTTGAGCGCGCCGTTCTGCCTGCGAAGCGTTCGCAGGCGATTCGCCGCTTCAACCTGTAAACGAATCTGCGCTTCCAATCCTTCAATGCGGGCGACGGCGTGCGGCATCGCCGCTTGGTGATCCAGCCATGCGCCGACGGATTCATAAGAGAGCTTGGCGTGATTGCGCAACGTCGCCGCGTAAACATCGCTTGAACGCACCGCGCCGTCTTTGTCCACAATTATCTCGACGACGACGGCGCGCCGGTCAACGTCTTCGAGCAGGGAAGTGAGGCCGCTCGATAATTCGTCGGGCAGCATCGGAAATGTTTCGACGCCCGTGTAAACGGAAGTCGTGTTCTTCGCCGCGAAGCGGTCAATCGCGGAACCACGCGAAACGAAGGCGTCAACATCCGCGATGCCGATCAGCACGCGAATCGAAGCGTCCGGCAATTTCAACGCAAACTCGACTTGATCCAGATCGCGCGACTCCGCATTGTCAATCGAAGACCACAACAGAGACCGCAGATCGCGCGGTGGCGGCATAGCTTGAGAATCCATGTCCCGCCCGTGCATAAATGCCTGTATCTCGTCGCTGACTTCCGGCGGAAAGTTTGGCGCAAAGCCTGCATCAATCATTGTGTGGCGGGCGAGTGCGTGCAAATCGAGCGCATGGGTCATAGATGTTTTATACCGGATCGAACGCTTGCCGACAAATGAACGAAAATAAAGCGGCGCGAATGGGTTTGAAACATAACCATTCGCGCCGCCCTTACGTGGCTTTCCTTTTCGTCGAACTTGCTGTTACCAGACTTCGCAGCGTTCTTTCGCAGGCCGCACCATCGCTTCACCTTCTTTGCAGCCGAAAGCTTCGGCGAAGGCGGGCATATTGGAGAGCGGGCCGTTGACGCGAAAGCGCGAGAGCGGATGCGGATCGGTCAACGCTTGCAAACGCATCGCTTCGGGGCGATATTTTCTGCCCCAGACCTGCGCCCATCCAAGGAAGAATCGCTGTTCCGGCGTGAAGCCGTCAATCTCTGCGGTGCGCGGCTTGCCCTCCATTGATTTCTGGAACGCTAGATAAGCGAGTTTGAGTCCGCCCAAATCTGCGATGGATTCGCCGAGCACCAGCTTGCCGTTCTGGTTAAGACCTTCTTCCACCTTGAAGCCGGAGAACTGCTTCTCTACGCAATCGGCGCGCGCCTGATAATTCTTCAAATCATCGGGCGACCACCATTCGGAGAGATTGCCGGAGGCGTCGAACTTACGTCCCTGATCGTCGAAGCCGTGCGTCATTTCGTGGCCGATGACTGCGCCGATAGCGCCGTAGTTAACCGCGTCGTCGGCGTTCGGATCGAAGTACGGCGGCTGAAGTATGCCCGCCGGGAAAACGATTTCGTTCATCAAGGAATTGTTATAGGCATTAACGGTCGGCGGCGTCATACCCCATTCGGTTCGATCAACGGGCTTGCCGATCTTACGCAGTTGGCGCTGTGTCGCAAACTGCGCCGAGCGGAAAGCATTGTCAAAGTAAGAGGCGCGCTCGATTTTAAGCGCAGAGTAGTCGCGCCACTTGTCCGGGTAGCCAATTTTAGTCGTGAAAGCTTCGAGCTTGGCGATGGCCTGTTTGCGCGTCGCGTCGCCCATCCAATCAATCGTGGCGAGGTCTGTGCGCAGGGCGGCGATCAGATTGCCGACCAGCTTTTGCATACGCGCTTTGGCTTCGGGCGTGAACGCCTTTTGGACGTAGACTTCACCGAGAGCTTCGCCGAGGCTTGCGTCCGTCGCCGCGACGCAGCGCCGCCAGCGCGGTTGATTCTCCTTCGCGCCGGTCAGCGTCCGGCCTTTGAAATCGAAATCCTCATTCACGAATTTTGAAGAGAGCGCATCCGCCGTGTCGTTAACGAGATGCCAGCGCAGATATGTTTTCCAATCATTAAGCGGCACGCTGACGAGCAGTTTGTCGGCGGCCTGAAAAAATTCCGGTTGCCCGACGTTGACTTCGTTGATCTGCGGCGCGTTGATGTTTTTGAGATAGTCAGCCCACACGAAGTTCGGCGTCAGCTTTTGCAACTCGGCCAAATTCATCTTGTTATATTGCTTGCTGATGTCGCGCAACTGCACGCGGTCGCGCGAGTTCTTCGCAATGGTCGTTTCCAAATCGAGCACTGCCTTCGCTTCCGCCGCGCTTTTGTCCGCGTCGTCGCCTAACAACTCGAACATACGCGCGACGTGTTTGACGTAGCCTTCGCGCAACTGCTTCGACTTCTCGTTATCGTTAACGTAATAATCGCGGTTCGGCAAACTCAAGCCGCCCTGTCGCGCGCCGCCGATCACTTGCGTGCTCTTCTTGAAATCCTGTGCCGAGCCGAAACCGAACAGCGCCGGGACGCCGAGCGTGTGAAAACGCGCGATTTCAGCTTGCAAGGCGCGCTGGTCGTTGATCTTGTCAATGCGCGCGAGTTCGGGCTGGAGCGGTTTCGCGCCTTCGGCTTCGATCTTCGCTTCATCCATGCAAGAAGCATAGAACGCGCCGATCTTCTGTTCGTTGCTTCCGGCGGGCGCGTTCGTGTTCTTTGCGGCGTCTTCTAAAATCTGGCGCAGCGTCGTGCGATTTTTCTCGGCGAGCGAACTGGTTGTGCCCCACGAAGAGAAGGCCGCAGGGATTTCGTTGCGGGCGAGCCAGCCGCCGTTTGCGTACTGGAAAAAGTCTTCGCAAGGCTTGCACGTCTTGTCCAGATTCGAGACGTCGAAGCCGTGTTTGTTCATTTGTTGGGCGAGCGCGGCGATGCCGAGCGTGAGCGCCAGAAACAGCGCCACACAGAGCCGCCGGTTAAGAAAACGCATAGATACACTCCTCATTGAATTTTGATCTGATCGAAGATTAAGAAAAACGCCGGACACTTGCGAAAAAGGCGAACAAGTTTTGTTAATACGCAGCAGCCCGCACAATGTTTCAGCCCGGCGGCAAGCTGATTGGCACTCGCCCGTCATGATAACTCTACATCAAAGCGGCGATTGTTTAGCGTATCTGATGATGCTGCGCTCGTTTTTGTTGCCACGCTCGCGGCGCGCTTCTGCGGCATCGCGGCGACAAAAAAGGGCAGCGCCGCGCGTTCAAGCGACACTGCCCTTTTGGTTGTTGATCTTTGTCGCCCGTTGTGCGGGCTTGAAAGAGAAGCCTACGTTTTTAGCTCTTTGGTTTCACTTCGCGTTTCGTTTCGCAAGTCGGCGCGTGCTGACGGTTGGCGTGCCGGGCGCGGGGCGCGCGGGGCGGGGCTGCTGACGTTGCCGACGCGCTCCATCTCTTCTTTGGCTTGATCGGCGGCAGAGTGTATGCCGGAGATGCGCAAACGGAATTCGTCCGGGTTGCTTGCGCCGCGTATGGCTTCTTCGATTGTGATGAGGCCGGATTGATGTAGATGGAAAAGCGATTGATCGAAGGTTTGCATTCCGTACTGCGATGTTCCGGCGGCGATGGCGTCGCGTATCAGCGAAGTCTTTTCTTCGTTGATAATGCAATCGCGTATCAGGCCGGTGGAGACCATGATTTCGACGGCTGGCACGCGCCCTCTGCCTTTCGCCGAACGCACGAGCCGCATTGAAACAACGGCTTTGAGAACGCCTGCGAGCTGTATGCGCACAGACTTTTGCTGGTGCGGCGGATACGAAGAAACGATACGCATAATCGTTTCGGTGGCATCGAGCGTGTGCAGCGTGGAAAGAACAAGGTGGCCTGTTTCGGCGGCGGTCAGCGCGGTCTCGATTGTTTCGTGATCGCGCATTTCGCCGACGAGAATCACGTCCGGGTCTTGCCGCAGCGCGCCGCGCAAAGCTTCGGCAAACGAGCGCGTGTCAACATCAACTTCGCGCTGCGTGACGAAGGATTTCTTGTCGCGGTGCAGAAATTCGATGGGGTCTTCGATGGTTACGATGTGGCCGCTGCGTTGCGCGTTGATGCGGTCTATCATCGCGGCAAGCGTCGTGGATTTGCCCGATCCGGTCGTGCCTGTGACGAGAATCAGCCCGCGCTGCTCGTCGGCAATTCTTTCGATAACGGGCGGCAAGCCGAGTTCGTTGGCGTTGCGTTGCTGATCCGGGATGACGCGCAAGACGATGCCGACGGTTCCGCGTTGCTGAAAAATGTTGGCGCGAAAACGCCCGAGACCGGAGACGCCGTAAGCGATGTCAACTTCCGAGATTTCTTTGAAACGCTGTTTCTGGCGATTCGACATCATCGAAAAAGCCATATCAAGCGTGTCTTCCTGCGTCAGGCGCGCGTTGTCCATCACGGGACGCAGTTCGCCGCCGACGCGCATAAAGGGAAACGAACCGGCTTTCAGGTGCAGGTCGGAAGCGCCAAAGCCTATCGCGGCTTTCAGTAGGTCATCTATTTTGTTTGACATAAGAAGAGAGCAACGGGACTGGTGTTTGAAATGTGTAAAAACAGAGAAGGCGCGGCGTTTGTTTTAAGCTAACGCTGGTGGACGGGGAAAAGCTGAAACGACGGCGTGCTCGCAGGCTGGACTTTCTTTGCGCGCCCGGTAATTGAAAAGCCCGGAGACGCTTCGTTAATAATAACGCGCAATACTGCGGCGCGTCAACGATTATCGCTGCGCCGGGAGTGACTAAATCAGAGTGGATAGGCGAGCAGAGACAGCCTTGGGTGCGTGTTTAAGCTATGGACACGAAAGCCGATGCCTAAACTCAAGCTATTGCTACTCTCCGTTACCTGCTCGGATTTAGTCAGTCCCCGCTGCGCCGGATATATCTTTACCACGCGAGCTATATTTTGTGATATAGAATGAAAAGGTAGTTTCGTTTGCATGGGCATTGTCACCGATAAACTAATGCACGCCGATCACAGACAAACGCAGCGTAGCCTGACGTCTTTGCCATGCGCCTTCGGCGTCACGCCGGATATGCCGTGTAGCGGTACGATCACCAACATCAGTCGGAAAGGCTGTTTCGTTAAAACAAAGGATATCGTGGTTAAGGGAAACACGCTCTATATCAATGTGCGGCTGCCGGAAAACCGTCGGCTGCAATTGGGCGGAAACGTGGTCTATCATCTCAACGATATCGGCTTCGGACTACTCTTTGACGATGTGGCGGTTGAAGATCAGCTCGTTCTGGACGAACTGGTGGAAGAAACGCCGCAGCAGGAAGAGTAGGAAAAACGACGAGCGGTTATCAAAGGCCGATGATAACGCCGCCTCCGCTGGCGCGATTACCGCAATTGTTCACTTTGAGTTTGCCGGTCAGTGCTCGGCCAGATATTCTTCGAGTTTGGCTTTCATTCCTTTAATCAAGAGCGGGTCGGCAACGGGCATCAGGTTGTGCGTTTCGTGCGGGTCGCTGTTGAGTTCATATAACTCCTCTCGTCCATTCCGCTTCTCAAAGAGATACTTGTAAACGGTTTCGTTCGTGCGAAACAGGACCGCGTAAGACGGATTCCTGAACTTCGTTTGATGAAACTCATACTGTCGGCTGTCGGGGCTAAGCAAGGATTGTCCCTGCCATGATGCGGGAACGGGAAGTCCGAGACGCTCGATAATGGTCGGGGCGATATCAATCTGCGTGGCGTACTTCAAATTGGCGTACACGGTTTTGGAATCGTCGTAGATAAGCAGCGGAATCCGTATGCGCTCCTGATACAGCGGGCCGTGACCGTACCCCTCCACCGCGCGCTCGCCCAAACCTTCGCCATGATCGGCGAGAATCACCACAAGGCTGTTCTCCAGATAACCTTTCTCCCTGAGCCGGTCGAATATTTGTTGGATCATCGCATCCGCCTGAACGATTCCGTTGTCGTAATTGTTGATTAGCGCGGTGGTATCGTACTTTCCTTCCACGAACGTATCCCAGTCGCGTTCGATTGTTGACGGCTGATAGATGCGATACCGGTCTTGTTTAATCCCCAGAAAATGCGTTGACATTAAATGAAAGTAAAAGAAGGCGGGCGTGTCGCTAAAGTCCGGCACGTTTTCCAAGCCTTCAAAGATGCTGCGGTCGTCCGATATCTGCGAGTATTTTTTCGAGTCAACGCTGTCGAAGTAGTAAGTCAATTCCGTTCCGTAAGATTTCTTCAATCCGTACCAGTCGTGATTTCCCGAAAGTATGAAATAGGTGTTGTAGCCCTGATCGTGAAGCAGATCGTGGATTTTGAAATCTTCCGGGATAAGGCCGCGAAAGTTTTTTGAAGACAACGTGCTGAGAATGCCGCAGTTTGTTTCCGCACAGGTGGATGTCGCAAATTCGACTTTCCTGAGTTGGCCGGACTGCCACAGGCTGTTCAGAAACGGCGTGGTCGGGCGTGGATAGCCATAGACCTGCATATGATCGGCGCGCAGCGAATCGGCGATGATAAAGATGACGTTCTTCTTCTCGAAAGATTGTTTGGACGGATAGGCAGCACGAATTTGCGGCTCCTCTTTCCGCAGCCGTTCGGTTAAGGCATCCTGATAAACATTAAATAAATCCGGGCGAAAGAAACCTGTGATCGGCTCTTGATCCGACGGCCAAGATTCATGAGTGTTGACCGCCAGAGCATATACGTAAGCGCCGTAGCCGATTAGTAATAGTCCGAAACCCGCGCACGTGTTTTTAATCCGGCGGTTACGAAATAAACTCAACGGTTGATCGCGCGAAAACAGTTGCCGTAGTCCTCTAAAGATATGCTTCGATAACGCCAGATGAACGACGAGGATGAAAACGAGTCCGGCGGCGAGCGATAGATATATCCGGGGAGAAAGAAAAAGATTGCTGTTGGCGAAGAGATCGCGCCGGATGAGATATTGAGAAACAAGCTGGTAATTGACGTTGTTGCCCCATGATCTGTTGGCAACAAAGTCCACCACATATAGTAGCAGAATCGTCGCCGACCACGCCGCGTAGATAAGGGCGATGCCGTAGCGCGTCAGACGCCGATTGCGCAAGCGTTCGGAGAGCAGCGGCAGCCCGGTCAGGATCAGTAGAAACGCCAGCAGACCCGCCACAACCGGCAGATGAAGCAGAATCAATCGCCTGCTACTGTTCGTATATTTGCAGAAGAAATATATGTAAACGAAACTGACGGCAAGTTGAGAGAAAACGTAGAATTGAAGAACGCGCAAAGGAGAGGTGCGCCGCCATATCGAATGGAAGTTTGAGCGTGCCTTAATCATTTTTTGCAGTGGCTGTTGAGAAGTCGTTCGGACACGAGCTTCCGAGAAGAACTCGCGTGAGATAACCGAAGGCAGCCACACAAATTTTGAGCGGCTGCCGGTGCGGAATCAAATTTTCCGGCGCATGGAACTTACGAACATATCCGACACGCGAAGACTAGCCCCGTTTCTTCTCCGGTTTGACGGTAAACCCGCGACTCTCCGGCGCATTCTTCTTGGCAGAGAAATCCTGTGGCGGCGGAGGCTGTTTAACCTTCTCTGCGATATCTTTCTGGATTGCTTCCTTCAGCCGTTTTTTCGCTTTTTTATTCATGGCAAAGATTATAGCCTACATCGGAGGGTGTCTGTCAGGTGTCGAACGGTTGCTAACTTTTTACTCTTGTTATTATATCGCTCTATCAAAGCCATGAAGAACAACTCTCTTTTCAAACTCATCATCCTGTTCGGCGCGATGATTTCTACAGTCGCGGCTTACGGCGATAGTCCTCGATACGGCGGCAGCGTCGTCGTTGCCGTCTCGTCCGATCCCGGCGGACTCAACCCGGCGATAACGACGCAGGGCGGCGTGCAACTCATTTGCGGTTCCATCTACAGCGGACTCGTGGCGCAGGACTTCGACTTGAACCCTGTGCCCGATCTGGCAGAGCGTTGGGAGGTATCTCCCGACGGGCGGACGTACACTTTTTATCTCGCGCGCAATGCGGAGTTTCACGACGGCGTCCCGCTCACGTCCGAAGATGTGCGGTTCACCTTCGAAGAGCTGTTGCTGAAGTATCACTCGCGCACGCGCACTTCAATCGGAGATAACCTGCGCCGCATCGTCACGCCCGATCCGCATACGGTGGTATTCGAGTTCAATAAACCTTACGCCGCTTTCCTGCAACTCCTTGATGTCACCAATGCTCCGGTGATGCCCAAGCACATCTACGAAGGCACAGACCCGCTGACAAATCCGCACAATACGAATCCCATCGGAAGCGGCGCTTTCAAGTTTCAGGAATGGGTCAAGGGCGATCACATCACGCTTGCGAGAAACGAAAAATATTTCAAAGCAGGGAAGCCGTATCTGGACAGAATTGTATACAAGGTGATGCCGAGCGCGGCGATGTCGGCCATCGCGTTCGAGAATGAGGAAGTTGACTATTTCCTCAATCCGTCCCCGCTCGACGTGGTGCGTCTGAAAAAAATGGGCGGGGTCGTCGTCACAGACAAAGGGCGTGAAGGTTTTGCGACGGTCGAGACGTTAGTCCCGAATCTCAACCGCGCGCCGTTGTCTGACTTGCGTGTGAGGCAGGCAATGGCGCACGCGATTGATAAGAATTATATGGTGGACAAACTTCTGTTCGGTATGGGCGTCGCCGCCACAGGGCCTGTCTCGCAACTGCTCAACTGGGCGCACAACCCGAACGTCGTCAAGTATGAAAAAGATATTGCGCGCGCTAATCAACTGCTGGACGAAGCCGGATACAAACGCGGCTCCGATGGCGTGCGCTTTCATCTGAACTTCGTTTACGCCGCGAGCTACGCGAAAATCGCCGAGACGCTGCGAGACCAACTAGGCGAAGTCGGCATTGTGCTCGATTTGCAACTCATGGAGTTCAGTGCGGCGGTTGACGTCGTCTACATCAAGAAAGATTTCGATCTGGGGTTCGCTTCTTTCGAGAACGGCCCCGATCCCGATATAGGCGTCAAACGCACGGTGGTCTCCAGCAACATCGGTGCAATCCCTTTCTCAAACGGGGCGGGCTATCGCAATCCGAGAATTGATGAACTGTTCGAGCTGGCGGCGTCCGAGTCGGATAAGCAGAAGCGCGCCGCATATTATTTTGAGGCGCAGGAAATTCTCGTCAAAGACCTGCCCTACTTCTGGCTGTACGAGCCTAGATCGGGCGCGGCTTACAAGTCCGGTTTGCAGGGAATGTATACGTGGAGCGCGAAGTCGAACCTCTACTTTGCGCAGGACGCATGGTGGACGGAAGGCGCACGCCACAAACACACAACGTCAAATTCCCTGATGCGACGCAGGCTTTATCTCTCGCTCGCCATCATCACGATTATTGCCATCCTTGCCGCCGCGATTCTCCTGAATAGAAGAAGGCGAAAGGCTTCCGGCGTCAGGCGGCTTTATTGAGATAATCCGTCGCGGATTTAGGATCGAGAGCGCGGTTAAGCGCGTCGCCCACTACATTCAACGCAAAGACGAGCAGCGAGACGGCGAGCGTCGGGAAAAAGATAATCCACCATGCGTCACGTACAAAGTGCTGGCCGTTATGCAGCATATATCCCCAGCTAATATGGCCTGTGTCTCCGAGTCCGATAAACTCCAGCCCCGCTTCGACAAGTATCACGCTGCCGACCTTGAGCGTGACGTTCGTGATAATCAAAGGCGAAGCGTTAGGCAGGATTTCATGCCACAGTATTCGCGCGTGAGATGCTCCCATCGCGCGGGCAGCCTCTACGAAACTTCTTTCTTTGAGCGACAAGACTTCAGCACGGACGAGCCGCGCCGTCAGCGGCCAAAAGGTGACGCTTAAAATAAGCACGAGAACGAAGAATGATGACCCGAAGATCGCCGCGACGATGAGCGCGAGAAAGAATCGCGGCGGAATGAGGAAAAGCTCCGTCAGCCTCATCAGCAAATCCTCCACAAGACCGCCCGCGTAGCCCGCCGTCGCGCCGACCAGCACGCCCAACGCGCCGCTCAATAAAGCGACCGCTATTCCTATCGAGACGGATGTTCGTGCCCCGTGAATGACTCCGCTAAAGACATCCCTCCCTAGGTCATCCGTGCCGAACAGAAACTTTATCGAAGGTGCTTGGAAAGTCTCGTCGGAAGTCTTCAGCGGATCGCGCGGCGCGAGCAGTCCGGCGAAGACCGCCGCGCCAGCGAAGATTGCAAGCAAGACGATTCCCGCCAGAGTCAGCCTGCTTTGCTTCAAGCTGCGCCAGACATCACTTCCGCCAGCCGTATACACGCCGTCCCTTTCTTGAACCATTGCGCTCCTTAACTGTTACCGATTCGCGGATCCAGCCGTGAGTAGATGATGTCGGTAACGAAATTTATCGCGGCGACACTAATCGAAATTAAAAGAAAGAGACCCATCAAGATCGGGTAATCTCTTGTCTCGACGGCCTGAAGCATCAACCTGCCAAGCCCCGGCCACGCGAATACCGTCTCGACTAACACCGCGCCACTCAACAGCATTCCGACATCGTTGCCGACAACGGTGACAATCGGCAGCAGCGCATTGCGGAGCGCGTGGCCGTACACCACTCTTCTTTCCTTTACTCCCTTGGCGCGTGCGGTGGTAATAAAATTCTCGCCGAGCACGCTCATCATCTGTGTGCGCGTCAGACGCATCATCATGGCGAGTTGCACGATGGACAGCGTCAAGGCTGGCAACGCCAGATGCTCAAGCACGTCGAGCAGGTAATCCAGCCCCGTCAATTCCTGATTCGCGGAAGACATATTCTGCGCCGGAAAGATGCCCAGATAAAGCGCGAAGACAATCAGCAACAGATGGCCGATGGAGAATGATGGGACGGAGAAACCCAGTAGCGTAAAAGTATTGATCGCGCGGTCTGTCAGCGAGTGTCCACGCCGCGCCGACTCGACGCCGAGCACCACACCGAAGATTGATGATAGAGAGACCGCACTCAACATCAGCAACAGTGTGGCCGGAGCGCGGCCAAAAATAACTGCGGCGACAGGCTGCTGATGGCTGAGCGAGTAACCCAGATCACCGCGCAGAACGCTCGCAAGATAAATCCAGAGTTGCGTGGCGAGCGGCTGGTCTAGGCCGAACTTGGCGCGAATGAATTCGTAGTATTTCTCGTCGCCGCTCTGCCCCGCCAAGAGGTGAACCGGATCGCCGGGCGCGAGATGAATCAAAAGAAAATTGACGATGATTAAGACGAGGATTAAGACGACGGACTGGATAGCGCGCCGTATGAGAAGTCGCCCGAAGGAACGCGCGCGTCGCTGTCGCCTGAACCTCATACTTGCTCTTGATGGTTCAGGCTCTCGATGAGCGATTCAATACGTTGGACGGCAATTTGCACCGCGCTCTGCACTTCGTCGCTCAACTCTGCGCCGAGTTCGTCGTAGCCTGCGGGCTGGCAACCGACGATGAACACTTTGGGCGGCAACACTCCCAACGCCTTCGCCAGCGTCAGCACTTTTGAAGGCTCCGTGTGATGAGCATCGGCCAGTGAAGAATGAAGCGCGGCGGGATTAATGTTCGATGGGTCTGGGATGTCCGGCTCGATTAAATAAACCGTGCCCGGTGCGCCGTCTCTCTCGACGGCATCGGCGATAATCAGAACATCATAGCCATCCATCAATTCCTGCACGAGAGAGATACCGGCGATGCCCGCCTCGAATAGTGTGATGGCGTCCGGGCGGTTGCTGTTTTGGCTGAGGGACTGCGCGACCGCAACGCCAAAACCGTCGTCGCCACGCAGCACGTTGCCGACACCGGCAATCAATATTCTCATCATGACTATGGTCTGAATTTACGCAGAGGTCTCCCCGTCTCTGGCTTCCGTAGTAAGTTCGAGTTATCGAAGTCGTAAAATAAATATACCCTTCAGCCTCATTCGGTCAATGCTCGCTGCTTGCCGCACATTGATAGCCGAAAAAATGAATCACGCTATTAAGTGAGGTGAGGTCAGTCACGCCTCTTCGTGAGCAGGGGTCATTTATTTCCTAAGGTTCGATAAATCGAATTGAGCCGAATCTTTTCATTCAGAGAAATGTGGGAGTATGATGGCGGCATTAAAGAATTATCCGGGAAAGCGATCAGCCTCAAGTGGGCATTCGGATAATTCGCGGGCGAGCGTTTCCTGAAATGCCGCTTGCAGTCTAACGTAACAAGCTTTTAAACTGCACTGATAAAATTCATCAACGTCGCACAGTTCTTCAAAAGAGTGCGGTGACGATTGTGCGACGATTTGCGGAGGCTGTTTATGAAGATTGCGATTAGCGGCAAAGGCGGTTCCGGCAAGACTACTATCTCGGCGACTCTCATACGCCTTATCGCGCGGCGCGGTTTATCTGTCCTCGCCATTGACGGCGATCCCAATCCCAATCTTATTCAAGCTCTCGGCGTCGGCCCCAGTGTCGAAGCGGAAGCGGTTCCGCGCACGGTCGTCGAACGCCGCGAAGACGAGACGGGCAAGACTCGCCACGTCCTGACGAGAACCGTCGCGGAGATCGTCGATCAGTACGGGATGAAAGCGCCCGACGGCGTGACGGTGCTGGTCGGCACGCGCGTTGACCACGCCGGGGCGGGTTGACTCTGCGGCGCACACGCTGCCGTGCGCAGCATCGTCGGTGAAATTGTGAATAGTTCCGGGGGCGTGACCGTGATGGATATGGAAGCGTCCATCGAACATCTGAGCAGGGGGACGCTTCGCTATGTTGACGCGCTACTCGTCGTGCTTGAGCCTTACTATCGTTCGATGGAGACCGCCGGGCGCACCGTGCCGCTCGCCCGCGCGCTCGGCATCGAACGCATCTACGGCGTCGCCAACAAATTGCGCAGCCAGCAAGACGCCGAAGCCGTCGAAGCCTACTGCCGCAAACACGATTTAGAATTGATCGCTAAAATCCCTTTCGACGATAACGTGGTCGAGGCCGACCGGACGGGGCGCGCGGTGATTGATTACGACGTGACCGCTCCGATTGTCGAAGAGTTGTCGCGCGCCGCCGATTTTCTACTGCGCGAAGTCAATGGGAACAAAGCCGGAGGAAATTGAGATGCTTCGTAACATGGATACCATGACGATTTGGACATACTCGCTTATCGCGGGCGCGTTGGTAATTGTCGTCGCCGTTCTGCTCATCATGCTGATTGCCGCCGCCCGCCGCGTGGACAAACACGCGAGCGATGTGTGGCAGGCGGGTAAGCAGATAGCCGGCAACACCGTCTCGATCTGGATGCTGGATAAGACCAACCGTGTCGCGGGCGAGATATTGGAGACCGCGCAATCCATTGACGCCAAAGCGGCCTCGATTGATGGCACGATTGGGGCGCTCGCCAAAGCGTTGGAAACCGGGAGGTGACTGGATGCAACTGCTCACGTGGCTTACCGTCATCTATCTCGCCGTGCTGGTTCTGGCGCTGGCTGCGAGTCTCATCACGATCTTCGTTTATCTATGGCGCATCGGCAGCGCGCTCGCTGAAATCAGGGGCGCACTCGATCAAGCGAAGGAACACACCGCGCCTTTGGAAGGCCATATCGAGACCGTTAATAGAGGACTGGCAAACGTCAGGGACGAATTGAAGGCGGGCGATGAACATCTGGCGGCGATTGATGAAAGCTTGAACGTCGTCGCCGAACATTTAGGCATCGGAGTGGCGGCGGGTTTCGGAGCGCAGATTATGAAGGCGGTCAAACGCATCATAAATCCGTAAATTTCATGTGCTGTAATCCTTGATGGAGGCGTTATGGAGACTGCTATCATCGTCATTTGGGCAAGCACACTCATCGTTGCGCTCATTCTGACAATCGTAATTCTAAAACTTGTGTTCCTCATCGTGCGCACTGAAAAAGAGATTCTGCAACTCACGCAGATTACGCTGCCCGCCGCGCGCGGTATCGCGCGCAACACTGCTTTGATCTCGAAACTCGACATGACTAAAGGAGTGGCGGGAAAGATTCTCTCCGCCGCCGCCGCGATTGAATCCGGTTCGGCGTCAATCGCGCAAAAGCTGCGCGCAGTCGGACGCACCTTGACGGAAGGGAGGCCGTAAAATGGAATTGCTGTTGACGATTCTGACGGCATTGGCGGGCGCGGTGCTACTGCTCGCGCTGGTCATCGCGCTCTTTCTCGTGCTGCGCACACTGCAATCCGTGCGCGGCTATATCGAGAAGATTAACTTCGGTGTGCGCGCGATTGAGAAAGAGACGGAGATGCTCGCCGGAGTGGACAAACTCAACGGCGGTTTGACGGCTCTCGCGGGCGGCCTCGAATCCGTTGCGACACACTTCGCAAACGTAGATCGCAACGTCGGCGCGGTCGGCAGTGCGATTGTGGATTTTGGATTGAGAAGTAAATGACTTACGCAATCTGGAAGCGGCGCGTCCGCCATTCGCAATAGGAGATGCTATGCCAGATGTTCCGGAAAAATATGTAGGCGAAGCGGGAAGTCCGAAGCCGCACTTGTCTGAGACGGCGAAACTGCCGGATCAAGTCGGCAACGTCGGGCGGCGCACGATGGAAGAGTTGGTCGAAGACATCTGCGAATCGCAGGGTAAAGCGCTGAGAAGTCTGGGGCCGCTTGAAAAAGTTTATGTCTTCTGGCTGGCCGGAATGAGTTGCGATGGCTGCACCGTGTCTGTGAGCGGCGCGACCGAACCCGCGCTCGAAGACTTGCTGACCGGCTCGCTTCCGGGCGTGCCGCTCGTCGTGCTTCATCACTATGTGCTGCAACTCGAAGCTGGCGACCATTACATCGAGTCGCTATTGAAGGCTGAGCGGGGTGAGCTTGATGGGCCATATGTGATTACCTACGAGGGTTCGATACCGGATGAGAATTTGACTGCCGGGGGCGAACCGTTTGCGGGCGAAGGCTCGCTGCCGCTGTGGGCGCCGAGCACGGAGCGCAGGCGCGTCTCGACCGCCGAGTGGATGAAGCGGCTCGCGCCCGGCGCGGCGGCAACCATCGCCATCGGGACGTGCGCGACGTGGGGCGGCATTCCCGCGTCATACGGGAACATCACCGGCTCTATGAGCGTGATGGATTGGTTGGGCAAAGATTATCGCTCCGCGCTGGGCTTGCCCGTTATCAATATTCCGGGCTGCGCGCCCGTCGGCGACAACTTTACGGATGCCGTGCAAGCGATTCTGCTGTTCCTGCAAGGCTTGGGGCCGCTGCCGGAATTCGACGAGTTAGGGCGTCCGGCATGGCAGTTCGCCGAGACAGTGCATCATCATTGCGTGCGCGCTGGCTACTACGAAGAGGGTATTTTCGCCAAAGAATACGGCGATCAGGAATGTTTGGTTGAGCTTGGTTGCTGGGGGCCGGTCGTTCAGTGCAACATCACGGAAAAGGGCGCGGTCGCCCACTTGGGCGGCTGCATGAATGCGGGCGGCATCTGCATCGGCTGCACAATGCCCGGCTTCCCGGACAAGTTTTCGCCCTTTTACAAAACACCGCCCGGCTCGCTCTTTTCAACCACCGGCTCGCGGCTGCTCGGTTCGATCATCGCTCCTTTGCGCCGCATCAGCCAGCGCGAACGCAACCGCGAAATACGCTGGCACAAGACGGTGCCGAGTGGTTGGGCGATGGAGAAAGGCGACGTGTCGCTGACGCACAAGATTCTCGAAGTCTTCTACGAGGCGATGCAGTTTCAGGGCGCGAAACGTCCCGAAAAAGACCCGCAGAAAAAGTTCCCGGCGGGCTACCAAAGCTTGCCGGAGCGTGTCTATGGTGACAGTGATTATCAGTTGCTGCCCGAAGAGCGAGAGAAAAAAGCGGAAGTGAGAGAGTAAGCTGAAATGACATTCAAGGTGATTTTAGAGCCGGGTGAGGACGGTTGGATAGTGGCGGAGTGTCCGGCCTTACCGGGCTGCGTGAGTCAGGGGCGCACGGAGCCGGAGGCTCTCAGTAATGTCCGCGAAGCGATAGAACTCTGGCTTGAGACGGAAGTGGAAAAGCGTCTGGAAGGCTTACCGCCTAATGCCAAACTGCTTGAGGTAACGGTCTGATGCCAACGCTGCCCGTCGTCTCCGGCGAGGCAGCCATTCGCGCTTTTGAGCGTGCGGGCTGGACTCGCGCCCGGCAGAAAGGCAGCCACCTTTCAATGACCAAACCCGGAGTCAACGCCAATCTCTCGATCCCGCTGCACAAAGAGTTGGATAGAGGTACGCTACGCAAGTTAATCAGGCTGTCCGGGCTTTCCGTCGAAGAGTTCGCCGCGCTCCTGGACCGATGAGCCGAATATAGATTAATCGAGGAATCAATACATCAATGTGCTTCAAGAATCTTCCAGTCGAATTCGACGCGCAGGGTAACGCGCACCTTAAAGGCGGAGTCGTTGACCCATATGCTTACAAGCCGCGAGAGATTAAGCGCGATAAGCTGGAAGAGTTGCTCGCGCGCAACGGGCATATCAAGGATGTCAGCATCTCGCCGGTGACGCGCGTGGCGGGCGCGCTGTCGTTTCATGCGGTGGCGGATTTACAGGAGCG
>JBHENC010000004.1:0-361922 GCA_046262295.1 Pyrinomonadaceae bacterium | reverse complement strand
GCGTCAACGTCTGCGCCTTCGATCCCAGCCTGCCTGATGTAAGCTTTGGCGCGCCCCTTCTCAACTTCCGTGTGACGGTTCGAGAGCAGATCAAAGAGCAGCGTATAGGCTAGAGTGTCTGGAATCATCTCTGGGTTCTTTGCTCCGTCAATCGTGCCCGGCTTATCAACTTTGCTTGACGGCGGTTTCACGACAGAGGCAGAGGCCGCCTTAGCCTTTTTGTTTAAGGTTATAAAGGTCGCGGTCACGATGGCAGCAGCGACGGTGCCAATTGCGAGTAACAGAATCGTATATCGTTTCATACGATGATCTCCTTCTCATGGTGAATTAATGTGGACAACCAGAGCTGTTTACCGGCGGCGGTCGAAGCGCCGGATTTTCGGGATAAAACCAATCGGCGGCGGGCGGATTGTCCCCGTCAGGCCACTCCCACGAGCCTGACCGTAGCTTTCGTCTCGTTTGAAGCAACGCTGCCGCAGAAGTGGCGTTGCCGCGCTGATCGTTCAGCGCATATGGAGATTCAACGAAAGCTAAAGGAACAACACCGCCCGCCGCCGATGTGAGGACTGCGATCCGGTCGTAAAATTTACCAACCGAAACTGTTGCGGGGTGATAGCCTACATTAGCCGCCGATTAAACCGGCAAGCAAATTTATGATAATCGCCGTCAGACCCGGCGATTCGACGCCTCCAAGGAGTCCCGGCGATTCGACACCGCCTTTAGCGCCGGGTGATTCGACACCGCCCAGAACGCCCGGCGATTCAACGCCGCCTTTAGTAATGCCGGGCGATTCGACGCCTCCGGCGAATGCTCGCGGCGCGCCCATGCTCGCCACCGCAGCCAGCAACATGATTGCCGCAAATTTCTTCATCCGACGCATAATTGCACATTTCCTTTAAGATTAGGGTTTCGATTTGTCCGGGTGTGTGCTGAATTGAAAGCAAACGAAGACAAAACCGCCACGCTTGCATCACAATCCCTCAACAATTGTCGTGCCAGAACGAAGAAACATCCGAATTTCAGATAAAGGCTTACAAACAGACGGGATAAGTCCTTGATAGCGACTTTAGCGGATTATTTGTATGGCAATTTTTTTGCGGCTTGAGGTTTCTTCGACAGGCTTATAAAGGCAGAATTTCGTGTGTTTTATTGGCGCTTGGCGAGACACGCAGATTTTGCGGCAGCGCAAGGTTTTTTGCGGCGAAAACAGCGTAACGAGTTTACTCTTCGTCGGGTTGCTCTAAAATCTGATTATCAATATTAAACTTGCGCAATTTATAGTTGAACGTCTGGCGGCGCAATCCGAGCACGTCAGCAGCGCGCGTGGCATTGCCGCCGTGTCGCGCCAGCGCCTCAAATAACAGTTGTCGCTCAATATCCTGCATCACTTCCTTGAAATCCAACGGTTGCGAGAAATCCAACCTGAAGCGGACGGGCGCGGCGGTGGCGGCGGCGCGCAGGATTTCTGGCGATAGCGATTCCGCACCGACCGATTGATTGTCTTCCGCGTAAACTACGATACGCTCGATCTCGCTGCGCAGCTGACGAACATTGCCCGGCCAAGCGTAGCGCACCAGATAGTTCATCGCTTCGGGCGTGATGCCCGCGAGCTGGCGATTATTGCGGCGACACATCTCCTCAAAATAATAAGAAGCGAGCAACGGAATATCTTCGGGTCGTTCACGAAGCGGTGGAACTTTAATAACGAAGGTGTTAAGCCGGTAGAACAAATCTTCGCGGAACAGCCCCTGCCGCACGTCTTGTTCCAGATCGCGGTTGGTGGCGGCGACGACGCGGACATTGACTTTGCGCGGCGCTTCGCCGAGCGGCATAATCTCGCCGCCTTGCAGAAAGCGTAGCAGTTTCGGCTGCACGTCGGGCGCAAGGTCGCCTATTTCGTCCAGAAAGAGTGTGCCGCCTTCGGCAGCGCGTATGATGCCGCGCTGGTCGTTAATGGCTCCGGTGAAAGTTCCGCGCCGGTGGCCGAAGAGTTGGCTCTCGACGAGATCGCGCGGCGCAGAGGTGCAATTAAAGGGCAGAAAAATCTTATCGCGCCGGTAACTCTCTTCATGCAAGGCGCGGGCGATCACTTCCTTGCCCGTGCCGGATTCGCCGAGCACGAGCACCGTTGCGTCGGAATCTTTGAGGCGCTCCATACGCGCCAGAACATCGCGCATCGCAAAGCTGGTGGCGATGATGTTCGGGAAAAGTCCGGAAGCGGCAGGGGCGGCGAGGGCATTGAAGGGACGCGCACGGCGCATATCCGTGCGCAAGTCTATCATTTGCAGAGCGAGGCGCGCGCATCCGACGATGGCTTCCAGAATCTCCGCACGGCGTGCGGAAAGTGAGGCGCGTGCATACAGCACAAAGGCTCCGCCGTTACGCCGCGAACCGAGCGTGCGGCAGTGTTCGTCGCGTGCGCCGAACGCTCCCGGCGAGACGTTGCGGGAAGATGTTTCCCCGTCAATTGATTTTGTGCCTTGATCCTTAGTCGCAAGGTGGGCTTTGACAATCGCCGCCGCGTGGTCGCGTTCGGCTTCATCCAGATCAATGCTTGACAGGGTGTATAGATGCCCGTCATCGTCCGCCGCGTAAATGGCCGCGCCCTCCGACGCCAGAGCGTTTTTGGCCGCAAACATCACTTCACGCAAAAGGCGTTCGCGTCCTGAAGCGGCGTTGACAATCTGCGAGATAAGCGGTGCAACATCGGGCGGGATTAAATTAACGGAGGGCGCAGGCGTGGTCTCCCAGGGCAACATACGGTCTGTCGCGCGTTGGGCTTCAGCACCGGCGTATCCGGCGTTGAGTTGCGCGCCCAATTTTTGAAACTGCGCGGCGGCTTCCAGAAAGCGTTCGCGGGCGGCGGCAAATTCGCCGCGCCGTGCCAGACTTTCGCCGTGTTCAAAGATCGTCACAGCGACTTGATATGTCGCGTTCATCGAACGAAAAGCTTCTTCCGCCTGCTGGAAGAGGCGTTCGCCGCGCGCCGGATCACGCCGCCGGGAAACAAAGTTGGCAAGGTTGCGTTGCAGAACCGCATCCAGAAACGGATACGGCAGACGTTCTAGTTCGGCCTGCGCAATCTGCAACCAATCGTCGGCGGGCATCCACTTATCGCTGCGCCGGTAACCTTCGCTCATCAACAAGGCGGCTTCGGTTGCCAATCGCTTATCGTTGATTTCGATGGCAAGGTCGCGGGCACGACGCGCGTAGGTCAGCGAAAGATGCGTATTGCGTGCCGCGAGCCACAGAGCGGACAGTGCCGCGTAAGCCTGCGTCTCGTCTTTTTTGCTGCCGAGTTGTTTGGCGTGTGTAAGCGCGAAGCGCAACAGTTCATTAGCTTCTGCGACGCGCCCCTGCAACGCGCGCAAAGTGCCGAGCGTCTCCGTATAAGAGCCTTGCATCAGCTCGTCGCCGCGCGCCCGCGCGATGCCCAGAGCCTGCTGCACATTGCTTTCGGCGGCAGCCCATTCGCCCGTGTGAATCGAAGCGAGCGCAATATTGTTGTAGACGATGCTGACAAGCAGATCGTTCTCGTTGGCGGGCAAATGCTTCAGGGCGCGCTCGAACGAGTTGGTCGCTTCGTAAAAGTTACCTTGATAAAGCAGCATCATGCCGAGATTGTTCTGCAAACGGGCATGACCGATCTCGTCGGCGGTTTCCTGCAACAGTCGCAACGCGCGGCGATAACACATCCCCGCTTCGTCAAAATCGCCTTCATGCCGCGCCACAAGTCCCAGATTCATGTAGGAGATGGCGAGAGCGCGATCCTTACGCGCGCGGCGGCTCCATTCAATGGCGATCTCGTAATGCTCACGGGCGAGAAGTTGTTCGTCAAGTGCCCAGTAAGCGCGTCCCATGCAATGTAGAGAGCGCGCGAGGTTGGCGGCGTCGCCCGTCGGTTCTAAAACTTCGCGTGCGTGATTGAGCAGTGTCAGGGAGCGTGGGAAATCGTTTTGCCAGTAGGCTTGCGAACCGAAGGCGACGAGCAGAAGGCCGCGCAGGTGCGGCGGATGTAAATCGAGTGACTGTGGATCATATGGCGCAAGCGCGGCGCTGGCTTCGTCGTTGCGGCCTAAGCCTTCACAGATTTCCGCAAGCAGTGTGCGGGCGTGTATCTGGCGCTCGCTGGCGGGCGTGTCGGTGCTCTCTTTGAGCAGATGGTCGAGCAGTTTTTGCGCTGCCGCCAACTCGCCGCGCTCGTTATTTTTCTGCGCGCGCGCAAGAGCATCGGCCGGAATGAAAGCATTGAGTGAAAGCTGTGCCATCGAAATTCCAGAAAGCGCGCCCGACAGGAGGGTTGCCGGGCGACGCATCCAACCGATGGCGAGTATAACACAGTCTTTTGCTCTTATCTGGTCTCTATTACCGGCACGGCCAATTCTTCCGCAATACGTGAGTGAACATCGCTAATGAGTCGCCCGACATCTTCTTCTTTAGCAAACTCTTTTGTTTCAATCGGACTCAGCAACACCATTTCCATTGTGCCGGGGCGTGCCTGCCCGGTTCCCTTGCCCATCAGTGCATCGGTGTTCTTCATTGCCACCGGCACAATCGGCACGCCCGCTTCAATCGCCATGTAGAACGCGCCTTTCTTGAAGCGCAGGAACTGTCCGGGCAGCGCGCGCGTGCCTTCCGCGAAGACACCGAAGGAGACGCCGGAGCGTATGCGCTCGGTGGCCGCCCGCACCGTCTCGATGGCGCGCTGGCGATTGCTGCGATCAATCGCCATGATATTCACGTAGCCCATGCCGTAGCCCAAGATAGGCACTTTCAAAAGCTCTTTTTTTGCCAGAATGCCGATGCGCCGTCCCGTGTGATAAAAGAGCGTCGCCGTGTCCAGATACGAACGGTGATTCGAGATAAAAACATAAGTCTGCCGTGCATCCAACTGCCCGCGCCCGCGCACGATGACTTTCACGCCGCTTAAACGCAACCATGTTTTCGCGCCCCAACGCGCGACCGGATAAACCAACTCGCGCCGTCCGGCCAGCCATGCGACGAGTAGCGATGGCGGCGCGAAGATGAGAAGCAGCATCGCGGCGGCAAACAAACTCCAATAGTAACGCAAACGCCCCGCGAGCGACGGGCGCAAAGGTGTGCTAGAATCTGCTTTCGCACTTCCCAATTCGCTTTTCTGATCGTTGCGCACGATGGCTTTGGCGGCGTTCGTTTGCGCGTCGCCATCCGGCACTTCCGTTAAAGGATTCTCTTTATGCTCTCGCATTCGCGTCGTCTCTTTTTTTGCGTCGTCTTTGGCCTGACGCTCTGCGTTTCGCTGCAACCCTTCACGCCCGAAGCGCACGCACAAAGCCTGCCGCAATCAAGCGTTGATAAGACCGTCAATAGGAGTGTGCCGTCGCCGCGCTCCGTGTTGAATTTTATGCCCGGCGATGATCGCACCATCGCGGACTGGCGGCAAATCACAGACTACTTTGCGCGGCTCGATAAAGCGAGTGACCGCGTCCGTGTGAAACAGATCGGCACGACGACGCTCAAGCGCCCGCTCATCGCAGCCTTTATCAGCGCGCCGGAGAATATACGCGATCTCGAAAAATACGAAAAGATTCAACGCCGTCTCGCAGACCCACGCACCGTCAAGAGCGAAGCCGAGCGCGAGCAACTGATACGCGAAGGTAAAACCGTCGTCGCCATCTCCTGCTCGATTCACTCGACGGAGATCGTCGCCTCGCAAATGTCCATGCAGCTCGCGTATGACTTAGCTGCCGCTGAAGATGCGGAGACGCGCGCGATTTTGCAGAACACGATTCTGCTTTTGATTCCGTCGGCCAACCCGGACGGCGTAGACATTGTCGCCGACTGGTATCGCAAAACTTTGGGCACGCCTTATGAAGGCACGGAGCCGCCCGAACTTTATCATCACTATGCGGGGCACGACGACAACCGCGATTGGTTTATGCTCAATCTCGCGGAGACGAAAGCGATCACGCGCCTGTTCTGGAAAGAGTGGTTCCCGGAAATCGTTTACGACGTGCATCAACAGGGCACAACCGCATCGCGTTTTTTCATTCCGCCATTTTTCGATCCGCCGAACCCGCGCATCGCGCCGCTGCTGCTGCGTCAAGTCGGACTCATCGGCCACAAGATGGCGGCAGACCTCGAAGCCAAAGGCGTACAGGGCGTCATCACCAACGCGCTTTACGATACATGGTGGCACGGCGGCTTTCGCACCGCGCCTTACTACCACAACTCGATTGGCATTCTCTCCGAAGCCGCGAGCGCGAAATTGATGACGCCCATCACCGTCACACGCGAACAACTCGCTAAGTCATCGTCACGCGGGATGGCGTCGGCGCTCTCTGCGGCAACTAACTTTCCCAACCCTTGGCCGGGCGGCCTCTGGCGTCCACGCGACATCATGAACATCGAACTGACAGCGTCGCGTTCCCTGCTCTCGCTCGCCTCCAACTACCGCGCGGATTATCTGCGCAATTTTTATGAATTAGGGCAACGCGCGCTTCGTTGGCCTCTATCATTGGATCGCCCGCAAGCGTATGTGATTCCGGCGGGACAGGGCAAAGATGAGAATGTCGCAAAGATGATTGGCGCGCTCGTCGAGCAGGGTATGGAAGTTTACAGATTGGATCGAGAGCTTCATGTATTACCTGTCGGCAATTTGTCATCACTCAGCAGACCGCCGCTCAAGCCTGAGCCGTTAGACACGCCGGAAGTGCCAGCGGGCAGTTACATAGTCTTTCTCGAACAGCCGCAACGCGCCAATGTGCAATCGCTGTTTGAAGCGCAACAGTATCCAACACGCCGCACCGCAAACGGCGACGCCGAACGTCCCTATGATGTCGCGGGCTGGACGTTGCCGTTGCAGATGGGTGTCGAAACAAAGGCAATCGTAAGCATTAAGGAAACAGAGAAGGAAAGACGTTTGACGCTGGTGCGTGATGTGACGGAAGTGCGGCGCGATCTCGGATTGCCGACACAGGCAGGCGGCAACAACGCAGCATCGCCGATCAGGAATCCGCTCGCGCGCCCGCGTCGCCTCGCGCTTTATAAAAGCCATACGGGTTCGATGGACGAAGGCTGGACGCGATTCGTCTTCGATACCTTCAATGTGCCGTACACTTCTCTGCCCGATAAAGAGATTCGCGGCGGCAACTTGCGTGCGCGTTACGACGTGATAATTCTGCCTTCGCAAAGCGACCGTGAAATCGTCGAAGGCAATCCGCCGGGCAAGTATCCGCAGGAGTTGACGGGCGGAATTACGGAAGCGGGCGTGCGCAGTTTGCGCGAATTCGTCGAAGCGGGCGGCACGCTCATCTGTTTCGATGCGGCGACGGAGCTTGCCATCAAACGCTTCAATCTTCCGCTGCGCAACGTGCTCAAGGATGTTCGCTCAAACGCCTTTTATTGTCCCGGCTCGATTCTGAAGTTGCAGGTTGACACCAAACAGACGCTCGCGCGCGGCATTGCACCGGACGCGGACGCTTACTTTATTAACAGTCAGGCTTTTGAAATTGCCGGTCAATCAAGCGAAGCAAGCCGTGTGCGAATTATCGCGCGCTATGCGGAAAGAGATGTGCTGCAATCCGGCTGGCTACTCGGCGAGGAATATGTCAAAAATAAAATCGCGCTCGCGGAAGTCTCTCTAGGCAAAGGCCGCATCATACTCTTCGGCTTTCGCCCGCAGCATCGCGGCCAGACATGGGGCACGTTCCCGTTCATCTTCAATGCTATACTCGCGGGTGAAAGCTGACGCAGACTTTTAATCTTTCGTGTTTTCAATTTACGGTTAACAGTTCGCCGCCGCGCCGCGTCTTTACAAAGAGAACGCATGAACACGAGACGGCAATGTTTCGGCATCTTAATCGCCAAAATGCGCTCAACCTTTCCCTCGTCCAACTGATAGAACAGGAGTCAACAAGGCCATGAGAAAGATCATACTGCTTGTGCTGCTCCTCTCCCTTTTCGCTCTCGCTCCATTTTCAGGGGCGGCGCAAACACGCGAGCGCCGCGCCGGGCAACAGTCAACGACACCCGCGACGAAAACAACTACCGCGCCAATTTCCGCCGAACCGCGCCCGCCGATTCTGAGAAGACAAACGAACACCAATGGCGCGCCGCAAACGCAAACTTCGCCCGCATCAACACGCCCAACGGCGACAACCGCAACGACGACCATGCAACAGGAAATCGGCGATGACGATGTAGTGCGTATCAACACAACGCTCGTCACCGTTCCGGTGAGCATCACGGATCGTCGCGGCAGATACATTTCCGATTTGCGCAAAGAGGATTTTCGCATCTACGAGAACGGCGTCGAGCAGAACGTCGCGTACTTCGCCGCCGTCGAAAAGCCTTTCACCGTCGTGCTGATGCTCGATACCAGCGCCTCGACACGTTCCAAGCTAGATGAGATTAAAGACGCGGCGATTGCCTTCGTTGACCAGCTACGCGCAGACGATCAGGTAATGGTGGTTTCGTTTGCGGGCGGCGTGACGGTCTTAACCGAACCGACCAGCGACCGCCAAACTTTACGCGCAGCGATCCGACGCACCAGTAATGGTTCCAGTACGCATCTCTATGACGCGATGGATTGGGTGATGAAGAAGCGCATTGATCGTCTGCCGGGACGCAAGGCCATCGTGCTTTTCACGGACGGCGTTGACGCCACGAGCAGCCACGCCAGCTATAAAAGCAACGTGCATGACGCAGAGGAATTAGACGCGCTGATCTTTCCGATACAGTACGACACTTACGACAGTTTTGCGGGCAGTTCCGGCGGCGGCAGTTGGCCGATTCCGTCAACGCGCGGGTCTTCGCGTTTGCCGTCAATAATTTTCCGGCTTCCGCTACCGTTTCCGTTTCCGAATACGGGCGGCAGTGGCGGCGGAGCAGGGACAAGCCGCGCAGACTATGATCGCGGCGCGGCATACTTGCGCGACATGGCGGAGAAGACGGGCGGGCGTGTTTACAGAGCCGAATACACGCGCGATCTTCCGCAGGCGTTCGCCGGTATCGCCGAGGAATTGCGACGGCAGTACAGTCTCGGCTATTACCCGCAAACGCAGGCGCAGGCGGGCGAGCGGCGACAGATCAAGGTGCGCGTCAACCGTCCTGAATTAGCGGTGCGGGCGCGCGATAGCTACGTTTACAAAGCAGGCACGACGCCCGCAACGGCGCAGGATCAGAACGGGCATCCCGCGCCAACGCCGGAACTTCGCAAACGTCAATTCAACGCCGAAGGTGAGCGCATCTCGAGGAACGATAAGCACTAGACGCCAACTATCTTTCGTTGTTCAACGGCACGCGCCGCCGAATGTTCGTCGCAAAAGCCCGGCTGAGTGTTAGACAACCGTGCCGTCTCTGATCGTCGCGCCTTTGGGAACGATGATGATGCGGTCGCGTATGTAGTAGCTGCCGTCTTCGCTGTCGAAGTGCTCCACGTTGTTTTCGTTGATGAGGCGCACGTTCTGGCCGATGCGCGCGTCTTTGTCTATGATCGCGCGGCGAATGAAGGAGCCTGCGCCGATGCCTATGCGCGGAATGCCCGCGTTGTATTCCTCCGCCATGTCTTCGATTGACTGGTAAAAGTCCGCGCCCATCAGAACGGTCTCTTCGATGCGCGCATTCTCTTCGATGCGGCTGCGCAGGCCGACGATGGAGCGGCGCATGGCGGCTTCGTTGATAATACAGCCGTCGCTGATAATCGTATCTTTCATGTCGCAGTTGTGCAGCTTGGAGGGCGGCAGGTATCGCGCTCTGGTATAGATGGGAGCTTCGGCGTCGAAGAGATTGAATTTCGGCAACGGCGCGGTCATATCCATATTGGCGGCGTAAAAGGCCGAGATCGTTCCGATGTCTTCCCAGTAGCCGTTGAACAGATAGGCCTGCACGTTGCAACGATCAATCGCCGCCGGGATTATCTCACGCCCGAAATCAATCCACTCCGTGTTTTGCGCCAGCAAAGTTTCAAGCAACTTATAGTTAAAAATATAAATCCCCATCGAGGCGAGAAAAGGTTTTCCGTGCGCCTCTTCCGCGCTCAAGTTGAAAGCCGTCGTGTCAACCTGCATTTCATCGAGCATCGCGCCCTTGGGCTTTTCACGAAACTCCGTAATGCGTCCGTCGTCGTCTGTTTTCAGCAGCCCGAACTCGCTCGCTGTTTCCCGCCCGCACGGAATGACGGAGACGGTCACGTCCGCCTTCGCCTCAAAATGGCGGCGCAGGAATTTGCGATAATCCATGCGGTAGAGATGATCGCCGGAGAGAATCACGAGCGTCTCTATGTTCCAGTCGCGCAGGTGCGGCAAGACCTGGCGGACGGCGTCGGCTGTGCCCTGAAACCACTGCGGGCTTTCCGGCGTCTGCTCGGCGGCGAGAACCTCAACGAAACCGTCGGAGAACTGCGAGAAGCGATAGGTTCTGGCGATGTGGCGATTAAGCGACGCGGAATTGTACTGCGTAAGGATAAAGATATTGATTAAATCCGAGTTGATGCAATTAGAGATCGGCACGTCCACCAGGCGATATTTTCCGCCCAGCGGCACGGCCGGTTTGGAACGATTCTGCGTTAAGGGATAGAGCCGCGAGCCTGCACCGCCGCCCAGAATAATCGCCATGATGCTGTGTCTCGTCGCCATCGCTTCTTTTCACCTGTCCCCGAATTGATACGTGCAAGATCAAGCGGAGCATAGACGCAAAGCCTATTGACTTTCAAGGAAATAAGTTAAAAAGCGGAAGGATACAACGAGGCCGCTTTATCCTTCCGCTCAAAATTTACCGTCGCACAAATTGTTTCAATAACTGCTGGCGCTCACCCTCGAACTTCGCGCACTCACTCCGCCCGCCGCTTCCTGCGCGATCTTGACGCCGACGCTTGCGCCGATGCGTGTTGCGCCCGCTTCCACCATCTTGCGCGCATCCTCCAAACCTTTGACGCCGCCCGAAGCCTTCACGCCCAAGTCCGCCCCGACCGTTCGCCGCATCAGTGCGATGTCCGCGACCGTCGCGCCGCCCTTCGCAAAGCCCGTCGAAGTCTTGACGAAATCCGCGCCCGCACGCTTCGCCGCGAGTGATGCGCGCACCTTCTCGTCATCCGTCAACAGCGCCGTCTCGATAATTACCTTGCACGTGACGCCCGTCTCATGCGCGACTTCGACAACCGAGCGTATGTCGTGCTCAACGGCGCAATCATCCCCGCTCTTGAGCGCGCCGATATTGATAACCATATCAACTTCCCGCGCGCCGTCGAAGATCGCCCGCCGCGCTTCGTAAGCTTTCACATCTGGAAGCGTCGCGCCCAACGGAAAACCGATCACCGTGCAGACCGGAATATTTATGCCGCGAAGATGGCACGCCGATGCACGCACCCACGTCGGATTCACACACACGCTTGCGAAACGAAACTCCGCCGCCTCCCGACACAAACGCGCGATGTCATCCTCGCTCGCTTCAGGCTTGAGCAAAGTGTGGTCAATCAAGCTCGCCCAATCCGCCGCCTGCGCCGTTTCGCCCAACACCAACCCGATCCGCGCCGCGCCCGCGTCCACCACACGCTGCATCCTTTCGGGGCAGCGATTGAAACACGCCGACCCGCACCCGCACATCGCCGCCTGACTCTCCGCCTCGCCATTAAGCCGCGCGACGATCACATCCGTTATCTGCTCGACGAGATGTTCGAGATTTCCATTATGCAAAGCCGACATCAATTAAGTTCTCCTGTTTTCAAAAGCTTCTCGAATAATCGTCGCGCCAATTAAATTAGTTTCCATTCTTTCAGCACACTCATCAACGTCAGCAAGGGTTCCTGCCAGAGCCATTCGACATTAAGACGCAGGCTGTCCAGCACACGGCTGCCGAAGATATGGTCTTCGCCAACCGGCGCGAGTTGGTAAATGCCAGAATCGTTTAGGCAGTAAAACTCTGCCTGCTTGCGCACGGGATCAATGAGCCAGTATTCGCGCACGCCCGCCTGCTCATACTCGTAAAACTTATCTCCGCGATCACGCACGCGGCTTTCCGGGCTGATAATCTCGACGGCCAAATCAGCCGCGCCATTCAAATATGTATCCGTCAGCAATTCGATCCGCTCACGCGCGATAAATAGTATGTCCGGCTCGCGTCCCGACGGTCTCGTTTCGAGCTTCATCTGAAACGGCGCAGAGCGAACCGTGCCTAATTGTTTAGTTTCGACAAAGAAGCGAAGCAGCGCGGTTAAAAAGTCCGCTACGTCTTGATGGCGATTTGATGCCGGACTCATTAGAATCACCTCACCGTCAACCCATTCGGCGGGCACGTCCTCATCCGCCCACGCGAGAAATTCCTCGTAGGTTATCTTCGAGCGCGGCAGAGAAATGTTAACCGCCGCGATGTTCGTCGTTTCAATTTCCTGTGCCATAAGCATTCTTTCCATTCAGACGTATAACGACCACACACGTTATCTGCTCGACGAGATGTTCGAGATTGCCGTTTTGTGAATATGACATTGATTCAAGACATCTTTACAAAATTAGCCTATTGGCTCAAGAAATCCTCGATATCTTTAATAGTTATAGTCTCACTACGTATTTTTTCGTCCTCTGAGACCAACGGATTCAATGGGTGAAGATTCAAATTTGATAGACCAGAGCGCTCTCCATCTAGCGCATTAAGTAATGCGCTAGATATTAGCATTACATTTCGCTCGCAATTATCAATAGCAAAGACTGGAAGAAGTTCTATATTACGCACAGTCGCATCCCGTTTTGAAACCCAATAAGGTTTAAAGTTTTCTATGAGAGCTGCTATCTTCTCTGGCGTCCAATATTCCCAATAACCACTTAAATAGTGAATGGTGTTCTTTAGTTGGAACAATGCATCCGTTAATACTCCACCTTTATAAGTATTAGTATCAGAGTCATATTCAAGATACTCTCCTGAAGTTAGGGCTTGGTCAATAAACTGAGTAGATAATTTCTGTTTTCCTGTGCCAACTAACATAAATCGCGCTATGTCCCCTAAGTATTTACCCGGCACTAAACTTGAGGAATCCAATTCACCTGAGAGGAATGTTCTTGCCTTTCCAAGATTAAGGTCTGCACTCAAATATATTTTTCCATTATGCTTCCAAGTCAGCAAAGTTAAATTAGAAAGAATTTCTCGCTTGAGGTTGAACGTCAAGGCTAATCGGCTTAGGCTATGAGAGATACTAAATTCCGTGCGTAATGTCTCTACAATATCTTGAAAGGTAGCGAATTGATGAATCCAGTTCCCTACGGGGAATCTTCCTTCACCAGTCATAGCCTGTTTCATTTCGGCGACTCTACCAATTTCATTTAGGAAATCAAAAGTTGCATCTACATCATTCACTATAGTACTTGGGTGACTTATTATTGCTTCAGCATCTGCATTATCAATTTCCTTCCGTTGCCTATAATCATTGAGCAAGAAATCCTTTAGCGCTTTTCTGTCTTCTCTTACATTCCATAAGTCTTCTCGAACCAAGGTGACCAGTTTTAATTTCCCAGACCGTACCAACTCGTAGGCAGTGCGATATTCTATGCGTGTAATACTTAATTTCTGATTATAATCATAGAAGCCGCCTACCCTCATTCCCACTAAAAGAATAAAATAGTCCGCCCGCTCGACGGCTCGTAGACAAGCTGTGTAAGAGTTTTCGTCTAACGGTTTTGTAAAGTCGTTAAATTCGGACAGCATAACCTCATAACCAAGTTCTTCCAACCAGTATTTCAAGGCCGAACGCAAATCCCGGAAGTCATAAATAGTAGACGAGATATAAATTCGTGGTTTGGATGTTGACATATATTGAGACTCCTTGGAGCGGTAGCGAAGTCATCCCTGACACTTGTACTTCCTCTCAACCGCAACGATTTTGGCGACGCGCTTTTTGTGGCGGTCTTCGGTGATTTCGGTGGTGAGCCATGTGTGGACGATGTCGCGCATCTCTGCCGGGTTGATAAGGGAGCTGCCGAGCGTGAGGACGTTGGCATCGTTGTGCTCGCGGGAGTTCTTCGCAAGCGCGATGTTGTAGCAGGCGGCGGCGCGCACGTTGGGGACTTTGTTGGCGGTCATCGCGCTTCCGATGCCTGCGCCGTCTATGACGATGCCGAGGTCTGCTTCACGGTCGGAAACGGCGCGGGCGACCGAATGGGCGAAGTCCGGGTAATCAACGGCGTCGGTCGAGTTCGTGCCGAAATCAAGGACGCGGTGGCCTAGCTCGGTGAGAAGGGTTTTGAGTTCTTCCTTCATCTTGTAGCCGCCGTGATCCGCACCGACGGCGATGATCTTCGTCTGGCGGGAGCCGCGACGCGGCGTGCGGCGAATGAGTTCGATGCGGCGTTCGCGCACGATGTCGGAAGCTAAGGCCGTCAGACGCGCGCCTTCCGCGATGCGCAAACGCGCGCCTTCTTCGAGGCCGCGCACGTCGTCTTCGGTGATGATGCTTTTGGACGATTCGTCGCGCGCGATTGATGGTTCGTCTTTCGCGGCAACGGGCGCGGGCGCAGTCGGAGCAATGTTGTGCTGGCGCGCAAGCGTCGGCGTGTCGCGCGATGGAAGTTCCGGCGAAGGCGGCGTCTCGGGCGTTGAAGGCGAAACATCACCGGCATTGTCTGCCACCGTCGTTGTTTCATCAGCCGGAAGCGCGTTGTTCAGCACGTCGCGCACAAGCGCGCGGACGCGGTCGCGTGTTGTTTGATTATCGTCAGTCATAGGAATTAGATGTTAGATGCCGGATGTTAGCTTTTGGCTTGTGCCAGCATCCAGCATCTAACATCCGGCATCTGCTTTTAAGCAAGCGAATCGTGGCGCAGATCGAGCAGGCGTCCGGCGTTGGCCGTGACCTTGCCTTCGCGTATTGTGAAATCAACGCGACCGACGTAGATGCCGCTTTTGCCGACTTGAAAAATAACCGTCTCTTTGCCGGAAGGCTGGCGCGCGAGCATGGGCTTTTCCATAAAAGTGTGCGTGTGGCCGCTCGCAATAAAATCTATGCCGTCAACCTGTGCGACGAGTTGCGTGTCGCCGAATTCTTTGCCTTTCGGTTCTGGATAGTAGCCCATGTGAGACATACACACGACCATCGCGCATCGTTCGCGCTCACGCAAGACGCGCACAGCATCGCGCGCCGCCTGCACGGGATCAAGATACTTTAAGCCCTTGAAAGTTTCCGGGGCGTTTAAGCCTGCAAGACTAATCCCCAGCCCGAAAAGACCGACGCGCACGCCGCCGAATTCGCGCACGACGTAAGGCTTAACGCGCGATTCGATGATTGTGCCGCGCACATCGTAGTTGGCGGAGACGAAATCGAAGCTGGCGAACTTCATAGCGGCGGCAAGGCCTTCGATGCCGTTGTCAAAATCGTGATTGCCGAGCGTCACGACATCGTAACCGATGGCGGACATCGCTTTGTATTCGACTTCACCGCGATACAGATTGAAATACGGCGTGCCCTGAAAAGCGTCGCCCGCATCAACGAGCAGCGTGTTCGGATTTTCGGCGCGAATACGCTTGACCAGCGTTGCGCGTCTGGCTGCTCCGCCTTTGCCCGCGTTCCTGTCGTTCGACGGAAGCGGATCAATCTGCGAATGCACGTCGTTGGTGTGCAGGATCGTGATTAACTTTTCGCCCGGCTTCGCGTCGAGCAGCGGCGCGGCGAGCAATGACCGAAGCGATGTGGCGTGCGCGAGATTTGCGATTATAGGATTGGCGTTCGTGGCGAACGCGCAACCGGCGGCGGCTGTGCCGAGCGCGGCAGAGCTTAAAAATTTTCGTCGTGTGATGGTCATGGCTGTGCTCCCTCGCTCACGTCTTTGTCGCCGCCCTCGAAATGAAAGCGATTGTCGAGCGTCGCCGTAATCGGCCGCTTCGCCGCTGTCTCCGCTTTGACATAAGCGAGAACGGCATCGCGCAGCGTTAAATTCAGAGGACGCGCGTTCTTCGCTTCGCGCAGCAAACTGTAATCGCCGCCGCGCTTGACCAGATAATCAATCGTCACAATCGTATACAGGGCTTTCGGGTCAATCTCTTTTGGCGCGAGCGGCGTGCCGAGTTTGACGGTGGTGATTTCGCTTTGCTTCGCTGCGTTGGTGCGATAATTGATGACCGCGCCGGACTGCGCATCACGATGCGCGACGATGATATCGAAAAAGCGTCGCAACTGTTCGCCCGTCAAATCGAGCGCGATAAGGGAATTTTCAAACGGCAGCAGTTGATAAATATCGCTTGCGCGGATGTCGCCTGCCGCGATGTCGTTTTTGCGCAGACCGCCGCTATTAGTAATTGCCAGCAACACGGGTTTGCCGAGTTCTCTTTCAGCACTCGCACGCATCGCGTCGGCAACGAAATTTCCGAGCGAGCCTGCGCCGATGCCCTCTTTCTTCAAGTCGCCCTTTAATGTTCCGATCACATTATTAAGCTCGCGCACCTTCACGCTGTACGGCGCAAGCAGTTTATCAACCGAAGGGTCTGTCGGAATGCTCGCATCAACGGCGCGTTCTGTGGCCTGCGCCGGTATCGCGCGCGAGGCGTTGGAAGTTGCCGATTGCGTCGCGGACGGACGTTGCGCGCGGTTGACGTTGGTTGGTCGGGCGACGTTTGTGCCCTGTCGTGGCGACGGCTGTTGCGCTCGCGCGTCGAACGCGCCGAAGAAACAGCAGGACAGGATGATAGCCGCGACGATGCCGCGACGATGCTCGATTGCGTGTCTCAATTCATCTTCCTTTTCGCTTGAAACATTGACCTCTGCGGAGAAGCTCAACTAGTATGTCGCACCAAGCGGCGCGGGCGCAAACGCTCATGCCGCGAGTTTGCTATAAAATATTATTCACGATCCGGCATGGAGGCTATCTTGACAGCAACGCCATCTTCCGAATTTCAGAGACCCGCTTCCGAATTCAGCAATCCGAACCTCGAACCCCTCTTTAGCGCCGAAGCGATTCAAACGCGCGTCACGGAGCTGGGCGCGGAGATTGCCCGCGATTATGCGGGCAGCAATCCGCTGCTCATCGGCGTGCTCAAAGGCGCGTGCATCTTTATCAGCGATCTGCTGCGCGCCATTGATTTGCGTCTGGGGCTGGAGTTCATCGCCATCTCCAGCTACGGTTCGTCCACGCGCACGTCCGGTGAAGTGCGGCTGGTGAAGGATTTGGATGTGGCGGTGGAAGGCCGCGATATAATCGTCGTCGAAGACATCGTTGACACGGGGCTGACGCTCTCTTACCTGCTCGCAAACCTTCACGCGCGCGGCGCACAAAGTGTCAAACTCGTCGCGCTTCTGGACAAATACGAACGGCGCGAACGCGATGTCTCGATTGATTATCTGGGCTTCAAAATACCTGACGCCTTCGTCGTCGGCTACGGCCTGGACTTCGCCGAACGCTACCGCAATCTGCCGTACATCGCGGTGCTCAAAGACCCGAACATGGATTAAAAGTAACGTCATGCGCTGCAAATTCAGCAACAGTGTCACGCATCGTGGTTTCAATTTTGCAAATTTAGTGAAGGAGTTTTCCTTGAAAAAATCGTTCTCTGTTTTCGCGTTACTCGCATTTTGCTTCATCGTCGGCGGCGTGCCTCTTTCCGCACAGGATTTCGACAAGGTGCAAATCAAGACGACGAAAGTCGCCGGGAATATTTATATGCTCGAAGGCGCGGGCGGCAACATCGGCGCGTCCGTCGGCGAAGACGGCATCTTGATTATTGACGATCAGTTCGCGCCACTCGCCCCGAAAATTCAAGCGGCACTGAAACAACTCGGCGAAGGAAAATTGAAATTCGTCTTGAACACACACTGGCACGGCGACCACACGGGCGGCAATGTCGTTTTCGGCAAAGACTCGACGATTGTCGCGCAGACGAACGTGCGTAAACGCCTCGCCAGAGAATCGAAGGTGTTAGGTGAAGCCGTTAAGCCGTCGCCGAAAGAAGCGTTGCCCGTCATCACGTTCGATCAATCGCTGTCCGTTCATTTCAACAATGAAGAGATTCGCGCGATACACTTTCCGCACGGCCACACGGACGGCGACAGCGTCATCTTTTTTACAAACTCGAATGTCGTTCACATGGGCGACGATTTCTTCGCCGGGCGTTTCCCCTTTGTTGACCTCGACAACGGCGGCAGCGTCGAAGGCATGGCGAAAAACGTCGGCGAGATCATCACGAAGCTTCCGCCGAACGTGAAAATCATTCCCGGACACGGGCCGCTGTCGGCGATTAGCGACTTGAAGGATTATCACCGGATGTTAATCGAAACGACGAACATCGTGCGCCAGAAGATAAAACGCGGTGCGCCGCTCGAACAAATCAAGGCTGAAGGTTTGCCAGATGAATGGAAGGTTTGGGGCACAGGCTTTATCAAAACCGACAAATGGATCGAAACGATTTACCGTAGCTTGTCGGAAAAGAAGTAGCAGCAGTTCAAGAAAGAGACGAGCGAATATTAATAGCGAGACAAGCGACATTTTTATCCGCTTTGTCTCGCTATATCGCTTGTTACCGCTCGCTAATTTCTCTCAAAAAACTCTCGCCCGCCGCGATCTTCAATCCAAAATTGTCTGCAACGGTTTGGCCGATGTCGGCGAGCGAGCCGCGTGTGCCGAGGTTGACGCCCGCGCGCGCCAGCTTGCCGTAGACGAGCAGCGGCGTGTATTCGCGCGTGTGATCGGAGCCTTTGTAGGCCGGATCGTTCCCGTGATCGGCGGTGATAATGAGCAGATCGCGTTCGTTGAGGGCGGCTTCGATTTCGGGCAGGCGCGCATCGAAATGTTCGAGAGCGCGCGCGTAGCCTTCGATATCGCGGCGATGGCCGTAGAGCATATCGAAGTCAACGAGGTTCGCAAAGATAAGGCCGCGTGAATTATCTTTGAGCGCGCGGATGGTTTGCTCGATTGATTGATCGTTGTTCTTCGCGGGCAAATCCTGCGTGACGCCCAGCGAATCATAAACAGAGCCGACCTTGCCGATGCAGACGACATCCAGATTGGCGGCGGCGAGCGTCGGCAAGAGATTGTCGGGCGGCGGCGGAACGGCGTAGTCGTGGCGATTCTCCGTGCGTTTGAACGCACCCGCTTCGCCTTCAAAGGGGCGCGCGATGACGCGCCCGACCCTGTCTTCGCCCTGAAGAATGCGGCGCGCGGTTTCGCATATTTCGTACAACTCCGGCACGGGAATTATCTTTTCGTGCGCGGCGATTTGAAAGACGGAATCGGCGGAAGTGTAGACGATAGGCTTACCTGTGCGGACGTGCTCCGCGCCGAGTTGGTTGATGATGTCCGTGCCGGAGGCGGCGACGTTGCCGAGCACGCCGGGCACGTTCGTTTCCTTAACGAAGCGTTCGATAATTTTCGGGGGAAAGCCCTGCGGGAAAGTTGGAAAGGCGCGCTCTAAAATTATTCCGGCGAGTTCCCAGTGGCCTGTCGTCGTGTCTTTGCCGTTTGAACGCAGTGTGCAGCGGCCATATGAAGCGCGCGGGCGGGCGACGGGCGCGACGTTTTCCAACGAACGAATATTACCGAGGCCGTAGGCTTGCAGGGTCGGAAGATTGACGGCGCGCGATTGCAGTATGTGGCCGAGCGTGTCTGCGCCCGCGTCGCCCCACTCTGCGGCGTCAGGCATCGCGCCGATCCCGACACTATCCAGCACGATCAGCGTGATGCGTTCAAAAATCGTCTTATCATTGCTTTGCATAAACGAATCCCCCACAATAAGTTTAGCGAGAAACCGCCTTGCGCGTTCGTGCGCGGGCGTATACGAGTTGGATAAATTAAGAGCATCTTATCACGGCGGCGGCGAAAGAAGTGTTAAAGTGAAACGTCGCTTCGGCGCGTCATTCACGTGCTGAAAGCTTCGACGTCATAGCTCGAAGAAAGATGAGTTTGAACTTTAAGAGTCTGCCAGCTTCACGTTCACAAATTTCACGCTATGCGGTGGCGGTGCTGGCGGTGATGCTGGCGCTCGCCTTCAAGTTAACGCTTGATCCGTTGATCGGACGCGAAACACCGTTCCTGCTGTTCTTCGGCGCGGTCACGGCGAGCGCGTGGTATGGAGGACTTGTGCCCGGCTTGCTCGCAACCGCGCTGGCAGCCGTGGCGAGTAGTTATTTCTTTCTGCCTCCGTATTATTCGCTGGCGGCACGTTTCCCGGAGGCCATAAGGCTCGTTATCTTTATGCTGGAGGGCGCGCTGGTTAGCTCACTAAGCGCGGCAATGCAGGCGTCTGGGCGGCGCGCGGCGGCGAGCGCGCGGGAAGCGCAGAGCTATCAGAAGATCGCGCAGCAACGCGAAGCGATTCATCGCTTGATGATCGAAGAAGTGAAAGACTTTGCGATTATCATGATGGATACCGGAGGGCGCGTGACGAGTTGGAACAAAGGCGCGGAGAATGTCTTCGGCTACGAAGAAGCGGAAGCCAGCGGACAACACACGTCGTTCATTTTCACACCCGAGGACATCGAACGCGGCACGCCCGAAGATGAACTGCGCACGGCATTAGCGGAAGGCCAGGCTGAAGATGAACGCTGGCATTTGCGCAAAGACGGCACGCGCTTCTGGGCGAGCGGCGTGATGTCTGCGACGCGCGACGATGCGGGAGAGTTGCGCGGCTTCGCCAAAGTAGCCCGCGACATCACGCATCGCAAAAAGATGGAAGAAGCTCTGCTCGTCGCCGAGCAGCGCGCCATCAACGAATACGAAAGATTACTCGACAGGCTCGTGGCACTCGCCGACGTGCTCGGCGCGGCGCACGATCTCATCACGATCTTTCGCGCGTTACGCGATTTCGCCGTCTCATCCGTTCCCTGCAACGGCACTTTCGTTTCGCTTTACGACGAAGAACGCAATGTGCGCACGGCGGCTTACGGATGGGGCGACGGCGCAGAGATAAACGTCGCGGAGTTGCCGCCGATGCCGATCACCGCCGACGGCCCGAACAGCATGGCGGTCACCACCGGCGAAGTGATTATCACAGACGATTACCAGAAAAGAATAAAGGGGCACAACGTCATTGCCGTCGGCCTGACGCCCGAACTGCTTCCGCAATCCACGCTTGTCGCGCCGATGAAGGTGATGAATCGCGTCATCGGAACCGTCGAAGTGCAAAGCTACGAACCCGCCGCATACAGGGACGAGCACGTGGCGGCGATGCGCATCGCCAGCAATCTGACCGCCATCGCCATTGAGAATGCGCGCCTCTTGGAACACGAAAGCAGTGCCCGCGCCGCCGCCGAAGCAGGCAATCGCATCAAAGACGAATTTCTCGCAACGCTCTCGCATGAACTGCGCACGCCGCTTACGTCAATTCTGGGATGGGCGCACCTGCTACGCACCGGACGCCTCGGAGAAACCGAGAACGCCCGCGCGATTGAAACCATCGAACGCAACGCGCGCGCGCAAACACAACTGATAGACGATCTGCTGGATGTCTCGCGCATCATCACCGGCAAGCTGCGCTTGAGCGCGCGCCCGACGAAACTGGCGGCGGTCATCACTGCCGCGATTGACGTGGCGCGTCCGGCGGCGGAAGCAAAAGCTATTCGTTTGGAAACAGAGCTTGACGAAATAAACGGCCTCGTCTCCGGCGATCCAGACCGCTTGCAGCAAGTCGTCTGGAATTTACTCTCTAACGCCATCAAGTTTACGCCCGAAGGCGGGCGCGTCCACGTGCAACTCGCACGCTCCGGTTCTCATGCTTCGATACAGGTAAGCGATACGGGCAAAGGCATCAGCGCGAATTTTCTGCCGCACGTCTTCGACCGTTTTCGTCAGGCCGACAGCACGACGACACGGCAGCATGGCGGACTCGGACTCGGTCTCGCCATCGTGCGGCAATTAGTCGAACTGCACGGCGGCACGGTGCGCGTTGCGAGCGAAGGCGAAGAGCGTGGAACGATTTTCACCGTCGAACTTCCGTTAATGAGTGTCCGGCACGAAGAAGCGACGACGCCGCCGCACGCTTCCTACCCCAACGGCACAGCAGAGATATCAGGCCAACGCCTTCCCGCTTTGAAAGGCACGCGCGTGCTTGTCGTTGACGACGAAACGGATTCGCGCGAAATCATCACGATGATCTTCAGTCAAAGCGGCGCGGAAGTGACCGCCGCAAGCTCTGCGGGCGAAGCGTTCGCGGAGTTTCAGCAACGAAGGCCTGACGTGCTGGTGAGTGATATCGGAATGCCTGTTGAAGACGGCTACGCGCTAATCGCAAAACTGCGTGCGCTGCCCTTTGAGCAGGGCGGCAGCGTTCCGGCGATCGCGCTGACGGCTTATGCCAGAACCGAAGACAAAGAACGCGCGCTTGCGGCTGGCTACCAGATGCACGTCGCCAAACCCGTCGAGCCGGTGGAATTAATAAACGCTGTCGCCCGGCTCATTGAGAAAAACGGAAAAGAATAATTGTAACGGGACGGAGGCTGGATTGAATCTTGTGGGATGCTCTTAATTCTTCGGCGCGTAGTAGCCTTCGCGCGCGTTGACCTGCGCGCCGCCTGCGATGCCGCGCACTTCCACACGAATCGCCCGGAAGCGTCCGTCGCGCGCTTTGTTCGTCGAGTAATATCCAAGACTGTACTGCGTGCCGATGAGCCGCGCGAGTTCCGCAAACGCTCTTCGCGCATCACGCAAATCATCCGCGACGTAAGTTTTGCCGCCGGAGGCGCGCGCCAGTTCGTCCATTTCACGGCGCGCCAGATTGTACAGGTCACGGCTAATCTGCATTCTTTCAAACTGCCCTAAACGGCAAAAGTTGGCGTAGTCCGCAGAGTCCGCGCGCGGGGCAAATATCTTGCGGTAACGCTGCAACTGCGCGCGCGATAAACGCAAGGTTTGATCGTCGGCACAATCTCGCATCAACCGCTCTTCGACGAAATCCTCCGTATTCACTTCGATGAAATAGCCCGCGATGCTTTTTTGCAGAAGCCGTGCGCGGGCTTCCGCGAAATCCGCGTCGCTCGTCGAATCAACGCCGTCCGTCAGCGCGACCACCGCCCGCCGCCCGCGCACTTCCTGACGCGGCGCATCGTGAAAAACTTTCTCCGCCGCTTCAATCAGCGCATCGTAAAACGGCGTGCCGCTGCTTGCCCCCAAAGATTCGAGTGCCTTGCGCAACGCCGCGCGGTCGCTCGTCAAAGCGGCGAGCACTTCGACGGTCGCCAGCCCCTTCATCTCGCCTTCACGCGCCGTATTGAAGGCAAGAAGCGCGACGCGGTCGCCCGGACGCAAAGCATCTATGAAAAGATTGGCGGCGCGGCGTATGAGGCCGACATCGGCGCGCGTCGAGCCGGACGTATCGAGCAGCAGGACGACTTCAAAGGGCGCGTCGGTCGTCGCAAAATTGCTGATGCGTTGCGGGCGGTTGTCTTCGTAAACCAGAAAATTGTCGGCGCGCAGATTCCCTAGCGGGCGTCCCGTGCGATCCGTGACAACTGCCGGAATAGAGACGAGTTGCGTTTCGATGCGCACGATATCGCCTTCGTCAATCTCTTCGCCCGCCGGTTTAGACGTAACAGCGGTGGGCTTGGCGGTGTCTGTGCGGGGCGCGGTTTGCGTGGCGGGATTCGTCGCAGGCGGTGCGGTTCGACGCGGTCTTTGCTGCTGCGGCGAAGGTATTGGGGAAGACGCGGAACCGTTTTGCCGCGATGGTGCAAGAGGAGCGTTCGCCGGAACCAATGCGCCGCCGTGAAGCGCGGCGCACGCGAAGAGTAAAGCGAAGACGGCGGTGTTTCGCGTCCGGCGTTTCGCGCTAAACTGATTTTTCGATGCGATCATAAATCTTCCGAAGTGCATTTGCGAAAAACTTATAATAAACTCAAACGCGCACAGACATAAAGGAGATAACCTTCGCGCCATGCCTGTTATCGGAAGATTGGATGAACAAGTCGAGCAAGTGCTGATTGCGCCGCTCGCACGCAAAGACACGCCAACCACGCAGACGCAAAAGGCTGAAGCACCGCCGCCTACGGCAAGTGAGACTAACGCCGCGCCGCTAAACGCGAAGGCAGAGCAATGCGTGAAGCCGACGTCTTCGGCCACCGAACTGCTACCCGTGTGGATGCTCTAAACGAAGCGCGACGCCCGCGTGCCTTGACAGCATCGCGCTCTTCTTTTAGGATGGCGGTTCGCTTTTCGTCTGTGCCTGAAAGCCTGTGGCGCGCATGAAGCGCGAGTCTTTGAAATTGAAAGCGTGTCGTCAGGCAAATTTTCTCAGGCGCACGAGCGCGCGAGCACAATCGCTACGAAGGCACGTACGTCAATGGTAGACAGCCTCCCTTACAAGGAGGAAGTTGGGGGTTCGAGTCCCTCCGTGCCTACCACGTTTGAAAATTAAAAAGTTTACCCTGCGGAGTCGTAGTTCAGTTGGTTAGAACGCCGGCCTGTCACGTCGGAGGTCGCGGGTTCGAGTCCCGTCGGCTCCGCCATTTATTTTCAATGGCTCACAAATAGGGGCGCAGTCCGATTTACGGCACTGTGCCCCTATTTGTGTTAGTAGTCGTGGCGTCCGAGCAGGTCGGCAGAGAACAGGTGCTTATCTACCTTTTTCGTAAGGCACTTAAATCTCAATCTTAAGAATTTAAGAATCAGGTTTCTCATACCAATCGTTGATTGCAGGCGAAGTAGATCATAAGGAGAACAAAGCAATGATTACGTTGAACGATGCGCGCAGGGTGATAGCTGCCGCAGAAAAGAAGGCCGGAGAGATCAAACAGCCGATGAACATTGCGGTGGTTGACGCGGGAGGCAATCTGGTGGCTCACATACGCATGGACGGGGCATGGATGGGCAGTATAGACATCGCCATCAACAAAGCTTTCACGTCTCGCGCCTTCGACATCTCCACCAAAGAGTTGGCAAAGATGAGTCAACCCGGCGAGGATTTTTATGGCATCCATGCTTCCAATGGTGGCCGCATAATGATCTTCGCGGGCGGAATTCCGCTCAAGCGCGACGGAGAAGTGGTCGGCGCAATCGGCGTCAGCGGAGGCAGCGGCGATCAAGATCAAGAAGTCGCCGAAGCGGGCGCGGAAGCATTTTAAGAAGCGTCAAGCCAAGTGCTTCCAGATACATAGTTGAAGGCGGACTCAAACAGCCGTTCGGAATTTTCGACGCTGTTCGGGTTCGCCGGTACGCGCTCTTTTGCTTCCAACAATTTCTTGATGAAAGCTTAGATGTCCATGCCTTCTTCGCCGGAAACCGCCTGCGCATGATTAAGCGCGGCGACAAGTGTGACGCCGCCGATGATGTTGCCGATCAACGTCGGTAAAAGATAACTTCCCAACGCCGTCAACCAAGCCGTCTCGCCTCTCGCCGCTACTGTAAAAACTTCTACTGCGCCTGCGATAATGTGGCTGAACTGTCCTAAGCCGACAATGTACGTGATGAAGATAATTACCCACACGCGCGCTGCTTCAGCAAACGGCAAGAGCCAGACCATCAGCGCGATTAACCATCCTGCGAAAATTCCGCGCAGCAGCGTTGTCAGGAAACCATTTTCCATCGCCTTGCGTCCGATCTCTGAAAACGCCGTTTGTATATGCGGATCGAAGGCGTTTGTTTTAGCGAGCACCAGGGCAATTGCCAAGGCACCGAGCAGATTGGCGATCAATACAATCACCCACAGCCGCAACACATTGAAAAACGTCGCGGCGTCCGGGCGTTGCAAGAGCGGCAGAATCGGCGTCAAAGTATTCTCCGTGAACAGCTGCTGGCGGCCAAGAATAACGATCAGAAAGCCTATGCTGTAACCGAACTTGGCGACGAGCGGACGCCATGGAGCGTCAGGCAAGTAGGCGTGCAGCAAACCTTCGGCGATGAGCGAGAAGCCCATCGACAAGCCCGCCGCGAGTCCAGACCAAAAGAGCGCGGAAGAGGAACGCTCCAGCTCGTCGCGCCCTTCCTTCAGGATCGTTTTGTAAACAACCTTGCCGCTCGGCGAACTGCGCGCCTCTATCTCTTGTTGCTCTACGTCATGCTTCTGATCTTCGGAATTTTGTTGCTCTTGTTCAACCATAATGTTTAGCCATACTTTGAATGTGGATTGTCGAAACGGCTTCGTTAAATTCCTATGGCTTCCTATTACGAGCCGAAATGCAATCTGGAGCCGACGCAAGTAATAGTATACCTAACGAGGTGTGGCTCGTCGGCAGCAGAAGTATTAAAAAAGCCACACGCAAATAAGCGCTTTGATTCTTCTTTGCTGGTAAGTTCTATCATGCTTTCGGCCTTTGCAGTGAAGCGTAACCCGAAACATCCGCGAGCGCAGAATCGGATTTCTTGTTCTCGCCTTTGATAACACTAAAATCGCTGTCGGCTTCCAACACGACTGCCTCAACATCTTCGATGGCCGCAATCCCGCTCATGCGTATCGCCGCCAGGATTTCGATTTCAGGAATGCGCTCGTGCTTCATCGCGCGGCGCTGAAATTCTCCTTTGTAGAAAAGCAGCGTCGGCTCGGATTTAATGAGCCGCCGAACGGCAGGCGAAAGCTTTGAAAGTTCGGTGGCGACAACCTGTAGGCTGATGATCACAGCGAAGCCGAGCAATCCTTTGAGCAGCGCGACATCTTTTGAAAGAACTACCTGTGCAAGTGTTGAGCCGAGCGCCGTCGTGATAACAAAATCGAACGAGTCCATTTTCGACAGCGTGCGCTTGCCCGAAATACGCAGGAAGAATACCAAGCCGAGATAGGCGAGCACGCCGACGACGATTGGTCGCCACAGTTCCCACCAATTATCAAAGAACATCTGCCGTCTCCCGTAGCTACTACGCTTCCTGTACGGTCTTCGACTCTACCGGAAGAAGAAGTTTATGTACATTTGCCGAATTGATGCCGACAAATCTGATGCCGAAGATGTCCACGCCCCGCCTCCTTTCTCGCACGCAATGTTACTTGCCGTCGCTACAACTGATGTTTGTCTCAGTCGCCACCAATTCGCACAAGGACTTCAGCAAGCTTGCGAATGCGGCGTTTCAGATGATGAAAGATAAGCATCACGTTGAGGCATCCGGCGCAGATCGCACAGCTATTCTTGATGGCCTGAAAACTCTTCTGCCCTTCCCAGATGCCGCAGAAGGTTTGAGCATATTGCGCGACAAGGGCTTACGCCTCGCGGCATTTACGAATGAGAAGCTTCAGTCCGCTCGCGCACATCTGCGCAAGGCCAAACATCATAGACTACTTCGATGAGATTATGTCGCTTGATAAAGTCGGGCAGTTCAAGCCGGGCAGCAAACCTTTTAAGTTGTCGGAGAAACTCTCCTTCAAAGCTTTACCTCTGAACTTCCCGAACGACCCATTGGAGGCAGGGCTAAGGAACACTGTTAAGTAGTGGGTGCCAGCATTTCGCGGACAATTGCTCTATCGAAATATCTTTTCGCCAACAGCGAATGCCCCGGTGTTTATACCGGGGCATTCGTGCTTATCTTTACTGCTCAGGCTTGCTTCACCTCGAACTTCACCGTGTAGAAGAACGAGCGGGCGCTCTCTACGACAACAAGCAAACCTCGTCATGGATACGTAACATTCACATGATACGAATCGAGCCGGTATGTGCCTACTAACGTGAGTTTCCCGTTTTTGGGGTTAGCCGAATAAAGGTTCGCCACTCCCGGATTAGGATTTACTATGCTTGGCGAACCCAAATTGGGAGTAATAGTCCAGGCGGAGCACGTGCTGCCGCTCACCGCAGTGCACCTAACGATAGACCTGCCCGTATTATCAAAAAGCGGCGACATCACCAGCGAATATTGCGTTCCGGTTCCGTCTTCGGTGAAGTTGACGCGCATTGAGCAATTCGGGTTGGAGGTCGTGATGTTGAACCAGCTGGCAGTGTTAGTCGTGAGACCGGTCGGGTCAAAGCAGCGGCTGATTACCCGCGCGTGTAAATACTTAGTTCCTGAAAGGGGATTAGGAAGGCCATTGCCGCTAATGGGATTGAACGTGACGTAGACGCCTCGTGTGGTGGACTCTTGCATGTAGATATTCCAAGTTGAGTTGTCCCCGCTATCGAGTCGGCTGACGACGTTTGTGGCCGAATCAGTTTTATAACTGCCGAAGAGGTCACTCTGCAAATGGTGCGAAGTAATGCCATCAGCTTGATAGTCAGAGATTGTGGATGTGACATCGTAGATGGGTACCGGCGTCGGCTTGCCTTTCTGGGCGAAAGCTGAGGAGGCGAAAAGAGCGCAGAGGCTCAATAACAAGAAGGTTCGTTTCATTGGGGGAATTCTCCTTAAGTTAAACGCTATCACTTTAGCTGACAGCGTTGGGTTTTACATTTACGCCCGCCGAGCGGGTGCTTAGTAGGTTTACTTGACCTCGAACTTCACTGTGTAGAAGAACGAGCGGTCTGTGCCCACATAAAAGCTCAGCGCGTAGGAACCCGTCTGCAACCCCTTTGTGCTTAGGTTGAAGAGATACGCGCCATCGCTATTGCCGCCCACGTAGCGGAAGTTGCTGTCGGGGTTAGCCGACCCCGAATCACTCACTGTGAGCGCGGCACTGCTGCCAGCCAGCCGCTTCAACGACCTGGCGGTTACTTTCAATGCCGCCGATGATAGATTGGCGTTCGTCGCCGCGTTTCGCACCCTGAGCTTGACGGGGATGGTGCTGCCCGCCTTGTAAGCCGTCGAGCGGTCAAACAGTGTTTCAATGTTTGTCGTCACCTTGCGACCAAGATAAAAGGGGCTGAACGAGTAGGTGTAGGCATAAACTGTCCGGCTGGGATAATCATAACCGTTGGTCACGTCCTCGAGCGTTCCGTTGTTGTTGTGCAACACCCTCAGCGACTCGAAATCGGATTGGGACATATTGGCCGAGTTCGGGACGACGAAAGCGAGTTGCACGCCGTTGTCTGCGGCTCCCACTGAAGTCGTGTTGATCTCGTAGGCAACGCCTGAGACGGCAAAGCCGGAAGGAGTGGTGCCGATGGTGCCGGGATCAATGGGTGCGATGGTGGTGACGCCTGTCTGATAGACATAGGAGAAAGTCAGAGACAGCCCGCCGTCAGACGATTGTACCGGTATATCATAACCTGAGTAAGTTGCCGTCTGCCCTGTGCCGAGCACGAAAATAGAGAAGGTGCCGGTGCTCGTGTGACTGGCGGTGTCAGTGGAAGAGCAGCTTACAACTGTTTCACCGACGGCGAAGGTTGAGCCAGAAGCGGGCGAACAGGTGATGGGGCGGTCACCATCAATGAGATCATGCGCGGAGGCGACGTAGTTGACTGCTGCACCGGATGTGCTTGTCGCGTCTGTATAGATCGTATCGGGTAACGATAGAACAGGTGCGGTGTCTATGACTATGATGTTGAAGTTAGCAGTCGTGCTGTTGCCGCAGGCATCCGTGGCCGTGCAGCTAACGGGAGTCGTCCCGATAGGGAACGTGCTGCCGGTTGGGATGTTACAACTCAGGGACGGACTCCGGCCGCTATTGTCCGCGGCGGAGACAGAGTAGGAGACCTGAGCGCCGGCGGGACCGATGGCTTCAACTGTGATATCGGGTGCCGTGATGACGGGGGGTGTCAGGTCAACGCCGTAGCCATCATTAAGCAGTACCGAGATGTTATTGTCGAAGTAGTTTGCCGCGACGAGGTCAGGCTTGCCGTCCAGGTTCAGATCAGCGACGGCGATTCCGACGGGGTTACGCCCGACCGCGAAGTTGAATGGCGCACCCAGCGCACCCGCCCCGTCGCTGAGCAGGATCGATATGTTATTCGACGAAACATTTAAGACAGCCACGTCGGGCTTACCGTCGCCGTTGAAGTCCGCCGCCACGATCCCGATGGGGCCGCTGCCGCCGGTCGGGAAGCCGTGCGGCTGGCCGAAGCCGCCCCGCCCGTCACCGAGCAAGAGTAAGGCTGACGTGTTGTCCGTGTTACCCAACACCAGATCAAGGTTCCGGTCGCCGTTGAAGTCAGCGATGCCGAAGCCGGAGGGCGGTACCGACAGCGTGCTCACGGCGAAGCCGCCGGAGCCGGAGCCGAGCAGGAGCGACACGTTATGCGCCTGTGCATTAGCCGTTATCAGGTCGAGCTGACCATCGTTATTGAAGTCTGCCGCGGCAACCTGCACGGGGCCTGCTCCAACGATGTATTCGTTGGCCAGTGAGAATCCGCCGGCGCCATTCCCAAACAGAATGGAGAGGCCGGAGAACTGGTGCCCGATCGCTAAATCCAGCTTGCCGTCGCGGTTGAAGTCGCCCACGACCATCTCGTAGGCCTCGCCGCCGTTATTCGTGTCGCGGAAGGTAGATGGCCCGCTGAACCCGCCCGCGCCGTCGCCTAAGTAAATCCAGACGGTGCCCTCCCTGTTCCCGACCGCTATGTCGGGCTTACCGTCCCCATTGAAATCCCCTGTGGCGACGGGTACGGAGAAATTACCCGCCTGTAGAAGGTGGGGGGAACTGAAGTTCCCACTCCCATCCCCGAGGAAGACTGCCACGAATGAGGAGTCCGGGCTGGTCACCGCCAGGTCGGGCTTGCCGTCGCGATTGAAGTCACTCACGGCTACGCGCCCAGGGATAGAGCCGACAGCAAAGTTATTAGCCGGCCGGAAACTTTGAATTTGACCGAGACAATCGTAAGCTTGAGTTATTTGCAAATTCCAGGTGCAAATTGCTACGGCCACCAGACACGTTAAGAAGGATACAACGAGGCTTCCTTGGGTGAGGCGCTTACTACCTTGTAACGCAATGGCATCCGTGATCGAGATGACAGACTTATGGGAATTAGATTTCTTTCGGTAAAGCGGGAATATTTTGAAACTCTTTTTATCGGAGCTTTTTTGGCGCAGTGATTTGTGAAACATAGGGGAACTCCTTAATCAGGTAAAGCACTGCACCCTTGGGCGTAGTGCAGGGGTAAAATAGATGAAGCTGAATCCGTCGCCGCTCAGGGGAACGCTAAGCTTCTGACGACAGCCCAACTGCCAGCACAACAGTTACATAACGGTGCTCCGGCAATTAGACTCGGCGGAGCGTTAGCCAATTAGAATGGAAGATCGGCTACTGATTGGACTTTGGGCTAAAGCGATATACTTTTTCTCATGGAAATTATTCCTCTACTCTTTCATCTGCTGCTTGAGCACGCTCAGGGCGTGCATTGTGGCAAATCTCTTTAATCCACTTATTGACTTGATCCAGATTTGCACTGCGCGCGTGCTCTCCAGATTGAAATGCTTCTATGTCATAAACCTCCCGCACACCATCCTGTGCGTCTTCCATGAGCCAGCAGCGAATCAGAAATGATTTGTAGATTCTCACCTCTCACCTTCCGCAAAAGACCGTAATCCATTAACGGAAGCATCATACATGCCACCTCTTCCATAAAACTCGCAGTCTAAGTTATTGAAAAGGTGCACGTTATAGGCTTTTGTTTACCTCAAGCCGCTGACGAGGTAGAGTTCCGAAAGCTCGCGCGTGTAGGTGTAAGCGTAAGATTGTCCATCGGGAGTAAACAGCACTCTGAGAATCTCTCTCACGCCTGCTTTGTCTGCTGGCATCAACTCTCCCCACAACTGTTTGCTTCCCGACTGAAGATCAAGTTGGTAGATAACGCTCGGCACCTCACCGCGCTGCCGCACAAAGAGCGAGCCTGCGTCCGCGCTCCAGCGAACCGGCACATCGCCCGACACTGCGCCCGTAACTATTTGAGGAACCCCTCCGGCTACCGGATAGAGATAAAGCTTCTGATCCGGCCCCAGCGCGGCGACTGTTTTGCCGTCGGGTGAAAGCGCGTGCGGCGATGTCAATTCCAGGCCTTCAATGCGGGGCGTAATGCACTGCGTAGCGCCGCCCGCGATTCTTTGAACGTAGAGGCGTGTTCCGCGATTTGGTTCATTAGCCGCAAACAGAATCCGCTCCCCGTCAGCAAACCAGCACGCCCAGGGTTGGTAAGAGAGTGCGGCGCGCTCAATCAACTTCAATTCACCGCCTGCGGTAGGCAGTAGCGCGAGTTGCGGCGACGGGGTTGTTAACTTCGCCAGCGCCCACTCTTTATCCGGCGATAAGGCGAGTGCCGATCCCTCGCCAAGTCGAATGGCGGATGAGCCGTTGGTCTTGCGCAAATAGACGCTGTAGGTCGCGCCACTGCCTTCACCCGCCTCTGTAAAGAGAAGCGTCTCGCCGTCCTTCGAGAGGTCGCGGGCGAGCGACCAGTCATGCCATGAAAGATCGCGCTCGTGCGTCTCACTGCCGGCGCGACAGATGATCCCTAGCCGCGTCTGCTCGCGTGTGATGAGCACCTGTCCGGCAGCACTGATGTCGTGGAGCGTAAGACTGCCGATTCCCTGATAGACGAGTCGCTCCTGTTGTGAAAGGTTCACGGCATACAGCGCGCGAGAGTTCCCGGTCTTGCTGGCGGTGAACCATACTTCCGTCCCCGCTGACGACCAGGCGAGTCCCTGCGCGCTGATCCATCCAGAAGAGAGCGTTTCCTTGTGCCCTTCAAAATTAACAATGGCGATTTCTCCGCCGTCGTCGTCCAGCGCCGGATGATCAATGAAGGCGATGGCGTCTCCAGCTGGTGAGAAGCGCGGATGGCTGATCCACCCGCTTGTTTCGTACAGCACCTGGCCTGCGGGGAATTCCAGATGGTTGCGTCCGGCAACATCACGCACGATGGCGAGACTTCGTCCATCGGGAGACCAGTCAGCCCACTGCACTGTGTCAGGAAGCTTACCGGCTGAACCGCCATCAACCATCCTGCCGTTAACTTTTATCCGTGCGAGGGTGCCGCAGCTTGTGTAGCCTCTAAGGAAGCGGTGGCGTAGCGAGACGGCTAATTCGGCAGTTGATGAAATTGCATGGATACCTGCTCCGGCAATGTTGAGGGGCTTCGACTCCGCGCTTTCCAAGGGCACAGAGAAAAGTTCGAGAGGCGCACCCTCCCACGCCGCACTTAAAAATATGGAGTGCTCGCCAGGAGCAAATCTCGCCGCTTGAAGCCAGCCGCGGCGGAAGGTGAGTTGATGAAAAGAGGGTGTGGCGCGCCGCTCAGTTGGCACAAAGGGTTGAACGTGGCCGGAGAGAATCTGTTGATAAAGTTGGATGGTGCATTGCTCGGGGTCGGCCTCTAAATCTTTCCGCACCGTTTCACGGCACAGGCGATACTGCAAGATCGCTTTATTGCGGTTGCCCGCCAGCGCATAAAGGCGCATCAGTGCGCGGTGTGCTTCTTCGTCGGTGAGGTCGCGCGTGATCACTCTCTTCAAATGTTCGATGGCTTCGCTGTACTCGCCCTGCACCTCTAAAAGTTCGGCCAGTCTGACCGAGAGATCACGATAAAGCTCGCGCAGGCGTTCACGTGGGAAGGCTGTCCAGTCCTCGTAGAGGTCTTCGATCAGGAGGTCGCCTTCGTAGCAAGCCAGCGCCGCTTCGTATCTTTGGCGGCAGCCATTCTTAAGAGCCTCACGTGCCTGTTGTTCAAAGTCAGCGGCATCTACCTGTAGCTTTCCCGGAGCACGCAAAAGAATCTGCTCATCACGTATGGAAATGAAATGCGAATCAGCCGGTGAGGAAAGGTGAGGTTCGAGAGCATGGCGAGCTTCGTGGATGGTTCGGTGCAGGCTCTTGGCGGCAGAGTCCGGGTCTTCTTCCGGCCAGAGCGATTCCATGACCTGTTCACGGTGGAGCTGGTGAAAAGGCTGGAGGGCGAGAAGCTTGACGAGGAGCTTATTCTTACGCCGTTTCCACAGCCGTTCGTTCACAGGTTGATCGTTCACAAAGGCACGGAAGGTGCCCAGTAACCGAAGCTCCAAAGAATCGGGGGGAACTTTCTTTGGCATGATCTGTTATGTTCAGCCCCTTCCGATGTCGTGTTATCCGACAGCCTCCTGAGAGTGGCGCGTGGGGTGAATACGTAATTGGGGAATCATTTGATTGTTCCCGCGAGGATTTGGTTTTAATTCAGAATCAATTATCCACTCTCAGGATTAAAATTTTGGCTGCTCATTTCTATACGCGACAAACCGAAGCCATGGCTATCACCTTGTTGACAGATTTTTCGACTGAGAGAAGTGCAAATAAAGATTACCGGGATCCCCTGTAATCTGTTACATTTCTTCCGCTTCATCAGCTCGCTTCGAGCAACCTGCAAACAAGTTGGGTGTTGATGTCATCTACCGCAGAGATCACAGAGCTATTAATCGAGTGGAACAACGACCAATCAGCTTCTGCCCTGGATAAGCTGCTGCCTCTGGTTGAAATGGAGTTGCGTCGAATTGCCGCGCGCTATATGCGGCATGAGAATCCCGGCCACACCCTTCAAACAACCGCACTGATGAATGAGGCGTACCTGAAACTTGTGGATCAGAAACAGGTTCACTGGCAAAATCGGGCACACTTCTTTGCGCTCGCTGCACAGTTGATGCGCCGCATCTTGATAGATCATGCACGGACACAACAGAGAGCCAAGCGTGGCGGTGGTGCCATTCATCTGGATGTCGCAGAAGTTGCTGTCCTCGCGCCGGAGAAGAGCGAAGATTTAATTGCGCTGGACGAGGCACTGATCAAGCTCGCCGAATTTGATCCCATCAAAAGTAAGATTGTCGAGATGCGGCACTTCGGCGGCTTGAGCGTCGAAGAGACGGCGGAAGTCTTACAAGTCTCACAAGTGACGGTGATGCGCCACTGGAAATTGGCGAAAGCGTGGCTCAAGCGGGAGTTGCGAGGCGCAGATTAGATTAATATCACCGGGCGATAACAGTTCGCCTGATAACTTTGACTTGTAATTGTCGCGTAAAGAATCAGAGCAATTTTTCGTCTGTTATTAAGTGACTCCTCTGCCTATTTACATGAATCAAGACCGCTGGCACAAAATCGAAACGCTGTATCATGCCGCGCAGGAATTGCCGCCCGAAGCTCGCGCGGATTTTCTCACTGCGTCGTGTTCCGATGACGCAGAGCTTCAAGACGAGATTGAATCTCTACTGACAGAGTCCGAGCAGGAAGATAGCTTTTTGAGTAAACCGACGCTTTCAACCGGATTTTCCTTGTTGGCGAGTGAGGCGTCCGCGTCATTGAGCGGCGAGCAGATTGGGCCGTACAAGGTTCTCAAGTTGTTGGGACGCGGCGGAATGGGTGAAGTGTATCTGGCGGAAGACTCGCGCCTCGAACGTTTAGTCGCACTCAAAATGCTTCCCGTATATCTGACCGGAGAAACGGAGAGCGTCTTGCGCTTTCAGCAGGAAGCGCGGGCTGCTTCCGGGATGTCGCATCCGAATATTGCGCACATTTACGAACTTGGTGTCACAAAAGGAAGACACTATCTGGCGATGGAATATATCGAGGGCATGACCTTGCGCCAGATGCTCAAACATGAATCCTTAAGTGTTAGCGAGGCGCTTGAGATTGCCCTACAAGTTGCCAATGCTTTAGCCGCCGCGCACGCCGCCGGCGTTGTGCACCGCGATATCAAGCCGGAAAACATCATGGTGCGGAGCGACGGCTACGCTAAAGTCCTTGATTTTGGATTGGCGAAGCTCTTTGAGGCGCAGGATAAAATGAGCGTGCGTAGCTCATCATCAAATAGTGGTTTGGAATCTACTCCGGGATTAATCATGGGAACGACCGCGTATATGTCTCCCGAGCAGGTGCGCGGGCTGGAGGTTGATACGCGCTCGGACATATGGAGCCTCGGGGTAGTGCTTTATGAAATGCTGGCGCATCACAAACCATTTGAGGGTGAAACGGCGAGCGACGTCACGGCGGCCATTCTTCTAAAAGAACCTCCACTCATCGCTCTGCCGGAAGATGCCCCAATCGTCCTCCATGACATCGTCCTGAAAGCATTGTCCAAAGAGAAGGGTGAGCGTTACCGAGCGGCGGGGGAAATGGCGCAAGACTTGAAACAATGTAGACAAGGATGGAATCGGCCGGAGCAATCAACCTTTGATTGGGCTCCAGATAATAAAACCCATACGGGGAGTGCTAAAGCAGTTGCCCGGAGTACTGCTGCTACGGGCACGACTTCGCGGGGGTGGCGCAAGGCCACTACTATTGGATTAGCCTTAGCTGCCATCATAGTCGCCGCCGCAGTAATGTTCGCGTGGGATTTCATTCGCGCTAATCGAAAGGGTGGTTCTCAGGCTCAGCGGCAGGAACTTCGCAAGCCTTTGCAATCGATGCAGTTTGAACGATTCACCGCGACCGGTAAAGCCGGTGACGTTGCGGCCATCTCACCCGATGGCAAATACGTTGCCCATATTGAGGCGGACGCGGGACGCTTAAGCCTCTGGCTCAAACAAGTCGGTGGGTCGGGGGCGCGGCAACTTGCCCCGCCTGCGGAGGTCGTATACTGGGGAATAACTTTCTCGCATGACGGCAAGCGCCTCTATTACGTGACAAAGGAGAAGAACAGTACGATCGGCGTGCTTTACGAGGTGCCTGCGCAAGGCGGCGAATCAAGAAAGCTGGCGGTCAACGTTGACGGGCCTGTTGCCCTCTCCCCGGATGATCGGCAACTCGTATTTATGCGCCGCTACCCTGTGCAACGAGAAGATGTCTTGATTATTGCGGATGCCGACGGCACGGGAGAGAGAATCCTCGCCACGCACAAGTTTCCTAATTCCTTCTCTTTCTGTGGCCCCGCGTGGTCACCCGATGGCCGTACCATTGCTGCCGGTGCGGGGCAGATGAATAGCGGCAACATACTGGGTGTCGTGGCCATAAATGTTGAAGACGGATCGGAGAAATTGGTGTCCGATCATCAATGGCGCAGTCTTGATGGTTTGATCTGGCTCGGAGACTCGAGCGGGCTGCTGGTATCGGCGGCTGAACCCAATGCCGAAGCATTTCAAATCTGGCAACTGTCTTATCCGGGCGGAGAAGCCCAACGGATTACCAACGACTTGAATGACTACCACAGTCTCGGTATTACGGCCGACTCGCGGACGCTGGTCGCCGTCCAATTTGATCATCTCTCAAGCATTTGGACGACTGCACGGGAGTGGGCTGAGGATCAGGCCGCTCAAATCTCTTCCGGCAAGAATGACGGCTATTTCGGATTATCTTGGACTCCCGACGGCCGTATCGTCTACGGATCAATGGTGAGCAACAAACCGGGAATCTGGATTATGAACGCCGATGGAAGAGAAACAAAAGGATTGACTAAAGATGCTGAAGAGGCACGCTTACCGGAAGTTTCGCCTGACGGCCGCGACATCTTCTTTGTCGCCAGTCGCAATAATGTTCCCCATATTTGGAGAATGGACATTGATGGTAACAATGCCGAACCATTGACGCACGGCAGCGGCGAAGACTGGCCGTCAATTTCGCCTGATGGTCGCCATGTTGCTTATACTTCCGTCGGCAGTGCTAATCGTTTAACGCTCTGGCGGGTGTCGGTAAAAGGGGAAGATGCCGTGCAATTAACCGACAGGCTATCGCTCAAGCCGGTCATCTCGCCGGACGGAAAAGTGATCGCCTGCACTTACAGGGATGCGCAAGCTATGCCTTGGAAGATCGCCATCATTCCCTTTGAAGGGGGAGCGCCTCTCAAGCTCTTCGACATTCCTCATCCATACCGACAGATCATCCGCTGGTTACCCGACATGAGCGGCCTCTCCTATATTGATTCGCGGGACGGAGCCTCAAACATTTGGCTCCAGCCGATAGATGGCGGCAAGCCCGTGCAATTAACAAACTTTAAGATGGGCGAGATTTTCTCCTATAATTGGTCACGCGACGGCAAGCAACTCGCCTGCGCACGCGGAGTTGAAACCAGAGACGTCACCTTAATCAAAGATTTCAGATGAGTCCGAAGCCGAAGCGCACACTTCGCTGGCGTGGGTGAAGTTCGCTTATGACTGAGATAGGAGGAGGCGAAAGTCGGCGTGCTGAACGCTTCGTGGCTGCGCTCTCTTTTGGATTCGTCTTCATCCACCCGTTTGAGGACGGCAACGGTTGCATCCACCACTTCCTCATCCACCACGTGCTTGCACGCTCCGGCTTCACGCCGAAGGGACTACTCTTCCCTTATCTCTGCGGTGATGCTGCGGAACATGGCTGACTATAATGAAGTATTAAGAAGCTACTCTTCGTCAATCCTTCCCTTCACTACACACTCGCTCGACGCTAAGGGCACATGGCTGTCCACAATGAGACGACGCATCTCTATCGCTACTGGGACGCAACCGACTTCTTCAAATATTTGTATGAGTGCGTTGCAGAAGCCATCAGGAGGGACTTGAAAGAGGAACTCGGTTTCCTCTCCGCATTTGATAAAGATGCAGCCGCTTTTGATTTTTGCGGAAGAATAGAAAATAATCGCATGGGATTTCACTTTTCGCGTTTACTTAATGCCGATGATCTCCGTTGCAGAAGCTATCAACATCATCTTGAGCCAAACGAAACCGATGGCGTCTGAAAGCGTCGCATTGAAAGATGCGCGCGGGCGTGTGCTGGCGGAAGAAGTGACGGCGGATACGGATTTGCCGCCCTTTGATCGGGCACGGATGGATGGCTACGCGATGCGTGCGGAAGATACTCAAAGCGTGCCTGCGAGTTTGCGTGTCGTGGGCGAGGCGGCGGCGGGTGCGGGCTGGCGCGAGCGCGAGATGCGTGCGGGCGAGGCGGTGCGGATTATGACGGGCGCGCCCGTGCCAGCGGGAGCGGATGCCGTGCAGCGAGTTGAAGTGACGAGCGAGAGCGTAGACGGTCAAACGGTGCGCATCGAGAAGGCTGCGTCAACGAATCAATTCATCACCAAACGCGCCAGCGAAATACGCGCGGGCGAGACGGTGCTGCGCGCGGGCGAAGAGATAAGCGCGTCGAAGATGGCCGTGCTCGCATCGTTCGGTTATGCGAAAGTGAAGGTTGCGAAACGCCCGCGCGTGACGGTCTTGGCAACGGGCACGGAACTCGTCGCGGTAGACAAACACCCGGGCGCGGATCAGATACGCGACTCGAACAGCTACTCGCTCGCGGCATATGCCGAACTCGCCGGAGCGCAGGTGGAACGCCTACCGCTCGCGGGCGACGATATCGAAAGCTTGCAGCGCGAGATTAAAGACGCGGCGGCGCGCTCGGATGCGTTGATCTTATCGGGCGGCGTTTCGATGGGCGTTTATGATTTCACGAAGGCGGCGTTGCGCGCCCTCGATGCGGAAATATTTTTCGAGCGCGTCAGTTTGCGTCCGGGCAAGCCGACGGTCTTCGCGCGGCTCAACGAGACGCTCGTCTTCGGTCTGCCCGGTAATCCGGTTTCCGTCTCCGTGACATTCAATCTGTTTGCCCGCACCGCGCTGCGTGCGATGCAGGGCATCAAAAAAGAAGACGCCGCGTTGCGCGAAGAACACGCAATTTTAGAACACGCTGTCAAAGGATCGCTCGAACGCGCGAGCTATCTTCCGGCATCGCTTCGCGCAAACGCCGACGGCCATTTAATCGCCGAACCTTTGCGCTGGGGCGGCTCGTCCGATTTCGTTTCTTTCGCACGCGCCACCGCTCTCGTCATTGTGCCCGAAGGCGTCGGCAAACTCGACGCGGGAGAAATAGTGACAGTCGTGCGGTTGCCCGTGTAAACCATCAAGCGTTATTGTCGCCGTTGCAGGCGATGAATAATTTAATTTCCTTCTGCCAATTCTAAATTTATCAATCCGAGATACACGAATTGACTTTGCATCACGCCGATTCCGCGCTTATCGAAACAGAAACAAACACCACCGCGCATCATGAAGCCGTGCCGCTCGCCCACGAAGCCGTTCACGATACGGCGGCGATGATCTTCAGAGACATTCCGCGCGGCAAAGTGCTGGACGTTCCGGCGGGCTACGGCGCGCTCGCGGCACGTCTGCGGGAAATGAGTTTCGATGTCCGTTGCTGCGATCTCTATACGGAGATTTTTCGCGTTCCCGGCATTGAGATAAGACGCGGCGATCTCTCTGCGTCCCTGCCTTACGAAGACGCGGAGTTCGATCACGTCGCCTGCCTCGAAGGTCTGGAACACATCGAGAATCCGCAGCAAGCGATACGCGAGTTCCGGCGCGTGCTGCGTACAGGCGGCCATCTCGTCGTCAGCATCCCGAACATACTCAACATAGAGGAGCGCATCAAGTGGCTGCTCTACGGCTATACTTCGCATTTCAAGCCGCTCTCGCGTGCGCACCTCGCAGGCTTGCGCGGCGGCGAGTTCGGCGCGATGGAAGAGGTCGTGCGCCACGTCAACCCGATTGCTTACACGGAGCTGCGCTACACGCTCGAAGAGAACGGCTTCGAGCTGCTGAAGCTTTACCGCGACAAACCGAAAGGGCATCTGTGGGCGTACTGGCCTGTCACAGCCTTGATTCGTTTGCTCGCACGCTTCACCTCCGAACGAAAACGGCGCGAGCGTTGGAGCACGGAATTGCAATCGAACGAAATCCTGCTCGGCGGCAACACGCTAATCTTTCACGCGATTCTCAAAACGAAAGAGACCGCGCGATAGCCGCACGCCACCATTATCAAAACGGATTTAAGCGCCACCGCAGATGAAAACATTTTCATCGCTCTGTTGCCTGCCGCTCTGCGCGCTTCGCGTGCTATTCTGGCGATTGAATGGATAAGCTCACACATATTGACGAGCAAGGCCGCGTAGCGATGGTGGACACGAGCGCGAAGGTAGCGAGCGTGCGCCGCGCGGTTGCTTCCGCGCGCGTGCTAATGTCGCCGGAAACCGTCCGTGCAGTCCGTGAGCATCGCACGCCGAAGGGCGACCCGCTTGAGACTGCGCGCCTCGCCGGAATCATGGCCGCCAAGCGCACCGGCGAACTCATTCCGCTCTGTCATCCGCTGCCACTTACTTACGTTGACGTGCGCGCCTCGCTCGAAGATGACGGCGTGCGCATTGAAGCCGAAGCCGCAACGCAGGCGCAAACCGGCGTCGAGATGGAAGCCCTCACCGCCGCGAGCATCGCCGCTTTAACCGTTTACGATATGTGCAAAGCGTTGGACAAAGCGATGACGATTACGGATGTGCGTTTGGAAAAGAAGACGGGCGGTAAGTCCGGCGACTACGCGCGCGCGTAAGCCTTAATCGCGTGCAACATTGGAATGCCGCCGTGTGATAAAAAGATAGGGCGTTGCCGCACGGCTCGCTCCCAGACAATGCAAAGGAACAAACAAGGGCGGAAACTCGTTGACCCTTATGACGAAACGCGCCGCTTTGTTTCGCTTGCGCGAGTGGCGTACAATCAATTTCGCCTTTTCGGATTTGTTCCAATAGTTTAAGCGGGGATTGTTATGATGAAACTTAGAATTTCAAAAGACGCGCGGCCACAGGCACGCACGCTGCTCTTCGCCGCGCTGCTCTCCATCGCGTTGTGGTTCATTCCCTTCGCGGAAATCTTGACCTACCCGTTTCGCATCTTCGTCACCTTCATACACGAAGGCGGCCACGCCCTCGCCGCGTTGCTCACGGGCAATTCCGTTGCGAGCCTATCGGTCGCAATGAACGCGAGCGGCGAAACCTACACGACGAACGGCGGCCTGCTCTCGCAGGTTTTCGTGTCGAGCGCGGGCTATCTGGGCGCGACCATCTACGGCGCGCTGCTTTTAGTGCTGATTCGCCGCGCGGTGGCGGCGCGCATCGTGCTCGCCGGAACAGCTGTTTTGATTCTCGCGTTAACGGGCGTTTACGGTTTTCTGGTTCCGCTTGCACACGGTATGATTAGCCCTTTCACAGTGCTCGCGGGCATACTGATTCCGCTCGGGCTGCTGGCCGTGAGCCGTTATGCGAGTCCGCGTGCGGCGACATTCTTTGTTAGCTTTCTCGCCGTGCAGTGCGTCTTGAATGCCGTCTTCGATTTGAAGACGGTCTTTTTCCTGTCATCGCCGCTGCAAAGCGCGGGCGTTGCAACGGACGCACAGAATATGGCGAACGCGACGGGGATTCCGGCTATCTTGTGGGCGGCGGTGTGGATCGGAATTTCGTTTCTGATCCTGTCAATCGCCATGCGCGCTTACAGCATCAGCCGTAGCCGCCACGCGAGCCAGCAAGACCTTCCGTTTGAAGACGCGGCAATTTAAGAGCGAACTAATTCGTGAGCGTTAACCTAGAGAAGCCGCCGGAGCGCGCAGACTTGCCTGCCTCGCCCGGCGGCTTCGATTCGTTTGATTCAACCGAAAGTGTTTTAACGCTCGGCGCGCTTCCCGTAGGTGCGAGGCTCGTGTTGCGTTGCCGTAAGGATTGGCGCGGCGCGACCGTCATCGCCGTCTCTCCCGAAAAAATCACGCTCGCCGTCGGTTCGCCGTCCGGCCATACCTACCGCGTGCGCCGCCCGCCCGATGCCGCGCTTATCTTGGACGGCTCTATTCCCGTACTCTGCGAAGGCGCGACATCCGCAACGTGGCGCGCCGGTTTCGTCCGCTACGAAGCGCGCTGGTAGCGAAGCGCGGTTATGACGACGCGACACGCCGAAACTCTATCGCCTTTATCCAACAGCTTATCTCTTCGCCGATTTAGAAACGGTAACGATAGCGCGCGGTGACGCTGCGCCCCGGCCCATCTATGCCCCAACTCAACCCGCGATAACTTTTGTCGCCAATGTTCTCGAAATCAATCGTCACGTCCGAGTTCTCGTTGAAGCGCAAACCGCCGCGCACGTTAATCAGGCCGTAGCCGGGAATGTACGTGAAGAGCGGCGCAGCCGTCGCGCTGCCGAGCACGCGATTCTGTATTTGCGGAAGCGTCTCGCCGGTCGTGAGCAGAACATCGTCCGCCGTGCCGTTGATGCCGTCTGTGCCGAGGCCGATGAGACCGCGCACGCGCGCGCCGTTGTTGAAGAAACTGGCGATGTCCGAACGCGAGCGTGTCGCGCCGATGCGCCGGTCGGAAAGATCGAGCGACGAGAGCCGATTCTGCCGGTCGGCCAGCGTGGAATAAGCTTCGACATAGTAACGCTTGCCGGGTGGTTCATAGCGCAGGCGCAGAAAGCCCGTCGCGGGCGGTGTGCCGCCTTCGATGTTCGGCGCAAGCCCCGTCGCTCTATCTTTGGCGCGTATCAACGTAAAATTGCCGCCGAAGGTGACGGCGTCGGTCAAGCGCGCATTGAGCGTGTATTCGAGACCGAAGAGGCGCGCGTCCGTAAAGTTGGCGCGCACCAGTACCGGCGAAGTCGAGAGCGGCACGAGGACGACGCCGTTCGGCAGTTGATTGGTAATCGGTTGATCGCCCAGCAAGAGTCCCGTCGCGCCCTGCGGTAGAATGAGCGCCTGCTTCACAATCGCTTGATTGATGTCAATCAGAAAGCCCGTCAAATCCGTATCGAAGCGTTTGCGGCGATAACGAAACCCGAGGTCATAGTTGTTGCTCACTTCCGAGCGTTGGCGCGCGACCGGAAGATTCGTCGAGACGGCATCGCGCCCGGCAGTCGTGCCGATTGTCCCGCCGAGACTCAACGCGCTGTTTGAGTCAACTTCAAAACCGTCGCCCGTCAAACCGAGCGTGCCGAGGTCTGTGATATTCGGCGCGCGAAAGCCGCGACTGTAATTGAAGACGACGCTGAAATCTTTAACGGGCGACGTGACCACGCCGAAGCGTCCCGAAAAATCGTCCGTCCGCAAGCTGTCGTTCGGAAACAACGGAAGGCCGTTGACCAGCGCGCTGTTGGCGGCTCTGGACGAATACGAAGCGACGTTGAAGCGCAACGCGCCGCTCAAGCGCAAGCGTTCGGGAATGACCTCATAAACATCCTGTGTGTAGAAGCCGTAGGAAAGATAACGCGCGCCATCTGGAATGCGCGGGCGCGAAGGCACGGATGAATTATTCGTCGGCCTAAAGGTAAAGGCCGGAGCGCGCACCGTCTCGCGGTAAAAGTCCGTGCCGATGAGCAGTGTGTTGTCGCGCGTTAATTGTTTGTCGAGATAAGCGTTGATGCCGAATGTTTGGGTGCGCTCGTACTGGTGCGTAATCGAAGCCAGCGGATTGCCGCGCCCGCCCTGATTGACGCGCTCTTCGCGTTGCGTGTTGTAAGACAACGTGACGGATGCGTTATCGAAGAAGCCTACGCGCTGTTTGAGATAACGCCCGTAGAAAAAATCGCTCATCAGATTGCGTAGATCGGCGATAAGATTGCCGTCGCCGCCGAGCAGTTGATCGTAACGCTTGCCGCCGTCCTGCTGACCGCGCTGGTAATGCAGTATGAATTGCTGATCGTCGGCGGGCGCGTATTGCACACGAAAGAGTCCGCCGTACTGCGTAAAGGCCGTGTCAGGCAAACGGTCGCCGAGAATGTTCGAGGGCACGCCGAAGAAGCGCGTGACCGCTGCATGGCCGTCAAGATTATTGCCAGATCGCAATGTGTTGACGCGACGCGCGGCAAGATTCCCTAAGAAACCGAACTTTCGCGTGCCATAACTAAGAAGCGTGTTACCGCCGAAGGAAGCATCCGCGCTCGTAAAGAACGTGTTAGCTTCGCCGTGAAATTCCGGCGTGGAGTTGCCGAACTCCGGCGAGCGCGACACGAGTTGCACTGTGCCGCCGAGCGAGTCCGAGCCGTACTGTGCGCTGTTCGGCCCGCGCAAGATTTCAACCGCGCGCAAATTGCTGGGTTCATTCAGATCGAGAAATGTATTGATGCCGCCGCGCATCGCAGAGGTCGTGTAACGCACGCCGTCAACGTAAACGGCAACCTTGTTTCCCGTCAGCCCGCGCACGAAGATGCCGCCGATGGTCGGGCTTGTCCGCTGCAAAGCGACGCCCACTTCTTCATCCGCCACCTGCGCGAGCACAGCGGTCGTGCGCTGGCGCAGGGCGTCGTCGGAAATAACGTTGACCTGCTGCGCGACGCGGTCTTTATCGAGCGCCTGTCCCGTCTCCGCCGTTACCGTCACTTGATCGCTGATCGGCGCGACATCGAGCACGACGCTAAGATTCGCCGTCGCGCCGGGACTCGCCTGCGCGGAGAGGCGACGACTGCCGAAACTCTGTTTATCAACACGCAACTCGTATGTTCCGGCGGGCACATTATCGAAAGTGAACTGCCCTGTGGCATCGCTTTCGGTTGAGCGCAGCGTGGCCTGCTGAGTATGCACAAGCCAGACTTTAGCCTGACCGACCACCGCGCCGGATTGATCCGTGACCGTGCCGCGAATAACACCCGTGTTGGATTGCGCAAGGCTCGTCCCAATTAAAGCGAACACAAAAAGAACAGCGACGCACAAACGGAAAACTTGGTTTTGCATGAGGCTCTCTACCGGAAACTTTCTTTGATTGTTTTTTTAACTCGGAATTCGTCGGGCAACTTACAGTCAAACGCGATCTACTACCAGCCCTCGTAGTTATTCAGGGTGCGCAACGAAACACCTGTGAAACATGAGAAGGACACAGTATTTTTTGCTCTTACCTGTTAATTGAAGTCGGCTCGAACGCACACGCGGGCAGGATGCGAACAACAGGTGCGCGCTAAAGAATTGGCGATTAGCGGAGCGCCGCGACGATGCGCTCTGTGAGAGTGTGAATCGAGGCGAGCGTTTGAGGGTGAGCGGTAATCGAAATTAGGGCGAAGAACAATCCGCATAAGGAGCCGCGCCAAGACCATGCAGCGAGGCGTGATAAGTCTCTTTCAGTTTGTTGAAGCGCACCGGCGGGTATCGCCGCAAGCTGTACGAGGCGGCGCACGCGCCATGTAACGCTGCCGTGCTCATCGCCCAGCAGAAACGCTCCAACGGGCATTATGGCCTGCGCGCCTAATGGAGCGAGACGCGCGATTTTGACTAAGGCGGCGGCCAACTCGAGGGCGTTGCGCGAATCGGCCTGCGTCGCGCGTTCATCTGCCGCCGCCTCCGAAGCATCCTTCCATGCTTTGTCCAGACCGCGCCCGCAGGGAACAATCGCCAGCATATCGCGGCAGACGCGCATCACCACACGCTTTAGATTATCGCGCGCGTAGAGATGCCCGCGTTCGTGCGCCAGCGCCGCCGCAAGTTCCGCATCGCTCAGCGAATCGAAGAGTTGGCTTGCGATAAAGAGACGCGGGCGCAGCGCACCGACGACCGCCAGCACAGGAAATTGGTGGCGTATGCGGTAAACGGGAAGCGAAACATTTGCTAAACGAACGGGCGCGGCGTGGCGCATCCAATCGGCAACGAGCCGCCGCGTCGCATACCAGCAGGCGAAACCGCGCCACACGGCGAGTACGATACAAATTACAGAAACCACTGCGAGCAGGATGAGCTGCAAACTGATCTTTTCGGATGTCGCACGCGGCTCGTAGACCACATAAGCCGGAAGTAGCAACAGCACCACGAAAGAAAGCGCCGCAGCAGCAGGCAGCGTGCGCAACATGAAGAGAGTTTGCGCGCGCGTAACCGCCGACCAGCTATCAGCGAAGCGCGCGACGACGCGCCACAACGCGGCGATCAAGAGCGAGACGAGCGCGTTAATCACCAGCAGCGCGGCGAGAGCCAGACAAACTCCGAGCGTTTCATACATCGCAGATTAATCCTCGCGGCTTAGCTCGCGCCTTTTCTCTTTAACGAGCCGGTCAAGCTCATCCAGCAAATCGCGGTCATGGTCGCTGACGGCTTCGACGATGCAGGCCAGCACGGGTTCAACGTCCTGCGTCGCCCCCCCCAGCAGCCCGCCGATCAAGTCCTGCGCGATGCTTTGCTCGAAGCCTTCACGCGAGACACGCGCCGAATAAAGAAACGCGCGCCCGTCTTTGCGTCGTGCGAGCAAGCCCTTTTTGTGCAGGCGGTCGAGCGTCGTCATCAGCGTGGTGTAGGCCGTGCGTTCTTCAAAAGCGATGTGCATATCACGCACGCTCGCTTCGCCGCGCCGCCAGATTTCTTCCAACACTTCGCGTTCAAGCTTGCCGAGCGATTGAACCGCTATCTCGTGCGGGCGTTTGAATCCGCGCAACATGAATCGAGGCTTTTTCATGTCGCCGAGTATCGAATAACAAAGGTTTCGCTGTCAACGCCCACCAACCGGCGCACGCTCGCGCGGCACAAGCAAGATTACGGGACAATTCAACGATGAAAGGGATGTTATCGAAGCGGTGGGCTGGATGAGTTGTTATGTTGCGGATGTGTCGCGGCACTTAAATTAGAGGTCAAACCACTCCCCGCGATCTTCAAACCCGCCATGCTCTGCATCTACAAGTATCGGCGATAAAGATTTCTCCCAGTAAATCAAAAACTCGTTCTCAATATATTCTGGAAGTGGGCTTCCATCTTCAGTAACCAAGCCTTTGGCTTCACCAATTGATATATTGTTGTCAATTCTCGGACTTCGCTCCAATGTTTTAGGATTTATGCCTCCTACGCGATAGCCCTTTTCCTGAATAAACCAATAAAGTTGATGATAATTTGTTCCTTGTATATCTCGATACTGTAACAATGCCAGAATGCCGAAAGGAGGTGATGGAAAAGCTAATGTAGAGACCACCTTTCTTCTTTGTGGTAATAGTGGATATAACAATGAATCAAAGACCGAATAAAATTCTTCAGATGTGCTCTTAAATTCAGCAATATCTTTCTTAACAGAGGATTCATTCAATCTTCCGTCTCTTACAAGGTAAGTTTTTAGAAATGTTGGGATGTCCATATTATCCTCATGATAATAGCCGACCATCATTACATCCACATCATAGGCTACGGTGTTAATACTGGGATTAGACAAGGTGAAAATTATCTTTGATTGTTCTACAAAAACGCTACAGGTGACTGTAGGAATCAAACTTAAAGCATTAAGTTTTGCCGTCGTCGCCAACGCTTCCGCCTGCTGAACCAATGCCTTTTCTGATTTCTCTTGTGCCTCCGCAGTCCTTCGCAACTCCTCTCTTGTTTCTTCAAGTTCTTGGCGTTGTAATCCAAGTTCTCGCCTCTGAAGTAATACTGCGTAAATAACTCCGGCTAGAGCTGCTCCAGAAAATAGGGCACTGATAGGCCCAAACAAATCGGCAAATGACACACGCTTGCTTGGCTCTTTATCCATAAGCCAATAAAAAAGAAAACCTGAAGCTGCCCATAGCACGACCATTAACACAAGCAGTCCAATAAATAAGCCGAGGCTCTCGTTACTGGGACTTGAGCTTTTATTATTTTTCTTTTCCATCTTTTAAATTTGAATCCATCAAGAACGCAGCCCAACGCTGGACTTCAGCCGCCCAGTGAGCAGTCTTCAATATTATGGAACAAAGATTATTGAGAGGCTCGCAGTCAAGCGGTCAGACGCAAGGACTTGTACGGTGGCGGCGACATGGCAGGAACTAAGCCGCTTGCAGCAAAGATTGCTTTACCTCATGCGGCACTTCAATGGCAACGAAGTATTCAGCCGGGTACAGATAATCTTCGCCACTTTCGTCTACAACACGCACATCGCCGTCTTGCGCCGCGTCATCATCCGGTAACACGCGATAAATCTTGTGCAACTCCAAAGATGCCGGATAACCGGCATTATTGACGCAAACCGCAAACTGCGGAATATTTTCTTCCTTTTTCATAACTTTAATCCAGGTAACGCTTACGTTTGATTTCCTTGCGCCCGATGCCATGCGCCTCATACCAGTGTAACTCTGCGAAACGAACTCTGCCGCTCCGCAGATGAACGGTCGCCCTGCCTTTCAATTTGCGCCATCTCCCTCTGCCATACTGTTTGCTCAATCGCGCACGGTCACGGACGCCTTTGCCGCTTGCAATCGTCTCAATGTCTGTGATCTCTCCAATGATCTCAAAGTTCATCGCTACACATCATGGCAAGCGCAGGCTAAAATTTCAAGCAAGCTGCCAAATACTGATGCCGCGCGCTTTTTCTACGGACGGAATCGGGTTATCATGTATGGTTCGCCGCTATGCTAAAAAGTTTACTGTGCGTGTCGGTATGCCTTTATCTCTATGACACAAGAAGCCATCGAAGTGCGCGGTGCGCGCGTCAACAATCTCAAGAACATCTCTTTTTCTATTCCGATAGAGCGTCTGACGGTCGTGACGGGCGTTTCGGGAAGCGGCAAATCGTCGCTCGCCTTCGACACGATTTACGCCGAAGGCCAACGCCGCTACGTCGAATCGCTCTCGGCTTACGCGCGCCAATTCTTGGAGCGGATGGATAAGCCGGATGTGGACGAAGTGCGCGGGATTGCTCCGGCAATCGCCATCCGGCAAAAGAATTCGACGCGCAATCCGCGCTCGACCGTCGGCACGCAAACGGAAGTTTACGATTACCTGCGATTGCTTTACGCGCGCGTCGGCATCACGATTTGCCGCGTCTGCGGGCGCGAAGTCCAACGCGATTCGCCGGAATCCGCTGCATCGGAAACGCTTGCCGCGCTTCCCGAAGGTGCACGCTTTTACGTGCTCTTTCCGGCTGAATCAGGCTTGAATATCGAAACCAACGGCGACGCTTCCGCGAAGAAAAACGGCGCGCGCACGAAGGCTAAAAAGACCAAAGCGCAACCGAATACAACCAACACGCATACCGTCACGGCGCACGTGATGAGCTTGATGCAACGCGGCTTCACGCGCCTCTACGCGCAAGGCGAAACGATTGATCTGGCATCGCCCGACGATTACACACGCCCGGACTTCAAAGATGTGTACGTGCTCGTTGATCGCTTGGCGGCGCGGGCGGACGTGCGCGAACGGCTCGTTGATTCGCTCGAAACCTGCTTTCAGGAAGGACACGGCACGGCCGTTATCGAAACCGCCGGAGACGCGCCGCAGCATCTATATTTTTCCGAACGCTTCGAGTGCAAATACGACGGCACGATTTACGCGCAGCCCGAACCGCGTCTCTTCAGTTTCAATAATCCGTTCGGCGCGTGCCCGACCTGTCAGGGCTTCGGCAATACCATCGGCCTCGATCTGGATTTAGTTATTCCGAACCCCGCCCTTAGTTTGAATGAAGGTGCGATTGAGCCTTGGAACAGGCCGCAGCATGAATGGGCAAAGACGGAGATGCGCCGCTTCTGCAAGTCCGAAGGCATCTCTCTGGACGCGCCTTTCAACGAACTTTCAGGCGCGGAACAACGCGCCGTCACCGAAGGCAAAGGCAAATGGAGCGGCATACGCGGTTTCTTCGAGTGGCTCGAAACAAAAAAATACAAACTGCACGTCCGCGTTTTCCTCTCCAAATATCGCGGCTACACGTTGTGTCCAGACTGCAACGGCGGCAGGCTGCGGCAGGAAGCGCGCGATGTGCGTGTCGGTGATCGCACGCTGCCGCAAGTCTGCGCGCTTTCGATTAAAGACGCGGCGGATTTTTTCGACGCGCTGGAACTTTCCGCAGAACGCGCGGCGATTGCCGACAAACTGCTCACGGAAGTGCGCCGCCGTCTGCGCTTTCTCGTTGATGTCGGCCTCGATTATTTGACGGTTGATCGCCTCGCCTCTACGCTTTCGGGCGGCGAAGCGCAGCGCATACAGATTGCCACCAATCTAGGCTCGTCGCTCGTCGGCGCGCTTTACGTTCTGGATGAACCGTCAATCGGACTGCATCCACGCGACAGCTCGCGCCTTGTGCGTCTGCTTCATAACCTGCGCGACATCGGCAACACTGTGCTCGTCGTCGAACACGATGCGGAGATGATGCGCGCCGCCGATCACATCTTAGACATCGGGCCGCACGCTGGCGAACTCGGCGGGCGCGTTATTTACGAAGGCGACTACGAAAGCCTGCTGAAGGATCAGCATTCGCTGACGGCGCGTTATCTGCGCGGCGAAGCGGAGATCAAAGAGCCGAAGCAGCGGCGCACGCCCGGCAAACGTCGCGTGATGATTCGCGGCGCACGTGAGCACAACTTGAAAGACGTTGATGTTGATGTTCCGCTCGATATGCTGGTCTGTGTGACGGGCGTTTCGGGCAGCGGCAAATCAACTTTGATTCACGACATCATTTATGCCGGATTCAAAAAACAGCGCGGTGACTGGCAGGGACACGTCGGCGCGTTTCAAAAGCTCGACGGCGGGCAATTCATAGACGACATCATGCTCGTGGATCAATCGCCGATTGGCCGCACACCGCGCTCGAATCCCGTCACGTACATCAAAGTTTACGACGCGATCCGCGAGACCTTCGCCAACACACGCGAAGCGCAGGCGCGCGGCTTCGATCCCTCTTTCTTCTCCTTCAATGTTCCCGGCGGGCGCTGCGAAGTATGTCAGGGGGACGGCACGGTGACGGTTGAAATGCAGTTTCTCGCGGATGTCGAACTCGTCTGCGAAGAATGCAAAGGCACGCGCTTCAAGCAACAAATTTTAGATGTGCGTTACAAGGGCAAGAACATCAACGACGTGCTTAGCATGACGGTGCGCGAAGCGCTCACGTTCTTCCGCGAAGTCACGAAGATCACGAACCGTTTGCGCGTGCTCGATGAAGTCGGTTTGGGTTATCTGCGGCTCGGCCAATCCGCGACGACGCTTTCGGGCGGCGAAGCACAGCGCGTCAAACTCGCCGCGCACTTATCCAAGAGGACCAGCGTGAAGACGCTCTATATTTTCGACGAGCCGACGACGGGGCTGCACTTCGAGGACATCAACAAACTGCTCGCCGCTTTTCGCGCGCTGATTGATGCGGGCGGCAGCCTGCTCGTCATCGAACATAATCTGGACGTTATCAAGACCGCCGATTACATTATAGACTTGGGGCCGGAGGGCGGCGATGCAGGCGGCACAGTCGTCGCCACCGGCACGCCGGAAGAGATTATGCGCGCCGAAGCCTCGCACACAGGCTATTACCTGCGCGAACATCTCGCGCGCTCGAACGGCCATCATGCTTAACGCGAAGGAGACTCCAACATCGTGACGTTGAAACAGCGAATCGTTTCCGACTTGACCGAATCAATGAAGGCGAAGGATGCCGCGCGGACTTCCGTATTGCGGATGGTTAAAGCTTCCTTGATGAACCGCGAGATCGAAAAGGGTGGCGAATTGACGGACGAGGAATTGACGAAAGCGTTGCACTCGCTCGTCAAACAGCGGCGCGATTCGATAGAGCAGTACGAAAAGGCCGGGCGCGCGGAGTTGGCTGAAAAGGAACGCGCGGAGATCGGCGTCATCGAAGCCTACCTGCCGCAGGCGGCCTCCCATGAAGAGATCGAACAGGCCGTTGCCCTTGCCATCGCTGAAACGGGTGCGACATCCATGCGCGAGATGGGCGCGGTAATGAAAGCCGCCCAAGCGCACCTCGCCGGAAAAAGCGCCGACGGACGCGCCATCAGCGAACTCGTTAAAGCAAAGCTCGCAGGCTAGAAGCCGTGAAACTTAGCGGGCGCGTCTGTCCTTACCAGCTACGCTACGAAATAATTCTCCCAAAAGCTATGTCAAGGTGTTTTGCTTGCTTCCGCTTCGATTTTACCGTATAATTCTTCGCTTGCTTGATGCGCGGCGGTACTGTCCGGTGGGTTCGCGCCCACTTTTTCTTTTGCGCTGTAAGCAGTATTTGCGAGCGGAGGCGGGCCGGGGCGAATGAGTACGAATTCTTTGGAAGCGCGTGTGCGCGAGGTTGCAGAGCGTGTTGCTGGAACCGTCGGGCTTGAACTCGTTCACGCGGAAATCGCCGGGCCTGTCGGCAAGCCGATCCTGCGCATTTATATTGACAAGCCGGAAGGCGTAACGCACGAAGATTGCGGCGCGATGAGTTTGCACTTGGGTACGGTTCTGGACGTGGAAGATTTTATCCATTCGGCGTATACGCTTGAAGTATCCTCGCCGGGTCTGGAACGCGGGCTTTATAAGTTGAAAGATTACGAGCGGTTCGCGGGCAGCCTTGCGAAAATGAAAACACGCTCGGCAATCAACGGGCAGCGTAATTTTCGCGGGCGCGTCGTCGGCACGGCGGCGGGCGATCAAGTAATCTTCGACGATAAGACGAGCGGGCGCGTCGAAGTGCCTTTCGGTGAAATCGTTAAAGCGAATCTAGAGCTGGACGTTGAAGAAGAATTTCGCCGCATGAAAGAGCATGAAGCGGAATTGAAAGAAGCCGCCCGGCGCAACGGCGGCGCAGACGGAACAAAAGAATAGCGGCTAGATGCCGGATGCCAGTTAAGGACGATTCCGGCCTCTAATATCTAACATCTGGCATCTTAATAAATCTTATGAGTACATCCATCGCGCAGAACATCGAGGCGCTTTGCCAGGAGCAAGGCATTGAACGCGAATTGGTCATTGACGCCATGAAGGAAGCAGTGCGTGCGGCGGCCAAAAAGCAGTTCAAGTCCGGCGAAGATATTCAGGTCGAGTGGAACGCGGAGACCGGCATAGAGCTTTCGGCGACGAAAGTAGTCGTCGAGGAAGTAACGAATCCGGCCACCGAATTATCGCTTGAAGAAGCGCGCGAACTGGCGGGCGACGAAGTCGAGGCGGGCGACGCGCTATTGCTGCCGCTGCCGATGGAAGAGTTGGGACGCATTGCGGCGCAGACCGCCAAGCAGATTCTCTTTCAGAAAGTGCGCGATGCGGTGCGCTCGAATGTCTACGAGCAGTACATAGACAAGATCGGCGATCTCGTCAACGGTTTCGTCAAACGCTTCGAGCGCGGCAACATGATCGTGGATTTGGGCAACATGGAAGCCATCCTACCCCGTTCGCAGCAATCGCGCGGCGAGCAGTGGAATCAGGGCGAACGCATTCGCGTCATCATCAGCAACGTCTCGAAGGAATCGAAGGGGCCGCAGGTGGAAGTCTCGCGCACTTCGCCGGAGTTGCTTCGTCGCCTTTTTGAGATGGAAGTGCCGGAGATTTACGACGAGACGGTGACGATTAAATCCGCCGTCAGAGAGCCGGGCGAGCGCGCCAAAATCGCCGTCTCATCCAACGAGCGCGACGTTGATCCGGTCGGCGCGTGCGTCGGCATGAAGGGTTCGCGCGTGCAGGCCATTATACGCGAGTTGCGCGGCGAAAAGATTGATATCATCGAATGGTCTGACGAGCCTTCCGTGTTTGCCGCCAATTCGCTGTCGCCCGCCAAAGTGAATCAAGTGCGCATCACGGACATCAAGAATCGTCAGATGGAAGTGATCGTTAACGAAGACCAGTTGAGTTTAGCCATCGGCAAGCGCGGGCAGAACGTGCGGCTGGCAACGAAACTCGTCGGCTGGAACATAGACATACGCAGCGAAGAAGAATTGAAGAAAGAAGTCGCCGAGCAAATGGGCGCGTTGATGGCTTCGGGCGGCGCAGTTCCCATCTCCGTCATTGAAGGCGTCACGGCGGCCACCACTACTGCGCTCGCCGAACACGGCATCGAAGATATAGACGCGCTCGCCGCCACATCGGTTGACGATCTGGTGGAATATCTGGACACGAGTTTGGACGAAGCCGAAGCGATCCTGAATGCGGCGCGTTCGGTTGTCGCCGCGCGCGATGTCGCCAGCAAGCAGGGCGCGGCGGAAGATGATGTCGTCGAAGAAGCGGCTGGAGAGTTGATCGACGCGATGAATGAAGCAGAGCCGCCCGTCGAACAACACGCCGCCTCCGTAGAGTTTGATCCGAACGCTCCGGCGGAAGAAGTCAAACCGTCGAACGAGATGACCAACGAAGGTTACGACGAAGCCGTTGAAGGCAACTCGCCGTTTATGGATGAGCCGAGTGATTCAGCCGAAGCTTCTGTTGATCCGGCAACCTTGACGGAGGCTGATCCTATTTCGCAGGACGAGCTGCGTTTGCAGGAAACGGGACGCGATTTGCGGCCGGACACCGTTACGCCCGCGCCCGATCTTACTTCTTCTGCCGCTGCGAGTATCGCTCGGGCGGAACAGGCGGACGAAGGCGAACCGCCTGTTGAAGAAGATGCGGGCATTTCGCCTATCGCAAGTTTCGCATCGGAAGCTTCCGCGCCGGAAGTTCAAGTTTCGTCCGCTCCCGCACCGCAGTACACGGAAGAGGTGCGCGAGGAAACAGACATGAAAGATAATCAACAGCCTGCGGATGCGTCTTCCGATGCGTCGAAGTAGCTGTCTCAAGATCAACCGTAGCGTGTGCGCCCGAAGGTCAAAGCCTTTCACCGGCGCGCACAGTTACTCGCCTCCACAGTCCGCTTTTCTCGCGGCTGCGCCCTTCTGATACGGAAAGCGCGCTTCACAGAGAAAGGCTACGGGGGAAAGCGAGAGTCCCTAACCTTTTTGAAGCGCACGACGCCGTTTTACCAATGCGTCGAAGAAGGAGTGCATGACCACTTCCAAGGTTCGCATTTACGATTTAGCGAAAGAATTAAAGCTCGACTCGAAACGCCTGATCGAACGCATCCGGCGCGAGGGCGTGGATGTCAGCGTGCCCTCCAACTCCGTTTCCAAAGAGTTGGCGGATAGAATACGCAACGAAGTTTTTCCCAAAAAAGACTCCGCCGCGCCGCGTGTTGTGCGCGTCGTCAAAAAAGCCGCGCAGCCCACCGCAGAATCAACTCCGGCAATTTCGGAAGATGCACCCGCGACGCCCCCGACAGTCACGGATACAGGCGAAACGACTCTTTCACCTGCGTCGCAAACCGCTCCGAGTGAAGCGACACGGCAGCAGCAGCCCGCCGCGCCCGCAGAAGATCGCAACGAAACATCCAGACCGTCGTCAACTGCGCGTTTGGTTAAAAGACTGGCTCCGGCGGCACGCGCCGAGCAACCCGCCGCAAGCCCCGAAACATTGCCGCAAGCAGCGCCACAATTAACTGAAGAGCAACCGGCGGCGCTCGATTCAACCGGCGACAACGGCGCTCAAGCGTCGGCAACCGACTTGCCGGAAACCAACGGTGCGAGTTCCGCGACAATCACAACGGTAGCACTACCGCAAACGGCAGACGAATCTGCGCCCGAACCGGCAACATCAACATCGCAAGTATCGGTTCAACCAATTTTGACAACAACTATTCCAGCTCCTGCCAGACAAATCAGGCAACTGCGTCCGACAGCCGCCGCGCTCAACGCAGGCATACGTCATGGCGAACGCGCGCCCGCGCCCGTCGTCGCGCCCCCGCCCGTCGTGGCTCCGGCATCGCCGCGCGACCGCGAACGCGAACGACGCGAAGGCGTCCGGGGAGGGCGCGGGGCTGACCGTCCCGCCGCCGCCCGCTCGACACTGGCGCGCAACGAACGCACAGGCACTATCGGCGAAACCGCAACGCCGCAGACCACTTATATTCCGCCGCCGGATCAACGCAAGCGCGGACGCTCGACACGCGGCGGCGCGGGCGCGACGACGGCACGCGGCGGGCGCGGCAAAGCGACGGATAGCCGGGGCGGACGATTCGGTGACCGCGACTTTGTTCCGCCGCCCAGAGCCTTATCCTTAGAAGACCGCATCGCCGGGCGTCTCGGCATGGCTGCCGGAGCGAGCACCGACATCACAGAACTCAAAACCGTGCGTCTCGTCGAAGGTTCGACCGTCAGAGAGTTTGCCGAAAAGCTCGGCATCACGCCGAAAGATGTCGTGACGCTGTTGCTGCAACGCGGCGTCTTTGCCACCGTCAACCAACCTTTGAACGACGATGTCGCCGTTGAGCTAGGCCAGCGTTTCGGTTACGAAGTCTCTTTCGTGCCCTTTGAAGAGATGATCGCCGAAGAAGAGTTTGAAGATTTGATTGCAACGGACGCGGACGACGTCGAATTGCCACGCGCACCGGTCGTCACCGTGATGGGACACGTAGATCACGGCAAGACGTCCCTGCTCGACGGGATTCGCTCGACGGAAGTCGCCGCTGGAGAAGCGGGCGGCATCACGCAACACATCGGCGCATACAGCGTTCACGTAAAGAATCCTGATAAGCCGACGGAACTGCGCCGCGTCGTCTTCTTAGACACGCCCGGCCACGAAGCCTTCACCATGATGCGCGCTCGCGGCGCAAAAGCGACGGACGTGGTCGTGCTTGTCGTCGCGGCGGATGACGGCGTGATGCCGCAGACCGTTGAGGCTATCGAACACGCACGAGCGGCGGGCGTGCCCATCGTCGTCGCCATTAATAAGATTGACAGGCCGGAAGCGAACCCGGATCGCGTCAAGCAGGAATTATCAGGTCACGGCTTGCAGCCCGTCGAATGGGGCGGCGAGACGGAGATGGTTCAAGTGTCCGCACGCCAGCATACGAACATCGAGTCGTTGCTCGAAACCATTCTACTGACGGCGGACATTCTCGATCTGAAGGCCAGCCCGACGCGGCTTGCGTCCGGCGTCGTGCTTGAAGCCAAGCTTGATCGCGGGCGCGGTGCGGTGGCGACGGTGCTTGTGCAGCAGGGCACTTTGCGCGTCGGCGAACCGTTTATCGTCGGCCAGATTTTCGGTAAAGTCCGCGCGATGTTCGATGATCGCGGGCAAGCCATTACGGAAGCAGGCCCCGCGACGCCCGTCGAAGTCTTAGGACTTCAGGGCGTGCCGCAGGCCGGTGAATCTTTTCAGGTGGTCGCGGACATCACACGCGCGCAAAGCATTTCGCAGCATCGCCAGATGTTGACGCGCCAGAACACGCTGCTGCAAACCACCAAGCGCGGCATCGAATCGCTCGGCGAAACCGAGATCAAGGAACTGCTCGTTATCATCAAAGCGGACGTGCAGGGTTCCGTCGAAGTTTTGAAATCAACTTTGCAGAAGCTTTCAACCGAGAGCGTGAAAGTGAAAGTGATTCGTTCGGGCGTCGGCGCGATTACGGAATCCGACGTGCTGCTGGCATCGGCGACGCAGGCGGGCACGACGAGTTCGGCGGTCGTCATCATCGGCTTCAGCGTGCGCCCGGAAGTGCGCGCCGCAGAGCTTGCGAAACAAGAGAGCGTTGACATACGCCTGCATTCGATTATTTACAAGGTCGAGGAAGAGATTCGCGCGGCGATGATCGGAATGCTCGAAGCCATCGAGAAGGAAAGTATTCTCGGCACGGCTGATGTGCGCCAGATTTTCCGTGTGCCGCGCGCGGGCGTGATTGCGGGCAGCATGGTGGTGAGCGGCACGGTGCGGCGTAACGCGCGTGCGCGCTTGATACGCGATGGCGTCGTCGCGTGGGAAGGCGGCATCGCAAGCCTGCGTCGCGTCAAAGACGACGTTTCGGAAGTACGCGAAGGCTTCGAATGCGGTATCGGCCTCGAAAACTTCAACGACATCAAGATCGGCGATCAGATCGAGGCTTACATCATCGAGAAGATCGCCGCCACTGAATTGTAAAGAAGTTTTTAGTTTTGGGTTTTCAGTTTTTAGCCAGCAATATTGCTCAACCGGCTGCTGATAACTAAAAACTAGAAACTGAAAACTTCTTCACCCTGTTTTTGATTATGCGTCGTCCTGAGAGAGTGGCCGATATGCTGCGCGGAGAGGTTGCGCAGATCGTCGGTTATGAGTTAGATGATCCGCGCGTGACGATGGTCACGGTGACGGATGTGCGCGTCTCCGACAATCTACGTAATGCGCGCGTCTTCGTCACCGTGCTCGGCAGCGAAGAGGAAGCGGCAGAAGCACTTGTCGCGCTACGCCACGCGGCTCATTATGTGCGCAGGCAGTTGGGCGCGGCGCTCGGTCTTCGCCACACGCCGGAGATACATTTCGTGCGCGATACGGCGGAGGAACGCGGTTCGCGCGTTGATGAATTGCTGGAACAACTCGGAAGAGACCGCCAGCCGACCGAAGAATTCTCCGAAGTTTCCGTTCAGGACAGTTCCGCGCCAGAGATTTCTGAAAAGGATGGAAGGAAAAGCGTCACGGAATGATTAAAGCGCGCGAGCGACGAACACAGACGGAAATCTTTTCTGTGTAAATCGTCGCCCGCGTTTCGTTTTAATTATTCGATTGTGGCCTTCATTTGAAAAAGAAATGCTCAGTCAAGTCGTCGAGTTGATTGACTCGAAGCGCCACTTTGCAATTACCTCACACGTCCGCCCGGACGGTGACAGTCTGGGTTCGTCGCTCGGCCTTTACTGGCTTTTGCGCGCCCTCGATAAACAGGTGCAAGTGATTATGCACGATCCCGTGCCACCCGCTTACCGCAAACTTCCGGGCGCAAAAGAAGTCCTCGTCGCGCCCGCCATGACCGAGAAGTTCGATGCGGTGTTCGTCATCGAATGTTCCGACGCCACACGCCCCGGCCTCATTGATCTCGACAAACAATTTCTCGTCAATATTGACCACCATTCGACGACCGCGCTCTTCGGCGATATCAACTGGATTGATTCGACGGCTTCGGCTGTCGGCGAAATGATCTACAACCTGTGCAAGGCGATTGGCGTGCGCGTCACCAAAGAGATTGCCGAATGCGTCTATACCGCGTTGGTCACGGACACGGGTTCGTTTCATTACTCGAACACGAGCGAGCGCACGTTCAAGGTGGCGTCCGAACTCGTGCGCGCGGGCGTCAAACCGGCGAAGATCGCGCAGGCTGTTTTTTCGAGTTACCCTTGGAGCAAAATCGAGCTTTTGGGCGCAGTGCTTTCAACTGCGAAGCATGATGCGACGGGGCGCGTCGCGTGGATGCGCCAGACGCTTGAGATGCAGCAGCTTTCCGGCGCGAGCGAAGAAGACGCCGACGGGTTCGTCAATTATCCTTTGAGCGTCGGATGCGTCGAAGCCGTCGCACTTTTGAAAGAGGGTGAGCAGGGTGTTTACCGCACCAGCTTGCGCTCGAAGGGTGATGTTAATGTTGCGCGTGTCGCGGAGAAGTTTGGCGGCGGCGGCCATCGCAACGCTGCCGGATGCACGCTTCACGGCACATGGGAAGAGGCCGAAGCATTGATCGTGCGCCACCTGCAAGAGGCCGTCGAAGCACGCTCGAACGGCAACCGCAGCGATGACTGCGAAGACCCGGGCATTCTGTTATCCGGCGATTCCAATGCGAACGCGCCGCAGGAATCCATAAGCAAATAAAAGTCAGATAAAGCAATCACCCGTCGGCTGCGTTATTTTCAAATCAATTTAATCGAAGCTCTTAATTCGACAACTCCATGTCCACTCCGGTCAAAGAAAAAAAGTATAAATGGCGGCGCGACGAATACAGGGAAAACACGCGCGGGCTGTTGATGGTCAATACGGGTCACGGCAAAGGTAAGACCACGTGCGCGCTCGGCCTGATGATGCGCGCTGCCGGACGCGGCCTCAACTGCTGCATGATTCAATTCATGAAGTCGCGCACAGACCGTTACGGCGAGCACGTCGCGGCGGAGAAGCTCGGCATCGAAGTGCATACGATGGGCGACGGCTTTACGTGGGACACGAAGAACCCTGAGCAGGATCGCCAAACGGCGCGCGAGACATGGATGCTGTGTGTTGAGAAGATGCGCAGCGGCGATTACGATATGCTGGTCTTCGACGAACTCGTTTACGTTTTAAGTTACGGGATGCTGCCCGTCGAAGAAGTCGTCGAGGAATTTCGCGCGATTCGCGCAAGCCAACCGGCGCTGCACATCGTCGTGACGGGACGCGATGCGCCGCCCGCGCTTATCGAAGCCGCCGATCTGGTCACGGAGATGACGGAAGTCAAACATCCTTTCAACGCGGGCATACGCGCGCAGCAGGGCATAGAGTTTTAATGCCGCGCAAAAATGCGGACGACGCAAAACATTCGGCATTCCGCTTCAATCGTTCGTGTGCTACCCTCTGCAGCATCGTTTCATAAGAGCAGCCGCGAGTGGGAAATAGCCGCCCGCGTTTCTTTAGAGGTCGAATTAAGCTATGCCTTGGTTTCGCAAAAAGAATCAGAATCTCGAACCTGTTCCGGCAGACGAACGCCGCGTCAAAACAGAAGGCATTTTCGTCAAATGTCTACAATGCGATGCCGCACTCTTCAAGCCCGATCTCGAAGAATCGCTACAAGTCTGCCAGCACTGTGGATACCATTTTCGCCTTGATGCGCATTCGCGCCTCGCCATGTTGTTTGATGAAGGCACGTATGAAGAGTTAGACGCAGAGGTTATTTCCGGCGACCCGCTCGAGTTCGTTGACACAAAGCCTTACAAGGAACGGCTTGAGCAGGCGCGGCGCGTGTCCGGCTTGCCGGAAGCGATTATCGGCGGGCGCGGGACTGTCGGCGGCCATCTGGTGTTCGCGGGCGCGATGGATATGCTCTTTATCGGCGGCTCGATGGGATCGGCGGTCGGCGAGAAGATTACCAGATTGATTGAACGCGCCATCGCGGAGCACGCCGCAGTGATTATCTTCGCGGCTTCGGGCGGCGCGCGTATGCAGGAGGGCACGCTTTCGCTAATGCAGATGGCGAAAGTCTCCGCCGCGCTCGCGCAGTTGGATGAGGCGCGTTTGCCTTTTATCTCCGTGCTGACCGACCCGACGACGGGCGGCGTAACGGCGAGCTTTGCGATGCTCGGCGACGTGATTATCGCCGAGCCGAAAGCCTTGATAGGGTTTGCAGGCCCGCGCGTCATCGAACAAACAATCCGGCAAAAACTGCCGAAAGATTTTCAACGCTCGGAATTTTTGCTCGAACACGGAATGCTCGACGCCATCGTTGACCGCCGCGAAATGCGCGCTTACCTGATTAAGCTCTTGGAGTTTATGGTCAATACGGAAATCGAGCATCAAACGCTCGCCGGTCAAAGTGAAAATTCTTCCGCCGCTGCCACAAAGCTTGCTAAAGCCGCCGACTGACGCGGCGCTTATTCCTTATTTACATGAACTACGATGAGGCGCTTCGTTACCTGTTGGGTCTGGGTCATGAAACGCTCACGATGAAGTTAGGATTAAGCGCCACCGAAAAACTTCTTGCCGCTCTTGGTTCCCCGCACAAGGCATTCGCCAAAGTTCAAATCGCAGGCACGAACGGCAAAGGCTCGACCGCCGTTATGCTTCAGCGTATAACGCACAGCGCAGGCATTCGCACAGGTCTTTATACTTCCCCGCACCTCATCAACATCACCGAACGCATACGCATCGGCGATACAGAAATCTCCACACAGGATTTTGCGCGTTATGCCACGACGGTGCGCAATGCTGTGGAAGACTTATGCGCACAAAAAGCGTTACCCGCGCCGCCGACATTCTTCGAGCAGATAACGGCCATCGCGCTCGTCGCCTTTAGAGAAGCAGGCGTGCCGCTCGCAATCCTCGAAACGGGTCTCGGCGGACGCCTCGACGCGACCACCGCCGCACACGCAGAAATAGCTGCCATCACGCCCATCGCCTTAGATCATCAGGAATATCTGGGGAACACACTAGCCGCCATCGCTTCCGAAAAAGCCGCCGTCATTCGTCCCGGCATCACGTCCGCCGCCGTCATCGCGCCGCAAGCGCCTGAAGCTTTGAATGTAATTTTAGAGCGATGCCGCGTTTGCAATTTAACGCCGAGCTATGACGAATGCGTGATGCGTGTGCTTGATACGGAGAACCAACGCGGACGCTTGCGCGCGACTTTTGCAACGCCGCATGACACTTACGAAAACGTGTTGCTGGCACTTCATGGCCGCCATCAAACGATCAACGCATCCGTCGCCATACGATTGGCCGAAACTTTACGCGAGCGCGGATTCTCGATTGCGCGCGAACAGATTATCGAAGGACTCGAAAAAGCGTTTCATGCCGGACGGCTCGAATGGCGCGACAGCAGCACGCCCGCCATCCTCTTTGACGGCGCGCACAATGCGGCGGGCGGGCGCGTGCTGCATGACTACCTCAAAGAATTCGTGAAAGCTCCCGTCACTCTGATTTTCGGCGCGATGCGCGACAAGGATTTAAGCGAGATGGCGTCGGTGCTGTTTCCAGTGGCGCATCGCATCGTTCTCACGCAGCCTGAAAATCCGCGCGCCGCGACGCTCGAATCTATACAACAGGCTGTACCGCCCTTCTTCGATTCGAGTAAACTCATACTCGCGCGCACGGCGCGGGAAGCACTGAACAAAGCTCTCGAAACCACGCCGCCCGATGGCGTCGTGTGTGTCTCCGGCTCGCTTTATCTTATCGGCGAAATTCAAAATCTGATGTGTGGTGAAGAGCAGGCACGTGCGTTACCGTAGAAATTCTCGGAAAACTTTTGAACAATTCTTTCAAGGTTGAAATCAATGGCGACACCCGATAGAGAGAATGCGCCGGAAGTGCTGGCGAGCGAAGAGATTTATCGCGGGCGCATCTTCGATGTGACGATTGACACGGTGCGCGAGGGCGAGCAGACCTACACGCGCGAGGTCGTGCATCATCCGGGCGGCGCGAGCGTCGTGGCGGTCTTCGACGACGGCACGATTGCGCTCGTGCGGCAGTATCGCCACCCGACGGTGCGTTATGTTCTGGAGTTGCCTGCCGGAAGACTGAACGACGGGGAACGGCCTGAAGCGTGTGCGGCGCGGGAGTTGGAAGAAGAAGTGGGAGTCGTTGCCGGGCGCATCGAAAAACTCACGGAGTTTTTCACCACGCCGGGCTTCTGCGAAGAGAAGCTGTGGATTTATCTGGCGACGGAATTGATGGAAACGGCGCAGCAACTCGAGACGGACGAACTATTACAGGTCGTGCGCGTGCCGCTTGAACGCGCGCTCGAAATGATCGCGGACGGCGAAATCGAAGACGCCAAAACAATCATCGGCATCCTTCTCGCCGCGCCGCATCTGGGACTTTCAACACTCACGCCCGACGATTTTTAATTTCAACTGAGGTTTGAAACCTTCGTTACGCATTAAGCGCAAAGTTGACCGCTCTGCGGCAATTCTCTACACTTCTGCTTGTGAGCACACCCAAAGATTTTTCTCCTGCCGCTCCCCTGCCACTCGATGAGTTCGGCGCGCTGGCGAGCGAATCGCCCGCCCCGCCTGCCGATGCCTCGCCTGATCCTGACAATCCGCCTTGGGAAATTTCCAGTGCGGTGGGCGTATGGATTATCAGTGTCGCTCTGTTATTTGTGATGCCGATTCCATTCATAATTCCTTACGTTTTGCTGAAAGGAATTAGATTCGAGGCTCTCGGCCAATTCTTAACAACTGACAAAACGGCTATTTTTCTCCAGATACTTGCGATTATCCCTGTGCATCTATTAACCCTCGCGGCAGCTTGGGCGGTCATCACGCATTTCGGCAAGCGTCCTTTCTTCTGGCGCGCACTCGGCTGGAGTTGGAGCGAGCAGTTCGACGCGCGCAAGGGCATCATTCTCGGCGTTGTCTTATTCGGAGTTGGCGCACTGATTCAAGTTTTCTTCGGCGGGCAGGAAACACAAATAGATAAGATCGTGGCGAGTTCCAGAGCAACGGCTTATCTGACGGCATTTCTGGCGACATTCACCGCGCCGCTTGTCGAAGAAGTAGTTTATCGTGGCCTTCTCTACTCGGCTTTGCAAAAAGCATTTGGCGTGCGATGGGGCATCATCAGCGTCTTAGCCTTATTTACGCTCGTTCATGTGCCGCAATATTGGTCGAACTTTGGCGTCATTGCAGCGGTTGGAATCCTCAGCGCCGCACTCACGATTGTGCGCGCATATTCAGGCCGCCTGCTTCCCTGCTTCATCATTCATCTTATCTTTAATGGGATCACCTCTGTTCTAATCATTCTCCAACCTTATCTTCAACGCTTCGGATCACATAGTGACGGGCAAAAGGCGGCGGGTCTTTTGTGCTTCGCGCGCGCGCTATTGCGTGCATTCATTTAAGCAGCATGACTTATGAAGTGGTGGTCGTCGGTGGAGGGATCGGCGGGCTGACGACGGCGGCGTTATTGGCCGCGCGCGGCATTAACGTGTGTCTCATCGAAAGAGCCGCGCGTGCGGGCGGCTGCGTCGCGTCGCATGAAGAATCCGGCTACGAGTTTGAACCCGCCGCGTCAGTTTATACAGGCTGGCAGCCGAATGGGATTCATCGCAGAATCTTCGCGGAGCTTCCGGTCGCCGCACCGGAAGTTTATTCCGCGACGCCAGCCTACGTCGTTCGTCTGCCGGATCGAACGCAAATCTCTCTCACGGAAAACGACGCAGAGTTCGCGGATAGTCTGGGTGCGGCCTTTCCTGAATGCGCAGCGGAGGCAGTTAAGTTTTACAAAGACCTCGTGCCGGTCGCCGACGCGCTTGAAAGTGCGATGCGGCGTGTGCCGGATTTGGTGACGGCCTCCGGTTTACGGCGCGCTTCGATCATGGCACACTCCCCGTTTGCAATGCGACGTGTAACAGCGACTTTGCATCACACGGCGGCGCGCTATCTCGATGGAACATCCATGCGTTTTCGCCGCTTTGTGGATGTTCAGTTGCAGATGCTTGCGCAGCTTACGAGCGGTGATTGCGCGTATCCGTATGCTGCTTTAGCGTTGACGATGCCGCGTTGCGCATCGTATGCGATTCGCGGCGGCGCGACTGCGCTCGTCAATACTTTGCTTGAAGCGATTAAGAAAAGTGGCGGCACGGTGCGTCTCAATTCTCCTGTGTTGCGTTTGATTTATGGCGCGAATGGACGGGCGGAGGGCGTTCAACTTTTGAGCGGCGAAGCGGTGCAGGCGACGCGCGCGGTCGTCAGCAATCTCACGATCTGGGACACCTATGGCAAGCTCGTCGGCGCGGATCACACGCCAAACAATATTCGCGCGCGCCTTAAAACTCTGCGCGGGTGGGGCGCGTATCTACTTCTTCTCGGTCTTGACGAACAAGCGGCGAAGCGTTTGCCGGTTGACCGCGTACTTGCTTTGACGGACTGGCAGGAAGAGCGCGAGTATCAGCCTGAAGAAGCGCAGTTCATGTTTGCCGCCGCGCCGTTTGGCGAGACACGCGCGCCCGCAGGCAAACGCGCCGTGACGGTTTCCACTTTCACGGAAGCGGAACAATGGTTCGCTTTTCACGAAGACGAAGCCGCGCATGAAGCGCAGGATCAACGTGCGCTCGAATTCTGGTGGCAAAAGATTCATCGGGAGATGCCGGAGCTTGGCGGTGACGACGTGGAAATAATAGAGACCGTCACGCCGTTTGATTATTACGAAACGACGCGCCGCAAGCTCGGCATGGTCGGCGGCATAGGCCAATCGCCGGACGTGTTCGGCAGAAACGCGCTTTCGCATTTGACGGCAATCCCGAATCTATACACGGTCGGCGACACGGTGTTTCCCGGTCAGGGCGTTGCCGCCGTCACACACGCCGCACTGATCGTCGCCAATGCCATCGCTCCTTCAATCAAACGTGAAAATTAATTGTCCGGTTAAAGCTTGCGATTGCGCGCGGGCAGATAAGCAGGAAGCGCGCCCACGATTAATGTCGTGGGCGCGCTTCTCTTTTTGTCGCAAGCGATGGTCAGAAACAGCTTATGGCATATCTATGCGTCCCGGTCTTTCCGGCGCTGGCTCTCTGGCCGGAGCCGACGGCCTGTTTACTTCGATTCCCTGCTCTTGCGCAGGCGATGGAGAATTGTTTCGCTGGTTAAAGCCGCCGGAGTCGGGGGCGATGCCCTCGCTTCTGCCGCCCATCGCACGCTCGAATCGGTCGCCGTTTTCAACCGGCATGGGGCGCATCGGCTTGCCGCCAATCGGCGCATCCGGGTCATCCGGGTCGCGCGGAAGGCGTCTATGCGGCGGCGGCTCGCCGGACGCGACGGGCGGATTAGGATTGGCGACGATTATGTTATTACCGCTGCCGCCGTTGCCGGGATTAGCAATTGAATAACTGCCCGGCTGATTCGGCGTATTGTAGTACCAAGAAATCCCGAAACCGTTCCGGTATCCTACGCCATATGGCGAAGACCATCCCGAATAGAACGGCAGAAAAGTATAGCCCCTGAGCGACGGATCGAAGACCCACAAGCCGAAGTAAGGCGCTTGGCCGTAGCCGAACGCGCCGTTGTCCCGGTAGCTGGCGAGCACATTGGTCATCGTCCTGCCGGTCAAGCTGCGATTCGCCGCCGCCAACGCACCGGCGCGCTGCCGACTCCAATCAGCGAACGCATCCGTGCTCTTTTTGTCGAACTTAGCGACATCCACGCCGCCTGCATTCACGCCCTGAACGACCATTTTCGAGCCGCCCTTAACAACTGCTAAAGTGCTGCTGCCGACAAGAGCTTTGCCTTTATGGACAAAGACTTCCGTTGCCTGTGCGGGCAAAACATTGATGCGATAAAGCCCGTTTCGATCAACCAGAATTTTGGTTTGCGGAGTGTATATCGCGGCCAGCAGGCGTGTGCCGTCCGTCCCGGTCGCTTCAACGATGACGCTGCCGCGCAGTAGTTTGAAACGTAAATTATCGAAGGACGTGTCGGTTAGTTCAACTTGAGAATTTTCCGCAACACGCAGGTAAGAGCCGGGATTGAGCAGTAACTCGACGCGCCCATTCGATTCCGTCATCAACACGTCACCCGACTCAAGATCGTCTTTCAAGGACAGCTCCCGCCGTGTGGAATCGCCTTGACGCTGCACCGCCGCTTTGCCGTAGAGCGCGTTAATCTTGCCTGCCTTCGCGGAGATAATGTAGCGGCTGCCCGACTCGGTTTGTGCGGCAATCGGCGCACACCCTAAGAGAACAGTCATCAGCGCAACGAAAACGTGTGCGACGGACACGCGCAGTAAATTCTTTTTCATAGCAGATGCTCCTTTGAATGAGCGCGTTTGATGCCGCGCCTCGACACGAGTGTTAGAGAGAGTCTGTTCGCAGTATACGCTCTTACTGATAAAGTACAAATTAAAAAGTTGCCGCAAACTATTGCCGCGCGATTTCGAGAGCCATCGCCGCATCTGCTTCGGGGCTCCGCACGACGATGACGCTATCGCCTTCGCGCCGCACGATGGTCAGGCGTCCGTTCTCGCGCCAGTTTGTTTGCGCCGCCTGTCCGTCGGACACTTGGTCGCCGCCGGTGTTGCTGCTGTTATGAGCGCGTTGCAGCGCATTATAAGCGCGGAAAAACTCTTCGGCGTCAATCGGCTTATCCCAACTCGTTTTCCAGACGAACAAAGGCGTGCGGCTCTGCTGCGCGTGCTCGAAAAGGTACGCGCAATCGCCGCCCCAGCCCGCCGCCGCACGCACGGCTTCGCGTTCCGGTATGGCGGCCATTAATAATCCGCGAATTCCGATTTCGCCGAGCGGCGTCGAAGCGATCAAATGAAAGTTGGCCGCGCCGAATGCCGCTTCATCAATAGGAGTTTCGCGCGGCGCTTCGTTTGACAGATATTTCTCCGTATGCAAAACCTGTTCGCTGGAAGCAGGCGGACGAAGAAAAAGTTGATCGACGGCGCGTTCGCCGCCGCGCCGTCGCAGGGCTTCGACGAAGCGCGCGCCGTCGCGGTAGCGAAAGATAAAAGTTTCGGTCAACAGCGGCGGAAACACTTTACCGATCTCCGCGCGGTATTCACCGAAGCGTTCGTTCTCCTGCCGCGTGATGTCGTCCAGCGAACGGCGCGCGTAGACGGAGTCGCTTTGTTCGGCGCGTCGTTGCACGTTCATCGCGTCACCCTCGACAACGGCAAAGGCGGCTTCCGCGCGATCAAAGTTGTACGGGCGCGCGACAAGCAGTTTCAGTAAATCGAAATTCTGGTCTTGCAGCGCGTGGACAAATTCGTGCGTGAGCAACGAATCATTTTTCAAAGCGCCGACGATCAAGACTTGCTTATCAAGGGGCGAATAAGTCGCGCCCGCCGAGGCCGCCGTAAAACTCGCCGCCAACTGCACCAGATCAATTCCTTCCGGCAACACGCCGCCCGCCGCCGCCAAACGCCCAAGCGCGCGCAACTCATCGCCGCCCAGCACCTCCGCCATCTCGCGCGTGCGCGTGCCGTACTCCCAGCCGGACAATTCCGTCATCCCCACATCGTTCTTCCATTCAAGCTCGCGCAACTTTGCCGCGACCGCGCTCTGGCGCACGCGCAACTCTTCTAATTTTGCCGGAAGCGGATGCGTGGGCAACGGCGGCAGAGTTCTAGCCACAGGCATCACCGTCGCGGCGCTGATACCCCCTCCGTGCGAGGCGCGTTTCTCAACGCACGAAGCGGCAAATACTGAAACGATAGCGATGCAGAATAATTTTATGAATGAGTGTGAAATACGCATACCGTTTTTAGACGCTCAAACGAAGCGTTGCGATGCCGTGCGGGTATAGAAAGAAGATTGAAGCTGAAAGATGAAGCGCGCGATGATAAGGGGGAACGGCGGCGCACGTAGCCATTTCAATCAACACGCCACCGGCGACGCGCGAACCATTCGCCGCCCAGCAGCAGCGAGATAATGACGGCCAGCGGCCACCACGCGCGCAGTTCAAGAAAGAACAAAAGCTTTGCATCGCCGCGCGGTAATCCGGCAAGCTTCGCGGCGAACGCGCGGGCGTTGGAGGCATCGAAGAGTTCACCTCCCGTTTCGCGTGCGGCGCGGCTGAGCGTGTCGCGCGCCGTCCCTACGTCCAAAGTTGAAGACGCGACAACCGCGAAAGACTTCGCCACGTTTCCCTTCGTACCATTCGCCAGCGTGTAAACGATTTCCAGATTGAAGCGCCCGCTGTTCGCAGGCGCATGAAAGCGTCCGCGCCAGAGGCTCGCATCCTGTGCGTCCGGTACGAACGCAATCTCGCTCGATTCATCAACGGCATTATTGGCCGCATTCTGTTCGCCGTCTTCAAGCGCTTTTTGCAAACGCGCGCTCACCCTTTCGATTTTCGCTGCGGCGAACAAAGCATCACGCACGCGCAGTTGCGCCGATACTTCGCTTTCCGCAGACGGCGAGTCTTCATTCAAAGTCAGCTCCACGAAAGCGCGTGCGCCCGCCGCCGCCCACCACACGATTCCCTGCCACAACGCGCCGAAGGCTCCGCCCGCATCGTCGGCAGCGGCGCTCACGCTCGTCGTGCGTATGCGCCATGAGTCCGCCGGAGCAAACACAATCACGCGCCCCGCCCCGCTGCGCAACGCAGCGATGAGTGGCGCGCCCGTCTCGCTCATCCCGTTCGCGCCCGAACCTCCCGACGTTGCCAGAACGCTCGCGCCCGAACGCAACGCGCCCAGCCGGAAGCCTTCGCCCGAAAGCAACGCCGTCTTTGCGGCGGAAGGTTGCTGCGCCGCTTCCGTTTCGCGCGCGTTTCTATATCCGCCGAGCGCGCCGTTCGCGCCCGCCTGTGTCGGCGTCAAGGCCGTGCCGCCGCGAAGATCGTCCGCTTCGACGGGCACGCCCTGCGCGTGTATTTGTAGTTCGGACGCGAGAAGCCCGCGCCCGTCAATCTCAGACGGCAGCAAAGAATAGAGCTTGCCGTTCGGCGCGGCGATTGATCCGGCAAAACTATTGCCGCCGAGCACAATCAAACCGCCGCCGCGCCGCTCCACCCAATCGCGCAAGCGCGCGGCTTCGGCAACAGACAACATCTCGTTCGGCGTCGCCCCGACGATAATGCAATCGTAGGTATTCAAACGCGCCGCGCTTCCGAGCGACTCATGAAGTTTCGCTTCGGGCGCATCTTTCGATGTCGTCGTATTGTTAGTTTCCAAGCGGTCAGTCGGCGTCGAAGCGGCGTCGTGGTTTGTATCTTCGCCCTTCTGTTTTTTAGTAACGCCGGTTATGCCCGCGATGGAGACGCGACTGACTTGCGCGAAATAATCAACGTCGAACATTCCTGCTTGAGTTAGCGCGCGACGTATGAACTTGGCTTCCCACGTCGGCGCACCCTCGAAGAACAGCACGCGCACGCGACGCTCCTCTACATGAAGCGCGAAACGATGCGCGAGCATTAATGAATCTTCTTCGTTTGCCTTTTCAATTTGCGCCGTGTAGTTAATCCAGCCGATTGTTTTCGGCACGATTTCCAGAGACGCCGTTTGCCATTCGTCATCGTTTATCCAGAGAACTTTCGCCGAAGCGCGCACGGCCCCCGTATCATCCGTGATTGTGATGAGAGACTCGCGCCCGCTCATGCCGCGTCCATGCACGACGCAGCGAACGGCGACAGGCACGCCGCGCGCCGCCGTGCTACTCACCGGCACAACGCTTTGCAGCGCAACCCGCCCTCGCCCGAAGCCCGCCCCGAACGTAGCCGCAACATAAACAGGCGCCCCAAATGCCGCCGCGCCTGTCTCTTCAATCGCGCGCCTGGCTTCGTCTGCCGTGAGCGCGCCGTTCGTTAAAAAGATTCCGGCCACAAACGCGCCGCCGCCGCCCTGTGAAGTTGCAGGCTCGCGTGCCGCGTCAACAATGACGCTCTCGATATTCTTCTCCGCAAGCGCATCGCTTAATTCGCGCCCCGCCGCATCCAGTTCGCCGAGATACGCCGACACACGAGCGGCATTTTCCGTTGCCGCCTTTTCCGGCGCAGGATTTCTCGTGGCGGCGATTATTCGTTTCGTGTCATGGTAAACCAAGACGCGCGGCGGCGCGGTTGTTTCGCGCTCGACGCGCAACCCTGCAAGTGCTGCCGCGACGAGCACCAACACAAGACCGCGCAACACGATCAACAAAGTGCGACGGCGCGGCGCAAGAGCGTGGAGGCTTTTCCAGTAATGCGCGAGCGCAAAAGCGATCAACGCCAATGCCGCAACAAATACCGCGCGCCACACGTTGCCGTCAAAGCCAATGTTCATAACGAGCGAAACAGGTAAAGGCATCAGGCTGTTCAGAGCTGGCAATAATCTCTTGAAAATTATTGCGGCGAAGTTTACGGCGCAGTTCTTCGTGTTAAGCGGCGAAAATATTCGTCGGCGCGTTCATCATCCGCAGGCGAAAGCGCGAAGGGTTCGGAGTTGCCGCCGCGCGTGCTTTGATCCGCGATGGCGTAAAGTTGCGAGGCGGCCTGTGCGAGCAGCGCAAGCGGCTTGCCAATACGCGCCGCAAACTCTTCGCTTGTGCCGCCCGCCTCCGTGCGTTGTAGTTCCGTTTCCACAATGCGTAGTTTCGCAAAGACTTCCGCAATCGCCGTCGCATGGTCTCCGCCAATTGAAACGAGACGATTCGCCGCCGCGCTCGATTTATCGCGCGCACGTGCGACGGCGCTCGCACGCCCGATGGCAGGCACACCGAGCGTCGCCTGCAACTCTGCGAGCGCGCTATACGCATCATTGAGCGCGGCGCGCACGGCCGTCGTCTCTTTCGATGCGGGACGGCGCGCGAGTTTTTCCAGTTGCGTTTTAATCTCTGCGAGTTCGCCCGCGTAGCGTCGCTTGAGATCGAGCGGCTTGCTGCGCGGCAAAATCGGCGGCACATAACGCACAGCCGCCTGCGCGCGTTTCAATCGCACGAGAGCTTCACGCTCGAAGATCAGCGCATTGGTAGTGTCGCGGCTTGAAAGCGCGTCTTCCGCATTCCACATCGCGCCAATCGCCAATGTCATATCGCGGACTGACGAAGGCGTGCCGGGCGGTGGCAAAGGGATGCCGTGATTATGAATCTCCGTGCGCTCGTCTGCCGCCGCCTGCGCGCGTTCTTCAAGGCTCGACGGCTGATCCGCTTCGCCTTTGTGCTCGCTCTCGCCCGCGCCTTCGATATTGATGTAGTCGTTGAAAGAGTTCTTAAACTCGCGCTGTTCGGCGGCGATGATGTTGGCGCGTCGCGTGAATTCCTCCGGCGCAAGACGCGCTCGCTCGCCGTGAAGCTTTTCCGTGTGCAGTAGAATCAAACGCTCGCTCAACAGAAAGCGCCCGATCTCGTTCGGGCGAAGATCGCTCAAACTGAGCTTGAAGACTTCCGCGCCTTTGATGGCGATTGACAGACTCGCCGAGCGCCCGCTGTTGTTCGCAAAAGGATTGCGGTCGCGCGCTTCGATCCAGAAGACGAGCGTATCGCCCGGCTGCATATCGAGCCGCGCCAGATCTAGCATTGTTTCTCCGTGCCACGCGCGCGCCGAATCGCGTAGCGTTTGGCCGGGTGATGCTTCGCCGCTGGTAAACTTCGCCGCATCGCCTTCGCCGCGACTTTTGATGTACTTCAACGCGACGCTTTGCAGTCCCAGATCGTCGCGCGCCGTCCAGCGAATCGCCAACGGATACTCCGGCACAGCGCGCAACAATTGATCGCCCGTCGGCTCTGTAAGATGCGCGTCAGGCGGCGCATCCGCGTAAACTTCCAACGCACGCACCAGCGGCGCAGGCGCGTTCGCTTCGCCCGCCGCCGCAACCACGCGCGACTCGAACGCACCGCTCGTAGCGGCTTTGAAAGTTCCCTCGAAGCGATTGTCTCCCAGCGCACGCATCGAATTATTGATGCCGCCGAAGCCGAGTGTCGCCGAAGCCACTGCGCCGCTTGCGTGCAACATCACTTCGATTTGCGAATTCATCAGCGCACGAATCGGCGCATCAATGTTCGTGGATTCTTCAATGCTCAATCCGGCGTAGGCGGGCGGCACAACGCGCACGCGAAATTCATCAACGATGAGTGCGCCGCCGTTTCCATTCGCGCCGTTTGATTCCGCGCCGTTCAATGGCACGACGGACGCGGCGGCATCGTCGCGCGCGAGCCACACGACACGCTTCGTCTCGCGCATAAACGCCAGCGGCGCAGCAAGCCGCAATGCAATCAATAAGATCAACGCCAATATTAAAAGCGCCGCATTGCGACGGAAAACGCGGCGTGGCGCAATCAATATCGCCGCAACTCGATCAAGCTCGCTTTGCGCTTGCCGCTTTAGCCGCACGAGTATGTACGATTGCTCGAAGGCTTCGGTCGGGCGTGCGGCGGCTTGTGCGGCGTACTCTATGAAGGTGACGAGGGCGTTCTGTTTTTGCCCGGCGGCGCGTGCGAGTTCATGTGCGGCGGCTAACGGAGTTCGCCTTTTGATTAAGTCGAGTAATGCGCGCAAGACAACGAAAGAAGCGGCGGGCCAGACTGGTGCGACGAGAAGAACACGCCACTCCAAACTCAAAGACAGGAAATAATCTACAACGCCAAGAGCGTAAAAGAGCGTGAGCGCGCAGGCCAGCGCGAGCGAGATTTCGGCACAGCCACGCCTGAGTTTGCCATTGAAGTGCAAGGATGACAGCGCGCGGAAAATATCCGTGCGCGCCGGAGCATCACGCGGTGTTGTCGAAAGGATTGGAGATGATGCGCTCACAAATTTTGATAGCGGTAAGATTTATAGTAAAGCGTCTTGCGATGTGTGGCTTCGTTCGCGCAGACGACGGGCGACGAACAACTCCGCGACGAGCAAAAGAAAGGCTGCGGCGAAAAGATATCGCCATGCGCCGCTTTTTCTCTCCGCCGCATCGCGCCAGAGAAAGGCGTTGACGGTTTCGCCCGTGCCTTCATAGTTCCGAAAAGCTTTTTCGATCTCGAATGGCTCGGCAAGTGCGCGAGTGGATTCGGCGACGGGCGCATTGAAGGCTAAAAACTTCGATTCGTTCGCCCATTCGACGCGGTAGATTCCGGGCTTGCGGAAAAACATCGAAGGCGTTGCGATAAGGCTACGCGCGGTCGTCAACGCTTCTTTGTTCTCCGCGTCAACTATTTTAATTGCAGCTTCAGGCGCAACGCCTAAACGCACAGGCTCGCCTATCGTTTGCGAAAGCGGTTCGCCGGAATAATCGGCGGCGCGCAGTACGCTCGATGCTAGCGCAGGCAACGCGGCGGATTGTCCTAAATCGCTTGCCGCCCGCTCTGCTGCAGTCGCCGTGAGCAACACAGTTCCCGCTCCGACGCGCGTAGAGACAAAGCAGGGTGCGCCGCCTTTGCTCCAACGTGCCAGCGTCGCCACACGCTCGCGCGGCATAACGGCGTACCCCTTAGAGATGCGAACGGCGTGCAAAGCATCCAGACTTTTTTCGCTCATCGAACGCAATGGCAACGCCGCTCGATCCGTTACAATGAAGTTCAGATTTTGATCTTCAGGGATTGCGGCAATGCCTGTGAATGGCAACACGCCGCCCGCTTCTGTTTGCGCCGCCGCGCTCCACGCCGCCGCGCTCACGTCACGCCCCAGCCACAACCAAACGCCGCCGCCGCTTTCCGCGTACTCTCTAATTGCGTTCAAATCATTTGCGTGCGGCACGCCGTGAAGCGCCAACACGATGTGCGAATAAGCTTTGAGGTCGGAGGCGTTCGGCAAGTCGCGCCGTTCATCGAAAACTGGAGAACGTAATCCTTTATCGTTAACTACAATCGCTGTCTCAAGCGCCGCGCGTAGATAAAGGCTCGCGTCCGAGCCATCGTTGATGAGCAGAACACGGAGCGGGCGGGGCGCGTTGAAGGCAAAGAAGCGTTCGTCGTCGGCGTCGAAATTGTCCGGCGACAGAGCGATCATGCGGCCTGTGATTTGGCTGTTCGATTCAGTCTGCCACTCAATACCGGGACGCGCGCCGACAGGCGCATCAATCGCATGGAAACGCTGCACGCCGCTTTGCCCGTCATCAGCGGAAACGATTTCAGTGGCCGACAACTCAAGGCTGCGCTCTCTTGCTCTCACGCTTTCGTCAATCAAAAAAGCGTTGCGCTCAACTTGATTGCCGACGGGAAACGCGACGACGCGCGCGTGTGTTTCGTGCGGCAACGACTGCTCTTGAATTTCCAGATTGCTTTGCTGAAAGTCCGAGACAACATCAATCTCCGACGCGCCCGGCGGTTCGCGTTGGAGCAATCCGGCCGCCGCCGCAAAGCCCGCCACATAATCGGCACGGCTGTTTTCCGTTCGGTAATTTTCAAGCGACTGTAAAAGCAGGCGCCGGTCGGCGGTCGGCGCAGCAAGCACAAAGGTTTTATCGGAGAAGGCGACGAGCGCAATTCGATCCCGCGCTTTCAATTTATCAATCAGGTTGCGGGCTTGTTCCTTGGCAGCCGCAACGCGATGGCGCGCATCCATGCTGAGCGAAGCGTCCAGAAGAATAACGTGCGTCGTGCGCGTCGTGTCAGTGCCGTAGAGCAGAAGCGGGCGCGCGAGTCCGGCAATTAAGAAGGCGAGCGCGGCGCTGCGCAAGGCAAGCGACAGCGGTTGGCGAAGGCGGCGCGGGCGAAGGCGAAAGCTCGGCGTTTCGCGCAGGTAACGCAGCGACGGGAAATCAACGCGGCGTGCGCTTCGCCGTGACAGCAAATGCACGGCGATGGGAAGCGCGACGAGAGCCAGAGACAGCAGCGTGAACGGAGCAAGGAAAATCATACGCCGAAGATAGTGGCAGAAAGTTTCTCACGCGCGCAATCCGCCGGACGCGCGTCGCCTGCGCAGGTAAACGGCCAGCGCGCGATCAAGCGGCAGCGCCGTATCCAACTGCGCGTAATCTGCTCCGGCTCGCTCAAACTCGCGCGCGTAAAAGGCGCATAGTTCGGCAAGGCGTTTCCGGTAGCCTTCACGCACACGCCCCGCATCAACCATCAACGTCTCGTTTGTTTCAAGATCACGAAACTCATGCAGGCCGTTATACTCCAAAAGCTTCTCGGCGCGGTCAATCAAGTGAAAGATAATAACGTCGTGGCGGGCGCGGCGCACGCGCGCCACCGCGCCGACAATCTCTTCCGGTTCATCGTAGAGATCGGAGATGATAAGTGCCAGACCGCGCCGTTTCCACAACGCCGCTTCGCGTAGAAGCACCTCTCCGATGTGCGCTTGATTGCTTGCCTGTTGCGCGTCGAGCGCGGCGAGAATCGCGTAGAGCTGTTTCTTGCCGCCGCGCGCGGCGAGTCGCGTGCGCACCTCATCGGCGAAACAGGTGAGTCCGACGCGGTCGTTCTGCCGGTTGGCGAGATACGCGAGCGAGGCCGCGAGATAGCGCGCGTAGTCTAGTTTGCCGACGTTATTTCCGCGTGGTGCATAGGCGAGCGAGCCGCTCACGTCCAACAGCAAACGCACGGGCGCGTTCGTTTCCTCTTCAAACTCCTTGACGTAGAGCCTGTCCGTGCGTGCGTAAACGCGCCAGTCGATGCGGCGCAATTCGTCGCCCGCGATATACGGGCGGTGCTCCGCGAACTCCTGCGACAGGCCGTGATAAGGGCTTTGGTGCGAGCCTATTAGAAAGCCTTCGGCGATGGTGCGCGCAATCAAATCGAGCCGCCCGATGGATGCGAGCACGGTCGGATCGAGTAAGCGTTCGCCTCTGAATTCGTCAGCCATGAAGCACAGAGATTTTTCCGGTTAGCGAAGGCGCGTTGTCCGCACAAGCCGGTGCAAGTTAGTGTTTGGCGTAATAGCCGCTGCGCGTGCGTGCGATCAAGTCTTTGCGGCTCGCAAGACGCACAACAATGCGGCGGTATGCGCCGTCGCGTTGTTTGTTGAGCGGGTGATAACCGATGCTATAAACGGTGCTCAAATCGCGTATCACCTGCGTGTAGACGCCCTGTAAATCTTCGAGCTTGCGCGCCGTGTACATGGGGCTTCCGCTTTCTTCTGCGAGAAGTTGAAGCTGCTGGCGCGCATAGAAATAGGCGCTGGCGGGAACACGTTGCGCTTTGACCATCTCGCGTTCCGTGTCCAGATAAATCGGCAGGATGCTGAAATCCGTGCGCCGAACCATCTCCAGCAGTTTACCGAAATCCGTTTCCGATCCGTCGCCCGGCACGTCGGCAATCGCGTTATCAATGCCGTCGGTCATGGCGATGATGGCGCTGCGGCGTGAAGCGGTTCGTCGCGCGCCGTCCAGCGTTTGCAGTAGATAGGCGAGCGCATCCCAGAATTTTGTGCCGCTGCCATAGGGTTTTATTTTTTTAATGCGCGCGAGAAGGGCGGCGCGATCCGTTGTCAAAGGCGAGACAAGCCGCCACGTGTCTGCGAAGGTCACGATGCCGATACGATCCGACGGGCGCGCGGCTTCGACGAAATGCTTGGCGGAGCGGCGAACGATCTCTATTTTGTTTGCGGTCGAGCCGGACAAGTCCAGCAGCAGAACGAGATCGAAGGGCGTCGTGGCGGCGGCGAAGAACGTGACCGGCTGCGGCGTGTTGTTCTCTAAAACGATGAAGTCTCCGGTTTGCAGCTCGCTGATCGGCGCGCGTGAATTGCGATTGAAGACGCTGATGTTGAGATTGACCAAATCCGTGTCAATGCGAATCGTTTCCGTTTCGCCAACCGCTTGCGCGAAGGCGTGCGATGTGAAAATTGAAAACAGAAGCGTGAAGACAAACAGGCGCGCAACGACGAGCGGAATTTCTTGTGCGCTACGCCCTGTAATTTTCGCGTTCGATTTAATTCGCATAGTAGCCGCGTTTGCCGCGCGCGACGGCGTTCGGGCGCGCGACGCTTAAACGAATCGTGCGCCAACTGCCGTCATGCGCTTTGTTCGTCGGGCGATATGAAAAACTGTAAACCGTCCCTAAATCAGCGACGACGCGCTCGTATGCGCCCGCCAGATCGGTCAACTTCGCCACTTCGTAAAAGATGCCGCCGCCCGCTTCCGCCAGCTCTTTCATGCGGTCATGCGCCGCGTCGAACGTCTCCGGCTGAATGTCCTGCTCGCTTAAAGATTCATATTCCGTGTTGAGCCACAGCGCGTAAAGCACGCCGTCGAACTCCTGTACGCGGCGAAACAATTCTTTGTAAGAGACGCTCGATCCGTCGCCTTTGACGTTCGGAAGCTGGCTGTCAAGCCCGTCGCTCATCAGCACAATGGCATTGCGGCGCGAGTCCTTCGCGTCCTTCAAAACTTCGTCAATCGTAAAGTTAACGGCGTCGTAAAGCTTGGTGCTGCCGTGCGGCTGTTCGATGGCGTTGATGCGCTGGCGCAAAAGGCGGCGGTCGGATGTCAGGCGCGAAACGATGACAGGCTCGCTCGCAAAAGTGATGACGGCGATGCGGTCTGCGGGGCGCGCGGCTTCGACAAACCGCAGCGCCGCGCCGCGTATCAGATTAACGACATCTTTCGTCGAACCGGAGAGGTCTATCAAGAGCACCAGATTGAAGGGCGCGGCGGCGGATTCAAAATGTGTAATCTGTTGTTCCGCCCTGTCTTCGTACAACTTAAAATCATTCTGCGTGAGTCCCGTCAGGCCGCGATTGGTGCTGCGGTCAACCACATTCGCGTTGATCGTCACGAGCTGCGTGTCAACACGTATCACGTCGCCGTCGTCTATCTCCTGCGGCGCGGACGGATCGGCGGCGGGCGCGGCGACGGCAGCGCGTTGCGTCTCGCTTCGAGTGCCGCGCAATACCGGCGGGCTTTGAATTTGAGTGCTGTGCGTCGCGCTTTCCGTTGTCGCAATGTTAACCCCCGCACCGCTTGCGCCGAGCGAGATACGCCCGCTTTCGGACAGCAAACGCACGAGCTTCGCGCCTGTGCCTAACCGGACATGAAAAGATTTCCCGTTGCCCGAAGGCTGGATAATGTCCGGCAGCGCGAGCGTGTAAGTAGCAACGCCGCTTGCGGATTGCGCCGTGATGTCAATGTCTTTGAGCGAAGATAAGGAAGCTTCGGCGCGTATGTCGCCCGCAACGGTTCGCACGGTAAGCGCGGCAGGCAGTGTGCCGCGCAATTGCACTTCGCCGTTTGCGGTGATGATCTCTGCGCGCGAACGCTCCGGTATGCGCAAACTTAAATTGATGCGCGGGAGATTTGCAGGAGTTGCGGTGCGTGCCGTGCTCACGCTAAGCAGTTCATCCGTCCGCGCGATTCGCACGGGCGAAAGCTTCGGCGCTGCGCCGTCCATCGTCGCCGTCACCGAAACATATCGCTCGCTCCACACTTCAACGCTCACATTGCCGCGCCGGTTCTCGATGCGCAATGCGCCGTTCGAGGGAAGATCGGCGCGCACGTCGCCGCCCGTATCTTGCCGTGCGCTTACCGGCAGCGGAGCAATAAACAGTGTGGCGCAGAGAAGCGCAATGACCGTTAAAGGGAGAAGATTTGTGAATCGAAGATAAAACATTTTTCCGCTTTCCCCGTCAATCGGTTTTGCAAGTTCTATTTAACGCGGAACACTCTTTTAGCGTTTGGCGTCTTCGGGCGTGGCGCGCAGCAGTTCGGCGATGACGCTTTCGGCGGTGACGCCTTCGGTTTCGGCGCGAAAGTTGGGGAGAATGCGATGACGAAGTACAGGGTACGCCACTTTGCGCACGTCTTCAAACCCGATGGCGAAGCGTCCATCGAAAAGCGCGCGTGCCTTCGCGCTCAGGATTAAAGACTGACCGGCGCGTGGCCCCGCGCCCCAGCGCACATTCTCATTAACAAAGGCGGCGGCCTCCGGTGTGTTCGGGCGCGAGGCGCGCACCAGCCGCGCCGCATAATCAATTACGTTCGAGGCGGCGGGCACGTCGCGTACAATCTCCTGAATGCGCAGCAATGTTTCGCCCGTCATCACCCGTTGCAAGTCAACTTCACGATTGCGCGTCGTTTGTTCGATGATGCGCCGTTCGTCGGCGGCTTCCGGGTAATCAATGACGATCTCGAAAAGAAAACGGTCAAGCTGCGCTTCCGGCAGATGATAAGTGCCTTCCTGCTCAATCGGGTTTTCGGTGGCGAGCACGAAGAAGGGCGCATCGAGCGGGCGACGCACGCCGCCGACGGTGACCTGCGCTTCCTGCATCGCTTCGAGCAGGGCGGCCTGCGTCTTCGGCGGCGCGCGATTTATTTCATCGGCGAGCACGATGTTGGCGAAAACGGGGCCGTGTATGAAACGCGCTTCGCGTCTGCCCGTCGCGCGGTCTTCTTCGATTACGTCCGTGCCAGTGACATCCGACGGCATCAGGTCGGGCGTGAATTGAATGCGATTGAAACGTAGGTCTAAGACTTGCGCGAGCGTTTTGACGAGCAGGGTTTTGGCGAGGCCGGGCACGCCGCGCAGCAAGCAGTGGCCGCCGCACGCGATGGCGAGCATGATAAAACGCACGGCGTCGTGCTGGCCGATGATGACCTTCGCAATTTCGGCTTCCAGCTCCGCGATGGTCAACGGCAACGCATCCGCCGTCGCAGCCTTATCGCTTTCGTTCATCAATTGCATAAAGTAAGAGTCGAGAGTCTAAAGTCGAGAGTCTGAAGTCAAGAGTCTGGAGTCTGGAGTGTAAGACGAGCATCCGATTCGAGCTTCGACTCTGAACTATGGACATTACTCTCGACTTCAGACTCTCGACTCTTTACATATCCGCAAGGCGTAACAGCAAGTTGTTCTGGTTCGTGGCGTAAGCCATTGCTTCTTCCTTGCGCACGGTGCCGTCGCGTATGAATCGTTCGAGCACGCCGTCGAACGTCTGCATTCCCTCCTGCTCGCCCTGCTCCATCGCATCCAGCAGCGACTTGCCTTCGGACTCGCCCTTTTCGATGTACTCTTTGGTGCGCATCGTTGATTTGAGAATTTCGATGGCGGCGACGCGCCCTTTGCCGTCGGCGCGCGGAATAAGGCGCTGCGAAATCATGTAGCGAAAGCTCTGTGCGATGCGCGTGCGGACGGCCTGTTCTTCGTTTTTCGGAAAGACACCGATGATGCGGTCAACCGTCTTCGAGGCGTCAATCGTGTGCAGTGTGGACAAAACGAGGTGGCCTGTTTCGGCGGCTTCGAGCGCGACTTCGATTGTCTCGCGGTCGCGCATCTCGCCGACTAAGATCACTTTCGGAGCCTGCCGCAGCGCGGCGCGCAGGGCGAGCGCAAAGTCCGGCGTGTCGGAATGCAGTTCGCGCTGGTGAATCGTCGAATTCTTATGGCCGTGCAGAAACTCAATCGGGTCTTCGATGGTCACGACGTGGTAGAACTTCGTCTCGTTGATTAAATCAATAATCGCGGCCAGCGTAGAGCTTTTGCCTGATCCGGTCGGCCCTGTGACGAGGACGATGCCGTTCTTAATATCCGCGATGTCGCGCAGTTGCGGCGGCAGACTGAGGTCTTCAAAGCGCGGCGGGCGTGCCGGAATCACGCGCATCACGATGGCGTGCGTGCCGCGTTGCATAAAGACGTTGACGCGAAAACGCGAGAAGCCGGGCGCGCTGAAAGACAAGTCGGCGGAGCCGTACTTCTCAAGGCTTTCGGCGGCGCGCGCGTGTGTGCCGATTATCACCTTGGCGATGGCGGCGGTGTGCGTCGGCAAGAGTTTTTCGAGGCCGGGAATGGCGACCGCCTGCAATTTACCCATCAACTCGATTTGCGGCGGACGCCCCGGCGAGAAGATCAGATCGCTGACCTTCTCGGAGACGGCCAGCATACGCTGCAAAACGGTGACGAGATTCGGTGGCGCAGCAGCAGTTGGAGGCTGATTGGCGGCGGGCGCTCCCGCCGGAGGCATTGCCGGTGGTTGAGGTGTGCTCATAAAAGAGTTATCAGTTTTCAGTTATCAGTAGTCAGTAAAAGCATTTAGCTGATGATTGATTGCTGACTACTTCTAGTGTGTCAGAGCGTAGACGATGATGTTGACGCCGAAGCGTGTGTTGTCTTTGGTGGCGAAGCGTTTGTTTTCCCAATCGTAGTTCCATTCGCAGCCATAGTCTTTGTTGGAATAGAGGACGGCGATGCGGTTGTCAATTTCGATAGCGCGCAGGTAATCGTGAACGATGTCATCGCCCCAGCCGTTCAGTTCATGGGACGTCGCAGGCGCGCCGTCCGGGAATTTGAAGAAGGCATGATAAAGCGGATGCTCTTTCGGCAGTTTGCGCATCGTTTCCGTCGGCGCGTCGAGCACGGTCTTGATTTCGCTCTCGAAAGTCTTGGCGAAAGTCCCGTCGAGGTCGTGGTTGCAGTCGTCAACGAACATAAAGCCGCCGTTTCGCAGATATTGCCGCAGATTGACGCGCTCCTTTTCGTTAAAGCGCACGAGTTTGTTGCCGGTCATGTAGATGAACGGATAGTTAAAGAGCGCGTTTGATTGCGCGTCAACGATGTGCTCGTTCGGATCAACACGAACAGAAGTGTATTCGACGAGCGAGTTTAAGATGTTCGAGGGCATCTTCGGGTCGGCGTCCCAGTTGCCGGAAGTGTAGCGTAGGCGCGCGAAGGTGAAACCGCCGACGGCGCTCAAAGACCGGCGGGCGGCGGGCGCGGAATGCGTTGCGGGCGCAGCGTATGCGCCGGAAGTCGCGCCTTCGGTGGCCTTGGCGAGCGGCGCGGCGACGGACGCGGCGGCAGTGGCGACAAGCGAATTACGAACAAATTGACGGCGATTCATTAGCAAGACTCCTGACTATTTTATTCGACAAAGGCGGCGGCATAATTTCGGTAAATCTTCGTGACGGAAAATAAACCCGCACGGCGAACAACTGCGATACATAAAGCGTACATCACAATAGATGTCTGAAGCGAGCGCGCCCGTAAGACATTTTGAATTTCGTGGCAATTGACGGGCGGCTTAACTTTAATGCTTTAATGAAAGAGAGGCGCTTTTAATCATGGCAACTTACAGAGACCCTGTGCGAGTGTTTGCTCCGCTGGAAATGGTCGAGCGCCTGCTGGAAATTCGTATTGATGCAGGCTATGCGCCCGCCGTTTATTTAGACTCGCCCGACGATCTGGCGATGTATCTGGACGCATATGGTTTTGATGTTTACGCTTTCTCGGATTCCGAAACGGGCTTTCACTTCGGCGATTACCGCGCACCGCTTGCGCCCGGCGGCGATCACGCGCACAACTCTTTAACGGCGCACTAAAGTAACATTCACGAGTTTTACTTGCGAGAAGCGGGAGACGTGTTAAGTTTACACGTCTCCCGCTTCTCTTTTGTCTGAAGCTTTAATAATCATAAAAGTAATATCGTCGTTTGCGCCGCGCCCATCCGTCCACGCCATCACGTCCTCGTAGATAAAGGAAATCAATTCACGCGCGCTCAAGTGCTGCCCGGCGCGCGCCGCACGCTCCAGAAGACCGCGCCCGTACTCTTCGCCCGCAGAATTGACCGCCTCCGTCACGCCGTCCGTGTACAGCACAAGAATCTGTCCCGGCTCAATCGGCAAATAATATTCGTAATAACGCGTGTCACGGAACATACCGAGCGGCAGGCCGCCGCGTTCAATGAAGCGCGCGCTGCCGTCCGCATCCAGCAGCAGCGGCGGATTGTGTCCGGCGTTAGTATAGGCAAGCGTGCGATTCGACGCATCGAGCACGGCGTAAAAGGCCGTCACGAATTGGTTGCGCTCGATTGATTCCCACAGCAGATAATTAACCTTCGACATGGAGATGTGCGGCGCATAGCCGATGTGAATTGCCGCCCGCAGGGAAGCGCGCAGGAAAGCCATTAACAACGCGGCGGGCACGCCCTTGCCGGACACATCCGCGACGACGATGCCGATCTGGTCTTCGTAGATTCTGACCCAGTCGTAGTAATCGCCGGAGACTTCTTCGGTTGAAAAGTTGTAGGCGGAGATATCGAAGCCTTCCAGCTTCGGATCGCGCGCCGGAAGTAATTGGAGTTGCACCTGCCGCGCGACTTCGAGTTGGCCTTCAATGCGTTTCTTTTCAACCAACTGCTCATGCAGCATCACCTTTTCGATGATGATCGCAACTTGCGAGGCGAGCAGCAGCAAGACCTGTAAATCATCGTGCGTGTAAGCGTTCAGGCAATCGCTTTCGAGATCGAAAACGCCGATTACTTCATTATTGGCGATAACGGGCGCGACCATCTCGGAGCGCGTTTCTTCGCGCGCGTTGACGTAGCGCGGATCGCGGCGCACGTCCGGCGAAATCACAGGCTCGCCCGTCTGCGCGACGTGGCCGATGATGCCTTCGCCCAGCTTGAGGCTTAGTTCCGTCAAATCTTCTATGTCGTAGCCACGCACAGCCTCTGTGTGGAAAAATTTTGCGGGCAATGGCGCTACGCCCACCTTACTCATCTGATCCCGATGAATCACGTAGATTCCGGCGGCATCGTAAGGAATCAGGGAGCCGAGCGTCTCCATCACCAGATTCAAGACTTCTTCCAGATCAAGGGAGCGGCTAATCTTTTTGGTGATGTCCAGCAGCAGTCGTAACTTGTCTGTGACGGAAAGTTCTTCTATCGCCGTCGTTGCCGCTCCTACTCTTGTTTGCTCTGCCATAATCAATCGAATCTCTCTTGTTGCTTCCTGTCCGGTGCGCGTGCCGCACTTTAATTATACCCGCTCGTCTGCTTCGTCGCTACACTTGTTTCGTGCGCGCCTTCTCGCCGCATCGCTTTCGTAAGCTACGCGAATTTGATAAAAGCAGAGGTTTTGTGCCGGAAGAAGCCTTTTATGTCGGATGACAAACGAGGGGGCGCACGTTGCAACCCACGCCGCTTAAACATCCGGCGGAATATTTATTTGCTCTAGTAGCGAGATGAAAAAGCGCGGAGAGAATTTCAGATTCAGACGGGAACAGAGCGTTTGGTGCGCGCGTTGCCGTCCTCGCGGCTAAAGCCGCCCGGCTGGGCGGAGCGCGTTTGAATCTCTTCCGGGTGACGCTTTCTGTAATCCGCCCACAAACGCGAAACTTTGATGCGGTATTCGATTAACTCGCGGCTGACGTTGAAGTGGCGCGCGATATCTGCGGAAGTTTTGCCCGCACGCACGAAGCGGCGCAATGCTGCGTAAGGCACAAGCGCGGCAGCGCCCACAGCATAAGCCGCTTCTTCATCTGCTTCGTTGTAATCACGCGCGACGGTCTTGCCGTCTCCGGTTTCGGCGACGATGTGCAGGCGGTTCGCCCTGTGGCCTAGAAAAACATGGCAGACTTCTTCCATCAAAGTCGCGTTGTTGCGTTGCGCGCCGTGCTGCGGATTGAGAATCACTAATCGCCAGCCGTTCGGCAAAGGCCGCGAACAAGTGCCGCCGCTCCACGCATCGCGGCCTGCGCCGAGCAGATGTTCGCGCGTTTCCGGCGTGAGGCCTTCAATCTGATCGAAGTCAATAACCAGCAGCTTCGCAAACTGCGCGAGCGCGAACGGATCGAGCGGCTCGCCCGCGCGCACGCCCGCGAAATCGCGCAACCCCAATGCGCGCAATTCGTACTGGCGTCCCTTATACGTCGGCGGTAAAACGGATTCGTCCACGAGACTAATTATACCTGAGAACTTTTCAGCGAAATGGTTTGGTTTGAGTTTACGGTATCCGTGCGGCGAAGAATGAGCGCGAAAAACGGGCAACAAATCCAGCGAAAATAGCCGCGCTGCAAGAGTTGCAACGCGGCCATAGTTAATTTGTTAAAGGTTCCGCCTTTGCGTTTCGCGTCCGGCACGAAGCCGTGCGAACCCTTTAGCAGTTCCTTAGCGGCGTGCGCGCCCTTTGCGCGAGTCCTCGCCCGGATGCTGAAATTGGGCGTAGGCGACGCGGAAAAGCTCCGAGAGCGCTTTGGCTGTTTCCGGCGTCAGGTTGCGGTCGGCTCTTAAGTGCGCTTCGACGATCTCCGGCGTCGTTTCCTGCGGGAAATAGACCACAGGCTGCGCTGCGTCGCCCTCCTGCCTGCGCCCGCCCATAATGCGTTCCATCGGTACGTTGAGCCACTCGGTCAAACGCGCGATGTTGTCCGCGTCCGGCTTGCCCGTGCCGTTCTCGATGCGCGACAAGGTGGACGCCGAGACGTTCGTTTTGTCCGCGACATCGCGCAAACTCAAGCCTTCGTCCTCACGTTTGCGCCGGATGGCGCGCCCCAATTCAACCGTATTTACAATGTTTCTGCTGGATTCTGCCATATTTTGATTCTCCTTTTGGCGCGTGCCCGGCGCTTTGTAAACGCCCGGGACACCGCCCCCACGCTTCAGAACATATCACAGGATAAATTCCAGATGCAAGACTTTGTTTTATGCTTGCAACAGCGGGACACTTCTGGTACACTGTTTCACAGATGAAACGAGCTGTTTCAATCACAGTGAAATAGCGGTATGGGAGACACGCAAAGTGAGCGAATTTATCTGGGAAACATTCGATGGTTTGTTCAAGACGGTCAACCGGCAGGAGAGGCGCGTAAATGAGTTGGAAGCGCGCATCGTCGAGTTGGAGCGCCGTTTGAGTGAACGCGCGGTTGTGACAGCGATGCCGCAACAACAAGCGCCGTCAACTTCTACGCAACCAATCACTATTGTCAACGAAATGCCCGCCGAGCGCGCGGCCTAACACGCGAAGGAGATTTATCATCATGCCGACAACCAGCACGGAAGTAAGAGCGGCGATTGCCGACAAGAAAGCTTTGATGCGCGACAAACGCGCGCAGGGGATCGCGGCGATGGGCTTGGTGACGCGCGAAGGCGATTATTTTCGCGTGGCGACTCCGACTTTGCGTGGGCGCAAGACGAGCTACGAAGTCCGGCGTGACGATACGGGGCGTGTGCGCTGCACCTGTCTCGAATACGAAGAAAGCTCCGCAGACGACGCGGCCTTTCGCTGCGAGCATATTCTCGCCGTCAAGCATTCGCTGTTAGCGAGAAACACGGAGGCCGTTACTAAACAGCCGCCGGTTAATCAACCTGCTGTTTCCGAAAGCGTCGCAACGCCGGAAGAGATTGCAGCGACCTTAAACACAAACGCAAACGCATCCGAAAAGCGTGTGGCACACAACAAAGCGGCACAGCCTGCCGCAACCGTTGAAACTGCCCCGCGTTTTGAACGGGAGCGAGACGAATCGCAGAAGACCGTGCCGGTAAAAAAGGACGCGGCCTCCAATCTTCGCTCGCTCGCGGAACACACAGACAGAGAGGATTTAACTGACATGACTAAACATAGAGAGAACACTGCAACTGCCGCAGCCGTCACGAAGCCGGTGCTCGCGCCGGAAGTCGAAACGGAAAACGAATATGAAACGACGGCTGATTTTGCCGCGCCCGTCGTGCAACTCAGGCCGGAAGGTTTCGCCAGCACCTTGCGAACATTGCGCCAACCCGTTGACCCGAAGCTCGTTAAAACGCGCGAAGGCTGGACGGACAGGCAGGGCAACACGCACATGGTCGAGTACATCGAATGGCACACGGTAGCCGATATGCTTGACCGCGTCGCGCCTGAATGGTCGCACGCCGTTCGAGACATCAAACAGATCGGCGACATGGTGGCCGTGACCGCCGCGATTACGATTGACAACGTGACGCGCGAAGGCGTCGGCACAGGCACAGCCGACAACGAAACCGGCATCAAGAAGGCCGAGCATGATGCGCTCAAGCGCGCCGCCATCAAATTTGGCATCGCCCGCGATTTATATCAACGCGAGTCGGACGTAATCGAGAAGACGGGCGCGACGCAGCCCGGAGAGTTTCCGCGTGATCCGCTCGCCAAGTCTATGGCCGACCTCGTCACGCCGAAACAGCTCGGCATGATTCGCGCACTAGGCCGCGAAGCAGGCGTGGACGTGGATGTTGAATGCCAGACGGTGCTGCGCTGCAAAACAGACGAGCTGTCCAAGCGTGCCGCAAGCAGCTTTATAGATCACCTGAAGGGCTTGCAGCAGGAAGCGGCGGCGAACGGCAACAACGGTATGCGCCGCGCCAGCTAATCAACGCATTAAGATTAGCGCGAAGCTTAACAGAACGGACTGAGACGGCGGGCTTACCGTTGGAAGCAGCGACAAAGGGTGCTCTCAAAAGTGTAATCCCGCCCGTCGTGTCTTCTGGAGGATTTTAGAAAATGACGACACAGGAATTGATCGAACAACACAGCAGGCCACTGACGTTAGAGCTTGACTACGCCGATGAAGCGCGGGCGACATCCGGCGCTTCAGCCAACGAAAAAGAGGCGGCCGCGCCGGACACTTCAACCGCGCCGCTCTCGAAGAAAGAGCAGATCATCGCGCTTTACGAGAACGGTACGACGGACATCGCACAGATTGTGCGCAAGGTTTCAGCGCGCCCGTCCTACGTCGCGCAGGTTTTGCAGGGCGCGGGCAAAATCTCCGGCTACTTTGATCTTTACACGACGACGGCGCGCGAGCAGAACGTCTATTCGCGTTTCTTTCGCAACGTGCTTTCGTTCAAGACGGCGGAAGCGGCGCGCGAGAGCGTGCAGAAGATTGATCGCCTCTTCAACTATTTCGAGCGGCTCGGTGATCGCGCCGGACAGCATCAAGCGATGGTCTTGGCGCTAACGGGCAAGAACCGCGCGCGTTGGAGCGGCAAACAGGAAGCCGCGCACGTCTTCGACGAGTGGCTCGCAAATCACTGAGACGGCACGCGCCGCTTTAGTGGTATGATCCGGCGCGTGCAAGCTTCGACATACAAAATTAACTTTGACGAGGGCGGCTTCCGTGGACGAACGGAACTCGCCCTTTTTCTTTTGCGCCGGTAAGGGAGAAAAATATGAAACGCCTGCTACGCGAAAACGGCCTCTCGCTCGTGATGTTCGGATTGTTCTTTGTTTTTGTGATCGGGCAAGCCCTCACGGGCTTTCACGAAAGCAACGATGACCGCCAGCAGCATCACCAAACGCAACTCACCTTTTCGCAGTATCTCGTGAGCGGCCATTTCGTCGAAGCGATTTTTGAGAATTGGGAAAGTGAGTTTTTACAGATGGGCGCGTATGTGCTGCTCACGACCTTTCTTTACCAGAAGGGATCGCCCGAATCCAAGAAGCTAAACGAAGAGGAAGCCACCGATGCCGAACCCGACGAAGCTAATCCGCCGCCGAACGCGCCCTGGCCTGTGCGACGCGGCGGTTTCATTCTCGCCCTCTATAAATACTCTTTAAGCGGCACGCTCTTTCTGCTCTTCTTCATTTCTCTCTTGCTTCATGCGGCGGGCGGCGCGCACGAGTACAGCCGAGAGCAAGCGGCGCACGGCGAAGCCAGCGTTACGACGCTTCAATACATGGGAACATCGCGGTTCTGGTTCGAGTCTTTTCAGAATTGGCAGAGCGAGTTTCTGTCCGTCGGCGTGCTGGTCGTCTTATCCATTTTTCTACGGCAGAAAGGCTCGCCCGAATCCAAGCCCGTTGACCACCCGCATAGCGAAACAGGTGAATAAAGCATAGATACGGCGTCTCTTTATAGCACTGAAGGTCGAAGCCGTACTGCGCCATGAATTTCGCCCGTTCATCGGTACAGTTTCTTGCAAGGCAGCTTAAGTGTAATTATAATTCAGAATAGCTATTGACATCACTCCTCTTTGGGCGTATAAAGCCAGCTTGTTACGGTTTGATTTCCTGTTCGCTGCAAGAGCTTTTCTCTTCTAGAGTTTGCTTTTGCCAACCCCTAATACCAATTAACCTGAAAGGCGAAGTCGTGTTGGCCTTTACCGGCAACTGACCGAGCCGCTGTCGTTAAGGAGCAGTTGCGATGAGCGCCCTTTATAAGAAAGTCGAACTACTTGCCAATATAGCAATCATTGTTGTGGCACTCTTGATCGTCGGTCTGTTTGCGCAAAGGTATTTTGGAAACCGCGCTGCGCCGCCGTTGCAAATTGCCGCCGGAACAAAAATCTCACTGCCGGAAACTGATTGGGCAAAGAACAAACAGACGATGCTAGTGGTGCTCCAGAAGGACTGCCACTTCTGTTCTGAGAGCGCGCAGTTTTATCAGCGGCTGGTAAAGGAGACTGCCGGACGCGGTGATATCCGATTAGTCGCCGTCTTGCCGCAACAAATGAGTGAAGGCAAACAGTACCTGAACGATCTCGATGTGCCGATTGAGGAAGTCAAGCAGGCGTCGCTTAGCTCCGTCGGAGTGAGAGGGACGCCGACGCTGATTCTGGTGGACAGCAAAGGCGCGGTGGTTGATTCGTGGGTAGGAAAATTGCCCGCCAACAAAGAGACTGAAGTATTGAATCGTCTGAAGTCGAACACTGTGGCGAGCAGAAATAATTAAAGGCGGCACACACATACCATTTGAGAAGACAAGGCAGGCAAGCCGGTCTTCTTATTTACCCAAATTGCCTTTCATCAACGTCAGTGCTAACGAGGAGAAGCATCATGCTGAAATCGGATGTGACCAGACTGCTTAAAAGGTTTTGCGTTTTGTGCATCTTGCTGGGAGGTCTTCTATTTTTCTGGGGCGAGCCGTCGCGCGGCGGTGGTTACATAGGCGGAGTTAGCGCCAAAGCTCAGGGAGTACGGTACTCGAAAGAGATTTACTACTACAGTGACTCGTCATTCACACAACAGGTCGGACTTGGGACGATCTACTGTAATGGGAGCTCAACTCTCGAAGGAACAAGCACGCCCTACTATACAGAAGAAATTCTTGACGTTTGTTGCTACTATGCCGGTGGCTGGGTACCCTGTTAAATTCCAATACCATCCGGTGGACTTTGATTGAAGGCGTTGATCCTAACGCTCAACCCTTTCGGGTCATCGCAAAAAGCAAGTTAGAAAGCCTGGAGAGGTTGCTCTTTCCGGGCTTTTCCTTTGGGAAGTAGGCCATTTCAAATTGGAGCAGTGATAAATATTGGTTTAGAAATTTAGATTGGCGCTCTACTATTTGCTTCGCGGCGCGGGCGTGTGATATTTTGTTGAGCTTTTGCAGAGGTTCGATTTTTCGTCCTTATCGGTATCTATCACGAAGAGGAGTTAAGAGAAAAGTATGGCTACGCCGAATGAAAATTCAGGTGCGGGAAATGGTCGCGGCAACGGGCAGAATGCCGGGCGCGTGGTGCAGATTATCGGCCCCGTCGTTGACGTTGAATTTGAAGAGAATTATTTGCCGCCGATCTATACGGCGCTGCGCGTCACAAGCGAAGGCTTCGATGTGCCGCAGCCAATTGACGTAATTTGCGAAGTGCAACAGCACCTCGGCGAAGGGCGCGTGCGCGCCGTTTCGATGCTGCCGACGGATGGCATGGTGCGCGGAATGCGTGCGATTGACACGGGCGATCAGATCACCGTGCCGGTCGGCGAAGGCACATTGGGGCGCGTGATGAACGTCATCGGCGAGCCGGTGGACAATCTCGGCACGGTGCAGGCGACGCAGCGCAATTCGATCCATCGCCACGCGCCGACGTTTGAAGAGCAATCAACCGAACTCGAAATGTTCGAGACCGGCATCAAGGTCATTGACTTGATCCAGCCTTTTTTGCGCGGCGGCAAGATCGGGCTTTTCGGCGGCGCGGGCGTCGGCAAAACCGTGCTCATCATGGAGCTTATCAATAACATCGCGCGCGCTCACTCCGGCTTTTCCGTCTTCGCGGGCGTCGGCGAACGCACGCGCGAGGGCAACGATCTTCTGCGCGAAATGGTCGAGTCGAAGGTCATTGATTTCGGCGAACCGTTTTACAAGCATCTGGAAGAGACCGGCGATTTCGACATGACCAAAGTGGACATGGAAGCGATCAAGGAATCAAAGGTCGCGCTTGTCTACGGGCAGATGACGGAGCCGCCGGGAGCGCGCCTCCGCGTCGCTTTATCGGGGCTGACCGTCGCCGAATATTTCCGCGATGAAGGCCGTGATGTGCTGCTCTTTATTGACAACATCTTTCGCTTCACGCAGGCCGGTTCGGAAGTCTCCGCGCTCTTAGGGCGGATGCCTTCGGCAGTCGGCTATCAGCCGAACCTCGCCTCTGAAATGGGCGAGATGCAGGAGCGCATCACTTCCACTAAAACAGGCTCGGTGACATCTATTCAGGCCGTTTACGTTCCGGCGGACGATTACACAGACCCCGCGCCCGCAACCACGTTTGCGCACCTTGACGCCGTCACCGCGCTCTCGCGCCAGATCGCGGAGCTTGGCATTTACCCGGCGGTTGATCCGCTCGCTTCTTCGTCGCGCCTGCTCGATCCGCGCATCATCGGCGAGGATCACTACAAAACGGCGCAGGCCGTCAAGCAGATACTGCAACGCTACAAAGACTTGCAGGACATCATCGCTATTTTGGGACTCGACGAGCTTTCGGAAGAAGACAAGCTGACGGTTTCGCGCGCGCGCAAAGTCCAACGTTTCTTCTCGCAACCGTTCTTCGTCGCCGCGCAGTTCACAGGATTAGAAGGCAAGTACGTCAAGCTGGAAGACACGATTCGCGGCTTCCGTGAAATCGTCGAAGGCAAACACGACGATCTGCCGGAACAAGCCTTTTATCTCGTCGGCACAATCGAAGAAGCGCGCGAACGCGGACAAAGATTAGCCGCCGGAGCATGAAGCCATGAGCGAAGAGGAGATGCAGCGCAAGATTGAGTTCATCGTCGAAACGCTTGCAAGTGTTTCGACGATGATAGACAAGCTAACGGAAACGCAGGCGAAAGATGCCGTGCGCGTTTCTCAACTCGAAGAATCATTTGTGCTGCTTACTGAATTAGCACGTAGCGCAGACGAGCGCGCAGACCGGATAGATAAGCTGGTCGAAGTGCAGGCGAAGGATACGGTGCGCGTCGCTCAACTCGAAAAGTCGTTTGTGCTGCTGACTGAGTTAGCACGTAGCGCAGATGAACGTGCAGACCGCACAGAGTATCGCGTTGCCGGACTCGAAGAGGCATACGTTAATCTCGCTAAAATCGTCGAGCGCATCGAAGGTCAAGACCGCAACGGGCAATCTTTGTAAACCGCCGGAAGCGACCATTTAATTTGATTATGGCTGAACAACTTCAACTCGAAATCGTCACACCCGAACGGCGCGTGCTCGCCGAAGAGGTAGAGGCCGTGCAGCTTCCGGGCGCGAACGGCGAACTCGGCATTTTGCCGGGACACACGCCCTTGATTTCGCAACTGCAAACGGGCGTGCTCGCCTATACACAGGGCGGCGCGTCACATCAGTTGCACGTCTCCGGCGGCTTCGTCGAAGTCAATGCGGATCGTGTTTCGGTGCTCGCCGAAATCGCCGAACGCCCAGAAGAGATTGACGCGGCGCAGGCGCGCATCGAACGCGACGAAGCAGAGAAAATTCTGAACGCCGCCGACACCAGCGAAGAAGATTCGATGGCACTACGCGAGAAACTCGAACGCGCAACCGTTCGTCTTCAATTAACATCCGGCGCGACCACACGCTAATTTTATTGTCGCGCATCACCGCCGTCCAAGAGCGTTGAATGAAAGCTAGACGAGCTTTCACTCAACGCTCTTTTCAACTTCTTAAGTTCCGCCGATTAGGGCGCGGCTTTTCACCGGAAACATACCCGGTTTTCGATTTCCTCAAGCCTTCGCAACGCCTCTTCCATGTCTTTCCGATTTCATGCCGCAATACAAAGTTAAAGCATTTTCTTAGCAAAATTCGCACATAACAGCTGTTTCACACTTGAAACAACGAATCGAACGCGGTATACTAGCGTTTGTCGGATGAACGAATTTTTCTTTCAGCAAGAGGCTCTTTAATGACGCAACCAATCGCAGCAAGCACACCGGATACGGAGCGTCCCATTGCGGGCGAAGCGACGCCGGAAGATGCGCAGGCGGAGCAGAGTTTGCGCCCGCGTTGTCTGGCGGAATACATCGGGCAAACAAAGGTCACGAGCAATCTCAACATCTTCCTCAAGGCGGCGCGGGCGCGGCGCGAGGCGCTCGACCATGTGCTTTTTTACGGCCCGCCGGGACTCGGCAAAACGACGCTCGCCAACATCGTCGCCGCCGAGATGAAGGCCGAATTAAAGAGCGTCAGCGCGCCCGCAATCGAGCGAAGCGGCGATCTCGCGGCCTTGCTCACCAATTTGCAGGAAGGCGAAGTTTTGTTTATTGATGAAATTCATCGCCTCAAGCCGCAGATAGAAGAAGTGCTCTATCCGGCGATGGAAGATTATCAGCTTGATTTAATGATCGGGCAGGGCACGGCGGCGCGTTCCATCAAGCTGGATTTGCCGAAATTCACTTTAGTCGGAGCAACGACGCGCGCGGGAATGATTACCGCTCCTTTGCGTGGGCGTTTCGGCATCGTGCAGCATCTGGATTTTTACGCGCAGAAGGATTTGGAGATTATCATTCATCGTTCGGCGGAGATTCTGAACGTCGAAATTGAAGCGAGCGGCGCGAAAGAGTTGGCACGGCGCGCGCGCGGTACACCGCGTATCGCCAATCGCCTGCTGCGGCGCGTGCGCGATTACGCGGAAGTGTTAAGCGACGGACGCATCACGCAGGCAGTGGCGCGGCGTGCGCTCGACGAGATGGAAGTTGATCGTTTCGGCTTGGACGAAGTTGATCGCAAACTGCTCACTTCGATTATCGAAAAATTCGACGGCGGGCCGGTCGGCGTCGGCACGATTTCAGCATCAATCAGCGAAGAGCGCGAATCAATCGAAGAGATCATCGAGCCGTACTTGATTCAGATAGGCTTTCTCAATCGCACGCCGCGCGGCAGAGTCGTCACGCGCGCCGCCTACAAGCACATGGGAATTGCGCCACCCGCGCAGCAGCCTTCACAAATTGATGCGCTGGCGAGTTAGAGCAACGCCTATCGTATTGCTTTTGAGATAAAGGCAGAGTTATCAATTTCGGTCGCAGAGCTACGGCTTTGACCGGACAGAGACAGCCGCGAGTGTTGCTGCGAAAAGCGGATCGGGAGCCATTTTTCGTAGCTAATATTCGCGGCTGTCTTTTTAAGTTTGCGTGGGCTTACTTGCCTGCGCTGATGCACGCGCGCATCTCGCGGACGGCCTGCTCAAGACCTATGAAAAGCGCGCGGGCGATGATGTTGTGGCCGATGTTAAATTCCGTAATCTCTTCAATAGCGGCGACTGCGGCGACGTTTCTGTATGTTAAGCCGTGACCGGCGGCGACGCGCAGGCCGTACTGCGTGGCGAGGGCGGCGGCCTCGCGCAAACGTCTGAGTTCCTGCGCGGCCTTGAGCGTGCTTTCGGCGTGTGCAGCACGCGAGCCGAGCGTCGCGTGCGAATATTCGGCGGTGCAGAGTTCGACTTGCTGCGCCCCCGCTTCGTGCGCGGCTTCGATCTGTTGCGGCACAGGGTCTATGAAAAAGCTGGCGATGATACCGGCTTCGCGTAGGCGTCTGGCGGTGGCGCGCGCGAGGCTTAAGTTGGCGCGCACGTCAAGGCCGCCTTCGGTGGTGACTTCGTCGGGAGTTTCGGGAACCAGCGTCACGGCGTCGGGGCGTATCTCCAGAGCGATGGTCAGCATCTCTTCGGTGGCAGCCATTTCTACGTTGAGATGAGTCGTGATGGTTTGCCGCAACGCGCGCAAGTCCGCATCCTGTATGTGGCGGCGATCCGTGCGCAGATGCACGGTGATGCCGTCTGCTCCGGCTTGCTCGCATAACAGTGCCGCCGCGATGACGCTCGGCTCCGGCGCACGCCGCGCCTGCCGCACAGTGGCGACGTGATCTATATTGACGTTAAGTCGTGCAGGCATATTTTTATAAATTGAATCAGTAAGCCGGTTAATTTGTGGCAGTTAAGAATCAAAGGAATCGTTGTTCTCTTCCCACGTTAATCTAATTTTGAAATCTCTATCAAGCATCTTGCGCGACACCGGCAAGCGCTCTTTCGGTTTCCGTAGCATAGTCGCCGGACTTAGCACTCATCGCGCGAGGCGTATCAGTGCTGGCAACGGCAAGGGCGTGTGCCGCGTCTATCGCGTCGTTATAGACACCGCGTCGCGCCTGCTTGCGCAGCATACGCAATTCCGTGAATCCGTGCAGGCCGCCGAGAAAGCTGACGGTGCTTCCTTCATTATCATCCCAGCGCACAGCCTGTTCGCACAAACGCAAGCCCGTAAGGTGCGCCGCGTAAAGCAGTTCGACATCGAAGGCGAAGCGGTCAATGACGGACGCTTCGACAAGCGGGCGACAGACTGTCATGCGAAAGGCTTTGAAGCCGCACTGCGTATCCCAGAAAGGCATTCCGGTCGCAAGCTTCACGGCGAGATTGAAGACGCGCCCGCTTTGCTCGCGCTGCCAGGGCTGGTGAACGCCAATCAAACTACGGTCGAGGGCGCGCGAACCGAAGGCGACATCGCAAACGCCGTTTTCAATCGGTAACACGAGCTTGGGCGTTTCCGTAATCGGAGTTGAGAGATCGGCGTCGGAAAAGAGCGCGACGGGGTGGCGCGCGGCCAAAAGTCCCGCGCGCACGGCATAGCCTTTGCCGCGATTCTGTGCGTAGCGTATCACACGCGCGGGCACTTTCCGCGAGCTGCTGGCGAAGGCTTCTTCGGCAACCTGCGTCGTGTGATCGCGTGAGCCGTCGTCAACGACAATCAGTTCGCCCTCGCGCACGTGCTCGTCTATATAACGCAGAATCGCGCGCACGGTTTTGCCGAGCCGCGCCGCCTCGTTGTAAGCTGGCACAACGATGGAAAGGGATGTCAGCATCGAATCATTTTTCGCCACAAGCGTCGTCGTCTTTTCGCCGCCCGCGCGCATCGCAAACAGGTTTTCGGCGTTCACCGCGAAGGGCGATAGACGGCCTTCCTATGTTATATTCGCAGCGCGGGTTCGTTTCTTCGGACACGCGCGGGCTAAGTTTTTTTTGGAGCATATCATGAGCAGTAAATTTGGCATAGTTGCAGCCGCGATTCTCATCGCCGCGTCGCTCATCGGCGGCACTTTCGGTAGCCGCGCCATCGCGCGCTATACCGTCCCGCCGACCAAACCGCTGCCCGAAAATGCGCCCGGCACAATTGAAAATAGTTACCGCTCTGCCATCGGCGTTGTTTCAAGCAACTACGCGGGCGACATTGATTATGAGAAGGCTACGCAGACCGCGATTCAGGGAATGCTCTCGACGCTCGATCCGCACTCGACCTATTTCCCGCGCACGGAATTTACCAAATTAAAAGAGGATCAAGATTCGCGTTTCTACGGTATCGGCGTCACCATCTTGCAGCACCGCGACGGCGTTTACGTGCAATCGCCGGTTGCCGATACGCCCGCCGCCCGCGCCGGTCTTCGCTACGGCGACCGCATCGTTGAAGTGGACGGCAAAGACGCGCGCGAGTGGACGAGCGATCAAGTCTCTAAAAATGTGCGCGGCGATATGGGCACGGCGGTTCGTCTCAAAGTCGAGCGCGCCGGTTCGCAGTCTCCGCTCTATTTCACAATCGTGCGCGACGCCGTGCCGCTTCCCTCGATCAGCAACGCTTACATGATTCGTCCCGGCACGGGCTACATTGCTCTCTCGCGCGGCTTTCAACACACGACGGGCGATGAAGTGCATGACGCCATCACCACTCTCAAAAAAGAAGGAATGCGCCAGATCGTACTCGATTTGCGCGGCAATCCCGGCGGCCTGCTGGATCAGGCGATTGACGTGGCGAGCGAATTTTTGCCGCGCGGCCAGACGATTGTTTCCGTGCGCGGGCGCGAATACAGCCAGCCCGCTTTTTATCGCTCGAAGGGGTCTGATCCTGAAGATTATCCGCTCGTCGTCTTAATCAATCGCGGCTCGGCGTCGGCTTCAGAGATCGTCGCGGGCGCGATTCAGGACACGGGGCGCGGCCTGCTCGTCGGCGAAACAAGCTTCGGCAAAGCTCTTGTGCAGAGAGTCTTTCAGCTTCCTTCGGGCACGGGTTTGACGCTGACCACTGCCAAGTATTACACGCCCTACGGACGCTCTATCCAGCGCGATTACTCCAACGGCGCGCTCTACGATTACTATGTTCGCCACGACACCGCCGACGAACCGCAGCCGCGTGTGCCACGCACGCCCGGCCAAGCCATTCAACCCATCGCACAGCCCACGCCCGTGCCGACGCCACACACGCCGAACGGCCCTGCCGTACGCACCGCCGCCGGGCGCGTCTTCTACGGCGGCGGCGGCATCACGCCCGATATCGAAGTCAAACAACCGCTGCTCACGCCCGCGCGTTTGCGCATCGTCGAAGCCGCGTTTCAATTCACGCGCGAACTTGCGGCAGGCATTGTTCCCGGCCTCGAAAATTATCGCGTCGAGAAAACGGATTTCAATCATGCACCGCGCCCGACGGACTATCCGATCACAGATCGCGTCGTTGAAGCCTTCCGCGCCTTTGTCAAACGCGACGGTAATCTGGCTTTAGAATCCGCGCAGATTGACGCTGAACAGGACTACGTCAAGCTGCGACTGCGCGAAGAGATAATCACCGCTGCTTACGCGACGGACGCCGGTGCGCGCGTGCTCATCGAAGACGACCCGCAAACCAAGCGCGCCCTCGAAGCGATGCCCGATGCCAAACGCCTCGCCGAGATGACAAAGAGCAGCGTGCCCGTTAGTTGATAAGAGCATGGAGCGATAGCTTCGCGGGCGGATCGGGATTTCTGTAATTATTCGAACTGAAGTATACTTTTTAAGATTTACCGGCTAATGCCAGCATCCTTCTTGGCGGATGCACATCTAATAAGTTTGTCGCACGAAGAAGCGCGGCGAAGCCCCATCTCAATCTCTCCCGGCAACTCAGTATTATGGAAACGCTCGACGTTGAGCGTACTTCGATCTATTTCAAAAGGGGATAAAGGCTATGACAAACAAACGATTTAACTTTTTAGCGGGCGGCGCGCTGGCGTGTCTGCTCGTTTTCGGAATGCATACCACAACCGTTTCGGCTCAGGGTCGTGGCGGCGGTCACGGCGGCGGGGGCGGAGCCGGTCGAGGCGGCGGCATGGGCAATTCGGGTATGGGCGGAAGCCCTTCCAATCCCGGAATCGGCGGCGTTGATCGCGGCATCGGCACAGCATCCGACAGATCGGGTGGGCGCTCTGATGCGGGGCGCGGAAGAGCTTCCGATAATTCGGATGGACGTTCCGGCACAGGCACGGATCGCGCTCGCGCCGGACGCAACAATCGTAACACTGAAAACCGGACGCACGATACGGACGCCAGCGGCGATTCGTCACGCCGTTTGACAGGCGTTGCCCGTAAACTGAATACGACGCCGGAAGCGTTGCAGAGCCAGTATGAAGCGGCGCGCACGGCCAACCCGAATTTGAAGTTCGGACAATTCATCGCCGCCAACGTGCTCGCCAGCAACTTGAGCGCGACGCATTCCAACGTGACGACTTCAGCAATTCTTTCCGGCCTGCAAAAAAATCAGAGCATCGGACAGACGTTGCAGAGCTTGGGCGTCAGTAAAGATGAAGCGAGAGCGGCAGAGAAAGACGCCAAACGTAAGCTCAAAGGTTCGGGCAACAATTAACCCTTAGGCATCAACGATCAAGGTGAGCGCCAGCAGCATTCAAGGCGTAAAACCAAAGCCCGTGCTTCTTTCCAAGAAACGCACGGGCTTTTAATTTTTCATCCCTTCGATCAAACATCAATCAAGCATTCTCGCAATCACACATTTCAGGTAATAAGTTTCCGGCACGCCGAAGAGGATGGGATGATCGCGCGATTGCGTTCGCTTCTCTACTAATTGCACGCGGCGGCGGGCGTCTCTCGAAGCGTCCGCGATGATTTCCAGAAAATCGCTTTCGCCCATGTGGTACGAGCACGTGCAGGTAACGAGCACGCCATTCGGCTTCAACAGTTTCATCGCGCGCAAATTTATCTCTTTATAGCCGCGCAAAGCCGCGCGCACGCTCGCCCGATTCTTGGCGAACGCGGGCGGATCGAGCACAATGGTATCGAAGTGTTCGCCCGCCGCTTCCATATCGCGCAAGGCATCGAAGACATTGGCTTCGCGGAATTCGACATTGCTTGCGCCGTTTAACTCTGCATTGCGCGTGGCCTGCGCGACGGCGTCCGCCGAAACATCAAGGCCGATCACGCTTTCGCAGACGGGCGCGAGATGCAGCGCAAACGCACCGTTGAATGTAAAGCAATCGAGCGCGCGCCCGTGCGCGTGTGTGCGTGCGGCGAGACGGTTCTCGCGTTGATCAAGAAACGAGCCGGTCTTTTGCCCGCCGAGCGGCGCGACTAAAAACCGCACACCGTCCTGCTCTATCTCGAACTCGCCGGGCGCGCCGCCATACAGAAGTCCGGCGCGCATCTCCAATCCTTCAAGCTCGCGCACACGCACGTCGTTGCGTTCAATCACCGCCCGCGCCGCAAATTCTTCGACAAGCAACGTGACGAACATTTCTTTCAGCGCGTCCGTCGCTTGCGAAAGAGTTTGCAGCACGAACACGTCAGCGTAAACATCCACGATGAGCGACGGCAGCAAATCGCCTTCGGAGAAAACAAGCCGGTAAGCATTCGTGCCTGTCTTAAAACCTTCGCGTCTGCGCATCGCTTCGCGCAGCCGCGCACGCCACCACTCGCGGTTAATCGCTTCGTCACGCAAGGTTAAAATTCGTAGCGAGATTTCCGAGCGGTCGCTGTATAAAGCCTGCCCGACGAATTGCCCGCGCTCGTCGCGCACGCGCACTACTGCGCCGCCCGAAGCGTCCGCCGTGTTAACCACATCGCTGCGATAAATCCACAAATGACCGCTGCGGCGCACGCGCTCGACTCCGCGTTTGTTGATAATGGCTTCCTGTTTCATATACTTTGTGAAGACATTAAAACAGAAGAAGAGGCGTTAAGGCTAATCAACCTTGCGCCGCCGTCAAATCAATCGCACGTGCGGTGTGCGGGCTATCTTGAATCAATCAAGGCAAAGATGTAACCTTAGCGCGGTTATTCATACGCAACGGTTCGCAGAATTTTCAAACGGTGAGGGAGGATTTTTTTTAATGCCTGAAGTTGGAGACATCGCCCCGGATTTCGAGTTAAGCTCGCACATGGATAGAAACAAAAAAGTGAAGCTGTCGGATTTTCGGGGCAAGCAGAACGTCGTGCTGGCGTTCTACCCGATGGCATGGACGTCTACTTGTTCGGCTCAAATTCCCGCATACGAAGCCGACCTCGAACGCTTCAAAAGCTATAATGCGCAGGTTCTGGGCATTTCGGTTGACAGTTCCGCGAGCAATGCGGCATGGGCGAAAAGCTTCGGCAATTTTACTTATGATCTGCTAAGCGACTTTCATCCGAAAGGCGTCGTCGCCCAAACCTACGGTGTGTACCGCGAGGATGACGGTTTCGCCGACCGCGCGATTTTCGTAGTGGATAAGGAAGGCAAAATCGCTTACAAACGTCTACACAACCTTGGAGAGCAGCCGGATAATGAAGAAGTATTGGAAGTGCTGCGCAAGCTGTAAGCAACGACGTCGCTCTCGAGTAAGATTAAACAACGCAGGCTGAAACCGGAATGCTTACGCGGAAAGCCGCTGCCGTTTTCGGCCTGCGTTTCTTTTCAGGAAACGATTTATCTTTTACGGAACCATGTATCGCACCATCGGCATCGTGACGGGCGGCGGCGATGCGCCCGGCTTAAACTCCGTGATTCGCGCCGTCGTCAAAACGGCCATCGGCGAATACGGGATGCGTGTGGTCGGCATTGAAGACAGCTTTGAGGGACTGTTGAATCCGACGCGCGCGCGCGAGTTGGACGCGGCGCAGGTGCGCGGGCTGCTGCCGCGCGGCGGCACGATTCTCGGCACGCGCAATCGCGGGCGGCTCGTCGAACGAAACGCAGCGGGCGTGGTCAATAAATCCGCCGCGCTTCATCAAGAGGCATTGAAGAATCTGGAGCAGCTCGGCATTGATGCGCTGGTGGTGCTCGGCGGCGAAGGCACGCTTGCCATTGCGTGCGAGTTTGAAAAGTTGGGTGTGCCGGTCATCGGCGTGCCGAAAACGATTGACAACGATCTGGCCTTCACGGAACTCACGTTCGGTTTCGCCACCGCGCTCGATATCGCCACCGAAGCCTTAGACCGCCTGCACACCACCGCCGAATCGCATGACCGTGTAATGATTCTCGAAGTGATGGGACGCCACGCCGGTTGGATCGCACTGCATTCGGGAATCGCGGGCGGTGCGGATGTGATTCTCATCCCGGAGATTCCGTTCTCTATGCAATCGGTTGCGGCGAAGATACGCGAGCGCGAAGAATGCGGTTCGCCCTTTAGCATCATCGTCGCGGCCGAAGGCGCGCGGGAAGCGGGCGGCGAACTCATTTATCAGGACGGCGGCGCAACGGATCATGCTCCCAGACTCGGCGGCATAGGTCATTATTGCCGCGACGCTCTGGAGGCGTTGACAGGTAAGGAAGTGCGCTGCGTGGTGCTCGGCCATTTGCAACGCGGCGGACGCCCGAACGCTTTTGACAGAATGCTTGCGACAAACTTCGGCGCGTGTGCGGTGCGTGCTTTAATGGCTGGCGAAAGAGGCGTGATGGTCGCGCTGCAAGCGGCGGATGTCGTTACCGTTCCCATCGAGAAGGCCATCGCCAAAGTCAAAGCCGTTCCGCCCGAAGGCCAACTCATCCGTACTGCGCGCGACACAGGCATCTCTTTCGGCGCTCCCGACGAAGCCGAACGTCTCGCCGCTTACCGTGCATCGCACTGCGCTTGATTGACAGATAATCGGAGAGTTTACATAAAAAGAGGCTGCTCGATAATCGAGCAGCCTCTTTGTGTTTGCGTAGCAGTTTTGGTTTGTCACTTTCGTTTACGGGTTGTGGCCGCGCATCGCCGCCATCGCCAGTTCTCTGGCGCGCGGAAGCAGTTCGATGCCCTTCGCTACTTGCGGATCATCCACCATAATCAACACGCGATTGGCTGTGACCGTGCCGTAGGCAGCGGTTACTAAATCGAGACGCAGGCGCAGCTCCACGAACGAGCGATTGCGATCAAGCTGCGGTGCGAGCGATTTATATTCGGAATGGCTGGCAACAAAATCCTTGAAGGATTTATAAAGCGCATCGGTGACGGGGAAATCAGCCGCCGCAAGCTGGTGATCGAAATCAATCGCGCGATTGATTTTGTAAACGTCAAAGCCGTTGATCTTGCCTGCCACCAGTTCGCGCACAAAAGCGAAGACCGGATCAACCAGACGCACTTGAGTGACATTGCCTGTGCGCGGTTTGACCGCTTCATCGGGCGCGATGCCGCCGCCGCCGTAGACAAGCCGTCCCGTGTCCGTGCGGCTTTCGGGGCCAACGGGCGCTAACGGCGTTTTGGTCTTCGCAGCGGCTTCGTTAGCGCGCGCTGCTGCGCCGCGATAGTAATCATAGAATCCGCCGTTCGAGTAATCGCGTTGAATCAGGCGGCCGGAAGGCGTGTAGTATTTCGCGGAGGTAAGCGTGAGTCCCGCGCCGTAGTCGAGCGGGATAATGCTTTGCACAAGCCCTTTGCCGAAGCTTGTTTCGCCGACGATAAACGCGCGGTCGTGATCCTGCATCGCGCCCGCGAAAATTTCCGAAGCCGAAGCCGAGCCGCCGTTGACGAGCACGACGAGCGGTGTTTGGTCGGGCGTGGAATTTCTCGAATAGTAGGGTCTGTCTTCGGAGCGATTGCGTCCCTTCTGCGTCAGAATCAACTGGCCGCGCGGCAGGAATTTTTCGGCGGCGCGCACGGACTGTTCCAGAATGCCGCCCGGATTATTGCGCAGATCAAGCACAAGCTGCGTCATACCTCTGCCGTGCAGGTAATCGAGCGCGGCTTGCAGTTCGTCGGCGGTCGTGTAGTTGAAGCCGTGCGTCATGTCTATGTAGCCGACGCCGGGGCGCAGCATATAAGCATCCGGCACGGAAGGCTGCGGGACAACGTCGCGCGTAATCTCAACGGTCTCGGCACGTCCCGTTGCGGCGTGCTCGACTGTGACTTTGACGGATGAACCACGCGGCCCGCGTAGTTTATCGCGCACGGCGCTCGAATCCTTGCCGCGCATCGTCAGGCCGTCAACCTCTACGATACGGTCGGCGAACCGCAGACCGGCGCGCCACGCCGGAGAATTCTCAAAGGTCGCAAGAATATAAGTGTCAGTTTGATCATTCATACGGCGGTCGCCGATTGACGCGCCGATGCCGAAATATTCGGAACGCTGATCAGTGCGCAGTTCGTCGAATTCCTCGCGGTCGTAATAGTTCGAGTGCGGATCGAGCGAACGTAGCATACCGATGATGGACTGCTTGAAGACAGCGTTGTAATCCAGCTTGTTGCCGCCTACATAGTTTTCCTGCACGAGCGTCAGCGCTTCCGCGAAATCTTTTTCCACATTCGCCGTCGCGTCACCGGTCGCGCGCGCCGTGCGGCGTGCGGCGGGCACGGAACTTGTCGGTTGGCGGCGGGTGGGATTAAGAGGTACAACTACCTGCCCACCTTGTGGCTCACCGGTTTGCCGTGTTTGTTGAGCGAAAACAAATGGGGGAAGCGAAAGGGCGACGAGAAGCAGCGCGAGAAGCACACCGGAGAATCTATTTTTCACGACAGCAACCTCTATTATTCTAAATTCACGTTTACGGAAATATAGGAAAGCCCGAAGGCTTGTAGTTCGCTCTTTCAGGAGTTTGTCCAAGCCGACACTTCCCTTCTTGCATAGTACCGGATGCGCGCGGTGCGGGCAAGGTTGCGCGGCTCATGCATCAACGCTTTGAGCTAGGCGTCCGTTCGCGCCACTTGACGGCTCTTTCGGCGTGTCCGTAGAATGCTTCCACGTATTCAAAAGATTACGGATATTCGCGGAAATCGCGCGCCGTCGGTGCATCGCAAACGCAGCGTCGGCGCATCAGAGCCTTATACGTTTGGGCATCGGTCTAATGTTTCATGCGTGCCGCGTGCCGTACCTGACACTGTGCGCAAAGGCTGAGGAGGATTATCGAAAAATTATGAGCAGCCCGTTTGATCCCGAACACGAAAAGCATTCGCCCGATCCGATTGATGATTTAATGCTACGCGATGATGAGACGGAGCACACGCGCGAATATAAAGAGCGCACGTCATCATCCTCTTCCGTGCGCGATATGGCTTCGCGCATCCCCGAATCTTTAACCGCCATCGGACGCGATATCAGCCGCACTATCGAGCGCGCCATTTCCGCAAAGGATGACTACGTGGTTGCCGTTAAAGTTTCACCCGCCGCGCAGGAGAGCCTTGAACAACTCGTGCAGGCCGGAGTCTTTCCCAGCCGCGCGGAAGCCGCCGCATATCTGATTGACGAAGGTATCAAGACGCAGTCCGCCCTTTTTGACCGCGTGCAACAGAAGCTGAGCGAGATCGAACGCCTGCGCGCCGAACTGCGCGGCATGATCAACGAAAAACCGACTTCGTGACGTGCGAAGATTCTCGCGCCTCATACACGCGCCGATTAAAGCTTCCAATTCCCTGTGGGCTTCGGTGCGCAGGCCGTCCGGCTCGCCGGAAGAATATCGCCGCTCATGCAATGCGCAAATCAATGCTATGCCGCCAGCGTTTTACCCGCAGTTAATCTTCAAGGAATCATTATGAAGTTTTTATCTCGCTCCGCACTGAGCATTGCCGCTTTCGCCTGCGCCACCGCACTCAGCGCCTCTGCGCAGGAAGCGCAAAGCCAAGACCGCCGCGACGATTCTTTGGCGGCCGCGCGTAAAGAGAGTGTCGCGCAAAAAAGTAACGCCGCCCAATTAAGGAACAACACCGTGTCAGAAACATTCGCTTTGCCGCGCATTCCAATCGAGCAATTCACGCTTGCCAACGGCCTGCGTGTCGTCTTGAGCCGCGATACATCCGTGCCTGTGGTTTCCGTCGCCGTTTATTACAACGCGGGTTCGCGCAACGAAAAGCAGGGACGCACCGGCTTCGCGCATCTCTTCGAGCACATGATGTTTCAAGGCTCGGAGAACGTGCCCAAAGCCGCTCACTTTCAATTCATCTCGAATGCGGGCGGCACGATGAACGGCACAACGTCGAGCGAACGCACCAACTATTTCCAGACGCTGCCCTCGAATCAACTGCCGCTCGCGCTCTGGCTCGAAAGCGACCGTATGCGCTCGCTCAAAGTCACGCAGGAGAATCTGGATAACCAGCGCAAAGCCGTGCAGGAAGAGAAACGCCTGCGCATTGACAATCAACCTTACGTTAACGGTTTCCTGCGCCTCGATGAACTCATCTTCAAGAATCCCGCGAACGCGCATTCGACCATCGGCTCGATGGCGGATTTGGATGCCGCGACGGTTGAAGACGTCCGCGAGTTTTTCCGCATTTACTACGCGCCGAACAACGCCGTCTTAACCATCGTCGGCGATTTCGATCCGAAGGAAGCGCGCACGCTCGCCGAAAAATATTTTGCGACCATTCCGCGCCAACCTGCTCCGCCCATTGTTGATGTCAGCGAACCGACGGAAGTTGCTGTCCGCGAAGAGACTTACAAAGACCCGCTCGCGCCGCTGCCCTCTTTCTTGCTCGGCTGGAAAGTTCCCGCGCGTCGGACGCCTGAATCTTATGCGCTGCAACTCGCCAGCGATATTTTGACGGGCGGCGACAGCTCGCGCCTTTATCAGAAACTCGTCAAGCAGGACGAATCGGTTGTCGCCATTCAGGGCAACGTCAGCGAACGGCGCGGCCCTTCTTCCTATCTCATCTACGCGATTCCGAAACCCGGCAAAGATCAAGCGCAGATTCGCCGGACGATTCTCGACGAAATCAAAAATCTTGCGACCAGCGGCCCGACTGCCGCCGAGATGGAAAAGCTGCACAACAATTTGCGCAATGATGCCGTGCGCACGCTTCAATCATCGCTTGCCCGCGCGATGCGTATTTCCGAATACGCGCTTTACGACGGCGACCCGAATCTCGTCAACACCGAGTTTGAACGCTACATCAACGTGACGCCCGAACAGATCAAGGCCGCCGTCGCGCGCTATCTGAATACGGACAATCGCGTGTTGCTTGACATCGTTCCGGCGGGTGGCGGACGCACGCCGCAACCTGTGAAGCCCGCTGCCGCCGTGCAGCCTTCGGGAGAGCCGACGCAGCCCGCCGCCCCCGCGCCGCAAGTGCCGTCAAAGCCCGCGACGCAACCGGCATCGCCCGCCAAGCAACCACAGACGCCTGCGACGCCCGATCAAGCGCGCCCGGAACAACCGCAGCAACCCGCAGATGCGCCGAAACAAACAGAACCCGGCACGCCCACGCGCCCCATCCGCCCGTAAAGAAAGCGTAAGGAGATTCGCACACCCCATGACTCGCCAATTTTATTGGACGCTCTGCCTCGCGCTCGCATTGAGCGCCGTTTCGTCAATGACCTCTCCGCGCAAACTCGAACTGCGCCGCAAACTATGAATCAAACAGAAGAGTTCCGCCGCCAACCGCCCGCGCCTTTGCCCGCTAAGCCGATCACGATTCCGAAGCCTTACGAGACGACGCTCGCCAACGGTTTGCGCGTCGTCATCGTCGAAGACAAACGCCTGCCGATTGTCAGCTATCGTCTCGCGCTGCGGACAGGCAACGCCAACGACCCGTCCGGCTTGCCCGGCCTGACCTTGATGATGACGAACCTTTTGAATGAAGGCACGGAGTCGCGCACCAGCAAACAGATTGCCGACGAAGTGGCGCGTCTCGGCGCGTCTCTAAGCGCCGGAGCCAACGCGGACTATACGACGGTCGCGGCCTCCGTGCTCTCCATCTATCGCAATCAGATTCTCGATTTGATGGCGGACATCGCCTTGCATCCGACGTTTCCCGAAGATGAACTCGCGCGCTCGAAGCAGACTACCCAGCAAAGTCTCGTGCTGCAACGCTCGCGCCCGGATTTTCTCGCCAGCGAGCGGCTCGCCAAAGTCGTCTACGGCGACAATCCGTATTCCATAGTGGGGCCGACGCCCGCTTCCGTTGACGCGATTACGCGCGACAAGTTGCAGAGCTTCCATAAACAGAATTTCGTGCCGAACAGCGCCGTCTTTGTGGTCGTCGGCGACGTTAACCGCGAAGAGTTGATGAAGCGCGTCGAAAATCTTTTCGGCAACTGGAGCAAAGGCCAACCGCTCGCGCAGAATTTTCCGGCTCCGCCCGCGCGCTCAAGCCGCGTCGTTTATCTCGTTGATCGTCCCAAATCCGCGCAGTCGAATATCATTATCGCCAATCTGGGATTAACGCGCGCCAGTGCGGATTATATTCCGGCTGTCGTGATGAACACGGTGCTCGGACAAAACGCTTCCTCGCGCCTCTTCCTGAATCTGCGCGAGAAAAGAAGCTTGACCTACGGCGCATATTCGAGCCTTGACGCGCGGCGCAACGCCGGAGCTTTCCGTGCTTCATCCGAAGTACGCACGCCCGTCACCGGCGAAGCCCTCAAAGAATTCTTTTACGAGTTAGACCGCATTCGCACCGAACCCGTCTCCGAAAAAGAGATACGCGATGCGAAGTCGTATCTCACGGGTGTCTTTCCCATCCAGCTCGAAACGCAAGAAGGTCTCATCAATCAGCTCGTGCAGATTAAGATGTTCGATCTGCCCGCCAACAATCTTGAGACTTACCGCGAACGCATCAACGCCGTCACCTCCGCAGACATCACGCGCGTCGCACGGCAATACATCACGCCGGATCGCGTCGCTATCATCATCGTCGGCGACGCCGATCAGATCAGGGATCAAATCAAGCCTTACGCGCAGACCCTAGAACTTTACGACACGCAAGGCCAGCGCAAAGAGATGAGCGCCGCAGCAAACGGCGGCGGAACAGCCGCGACACAGGCCGCAACGCCTTCGACGAACGGACAGGCCAACGCCGCGACAAACGGCAAAGCCGCCGACCTTGTCGGTTCATGGACGCTGCAAATCACCACGCCGAACGGCCAGACCGTTCCCGCCACTTTAATCATCAACCAAAGCGGCGACGCTTTAAGCGGCAGCGTCAAATCTCCGCTCGGCGGCGACATCGCGTTAAGTGATTTGAAGCTCAACAGCAACGGCTTCGACGCCGCCCTCTCCATTGATATGCAGGGGCGAAAGATTGACGCCAAGCTGACCGGCAACGCCGCAGATAATCGCATGACCGGCTCCGTCAATCTGGACATCCCGAACGCGCCCGCGCTGCCCTTCACAGGCACGCGCGCGCAAATCAACCCGTAAAGCCGCCGTTTGGCAATTTCAGACAACAAAAAGCCGCCCGGTATGCACAACGCACGCCGGGCGGTTCAAGTTACAGGAGGAATCGACTGTCACTTCTCGGCTGTCAGACTCAAACCAGCCGCCTCAAAGCAACCGCGATCAAAACATCAGATGAATGTCTGCCACCGCACCGTTGCCTTAAAAGCAATTAGTATATCGTCCACACTCCGGGCGTGGCGAGTTCCAACAAGTGCTTGTCCGGGTCTCGGAAGTAAATGCTCGTTCCGCCGAGCGGCCACTTCACTTTGCTCTCGATTTCAATGCCGTTTTCAACCAACCAATTCTCCCACTGCTCTAACTCACTTGCCGCGATTGCAAAAGCTAAGTGTAATTGTCCGTCGCCGTCAGTTGGTGGAATGATGCCGCCGGAAGTAGCCTTCGCAACAGTTGAAGCCCCCTTAAGGAACAAAAGCAGAACCTGTCGGTTTGAAACATTCAAAGCGCAAAGCCGTTCGCTTGAAGAAATCGGGTCAAATTCAAAAATCGTTTTGTAAAAGCAGACTGCGCGTTCCAAGTCCGCAACATAAAGGGCAGTTTCCAACACCGCATTTAACTTTGGAACAATCATAGATTTTTAATTTTGCATAACTCGCTTATTGACTTCAACCACGACGCGCCCAACGGTTGAGTTGACGCGGCGGCGCGAATCAAAACACCCTCCGCCGCACCAAGCCAGTTGCGAGAGGCGCTCCCGCCGCTCGCGTCCAACGATTTGTTGGGTTTCGCCCCAGCAATGAGCGATCATGGAAGCACCCTCGCTACTGGCAATGCCGCTTCCACCTTGCGAATACGAAATTCGAATTTGAAACTATTCAAGTGGCCGAATCCGGGTTTCTTTGGACCAACCAAACGACCGAGGACCGTAACGTCAGAACGATAAGCCGGGCCAATTACGTTCGGAAGTTGACCGTCTCTGAAGTAACCATAGACCTCTTTGCTAAGCCGTTCACAGTTCGCCCCTCCCGAACAGTCGAGGCCATTATGGATTTTTTTCTGATTGGTGTCGCATTGCGAGTTGTACAAATACGACGATTCCCACCACCAAATAAAGGTGGCTTTGACGCGAATGAGTTTTCCAACGTAGAGCTTCGGGTGAACTGTTAGGTCGCAGAATTCAACGGTTGGGATAGATTCCAACGTTGGGGATAACGATTTCGATTTGGGCGTTTGAGCAAAAGACGTGACCCAAAGAAGCGGTGCGACGCTAAGACTTATGATGATTTTGCGAGTCCGCATATGTTGATGTGCCAAATGAAGAAACCCAACAAGTATTAGACACCTTATGCTCAAGCAACTTTCCGTAAACTGTTGCGGCGGCTGATTGTTGTAGAACTTTGAATCAGCGTTCGTACTGCAAGATCATTCCGTCGCCGCCGACGGCCCAGTTGTTTTTCTTGTCGGCGAAGAAGGCGTAGAGGTTCTGCGCGGTGATGGCGTGGCGGGTTCAGACCATTTTATTTCAAGGGCTTTCTGAACCTATGCGCGGCAGGCTCGACTACGACGAAAGCCTTCCTTAGCTCATCTTCAGAATATGTTTTTAGCACGCGCTCAAGCTCGGCATGAACGGCATCCTTGTTTGACGGCAAAATGCGCAAATATAAGACTCCAGCTCCCAAACTTTTGACGAAGACCAGATTCCCGAAATCTCTATCGCGTGTGACAAAAATTCTTCCCTGTTCTTGCGCCGTCTTGAGCAAGTCCTCATCATCGGCTTGCGACATTCCTATTTCCGACGCTGAAACGGCATCGTGGCCTAACCCGACAAGAAAACGCGCCGTCACCGCATACACATCCTGGTCAAACAAAAACTTCACACCGTGACCGCCGCCAAGTGAATATCCTCTGCGGCAACCAACGCGATAGCATAACCAAGGCACGCGCGAATATCGTCATCTTTCAACTCTGGATAATAATCCTCAGTTATTTTGGCAAAAGAAAGACCTTCGCCAAGCAATTCAAGGACGCTCTGAACGGTAATGCGTGTTCCCGCAACGCAAGGCTTGCCAAAATGGATTTTGGGATTAACGGTGATTTTGTCCAGCATTTTACTTCTCATTTCAAACTCGGACTTGCAATCAACATCTTACTCTCGCTTGTCCGAATTAAGCGAGAGCAAACCGACAGATATTATGCGGCGTAAGGCTAGGACGCCATTCTGTGAACCGTTGCGGCGGCTAATGATTGTAGAATTTTGAATCAGCGTTCGTATTGCAACACCATTCCGTCGCCGCCGACGGCCCAGTTGTTTTTCTTGTCGGCGAAGAAGGCGTAGAGGTTCTGTGTCGTGCGGCTTTGCTGGCGTATCCATGTGCGGCCGCCGTCGCCGGTGCGCAGGATTGTGCCGCCGCGACCGACGATCCAGCCTTCGTCGTCGTTGACAAACTGCACGCTCAAGAGCGTCGCGCGCACCGGAACCGTTACCGGAAACCATGCGTCGCCGCCGTCCGTCGTGCGCAGCACGGTTCCGCGTTCGCCGACCGCCCAGCCGATGCGGTTGTTGCGAAAGTCCACGTGATAAAGCGTCGCGTCCGTGTTCGAGCGTTGCGGCGTCCATGTATCGCCGCCGTCTTCCGTATGCAGAATTGTGCCGCTCGCGCCGACGATCCAACCGCGTTCGTCATTCACGAAATCCACATGAATCAACTCCGTGCGCACGGCGACGGGCTGGCGCACCCAACTCGCGCCGCCATCGTTTGTGTTGAGCACCAGACTGTCCACAACCTTGTCGCGGCGGCTGGCGGAGCCGACCACCCAGCCTCTCTTTTTGCTGCCGAAGCGAACGCTATAAAGTTCCGGCTGCGCGCCGCCGAAATCCTGCGCCGCGAAGCGAGCCGCTTCGCGCCATTCTTCGCCGCCGTCCTGCGTTTCGAAGATACGATTTCCGGCGAGCAGAAATCCATCGTCGCGGTTGCGAAAATAGATGTCGTTGACGGCATCACCCGTCGCCAATTTCTGCCGCTCCCAATGGCGTCCGCCGTCCTCCGTGTAGCCGACGAACCCTTCGTCGCCCGCGATCCAACCGCGTTTCGTATCTGTAAAATAGACCGCGTTCAAATCTTTGCCCGCCAGCCCCTGCCGCACCACGCGCCAGCCACCCGCCGCCGCCACGATTCCGCTTGCCGCCAACGCTAACCCTAAAACCACAGGCAGCACGACGCGCTCCATCCTTCGCGGGCGCGTTTCAGCCCTGCGCGTTTGTTCAATGCTCATTAAATTCGACTCCGTGAATCTTTAATATCCGAGTGTGTTTGCGAGATGAAAGAATTTGTTTCGCGCAATTGTGCAGCAAAGGCTTAGAAAAACTCTTTGTCGTTGTACACGAACTCGCGCCCGCAACACAAGATGCGCCGCGCCTCTCGCAACCAAGAGACGCGGCGCATTCTTTCCCTGCAAAGCCGATTAACGCTGCGCTTTGCGATCAGCTTACTGCGAATCCTTCCCGACACGGTAAACGCGCGAATCGAAGACAACGATCACACGTTCGCCGAGCGCGAAGAACTCTGCGAGACGCGGCTCGCGTTTGAGCAACGCGAAATAATCGTCGCTGCCGAAGACGAGCTTCACTTCCGGCAAACGCGCGTTCATCTTAAACTCTTCATCCGTCCACACGCCGTCGCGCAGATAAAAAATCTTGCCGCGTATATTGCGTACCGTCGTCGCGGCAGGCGTATCGGCTTCGATGGTGATCGCATCCTGCTGCGCCCGCGCATCTTTGCTAAATTGCACGGCCTCTGCACCCGTTGTCTGCGTTGGTGCGCTCGCCACCGGTGCAGTATTCGCCATAGAGCTGCGCGCCGAGTTTGAAACTACCCCTCTGCTTTTTCTGTTACCTTGCATTGGACGCGGCGCAGCAGCGGGCATCGCCAGATCGTCAATTGCCCGCGATTCACGCTCGAGCGCGAGGTAAGACGTATAAGGCGTAACGATGCCGTAGCGCGTGCCCAGATCAACTATCTCGTCGCGTAACTCTCTTTGCTCGCCGCTCGTGCGTATCTGTTCCAGCAGCCACCCGACGCGGCGCGTCGCCCACAAGTGCGGCAGGAAATCGTTGCCGTCTTCGGCCAACGGGAAACGCTCGCCCGCGTAAGTGAAGGTGCGCGTGCGTCCGCCGCTCTCGCCCGTCAATCGCAACGTGACATGACGCAAATCGTTCGGGTTGCGGTAGCGGCCTATAAGTGTTAGCTGCGTGCCGCGAAAAATGTCCGGCAGATTGCGCGGGTAGATGAAATCAGTTTCGACGCCGCCCATATCCAACTGTAAATCCGTCAACACGGGATGCGTGACCTTTGCGAAAAAGTTCGAGACTTTAACTTCCAAATCTTCCTTCGGTTCGACGTAATCAGCCGCGCCGCCGTTCTCCGCCGCAAGCTTATCGAGCAACTGCGTGTTCACATCGTAGCCGACACCGAACGTAAACAAGCGTATGCCGCTGCGGGTGGCATTGCGGGATTGCACGTTGCTCGCGTGTGCGTTACGCGCGTTTGTGCTGCGCGCGTTCGCGTCGTGTACGTTGTTGACGATGCTTGCGATGTTCGTTTCGCCGACCGTCGGCAATCCGTCCGTCAGGAACACGATCATCTTCGGGCGATTCGCCACATCGAATTGGCGTAGCGCGGCGAGCACCGCGTCATTGATATTCGTGCCGCCGTTCGAGCGCAAAGATTGCACGAAATCCATTCCACGCCCGCGCCCCGCATTGTCCGCCGCAACGAGCCTCGTGGACATCAAATGTTCTTCGCCCGCAAACGAGACGACATTGAAGCGGTCGTCGGCGCGCAAATTTCTGATGCCGAACAGCAACGCCGCACGCGCTTTCTCTAATTTGTTTTCTTCCGCCATCGAACCGGACGTGTCTATCACAAAGACGATATCTTTCGCTGCGTATTCGCGTTCCGCCAAATCGTCTTTCGGCGAGATCATTAGCAGGAAATAGCCGTCTTTACCCGGCTCGCGGTGCGTTAAGAGCATCGAAGCGAAGTCGTCTCTCGAGATCGAGTAGAAGAGTTGAAAATCCTGTGCCGCGCGTCCCGCCGCCGTTTCAAAGGAAAGGCGCGCGCGTCCCGTGCCGTTCTTCGCCGTGTCAATCCGGTGGCTCGGCGAATAGATGTTGCGCAGAGAATCTTTGCTTTCGATTTCGACTCTGCCGGAGACTGTGCCGATGGGCGCGAGCTGGCGGCCTGTGCCGAGCGGATAAAGATACGAGATTGTGCCGGATTCGGCGCGGAGGATTTGCGTGTAGGTGAGTTCGAGCTTTTTGTCCGAGTGCGGCGCGATGGGGAAGATGCTCGCCTGAAACAAATCCTTGCCTGCGTATTCGAGAAGCCCCGGATCGCGCTGGCGACGCACGATGTCGTCGTAAATCCGCCGCGCTTCCTCACGCGAACGGACTTCGCCGACAAGCCGCCGCGCGCCGTCCCAGATGGCAAACTCCGTGATCGAAGCCGTCTCTGGAATCGGGAAAAGATACGTGCCTTCGAGCGTTGCATCCGTATCGTTGCGAAAAACCTGCTCGACGTGCGTGGTCGCCACCTGATCTTTTATCTTCGTATCAATCTTGATTGACTTAACGGGCAATGCGCGCGGCAAAGGTATCGGGCGCGGCATTGGCATGGGACACCGCACGCACGGTCGCGGAACGATCACGCCCTGCGCACGTGTGGAGGCGGCAAAGGCGGCGACGAACAATAAAACAAACGCGAGGCAAACAACGCTTCTTCTGGTTGGCATGGCTCTCTCCTCAATAAAATTCTGGTGGCGCACAAAAGCGGCGCGTGTTCATTTGATAGAACGCCCGCGCCGCCGCTTTCTTGCACGCCACTGAAATTTAGCAGAGAGTGGAGGCACTGCTGCCCGAACCAGTCAAGCAAATCTATCTCAACTCAATTGCCGGAGAGGTTTATTGCGAATCGCTACGAAGGTTATGAACAAGGCGATGATTGCGCCGCCGACGGCGAGCGTGTGGCGTGCGCCGTAGCGATGTGCCGCCACGCCCGCCAGCAGATTGCCAATCGGCATCGTTCCCATAAATGAGAGGATGAACATACTCATCACGCGCCCGCGCATCTCGTTCGTCACAAGCTGTTGCAGCAGCGTGTTGATAACGGCGATGGAACACACGACGGCAAAGCCCATCACAAAAAGAAAGACGAGCGCCATGAGAAAATCCGTCGCCAGCGAGAAACCAACCAATGTGATGGCGAAAAAGAACGCGCCGCCGAGCACAAACCGCCCTTTGAATTTGATATTGCCGAGCAATACCAGCGCGAGCGCGCCGAAGAAGGCTCCCGCACCGGCGACACCCATCATCGTCGCAAGTCCCGTTTCGCCCAGATGAAAAATATCGCGCGCGAAATACGGCACGAGCGAAAAATAAGGCGTGCCGAACAAACTCGTGACGGACGAGATCAAAAGCAACATAAAGACGCGCGGGCGTCGTCTCACGTACTTGAAGCCCTCGATCAAATCGTTCCACAGCGCGCGCCGATCCTTCACCGAACGCACCGCCTCAACGGGTTCGCCCGCTGCGTCCTGAACCTTATCGAAGCGCACCATCGAGAGCGACATGACGACCGCGATGTAGGAAAAAGCGTTGGCGTAAAAGCATCCGGCCAAACCGAAAGCCTTCAGAGCGATGCCTGCCAGCGCGGGGCCTATGACACGCGAGAATTGAAACTGCGTGGAGTTCAAAGCAATCGCGTTCGGCAAATCTTCGCGCCCGACCAGATCAATCGTAATCGCCTGATACGAAGGCGAAGCAAGCGCCATGCAGCATCCGGTGGCGAACGATAACACCAGAATCATCCACACCTGCACGACGTGCGTCGTAATCAATAGCGCGAGCGCCAGCGCCGAAAGCCCAGCGCCGATTTGCGTGAAAATCAACAGCCGCCGCCGGTCAACGAGGTCAGCGAAGACGCCGCCTGCGAGCGTAAACAGTAGTCCCGGCGCGGTCGCCATAAATCCGTCGAGGCCGAGCCAGAACGGTGAATTGGTGAGTTCCAACACCAGCCACCCTTGCGCCACCGCCTGCATCCACGTGCCGACGTTCGAGAGCAGCGCGCCCGTCCAGAACAATCTATAATTGCGATGCGAAAGCGCGCGCAGCAATCGGCCCGCGCCCTCTGCACGCTCCATCTTTGCTTCAACTCGTGTTGCCATAATCCTTGATCGAACTTCTAAAGAAATAATGAGCGTTCGTTCTCACGTATGCAATTTGTCATAGCTTACACACTGCCCGTGTCACACGTCACACGAAAGCATTACGGGCAACTTGATTTATACACGATGAAGTCATCTTCGACGTCACGCGGAAAGCGGCGCACCGGAGCCGCCGCGCCGCACGGCGATCATCTCCGCGAGAATCGCCAGCGCGACTTCTTCGGGCGACACCGCGCCGATGTCCAGACCGATGGGCGCGCGCACCTCTTTCAAGCGTTCGGCATCGAAGCCTTCGGCGCGCAATCTCTCCAGCACAATGTTCGTGCGCCGCTTGCTTCCGATTAATCCGACGTACTCCGGTGCGGCTTCAATGATGCTGCGCAAACATTCTTCGTCTTCGCTGTGCCCGCGCGTCACCACCGCCACATACACGCCGCGCCCTTTACCGACGGCGCGCCGCGTCGCCTCGCGCCAATCCGTTGCCGCCACCAGTTCTACGCCCTGATCCGGGAAGAGTTTGCGTGCAACAAACTCCGCGCGATCATCAACGAGCGTGACGCGATAATTGACAAGCCGCGCCAGCCGCGCGAGCGAAGCGCCGACGTGTCCCGCGCCGCAAACGACGACGCGCGGCTCCGGCTCGATACGCTCAAACAGCACGCGCGCTTCCGTCCACGTATCGAGTTCACGCGCAAAATCTTTTGCAGCGAAAGTCGCCGCTTCCACGCGCGAATCCAGAAACGCGGCGGCGTGCTGCGCAACGGCTTCGTCTAACTCAACGTCACTGAGACTTCCCACGCGCATACCGGATTCTTCGATGAGGATTTTGGCTCCGACGTTTTCAGGGGCGGCGACAAGCGTGGCGAGAACCGCGAGGGATGAGTTATGCAAAATTCGCGCGACGGCATCAGCGATTAAGCGTGATGGACGTTTATCGCCAGCGGTGTTCATGAAATGAAATTATGTCGCGGCAAGGAGCGCGTCATCTCGAAGAATGTGACAGGAGATGGAAAAGCTTTTGTACGGCGCGGCGTGCGAGCCACCAGGGGCCGATTAATAAAAAGATGGGATTGCGCAGAAACGCGGGCTGATTGCCTTCGATAAAGTGTCCGAGAAATTGCAGAATCCAGCCGACGACAAAAAGCGCGAGCGCCCAACGCCAGTTCAACCAAAAGAGGGGCAGCGAAATGACGATCAAAGGAATGCCGACGCTATGCGTCAAACGATTCAAAGGATGTCTGTGCTTCGCTTTATAATCTTCCAGAAAAGATGCTGGCATACGCTTTCTTCTCCCCTCGCCGCGCTTTGATTAAGTATCGCCCCAAACATCTATAAAGATGTCCATTGTGCCGCCGCAGACCATTCCCTCTTCGCTCGCGGCATCTGCCGTCAAGCTGAAATTATGCAGCGCAGGCTGACCCGTTCGCAGAGCCGCGCGCGCTTCAGCCCAGACTTCGGCTTCGATGCAGCCGCCGCCCACCGTGCCCGCGACTTCGCCGTTCTCAAAGAACAGCATCTTTGCGCCGCGCCGTTGCGGAGTCGAGCCGCGCGTGTGCGCGACCGTCGCCACCGCAACGCGCTCGCCACGCGCGTTCGCTTCACCGATCAAGCGATATAAATGCTCCAGCGAAATCGTGCCCATGATTTAACTTGTACCGCTTACTCGCGCCGTAAAGTGTCGAGCATCAAACGAACGACTTTATTTCCATTCGATTTCAAAGAGGCGTCGCCGTATCGCTTGGCGAAGGCGTCGGTGACGGTGACGGGCTGGCGATGGCGTCAACGCCCGTTTGTGGCGATGGATTATTTGCCGGAGAAGTTGTTGACCGCGTTGCGCCGGGCGTCGTCGCGTTGGCGGCATCAAGGCGCTGGCGCAGCCGTTCAACTTCGGTGTCCGCGTTGGCGATAGAAGACTCGAGGCGCGTGCGGCTCGTCGTCATCAAAGTCAACTGCGAAGCGACTCTGGATTTTTCGCTTTCGAGTTGACGGCGACGCTGGGCGCGTAACTCTTCCGGGCGAGTCGAACCGACGCCCGCCAGACTAAGCTCTATGTTCCTCGGCTCAAGGTCAATCTCCAACTGCTCGGAGCGTGCCTGAAGCTCGGCCTCTTTCGCCGTCACGTCGCGCAACTGCGCGCGCAAATTCTCGGCGCGCTGCTCCGCCCGCGAAAGGCGTTCCAGATCAACCAGCGTGCGCTGCTGCTCTTCCATCTGCGACAGCTTTTCCGACAGCTTCGACACATCGGCAGATAATTTATTGACGGTGCGGCGCGTATTATCCGAATCGGAATCAGTTGTCGCAGATGCCCCCGGCGTGCGGTTGCGATTGGCGTTTCCATTGCGCGGCGTGGTACTGCTATCCGAATTATTGGCGGGAGCATCATCGGTGCTGATGATGACCGCGTCCGTCTGTGAAGATGCGCCGTTATTTTGCCGTTGCGCAGTGTTCACAGGATTGGTGATTCGCCGCGACGGTCTGCGCTTGCGCCGCTGCTGCGCGTTTGAATCGGCAAACAATACTGCGAGCATCAGCACGCCGCACAACGCGAACGCGATTTTATCGTTCATCTTGATTCGCATCACAATTCTCTCCTGCTTTGATTCGCGCCGGACACCACCGGATTAACATTTCTTTGAAAGCAAAATCATTTCGATGTAGACACGCCCGGCGCGGGTGCAAGTTCCGCGCGATTGCCGCCCGCACCCTTCGCTTACAGTCCGCGCAACTCGTCCGGCTCCCTGTACTCTTCAAGCTTTCGTTTCACGTAAGCGGCCACCTCTTCGTCTATCTCCGTGCTTCTAAGGGTGAAATCCTCCAGCACCTGCTGATGCGGAAAACTCGTTGCGCCCGCGAGCGTCGGCGACTTCACTTCCCAGACGGAACGCTCTCCGCTATCAATAACATCATGCGCATAACCCTTGCTCTCCAGCCATGTAATCGCGCGCTCGCGCCTGTTTTTATCGTAGCAAAGTTGAAAGCCGCAGATCATTTGATGAGCGTCATACCACACAATCAGATCGAAGAAGTCGTCCTCGAACCAACGACGAAAAAGATCGTTGTCATGTTGCTTTACAGCTTTGAACTCTTTAAGCATAAGACTAAAAAGGCATCCGGCAATTGCGCAGCGTTAACCGGCTTGAATCTTAAAGCTGATGTCCATCGCCCGCGCCGAATGCGTGAGCGCGCCGATGCTGATTAGATCAACTCCGGCTTCGGCGTAAAGGCGCACGTTTTCCAGTGTGATGCCGCCGGATGATTCGAGCGTTACGGCGGGCGAAAGCTCGCGCGCCACAGCGACGAGCCGCGCCGTTTCTTCCGGCGTCAGATTATCCAGCAGAACAATGTCCGCGCCGCTTGTCAAAGCTTCACGTAAATCGCTCTCGGTCGAAACTTCCACTTCGATTTTGTGTAAGTGCCCGACTCTTTCGCGTGCGCGTTCGACAGCCGCGCCGACGCCGCCCGCGAGCGCAATGTGATTGTCTTTAATCAGCACGCCGTCATCGAGGCCGAAGCGATGATTGCGCCCGCCGCCCGCCAGTACTGCGTACTTTTCCAGCATACGCAAGCCCGGCGTCGTCTTGCGCGTGTCAACGATCTGCGCCTTTGTGCCTTCGATAGCGCGCACGTACTGGCGCGTGAGCGTGGCGATGCCCGAAAGCCGCTGCATCAGATTAAGCGCGACGCGCTCGCCCGCAAGCAGCACATCCGCGAAGCCGCTGGTGCGCGCAATCACTTTTCCGGCTTCGACTTCGTCGCCGTCCGACGCGAAAGCTTCGATCTGTTGCTGCGAGTCGAGCGTGGAAAAGACGGCTTCCGCCGCTTCCAGTCCGGCGACCGTCATCGCTTGCTTGGCGATGAAACGCCCGCGCGCGCGCGTGTTGCGCGTCACGGTAGATTGCGTCGTAATGTCGCCGCGTCCCAAATCTTCGCCGAGAAATGCGCCGATCTGCGAAAACAGCGCGCCTTCGTCAAGCCAGTTCATCGAAGCGCCTCCAGAGTTTGGTGTAAGGTTCGGGTGCGCACGGAAATGTCTTCAAGGCGCGTTCTCAATTCTTCGACTTTTTCGGCGGGCGCGCGCGAGGCAAAGTTCGGGTTGGCGAGTTGCGCTTCCAATTTTCCGGCCTCCGCCTGCAACTTCGTTTGCTCACGTTCGAGTCGCGTGCGTTCATGCTCGAAATCAATCAAACCTTCGAGCGGCACGGCGACTTCCGCGCCGCCCGCCAGCACCGCACGCGCCGAAGCAGGCGGCGCATCCAGCTTTTCATTAATGATAATTTCCGAGAGCCGCGCGATACGTTTGATTTGATCCGCGCTCGCCGCAAACATCGCACGCAACTCCGCATCCGCCGCCGCGACCATTACGCGCACACGCTCCGACGGCTTGATGCTCATCTCCGAACGAATATTGCGCACGCGGGAAATCAATTCGATCACCGCATTCATCTCCCCTTCAGCACGCTCGTCTATCAAAGCATCATCGCCCTGTGGATACGCGGCCAGCATGATGGTCGGCGATGCGCCTGTGTATGCCTTATGCAAAAGTTCATCGCGCTTCGCAGGTAAGTTTTGCCAGAGTTCTTCCGTGATGTAAGGCATGAACGGATGCAGCAGCCTAAGCGCCTGTTCTAAAACCGAAACGAGCCGCGTGCGTGCCGCATCTCTTTCCGGCGTGCGCGTCTCATCGGCCACGTCCGCCTTTGTCAGCTCGATATACCAATCGCAGAAATCGTCCCAGAAGAAATGATAAAGCGTTTGCACGGCTTCATGGAAATTATATTTTTCAATGGCGGAGTTCGTGTCGCGCGCCGTTTTGTTGAGCCGCGAAATAATCCAGCGATCATGCAGCGCAAGCTGCGCGACGTTTTCCCGCAGAGCTTTTTCATCAACGCGCGCGCCTTCGGAATTCAACAAACAGAAGCGCGCGGCATTCCAGATTTTGTTGGCGAAGTTGCGATAGGATTCCACCTGCGAATCGTTCCAGCGCGTGTCCGTGCTGCCGATGGAGGCGAGCACAAGCCGCGTCGCGTCAACGCCGTACTTGTCGAACACGTCGAGCGGGTCAACGCCGTTGCCTTTCGTCTTCGACATACGCTGCCCGTGCTTATCGAAAATCGTGCCCGTAATAAACACGTCTTGAAACGGCGTCTTACCGACAAACTTCAATCCTTCCATCACCATCCGCGACACCCACAGAAAGATTATATCGCGCGCCGTCACCAGCACGGAGGTCGGATAAAATGTCTGTAAATCTTTCGTCTCATCAGGCCAGCCGAGCGTCGAGAAAGGCCACAGCGCGGACGAAAACCATGTATCCAAAACATCTTCATCCTGTGTTAAATCGTTCGTACCGGCCTTCTCGCGTGCTTCCGCTTCAGTACGGGCGACGATCACCTCGCCGTCTTGCGTGTACCAGGCAGGTATCTGATGTCCCCACCAGAGCTGGCGCGAGATAGTCCAATCGCGCAGATTTTCCAGCCACGTCGTGTAGACTTTTTCGTAAGGCACTTCGGGGAAAAAGCGCGGCAACTTTTCGTTCGCCATCAAATCGAGCGCAAGTTTTCGCATCTCTTCCATGCGGCAGAACCACTGCGTCGAAACGAGCGGTTCGATCACCGTGCGGCAGCGTTCGCAGCGCGAGATGGCGAATTCGTAATCAACGACTTTTTCGAGCAGTTCAAGCTCCGCAAATTTTTCAATTACCTTCTCGCGCGCCGCGTAGCGGTCAAGTCCGGCGAATTCCGCGCCCGCGTCTTCCGTCATGCGCGCGTCTTTATCAATCACGACGACGTGCGGCAAATTGTGGCGTACTCCCATCTCGTAATCGTTCTGGTCGTGCGCGGGCGTAATCTTCACCGCGCCCGTGCCGAACGCCGGATCAACATAGTCGTCCGCGACAACGGAGATTTCACGATTCACGAGCGGCAGGAGGAGCGTTGCGCCGACGAGGTCGCGGTAGCGTTCGTCTTCCGGGTTCACGGCGACGGCGGTATCGCCGAGCATCGTTTCCGGGCGCGTCGTGGCGACCGTGATATAACGCGGTTCAGCGTTGCCATTATCCGACTTGACGGGATAGCGCAGAAAGTAGAGTTTTCCGGCCTGCGGTTCTTTCTCGACTTCCAAATCCGAAAGCACCGTTTGATCTTTTGGACACCAGTTGATGATACGGTCGCCGCGATAAATCAGTCCTTCTTCGTAAAGGCGCACGAAGACTTCGCGGACGGCCGACGACAGGCCTTCATCCATCGTAAAACGCTCGCGCGTCCAATCACAGGACGCGCCTTCGCGCCGCATCTGCTTTGTAATCTGCCCGCCCGATTCACGCTTCCATTGCCAGACGCGCTCGATGAATTTTTCGCGTCCCAGATCGAACTTCGTCAAGCCTTCTTTCTGCAGTTCACGCTTGACGATTGTTTCGGTGGAAATGCCCGCGTGGTCTGTGCCGGGAAGCCAGAGCGTGCGATAGCCTTGCATTCTTTTGTGGCGCGCGAGCACGTCCATCAAAGTGTGTTGCAGGGCGTGACCCATGTGCAGCGAGCCGGTCACGTTGGGCGGCGGAATGGCGATGGAAAAGACGGGCGCGTGCGGATCGCGGTTGGTCTCCGGCGCAAAGCAGTGCTCCTGCTCCCAACGCTGATAGTGTTGTTGTTCGGCCTGTTTCGGATCGTAAGTCTTAGGAATTTCCATAGATGATTTTCAGTATAGCAGCATAAAGAATCGGGACGAAGCGGCCTCCATGCGCGCGCTTGTCCCGATCTTGATGGCAATGAAGTTTGAGTTACTGCGCCTGCGAGTTCTCTTCTTCGAGGCGGCGTTTAATCATCAGTTCGGCGAGCTGTGGAACGACTTCCCACGCGATCTCCTGCACGACTTTTTCGGAAAGATGTTCGACGACGCGGCGCGCAATCAGATCAATCATTTCCGGCGATAATTGATCGAGGTTGAGCTGCGCGCCAGCGGACGGCGCGGAATTTTGCGGCGCGGTTTCAGAAACGCTTTCCGCGCTTGTTTGCGTCTCCGCCGTTTGCCACTGCGGAACGGAGAGTTCCGGCGAAGCAGCGTAATCTTCGTGCGGCGTTTCGTTGTCGAAACTCGTATGTTCCGTTGCGGGCGGGTGCAGTCTGGTGGTGGTATAAGCGTCCGCCCCCTGATTTTCGACTGGCGCGAACTCCTCGCGCTGCCCTTCGACGGTGTCTTGCGCTTCGGCGTATGCGGCAGACTGCGGCGCGGCCTCCGTTATTTCTGCTTCGTAATCAACGAACGTCGCGGCGTCCATGTCGGCGTTCGCATCAATCGCGGCGGGCGGCGGCGCAGGTGTCGGAGAAGACGCAGGCGCTTCGTCGAAGGTGTCTCGTAAGTCCAGAATAAAGTCATCGGCTTCGGCAGTCGCGGCTGACGGGGATGCCATATCGCCCAAATCAAGCAGGGCGTCATCGGCGGCTGTGCCGAATGTTTGCGAAGAAATGTGCGGCGCGGCGCGATTCGGCGTAGAGATTGATTGCTCCTCACCGGCGTGCGCGTTTGGTACGACGACGGGTGCGATAGATAAAAGTGTTTCGTCGCCCGCATCGGATGATTCTTCGCTCGTGTGCGTCGTCTCGGCGGTTTCCATCACGTCCGCTTCTTCGACAACTTCCGGCGGCGCAGAATGTTCTACGGCGTGGTGCGCGGTTTCTTGCTGGCGGTTAAACTCGTAAACCGGCGTGGCTTCGATCATCTCGTCGTCCATCGCGGCGTCAGCGAAAGAAATATCCGGCGCATCGCGGTTGACGACGGGCGCGGGCGTATCATCATTCGGAGTTTGCGAATCTCGCGCCGAGTCCTGCGTGAAGCCTGTTTCGGGATGATCGAAGATTCTCGCAGCTTCGGCTTCGCGGTGCGGCGCGCTCATCATGAGCGTCGCATCGGATGGCGGGGCGGGCGCGGCTGCGGTTTGCTCCGCGTTCTCTTCCGCATCGTGTTTTTCTTCGCCGCCGAGCAGCGCGCCGACCTTGTTTACGAGTTGCCTGATTGATTGAAAAGGTTTGGTCAAGACGTCGTCCGCACCGACCCGGCGCGCCTCCGTTTCATTGAACGGCTCAAACGAGCCGACCAGAAGTATGACAGGAATATGTTGAAACTGCGCGTTGTTTTTAATGTGCGCGCACACTTCGTAGCCGCTTTTGCCGGGCATGAAAACATCTGCGAGCACGATGTCCGGCATGATCGCCGCGAGTTGTTCGATGGCCTGCTCGCCGTTGCCGACCGTTGTGACATCGAAGCCTTCGTCGGCGAAAGTCAGGTCAATCACTTTCTGAATCGTGATCGAATCATCCGCCAGCAGAAGTTTGCGCGGTTCACCTGCCAAAACACACTACTCCTTTTTTAAGAGGCCGCAAACGCCGCAAGCCCTGCGTTGCCTCGCGCGTTGAGCCGTGAAACAGATTGCACGGTGGCCGACCATTCACGGTTTGCGCACGCGACAAGCCACGCTCGAAACCTAACATTCGCATTGACGGCGCGTCAAGAGAAAGGTTTGCAGGCAACGCAAAAAGCCCGCTTAGAGATTCCACCTTCGCACACCATATGCGGCGCGACATCAAACCACGCGCTCAAACCGAGTCGAAGACGCGACTTTTTATCCCTGATTAATCGCCACGTCGTCCGCCGTATTTAATTTGCCGTCCGCGCCCGTCGAACGCAACTCGAAGCGGTCGCCCGTGCCTTTGTAAATGTATGGATTGTGCCAAGGATCAACGCGCACGATTCGCATCGTGTAGCGCGGATTCAGTTGGTCAACCAGCACGGCTTCGCTGTTTGTGATTGGATAAAAGCCGCGCTCACGGCGAAAGGATTTGAGCGCGACGGCGAGCGTTTCGAGTTCGGCACGCGCCCGCGCAGCCTTTTCCTGATTGACGGCGCGCACGAGCATATCAACATCTTCCCATTTGTTGTTGCCCGTCCTGATTTCCGCCACGCGCCATTCGCCACGCTCGTTCGTCACAAACCGGAACGCCGTCTCAATTTGTGCCACCACCGTCGCCGATGAACCGAGCAAAGAGATATCTTTATCCTTCACCTTCACGGCGTCGGAAGCCAGTTCGACGCCCGCGACGTGCGCGATCAATTTTCGCGCCAGCTTCGCATCCAGCTTACTCGCCGCCTGCGTGCGAACAATTGTCAGCAGCGTGCCCGTGATGATTAATAAAACGCAGGCGACAAGCAGCCAGCGCCGTTGCGTGCCGGTAAAGTTTATGTTTGGAATGAAACGCATCGCACAAAATGATCCGCACGCAGCAACGCATACCCGAATGCAACGACTTAAGGCGCGCGAATTTCCCTCCGTGTTTATATTAAGGAAGCCGCCGACTACGCACAAGCAGAAAGACGCACAGAGCTACGATGGCAACAAGGATTATGGCGGCGATGACAAGCAACAAAGTAAACAAGTGGTTGCTCATCCCTCCGGCGTGCGCCCCGATTCCATTGTTCATACAGATTATCTCAGCGCAAACTACGATCCGATTTTGGTAGCGAGTGGTTTAGGTGCTGGCCTTGCTGATGAGCATACGCAGCATGATTTGTAGTTGCGCGGTGGTGAAGGGTTTGGGCAGAAAGACGACCGCCCCGGCGGAGAAACTTTCCGAGGAGAGTTTCGGGTTCTGCTCGGCGGTCATCATCATCACGGGGATTTTCATCAGGCGTTTCTCCGTGCGCATATAACGCACGAGTTCCGGCCCCTGTATGTGCGGCATCATCACATCGAAGACCCCGGCGATAAAATTCGAGTCTTCCTGTAAAAGTTTGTAGGCTTCACGCCCATCGCGCGCAGCCACGACCTGATAACCCTCTTTTTCGACAATCGCCGTCACAAGACGCAGGATTGCCGGATCATCGTCGGCGACAAGCACGCGGCGTGAGGCCGGAGGTGTTGGCGGTGTTGACACTTCCGTTTCGTTCCTTTCTCAACTAACTTCAAACTTCGACGGCGCGACCGCTTTCATTCCCGTGCGCGACAAGTTGCGCCGCGAGCTGAATGGCCGCCGTCATACTCGAATGTTCGGCAATTCCTTTGCCCGCGATATCGAAAGCCGTGCCGTGATCCACAGAGGTGCGTATAAAGGGCAACCCCAGCGTAACATTGACGGCTTCGCCAAACGATAAACACTTGACCGGGATCATCGCCTGATCATGGTAGCACGAAATGACCGCGTCGAACTCACCGCGCGACGCGCGCAGGAAAACCGTATCGGCGGAGAAAGGCCCGCGCACGTCCATCTCGCCGCTTGCGCGGCACGCCTCCACAGCTGGCATGATCTCCGAAGCCTCTTCGACACCGAACAGCCCGCCCTCCGCGCCGTGTGGGTTCAAAGCAGCGACGGCGATGCGCGGACGCTCGATGCCCCAGCGCCGCAATTCCCGATGCGCCAGATTGATGACGCGAACAAATCGGTCACGCTCAACCAATCTAATCGCTTCCGAAAGCGGGACGTGCGTTGAAAGCAGCACGATGCGCAGATTGGCGGCAACGAACGCCATCGCGTACTCTTCCGTGTTCGTCAGGTGGGCGAGAAATTCCGTGTGGCCGGGAAAACCGTAGCCGCCTAAAAAAAGCGCGCGCTTATTAATCGGCGCGGTGGTCATCGCGTCGAGTTTTCCGGCAGCGCATAGTTCGACGGCGGTTTCGATATATCCGGCGGCAGCTCTGCCCGCTGCACCCGATTCGATGCCCGGTTCGATGTAGCCGCCGACGTTATCCAGATGAAAAATAACCGGCGCGTGCAGTTCGTCCGGCAGCGGCTCGTCATGACGCACGATGTCGTAGCCGCAATTAAGATCGAGCGTGCGCGCGGTGTGCGCCAGAAGCTGCGCATCGCCAATTATCACGGGCGTGCAGATGCGCAAAACGTCTTCTTCCGCGACGGCCTTTAGGACGACCTCCGGGCCGATGCCCGCCGGATCGCCCATCGTAATGCCGATGCGCGGCAATTTCCGTTTCGCGCGTTGGTTTTTGGATGATGAAGTTGGCGACGAATCAATCATTGGCACGAATCCGGCGAGAGCAAGACGCGCGCGAGGGACGCACGTTCTTTTAACATTGCGATTCAACCCGAAGAAACTATTCGGCCTCGCGGTCTTCGGCCTTGAACATATACTTCACGTGCTGCTTGAGCACCAGCAGATTCGGCTCGGATTTGCGGTTGACCTTGAAAGCATTGCGGTCATACCACTCGATTGTGCCTTCGATCTCTTCGCCGTCCGTTAGGACTAGCACCATCGGTATGTGCGCATCCATCTGTTTTTTGTAGTAATAGATTTCGGCGTTGGTTTCTGCCGGAGGCGGCACGCGCTTACGCACCTGCACGGAGGCCGATGAAGGCGCGTAGCTCGCGCGCGGTGGCGGCGGTGCGCCGCCGGGTCTCGCGGCCGGGCGATGGGCGTCGGCGCTGCCGCCCGCCGGAGGCGCAGCCGACGATGCGGCCGGGCGTGGTTTTGGCGGAGCGATATCGCGCCCCTTCTCTTTAACTTGTGCCAGCGTGGTTCGTATTAGTTTGCGGTTCACTGTTATCTATCCTACCTCCAATATTTGAAAAGACCCTCGAGCGAGTCATACGAAGCGAAGAGCGTGCCCCTGCCGTACAGGTTGCCGTCCATAGCAATAGAGCATGAAATGAGCACGGGCGAATTCGTTTACCGCTCTCGCAGGCTGCGGCCTTGATTCAAGAGAGAAGCGGTGTTCGTAGCGTAGCCCGTCAAATGGAATATCCGGCACAGGGAATGCGCGGTATGCTACACGAGGCAAGTGTAAAAGGCAAAGCGAAAGTGAGGAGCGAAGAGAAAAGCCGAAAGGCAAAAATGGAAGGAGGCTACCCCCTGCACACGATTGCCTTTGCCGCTTCGCGTTTCGATTACCGCTTAATCTGCTTTCTTGCGTATAAAAGTGGGCACGTCCAGATCATCGGAGCGCACGCCGCCACCCGTCACAGGCCGCTGCAAATCATCGCCGGGACGTTGCGTGTAGCGCGGCGGTACGGGCGGCATCCCGGCGCTCGCCGCCGCAATCCGACCGCTATCGGCCGACTCTTTATCAAAGCCTGTGGCGATCACGGTGATTTTCATTTCATCACGTAGCGATTCGTCAATCACTGCGCCGAAGATAATGTTGGCATCGTCGTCCGCCGCCTCGCGGATAATCGAAGAGGCTTCGTTGACTTCGTAAAGCGTCAAATCCGTGCCGCCGGTGATATTGATTAGCACGCCTTTCGCGCCTTCGATGGTCGCTTCTTCGAGAAGCGGCGACGAGATGGCCTGCTGCGTCGCTTCCATCGCGCGGTGTTCGCCGCTCGCGCGTCCGGCGCCCATCAGCGCGAGTCCCATCCCCGCCATAATTGATTTCACATCGGCGAAATCGAGATTGATGAGTCCCGGCACGGTGATTAAATCCGAGATGCCCTGCACGGCTTGACGCAACACGTCGTCCGCGACCTTGAACGAATCGGCGAGCGAAGCGTTTCGGTCAACGGTATGCAGCAGCCGCTCGTTCGGAATCGTGATCACCGTGTCAACGGATTCGCGCAACTCGCGCAAGCCCTGTTCGGCCTGCATCATCCGGCGTTTGCCTTCAAAGTGAAAAGGCTTGGTGACGACGGCGACCGTCAGCGCGTTCAGTTCGGTTGCGAGCGAAGCAATAATCGGAGCCGCGCCCGTTCCCGTTCCGCCGCCGAGACCTGTCGTAACGAAAACCATGTCCGCGCCTTCAAGCACTTCGATGATTTTTTCCGTATCTTCGAGTGCGGCGTCGCGTCCGATATGCGGGTTCGCGCCCGCGCCGAGTCCCTTCGTCAAATGCCCGCCGAGCTGAATCTTAATCGGCGCGCGCGAGCGTTTGAGAGCCTGCAAATCTGTGTTGGCGACGAGGAATTCGATGCCCTCGATGCCCGCTTCGATCATACGATTGACGGCATTGCCGCCGCCGCCGCCGATACCGATTACTTTAATGCGCGCGCCGGTAATCGGTGGATCGTCGTCTATGAAAATATTAATGCCATTGTTGCCCGGCTGACGGCCATCCGATGTCATATTTGAACGTCCTCTCTTTACGAAGCTTCCGAGTGCTTCCGAACCACATTGCGTTTATGTTGGGCTTGCTACGCCGGTAACGGCTATATGTTGCGGACTACATCTTGTGTCAGCTGGCGCGGCAGCATACAACAACTTGTCAAAAAATACTACTAAAACGATGACGAAATTTGGAAACAAAGTCAGTTAATTTTCCGGTCTGCCCGCGTTTGCCCGCCGCGCCCGCGCGCGACTCGGCGGAAAGCGTGCGCTGCGCAACGAGCGCAAGGCCAGAGGCGGCCGCCCACGCGGGGCTTTGCACATCTTCGACAAGTCCGCCGAAACGATCTCTTTCGGGATAACCCAACCTGACGGGCGCATCGAAGACCTGTTCGGCGATCTCCGCCATGCCCGAAAGCAGCGCGCCGCCGCCGGTGAGCACGATGCCGCTCGACAACTGCCGTTCCCAACCGGATTCCCTGATTTCATCCGCGACCTGCATCAAAACTTCTTCGGCGCGCGGCTGCAAAATATCACATAAAATTTGGCGCGACAGTTGACGCGGCGGACGCCCGCCGACAGACGGCACGTCAACCAACTCGCCGCGCTGCATTTCGTTCAAACTGGCGGAGAAAGCGCAACCGACGTTACGTTTAATCTTCTCCGCTTCAGGAATCGGCGTGCGCAGGCCGAACGCGATGTCGTTCGTAAAATGCGAGCCGCCTAAAGCGAAGACCGCCGTGTGTTGCACCGCGCCGCGCTGGTAAATAATCAGTCCGGTTGTCTCCGCACCGATGTCCACTAAGGCCGCGCCAAATTCCTTGTCGTCATCGGTCAAAGTCGCTTCGGCGGCGGCGAGTTGTTCGAGCACCATGTCGGCGACGACGAGCCCGGCGCGATTGACGGCGTTGATCGCATTCTGTCTGGCCGTGACCGGACTCGTCACGATATGCACTTTGACGGCGAGACGCGCGCCGATCATTCCGACCGGATCGTTGATGCCGTCCTGATCGTCTACAATAAATTCTTGCGGTAGGCGGTCAACGATTTCGCGTCCTGCGGGAAGCTGAATCGCGCAGGCCGAATCAATCGCGCGCCGCACATCATCGGGCGTAATCTCTCTATCGCGCCCCGAGACGGCGACAATCGCCTGCCCGTTAAATCCCATGATATGCGACCCCGCGAGATTGATCGTCACTTCTTCTGTTTCAAGTCCGCTCATGCGTTCGGCATCTTCGACGGCGCGCTTGATGGCTTCAACTGCTGCGTCAGGGTTAACGATCACGCCCTTGCGTAGGCCGCGCGCTTCCGCTTCACCGATGCCGACGATGTCCAGCGCGCCGCCGTCGCCCGGCTCGGCGACGATGCACGTCACCTTGCTGGTTCCGATGTCGAGGCCGACTGTGTGCGAGGCGCGTTTAGCCATTAAAAATCCCCTCTCAAAAACTGTACAATTTAACCGACGCGGCGCGGGCGCGTCTTCGCTTTGGCCGCATCAGTGGCGGCGCGCTTTTCCGTATGATCTTTTTTCCGCGACGGCTCATGCGCTTTGCGCGGTGCGGTTTCCTTCTTCGCTTCTTTTTGCTTCGTCTCTTTCTGCGGGCTGGATTGTTTCTTCAACGGTGCGGGGGAGGGGCTTTTTTCGGCGCGGGATATATTTATATTATCACTTGAATTATCGTCAACACTTTCGCCGGATGTTTGCGGCGCGCCGGAACTGAAGCCGACGATGACGCGCCGCTCAAGCGTCGCATCGAGGTGCGTAATCAGCGAGCCGCGCGGCGTATGGCGTTGTTCGTCAAGCACTCTTAAAGCAATCTGCAATCGCTTGCCGAAATCGCGCGCGCCGAGCCGCACTTCAATTTCGGCATCGTCGCCCGCAAGCTGCGCGCGCACGTCGCGCACGTCCGTTAAATTCACTTCGCTGACGCGCTCACTTAAACGAAGCGCATCCCACTCATGTGACATCCCTAGATACGTCTGCACGCGCTCGCGGTTGGCCGCACGCGCCGCCTCGCCGCTTCCTTCGTCAAGCCCCACGATAAAAAAAGCTGGCAACTGATCCGCCGGAGATGCTGCGCCGAGCGTGACCGCGTCATCATCAACCCATACGAGACGCCCGTTCGTTGTTCGAGCAATCGCACGCGGAGTGCGTTCCGTGACGCGCACGCGCACGCCGTCCGGCAGCACGCGCGAAACCACTGCATTGCGCACCCCGGGCAGCTTTTCAATCTCCGCGCTTAATTGATTCAGGTCCGCGCGCCAGACACCCGTGCGCGAAGCGTTGCGACGCACAATCGTCCTGATATCATCTTCCGAAACGCGCGTTGCGCCGCCGACATTTATCGCGCGCAATTGAAAGAAAGAAGCAGAAGCCGCCGCGCGGTAGCCTGTGAAGAGAAGAACGCCCGCGACAACGGCAAGCAAAATTTTACCGGCGAGCGGCGCATAAGACAGCACGGCACTCGAACTATTGCCGGAGTCGCGTCGTGCAGCAGCCTTGCCTGCGCGTTCACGGCGCGCCGGATTCTGCGTGACGCCGACGGATGCGGCACGGCCTTTACCGGCGGCGCTTCGCCCGGACGACGGCACACCACTTCCTCCTGCGCCCGCTCGCGGAGTGATAATTTGCTCTCTCAATTTCTCTCTTCCCTTTCAGCGATAATCCCTTCGCTTTCCACACGCGGCGTTTCCGCGCGCCACAACTCCACTTCATACTCCAACTCGAAACCATGCTCACGCCGCACACGCTCTCTGATCTCTTCGGCGAGCGCAAGCGCATCCGCCGCACGCGCATCTTTGCCATCGGTCACAATAAAATTCGCGTGAACGGGCGAGACGACCGCCGTGCCGCGACGCGCGCCCTTCATGCCCATCAAGTCAATCATCTTTCCCGTACCGATTGGGCTTCCCGGCGGATTCTTGAAAAAGCATCCGGCGCTACGCGAGCCATGCGGCTGCGTCGCCAAGCGTTTCGCTTTCGCTTCGTCCATGCGCTCTTTGATTTTCGCGGGATCGTCCGGCGTCAAACAGAGCGTCGCGCCGAGCAGCAGTTCGCCTTCACGGAAAGATGTGTGGCGATAATCCCAAGTGACTTCGCTGCCCGCGACAAACGCGACGCGGCCTTCGCGCGCCACCCGCACCGTCTCCGTCACCGTGCCGATCTCATGCTCATATGCGCCCGCGTTCATCCACAGCGCACCGCCAACGGTTCCCGGTATGCCGCCCAAACCTTCTATTCCGGCCAGCCCTCGCCGCGCCGCATCAACGCACAAACGCGGCAACGAATAACCCGCGCTCACGCTCACGCGCTCGCCGTCGAATCGCACTTCGCCCTTCAACTCTTTCAAACTCACGACCACATAATGATGATCCGCATCGTCCGCCAGCACGTTGCTTCCCGAACCGAGAGCGCGCCAGGCAACACACGCTTCATCAAGCGCGTGAACAACCGCCGCCGCTTCTTCCTCTATGCGCGGCGAAATAACCCAATCAATCGCGCCGCCGACTTTCAAGCTCGTCAATTCCGCGAAACGCCGCCCGCGTTCGGCGCACACCTTCAATTCCGCCGCGATTCTTTCTATCGCCGCATCACGCGCTTCCAAACTCAATTTGTGTTTAGCGTCGCTCACACTTAAATAACTTTCAACCGTTCCACTAAAACAGCTTTCAATCGCCGCACTCACAATTCAACATTTCGAGCTTGTGCCTTCAATAACTCAAGCAACTTGTCGCCCGCGCGATAAACAGGCCCTGCGCCGAGTGTGATAACTAGATCGCCTGCGCTAACCTGCTCCGTTAAGACTTCCGCCGCCGTATCGAGCGCGCCAATGTAGTGCGCGTTCTTGTGGCCGTAAAGCTTGATAGCATCCGTCAAGGCTTCGCTTGTCACGCCCGCAATCGGGTCTTCGCTCGCTGCATAAATATCGGTAACGAAAAGCGCGTCGGCGTTATTGAAGGAGCGCGCGAACTCTTCCATTTGATCCTGCGTGCGCGTGTAGCGGTGGGGCTGAAAGAGCACGACGATGCGGCGTCCCGCCGAACCGATCTTAGCGGCGGCGAGCGTCGCCTTGATCTCCGTCGGATGATGCCCGTAATCGTCAACCACCATCACGCCCGCCGCTTCGCCCTTGAACTGAAACCGGCGGTCGGCGTTCGTGAAATCCTTCAACGCATCGGCAATCTGCGCGAACGGAACTTCCAACTCGAAGGCGACGGCAATCGCCGCCAGCGAGTTATAAACATTGTGCAAGCCCGGCACGCGCAAACTCACTTCGCCCAGCACATCGCTGCCGCGCCACACCGTAAAGCTCGAGCCGAACTCCTGATCGAAACGTATGCCGTGCGCCGAAACGTCCGCCTGTGCGCTCAAGCCGTAAGTCACGCGGCGACGTTCGACATACGGAATCACCGCCTGCACGTGCGGATCGTCAAGGCACAGAATCGCCGCGCCGTAGAACGGAACTTTGTTGACGAAATTTCTGAAGCAATCGCGCACGTCCGTCATGTCCTTGTAGTAATCCATATGCTCGCGGTCAATATTCGTGACGACGGCAATCGTCGGCGTCAGCATCAGAAACGAGCGGTCGCTTTCGTCGGCCTCGACAACCATCAAATCGCTTTTGCCAAGCCGCGCATTCGAGCCTAGCGCGCCGACGACGCCGCCCACCACCACCGTCGGATCGAGGTTCGCGCGTTGCAGCACCGTCGCCACCATCGAAGTCGTCGAAGTCTTGCCGTGCGAGCCTGCGACGGCGACCGAATGGGGTTTAAGCCGCATCAATTCCGCGAGCATCTCCGCGCGCGGTATTACGGGGATCGAACGCCGCCGCGCTTCTACAATCTCCGGGTTGTCATCACGCACCGCCGTCGAACGAACGACAACGTGAGCATCGCCGACATTCAACGCGCCGTGTCCTTCAACAAACTCGACGCCCGCCGCCTGCAAACGCTTCGTCACCGCAGAAGCTTTCATGTCCGAGCCGGACACGCGAAAACCAAGATTGGCGAGCACCTCCGCGATGCCGCTCATCCCTATGCCGCCGATCCCGACGAAGTGTACGTGTTGAATGCTACGAAACATTTCTTTGCGTCAGTTTTCAGTTTTCGGTTTTGAGTTTTCAGCTTCCGCTTTTTGCATCGCGCGCTGCTTCATGGCCTCCCAACAAATCTAAAAATGAAAACTCGAAACTGAAAACTGTTTACTATTTGACCATCTTCTCCATCAAATCAACTGTCGTTTGCGCTGCATCGCCGCGTGCCATTTCGCGTGCGGACTGTTCCATGCGCGTGAGCGTGTCGGGCGCGGCAATCAATTTATCAATCTCTGCGGCGAGGCGTTCGCCGGTCAAATCGCTCTGTAGAATCATGCGCGCCGCGCCCGCTGTCTGTAACGCTTCGGCGTTCTTGCGCTGGTGATCGTCTGCCGCGAGCGGAAACGGAATCATGATTGCCGCCTTGCGCGCCGCGATGAGTTCCGCGCTCGTCGTCGCTCCGGCGCGCGAGATGATTAAGTCGCTCGCGGCGAAGGATGCGACCATGTCATCTATGTAACGAAGCACGTCTGCGTTCTCTGTCCAGCCTGCGCTCGCGTAGCCCTGCCGCACTTTTTCGTAGTCCGCTTCGCCCGTTTGATGCGTGACGTGCAGACTGTTTTTGTGCGCGGCGAGATGCGGCAGCGCGGCAATCATCGCTTCGTTGATGGCACGCGCGCCCTGCGAACCGCCGAAGACGAGTACGGAGAAGCGTGAAGCATCGCGCCTCTTCGCCGGAATGTCAAAGAACTCGCGGCGGACGGGATTCCCTGTCACCACCGCTTTGCCGCGAAAGTATGGCAGAGCCGCTTCAAATGAAACGGCGGCGCGTGTCACAAAGCGCGCCAACACTCTATTTGTCCAGCCCGGCAGCGCGTTCGATTCCATCGCCAGCGTCGGCACATTCATCAGCGACGCCGTCAACAACACGGGGCCGGAAACGTAACCGCCCGCGCCTACCACCACGTCCGGGCGAAACTCTTTTATCAAACTGCGCGCCGCCAGAAAACTCTTCGGCAGTACCAGCAATCCGCGCACGCGCGCCAGCATTCCTACATTCTTTAGTCCCGCGCTTTCGATCAGCGAAAGCTCAAAGCCCGCTTGCGGAACGAGCCTCGTTTCAAGCCCGCGCGCCGTGCCGACGAAGCGCACTTCCGATGCCGCGTCGCGCCGCACTATCTCTTTCGCCACCGCGATGCCCGGATAGATGTGCCCGCCCGTGCCACCGGCGGCGATCAGCACGCGCATCTTCAAAAAGTTCGCCTTTCACTGCGCCACGACGCGGCGGAGAGAGATGCGCCCGTCAACGCCCGTGCCGCTGTCGGCGTCGCATTGGCAACCTTATTCTTGATGGCGACGCGGCGTTTGCGTTCATCCTTCGTTGCGGTCTTTCCTGTCTGGCGCGGTGCAGAAACGGAAGCGTTCGCGTATTGCGAGATGTTCAGCAGGATGCCTGCGGCGATGAGCGTCGGCACGAGTGACGAGCCGCCGTAGGAGATGAACGGCAAAGGGATTCCCTTCGTCGGCACAAGCGACAACACGACGCTGATGTTAAAGAGAGCCTGCGCGACAATCCCTGTGACGAGTCCCAGACCGAGCAGCATCCCGAACCTGTCCGGCGCACGCAAAGCAGCGCGCACGCCGCGCCATAAAAATATTCCGAACAGCAAAACCACCGTCAGCGCGCCGAACAACCCCAACTCTTCGCCGATCACCGCGAAGATAAAATCCGAATGCGCGAACGGCAGAAAAAACATCTTCTGTTTTCCCTGTGCAAAGCCCAATCCCTCTAGCCCGCCTGAACCGACCGCAATCAAAGATTGCACGACCTGAAAACCTTTATCGCGCGGATCATCCCAGGGATTCAGAAACGTTATCAATCGCCGCATACGCCAGGGCACGAAGACCAGCATCGCCACCACACCCACCAAAGCCGGAGCAGCAGCCATGCCTAGATGCAACAGCCGCACGCCCGCCGTGTAGCACACGACGAAGCAGATGACCGCGAGCATCAACGCCGTCCCCAAATCCGGTTCTGCGACGACCAGCAACGCGAGCAAACCCGTCACCGCCATACACGGCACAAACGTCCAGCGAAACAAGTGTTCCTCACCCGCGCGCTTTTCCAAAAAGTAAGCGAGAAAAAGCGTCAACGCGAGCTTCGATAATTCCGACGGTTGCACGGAAACTCCCGGCAGCCTGATCCAGCGATGCGCGCCGTTCGTGCGATGAAACGCGAAGACCCCCGCGAGCAGCACGCACGTCACGCAGAGCAGACCGTACACGATTCGCTTATCGCGCAAGCGTCCGTAATCGAAGTGCATCGCCAGCAGCATCGCGCCAAATCCTAAACCCGTCCACACAGCCTGCTTCAAAACATAGAAATATTGATTGCCGTTCTCCCGCATCGCAATCATCGCCGACGCGCTGTAAACCATCACGACGCCGAACAACGCCAGCCCGACCGTCGCCGCGAACAACCATTTATCGGATTGTAACTTTCGAGCCATAAAAGTCGGGAGTCAAGAGTCAGGAGTCAAGAGTCAGAATAAGAAACATCGTAGCGTTTTATTCTGACTCTTGACTCCTGACTCCCGACTTCATCTTCCTCACTGCTTCCTTGAAGGCTTCGCCGCGATGCTCGAAGCCTGTGAACATATCGAAGCTGGCGCAGGCGGGGGCGAGTAGCACGATGTCGCCCGTTTGCGCCACCGCGTAAGCGCGCCGCACGGCGTCCGGCATATCGTTGGCGCGCTCGCTCGTCGCATCATCTTTCAATTCTTCTTCGATTACTGCCGCGTCTTCGCCGATCAAGATGAGCGTGCGGACTTTTTCGCGCACGAGTTCGCTTAACGGCGCATAGGGCGCGCGTTTACCGCGCCCGCCTAAGATAAGCACAATCTTTCCTTCGTCTTCCGCAAAAGCTTCAAGAGCTTTGAGCGTCGCGTCAACGCTCGTCGCCTTCGAGTCGTTATAAAACGTCACGCCGTCTATTTCCGCGACCCGTTCGAGGCGATGTTCGACGGGATGAAAGTTTTTGATTGTTTCGCGCATCGAATCGGGCGCGCAGCCCGCCGCCAACCCCGCCGCGAGCGATGCCAGAACATTCTCGACGTTATGGACGCCGCGCAGTTGCATTTCGTCGCGCGTAATCAGCGTGCGCTCGCCATCTTTGGTACGCGAGATTAAATCACCTTGTTCGTTTCTGAGCAGCAATCCTTCCTCCAATTTGCGTCGGACACTGAACCACACAACGTGCGCGCGTAGCCCCTTGGCCCACGATGCCACCGTTTCATCATCCGCATTCAAAATTGCGACATCGCCAATGGTTTGATTGCGAAAGATGCGGTGCTTCGCCGCCGCGTAATCCGAAAAGAGTTCGTAACGATCCATATGGTTCGGCGTCACGTTCAAACAAATCGCAATTTGCGGATGAAAGTCCGCAATGGTTTCCAACTGAAAACTCGAAAGCTCCGCCACCGTCCAACCGTCCTCGCGCGATGAATCAACCAGCGAGACGAGCGGCGTCCCTATGTTGCCGCCGACCTGTACATGAAGTCCCGCGTTCTTTAACAACTCTCCGATTAGCTTTGTCGTCGTCGTCTTGCCGTTCGAGCCTGTGATGCCGATAATGCGCCCGCGCAAAAACCTGCTGGCGAGTTCGACTTCACCGATAACTTCCGCGCCCGCCCGCTCTGCATACCGCGCCGGAATGCTCTTTGTCGGCACGCCCGGACTCAACACCACCAGATCGAGTTGATCCAGCAACCATGACGGCGCATCGCCCGCCACCAACCCGACGCCTAGAACCTGTAACCCGCGCGCGTCATTCGACCATTCTTCCAGCGGCTTGCGATCATTGAGCGCGACCTTCGCGCCGCGCTTCGCCAGAAATATCGCAGAGGCTATGCCGCTACGCGCCGCCCCGATCACTAAAACTTTCTTGCCTTCGACTTCCAAACTTCCCTTCTCTCAGACGCTTGCGGCGCACGCGCTCTTATCGCAGCTTCAATGTTGAAAGGCTCAACAGCGCAAAGAGTATGGCGAGGATCAGAAACCGAAAAACGACTTTCGATTCGCGCCAACCGGACATCTCGAAATGATGATGCAGTGGCGTCATCTTAAAGAGCCTGCGCCCCGTGCCGCTGGTTCGCCTCGTCATCTTGAAAAACGAAACCTGCAACATCACCGACAAGGCTTCGATAACGAACACGCCGCCGACCATCAACAGCATGAACTCCTGCTTCGTCAGCACGCCGATTGTGCCGATTGCGCCACCGATGGCGAGGCTTCCGACATCGCCCATAAAGACTTCGGCGGGCGGCGCGTTGTACCACAAAAAGCCGAGACTTGCGCCCGCCATCGCGCCGCAGAACACCGTCAACTCCGCAACCTCCGGGCGATGCACGAGTCCCAGATAGCTTGCGAAACGAAAATCGCCCGTCACGTAAGTAAAGCCTGTCAAAGCGGTCATGGCGATAAACGTCACGCTGATTGCAAGGCCGTCAAGACCGTCCGTCAAATTCACCGCGTTCGACGAACCGAGCAGCACAACGATGATGAGCACAATGTAGAGCCAAGGGCCGATGTAGCTGATACTGCGGAGCGGGTCTTGCTCTGCCGTCGCCTTGAAGAAAGGAATGCTGACGTTCCACGAATAGTTCGTGAAGAAGTAGAGCGTCGCCCACACGCCGAGCGCGATCAAAAATTGAAAGAGCAGTTTCTTTTTTCCCGTTAGCCCTAAACTTTGCTTCTTCGCCATCTTCGCGTAATCGTCGAAGAACCCGATCAGCGCAAAGCCAACGGTCGCAATCATCACGATCCATATATAAAGATTATCGAGGCGCGCCCATAACAGCGTCGAGATAATCACGGAGGCGATAATCAGAACGCCGCCCATCGTCGGCGTGCCGCGTTTCGCCTGATGCGCCTGCGGGCCTTCCTCGCGTATCTGCTGGCCGACGTTCCACGCGCGCAAAGAGCGTATGACTTTTCCGCCGAAGACCAATGAGATCAGCAGTGCAGTAATCGAAGCGTAAGCCGTGCGAAACGTGACATACTGAAAAACATTGAGCGCCTTAACGAGATACGCCTCTCCATCCCGCAAATGGTTGTAGAGCAACTCGTAAAAGATGTAATGGATCATTCGCTTAGGGCTTCAATGTACGTAACAAATAGTAGTCAGTAATCAGTCATCAGTAGTCAGTAAAGTTTAATCAAGGAGACGGAGGCGGCAGACATTAACTTTCGTAATGCTTTCTCTATTTCAATCTCCGCCTTCTGACTTTTGCTGTTCATCATTTCAGCCGCTCTCGTCGGCGTTGTTTAGCGGAAAGCGTTCGCGCAGGTATTCGACGACCTTATCCATACGCACGCCGCGCGAACCCTTTACCAATACCAGATCGCCCGCGCGAAGTTCCGGGGCGAGTGCGGCAGCGGCATCCTCCGCGCTCTCGAAGAATTTTATAGCAGCGTTTGTCATGCCCTCTCTGCGCGCGCCCTCAATTATTTCCCGCGCCATCCCGCGCACGCCCCATAAGACATCAACGCCGCTGGCGGCAATCGCGCGCCCCGCGTCCCTGTGCATCTGCGCGCTCTCATGTCCGAGTTCGAGCATTTCGCCTGCCACGATGAGACGCCGCTTGCGTTCTGCGCCGCTCTCCGCGATGGTCTGCACCATGCTCACCAAAGAGCGCGGGTTGGAGTTATAAGAATCATCCACGACAGTAAATCCGGCGGCGAAGTCGAGCACTTCGCCGCGCATATGCGGCGCGGCGGCGGTAGCAAAAGCGCGGGCTATCGTTTCCGTTTCGATCTCGAAAACGGTGGCGACGGCGGCGGCGGCAAGCGCGTTCATCAGATTATGTCTGCCCGGCATCGGCAGCATCGCGGGCGCGTCGCCGAGCGGTGTGCGAAGCCGAAAACGTATCTCGCCGAAGCGCGTTGCATCGATATCTACGGCGGTGATGTCGGCCTCATTCTCGATGCCGAAAGTTAAACTGCGTCCGTCGTGTCGTGAACGCATCGCCAGCACGCGCGCATCGTCTGCATTAAGAACAGCCACGCCGTCCGGCTTCATGTTCGCAACAAGGTCAGCCTTCTCCGCCGCGATAGCGTCGAGCGAACCCAGATATTCCAGATGCACCGGCGCAACCAGCAATTCAACGCCGACAGAGGGCGGCGTGATTTTGCATAACCGCGCGATCTCGCCGCGCGAAGACATTCCCATTTCAAGCACGGCCACGTCATATGCATCCGGCGTGTTGCCATCGCTCACCATCTGCAAAACGGAGAGCGGCAGGCCGAGTCCGTTATTGTAATTCCGCGCGCTCTTCAACACGCGCCGTCCAGCGGCATCAAGCACGTGCGCCGTCAAATCCTTCGTCGTAGTTTTCCCCGCACTGCCTGTGATGCCGACGACGGGATGCCCCCATGCTTCGTAAACTTTGTGCGCGAGCGTTTGTAGAGCAGCGATTACGTCATCAACCAACAATAAACGGTCACGAAGTTTATCAAGTTGCGCATCACCTTCAACGCGGCTGCGACGGGCGACGGCGGCAATCGCGCCGCGCTGTAAAGCTTCATTGATAAATTCGTGCGAGTCTGCGAACGTGCCGTTGAAGCCCGCGCGCGTGTAATCTTCTTGCAGAAGCGCGAAGAAGAGTTCGCCCGGCGCAATCGAACGCGAATCGAGCGAGAAGCCCTTGATCTCGCCATCAAGCGTTGCGGGGCGAGCGGCCTTGAATGAGGCGTTCATCAAACTTGCGGCAGTCCGTGTCTTCACGCTCTTGGCATCTCTTCCCGGCTCTCATTCTGTTCCGGCACAGCGTTCGGCTCACGAGTGCTTTCCCGATCCTGTTCGCCCGACATCTCTACGCTGATTGAAGCAAGCGGCGACGCTGAATTTTTCTCTTCAGTCTGCGCTCTTTGCAAGGAGTGTTCGCGGCGCAATCTACGGCGGCAGGCGTTAATTCCGTATCGCGCTTCCCTGCGTGAACATTGATTGGCGATTTGTTTCGTCCTCATTTTATCGAATCACTTCGCGCGGTTGCCTCTAAACGATTTTACTCGCTTCTTCTAAAATCAACGCGCACGGTTTGCCCCGCATCGAGTTCCGCGCCCGGCTGCGGATTCTGGCGAAGTGCGCGTCCCTCGCCGCGCGCTTCGAGTTGCAAGCCGAGTTGCGCGCAGACGCGCGCCGCATCGCGCACGCTGCGCCCTTGAAGATCGGGCATCAACACGGCGCGCTTTGTCGAGGCGGCGAAAACAACTTCGCGCGCGCCATCATTCGCATCCGCAACTTCCGCGATTTGCGGCAAAGTTGATTGTCGCTCCTGCTCTTCGCGTTCGAGTTCTTCCGCCGCGCGTGCCAACGCTTCCGCAGCATGCGGCGTCATCGCTACCAGATTCGGCGTATTCGCGGGCTTCAAATCCATATCGGGCACGATGTTTAAATCCGGCAGAATCCCTTCGGCGATATCGCGGAAGACGGGCGCGGCCACGTCGCCGCCGTGATACGAGCCGACGGGTTCATCAATCACCACAATAATCACCACCGCAGGATTTTCCACAGGCGCGAAGCCGACGAACGAGCCTATATATTTCGTCTTCGAGTAAGCGTGCGTCTGCATATCAATCTTCTGCGCCGTGCCGGTCTTGCCCGCCGCCGTGTAACCGTTTAACTGTGCCAGCTTCGCCGTGCCGTTCAAAGTTACGCCCTCAAGCATTCCGCGCAAGGCCTTCGCCGTCGCCGCACTGACGACTCTGTGCGTTTCCGGCGTCGCTTGAAAAACCGTCGAGCCGTCGCCCGCGCGAAGCTCGCGCACAAGATGCGGTGCGACGCGCACACCGTCGTTGGCGAGCGTGCCGAAAGCCGCCGCCATTTGCAAAGGCGTCACGCCGACCTCCTGACCGATGGCTATCGAACCCATCGAGCTTGGCTGCCAGCGCGCGACCGGGCGAAGGAGTCCGGCGGTCTCGCCCGGCAACTCTACGCCCGTGCGCGAGCCGAAACCGAAGCGGGTGATAAAGTCGAACATCGCATCGTCGCCTACGCGCAGCCCCAACTTAATCGCCGCGACGTTGCTTGATTTAGCGAGCGCCTCCGTCAGCGTCAGCGAACCGAACGGTTTGTGATCGTGTACTAAGCGTCCGGCGACGGTAATCGAACCCATCTGGCAATCAATCTTATCTTCAGGCTTTGCCAGACCTTTTTCGATGGCGGCGGAATACGCGACGATCTTGAAGGTCGAACCCGGCTCGTAAATATTTTGCAGCGCGCCGTTCGTGCGCGCTTGCGGCGAAGCCGTGCCCGCATCGTTCGGATCGAAGCTCGGCGCGTTGGCGAGCGCGAGCACGTCGCCCGTATGCGGATCGAGCACGATGGCGGAAGCAGACTTCGCGTGCGTGCGTGCAATCGCCGCCGCCAGCGCCATCTCCGTGCGGTACTGCACCATCTGATCTATTGTCAGCACGACGGTTTGACCGGCGCGCGATTGCGCTTCAAAGCTCGCGTAAGAGCGCCGATGCGCGTCCGTCTCGACGAAGACTCTGCCTGCTTCGCCGCGTATGCGCTCGTTGTAAAACTGCTCGACGCCGCCCAAGCCCGTTTCGTCAAGGCCGACGAAGCCGAGCACGTGCGCCGCCAAACCGCCGTTCGGATAAAAACGCTTCGGCTCGCGCAACGAATAAACGCCCGGCAATTCGAGCGCGCGAATTTTCTCCGCCTGCTCCGCATCCAGCTTGCGCGCAACCCACGCGAACTTTCGCTTCGCGCTCTGCGCTTCCTTAATCCGCGTCGCCAGCGCACCGGCATCCGTGCCTGTCAGCGGCGCGAGACGTTGTGCTGTTTCGTCCGCGTTTTTCACTTCAACCGGAACGGCAAAAAACGATTCGGTTTCAATGCTGCGCGCAAGGTCGCGTCCCGCGCGATCAACCACAAGCCCGCGCAACGAACTCGTCTCGGCGACTCCCTGCTGTTGCGCACGCGCTCTCGCCTTCAACCATTCGTGCTGCGCTCCTTGCAGGTAAACAAGACGCGCGCCGATAACGAACATCCAGAACACCAGCCCGCAGGCGACGATCAGCGCGCGGCGACGCGAAGAATCCGGGCGGGCTTTCGATGAAGAGGTAGAACGTGCGGGCATCTTTTCTTTCGTTGAACTTTGCTTTTCTCTGGAACGACGCCTACGCAAGTTTTATGCACGCAGGCCGAAGCTGTATGAGCCAAGAGGGAAAACTTCAAAACCTGACAAGGCGACGGCGCCCGGGGAAAGAGCACGCACAGGAAGCAGCATAACTTGGCCGTCGAAAATTAGCTCTGCGCCGCTAACGATTAAGTCTCGCGGAAACACCGACAAAGGCCGGAGAAGCGTGCGGCAAGCTTCGTTCAGTCCGTTGTGCATCGTTTGCCTGCGCGCCACCGATTTGCGCCGCCGCGATTGGCTGCATACCGATTTCGCGCGCCGCCGTTTCAAGCCGCGCCGGTGTCGAAGCTTCTTCACGCGCCAGCAGCAGCGCGGCCTGTCGCTCCAGCAATCGCGCGCGTTCGCGTCGTAATTCTTCGCTTTTATAACCGTAACTGACAGCGGCAAAATGCTGGCCTGCGGCGAAGACGAAACCACCCGCCAGCACTAATCCGCACAAAAGCAGCGCGCCGAGTCGCACGAGCGCGCGCCCGTCACGCTCGCGGTGGATAATGTAGTTCGGTTGATTCAGGGGTAGTCTTCTCATCACTAGCCTCTAGCCTTAATACACTGTAAAAGTTTCGCCCGAGCGCGGTCGGAAAAGTAGGAGGATGCGATAAATACTCTTTCAAATATTCGAGCGTGTGCCGAACGCTTTCGCCCGTGACGCACGATGGTCGCCGCCCGTCCTCGTTTCAAAGTTTGCGGCAGGCGCGAAGTTTGGCGCTGCGTGCGCGCGGATTCTCGGCGGTCTCCGCTTCGCCCGGCTTAACGGGTCGGCGCGTCAGAATCTCTACGGCGCGGCGTGCCTTGCAAAAGCAAACGGGCGCGAGACGCGGCGGGCATTCACATTGTCCCGCGAGACGGCGCAAAGTCTGCTTGGCGATGCGGTCTTCAAGCGAATGAAAACTAATCACACAGAAGCGTCCGTTCTCGATTAAAAGATCAACGGCTGTTTCGATAAATTCAGCCAGACTTTCAAGCTCTCGATTGACGGCGATACGCAGAGCTTGAAAAGTTCGCGTCGCCGGATGCAGGCCGCTCTCGTTTTTCTTGCGCGGCCCGTATGCCCGCGCCACAAGTTCGGCCAGTTCGCGCGTCGTCTTGATCGGCTGGCCTGCTTCGCGCTTTTCAACAATCCAGCGGGCGATGCGCCGTGAACGCCGTTCTTCGCCGTACTCAAAGATGATGCGCGCGATCTCTTCTTCCGGCAGATTTTCGAGCAACTCGCCCGCCGTCGCCTCGTCGCTCGCCGCATCCATACGCATATCCAGCGGCGCATCGTAACGAAAACTGAAACCTCGCTGCGCCGTGTCGAACTGCAAAGAAGAGACGCCGAGATCAACCAGCACGCCGCTCAAATCGCTCGCGTTCGCTTCATCAACAATTTGCTTGATGTCACGAAAGTTTGCATGAACGGCCTTGAAACGTGAGCCAAAACGCGCGAGCCGCCCTGTCGCGTAAGCGAGCGCCTCATGGTCGCGGTCAATTCCAATCACGCGCGTCTCCGTTGACGCTTCGAGAATCGCTTCCGTGTGCCCGCCGAGTCCGAGCGTGCCGTCAACAAAAAGACCGCCGCGTTCGGGCGCAAGCAACGCCATCGTTTCCTGAAGCAACACGGGACGGTGTGGCGCGCCCATGCCCCCCACAAGCGCAGCACCCATTATCGCCACCGCCCCGTGAACTTGTTCAAAGAACAGAAGACTTCTAATCCGAAATCATGACTGGCAAATGGTAACGACATAATAAAGACCGGATCGCTGCCGACCATTGACCGTGCGCGGAGCGCGCCGCCGCGCCTTTCAAATTCCCAGACTCGCAATCGCTACCTCGTCCGCCTCCGTGTACGGGTCGGACAATAATCGCTGCTGAAACTTTTCAAGCTCCCAGACTTCCATGTATGTCAAATAACCCAGCACTGCGACATCGCCGATGACTCCTGCGCTTCGGCGCAACAGCGGATGAATCAAGAGGCGTCCCTGTCCATCCAGCGTTGCCTGCTGCCCGTAATAGTTCGTGCGGTCTAGAAACTTGCGCCGCGCCGTGTCCATAGAGGGCAGCAGCGCGAGCCGTGCCTCAATCGCTTCCCACTCCGGTAAAGCGTAAATCCGCACGCTTTCCCCCGTCAGACTCGTCACATAAAACTCGCCGCCGTGCTGCTCCTCTATCAAGCGCCGAAACGAAGTCGGCACTTTGAGGCGGCCTTTCGAGTCTATGCGTGCCGTGTAATTTCCTCGCAACATAAAGCTTCTCTAATGCTCAAAGAGCGTTACTGCTTAAACCTTAGAGTAAAACTTTAAGCTTTATCTCCAACTTCATCAGATACGCCCACTTCCAGCCACTTTTTACCACCTGTCGCGCATACTACGCCCGTCTTTGAATGTGTGTCAAGAAGAAAAACATTGTCGAACAAAAGATTTTAAGCACGATATGGTGTACTACGCTCGGTGGCCGGATAATTCAGATTCGCCAAATCAGCAAACGCGCGCCTTCCTGATACTTCATGCCTGACGTTTCATGAATGCGCGTGTCCGTTGCGTTGAAGCCGGTTAAGGCTGTTTGGTTAAGCGTCACTGCATACTGTATAGTGGCGCGCCATGCCGCGTTTTAATCATTGTTATAAAGCCTTTGGGCGGAAAGCAGACTTCGCGTAAATGGGCGTGGGTGGACTTCTCCTCTATGGTGCGCTGGCGGCGCTGGCTAACGTGCTGGGTGGAATGTTGCTCGCTTCAACTGCCGCGCGCCGGCTGGATCAGCGATTTCTCAAGTATCTGGTCGCACTCGGTGCGGGCTTTATGCTGGCAGCAATTTTCATAGAGATGCTGCCGGAATCCATCGCGGTCTGGGCGAGCGGGCACACAAGAGAGGCGATTGCGCAGAGCGTGCTGGGCGCGATGACGCTGCTGCTCGGCGGATATCTTTTAATACAACTTTTCGAGCACACCATCGCGCCGCATTTTCATTTCGGAGCGGAGACGCATCCAGAACACGTCTTGCGCCCGTCGGCGGCTTACACGGCGATTGGCGGGCTGGTGATTCACAGCTTCTTCGACGGCGTTTCGATTGCCGCAGCTTTTCTGGTGGGCTATAAAGTCGGGCTACTCGTCTTTATCGCAATCCTGCTGCACAAGGTGCCCGAAGGTTTTACGGTCGCCTCGATCATGCTGGCATCGGGGCGCTCGGCGCGGCGCGCGTTCATCGCTACGTTAGCCGTCGGCACGGCGACGTTTGCCGGTGTCGCCGGTGTCGCGTTGCTGCAAATGAAAGTTGATTCAATCGTCACTTACGCCCTGCCTTTTTCCGCAGGCGTCACGCTTTATGTTGCGGCGAGCGATCTGATTCCCGAAGTCAATCATAAAGAAGAAAAGAATCCGGTAGTGTCAATCGTCGTCTTCGTCGGCGTCGCGCTCTTTTACCTGCTTCATAGATTAATCGAAGGATAAAATTCAAGCGTCGTTTGATTATTCCGGGCAGCGATGATTTATATGAGAGGCGCTCTTGAAACTTACGGCAACAACGCATCTGCTGGTATGATTGTGAAGTTGAAACAAACCAAACTCAGATATACGCATCTCGCGGTGCTTGCCCTGCTCTGTTGTCTGTTCACCGCGAACGCTTCAGCGCAGACGAACAGTTCGCCGCTTCCGCTGCCCAACCCGCCGCGCCTCGTCGTTGATAACGCCAACGTGTTAGATGCGGCGACGAACGAGCGGATGGAAGCGATTCTCGAAAACTTGAACGAACGCGCGGACATTCAATTCGCCGTCGTCACCGTCAAGACCACCGGCGAGCAGGATATTTTCGATTACTCGCTGGCGGTGGCGCGCGGCTGGGGCATCGGTTCGAGCGAAGGCGAAAAGAACGGCGCGCTGCTTCTCGTCGCAGTTGACGACCGCAAATATCAGATACAAATCAGCCGCCATTTAGAGGGCGATTTGCCGGACGGTTTAACGGGCGAGATCGGGCGGCGTATGCGCGAGCCGTTTCGCGCGGGCGACTATAACGGGGGACTAATGACCGCCGTGCAAACCTTCGTCGCAACGCTCGCCCAGAAACGCGGCTTCAGCCTCGAAGGGATTGACCAGCGTTACGCTTACAGCGACGCCGCGCCGCGTCGCAGCCGTCCCGCACAACGCGGCGGCATCTCGCCCTGCGCGGTTGTTTTCATCATCGCAATTATTCTAATCTTCCTGCTTTCAAGCAGGGGCAGAGGTGGTGGCGGCGGAGGAAGCGGCTGCCTGAATCTGCTATTGCTTAATTCGCTACTGAATAGCGGCGGCAGATCGAGCGGATGGGGCGGTGGCGGCGGATGGAGCGGCGGTGGTGGCGGTGGTGGCGGTTTTGGAGGATTCGGCGGCGGCGGTGATTTCGGCGGCGGCGGATCGGGCGGCAGCTGGTAATGAATTAAAGTGATGAACGCGAAATAAGATGCGGTGAGTCGTGAAGCCCAAAGTTTAATCGCATCTTAATTCTTCGATTGATTAGTTTCCTGAATATAGGTAATTCGTAGATGGCTCCCAAGATTACTCAAGACACGCTGAAACATTTCGTTGAGGATTTGCGTTCGACGCATGGCGACAATCTCGCGTCGGTCGTGCTGTACGGCTCGGCGGTTCATAACGCAGACGATAGCGAGTTGCCTTCCGACGCCAATCTGCTCGTCGCGCTGCATCGCATCACGCCGGAGGATTTGCGTCAGGCGCAAGCTCCCGTGCGCGAGTGGCAACGCTTCGGCCATTCCGTTCCCGTCTATTTCACGCTCGCGGAACTATCGGAGGCAGCGGACGTATTTCCAATAGAGTTTCGCCAGATGGAACGCTCCCGCACGGTGCTCTACGGGCGCGATCCTTTCGAGCTTGTTCAATTGACGAACGCGAATCTGCGCCATCAAACGGAGTACGAACTGCGCAGCAAGTTGATCCAACTGCGCAGGCACTACATTCCGGCGAGCGCGTCCGTCGAAAAGCTGTCGCAACTGATGAGCGAGAGCCTCGCAACTTTCGCCAAGCTGTTTCGCCCCGTGCTGATGTTGAGCGGCATGGAGCCGCCCGTCGCTAAAGCCGACTGCGTGCGGGCACTCGTGAAGACGTTGCAACTGGATGGCGCGCCCTTCGAGCGCATCATGGACTTGCGCGCAGATCGCAACGCCGGAGCGCAGGCGTTAACGGACACGGAGGCGCACAAAGTTTTCGGCGCATATCTCGCGCAGATCGAGCGCGTGATCCAGTTCGTAGATCGAATGCCGGGGACAAACGACGCTTCCGCAGAAGCAGCACGCGCTTGATGTACGATGGTGGATAAGGCTTAATGCTTGAATTGTAAACACTACGGAGTTTCACCGAAACAATAATCGGTTCTTATTTGAATGGAGAAAATGAAGATGAATAAAAGAAGAATGTTGCTGCTGGCTTCCGTAATTTTCGTGGCTATGGCGGCAAGCGGTTGCGGCTACAACACGCTTCAGACCAAGCAGCAGAACGTCAAAGCGAAATGGTCTAACGTCGAAACGCAGCTTCAAAGACGCTCTGATTTGATCGGCAATCTGGTGGAGACGGCCAAGCTCGCGGGCGTGCAGGAGCAAGAAGTGTTCGGCCAGATAGCGCAGGCCCGCTCGCAACTGTTGAATGCCACGAGCGCGCAACCGCAGGGCGAGAACGGCGACAAATCGCCCGAACAAAAAGAGGCCGTCATCGCCGCCAACAACAGTTTCGGCGGCACTGTCGGCAGGCTTCTTTCATTACAGGAGAATTATCCGCAACTACGTTCGCAGGAGAATTTTCTGAAGGCGCAGGACGAAGTGGCCGGAACTGAAAACCGCATCGCCACATCGCGCAAAGATTATAACGACGCGGTGCAGGACTACAACACGACGCGCGGCAATTTTCCGACGGTGCTTTCCGCCAAGTTGTATGGCTTCAAAGAAGAACCGTATTTCAAAGCCGACGAAGGTTCGCGCCAGGCGCCCAAGATCAACGCCGATTCGCTGCGCAAGAACAGCAGCAGCAACGGCACGAAATAGCGTCGCAAAACGATTGGCATCTCACGCATAACATCAGCGCGTGAGATCGCGCAAAAGAGAAAGGCCGCTTGCGTTTTGAAGCAAGCGGCCTTTCCGCATTAAGCCTTCAAAAGATTTTCCGACTCAAGGAATGAGAGTATCAATACGGCAAACATTACAAATATGCTTGCGATGAGGTGGAGGCTCTTTCGCATTTTAGAATCCGCGCGAGCTGCACATCGCGCAGTGATCGCAGGGCTTGCCGCCCGGTTCCAGTTCGCAGATTTTCGCGCCCTCGAAAAAGTCAACGAGTTCGGAGACCGCCGCCGCTTCATCAACGCCGAATCGTTCCGCGCTCGGATGCGCCGCCGGAACATACACGCCGCTCAACCAGGGCGAGCGCGTAACAGGTGTTTGCGAAACGGAAGCTTGCGTTGCTTTATTTTCCGGCGGCGCAATCTTCCGTTGCTGAAAACTCGCGTCTTCGCTTTTGTAAGTACCAGCACTTTCGTCGTGGGTGATGCGCGCTTCGATATGTGAGAGTCTTTGCTGCATCTCACGCAGGCTCGCGCGCAGGGACGCCACTTCGTCAGAAGATTCCATCTCGTCGCTTGTGCCTTCGGCAGCATGACGCGCGACACGGCGCGCGATGCGCCCGGCCATCGAACGAATTTGATCCTGCTCGCTGTTACTACTACTGCCGCTCATCGCGCTTCAGCCTTTGTTTCTTCCCCGAGTAAATCCACACGATCCACCACGCCGACAATCGCCGAATCAATCGCCGCGCCCGGCTCTTTGGTCGCCGCCGTTGATGCGCCCCAGCCTTCCTGCACGATCAACACGATATCGCCCGCGCCCGCGTCAACCGAATCGAGCGCAATCAACGTCGCACCCGTCTCCACGCCTTCGAGCGTGACGGGCTGGCAGAGCATAATCCGCGCGTCCTTGTAACGCTGATCCTTCTGCGTGGCGACGATGTTTCCGAGCACGCGCGCTAAAATCATTTCCGGTTGTTTGCGTTCAAAACGTGTTCTTCCGAATCAACGATGCCGATGATGGTGCAATCCGTCGGCGTGTCTTCGCGCTTGAAGGGAAAACTCGCTTCCTTGCCCCTACACCAGAAGACCAGTTCGCCCGTGCCCGCACCGACCGAATCAACGGCGACAAGCGGACTGCCCTGCGGCTCAAGCGCCGCATTGAGCGATTGAATAATTAGCAGCGTGCGCCCTTCCAGCGAATCGTTCTTCACCGTCGCCACCACCGTCCCGATAACACGCGCCAGTTGCATAACAAAGAGTCAAGAGTCAGGAGTCTAGAGTGCAGAGGCGGACGACTGAAGTTCTGAATGCGTTGACTCCAGACTCCTGACTCCAGACTCACGACTCTTTAGTCACGTCCACAGTATCAATGACGCCGACGATTGCCGCATCAATAGGAGCATCTTTCATGCCTTCGGCGAGCCGCGCGCTCGAACCGGCGACGACCAGCACGCGCTCGTGAAAGCCCGCGCCGACCGTATCAACGGCGACGACGTAGCCGCTCGCCTCCGTGCCGTCCAGATTAAGCGGGCGCACGACAAGCAACTTTTTCCCCATCAGCCGCTCATCTTTTTGTGTGGAAACGACTGTGCCTAAGATGCGCGCGATAATCATCGCTTACTGACCGTTGCCGATGGGCAAGGCATCGTCAACGCTTCCGTGCGGACGCGGGATCACGTGTACGCTAACGAGTTCGCCGACTCTACGCGCCGCCGCCGCTCCCGCATCCGTCGCCGCTTTGACCGCCGCGACATCGCCTCTGACAATCGCCGTCACAAACCCTGCGCCGATCTTTTCGTAACCGATGAGCGTCACGTTGGCGGCCTTCACCATCGCGTCCGCCGCTTCGATCATCGCCACCAAACCTTTGCATTCCACCATGCCGAGTGCTTCTTGCATTTATATGCTCCTCAAATAAAATCGAATCTTAAATCGTCAATGATAAATCGCGGCACATGAACAAACGCTCCGGGCATACGCGATTTACGATTCACAATTTACGAACGTCTTAATCCGGCCGCCTCGCTTAACAGCTCGACCAACTCTTCGCGTGTCAAAGCGATCTTGCTCGCGCCATTCGTTGAAGCGTGCGAAGCGCCGTTTGATTTCGGCGAAACTTTTGCGGCATCATTCGTTGCGCAAGTGAACTGCGTTTCGTGCAGATAGCCGCACGATTGGCAGCGTGCGTCTTCATTTAAATATCCGGCGGCTTCGCGCACGTTGATTAGTTTCTCAATGGCATCAATTGGCAGGTTTCTCGATCCGCCGAGATGTTTTGCGAGAATCGCAATCTTCGCCGTGTGCTCCAGAGTTTCGAGCCGGTCGAAAGCCTGCCACACATCCACACCATACGCGACTGCGCCATGATTCGCCATCAAGAGCGCGTTGTGATGTTTTACAAGCGGCTGCATCGCTTCGGTCAGTTCGCTTGTCGAAGGCGTGCCGTAACCGGCGAGCGGAACGCAGCCGAGCGTCAAAATAACTTCCGACAAAATCGGCTGGTCAATCGAGAGTCCGGCGACGGCAAACGCAGTTCCGTGCGGCGGATGCGCGTGGCAAACCGATTTCACGTCCGCGCGCTCGCGGTAAATCAAAAGGTGCATCGCAAGCTCTGACGAGGCGCGTTTGTCGTTGAGCGGCTTGCCCGCAATGTCCGTGAGCGCCAGCGAGTCTTCCGTCATGCGCCCTTTGGAGATCATCGTCGGCGTCGCCAGAATGCGCCCGTCGTCAAGGCGCACGCTGATATTGCCGTCCGAAGAAACGACGTAGCTGCGTTCGTATAACAATTGCCCGACGCGCACAATCTCGCGCCGCGCGGTCTGCTCATCCATTCAGTCGGCTACGCTTCCTTAATAAACATTGAAGTTGAACTCAATCGTTTTCGTGAGGGAAACGGGTTCGCCGTAAAACGTCGCGGGAGTGAACTGAATTCGCTTGGCGGCGCGCACGGCCTCTTCCGTCAATCCGTCGGGCAGCGCAGAGACGGTTTCAATGTCGGACACTTTGCCGTCAGCGCCGAAGGTCGCGCGCAAACGCACCGTGCCGCTCGTGTTATTTCGTCGCGCCGCTTCCGTATAACGCGGCTCCGGCTTGAAGCGAATCATGACCGGAGTAGAATCGCCGTTGCTTTGCGTCACCGCAATGCCGGAATGCATCGGGCAGCTATGCGGCGCGGAAGCCAGCACGCGCGCCGTCGTTTTATCGCGCGGCGTGTGAATGAAAGTGCCGAGACTGCCGAGCGCCGTCCCGACCAGCAACGTCAAGATAAACGGCAACACTCTTTGAAACGCATACATCGCAAAATCTCCTTTACTTAAACCGCCGGTAAGCGGTCTTCCAGATCATTAACACGCGCGCGAAGGTTGAATGAATCGTGAATCAACATTTTGAATTGGCGGTTGAGTTCCTTCAGCTCCGTCTGAACCTGCGTGAGCTGCGTTTGCACGCCTTCCCAGATCGGGCGCGTCTCCCGCATCCGCACATCAACCTTGTCTTCAAGCGTTATCAAGCGCGTCTCAAGTCCGGTCAGGCGCGTGTCCAGCGCGTCGAAGCGGGCGTTGGCGCGTGCCTCCAAAGCGCCGACGCGCGAATTCACCTGCATGATCGCATCCAACAGTTGCGTGTTCATCTCGCGTTGCGCGGAAAACTCCGCTAAAACGCGCTGTTCAAATGAACCGGCGCTATGTAAATCTTTGGTGGGGTCTTCACTCATGGCTGCTCCTTCATATCGAGAATATCAAGCCGCTTCACAATTCCTGCTCTTCCCTTTGCGCTATTTCTTCGTAAGGGAGAATGCTGCGCGGGTTGGTGACGCAGGTGATCTGCGGGCGCGTGAGAAAGTACGATAAGCTCTCCAGCGAGATTGTCAAGTCAACGGTCTTCACCTTGACGCCGAGTCGCGCGTGCAATCTCACCGGTGCAAAGTTTAAGACGGCCTTGATGCCCGCCGACATCACTTGATTCAATGCGCGTTGTGCGACGCGCGCGGGCACGGCGATCACCGCCACGTCAATCGCTTCGTCGCGCACCACGCGCGCCAGTTTCTTGACATCGTAAATCAAAGTGCATGGCTCTGTGCCGACGCATCGCCCGATCTTCTCTTTGTCGTTATCGAAGAGCGCGACGACCGTGAAATTGGACGAGGTAAAGCCGTTGTAGTTAGCGAGCGCCGTGCCTAAATTCCCTGCGCCGACGATGCCGACGCGATGCGCCGTGTCTAGGCCGAGAATCTTTGTGATGTGCTGGCGCAACTCTTCGACGAAATAGCCGACGCCGCGCACGCCGAACTCGCCGAAGTAAGCCAAATCTTTTCTGATCTGCGCGGAGTTTAAGTTGAACTGGTCGGCAAGCGCCTGCGAGGAGATGGTCTTGATTCCGGCGGCAGTCAGCAAATTCAGACAGCGCAGGTAAACGCTCAAACGGTTTGTCGTCAGCTCTGAGATTTTTTCCGATTTCATGCAACAACTCTTTTCGTATTTCTTTTAGTATAACGCGGATGCGCGGTTGGCGGAAAGGACCGCTGAAAATTGCGAGTCTTTTTCACCGCCCTTCATATAGACTCTCAAAACGGGCTGCCGCGTTGCCGAACGCGCGCGCCAAAGGCTACAATCTTCATTTGAACGAGAACGCTCCCGAAATTCATGTCTCGCGGTTTCGATTAATTAATGATTGCACATTTAACCGGCACTTTACTCGCTAAACAAACCACCTCTGTGATTCTGGATGTCGGCGGCGTCGGCTACGAAGTGACGATTCCGCTTTCGACCTTTTACGATCTGGAAGAAGCGGGCGCAATTGTTTCCCTGCGCATCTACACGCACGTGCGCGAAGATACGTTGCAGCTTTACGGCTTCAAAAACGCGCGCGAACGCGAACTCTTTCTGCGCTTACTTTCGGTGAGCGGCATTGGCCCCAAACTCGGCATTGCGATGATCGGCATCATGAGTGCAGACGAAATGATCTCGGCGATTCGCAGCAACAATCTCGCGCGCTTAACCTCGATTCCCGGCGTCGGCAAGAAGACCGCCGAACGGCTCGTCATCGAACTGCGCGACAAGATGGCGGCCCTTTCATCGCCCGCGCTCGAAGAAGAATTCGCCGCGCAAGCCGCAGGGGGCAGCGCGCAAAACACCGAAGATGCCGTGCGCGAAGACGCTCTCTCGGCCTTGCTCAACTTGGGTTATCAAAGAGCGGCAGCCGAAAAAGCCATCAACACCGCGATGCAGGAAGGCGGCGAGATGTCCGTTCAAATCATACTCCGCCGCTGCCTCCGCACGCTGGCGAGAAGCTGAAGGCAGCATTCAGAAGTTAGGAATCAAGGAACAGAACAAAGCCAAGCGAGACGCCAATCTCAAGTTGAAGAATTCTCAAGACAGGGAGAACCTCATTATGTCCGAACCCGTGAAATTTAGCCGGTATATCTCGAAAGAAACGCGCGAGGCCGTGATGCGCCGTGACAATTACAGTTGCAGGCATTGTGGCTTTAATGTACCCGGCTACTTAGAAGTGGATCACGTTCACCCGCACAGTTATGGTGGTGTTAATTCACTTGAGAATCTGCAAGTGCTCTGCACGAAGTGCAACAAAGCGAAAAGCAACAAAGTGCCAGTGTGTCCGAGATGCGGAAGCTGGACGGTCGCGGGGAAACCATTGTGCCCGGAATGCGGCACGCGGTTGCCGGTCACGCAGCAGGCAACAAGTAGAAGTTCAAAAGGTCTTTCGCCAGAGCGTCTAACTCTGGTTGTGTTAGCAGGAATCGGAGTAATTGTTATCGGCGGGCTTATGCTCATAAATTCAGTTATGTCTCTCTTTCGTTCTAGCACGTCATCATCGAATTATTCGTCGTCTGCACAAAGTTCCCTTGCATCAGGCGTCAACGGGCCAGCGGCGCGGTCTGCTGCACCGAACCAAACAACGGAGCGATTAAAATTTGCGCCCGGTAGCACCTCGACTACCGTAAGTGGAACGGTAGGATCAAATTACACAAATAACTATTTACTTCGAGCACAGGCAGGACAATCCATGAGTGTGCAGATTACACCGAACGCTGAATTTGATGTTTATTCGAGGCAGAACGGTTGGGAGTTAGTCAACCAAGCCGCCGAACATTCTAATGATTGGGCGGGAGATTTGCCACAGTCTGGAACATATGTGATTAGCGTTCGCTCAACCGGCGGGACTACTTCTTACACGCTCGATGTTTCGATTGAATAATTGTCGAACAAGTACCGATCAGAGATAAAAGCAAACGTTAGGACGAAGGGCGCACGAGCAAACTTTACAATCGTTCTTCATTCTGACTTCTCTCTTGAACCTTATGTCTGATGAAACGATCAACGCACGAGATGCGACTGTGATGGATGACGAGCAGCAGTTCGAGTTGTCTTTGCGCCCGACGCGGCTCGCCGAATACATCGGGCAGCGGCGCGCGACTGAAAATCTGTCCATCTTCATCAAGGCCGCGCTCAAACGCCATGAAGCTCTCGACCATGTTTTGCTAAGCGGCCCGCCGGGACTTGGCAAAACGACGCTCGCCAACATTGTCGCCAACGAGATGGGCGCGGAGCTGCGCTCGACTGCCGGGCCGGTCATCGAAAAGGCCGGAGACCTCGCCGCCCTGCTCACCAATTTGCAGGAAGGTGATGTCCTGTTCATTGACGAGATTCATCGCCTCAATCCGGCTATCGAAGAAGTGCTCTATCCGGCTATGGAAGATTACCAGTTGGATTTGATGATCGGGCAGGGCACGGCGGCGCGTTCCATCAAACTCGACTTACCCAAGTTTACTTTAGTCGGCGCAACGACGCGCGCCGGTCTTATCACCGCTCCTTTGCGCGGGCGTTTCGGTATTCCGCTTCACTTGGATTTTTACAGCCACGACGATCTCGAAGTAATCGTGCGCCGCTCGGCGGACATCCTGGGCGTCTCGATAGACGACGGCGGCGCAAAAGAGATTGCGAAGCGCGCACGCGGCACACCGCGCATCGTCAATCGCCTTCTACGGCGCGTGCGCGACTACGCCGAAGTGTTGAGCGACGGGCGCATCACGCGCGATGTCGCGGGCGACGCGCTCAACCGCATGGAAGTTGACACTTACGGGCTGGATGAAGTTGACCGTAAGCTGCTCACTTCGATCATCGAAAAGTTCGGCGGCGGCCCCGTCGGGCTGGGCACAATCTCCGCTTCGATTCACGAAGAGAAAGATTCCATCGAAGAGATCATCGAACCGTATCTGATTCAGATTGGTTTTCTCAATCGCACGCCGCGCGGGCGCATGGCGACACGCCTCGCCTACGAACACTTCGGTATCGCCACGCCACCGCCGTCGCAACAAAGACACGGCTTGTTCGACACCGAATAGTTTTCCGCTTCCGCTTCGAACGCGCGACACATCATAAGCAATCATACTGTGGCTAAGCTTCTTCGCAATCGTCGCCTTTATCTGTTCCACTTAGTGGCGCTCGCCTGCATTTCTTTCCACGCTCATGCTGCCTTTGCACAGAAACCGGAACGCGACGGCCTCCGCGACAAACGCAGTAAGGGCAGAGCATCTTCCAATCCCGCAAAGAAGTCCTCCGACGCCGCAAAAGATATTGAGGCGCAACAGCGTCGTGCCGGAGCCGCCGCGCTTCTCACGGAGACGGCGGACGCCGCACGCTCGTTTGAATCGCTGCCTTACCGCGCGACAATTCAAATGCTCGCCGCCGATGCTTTGTGGACAATTGAACCCAAACGCGCGCGCGCACTGTTTCGCCGCGCTTGGGAAGCGGCGGCAGTGGCGGACAAAGCCGAGCAAGATGAAATAGTGAACGAAGCGGGCGCACGCTCCAACGCGGATTCATCGTTGATAACAACATCGCGCGATGAAGTATTAGCCAAGACCGCAACACGCGACGCAGTGTTGGCCGGACTTTTTCTAAAAGATTTATTGCAGGAGAAAGATGAGACGCGGGATGCGGCGCAAGCGAAATTGTCGCGCCGCACGGCGTGGCGCGAGTTGAGCAAAGGCGGCGCGCGAAGGCTTGCGCTCGCATTCGAGTTGCTCAAGGACGGCAATTACAACCGCGCCGCCGAAATTGCCATGCCGCTCATCGGTGAAGGCGCGCGCGCGGATTTCATCGCGTTCATTTTGCAGTTGCGCGCCGTCAGTGTTAATGACGCGGACGCTTTATATCTGCGACTGCTGGAAAGAAGCGCCGCCGATGCGGAGACGGATGCCAACGCGGTGCTGCTGCTTTCCGCGCCCGTTGTTTCTCCGACGCTGCTAGTCGCAGTAGACGAACGCGGCGCATTGCAGTTTCGTGCGTTACAGTTTCGCGCATTGTCTTCTTCCGCTGACGGCATTAATGCAACCGGCGAATCGCCACTCTCGAATAATGCGCGCAAAGCTTTTTACGAACTCGCGGCGGCGGTTCTGCTGCGCCCCGTCTCGCCTGTTAACCAAGCGGGCGCGCAGGCTGACGCGGCGGCACGTTATTTTGCGACGGCGCGACTGCTGCCCTTCTTTGAAAACAGCGCGCCGGATAATGCGCGGTATGCGCCGGAGCTTCGCGCGCGGCTCGAAGCTCTCGCCGGTATTATTGAAGCGAGCCGCCGCGACGCGCTCGATACGCAAACAAAGTTGCAAAGCTTAACGCCGGAACGCGCGGGCGATCCGTTGCGTCCGCTGACAGACCAACTCGCACGTTCGCGCACCAAACGTGAGCGCGAACGCGCGAGTCTTTCGATTGTCAAAGCGGCGGCGCGAAACAGATTATGGGATCGTGCGCGCCGTGCCGCCACCGAATTGGAAGACGATGACGCGCGCCGCACCGCGCTCTCTTTTATTACAATCACGGAAATAGGCGACATCGCGCGCGCCTACGCGGACGCCGACGAAGAGTTTGAAAAGCTCGCGCAGTTTGTCACGAAGGCCGACGTGCCACCGTTTGCCAGAGCGTGGGGCTTTGCCGAAGCCGCACAGGTTGCTGCGCGCGGTAACAATAAAAGACGCGCCGCAGAGCTTCTCGGTATTGCCGTCAGCGAAGCCGCGCGAACAGATGCGGCTACGCTTCAACGCATTGCCGCCTTCGCCGCCGTCGGACGAGTGGCAGCGCGCCTTGAGCCTTTGCGCGCGTGGGAGCTTCTGCCGGAAATCATTAAGGCAACCAATGCCCTGCAAGATTACGCGGGCGACGAAGCATCGCTCGACATACCGATTCCGGGTAGAGATGAAAATTCGGTCGAAGAGGATGCGCGCTTGAGTGTGACGGCGGAAGTGTTTCGCCCGGACGATTTTTTTGCGACAATGGCGCGCATGGATTTTACGCGCGCGGTTGCAGCCACGCGCGAGTTAAAAGCGGAAGTGCCGCGCGCCTTCGCGCAATTAGCGTGCGCCCGCGCCGCACTGGAAACAAAAAGCGCGCCGTCAAATTCAAGGTAGCGTTAAAGATTTTCAAGATAGAGTTGAAGACTTGTGATTCATCCTGCCTTCGTAAAAATATTTAAGGCTGAATCTTTCACGCGATGAAACAGTTCAGGCAATTCACGCGCGGTTCGTTCGGCGTGCGCAATCGCGCCCCTTGGCTTTCGATGCTCTCGCATACGGTTCATTTGTTTCACGAAAACGATCTGTTCACCTCCGCCGCCGCGATGAGTTACTTCGGTTTGCTGACACTCTTTCCGGCGCTGCTGGTGATGCTCGCCATCAGCAATTCGTTTGCGGCGGGCAGCGAGATGCTGGCGCGCGTGGTGCAGGTGTATCCGGGTTCCGCCGAATTCTTGCGTTCGACGATTCGCTCACTGTCAGACCTCGGCACGGGCGTGATCGTAAGCTGTGTCGTCGTCGTACTATGGGCTGGATCGTGGGTCTTCGCGGTGGTCGAACGCGCGCTCAATCGTATCTGGAATACGCACTCTCGCACGTTTCTGCATGGCCGCGCGTTGACGCTCGGCATGATCGGCGGCGTCGGGCTGTTGCTTTCGATGTCCGTGCTGGCGACTTCGATACTCGTCGCGCTGCAACAACTGGCATCGCATCTTCCGACGCGCGTCTTGCAGCGCGTTGCGTTTCTGGCGCTCGCCGGAAGCTGGTTCTGGCAAGTTATCTTCGCCGTCGCAAGCGTCTTTGTGACCGTCACGCTTTTCGCGCTTGTCTATCGTTTCATGCCGAACGCAAGCGTGAGTTTACGCGACACACTGCCGGGCGCGGTGGCGGGCGGGCTGCTCTGGGAAGCCGCCAAATATATCTTCGCGTGGAGCCTGCATTATTTTCATTACGATCAAATATACGGCTCGGTCGGAGCGGTCGTCGCCGTGCTCACGTGGGGCTACGTGTCCAGCTTGATTCTACTGCTCGGCGCACAGTTGACCGCTGTGTTTCACTACGAGCATCCGGCTGAACCGGCGAAAGTTTCCGCCGCGACCGCCGTAACGTCGGAGAGCACACCGTTTGTTTCCTGACAGCTTTATTTAGCATAAAGTTTGTTCGTCGCAGAGAACGCCCGTCTTTGTTTCATGCGTATTTCCGATTTCGATTACGAGCTTCCGGCAGAATTAATCGCACAGTATCCTTTAGAACAACGGGATGCGGCGCGGATGCTTGTGCTTGATCGCAAACAAACGCGATGGAGCGATTCGCGTTTTGCGGAATTGCCGATGCACGTGAGCGCGGGCGATGTCGTTGTCGTTAATAATACGCGCGTGTTTCCGGCGCGGCTGGTCGGCACGCGCGAGCCGTCGGGCGGACGCATCGAACTGTTTCTGATACGTGAAAGAGCGGGCGGCGAATGGGAAGCGTTGGCGCGTCCGGCGAAAAGATTGCAGAAGGGGGCGCGCATTTCGTTCGGCGCGGGACGCTTGCACGCCGACGTGATTGAAATGCTCGATGAAGGACGCCGCCTTGTGCGCTTCGAGTCGGCAGAGCCTTTCCACACCGCGCTCGAAGAGTTGGGGCGCACGCCGCTTCCGCCGTACATCAAACGCCAGCACAGCGACGGCGCACAACATAGCGATGAAGCGATGACGGCGGCGCGCGTTGACCGCGAGCGTTATCAAACCATTTACGCAGCACGGAGCGGAGCGATTGCTGCGCCGACTGCCGGGCTGCATTTCACAAAACAAGTCTTGAACGAACTCGCCGCGCGCGGGGCGCAGGTGATTGAAGTGACATTACACGTCGGCTACGGTACGTTCGAGCCTGTGCGTGCCCAAGAGATCGGCGAACACACGGTTGCGCCGGAGCAGTGCGAGATCGGCACGGAAGCGGCGCAGGCCATCAACGAAGCGCGTGCGAACGGCAAACGCATTATCGCAGTTGGCACAACCACGACGCGCGCTTTAGAATCCGCAGTGAATGATGCGGGACACGTTGCGGAAGGCGCAAGAGACGCGAAGTTGACCATCACGCCCGGCTACAAATTTCGCGCGGTGGATGCGCTGTTGACGAATTTTCACTTACCGCGTTCCTCGCTGCTGCTGCTGGTCGCGGCCTTTGCCGGACGCGATTTCGCGCTCGCCGCTTACCATCACGCGGTCGCCTCGCGCTATCGCTTTTACAGCTACGGCGATTGTATGCTTATAATTTAGCTGAGATAGTCGTCAGTTTTTAGTTATCAGTTTTCAGCAAACTGATCTGCCACCACTGAACATGGATAACGGAATTTGAAGACTTGAACTCTTATGGCGGTACTGAAAAAAATTCGTTCAAGGTTGTGGGCGCAAGAAGGGGTGGAAGAAGATTCCGGCGGGCACGGCACAAGTGTGGGATACGCGGCGGAGACGGATGCGCCGGAGGAGCCGTCGAAGCTGTTCGAGCTTCGATACGATGTGCGTCCGATGACGCTCGCGCAACTGGACGAGTGCTGGCGGCTGGATCAACGCTGTTTTGTAGACGGCGAAGCTTACAGCCGCGACACCTTCGAGTATCTGTTGACCGCGCCGGAAGCAATCGCCTATCGCGCCGTGATGCAGGGCGGCGGGATGGCCGGTTTCATCGTCGGCCTCGTCGAACCGGATCATACGGGGCACGTCACGACCGTCGGCGTCGCGCCCGAACATCGCCGCCGCCGCATCGCACACAAATTAATGGAGAAGGCCGAAGACGGTTTTCGTCGTCGCGGCGCGCGCACCGTGCGGCTCGAAGTCCGTTCAATCAACACGGGCGCGCAAGCTCTCTACCGCAACATGGGCTACATCGTCACGCAGCGCCTGCCCCGCTACTACTCAAACGGCGGCGACGGATTGCTGATGGTCAAGGCGCTCGAAGGATAAGACGCAAAGCACTCCGCGTGTCATCAGATTCCTAATTCACCATTCACGCTAACTTTTGCGCAACTCCGTCAAGACTTGCTTGGCGACGGCCTTGAGCGTGTCGAAGACGCCGACGCCGGTGGCGGCAACAGCTTCGACGGTGGGTTCGCCTTTGCGTTGAAGTTCTGCCGTGAGGTCTTCGACCGTGAGGGTGTTGGGCAGATCGCGTTTGTTGAGTTGCAGCACATACGGCAGGTTCATCAGATCGTAGCCCTGCGTTTTGAGATTCTCTTCGAGGTTATAGAGCGATTCGATGTTGGCGTCCATCCGCTCCTCCTGCGAATCGGCGACGAACACGACGCCGTCAACGCCCTTCAGAATCAATTTGCGCGAGGCGTCGTAGAAAACCTGTCCGGGCACTGTGTAGAGGTGAAAGCGCGTTTTGAAGCCGCGCACAGTGCCGAGTTCGAGCGGCATAAAGTCGAAAAAGAGCGTGCGGTCGGTTTCCGTCGCAAGACTGATAAGCTTGCCTTTGGAAGTCGGCGCGGTGGAATCGAAAATGTACTGCAAGTTGGTCGTCTTGCCGCACAGACCGGGGCCGTAGTAGACGATCTTGCAATTGATTTCGCGCGAGGCGTAGTTGATAAACGTCATAGCCGTAAGACAGTAGAAAAAGTAAAAAGCGCAGGTAAGACTTTCGCCGTGTTTGTTTTGGGACGCTTCAGTTAAAAAGGCTTTCAATATCTTCGTCGGTGATTTCAGCAAACGGCGAGGGGGCGTTCGCGTGTGCTTTGCTCGCTTCGCGCGCCGCTTCCGCAAAGATCGAGGCGATCTCGTTTGAAGCCTGCTTAACACGCAACTTGACAAGGCCGAGACTGGAACGCTCGTCGAAGATCACGACCAGCAGCACGCGCCCGATGACGCAGATGTGTATGCTTTCGCGCTCGCCTTCGTGCGAAAGCGTCGGAAACTCTTTTTCGCCAATGAGTTTCGCCATTCCACCGGTGGCGGCGACATTGCCAGCCGCAAGCGACGCCAGACTCGTGGTATCGAGATCGCCCACCTCGCCCTGCACGGCAATCTGCTGGCCGTCTTTGTCCACCAGAAACGCGACGCGCGCCGCCGCATCGAGGCGTAATTTAGCCAGCGCAGCCTTGATCTGCTGATACTGCGGCTCGCGCACTTCAAACGGGGTCTCTGCCATGAGATAAAGCTTTCATCAGTATAATGGTGGCCGGATGCGGTGGAAGGCTGATAGTGCGGCTGCACGTAACGGCACGACGGATGTATTAAATTGTAGAGCCGCAAGGCTTTTTGCTCGTCCGCACACCTCTCGCAAATCCTCGCTACGGCGCTTTATGCAAAGCGTTTTACATAACGCCCGACTCCATAAAACACTCTATCACGGCGACTCTGACGGCTTCAAGTGTTTTTTGATGTTTAAGATGTATAAAACATTTACGATAAGTTTATACGTTCCCGCAAATTCTAGATAGTCGTTGATTTAGCGTACCGAGTATGCTAAACTTGAAGCTGATTTTAGGAAGAGTTTATGGCCTCACTTTAGCTTAGAGACTTTGAAAATCAGGACTTCGGATGAGCGATCCCAATCTAAAGGGTGTTAAAAGGTCTTCGACACGTCAAGCCTCTTCTGCGGCTTCCGCGAAGAGCCGTCCGGCGGGCAAGTCTGCGCATCCAAAGCCGTTAACCAAACGCTCCGACTCGGGAAAAGCACCTGCGCGTAAAGCGACAAAGGCCAAAGCGGAGACGGTTTCCACTAAATCCAAAACGACGAAACAACCTGTCAAGGCGGCTTCGTCGCGTCAGCCGACACCTAAAACTGCTGCCCGCAGCACTGTCAGCCATAATCAAACGCCAGCGAGTAAAAAATCGAAGAGCGCTCCGGTTAAAACAGCCAAAACCAGTGCAGCGAAAAGCCGCATGCCCCCATCCGTACAGACTAAAACTTCTACGGCAAAGACTTCCGGCGCACGCAAGCCTGCGGCGATTCCGTCCGTCAGCCATCAGCCTCCGACGCAGGACGAGGCCGCCGCGTTGCGCGCTTTCGAGCGTGCCCATAAAGAGTTTGCGCGCGGCCATTTCGCCGAAGCGCGGACGCTGTTTCGCGCCCTTATCGAACAGCACTCTGGCGTCTCTGAAGTAACGGCACGGGCGCGCACGTATCTTGCTGTCGCCGAAACACGGCTGCGCACCGAGACGGCTCTGCCGCGCGACGCCGATTCGCTTTATGATCGCGGCGTGATCGAACTCAATCGCGGTGAATTCGTGGCGGCGCAGGAACTCTTTGAACGCGCCCTCAAGCGTGAGCCGCAAGCGGCGCACATTCATTACGGACTCGCCGCCACGCGCGCCCGACTCGGTTCGATCACACCGGCGCTCGAATCATTGCAACGCGCCATCGAACTGCAACCAAGGTTGCGCGTTCGCGCGCAGCATGACCAAGACCTCGCAGTTTTGCGTAATGAACCAGACTTTGACGCGCTGCTTTCAACTCCCCGCCCGTAACCTGCACGGCCTGTTTTATCTTCGGCCAAAGGCTTGTGCTCATCTCATACTACTTTGCAAGCGTTCATCTTCAAGGTATGATTTTATTGTTCGGCGTCGTGCAGCGTCTGTTGAACTAACATCTCGCTACACGCTTCTGGAGATCAAGTAAGTGTCGCTTGCGGAAATTAGTCGTGGTCTGAAGTTGGTCGCTATCGGCGGCGGCACAGGCCTTTCCACGCTGCTCTCCGGGTTGAAACAACTCGTCGGCGCGGGCGATGAGGAAGGTTTAGTGTGGCTCGAAACGCTGTCGGCCATCGTCGCGGTTTCCGATGACGGCGGCAGCAGCGGGCGCTTGCGCGAAGAACTCCAAATCTTGCCCCCCGGCGACATACGCAACTGTATGGTCGCGCTCTCGGAAGATTCCACACTGCTCGCGCGCCTTTTCCGCCACCGCTTTCGCGGCACGGGGGGCTTGGGCGGCCACAGCTTCGGCAATCTATTTCTCGCCGCACTGACGGAAGTGACCGGCGATTTCGTCGAAGCCGTGCGGCTCTCTTCCGAAGTGCTGGCAAGCAAGGGACGCATTTATCCCGCGACAATCAACGACGTGCGACTCGTCGCAGAACTAACTGACGGCACGGAGGTGTTCGGCGAAACAGAAATTACGGCATCGCGCGCGCCCGTGCGCCGCCTGCGCTTGGAGCCGGAACAATGTCTGCCGCTGCCGGAAGCTCTCGCCGCAATTCGCGCCGCAGATGTCATCACAGTCGGCCCGGGTTCGCTCTACACAAGCATTCTGCCGCCTCTTCTGGTTGCGCGCGTCGCCGAAAGCATAGGCCAGTCGCGCGCCGTCAAGATTTTTATCTGCAACCTGATGACGCAGCCGGGCGAAACAGACGACTATACAGCGCGCCAGCATATTGAAACCGTGCTCGAATATGCGCCGGAGATCGTTTTCGATTACGTGGTCGTTAATGCCCGTTCGATCAGCGAAGAGCAGGCGGCGCGTTACGCATCGGATGGCGCGCGACAGATAGGCTTGCGCAATCAATCGCTTGAGGAAGTTTTCAGCACGCCGACGGAGATCGTCCATGCAGATTTGTTGGACGAAAGCGAAAAAGTTCGGCATAACCCCGAGAAACTAACGCGCGTCGTGATGGCCTGTTACGAACAGGCGCAGAGCCGCGCCGCCAATCCGTTCACGGCAGCGGCGCCGGTCAATCACGCGGCATAGCAGCAACAGTAGTAGTAGCACCGACCAAATGGACAAACCAACTCAAACTCCCGCGCACGAGGCACACGCTCCCTTAGACGTTCTCATTCTCGCCGCCGGACTCGGGACACGTATGCGCTCGCGCACCGCGAAGGTGCTGCACAAACTTGGCGGGCGTCCCCTTATCGCGCACGTATGTCGCGCGGCGGCGGCGCTTAGCCCGCGTAATGTTTACGTGATCGTCGGGCATCAGGCCGAAGATGTAGAACAGGCCGTGCGAGCCGAACCGAGCATGGAGAACGCGCTCTTCATCAAGCAGGCGGAGCAACGCGGCACGGGCGATGCCGTGATGTCGGCGCGCGAGGCGTTGCAGGACGCCGACTCGACGCTGCTCGTATTATCCGGCGATGTGCCGCTGGTGCGCGCTGAAACTTTGGGCGCGCTCGTTCATCAACACCGCACGCATCGCGGGCGCGGCGCGGCCTGCACGTTGCTCACCGTTCGGCTCGAAGACCCGTCAGGCTACGGCCGCATCATACGCGATGAAGAGAACCGTTTTCTAAAAGTTACGGAACAGAAGGACGCGACACCGGAAGAGCGCCAGATCAACGAAATCAACGCGGGCATTTACTGCTTCGACACGCGCGCGCTTTACCCCGCGCTGGAGCGCGTCGAACCTACCAACGCGCAGGGCGAATATTATTTGACGGATGTGCCCGGCATCCTGCGCGCCGAAAATGAAGACGTGACCGTTTACATTCACGCGGACGCGCGCGAAGTTTCCGGCATCAACACGCGCGCCGAACTCGCGGAGTTTGAGAACATCGTGCGCCGCCGCACCATCCGTCGCTTGATGCTCGATAGCGGCGTCACCTTCCTTGATCCGGCGCACGCTTATATTAGTCCTGAAGCGCAAATCGGGCGCGACACGATCATCTACCCGGATGTTTCCATCGAAGGCGCATCCGTCGTCGGTGACGATTGCGAGATACGTTCGGGCGTGCGCATCACGGATTCGCGCATCGGCAGCGGGGTTCATATTAAAGACCATAGCGTTATCGTTGATTGCGACATCGCGGATCACTGCGCCGTCGGCCCCTTCGCGCACCTGCGTATGAACACGACGCTCGAAGAGCACGCCTCGGTCGGCAACTTCGTCGAGATGAAGAAATCACGTCTTGGCAGGAAATCGAAATCCATGCATCTCACATACTTGGGCGATGCGACCATCGGCGACAAAACCAATATCGGCGCGGGCACGATTACCTGCAACTATGACGGCACGAACAAACACCCGACCGTCATCGAAGACAATGTTAAGATCGGCTCGAACACGATGCTCGTCGCGCCCGTGCGCGTCGGGCACGGCGCAGTCACCGCCGCCGGTTCCGTCGTCACCAAAGATGTTCCGCCCGACACACTCGTCGCAGGCGTTCCGGCCACTGTCAAAAAGAGTTTGAGTAAACCGGCGGACGCTAAGCTATCAAACAAGACCGGACAGGAAAAAGAGACGGAAGCCATCCCCGCTGAATCTCCCGCATAAATCGCTAAGGCGACATCCGCGCTCGTAAACATTTTTTCATCCTATTAACTTTAACTTACTCGCAGAGGAATCATTCGTATGTGTGGCATTGTTGGTTACGTCGGCAACAAACAGGTTGTGCCTGTCATCATTGACGGCCTGCGCAAGCTCGAATATCGCGGCTACGATTCGGCGGGCATCGCCGTCGTGGACGAACGCCATGATCTGGAGATTCGCCGCGCCGAAGGCAAACTGCGCAATCTTGAAGAAACGATCCGCCTGCAACCTTTGGACGGCACATACGGCATAGGCCACACGCGCTGGGCGACGCACGGGCGTCCGACCGAAGAGAACGCCCACCCGCACCGCGACTGCACAGGGCGCATCGTCGTCGTTCACAACGGCATCATCGAAAACTATCTGCAATTGAAAGACCGCCTGCGCGCGAAAGATCATCGCTTCGTCACCGAGACGGACACGGAGGTCGTCGCGCATCTGATCGAAGAATATCTCAAGACGGATGATTCTTTCGAGATGGCGGTGCGCAAAACCGTGCATGATTTGCGCGGCATCTTCGCGCTCTCGATTATCTCCGCCGATGAAGCCGATACGATCATCGCCGTCCGCCAGGGCCCGCCCGTCGTCATCGGTATGGGCGACGGCGAATACTTCGTCGCTTCGGATATTCCGCCGATACTCCAACACACGCGCGACATCTTCTTTCTGGGCGACGGCGAAATCGCCGTGCTCACCAGAGACGCCGTGCGCGTCACGGATTTTGACGGCAATCCTGTGCAGCCCACTCAACAGCGCATCACTTGGGACCCGATCATGGCGGAAAAGGGCGGCTTCAAGCATTTCATGCTGAAGGAGATTTACGAGCAGCCGCGCGCCATACGCGACACCGTGCAGGGACGCATCTCGCTCGACACGGGGCGCGTGTTTCTGGACGAAATGAAGAACATCACGCCCGAAGAGTTTAAGAATTTCAGTAACATCAAGATCGCCGCCTGCGGCACAAGCTGGCACGCCGCGCTCGCCGGGAAATACATGATCGAACAACTCGCGCGCGTCGCCGTAGAGGTTGACTATGCTTCCGAGTTTCGCTACCGCGATCCTGTGCTAGACGAAAACACGCTGCTCGTCGTCATCTCGCAATCCGGCGAAACCGCCGACACCATCGCGGCGATGCGCGAAGCCAGAGAGCGCGGCGCAAAAGTGATGGCCGTCTGCAACGTGCAGGGTTCGATGATTATGCGCGAAGCGGACGGCGCGATACTGACGCACGCCGGGCCGGAAATCGGCGTCGCTTCGACAAAGGCTTTCACGGCGCAGATGATCGCGCTTTATCTTTTCGGTTTGTACTTGGGCAACGTGCGCGGCACGCTCTCGGAAGACGAAGCCAAGCATCACGCGCAACAGCTCGCGGAGCTTCCCGTGAAGATCGAAAACCTTTTAAGCGAGGCCGACGACATCGAAGAACTCTCCAAAGAGTTTTTCCGCTCGCAGGACTTTCTTTATCTGGGACGCGGCATCAACTTCCCCGTTGCGCTCGAAGGCGCATTAAAACTCAAAGAGATTTCCTACATCCATGCTGAAGGCTATCCGGCGGGCGAAATGAAGCACGGCCCCAACGCGCTGATAGACGAACGCCTGCCCATCGTCATCATCAACACGCGCGAAGAAGGCAACGCGGCGTCGGAGCTACGCTACGAAAAAACTCATTCCAATATTGTTGAAGTAAAGGCGCGCGAAGGCGTCGTGCTCTCGATCCTGACCGAAGGAGATGCGATGTCGTCGCTCGTCTCCGACCACGTCATAGAGATACCGGAAGCGTCGGAACTTTTGTCGCCGATTCTCTCCGTCATCCCGCTGCAACTGCTCGCCTATCACATTGCCGTCAGGCGCGGCTGCGACGTAGATCAACCGCGCAATCTGGCGAAGTCCGTGACGGTTGAGTAATCCATACTCGGAGTGGATTGATGAAGGATTACCATATTAATATTTTTTACAGCGAACACGACAAAGGATATATCGCGGACATTCCTGATCTCGCTATGTGCTCTGCCTTTGGTCTTTCACCTGCCGAAGCTCTCGCGGAAGTTGAGATAGCCAAGCAGCTATGGCTAGAAGCCGCCCGTGCCGAAGGCAAATCAATCCCGAAGCCACGCTATCGCCCGGCCATTTACAAGCTCGCTTCATAAGGCAAATGCGCTTCACCTTCTTACGCCAAGCTCTGCGCTATTCGATGTAGCGAGAAGCGTCCTCCAACACAATGGAAATCTCCATTCCCGTCCCGCCGGATTTCAGTTTCAAACGCACCGTGCTCAGTCACGGTTGGTATCAACTGCTGCCGCTTGAGCTTGACCGCGAGCGATGGCAGTTAACCTGCGTGCTTTCGCCAAGCGAAACGCAGCCGCCCGTCACCGCGATCATCAGCGGCGCAAACGATGCCTTAACCGTCAATATCTCGCGCGGTAATTTGAGTAAAAGCGCGCTCGCCAGAATCACGCGCGACGTGCGCCATATTTTTCGGCTCGACGATAATTTGACGCAGTTTTACGCGGCGATGAAGGCCGACGCAGACTTCGCATGGATCGCGGGCGCACGCGCCGGACGGCTCTTGCGTTCAGCGACAGTCTACGAGGATTTGATTAAAACTATCTGCACGACAAATTGTTCGTGGGCGATGACGGAAAAGATGGTCACGGGGCTGGTCATAAATCTCGGCCGCGAAGCGAAAGACAAACGCCGCGCCTTTCCCAAGCCGGAAGCGATGGCCGCCGCACCGTTAGAGTTTTACACAAACGAAGTGCGCGCGGGCTATCGCGCTTCTTACCTGAAAGAGCTGGCCGAAAGCGTCGCAACGGGCGCGCTCGATGTTGAAGGATGGCTGACAAGCGAGCTTTCAACCAATGAACTCAAACGCGAGATGAAGCGCGTCAAAGGCGTCGGCGACTACGCGGCGGAGAATCTTCTTAAACTCGTCGGACGCTACGACGTGCTCGCGCTGGATTCATGGGTGCGCGCCACCTTCAAACGCACTCGCAACAACAACCGCGTCGCTTCTGATAAGAAAATCGCCTGCTACTATTCGCGCTTTCACTCGTGGCGCGGCCTCGCCCTCTGGTGCGACATCACGCGCGATTGGTTAAAGGAAGAAGATTAAGAGAGTAAGCGCAAGGCAGACATACACTCATCAAGCAGCAGTTTCATGTTCCGCAAGCAGCCATTCGCGGTAAATCTCCAGCACGCTCAAAGCTTGCTCGCGTGTCACCGTCGGGAATTGATCGAGAAACTCATCAATGCTCTCACCGCCTTCCAGACAATCGAACAGATTCTTGATGGGGACGCGCGTGCCATAGAATACGGGCGTGCCGCTCATCTTTTCCGGGTCGCGTTCAATTAACTTGCTGGTGTCCATTTTGCACCTCACTCTATTATCAAATGTTTTTCAGAAATTGGCCTAGGTCAGTTGCTTCAATTTCTGAAGATGACATCACACGGGCAATCCGCCAATTCTCTTTTTTAGACCATGATGGCGAAACATCTTTCAACTTCTCATATTCTCCGAGTGCTTTGTGAGTATCGCCTTTAACTTTTTTCACTGCTTCATCTGAGAAATAATTTTCAGTTGCTCTCCGCTCAAGTACATGACAGGTAATGCCCACTCTTTGGCAGCTTTGTCTAAAGACTTCTCTGTTCGGTTCCAAGTCTGCGCCGGGAGAATTGCGCTCGCTATCAATTAGCGCAAAGACATTTGGGGAAATGCGTTTAATTTCCCGAAGCTCATCTTCCGCTAAAGAATTAATTAACTCTCTACCACCAATAGGGATCAATACGACCTTATGATCTTTTTTCCATAGCCGTAGAAACTGCTGAATTGTTTTCACTTCCGTGCGCCCCTCGACTAGAAGAATCTTATCGAAGCCGAGTTCTTGGTAACCGGAAAAGCTAAGTTCCCCAGCAAACTCCGACAAGCGAGATTTTGCGTCGAAGACTGCAACTTCGCTGTCTCCATCCGCAATCTTGCGTACTGAATAAATGTTTTCCGAACTTGAACGCGCCAAACCGATGCTATGCGTCGCAAACATAACGCCTTCTCGCGCGTAAGAACCGAGCGTCGTCAAGAAATCGAGTTGCAGTGAAGGATGAAGATTAAGCTCAGGTTCATCAATGAGAATAAAAGCCGGTTTTTTAATGGCAGCACTCGCCAGAACAAGGATGAATTGAGCGATACCAGAGCCAATATCTAAAAGCTTGAAACTTTTACCGTTGATAAATACTTGAAGAGTATCGTTCTTTTGGGACGCATTTATTTCGAGTCCCGAGAAATCAAAGATGCGCCGAATCTCTTCCGTTAATTTATAAATGCTTTGGTTTTGCTCAATTAAATCTCCCGTCTTATAGGTTCGCCAACTCTCAACGAACTGCTGCCCAACAACGATGTCGAAATACTGTGCCGTTCCTATATTAAGAATATTCCTGAACGGCCCAATGTAAAGCGTGTCGCTCAATTCTCTAAAAGCATCTCGAAGTTTACTTATATCAATGTCCGCGCCGTCTGCAAGCAATGTAAATCGATTCTTTGCGTTACTCAAAGTTATTTTACTTTGCCCGGTTATCCGATTCTCACGGGCAGAAAGTTGGGCTGTCCAAGTACTACTGCCTCTATCTATTTTAATTGTTAGCTGATTGGGATTTACAAATCCGTTTATCCAATCGGGTGTCGAAATGCGAAATTGCAGATCAATATTCCGATTGTTGTTATTGCAGAATATACTTTGAGTATCGGAGATGCCTGACAAATTAAGTGCGCGGGGATTTCCCTGTAATGCTTCAAATAATTCATGTGGACTTTCTGCAAGTGTGCGAAAAAGACCGCGAAATTCATAAAAGAATTTAAGCAATGCTGACTTCCCGGAATTATTAACTCCAACGAAGCTGGTAAATCCGTTGCGTATTAAGATACGCGCTGGTCTAGTATCGGGAAAGCAACGATAGTTTTTGAGGGTTATCTCGATTTCCATTAACGTGTCTCCAAAATGAGGTAAAAGTACGAGTAACATCGAATAAGATTGCTTTGTTAATTGACAATACTAATCTTACACCAACGCTATATTAAATTCGGGCATAACGAGCCAAGCGACATGGAGCTAACAAAACTCTAAGCGGGGATTGTCCTGCCCGTCGGCGTCGAATTTCATGCACTCTATTAGGCAATCCACTTGTAGTTGTCCCTACATCAACAATTCATCTCGTGCGTTTTCGCTGGGCACGCTTATATATGTTCCCCACGCAATGGAAATCGCTTCCCGCATTGCGCGAGCAGATTCCCGCGCGTCGCAAACTGCTTTCCGCAGTGTGAAAGTTCTTTCCCGCCGCGTCGAAATCGTTTCCCGCATGGTGAAAACCGTTTCCCGCACTGCGAAAAGCTGTTCTCGCACCGTACAAATCACTTCCCGCAATGTAAAAATCGTTTCCCGCGCGTAAAATTCGCTTCCCGCCGCGAAAAACTGCTTCCCGCGCCGGAAAAGCGTTATAATCCGGTCTTTCACAGGGCGCGGAACGCCCGCGCCTTTCCTTTTCACTTCACGGAAGAAACCTCTTCTTCCTTTAACTCTCAGGAGACTCACCATGAACGATCAGGAAAAACGCCGGTACGAGATGCTCACGCGCGTGCGCGACTTCGGCGCGATGCACACGACAGACTTTCCCGCCAGCACTCTCGGCAATCAATTATTTACGACCATCGGCACAATCGTCACAGAGTTGGACGCGCACGCCGCCAATCAATCATCAGGGATACGCGCGTCGCAGCAGGGCACAACCTCGAAGGCCGTTGCGCGCGACCGCCTGCGTCGCGCCCTCGAAGAGATCAGCCGCACGGCGCGCTCTATGGCCTTTGCCGCGCCCGGCCTCGACAGCAAGTTTCATTTACCGCGCACACGCAAAGGCGGCGATCAGGAATTGCTGAATGCTGCCCGCAGCTTTGCCGCCGACGCCGCACCGCTCAAAACCGAATTCATACGCCACGAACTGCCCGCAACCTTTCTCGCAGACCTAGATGCGGACATCGAAAGCTTCGAGCAGTCCGTAACCTTCAAGCACCAGGGCACGGACACGCACGTTGCCGCCACCGCCGCCATTGACGAAGCGATTGAGGGCGGCACAAACGCCGTGCGCCAGCTTGATGCCATCATTCGCAACAAATTCCGTGACGATTCGGCGACGCTCGCCGCATGGACAAGCGCGAGCCACACCGAACGCGCCCCGCGCCCAAAGGCTCCCGCGCCCGCCACAACGTAAGAAATCGCCGGAGACATTCTCGCAAAGAAAGCACGGGCAAGATTTCTCCTGACCGTGCTTTTTCTTTGAAGTGAAGCGCGTAAACTTCAGCGTTTCTTTTGATCGCCTCTATCGCCCTGACCGGACGAAACCACATTCTTGGACGTGCGTTTTCTGTCCTGACTCAAAGAGCGCCCGACATCAACGACATCTTTGAATTGCCCTTTAACGTCGCGCCGCACGTAGCGTTTATCCGTTCCCGTGTCAATCAATTCGCGTTTTCGTGCCGCAGACTTTTTCGCCGCAGGCTGTTTCTTCGCCGCCGCTTTCTTCGCGCCCTTGCCCGGCGCAGTTTTCTTCGCGGCGGTCTTGGCCGCTTTCTTCGTTGTCTTCGTCGCTTTCTTCGCTGCCTTTTTAGTCGCCATATTTTCCGCTTTCGTTCTGTGTGGAATAGTTCTATCACGCGCGTTTCATTCGCGTTCAAGTCTTCTACGCTGAAACGAAGAATTAAACAAGAAGTATTCCGCGATGAAAGCTTTCGCCGTCCGCAAACAATTTATCGCGCGCCCGCGAAAGCCTTTCGAGTTTACTGTGCGCGACGGGTTTGCGCGCCGCACCGCGTGTGATTAAATGGCATACGTCTGAAAGGGAATTTTATGCAACACAAAAACACGCTCGATGCGGCGCGCACGGCGCTCGTCATCGTTGATATGCAAGAGGCTTTTCGCAACTCCATCCCCGACTTTGCGGAATTGGCCGCGCATCTCGCGCTCGTCGCTCACGCCGCGCAAGTGCTGAACATTCCCATCCTCGTCACGGAGCAATACCCGAAGGGCTTGGGACGCACCGCCAACGAAATCCGCGCCGTACTGCCGAACGCGCTCGCCGTCGTCGAGAAGACATCATTTAGCGCCTGCGGCGCGCCCGAATTCAACGCACAACTCGAAAAGACCGGCGCGCGCGATGTTCTCGTCTGCGGCATCGAAGCGCACATCTGCGTTAATCAGACCGTCCACGATCTGCTTGCCAGAGGCTTTCAGGTTCACTATCTCGTTGACGGCATCGCGTCGCGCCACACGCACAACAAAGCCGCCGCCTTCGATAAAATGCAACACAGCGGCGCACTTCCCTCGACCACCGAAATGGCGCTCTTTGAACTAATGCGCGACGCACGCCACGAACAATTCAAATCAATACAAAAACTTATCAAGTAATCAGTCATCAGTTGTCAGTATTCAGTTTCAGAAAAAGCTAAACATGATCCTTCCGCTGTCTAACTGTTAACTACCGGCAACTAACTATTAACAACTAATTACTGAAACTTTTTATTATGGACTTCTTATCTACTCTTAACACACAACAACGCGAAGCCGTTGTCGAAACCGAAGGGCCACTGCTGATTTTGGCGGGCGCAGGCTCGGGCAAGACGCGCGTTATCACCTATCGGATCGCCTATCTCATCGCGGAGCGCGGTGTCGCGCCGCATAACATTCTCGCCGTCACGTTCACCAACAAGGCGGCGGGCGAGATGCGCGAGCGCGTCGAAAAGCTAACTGCCGATCTCAATCAACGCAGCGCCCCGCTTATCTCTACCTTTCATAGCCTCTGCGTCCGCCTTCTTCGCCAACACGTAGACGCGCTGCAAGCAGGCTACACGCGCTCATTTACCATCTACGATCAAGATGATTCGATACGTCTCATCAAAGCGTGCATCAAGGATTTGGGTTACGACGATAAGCAGCTGGGACAACGCGCCGTGCAGAGCGCTATCAGCGCGTCGAAGAACAAAGGCGACGACGCCGAATCCTACAACGCGCGCGTCGAATACGGCGACGAAAAGCGCACCGCCATCGCCCGCGTCTTTCGTCTCTACGAAGAACGCCTACGCAACAACAACGCGCTCGACTTCGACGATTTGCTCATCAAAGCCGTTCAACTGCTGCGCCGCGTCGAAGAAGTCCGCGCCCGCTACAACGATAAGTTCAAGTACATACTCGTTGACGAATATCAGGACACCAACAGTTTGCAGTTCGCCCTGATACGCTTTCTCACCGAGAAGCAGCAGAACATCTGCGTCGTCGGCGATGAAGATCAATGCGTTATCGAGGGCACGCGCATTCTCACCGAACGGGGCAATGTTAAGGCTGAAGATATACGGCGCGGAGATCGTGTGCTTAGCGCCAAAGGTAACAATCACACGCAGTACAGTGCTGTAACGGATGTCTTCCGCCATCATGTTATCAACCAACCCGTTATCACCATTCGCACCAGCCGCGGGCATGAGGTTACGACGACGCCCGAACATATTCATTTTGCTAAATATATGCTGGGCGGCGGAGAATGCTTTTTCACTTACCTGATGTATAAGCAGGGACTAGGTTACAGAGTCGGGGTGACGCGCCGCTATCGCTTTGAAGGGCAGGACAAACCTTCGCTTGGTTTTGTTCAGCGAACGAACCAGGAACGTGCCGATGCGATATGGCTATTGGAGGTTAATAAGACCGAAGAAGAAGCAAGGTATTGGGAGCACCTGTACGCAGCAAAGTTCGGACTGCCGACTTGTACGTTCATGGCCGTTCCGGGAATGAAATTGACGCAGGAATCAGTCGAACGCCTTTTTTCAAACCTCGATACCGAAGCCGCCGCATTGAAGCTGCTGGCCTCAAAGCAGATGTCCATCGCGCATCCGCATCATATTCCGCGCTGCACGACAACAAAGAGACGCCGGAATTTCGGCGCGACTCTTTGCAAAGACGGGCGGCACGGCGCGCTTCATTATTGTGAAGTTCTCGGCTCGGATTTTCTCGACGCAGAGCGGCTTCGCGCGTGCGGCCTTAATCCTACGCCGTCAAAGCGAACGGGATGGCGCATTAGATTAGTGTCGCAGGATTTCGGGCAGATTATAGCCTTGCACGACAAGGTAAATCGCGCTTTGGGCAAAGTAAATCTGGTTCTCAAGGCTGGCTTTACGGGAGGGATTTCTTTGAATTTCATGCCAGCTTCGCACGTCCTTCCCGGAATGACGGTTTACGTTCAAGTGGCGGATGGAATCTCGCAGGACGAAGTTGAATCAGTGAAGCACGGGTCTTATACCGGAGCAGTTTACGACTTCAACATTGAAAGAACGCACAATTTCGTGGCAGGAGGCATTTACACTCACAACTCTGTGTACAAATGGCGTGGCGCGGACATCACCAACATACTCAACTTCGAGCAACACTACCCGGACGCGAAAGTAATACGCCTCGAACAGAACTATCGCTCGACGCAAACCATTCTGGATGTCGCCGGAGCCGTCGTTAAAAACAACACCGAGCGCAAAGGAAAAACTTTGTGGACGGCGAACGAGGCGGGCGCGCCGCTTCGTTACTATCAGGCGTTTGACGGCGACGCGGAAGCGCGCTTTGTCGCCGCCAAAATCGAAGAACACTGCCGCGCAGATCGAAACACACGCGCCGCCGTGCTGTATCGCACCAATGCGCAATCGCGCGTCTTTGAGGAAGCGTTGCGCCGCTCGCGCATTGATTACAACATCGTCGGCGGCTTCTCATTTTACGAACGCGCGGAAGTGCGCGACATCGTTTCCTATCTCAAACTGGTGCTCAACCCGCACGATTCAATCGCACTGATGCGCGTTATCAATAGCCCCGCGCGCGGTCTTGGCAAACAGACGCTGGACGAGATGGAACGGCGCGCGAAAGACTACGGCGTGTCGCACTGGGAAACAATCGCGCTGCTGACGGACGGCAGCGCGACGGGCATTTCGACGCGCGCCGTCTCCGCCCTGAAAAACTTTCAGAGCATCATCACAAACCTCGTGACCACCATGACAAACGCGGCGGCTTCCGATACGCCCGTCTCGGATATCGTCAAAGCCGCGATCTTAGACACGGGCTACGCCGCCGCGCTCAAGGCGGAAAATACGGACGAAGCCGAAGCGCGCGTCGAAAACTTGCAGGAACTCGTCAACGCCGCCGTTGACTACGACGCGCAAGGGGCGGGCGAAGGCTTACGCGATTTCATAGACCATGCCGCGCTCGTCTCCGACACGGATCAATACAAACGCGATGCACCCGTCACGCTGATGACAGTGCATTCTGCTAAAGGGCTGGAATTCCCGCTCGTCTTTATCGTCGGACTCGAAGACGGATTGTTTCCGCACTCGCGCGCGGTGAAAGACCCCGCCGAACTCGAAGAAGAACGCCGCCTCGCGTATGTCGCAATCACGCGCGCGGAGAAATTTCTGTACGTTTCGCACGCGATGAAGCGCAGAGTTTACGGCGAAGAGATGGCATCGGAGCCGTCGCAGTTTTTGAACGAAATGCCGCTCGATTTGATGGAAGATTTATCACGCGGCGCGTCTTGGCTATCCTTTGCGCGCAACTCTTCGACGCTCGAAAACAAACACGCGATTCGCGCCCTCAAAGGACTCGGCGCGGGAGCAACGACGCGACCGGAGAAAACTTACACGGGAAAGACTTACGACAGCGCCGACTCCATCGCCGAATTCTTTCGCAAACGCGGCCAACAGGTGAACCCCACGCCAACCGCCGCGCCCAAAGATACGCCCATCATTCGCCGCGCCGCCGCCTCTTCATCGAGCGATGCGCCGCCCGCATCGCGCAGCAGTAGTAATAGCAGCAACGCTTCGACTACAGCGGGCGGCGGCTTCACGCCGGGCGCGCACGTGCGCCATCCGAAATACGGGCGCGGGCTTGTGCTGCGGCGCGAAGGCACGGGCGATTCGGCCAAGCTGACGGTCAGCTTTCCCGGCTTCGGGCAGAAAAAGTTGATCGAGAAATATGCCGGATTGGAAAAGGCTTAAGAACACCGTGAGCGTGTCCGCGAAGCTTAACGCTTTAGCTCCGCCGTCCAGTTGACGACGACGGTGATTGGCAGAGGCGGCGTTCCGGTGAGGCTATTAAAGAGGAAGCGTTCTCCGTCCGGGGCGACATCATAATCCTTCTCACGTGATTCGATGGCGAAAAGCGCGTTTGGAGTTCCGGCCTCGAATGTCTTATCGGTCTTGAGCGGCACACTCATCAGCTTATTATCCGCGCCGATGTAAAAAAGTTCCTTACCGTTTCGATTCCACACCGGACTCTCGCCGCCGGTATTCGAGATTTGCCACTTTTCGCCGGAACCCTCAAAGAAACGAACGTAGACTTCCGCTTTGCCGGATTCGTCGGAGACATACGCGACAAAGCGTCCGTCGGGAGAGAATCTGGCGCTCGATTCATTGAACGGAGTTTGTAGAAACGGCTTTCGCTCGCCCGTCTTAGATAAGATGAACAAATCCGCCAGTGTCTTAGGATCAAAATCCTTATAGATAATAAATTGGCCGTCCGCAGAATAGTCACAGGCGCTCTGCAATCCGCCGGCCGGTTTGACGAGAGGCTCGCCGCTGCCTGAATCGCTTAACATCTTCTGATGTAGAAAAGGCGCATCGCCGCGATCTGCGGTAAAGGCAAGGCGCTGCCCGTTGGGAGACCAGACGGGGCCGTTCTCGGTCGTGTTATCGAAAGTGAACCGCGTGGATGTGCCGCGCGTCAGATCGTAAATCCAGATATCATTCGCTCCGGTGCGAGAGTCGGCGACGCTGACGGCAAGCTTTCGTCCGTCCGGCGAAAGCCTCGGAGCTTCATAAGCATTTGGCGAGCTGATTGACCCGATCTCTTCACCTTTGCGGTTGAGCCAGACGAGCCTCGAAACAAACTGACCGGTGTGGTACGCCAGCACGCCGTTATCCGAAACGGAGATTTCCGCCCAGCCCGTTGGATTGAAATATAGTAAACGCTCGGCAACGGGAATCGGCTCACCCGTCAGGCGCAAGGCGGCGGCATCAAAGGGCTGCGCCAGTAAATTCTTCTCGCGCACGTATAGCAAATATTCCGGCGAAGCATAGACGACGCGCGAGGGGGTCTGTATGAGCGGTCTGGTTTCGCCTCCCTCAAGCGACATGACACAGAGGGTGGAAGTCTCTCGCTGGGCGTGACCGGCGAGGTATAGAAAGTGTTTGCCGTCGGGCAGGAAGTAAGGCCAGAACTGATATATCTCGCCTTTGGATTTGTCAATACGGCTAATCGTCGTCGGCTCGCCGCCGCTGGCGGAAACGCGCAGAATCCCTCTATCGCCCTGCCCTGAAGTGAAGAGAATTGTGTCCTCACGATTCCACGTGCCGGAATTAACTTCCGGCGGCGCGCTGCACAGCGTTTGCGGGGGGCCGCCGGTGGCTCCGATCTTCTTGAGCTTGCCTTCGGCAAAGAATCCTATAAAGCGGCTGTCAGGCGACCAGAAGGGAGAAGTCGCGCCGGTTGTGCCCTCCAGCGGTTGTGCGTTAAGGGAATCGAGCGGGCGCACCCATAACTGCGTTTGCCCGGCGGCAAGCGGCACGAAGGCGAGGAGACGGCCATCGGGCGAAACGGCTGTCGAATAAATGACGTCATGAAAAGTGAAGACCGTCTTTTCCGGCGGAGAGACGAAGAACCGTAAAACGCTTGCATCTACGGGCGAACGGCGCCCGTACAGAAAGGCCAGCGATGCTATTGCCAGTAAGAGAACTCCCGCCGTCAGCCAGGCGATGCGCTCGCGTGCGGTCAGTCGCTTCAAGTCCTTGATAGCTGAGACTTGCGTCGAACCCGAATTCCCCGTTAACGCTTCGAGGGCAAACGCGACATCGCTCGCCGATTGAAAGCGTTGTTCCGGTCGCTTCTCCAGACAGTGCTGCGCCACGCGCTCAAGTCCCGGCGCAACCTGGCTATTGACGGCGGTTAAATCCGGCGGCTCTTCTTTCAGAATCGCGTTGAGCGTTTCAATGGCGGAATCGCCGCGAAAAGCGCGCCTGCCCGATAGCATTTCGTAAAGCACTGCACCAAACGAAAAGATATCCGCGCGATGATCCGCCGGTTGGCCGCGCACCTGCTCCGGCGACATATAGCCAATCGTTCCCAGTACCACGCCCGCGCCCGTGTTGACCTTGCGGGTCGGCACGTCCGTCTGCGCTGCGCTTGTGTCGGCGGGTTCAATCAGCTTGGCTAACCCGAAGTCGAGAATCTTAACGTGGCCGTCTTTCGTGATGAAAAGATTCTCCGGCTTGAGGTCGCGGTGAACGATTCCCTTTTGATGCGCGGCGGCTAATCCGTGTGCGATCTGAAGCGCGTACTCAACTGCTTTGCGTTGCGGAAGTGGTGCGCCGCCAAGCCGCTCGCGCAAGGTTTCGCCTTCGAGCAATTCAGAAACAACGTAAGGAGCGCCGTCGTCGTGCGTATCAACATCATAGATGACCAGAATGTTCGGATGATTGAGCGCGCCCGCCGCCTGTGCTTCCTGCTCGAAGCGGCGCAGTCGCTCAACATCTGCGGAGAGCGAAGCGGGAAGGACTTTGATCGCCACGTCACGATTAATTTTCGGGTCTCTGGCGCGATAAACTTCGCCCATTCCGCCCGCGCCTAACAGCGAGCGGATTTCATAACGGCCAAGACGTGTGCCGGAGGGAAGGGCAGCGTTCATGACGAAAGCGGCGTTAGCGTACAGACGCGATTGACGACCTGACAAAGCGAGTGACTTATAGCGGGCGCATTCTATCCGAGTTCATCCGTGTACGCTAGATTTTCGTGGTGCGCGGGATGGTAAGATTAAAGACATAATAAAGCGAGGCACATTACCTATGTTAGAAATCGAGACAAAAGAATTGATGATTGGTTTAGAGAATATAAGCTTTCGCTCATTTGCGAAATATGTGGCGAGAATCATCCGGCGTGTCTAGAGTTTCATCATATCAACCCGCAGGACAAAAAGTTTAATATCGGCAGAAATGACCGACGCGGTAGCATAAGAGTGTTGCAAGAGGAGATTGCAAAGTGCCGCGTCCTTTGCGCTAACTGTCACCGTAAAGAACATTACCCGGCAAAGAGAGAAAGCGCGCCCGAATAGAGAACTGAACGCAGACTGCTTCTTGTTCGAGAACTTTGCCGCTCTATTTAAGCGCGGGTGTAAATTTGGTAGCGGGGGGCGGGCATGATCCGCCGACCTCGGGGTTATGAATCCCGCGCTCTAACCAACTGAGCTACCCCGCCACAAAAGGAATCTGTAATTATAAGTGCGGACGGTAAAAGGTCAAGCGGCAAGCGCAAGCGCCACGCCAGCGCACGCGCGGTTTGCGCCAAATGTAAGCGAGCGCGTATGATTCCCAATGCACGTTTAATATTTCCCGAAGAGGTTGTTAACAACGATGCCAGACCTGATCCATCGTCCGCGCCGTATGCGGCGACGCGAAGGCTTACGCTCTTTTGTACGCGAAGCGAGGCTCACGCGCGAGAACCTGGTGCTGCCGCTCTTCGCCTGCGCGGGTGAGGGCGTGCGCCGCGAAATCGCTTCGATGCCCGGCGTTTATAATCTATCCGTTGACGAGATCGCGCGCGAAGCCGCCAATGCTTACGAAGCAGGCATTCAGGGCGTACTTCTTTTCGGCCTGCCCGAAGCGAAGGATGAAACCGCCTCCGGCGCATACGCCGAAGACGGCATCGTGCAGCAGGCCACGCGCGCCATCCGCCGCATCGCGCCCGAACTCGTCATCATCGCCGATACCTGCCTTTGCGAATACACCTCGCACGGACATTGCGGCGTCGTTCGCGGCGGCGAAGTCTTAAACGACGAATCGTTAGAACTACTCGCGCGCACCGCCGTCAGCCAGGCAGAATCGGGAGCCGACATCATTGCGCCTTCCGCGATGATGGACGGACAGGTTGGAGCAATCCGCGAAGCACTCGACGGCGCAGGCTTCGAGCATATCGCTATCATGTCTTACGCAGTGAAATTCGCTTCCGCTTTCTATGGCCCGTTCCGCGACGCCGCCGCTTCCGCACCCTCTTTCGGCGACCGCCGCGCCTATCAGATGGACTCCGCCAACGCGCGCGAAGCGATGCGCGAAGCCGAACTGGACTACGCTGAAGGCGCGGACATACTGATGGTCAAACCTGCCACCACCTATCTGGATATACTGCGGCAGGTGCGCGACCGCTTCGATCTGCCGCTCGCCGCTTACCATGTTTCCGGCGAGTACGCGATGATTAAGGCCGCCGCACAAAAAGGCTGGATAGACGAAGAGCGCGTGATGTTGGAAACCTTAACCGGCATCAAACGCGCCGGAGCCGACATCATCATCACCTACTACGCACGCGACGCCGCCCGCGCTCTTGCGACCAACGCAAACAAGGCAAGCGTGGTATGACTGAGCAAAGCAGAGAGGCACATCCGAATGCTTTGCCTAATTACCAAAGAGCGGTTATCCCGCGCGAGAAGTTAGAGAAATATGCGCTTAATCCCAAACACGTATCGCGTATATACGGGAGCAGTAGCGGGCAAGATAAGGCTCAGGTATTTAAGAGTGCGCTTGGTTTCGACGTGTCAAATTGGGAGTTGCTTCAACAGTGTATCCTTGACGAATTGCCCTATTATGAAGCATTTTTGAGAAAGGAAACCGCCTACGGTTTTGAATATACGGTTATCATAACAATCATAGGGCCGAACCTTAACACGGCAGAAGTGTTGACCGGCTGGATAATTCTTTATGAGAGTGACCATCCTCGCTTAACTACAGCGCGCGTAATAACAGAAAAGGAGGCAGGTTATGATAAATATAAAAGCGGCTCTTGAAAATGACGTCGTTGAACTAAACGAAGACCTGCCGGAGTATGGTTTCAAGCGCGGACAACGCGCGGTGATAATTGAAGCATTTGAAAATCCGACAAAGGTCTATGATCTGGAATTTGAAAACGAAGCGGGCGATTTTTTAGGATTCGCTTACGGCGTCAGACCCGATCAGATTACAAGTTTGTCAAAAGAATTGTTTACGCAGGGCGTTGATCTTTGGAATAGTGAATGCCTAATAGAAGCGGAAAGGAAGTTTCAACAACTTTTTGAACTAACGCCGACCTATAGGGGAGTGCTACTTAATTTAATGCTAAGAAATTATGAAAACGATTGGAGTGCTGCAATACCCGGTTTACTCTTTCTGCTGCGTCTTGCCCCGGATTATGGGCACGCACGAGACAACTTGGCGATAGCGTATTTGAATTACGGGGTTCAAAAAGCGAACGAAGGTGACAGGAATGCAGCCATAATGTTTTTCAGTTATGCGATTAGATTAAATGTAGCGCCTGACATTATCGCTCGTATCCAAGAGAATTTCGCAGGGATTTATACGAATCTTGGTATAGAAGAATTTATGAAGGGGAATCACGGTGCTGCAATAAAACATATGAGTATGGCGCGCGTCGTTTTCCCAAGCGAAACGACAGGGGAGAACTTAGCTTTAGCTCATGCCCATCTCGCTCGATTTTTTATGAGCAAGGGTGATTACCAAGAAGCTATCTCAGCCTTTGAGGGCGCTGAAGAAATAGGATTGATATTGCCGGATTTGTTGAATGATTATGGCATCGCTCTTGTTGCTGAAGGGCGCTTGGCGGAAGCATCACGCGCATTCGAGAGGGCACTTAAATTACAACCTGAAAGCTATATTATTAAGACAAATCTCGCAAAGCTTTCGCAAAACAAACCAGCAGAAGAATTTGTGCCGGAAGAGATTAAAACTCAATACATTCACATTCCAGCCATAGCGCAACAATATCAACAAGCAGCATAGTTCACTTGATCTTAACTTCAACCGGCATCAAACGTGCCGGAGCCGACATTATCATCACCTACTACGCACGCGACGCCGCCCGCGCGCTCGCGGCCGCTACCCGGTAAGATGACTGAACCCGCGCGATGGCAGGGCAGCGTGCGGCGACTGCTCGCCGCCGGAGCGTTGCTGCATCTGCTTTTCACGACTTTAATTTATGTGGTAGGGCGATCCGGCCTGCTGCCGCGCATGATTTACGCGAACGGCGCGATGCCGGTTGACGGCGCGATTTATCTCGAAAAATGTGTCGCGCTCGGCCAAAACATTTCAAGATTCGCAGTTAACGATACGCCGGTTCACGTCCGGCTGTATGCGCTTTCGTCCGCTATTCTGACGCCGATTTTGGGAGCTAATATTTTAAGCGTTGAATTGACCGGCCTGCTTCTTTATGTGCTGATGCTGTTTCTCATTTACAAGGTCGGAGAGATTTGCTTTGACGCACGGACGGGAATTGTCGCCGCCGCTATCGTCGGGTTGCTGCCGAGCCTTTTGCTACACTCAACGCAACCCTTGCACGATCCGCTTTTCATTGTGCTAATGCTGCTGAATTTATGGCTGACAATTGCGCTTATCACAAAGCCTGTAAATTTTGCTCGAGCGGCTATCTATACCGCAGGCGGTTTCCTTACGCTGCTGCTGTTGTGGCTGACCAGAGACGCGATGTGGCCGGTTTATCTGGCAATCGTTGCGCTTGCGCTCGCGGTGCTCTGCATCGTTTCATTGAAAGACCGGCGAATTCTATTTCCTAACTTCGCTTGTTTACTTTTTCTCGCGGTTGCGTTGGTGCTCATACCAAAGATTTTTGCCGGATGGTTGCCGCCGAAAGAGCCTGTGACAAGCGCGCAGGAACAGGCCATCGAAGAATTCAGGAATCAACAGATTAACGCGGGACAGTCGGGAGTCTTTCTCAAATTGAGCACGATGCGGCAAAAGTTCGTCGTGCTGTACCCGGACGCCGGATCGAATATTGATACGGGGCAGACGTTTCGTAAAACGTCGGATGTTCTCTTTTATCTGCCGCGCGCCGCCGCCATCGGATTGTTCGCGCCTTTTCCGGCGCAGTGGCTCACGGAAGGAAAGATGTTCGGGCGTCTCGGGAGAATCGTTTCGGGCGTCGAGATGTGCTTCTTTTATCTGTTATCTTTGTGCGCGCTGGCGGGCATCTGGAGGTCTCGCCGTTCGATGCAAACATGGTTTTTGTTGGCGGTAGTGTTGCTCGGCGCGGCGGCGCTCGGATTAGTCGTCGTTAATCTGGGCGCGTTGTATCGTATGCGTTACGTCTTCTGGATTTTACTTGTGATTCCCGGTGCGCATTTCTTGCAAAAATATTTAACTCCCAAACTGTTCGCCCATCCCCTCTACAACCGAGAGAGAAAAGGTGTTTAAGCTCTTTCCACTGCCCACACAGTTGCGGCTCTCCTCCAGCCCAATCGTTAAGATTTGGTCGGGACTGACGACCGGCACTCTTCACAAAAGAATTCTGCGCGCCACGATTATCGTCGGTGCGTTGACGTTGCTGGCAAGGCTGGCGTTCGTAGGGAGAGATTTGATCGTCGCATGGAGGTTCGGGCGTTCCGCTTCACTGGAGGCGTTCCTTCTCGCCTTCGTCGTTCCCTACTCGATAACCAATGCCCTTTCAGCTTCGCTGACGGGAACTTTTCTGCCGGACTTCATCAAGCTGCGCGAGAGCGGCAGGCATCAGGCGGCGCAGGAGCTTTATAGCGGGTTACTGGCATGGCTGATTTTGATTTCCGGTGCGGCCACCTTTTTATGCGTCGTGCTGCAGCCGCTTTACGTTCATCTCGTCGCCGCAAGTTTAAGCGTGGAAAGCTGGAACTTGATGTTCAACTTGCTGTGCCTGACAGCCCCGGCGGCTTTTCTGAGCAGCGTGGTCGGCTTCTGGCAATCTATTCTCAATGCCGAAGAAAAGTTTTTTCCGAGCACGGCGGTCTCCGTCTTCACTCCGCTAATCTCAATCGTGCTGCTGTTCTTTAGCATCAATACCGGCGTGCTGGCGCTATCGTTGGGCTTATTAATCGGCGCGATAATCGAAGCGTTGATGCTCGGCATCGCCGTGAAACGAACGAACGCTTCTTTGCTTCCGCGCTGGCACGGTTTGTCGCCGACGATGCGGCGCGCCTTCGGACAATGGATGCGGCTGCTTGTCAGTATATTTTTTATCAACGCGATGAGTCTGGTTGACAATTCGATGGCCGCGCGATTGACGGCGCATGGCAGCGTCGCCGCGCTCAATTACGGGCGGAAAGCCGTGACGTTCCCGATTGATCTCAGCGCGATTGCGTTCGTCACCGCCATCCTGCCGTACTTCTCAAAAATGGTCGCCGCGCACGATTGGGGCGGATTGAGAAAGATTCTGCGCCGCTATTTGTCTTTGATCTTCGCGCTCAACTTGCCGATAGTTTTCGCGCTGGTGATGTGGTCGAGACCGATTATCAGATTATTGTTCGAGCGCGGCGAATTCAGTCCGGCGGATACCGAAATCGTTTCAAGAGTGCTTTCGTACTACGCCTTTAACCTGCCGTTCTACGTCGCCTTTCTGGTAATGATGAAACTGCTCTCGAGCTTGCGCGAGAATGCTTCGGCGATCTGGTTCAGCGGCGGCGCGTTGCTGCTCGACATCATCCTGAACTACTTCTTATCGAAACAGATGGGCGTCGCCGGAATCGGCCTCGCCACCTCCTGCGTTTACCTCGTGCTAGCACTGCTCTTATACAAGCATACCGGAGGACTACTAAAAGAAAGGGAGTCGTCCGCCACCGCCGGAGCGGTTTGAAACGATTCCGATCTATGCTTCGACGATCCGCGTCATCATTTAATTAACACCTCGATTGGCGTTGCGCCTCGCGCATCGTAGCCTTGCGGATAACCTGAAATATTCAATCCGAACATTTGGTCTGCGTTGACTTCGACGGCGAAGCGAACGACGAGCGGTTTCCCGAGCGCGGCTTGCGCCCGCACGTAAAGCGAAGTCACGCGCCATTCCTGCGTCAGCGCGTGCGCGGGGTCTTCGACGGGCACGACGCGCGAACCGCAGTTTGTGCCGTTGATGAAGAGCGTGACACTCGTCGCCCTGACGCGGTCGGCGGCATCGTGCGGCAACACGGGTTGCAGATGCGCGCGTACCTGAATCTCTTTGATCTTCCGCGAGCCTTCACGCGGCGGCACAACGTATTCAAAAAAACCCGCGCCCGCGCCCCAGATGTAACCAATGTCCCCGCCCAACTTTTCAAAGCGCGCACGCGCCGCCGCTTCCGGTTGAAAGCGATATAGGATCGTTGCGCCATCGTCGCGCGCGAGAATCAAAGGAAGCGTTGCTGCGTCGTGTTCCTCGCGCGCGAATTGAAACTGGCGCGGGATTAAATGACGGCCTGAATAAAGCAGGCTTGACGGCGTATCAAGGTATGCGGGCGAATCGAACAGGCGGGCGGCGCGCCTGAGTTCCCCGCGCACAGCCGTATCACGCGGGGTCGTGTATGTGACACCGTAACCACGTTCTGCGTCCGGCGTGAAAATCCAGAACATCGCGCCGCCCGCGCCGTCCTGCGCCGCCGCTTCAAAATATGACTTGAACCACACGGCTTGCGAAAAGCCGTTGTAGCCTTCCGGGTTGATGCCGAACTCGCCGAAGACGAGCGGCTTGTTAACGGAGAAGGCGGCGGCCGCGCGATTATCTACGAACGAGCGTAGGGCATCGGGTGAATCAACGTAAACGTCCTTATCATCGCGCGGATAATTATGCGCGTCGCAGTAATCAATATCCGGCAGACTGTGATCTTTCAACCATTCGCGCCGCTCGAAGGCCGTCCGGTAACCCCACGTGCCGGGCGTCACCAGATGATTCGGGTCGAGCGATTTTATATAGGCGCTCATCTCCGCGATCCACGCGCGGCGTTCCCCGTAGCGTCCGGTCGGACACTGCGCTTCGTTCATCAACTCGTAGCCGAAAATCGTCGGGTCGTCGCGGTACAAAACGCCGGTGATTGAATTGCGGCGCGAGACGATGCGCGCGACGTGCTCGCGGTAAAGGCGGCGTGTCTCCGCGTTAGTGTAAAAAGAAACGGCGCGCTCCATGTTGATGCCGTAGGGCGCACGCGCATCCGCCGCCTCTGTGATGCCTGCCCACGCCAGATATTGCGTGATGCCTCCCGTGTCGCGCCACCAGTTAACAAGGCAGAGTTGCACGCGCAGATTGTCGCGCGCGGCTTCCGCCAGCACGCGGTCTAGATGTGCGAAAGCTTCTTCGTTCCACTCGTCGGGCGCAAAGCGAAACGGGTGCGCGTGCGGCCAATCGCGTGCGTCCGTGCCGACGGATTTGATGCCGCTTTCGCCGCCTTCGCCCGAAGCCCACACGCGCACCACACGTATGCCGTCCTGCGCCGCCTGTCGCAACGTCTCGGGCATCTGCGCGCGCTCGTCGTCTCTGTACATCACCGCGACGTTCGCGCCGACGAAACGAAACACTTGATGATCCAGAATAAAATGATGGCCGCTCGTGCCGATAAAGCCGCGCGGGATGCTTTGGCGCGCATGGTCGCCTTCGCTGCGCGACGCAAAGAAAATCGCCGCGCCCGCAACGAGTGCAAGCGCGACGAAGGCAGTCATTTTCTTTCCCATGAATTCGGAACTTCAAAGAAGGCGGGTGTGAAAAATCTTCTCCACGCCGCAACTCAACGCGAATCGGTCAGCCGCACAAATCCGACGATGCCACAGATAACGGCCAACATCACAAAAAGGTTAATGAATGAGAAAACGCTGAACGCCAGACTTGAATCATTCTGAACCAGCGCAAACACGGCCACCGCCCATTGCAGGTGATAAATGAATAAACAAACAAAGGCGAGCGCAAACCAGCGCGTCGAAACGCCGTAGGCACGCGCTCTTGAAAAGCCGAGCACGGCGGCGACGAGCGAGCCGATTGCGCCGCCCAGCAAAAGAATAATCAACGGCAACCCGAAGTAAGCGGGCGGCGTGTACACCTGTCCGAGAGCTGCGTGTAAGGCAGTGTGCATCAAAAGTTTCTCCTAATGAGCTGTGCGTAAAATCTAACTTTTCCGAAAAGTATAAAACGAAAGTCGCTTGCTGCCCACAGGCGAAACACACTGCGGCCATCTCACCGCAACTCTCAGCGTGAACTCTAAAGTTGCGTGCGGATCATGCCCCGCTCGACGCTCGTCGCATTATCAGGCGAAATCTTGCTCGTCTGATTTCCAGCGAACTTCAGGCGCGGCGCGTTACGACGTGATGTGAATTTCTTCTTCTTTGTTGACGCGGCGCACAAAGAAGATGAGCGCGCCCGCGCAGGCGACCGCTAACCCGATAATCGCCAGCCACAGGTGCGAGGTATTGCCTTCCCTGCCCGGAGAATATCCGAAAAGGAAAAACTCGTAAACGGCGAAAATTGCCGCTCCAATAGCTACCAACAAGGATAAAGGACCAACCATGCTTTTCATAATGAGCCTCCTGCGTTCGTTCAGTTTGAGAATGATAGCGGAGATAAAAGCCGGTAATGCCTCGCGCAGGACTTTCAGAAGAAAGGTCGCCTGAATAAGTGGCCCTCATCCAAAAGCGTTTAACCTACTGCGCATCAAATGTTCGTTATGTTACCGCTTCCCTACCGCGTAAGGCAAGAATATTTTGCGCTGTCCGGCGGCATCGAACCACGTTCGACAGTGTTTATAATATCAAGCGTTGGTTTCCAGCCCGGCGAGTGATTCGTTCGCGGTCGAAATATTCCAGCAGCGGAATAGCATACTTGCGCGATGTGCCGGATAGTTCCTTGAAGGCGGCGACATCAATCATGCGGTTATGATCGTTCTGCGCCGCGTATTCACGAAGCTTCTGAACGAGGCCGTCAACGGCTTCACGATGCACGAACAGGTCTTCCGCAAGATGCGCCAGCTTGCCGCCGTCAATCAGCAGTTGCAGCAATTTGCGTTCATGCGCGCGCGCGGTAGCGGCGGCGATTCCTGCCTGTGTTAGTGCGTCCGCGAAAGACGGCGGCTCGAGCGCGGCCTCTCGATAAACGCGCTCAAGGTTATCTAGAATTTTTTCGTCCGCCGGTGAAAGCGAAAAGCTGTGCGTGGCGTGGCGCACCAAATCTTTTTCCGTAACGAGCGCGCCCGTTGCTTCTAGATGCGCGAGCACGACGCGAAAGATTTCCGGCGCGACGCGGCCAAACTGTTTTTCGCGCAAAGTCTCGCGCGCCAGCCCGCGCACGAGCGGCTCGCGTTTGTGATGCGCCATTACTTCCGCGAGCGTGGCGTTTGAGAGCTTCTCGAAATCAATGCGCCCTAGATAAACGCCGTCCGTCTCGATCACCGTTTTGCGCTTCTTTGCTTCAGTCGCGGCACGCTCCAGAGTTTCGTCATGCCAGCCCGTGCGTGCCAGCACGTCTGCGCGCCGCAACCCGCGCTCGCTCGCCGTTTCGACGAAGAAAGCGAACTGCGCGGCGTGGTCTGCGTCTATTAACGAAGCCAGACGCAGACGCGCCGTCGCCGCATCGCGCCCGCGATGTTTGACGGGCAAAGCGTCGAGCACACGCCCGCCCGCAATCGTGCGCGAAGGCGAATACGAGCGCAGCACAAAGCGATCACCGGGCAGCGCGACAACCGGCGATTCAAGCCGCAGTTGCGCGAAGCCGCTTGCGCCCGGTTCGATCTCGCCCGTTCCTTCCAGCACGCGCACACGCGCCAACGCTTCCGCCGCGCCGTGATGCACACGCACGCGCGTGCGCGTCCGTAAGGCACGCGGCGCGCTGTCAAGCATCTCCAGATGCACGTCAACGATCTGCGTCGGATGAAGGCGTCCGGCTGGAGCAAGCACCATTCCGCGCTCAAGCTGCGCCGCCTCGATGCCGCCTAAATTGATGGCGGTTCGTTGCCCGGCAATCGCCCGTTCAACTGCTGCTCCATGAACCTGAACGCCGCGCACGCGCACGCGCTGACGCGCAGGCAGAAGTTCCATTTCGTCGCCCGCACCGATAGCGCCGCTCGTAAGCGTGCCGGTCACGACTGCGCCGAAGCCGCGCATCGTAAAGGCCCGGTCAATGGGCAGCCGCGTGACGGTTTCGAGCGCGCGCACCGGAACGCTCAAAGCCGTCTCGCGCAACTGCTTTTTTAATTCTTCAAGCCCCGCGCCCGTGCGCGCGCTGATTGTTAAGATCGGCGCACGCTCAAGAAACGATTCCTTTACCAGTTCCATCGCTTCGGCTTCGATGAGTTCCAGCAGTTCCGCGTCAACCGTGTCCGTCTTGGTAATCACGATCAAGCCGCGCTTGATGCCGAGCAAGCGCGTTATCTCAAAGTGTTCGCGCGTTTGCGGCATCACGCCTTCGTCGGCGGCGATGACGAGCGCCACCGCGTCAATGCCGTGCGCGCCCGCCAACATATTTTTAACGAAGCGTTCATGTCCGGGCACATCCACAAAACCTATGCGCACATCGTCCAAATCGAGTTCCGCAAAGCCCAGATCAATCGTTATCCCGCGCCGCTTCTCTTCCGGCAAGCGATCCGCGTCCACGCCCGTTAGCGCGCGCACAAGCGTGGTCTTGCCATGATCTATGTGTCCGGCTGTGCCGACGATAATGGAACGCATAAATGGGGAAACGGTAAATCGTGAGTAGAAGCGCGTGCGTTCTTTAATTATTCACGACTGACGATTGACGGCCTACTGTTTGACGATCTCGAAATCAATGTACTGCGTTGCGGTGCGATACTTTTCTTTAGCGAGCGCGTCGGTAACGATGACTTGCAGGATATATTCGCCGGGCGGAAGCGCCGTGCCCAGCTGTAAACGTCTACCGACGCTGATTCGCTTCAAGTCGGATTGACCGTCTGTGTTAACCGGCTGAAGGCTGCCGACAAATACGGGTTGGCCGTCACGAAAGAGGCGTAGCTGTGTTTGCAATTGCGGCTGATGCGTGGCGCGGTCGAGCTGCGCATCATAAATCACGTAGCCGCAATCCATAATCATGCCTTGCCGCAGGCGGCGCACTCCCGGACTTGCCATTGATTCCCACAACTCCCGTGCGTTATCCGGCGGTGCGCTCGGCGACGCTTGCGCCTGCGCCGACGAAGCGACGTTCTTTGCGGCTGGAGAAGTGTCTGATTTACCGGATGCTGGTGCAATCGACGTTTGGGCGTTGGTGCTGCCCGTGACGACAATGCCGGAGAGCGCAAGACGGTTTTTCTCCAGATTGGGCACTTCGATAAACTGGCTGGCGGAACCGACGCGCTCGGTTCCCGCATCGCGCACAGCGGCGCGCAACTGGTACGCGCCCGGTTTTTTCACCGGCACGTTAATCACGTAAAGCAGTCCTGATTGCAGAAGCCTCTGGTATTCTTCGCCGCGCGCGCGAATCGTCTCCGTGCGATTCACGGGATCAATCACACGTCCGTTATCGCCGAAGGTAAAGGCGGCAATATCAACCACCGCCTTGTGCCAGCCGCCCGCTTCCTCCTTGAACGATAAATCGTGCCCGTCAATATAGAGCAGCGAGCGCATAAAGGAGCCTGCCTTTTCATCGTTGCCGAAAAGCGAAGTCAAACGCAGGCGCATCTCGCCGGATGAAAAAGGCGAAGTAAGCGCGGCCATCAACTGTTCTTGGCGTGTACGCAACACGGGATGCGCATCTTCATTGGTGATGCCGTAAAAGCCATTGCGCGTGCGCACTCTATATTCGGGATGATTCTTAACGCTTACTTTTAGCCGGTGAAACTTACGACGCCCCGTCGCCGGATCGAACGTGGAATCATCCGGGCGATAGCCGATTAAGTAGTACCCGCTCTGGTCTTCGAGCACGCGCCGTAGCCCGCGCCCCAGATCGTTCGTGTTGCGAATGAAGAAGCCGCCTGTTTGCTGCGCCAGATAATTCAGTCCGTTCTGCGATTCAAAATAATCGGCACGCCGGTCAGCCAAAGATTTTTCGACCTGCTCGGATGAAAGATCGGTAGTGCTGTCTTCCGCTGATAGGCCAAGCGGTTGAAGACCTCTGGCATCGAGCGTGTAGAACACGGCGGACGAACGGTTGGCGAGATCGGTGAGACGGCGCAGAGCTTCGAGAGCGCGCCCACTTTCGCCGGACTTGTTGAAGATTCTGATGCCGTCTGAAAAGAGCACGACGGATTTGCGTCCGGGCAATTCCCGCAACCCTCGCACAACGAAATTGACTGCGCCGAGCGTGCCGATGGAAAACAACTCCTCACGGAAACTGTCTAAATCATCGCGCGTGCCCGTAGCCGTGTCGCTGGCATTGGCGGCGCTTTCCGAACCGCCTGCGATATTCTTTGCGGCGTTGTCAAACGAGTTGAGCGGCGCAAAGGCGCTTACCCCGCCGCGTCCCGCCGGATTCCAGCGCACGCGCTCGACGGCGGCATAAAGCTGTCGTTTGTCCGAAGTGAATTGCTGTAATGCACCGATGCCCGCACTGGTACGCAAAACGGCGACCAGATCATTGGGCTGCATCTGTTCGTCAATAAAATTCTTTAACGCGATGCGCACATACGCGGTGCTTTCAAAAGAGAGGCTGAGATCATCTACAATGAGCGCGATGGTGCGGCGCACTTGATCGGGACGTAAACGCGCGGACGGAAAAGGCGGCGCGTTTTTGCCGGACGATGGCGCAGTAATAGTAGCGGTCATCGCCGCCGGCTGAATGTTGATATAAGAAAAGTTCGTGAGCTTTTGGGGACGCTCGTCTTCATAAACCGCAAAATCGTCCGCGTGCAAATCCGTCACCTGCTTGCCCGTTTTTTTGTCTATGACGATCGCGTCAACCTGCACTAAATTCGTGGTGATGCGCACCACATCTTCATCCGGTTGTGGCGTGGGCGATGTTTGCTGCGTTGGCGGCGCGGGCGGTGCGGCAGACTGTTGCGGCATGGCGACGGCGGAGAAGTTTTGTACGAATATCAATGCAGCTAGAGTGAGCGCGAGCAAGGGTCGCTTTTTCATGGTGATTCTCCAAATAATCAGGATCGTGCAAAGTGTTTATGAGCGTCGCGCAGTTCGGGTGCGCGAAAGGTTTTCACGTTACGGGTCGCTGGATTTTCGGGATTCTTTGTGCGATGCTTTCCGCACGCTGAAAATTTTAACGAAAACGGAGCTATCATGCCAGAGACTGCTAAAAAAGGCGATAAGGTGAGTGTGCATTACACGGGGCGGCTCGAAGACGGACAGATTTTCGATTCGTCGGAAGAGAGCGAACCACTCGAGTTCGAGGTCGGCGCGGGCGACGTTATTCCGGGCTTCGATGAAGGCGTGAGCGGGATGAACGTCGGCGACAAAAAGACCATCGAGATCGAGCCGGACGATGCCTACGGCCAGCGCATTGACTCGCTTGTGCAATCCGTCTCGCGCGCCAGCATGAAACTGGACGCCGAGCCGCACGTCGGCATGAGTCTTGTGATGCAACTACCGGACGACAACCAGATTCCCGTCGCCATCACGCACGTCACGGACACGGACGTGACGCTCGACGCCAACCATCCGCTCGCCGGTCACAAACTGATTTTCGACATCGAACTTCTCAGCATAAAGAAATGACGAAACAGTATTCGGTTTTGCATTTACAGTTTTCAGCAGAAAGAGGCAGGTCTTTGCTGCAAGCTGAAAAACTCAAAACTATAAACTGAACACTTGCGCTTCACTCATCGTCTTCCGGCGCAACGCCGAAATAGCGCATCCACGCGCCCACGTTCTTCTCCGTCACAGGCTCATTTGAAGCTGTCGTCGGCGATCCTTTTTTCTCTTCATCTCTGCGCGCCGCTTCCGCCATCCGCAGGCGCAACTCCGGGGCGCGTATCACTTGCGCGCCGCACCTGCGCACATACTCGCCGAGCGCCCTATCGCTTGTGGCAACGATTAACGTGCGGCGTTCGCGCGATGATTCGACGATCTGCTTGATACGCTCGTCGGCGTTTGAATCACGCGCGCCGTAAAAAACGCGTACGCCTTTGTAGCCCGCGCCGTCGGCAAAATGCGGCAGCGGTGCGCCGTCAAAAACCACCATCACACGCACGCGCTTCGCTTGCGCAAATCCCGCCAACTCATCCAGCAAACGCCGTCGCCCCGCGTCGCCGTCTGTGGATTCTACGGCACGCCGCCCCATCACGTTATTGCCGTCAATCAGGTAAGGCATCAGCTTTAGTCTTACAGTTTTGCTGTCGTTGACAGCTTTTAGTATCGTATGTTAAATCTTGTTCGCCTGTTATAGAGAGGAGTGAATTTCCTCACCTAGCAGTCGTTAACGAGTAATATAAATATCCTTGCTGGCAAACCTCTTAAACCTTACCGCCTGCCTTTAAGCGCGGTTGTAATCAAATCGGAATCAAAATTATGAAACAGGCATTATGGAAGTTCGCCTTGTTCTTCTTGTTCGTAATTCTAATCGGTGCGGACGTGTTCTATTCAACTGACGGGGAAACTCTTGAATATGTTCAAGGTTTGCTGATACTGGCCGCTATCGGCTTCAATGTAATTTACTTCATCTACAAGGCGCCACGTTTGGGACGCGCGATATCAGGGGGATTACTGCTTGGCTTTATCCTTCCCTCTATATTCAAGCTGTTGCCCCCGCCAAGCGATGTCGCCGCGTTGCGGAACAGTTTCTTCTTGATGTTGTGCGGCCTCTTAATAGTAGATGTCATCTATTATACGGTTACGCGGCACAGTGCCAATATGGAACAGTCCTAGTCAAGATAAGATTTTCCGTTTGACGCAGGTGAAACAGTGCCGCATTTGGCAACACTGTTTCACCTGTATCTATTGTGCGAACCCTATGAAGGATTATTGTCATCATTCCGCCCGCGCGGAATTTCAATCAACTCTTTGATTCGCTCGCAGCGTTTGAATCACGCGCGCCGCAAAAGATGTGCGCCTTTGTATCGCGCTTCGCTCTCACCTTCCGCCTTCCTACTTCTTACTTTCATATTAGCCTCTGCCCGTAATCACAGTATTCGACGATGGGACATTTTTCGCAGACGGGATCGCGCGGGCGGCAGAGAGCGCGCCCGTGACGAACGAGATTGACGTGGAAAGAGTAGAACTTTCCGGGCGGCACGAGTTTGTTCATGATTTCGTGGGCGCGGGTGTCCGTGCATTTTTGCGGGATCAGGCCGACGCGCCGCAGCACGCGAAAGATATGCGTGTCGAGCGGAAACACATCTTTGCGACAGGCGAACAAAAGAGTGCAGGCGATGGTCTTGGGGCCGATGCCGCGAAACTGCGAAAGATATTCAACGGCCTCGCCATTTGAAAGATTGTGCAGGAAATTCAGATCGAGCGTGCCGCGCGTGTCTTTGATTTGCCGCAGCACGTCTTTAATCACAGAGGCTTTTTGATTAGCGAGGCCGCCCGCGCGGATCGTCTCCGCAATGGTTTCGGTGCGCGCACGCGAAGCTTTGTCCCACGTCGGAAAACGCTTTTTGAGCGCCGCGAAAGTTCGCTGGCTGTTAACGTCGGATGTCGCCTGCGAGAGAATAATCTTGACGAGCATATCGAGCGGGTCGGACGTGCGCTCGTTCTGCGGCACGCCGTAGGCTCGCTCCAGATTCTGTATGATGTAGGCGAGCGGTTTGGCGTCCGCGTTGTTTTCAGTGTTCGCGCTAGGCGCTGATGACGCGCTCATAAAATTCTATATACTGCGGAATAATTAAATCGGTGCTGTAACGCGCGATGGCTAACGCGCGTGCGCGCCTTCCCATTTGTTTGCGTAAGTCTACATCAACCAAGAGCCGTGCGGCGTCCGCGCTGATCTTTTCGACATCGCCCACCGCGCTCAAGAATCCGGTCTCGCCGTCCGTCACGACTTCCGGCACGCCGCCGACGCGCGAAGCCACGACGGGAACTTCGCAGGCCGACGCTTCGAGCGCCGCGAGGCCGAAAGATTCCTGTTCCGAAGGCAACAGCAAAACGTCTGCCGCCGACAGGTAATCAACGATGCGCGCCTGCTTACCGACAAACGAGCAGTGTTCATAGACGCCCAGACACCGCGCGCGGTGTTCGGCCTGACCGCGCTCGCTGCCGTCGCCGACCATCACCAGCCGCGTCTTGACTTTCTGCGCCAGCACGCGCGCGAGAATCTCCACGCAGTCAACCGGGCGCTTGACGGGGCGAAAATTCGAGACGTGGACGAGCAACGGTTCATCTTCCGGCGCGAGTGTCGCGCGAAGTTCCGGCACGGCTTGGCGTTGATAATCGGTGGCGCAGATAAAGTTCGGGATGACGGCGATGTTGTCGAACTGAAACGTCTCGCGCGTCGCATCTTTCAGATAATTGGAAATCGCCGTCACGCCGTTTGATTGCAGGATGCCGTAGCGCGTGATCGGCAGGTACGAGCGGTCTGCGCCGACGAGCGTGATGTCCGTGCCGTGCAGGGTGGTGATGACGGGCAGGCGGCGCTGCGGAAGCAAAGATTCTCTGGCGAGAATGGCGCTGATCGAATGCGGGATCGCGTAGTGAACGTGCAGCAGATCGAGGTTTTCGCTTTCGGCAACTTTCGCCATCGTCGTCGCCAGCGCGAGCGTGTACGGCTGGTGCTCGAAAAGCGGGTAAGACATCATCTCGACTTCGTGAAAGCGCACGCGCTCGTTCAATTCCGTCAAGCGTGTCGGCAACGCGGACGCGATAAAATGCACCGTGTGGCCGCGCGCCGCAAGCTCCTTGCCAAGCTCCGAGCCGACGATGCCGCTCCCGCCGTAAGTCGGATAAACCGTAATGCCGATGTTCATAAGTTCGATAATAACAAAGCTTGATTTTGATTCTATACTTGAAGGGTACTGTTTGCTGTTCGCTTTTTGATTGTAGCAGCAAAACCGTGTGAGTCGTCCGGCGGCTGAATAGGTCGGCGTGATATATGCGCACACAACAAGAGGCAGGCGTCCCTCGCAAACGCCTGCCTCTTGTCCTCAACTTGTCTCACCTGTAAAGGGGGGTCAAGCGAGACGGGGAATATACGCCTTCCTACGGGATTTGGCAAGCACTTTTTTTGAAAATTTCTGCCGCCGCCTGAATTCGCAGCAATTCAGTGTAAAAAGCGTCTTTTTGAGGGCTTTATCCCAAATCAGCGAAGGCGGCAGCGGGTTAAACTGTCGCCTACTGTGTACACGATAACCGGCGCGCGTATAGCCGGTCGGTTTGAGCAGCCCTAGACGATCATAATGATGCAACGTGCGAACTGTGACGCCGGACAACCGTGCGAAATCATGCGCCTGATACGAAAACGGGTTTTTCAAACGCCTTCTCCTTTTAATTTTGCAGCCTAAACTCTGACGCAACGTCAGACGCAAGCACTTTTTGTTTTTTGCGAAGGGACGGGTGCGTCGTCAAACAACCTGTTGCCGATCCGCTTACTGCCCGCGCGAACGAATGCGCGCCAAACTGCATCTTAAAGAGTTAGGTAGTATAGTTATCGAATCCTACGCGCACGAGCGTGCAAGTTATCTTAATCGTTCGCGTTTGTGAGCGAAGAAGTTTTGAGTGGAGATAAATCGAATGCCGAAAATAGCAGACATCGAAGAGACGCCGAACCCGAACGCCGTCAAGTTTATACTCAAAGAGCCGGTCACGAACGGCGTGGCGCGGTCTTTCAGTTCACTACGCGAAGCCGAAGAAGACGCGCTCGCCAAATCCTTGTTCGACATCGGCCACGTCGAATCCGTCTTTTACATGGATCGCATGATAACTGTGGAGAAGAACGATCTGGCCGACTGGGATGAATTAATGCCGCAACTCGCCGTGCCGATTCGCGCCGCCGAATCAACTGCGACAGCGGCTGCCGCAAGCGTCGGCGGGGCGATTGCCGCCGTTGTCAGCGACGATCCGCGCCTTCTGCAAATCAACGAAATTTTGGATGAGAAGATACGCCCGGCGCTGGCGGGCGACGGCGGCTGGCTCGAAGTGATTTCCTTGAAAGACCACACGCTCTCGATTCGTTATCAGGGCGCGTGCGGCAGTTGTCCCAGTTCGCTGTCGGGCACGTTGATGGCGATTGAGGGAATGCTCAAGCAGGACGTTGACCCGGAAATCGAAGTCGTCGCCGTTTAATAGTTTGCCTACGGCGATTTTGGGGTGTAGGCTCAAAGGAGCAGAACAAGGAGATTATTAACGCCTCAGAAGCACTCGGTTTTCCAACGGTTCAGGCGACGCTTCTTTTGAAGCAGTTAAGGCGACAGCATCTGAAGCGGTTACTCAAGAGTCATCTTTCATGCCATTTATAGACGCAATAGTAAGGGGCCATCATGCAGACACACTCATCTTCTCACCCTCCGATAAAGAATCAGTTGCTGTCAGCTCTGAGCCGTGAGGAGTACGCGCGCCTTTTCCCTCATCTGGAGTTATTTCGTCTCACCAAAGGCGATGTGTTATATGAAGCCGGTGATACGGTCAAATCGTCCTACTTCATCTTGAATGGTGTGGTCTCTTTACTCTCCACTACGGAAGATGGCGGGATAATTGAAGTGGCGATGGTCGGGAATGAAGGCATGGTCGGGCTTCCGGCAATTCTTGGAATTCACCGAACTCCCTACCGCATCATGGTGCAGATTCAAGGCAACGCAATGAAGATAAAGGCGGATAAGCTACGCGGAGAGTTTAGCCGGGGAGGGCAACTTCAAGAGGCGCTGCTACGCTACATACACACGCTGCTCACACAAATCTCTCAGTCGGCGGTCTGCAATTATTTCCATACGGTCGAACAGAGACTCTGCCGCTGGCTATTGATGTGCCGGGATCGCGTGCGCTCCAACGAAATTCACATCACACAAGAGTTCATTTCGCATATGCTGGGCATCCCGCGTACGAACGTCACGATGCGGGCTGGCATTCTCCAGCGCAAGAGCCTGATCCGGTACAAGCATGGCAAAATAACTATCCTTGATCCGCGCGGATTAGAAAACACTTCCTGCGAGTGCTACCGCGTGGTGAAAGAAGAGATGAACACTTTCCGCGCTAACCAGCCAGCCTCTGATTTTTTTCACTCAATTGTCTAAATTTAGACAGACAGCTTCTTCTGTTCCTGTATATCTTTCCGGCACTTCGGTTTCCCTACTTTGTAAGTTTACTTGCAAGGCACGAAATCGTAAGAAATTTCCGAACATTTAGTACGAAAGCCTCAAATGTTCAATCGAAATATCAAGTGAGTAGGTCACGGCAGTCCTTCCAGCCACATTGTGGAGTTCAAATATAAAGAACACTCAAGGTGTGGTCAATTCCGGGCGATATGACTACAGCGCGGAGGAGGCTTCCAAAGGCCACCGATTCACGATAAAGCAAAAGCTCCACCGCATTTTCCAGATGCAGCGGAGCTTTAACGAGACAACCTTGCTGCACTGACGCGCAGAAGATGATCGACTTGGACAGCCCTCATCTTAACGCAAGGCGCAGCTGCAATTCAACCCCGAAGAACCATTTATCCATTGTCTGCATTGTCTTCCAGAATTAAGGGAAAGCTCTGTAGCCCTGTGGTGCGGGTCTTCATAACAACAGGAGATGCGAAATGAAGAGACGCAAGATAATAGCCATCCCGTTGCTTCTATGCTGCGCTTTAGGCGGCGGAGCCATGTGGCTTGTGCCCAACACAATCATTCGCGGCCAATCCCAGGCGAATGCCCCTGCCATAGCTCAAGCTTCAAATCCGCTGGCCGGGATTAACGACAAACTACGGACGGCGAAAGGCGGTGGTGAAGCCGCCGCGCGCGCCTTAGCCGATGATATCTTCAGCCGGTTTGACTTCGATCAAGCGCCCGCCGGAATGACCGACGCGATAAAAGAGCGATTGGTGCGCGCAGAACTGAATTACCGCAAAGGGCGTGGCAAGGCGATTTCAGAACTAAGTATCGCCCGTATGATTAACCGCCTCGCCTTCAGGCTCGACGCCCCTGCCTACGGTCGCACGAATCTCTTTGAGGTAAAGAGATTCGAGGCCGGACTGATTCCTTATACGCCCGAACTGCGGGCACAGTTACGCGCGCCGGAGGCCGGTAATGGCAAGTCGCGCCGCGCTTCGGCTGACCGCACGATGTCTCCGCTGGAAGCAACTTTCGTCGCAGGCCTGCTTTTGCAACAGAAGCGATTCAACGCCGAGTATCAATTGACCAACGACGAATGGATCGCGCTTCACGGAGGCAAACGCGGAAGCAAGTTGAGCGAGAATTTCCGTGAGGAGATGAGCGCCCGCCGCAATGACGCGAAACGCACCACAGAGTTGGAGCAAGCGGCGGCGCACAGCCTGACTGCTATGCACCCGTCGCAAATACTCAACCTGCCAATGGAATTGCTCGACACCCTTGGCGTGGAACGCTAAGAAAGGAGGATGAAGACAATGAATAAACTGAAAATCGCTTTATTCTGCGTGATGCTCTCGTGCGCGGGCGTATTCGCCGGATGCAGAGGTGGCGGCAGCCAACCGCAATCAGGCTTTAGGGCAAGAGGTGAAAAATATGTATCAGTTCTTGGCGGGGATTATATGTTCGTAAGCGCCGCCAATGTCAGCGGGAGATGGCAGTTTGACAACGGCTCGGCGGTCGGTAATACCACATCATTCGGGCCAACGCTGTGTATCGGTGGGCCTTGCACGATTAGCGATGGTCGCGTCCCGGCACGTTGGAGAATTATAGCCGGGCTTCCGGGAGAGTGTATCGGCCAACTTACAAACCCTGACGTAGATATAAGCGCGGGTCAAGCCATTACAGCTCGTTGCCTGACCTTCGGTCTTCTCGTACCTTTCAGTGCAACTCCGTCATCCGTCAACCTGCAAACTCCGCCACCGACCTTCGAGATGACGGGAAGCGATCTCGATACCATCTACGGAATGCCGTACGTTGAATACGTTGACCAATACACGGGCGATCTCATCGGCAGTGCGACGGCGACGACGGTGTCCTCTGATGGTACATGGTTGCAGGCTAATATGCCGGACTTGTCTTCGGTTTACTCCGGCACTTACAACGTGCTTGTTAGCAATGTTCAAGCTGACGGAAGTTTGCAGTATGTCGGCACATCCACGATGGACGCTTATGGAAGGGACGGCGTATATGAGCCGCCGCCTGATCCAGACCCGTGCAGTTGCCCTTCAAATATGGAGTGTATGCCGTGCAACAATTATTGAGTGCGTGCAATCCGGCGAAATAAAATGCAGTTGGCGGTTTCAGGCGCGATTTCTAAAGGCCTGAGACAATTACACGTAATTCGACATAGAAATCCACGCTCCTCAAGTAACTCGATCCGTGCTTTCTCAGGAGCGTGGATTTCTACGACGCAATAAAGGATGAATTTAGTTCAGGAGAAAACAGATATATGAAGAGAGTCTTAATCTCTGTATTTACGGTAATGGTTATTCTTCTGTCCGCTCGAAGTGGATATGGGCAAGCCGATAACGAGAAGAAATTTGAATTGGGCGCGCAGTTCTCCATACTTGGAATAAGCGATCCTAATAGTTTTGATCCCGACAGACCGCACAGCTCTCAACAACATAGAACTGAAGCAGGTTTCGGCGCTAGATTCACTTACAATATAAATCGATATTTTGGCCTTGAGGCTGAAGGTAATTTCTTCCCCAGGGATTTCCGGCGAGTGACTACAAATTTCACCGGCGGTCGTATTGTTCAGGGATTGTTCGGTTTGAAATCAGGAATACGGAAAGAGCGGATAGGCTTTTTTGGCAAGGTGCGCCCCGGATTTGTGAGTTCCGGCAGGGCCGCAATTGCCAGATTCCCAAATGGTGACGGCTCCAATCCGCGCGACCCGTTCGGCTTTGAACTTTTGCGTGCCACGCAACTAGCGATGGATGTCGGTGGCGTAGTTGAATTTTATCCATCACATCGGACAATTGTGCGGTTCGATATAGGCGATACGATTATTCGCTACCCGGACGTTCAATTCATCTGCTTTCCGGCGGGAGTTCCTTGCCCGGAAGATGTATACCGAAACAAAGTGCAGTTTAGCGCAGGCATTGGTTTTCGTTTTTGAAGACGCGCCGATGGAGATGTAAGAGCAAAAGACGAGATGCGTACCAAAGACCACAAGAGATTTGGATGGGTGCTCGTAGCAGTGCTCGTCTGCGTCGTTGATGTGTATGGCACTGCTTTTCGCACGGGCACTACGCCGAAGCGATGGGCGCAGAGAAGGTCTCAGCCTGTTGTGTACCTTGCGCTCGGCGACTCGACCGGCGTCGGAATAGGCGCGAAACGCGGCGGCTACGTTGACCGTCTATTTACACGAATTGAACGCGCGCATCCCGGCTCACGACTGGTAAACCGCTGTGCCAGCGGAGCGGCAACCGCCGATGTTTTGATTCGGCAGATGAATCAGACGTCACATATCAAGCCGACTTTCATCACCATTAACATTGGAGCTAACGATCTTATTCAGGGACGATCGCCGGAAAAGTTCGCGCACAACTACGAAGAAATAATCCTTCGCCTCAGGAAGGAGACGGTTGCGCCGATTCTTGTCATGAATATCCCGGATATTTCTCTGGCTCCGGCCGTGCCCATTTATATGCGCGACAGTGCCCGTCGTCACATCGTTGGCTTCAACAGCCGCATCGAAGAAATAGCCGGGCGACACGACTTACGCCTCGTTGATCTTTATAATCAAAGCCGCGCATTTTCGCCGCACCGCGAATTTTTCTCACAGGACGGCCTTCACCCGTCGGATGTCGGATACGAATTCTGGACACAGTTGATCTGGCCTGCGACAAAAAGTTTGATTAACTCAAGACCTTGATATACTTAGCAGCCTTTCCCGCATACTAAGATAAATGTCTCTGCAAGTCGTAAGCAGTGTCGTTCAAAAGATATTTAAGCACCTGAATTAATGGAACGGCATAGTAGTTCCGCGCATAATATGATAAACCGCTTCAACATCGCTTCGCGCGCTTCGGAACTTTACGAAAGAGGAGAATAGAATGATACACCGCCTTTATCTTTACGCCGCTATGTCCTGCCTGATTGTGCTACCCGCGCTTGCCGCTGCCCAACAGCCTATGCCTACGACCACTATGCCCGCTAGCTCGAAAACAAAAGCTTCCGATAAAATTGCGACAGCAGCGCGACGCGAACCCGATCCGGTGGCCGAGCAGAACCGTTTGACGGCCATCTCTTTGCTCACGACTTTGGCCGACGATGCGCGCAGCTTTCGGGATGAAGCGTTGCGCGCCCGCGTTCAGGCGCGCGCCGCCGACGCCTTGTGGGAGACGGACAAAAAACGCGCCCGCGAACTTTTTCGTAGAGCGTGGGATGCAGCGAACCTTGCTGATACAGAGTCACAGCGGCGCATCGAAGAAACGCGCCGTGCCGCGCGCGATTCCGGCAAACCTACGGCGCGACTTAATCCGCCGAATCTGCGCGCGGAAGTTTTGCGGCTGTCTTCACGCCGTGATCGCGCGCTCGGCGAAGAATTGCTTGCCAGCCTAGACACAGACAAAGACCGCAACGCCCCGAACGCAACGGAAACGAGTAGGCAAATAATTTGCCCGGCTCCGGGCGAGTCGCTGCCGCCCGCGCTCGGCGAGCGGCTCAGTCTTGCGCGCCAACTCTTATCAGCCGACGATGCGGAGCGCGCCTTGCAATTTGCCGAACCCGCTTTGCACTGCGCGACACGCGAAGCGTTGAACTTTCTTTCGGGGCTGCGTGCGAAAGATGCTGCGGCAGCCGACGCGCGCTTTCTTTCGCTGCTGACGCGCGCGGCAACGGATTCCGTTTCGGATGCCAACACTGTTTCGTTTTTGTCGGCTTATGTCCTGACGCCTTTCATGTACGTTAAGGTTGATCGCAAAGGCGGCATCAACACAAATCAATATGCCGAACGCACTGCGCCGCCCACTCTCTCTCCTGCGTTGCGCGCCGCTTTCTTTCGCACGGCGGCGCAGATTCTGCTGCGTCCAGTTCCCTTGCCGGATCAAGACAAGTCAACGGGCGGCGTTGCCGGAACATATTTCGTCATCGCGCGCTTGCTGCCGCTCTTCGAGCAGTACGCGCCGAACTATGCGGCGGCGCTGCACGCGCAGTTGAGCGCGCTGGCGGGCGAAGCGCCGGAGAATTTCCGCAACGGCAAAGAGCGTTGGCTGACCGAAGGATTGCTGCCCGCAGACACGGCGCGCGACGAGACGGCGGAATTGCCAGAGCGCCTCAAACGCGCTTCAAACTCCGGTGAGCGCGATAGCCTTTATGCTGAAGCCGCCGCTGCTACTTCGCACACCGATTATGCAAAGGCGCGTGAGTTGACAGACAAAATTGAGGATGACGAATTGCGCAGCCGCGTCCGTGCCTTTGTGGATTTCATCGCCGTCAATCGCGCGGTGAGCCGGAAGGACGCGGACGAAGTGATTCGCCTCGCGCGGACAGGCGAATTAATAGATTTGCATCGCGCAATGGCCTTCACGGAAGCCGCACGTCTTTTAACGAAGACAGACCCGCAACGCGCCCTCGATCTGCTCAATGAAGCGCGCACTGCGGCGGGACGCATTGACGGCGCTGACCCGAATCGCGCACGCGCGCTTGTCGCCGTCGCCACGCACCTTTTCAAACTTGACCGCGTGCGCGCCTGGGACGTCGTGGCGGAAGTGGTCAAGGCGGCCAACACTGCCGAAAGTTTTACGGGCGAAGACGGGCAAGTTGCGATTCGTCTGGTAACCAAAAACGGCGTCTCCGCGATGAACAACGGTGTTCCCGAATTCGACTTGACGGGAATCTTCAGCACGCTCGCGCTCGACGATTTTACGCGCGCCGTCGAATTAACGAAAACATTTACAGGCGAAGCGCCCCGCGCCATCTCGACGCTCGCCATCGCCCGCGCCGTGTTGAATGAGAAACACCCCAAGACAATTCGTTAACGAAGCCCTAGAATAGAAATATGATATATGTAGACAGTCTGTTCAGTGTGCGGAGGATTGGCGATGAGTAACTTCAGAGAAATGATTCTATCTCATGGCATAGTCAATGCCCTGCTGATTGTTAGTTGTCTGGTCTTCTTTTTTAGCACTGTTAATAAACGCCCTCGTTTGGCAAATATAATCTTCGGGCTGATTATCATAGGATGCGCAATATCATCCATAGCCTTTAGTATTCAAGCATATCTTTTATCTTACTAATATTTTGTCCGGCTTCACTGGCAAAACTTCCTACGAGTAAATATTCATCGGGCGCGTAAGCAGCGCGACGGGATCATCCACGTTGAGGGCTTCGCGCACGTAGAAGGCTTCGCCCGCCGCGACGCCAATCAAAGAGCCGTAGTAGCGTGCGCGCCATTCGATCTGGTTGAGGAAATTCTCTTCGCTGATGCGCGTCGCGGGTTCGGCAGAGCCTGCGCGATAAAACTGCGAAGCGTGCGCGCGAATCGCCTGCATCTTCGTCTCCAAGAAATCCGATACATCAACGACAAACGACGGGGGCACGAGCCGCGAGTAGATCGCGTGAGCGATGGCGGGCATCTTCACGTGCTCCTGTCCGGCCTCTTCGTCGTAGCGGCGCATACTCGCAAGCCGCGCCGCTTCGCGCACGATGTGGCACGTGTTGGCATGATCCGGGTGCGGGTCGTCCCAGTGCGGCGCGAAGAGGACGCGCGGTTTATATTTACGAATCACGCGCACCATCGCGCGCCGCGAGTCTTCCGTCAGCCACACGTGCCCGTCCGGTTGCTCCAGATTAAGCCGCACGTCCAACTGCATAATTCGCGCGGCTTCGCATGATTCTTCATTGCGCGTTTCCACTGTGCCGCGCGTGCCCATTTCGCCGCGCGTCATGTCCACGACGCCCGTCCGGTAGCCTTGCGATTTCAGCTTCAATAAAGTTCCGGAAGCTGTCAGCTCCGCATCATCCGGGTGCGAAAAAACGGCCAGAACATCCAGTGTGATAGCTTCTTCTGTAGCGCTCATTTTTCTCCGTCGGCTCAGTATCGAATTTGTCTGAAGGCTTAGAGCTTTAGCGTAACTCACGTCCTCCGGTCAAGCAACGGTTTGACAATCACCGGCGCGCAGTGCGAGTCTTTCTTTTGTCTACGCGGACGCAAAAAAACTCCCATGCCTGCCAAAGTTTCGCGCATCCTTTTGATTATGCCGGAATTCCCGCCGAAGATTGGCGGGATGCAAACGCACGCGGCTTATCTGTCGCGCCATCTTGCAGCGCGAGGCTACCGCGTCGAAGTAGCCACCTATCAATCAAGCGATACGCGGCGGCGTGCGGAGGAAGTGCAGTGTGATCGCCGTTTGAGCTTTCCGGTGCACCGCATTCTGAGCCGCGTGGGGTTCTGGCATAACCTGAATGTCGTGCGCCGCCTCGCCCAAAAGTTTCGTCCAGAAGTTATCTATGCTTCGACGGTCTTTTACGGTTTGCTGAGAAATTACGTGGACGCGCCGATTATTTGCCGCTCCGTCGGGACGGATTTATTGCGTCCTTGGATGGGCTATCCGTATCAATTCGGCAGCGGGCTGCTCAGCAACGCGCGCCTTGAAAGAACCGTCAACGCATGGCTCGAACAAGTGAACTATCCCGAATGGATCGAGACGGCGTTTCACGAACGGCGGCATGAATTGATGCGCGATTCGGCGCGCGAGATGACACGCATTTTAGCGAACAGCCAATTTACCGCCGGATTGCTGGAAGAGTTGGGCGTGGCCGCTGAACGAATCGAGACGTTGGTGGGCGGCGTGGAAGCCGCGCGCTTCCGTCGTCCCGCGATTGACACGCGAAGTTATCGCCGCGCGCTCGGACTGCCTGAAAATGCGTTCATACTCTTAACAGCCTGCCGCCTCGTCGCCAAAAAAGGCATTGACCTTTTATTGCACGCCGTCAAAGAAATTGAGACAGATTTGCCGCGCGTTCAACTGGTGATTGTCGGCGACGGCAAGCACAAAACGAAGTACCAGAATCTGACGCGCGAGTTGGGCATCGAAGAGCGCGTCACGTTTGCGGGCAGAGTTTCGCATGATCTGATTCATAAATATTACTGGTGCTGCGATCTGTTCGCGCTGACGAGCCGCGTGCATTGCAATCCGTTGACGGGCATTAAAGATGTGGAGACGATGGGGCGCGTGCTCTGCGAAGCGAATGCCGCCGCCATTCCCGTCGTCGCCAGCAAATCGGGCGGCATTCCGAGCATCATCAAGCATGAAGAAAACGGGCTTTTGTTTGAAGAAGACAGCGCGAAAGATTTTATCCGGCAGGTGTGGCGCATCCACGCGGATTGCGCGCTGGCACGGCATCTTATTCAAAACGGCACGCAGAAGGCACAACACAAATTCGACTGGCCTATCGTCGTCCGCCGTCACGAACAGGTGTTCGCGGAATCCGTGCGCGTGAATTGATAAAGAATTTGCTTTAGCAAGGAACGAATTTTTTAATCTATAAGGGAGGCCGCTAATCTCCGTTTTGTGAAGACTTGCGGCTTCCCTTGCCCGCGCGGTGCGCTTTGAAAGAGGGGAGACCAACCTTCTCAGCGCACGCGCACGACCACATTGTTTGCTTCCAGAGCATTGCCCGTCGCGCGTTGCAAATCTGCGGCGGCTTTATTCAAGTCAGTCTGCGCGCGTAGTTCGTTGCCGCGCGAGGTAGCGAGTAAAGTCTGGCGTTCGAGCACCAGAAAGATTGTGGACTGCCCCGCGTCGAAGCGTCTCTGCTCGCTCTCCAGTTGTTGCTCGGAAGCGGAACGCGCCGCCGCTGCCGCACGCAGACGCGATTCCGCCGTGCGTATAGACTGCAAAGCGTTGCGCACGTCGACCTGCACGAGTTGTTCCAACTGCTCGCGCTGCGTTCCGATACGCCGCCCTTCGACAAGCGAGCGTCCGAGCTGCGCCGCTGCCGCAGTATTTCTCAAAGGCAAACTCACTTGCACGCCGATGCGAAAATTATTAAAGCGATTGAGCGCGAGATTCGTCAGCGATTGCGGATAGCCGCCGATTAATTCATCCGGCAACATTTGCGCCGCTTGTGCCGGCAAAGGGGCGAGGCCGTTGAGCTGCGAGAGCTGGTTGATGCGATCCGTTAGACGCGCCGTCGAACCCGTCAGCGGGCTTGCGCCGCCGTTTCTATTGAGCGCACCGGCGAGGCCGACGACGCCGTAACTCGCAATCAAATCAACCTGCGTCTTTGTTTGCTCACGATAAAAACGCTGGTCGAGATCATTTATGGCACGCGCGACATCCGACTGCTGAAGTTCCGGGCGATTTGCCATCGCCGCCGCCATCGCATCCGTCAAAGAAACGGCGGGCGGCGGCGCATCCACGTTGTTCGTCGGCACAATGCTCGCATTCCAGAGCGGGGCGTTGCGATTCTCGGCAATTAAATTCTTCAGATTATTTTCAGCCCGCGCGACATCATCAAGCGCGCTGTAAACGCTCTGCTCGAAACCTGAAACCTGCGCTTCCGCCGCCACCACATCAATCGGCGCGAGCGAGCCTTCCGCAACAAGCCGCTTGTTATGTTCATACTGCACGCGGGCATCACGCACGGCGTCGCGCTGAATCTGCAAATTGCGTAGAGCGAAAGTTAAATCCCAGTAAGCCCGCTGCACGTTGGTGATCGTTTCAATCGCGCGCTGGCGAAACTGCGCGTCGGTTAGCGATAGATTTTTCTTCGCCACTTCAATCTGTCGCCGGTTCGCATCGAAACGAAGACCGCGAAGAAGCGGCTGCGTGTAGTTAAAAGTCAAGGCCGTCGGATACTGCGGATTGAGCGACACGAAACTATTGTCGGTCGTCAAACGAATGCTCGAAAAGTCCACGCGATAACCGCCGCCGCCCTTCGGTACAAGCCCTTCGGCGCGCGCCGTGCCCGTGAAATCCGATTGCGTGACCGCGCCGTTTGCGCCGCCGCTCAAAGCACTTGAGACGGGCGTCTTCGTGCGTTCGTAATACGAGAGCGAACTGAAGCGCGGTTCGTACACGCCCTGCGCGCCCGTCAAATCAAACTCCGCCGCCTGCACGTTCTCACGCGCGACTTCGATATCTTTGTTGTTGACAAGCGCCATCTCAATCGCTTCACGCAAAGCGAGCGGGCGCTGGTTTGCGAGATCAACACCGACGCGCCCCAACTCCGGCAACGCGCCCGCCGGATTGGCGCGAAAGTCTGGCGCGATGTTCGGCACGTTCGGCAGATTCTCCGGCGCTGGCGCAACGATTGATTCGCGTCCCGGCTGGCGTATGCCCTGCGCCGGTTGAATTGTCGAGCCGGGCGTTTGCGGCGCGGTGGATGTTGTGGCGGGCGTGATCGCCGTGCTGCCGGACGGCGTAATTACACCGGCGGGCGAAGTGCTGTCAGTCGTCGCGTTCGTGGCAGGCGCGTTGCCCTGCGGCGCTTGCGGCTGCGGCGCGGTGGAGGGTTGCGAGCCGCGCGTTTGCTGGTCTGCCTGCGTCGAAGGCTGCACGCTTTGATCCGTTTGTCCGGCGGGCGTGACGGGACGCGCGTTTGCGCCGGGCGCAGGCCCCTGTCCCTGCGGCGCGTTGGCCGACGGCGCAATCTGCACGCCGCTCGAAGACGAACCGGACGACGAGGCAGCGGGCGCGCCCGTCGTCTGCACCGGCGTGTTCGCCGAAAGCGCGGGCACAACCGGCGCGTTCGTCGTCGTCGTACCCGGCTGTTGCGCGAGCGTCCTGACGGAAAGCACAGGCACACAGAGCAGCAGCATAAACAGCGTCGCAAAGATCACTTGACGTTGTGCTGGCAAGGCGCGTTGAAAAAAGTGTTGACGTAAGATCATCATGGCTTCCGCAAAAATATTTAACCGTGAAACCCTTGTTATTTTCCAAACGAACTAAAGATCGAAGCTGTCGCCGTCGCAGCCTTGCGGCGCGCCCACGTGAATGACCCGGCGAAGCGCGAACCGATTCGCCCCCACACGCGGCTTGTACCCAGATCGTCGAAGAGCGAATAAAACACGGGCACGGCGAGCAGCGTTAGCAGCAAGCACAAACTCTGGCCGCCGACGACCAGAACGCCGATGGAGCGATTCGTTCCCGAACCCGGCCCGCTTGAAAGCACGAGCGGCATCATGCCCGCGACGAGCGCAATCGTCGTCATCAAAATCGGACGCAGGCGGTCGCGGTTCGCTTGAATAATTGCGTCGTGGCGTTCGAGGCCGCGTGCGCGCAACGTGTTCGTGTGGTCAATCTGCAAAATCGCGTTCTTCTTGACGACGCCGAAAAGAAGTAAAAGACCGAGACCGGAAAAGATGTTGACCGTCTGGTGCGTCGCAAAGAGCGAAAGAATGCCGAATGGAATGGCGAGCGGCAGCGTCAAAAGAATCGTGATCGGGTGAATGAAAGATTCAAACTGCGCTGCCAGCACCATGTACATGAAGATGAACGAGAGCGTGATGGCGAGCAGAAAATAGTAGCCCGCGCGCCCCAACTCCTTAGAGCGTCCGGCCAGCCCCGTCTTATAGCCCGCCTCGACGTTTATCTCTTTGACGAAGGCATTCATTTGATTAATAACTGTTGACTGCGAACCACCCGGCTTGACGTTGCCCGTCAAAGTCACCTGCCGCTCACGATTCAAACGATCAATCGCCGACGGCCCCGCGCCTTCTTCAATCCGCACCAATTGATCCAAACCGACCGAACCGAGCTTCACCGAAGGCACGCTCAGGCGCTGCAAGCTTTCGGCGCTTGCGCGCGCTTCGCCCGTCGCGCGCACGCGAACTTCGTATTGATCCGTGCCCGCGTTGAAGGTGGAAACCTGCTGGCCTGCGACGAGCGTGTTGAGCGCCTGCGCGACATCGCCGACTCTGACGCCCAAATCCGCTGCACGCGCTCTGTCAATCGTCACGCGCAGTTCCGGTTTGCCGACGATGAGCGTTGAATCCGCGTCAACCACGTCGGGTATCGTCTTCATTTTTTGCAGCAGTTGATCGGCATACTTCGTCAGCTTCTGCAAATCGGGGCCGCTCACGACAAATTGTACGTCCGAGTTGCGATTGCCGCCGCCGGAAATCGCCGCGACGGGCTGCACGCTGGTGCGCAACTCTTTCGCCTTCGGATCATTCGTTAAAATCTTGCGCGCTTCGATCATCAAATCCTGCTGGCTCTTGGTGCGGCTTTTGATGGCCGCAAGCCTTACGTAAATCGAAGCGACGTTGACGGTTTGCTGCTGCCCGCCGCCGATGGTCACAAGCGTATCCGTGACGCCGTCCAGTTTTTGCCGCACGTCGCGCGCGATGCGTTCGGAGACGGCGGCGGTCGCGGCAATCGTATAGCCTTCTGGGGCGCGCACGGTGATTTCAAATTGCGATTGATCGTCAACGGGCAGAAAATTTTTGCCGACGAACATAAAGAGCGGCACAATGCTGATGATGACGAGCGCGCAGAGGCCGACGACCACCCAGCGATGCGCCATAGACCATTCGAGCAGCCACTTGTACGTGCGGTCAATCGGGCGATACCAGCGCGATTCCTTGGAACTTCTTTCGCCGTCGAGCGCGTTGCGCTTCGATTCCTGCGCGGGCAAATTCTTCGCCGCATCGCTTTCGTCATCCACGCCGCCTTCAGCTTCGGAGTCGAAGGCCGCAACGCGCGATTCGTTGGCGAGCGCCGCGCCGTCGCCTTCCGACGGAACGCTTCCCGTGCCTGCGGGCAGCGGATCATGCTTGCGCTTGAGAAGCCGCGCCGCCAGCATCGGCGTCAACGTAAAAGAAACAAGCAAGGAAACGGCAATCGCCGCTGACGCCGTCAATCCGAACGAAGACATAAACCGCCCGACGATGCCGCCCATAAATCCGACCGGCAGAAATACTGCCAGCAATGACAAGGTAGTTGCCATCACCGCCAGACCTATCTCTCTTGTGCCGTCAATCGCCGCTTGAAACGGTGGCACGCCTTTCTCTTCGACAAAGCGATAAATGTTCTCTAAGACCACAATCGCATCGTCAATCACGATGCCGACCATCAAGGTCAACGCAAGCATTGTGATTTGATTGAGCGTGTAACCGAGCGCCGCCATTAGCCCGAAAGTGGCGACGATGGATGTCGGAATCGCCAGCGCCGCGATGAGTGTCGAACGCGCGCTCCATAAAAAGATAAAGACGACGATGGACGCGAGGAGGCCGCCTTCAATCAAATGGCGCTCGATGGATTCGAGCGCGGCTTTGATGAAGATTGATTGATCGCCAACCACTTCAGCGTGAAAGCCTGCGGGCAGCGTCGGCGCAATCTCCGCGAGCCGGGCTTTGATTGCATCGGCGACGGCGACCGTGTTCTGTCCCGATTGCTTGGAGACGACCAGCGTCACGGCGGGCTGGCCGTTAAGAAAAGCTTCTGTGCGTTGCTCCTGCGCGCCGTCTTCGACGTAGCCGATGTCGCTGATCTTGACGCTGTACGTGCCGCGCGTCGCCACCGCGATGTTATTGAACTGCGCGGGGTCTGGAATCCGTCCGAGCGTGCGGACGGTCAACTCGCGCGTGCCTTCGTCAACACGTCCGCCCGGTACTTCCAAATTTTGTTGGCGCACGGCGTTCGCCACATCCGTCGCCGTTACACCGAAGGCGCGCATTTTTTCCGGGTCAACCCACACTTGGATTTCGCGCTCGCGCCCGCCGATGATCGCCACCTGCCCGACGCCGTTGATGGATTCAATACGCTGCTTAATTTTCTTGTCGGCAACGTCCGTTACTTCGCGTAGGGATTTCGGTGCAGAGACGGCGATGCGCAAAACGGGCGCGGCATCGGTATCGAGTTTCTGTATGATCGGAGCCTTCGCCGTCTCCGGCAGATCGGGAATCACCAGATTGACTTTATCGCGCACTTCCTGCGCCGCGACATCCGCATTTTTATCCAGCAGGAACGTGATGAAAACTTGCGAGACGCCTTCGACGGATGTCGAACGCAATTCGTCTATGCCGCTGATGGTGTTGACCGCGCCTTCGACCTTATCCGTTATCTCCGTTTCTATTTCCTGCGGCGACGAACCCGGGTTCGCCACCGTGACGGTGACCGTCGGCAAATCAATTTTCGGAAACAGCTCAACGCCGAGCGAGAAGAAAGAGAAGATGCCGACGACCGAGAGCGCCAGAACAATCATCGTCGCAAAGACGGGACGTCGAACACAGATTTCAGCAAGCTTTTGCATCGGGCTATTTCCTGTTTACGATCGAGCCTGAAACTCTCTAACCACCACTCAAAAACAATTTACTGTCTGACGGCCACGCCGTCGCTTAGTTGATCCACGTTGCTCGTTGCGACAAGCTCATCTGCCGCAACGCCGTTTTTGATTTCGATTAAATCGCCTTCCTGCTGGCCTATTTGCACGAGGCGTTCTTCGGCGCGTCCGCTTTTGTTAATGACGAACACGCGGCTCGAACCGTTTTCGGTGCGCACCGATTTTTGCGGCACAAGCACGGCGGGCGCAGATTTTGTCTGCCACACGCGCACGGTGGCAAACTGTCCGGGCTTCAATTGATTGTTAGAATTTTCGACTTCCGCTTCGACGGTCAAAGTGCGCGAGGCGGCGGTCACGTTCGGCGAGATACGCACGACGCGCCCGTTAAAAGAGCGATCAGGATAAGCCGATACGCTCACCGAGACGCTCTGTCCCGCCTGTGCGCTTCCGATTGCTTGCTCCGGCACATCTATCCGCACGCGCAAAGGATTGGTGCGCACGATGGTGGCGATCTTCGAGGCGGGCGTAACGTATTCGCCCACATCCGCCGGACGGTCTGCGACGAAACCGCTGATGGGCGCGGTCACAACGGCATCGCGTATATTCTTGCGCGCTTGATCTATCTGCGTTTGGGCGGCGGTGACGGTGGCCTGTGCGGTTTGCACGGCGGCGTAGTTCTGGCGCGCGGCGGTCACGGCCACTTCTACCTGCTGCTGCAATTGATCGCGCTGCGCTTTCTGTTGATCGTAAGCCGAACGTGAAACGTCGCCGGTCGCAACCAATCGTTCAAAGCGGCGTAACTGCTTTTCCGCAAGCTCGAGCGCGACACGCGCCGAACCGACTTCCGCGACGCGCGCCGGATCGAAAGATTGATTGCCGCGCAAGCCGATACGCGCCTGCGCCTGCCGCACACCGGCCTGTTGTTGCTGCACCTGCGCCTGCGCCTGCTCAAGACGAATCCGTGCGTCCGAATCGTCAAGACGCGCCAGCACCGCACCGCGCTGCACGAAGCTGCCGAGGTCTACGCCAACGGCGACGACTTTGCCCGAGACAGCCGGAGCGACATCCGTCTGTTCGTCTGCGGCAAGGCTTCCCGTCGCTTCAAAAAAGCGCGGCAGCTCGCGCATCACAGCTGATGCAGTAGCCACGTCAATCACAGCAGGCGTCGCAGCCGCAGCAGCGTCGCCCTTTTTTTTCGTTTCGGCTTTCGAGCCGCCGCAGGATGCAAGCAGCGCAACGCTTAACGCGCCGCCGAGAACTGCAAGCAGCATAAATTTGTTTTTTTCGAGTCCGCTCATCATGTCTGTTATTTCTTCTTTGCGTTTGCCGCGCTCTTGGAATTGCCCGCGCGCTTGCGCCCTTCGGGATGCGGCGTTTCCGTTACGGCGACGCCGTGAAGCAAGATATCCGTGAACTCGCGCGCCGCCGTTTCATGATCGATATTCAACAGGCTGCGCGATCTATCGAATAACGTGTTGACGAGCGAGTGGTGGATGACCATGCCGGTGAAGGCACGGACGACGATTGCCGGGTCAATACGGCGAAACGCGCCGCACCGTTGGCGCTCGCGCGTGTAAGCGCGCAGAAATTCTGCGAGTTGGCGCACGTTTCGATCCCAGAACATCTGGTGTAGCTCATGGCCTTCGAGCGCCGAGAAGAGCAGCAGGCGCAGGAATTCCGCATCCTCTTCGTGATGGCGCAACATTGCATCGGCAAGCCCGGAGAAGACCGCTTGATCATCGCCTGCGGCAACCGCTCCGGCCACCACCTCGTGCAATTGCGTGGCGTTGACGGCGCACGCCTTGTGGTCGAGAATTGCGGCGTAAAGCTCTTTCTTCGTTGCGAAGTGGCGAAAGATAATCGCTTCGGAGACGCCCGCAGCGACGGCAATCTGTTTAGTCGTAGTGCCGCGAAAGCCTTTTTGCGAAAAGAGGCGCATGGCGACGAGCACGATCTGTAAACGCCGCTCCCCGCCCGCCATACGCGCCGAGACAGTCCCGGCGGGCGACGCACAGCGGCGGCTTTCAATTGCCTGTTGCTTACTCATACGTTCGTTAGTTTCTTCTGACATAATAAAAGTAAGCACTTACTTACCACCATTAGGCGGCGCGTGTCAAGTTCCCTTTCGGCAAGAATTTCGCTTTTTGGCTGTACGGTTCCCGGCCTTTGCGATATATTGGCACGTACCTTTTCGCAACAAAAAGTGTGTCACCGAAAACGCGCGCCAAAGTGTCGCACGCGCGTCTTTGCCGTCTATCATGCTGAATGCTGATGTCGGCACGTTGTTTGCTCAAAGCGTTTGGAGCACAATCAGGTCTTAAATAATTTTGCACGGGTTCGCTCGCGCCACAGAAGGTGCGCGAGATGAGCCGAAATTCAGAAGGAGAATATAAAATGTCACAAAACAAACCCACAGGCGGAACAGGCCAAGACAAACCGTCACAGACCACAGGCGGCGCGGGCACGGGCGCAACTGACGCCGGAACCACACGCGACACGGGCGCGGCCAAGACGGGCGGCGCGGGAGCAGCAGCAGGCGGCGGCAGCCAGAGCATGACGCCGAATACAGGCGGCAGCGCACAGGGAGCAGCGGGCACTGCCGCAGGACTTCAGGCGCAGGCGCAGGAGTACGGCCAGAAAATCACAGACGCGGCTTCGCAGGCCAAAGATTACGTGGCGGATAAAGTTTCCGTCGTCGGCGATAAGATCAAAGATTTGCAGAACCGCGACATTAACGAGGTTGCGGATCAGGCGAAAGATTACGCGCGCCAGAATCCGGGACAGGCCATTTTGATTAGCGCCGGTGTCGGCCTCGTGTTAGGGCTTCTGCTTCGCGGCGGACGACGCTAAAAGAGCCTGCTTCGTAAAACAGCGCTTGAGCAAAAGCGTTCATAGACAGGTTAGAAGGAGGCACGAGCGATGGCCGATATTGAGAGAAGCACGGCTGCCGCGCCCGCTCCGGTAGCGCACGCAGACATTGAAAGTCTGCCTGCGCTGTTCGGGCGTCTGGGCGATGATGTTGTTAAGCTGCTTGACGCAAAGTTCAGTTTACTCAAAGAAGAAGTCAAAGACGACGCCAATGTTTATGTGCGCGGCGCGGTGATGATCGGTATTGGCGGTGTAGTTGCCGCCGTCGGCTTCGCGCTCGTTAATGTGGCAATTGCTTTTTTTGTCTCGAAGCTTTTTACGTCCGACGATCCACGAATTAATTATGCGCTCGGCTTTCTCGTAACCGGCGCGCTCTATCTGGTGATCGGCGGTATTCTGATTGTTGTGATGAAGAACCGTCTGGCGGCACGCAACCCTGTGCCGGAGAGAACCATTGACGAACTCGGAAAGGATAAGCAATGGCTGAAGAAAGAAATCTAGCGACCGCGCGCGCCGCAGACACTGGCAGCGATGAAGACTCTACTAAAGCAGAGCTGCAACGCCGTATGGAAGAGGCGCGCGAATCAATTACGCAAACCGTGACGGAGATTAAAGACACCGTCACTAACCAGTATCAATCCGTCAAAGATAGTGTGAACGAAGCTCTCGATTGGCGCGAGCAGGTTCGCAGGCGTCCCGTCGCGTGGAGCGTCGGCGCATTGACGGCCGGTGTCCTCGTCGGTTACGGACTCGGTGCGGCCTTGATGGGCGGCAGGTCTTCGTATGAAACGGATTATCGCGCCTACGATGAAGAAGATGATTCGGATGATGACAGCCGTTCGTATGCCACGCGCTATTCCGCCTACGAAGGCGGGCGCAACGCTTACAGCGGCGGCAATCGTTCGGCTTCCTCCACACGTTCATACGCCGCGCAGGGCATCACAGGCGGCGGCGCATACAGTCCATCAAGCTCCTCTTCCTCTGTTTACGGGCGCGACGACGAGGCGAGCGATTATCGTCCGTCATACAGCAGCGGCTACACGGCGACGCCGGAAGAAGACGAATCGCAAAAGCCCGGACTGATCGAGAAGTTCAAGGGCACACAGGCTTTTGATCGTTTGCAATCCGAAGTTTCCGCACTCGGCGACCGTTTTATTGACGAGATTTCAAGCGTCGGCCAAAACGTCGTGCTGCCCGCTCTGATGAGCAAGGTCAAAGAATTGTTTGGTGTTGACCTTTCTAATAAAGCGGGAAGCGCATCGCCGCAACGCACTGCGACGGGCGCTTCGTCTTCCGCCGCCGCCGCTTCCGGCAACGCCACACAGGGCGCTGATGGAAGCTCAACCGGTTCATCCGCCGACCGTCAAAGCGGCGGCTACGGCACAAGCGAGAATCGCGGTTATGATGTCGCCTCGCGCGACCGCGCGGAATACGAGCGTGGATCGTCCAGCCGTGATCGGGATGATTACGGGCGCAGCGGTTCAACCCAAGGACGTGACCGTTACTAACAATCGCCTTCCACGCAGCGTACACAAAAAGAAGCGAACTGCTTTCGGCGGTTCGCTTCTTTTTGTGTACATTCGCATTTGATAATTCCCATGTCCAATAAGATATGTCGAACGAGGAATAATCGTGTGGCCGTTTAATCATTCCATCCCATCATCCGCTCTCGTCCTTACTGCTTTCAAGCACCCGGCTTTTAATCGGTGTGATAATTGACAAGCATTTCAATCGCTCATAGACTCTCAGGCGTCTCCCTGCTCAATTATTTCATACTTCTCTCAGAAGGATGCTTCAATGTTCGGATCAAACTTCACTTCATCTCGCGCTTTACTTGTCACCACGTCTCTGCTTTTTCTAAGTTGCTATCCGCTCCGGGCGTCCCCTTATCTACAAGCGCAAAGCACGGAAAATTACGACACGGAACGCCGCCGCGCTTTTCAGCTCTTTGAAGAGCAAAAGCTCATCGCCGCGCTGCCCATTCTGGAAAAGCTGGCGGCGGCGAATCCGTCCGACGTAGTCGTGATGGAACGGCTTGGCATTTCCATACTCGCAAATTCCGCGACGATCCAAGAGCCTACGGCGCGCAAGCAGGAACGCAATCGCGCTCGCACCGTGCTACTACGCGCGCAGCAACTTGGCGACAATAGCAATCTACTCCGCAACTTGCTTGACGGTTTACCTCCCGGCGGTGGCGAAGAAACTTCTTTCTCGGGAAATAGAGAAGCTGAAGCCGCGATGAATGAAGGCGAACGGGCATACGCGCTGGGAGATTTAGACAAAGCTCTCGCCGCTTATAAACTCGCTCATAAGATTGATCCGACTCTTTATCAAGCCCCGCTGTTTGCCGGTGATATGCTTTTCAAGAAGAAAGAATGGGATAAGGCGGGCGAATGGTTCGCGCGTGCGATAGCGATTAATCCGAACGTCGAGACAGCCTACCGCTATTGGGGCGATGCCTTGATGGGAAAGGGAAAGATGGACGAAGCGCGCGACAAGTTAATTGACGCGATCATTGCCGAACCGTATCGCAGAGAAGCTCATGTCGGACTGATCCAATGGGCACAAAGAAACAACGTGAAGCTTGCCCATCCGCACATTCAACCGCCCACCGCCCTGCGCACCGAAGGCAACAACACGACTCTCGCCGTTGACCCGAAAATTCTCAACAGTCAGGGCGGCTCGAACGCATGGTTGATGTATGACCTGACGCGCACGGCATGGGCGAAGGGAGACTTTGCCAGAGCATATCCGAACGAGAAAGTTTACCGGCACAGTCTGCGCGAAGAAGCGGCAGCGCTCCGTATGGTAGCAAACGCAGCAGCGAAAGATTTGCAATCCGGTAAAATCAAATCACTCGAACCGTCGCTTGCGACACTTGTTAAGCTCAACGACGCCGGATTGCTGGAGGCCTACATACTACTAGCACGCGCCGATCAAGGCATCGCACGCGATTACGCCGCATATCGCCAAGAGAACCGCGACAAGCTGCGCCGCTACTTAACCGAATACGTCGCACCTGCCAACAGATAGCAGCGCATTTCTTCAAACAAAAAAAGCAGTGCGGCAGAACTCCTAATCCTGCCGCACTGCTTTTTTGTTTTGTGATGCCGGAGAAGAGGGATCGTCGTTTCAGCCGTCAGCCAGCGACGCAGCGGGCGTCCCGGTAGTCAGTTGCACGGTCACGGCAACAGTGGGTTCAGCTTCCACACGATAGCCACAGCCTTCGTTCGCGCAATAATGCACAGTGCCTTCCTTTTTCGTCGTCTTCTCCAGCAGAAACGGCGCGTTGCACTGCGGGCACGGCGTCGCAACCGGCTTATCCCAGAACACTACATCGCACTTCGGATATTCCGAGCAACCGTAAAAGATTTTACCGCGCTTCGATTTCTTGACGACGATTTCGCCGTGACACCCGGGGCGCGTACACGCGAGGCCGGTGGTTTCGCGCTTGATGTATTTGCAGCCCGGATAATTAGAGCAAGAAATAAATTCGCCGAAGCGTCCGTGCCGTTGCACAAGCTGCGCGCCGTCCACAGGACATTTTTCGTCGAGCAGCACGGGCGCGGGCGCGACCACGCCGCTCTTCGCAATCTTGCGTATGTTGCGGCACTCGGGATAGCCCGTGCAGCCTAAGAACTGCCCGAAGCGTCCGCGCTTCAAGGCCATCGGCTTGCCGCACAACTCGCACGTTTCCGCTTCCTCCGCTTCGCTGCCGTTCGCTTGGCTGGCAACCGCCGAAGCCGTCGCGCCGTCGCCGTCCGCTGCGGCTCCGGGCTTGGCGATTTCGCGCGTCGTGCGACATTCAGGATAGTTCGAGCAGGCGATGAATTGGCCGAACCGCCCGAACTTGATGACCATCCCTGCGCCGCATTTATCGCAAATCTCGTCCGTCGGAATTGCCTGCTGCTTGGCGGCCTTCATCTCCGTTTCGGCGGTCTTCAGATCGTTGGCAAACTTTTCATAAAACTCTGCAAGTGCGGATGTCCACGTTCGCTTGCCTTCTTCGATTTCGTCCAGCTCTTCTTCCATGCGCGCCGTGTACGCTTCGTTGAACAGATCGTTGAAGCTGGCGACGAGAAGATCGCTGACGGTCGTACCAAGTCCCGTCGGGTGAAAACGCCCTTCGTGTTTTTCGACGTACTCGCGATCAAGTATCGTCGTCATAATCGCCGCGTAGGTCGAGGGGCGACCGATGCCCTTCTCTTCCAGAACTTTAACGAGCGTGGCTTCCGTATAGCGGGGCGGCGGCTCCGTGAAGTGTTGCTCCGGCGAGATTTTTTTAAGCTCGAGCGTCTCGCCTTTCTCAACACGCGGCAGCTTGCGCTCGGCCTCTTCGTCTTCCTCCGTCTTTTCGTCGCGCCCTTCCTGATAAACTTTCAGAAAGCCGTCGAACTTCTGCACGGAGCCGGTGGCGCGAAACATAAAACGGCCAGCCGTGATGTCAATCGTCGTTTGATCGAAGACGGCGGGCATCATCTGCGACGCGACAAATCGCTGCCAGATCAAGCGGTAAAGCCGCAACGCATCTTTGTCTAAATATTGCGCGAGCGATTCGGGCGTGCGCGCAACGTCGGTCGGGCGAATCGCTTCGTGCGCGTCCTGCGCATCTTTTTTTGAGCGATAGAAGATGGGTTTTTCCGGCAAGTAGTCCGCGCCGTATTGCGCGCCGACGTAATCGCGTACTTCCGCGAGCGCCGTATCCGAAACGCGCGTCGAATCCGTGCGCATATAAGTAATCAAACCGACGGAGCCTTCCGCGCCGATCTCGACGCCTTCGTAAAGCCGTTGCGCGAACATCATCGTCTTCTTCACCGCGAAGCCGAGTTTGCGTGCAGATTCCTGCTGCAACTTCGACGTGATAAAGGGCGGAACGGGATTGCGCTTGCGTTCCTTCGTGGCGACTTCGCTGACAACGTAATTTGCGTTCCTGCTTCGGTAACAATCTCTGCGGCCTGCGCTTCGTTGCCGATGACGAGTTCGTTCTTCTTAACCTCCTGATCGAAGTTTCCGGTCTTGATCGTTTGCTCGCCGACTTTCAAAAGGCGCGCGTCGAAGGCGGGCGGCAAGTTGGCCGCGAGGTTCGCCGCCACCGTCCAGTATTCCGTCTTCACGAATTTTTCGATTTCGCGTTCGCGCTCAACCACTATTCGCAGCGCGACGGATTGCACGCGCCCGGCGCTCAAACGCCCGCCAATCGTGCGACACAATAGCGGCGAGACTTTATAGCCGACGAGACGATCAAGCACGCGGCGCGCCTGCTGCGCGTCAACGAGATTGGCGTCAATCTGTTTCGGCTCTTTGAAAGCGTCCTGCACCGCGCGCTTGGTAATCTCGTTGAACATCACGCGGAAAGAAGGCTTACGGGGACGCTTCGGCACAATCTCTTCGGCGAGATGCTGGCAGATGGCTTCGCCTTCGCGGTCGGGGTCGGCGGCTAGATAAATGGCGTCGGCATCCTTCGCTGCCCTTTTCAAATCGGCGACGATCTTTTTGTTGTTGCGCTTCTTGAGGTCTGGGATAACTTCATAGGTCGTGGCGAAATCATGCTCGACATCTACGCCCAGCCCTTTCGACGGCAAATCTTTGATATGGCCGATGGAGGCCATCACAAGATAGTCTTTGCCCAGATATTTATTGATTGTTTTCGCCTTTGCGGGCGATTCGACGATGACCAGATTCTTTGCCATGTGATCTATTTTGCGAGAACTGTTCGACTGATAAAAGTGGCGGCTGCAACTGCTGCCGTTTACTGAATTCTTCCGCCGGACGATTGCTTCGCGGTCAAATAGAGTGAAGCAAACAAACGTCCGCGTCAACTTCGCCGCCTCGCTTTCATCATCTTTACCGGAAGACGACAACGCGCCCTTACGTGCGGCAAGTACGTCGGCTGCCGCACGCAAGGGCGCGTTAAAGTTAATTTAGGGTTGACGGCGTTTCGGCGAAACGGGCGTCTTAGTAGCGGGCGCAGCCTCTTTCGCGGGCGCTTCATCGTCATCGAGAATTATCAGCTTGCCGTAGCCGCGTTTGTAATCCGTGTAGCGCACGACCATACGCAAATGCACGATCTGGCCGTTGGAGAAAGTCAGATTATCGTCGGCGTAAGTGTAGGTCGGAAACCAGAACTTTCCGTCAATCTGTTCGCGGTAAGTTTCAAACGTCGGATACCGGCTATTCTTGTCTTCCGGCACGCCTTTGCCACGCACTTTAACGATCTGCAAATCGCGGTCATCCACCCAGACGCGCCCCTGAAAAAAGCGTTCGCTCGTTTTCTTGGGCAAGACTTTCGGCGCAACATCGAAGACGTACAAATCCAACTCGTCAATGCGCTCCTTGCCCGCGTAATTAAAATTATATTGATTGATCTTCGAGGCTTCGAGCGCGAATGGTTGAACGCCGCCCAAATCTTCCAAATCTTCCGCCGTAAGACTTATTTCCGTGAGCGTCGGCGCAGGAAAGAACGTGATGCGCTCGAAGCGGTTGCCGTTGTCGTCGAAAGTAAAGTTGGAAGTGCGATGATACTCGCCCGTAATCTGCTCGCCGAAACCCATCGTCTGAATAACCGCGTCGCGCCGGAATCCATACTGGTTCAGGGCGCGCCGAAACTCCGTTTCTTTCGCGGTAAAAGTGCGGACGATCCGATCAATTTCCGCTGGAGCGAGCGCGACGTTCCTGACCGGAACGACCGGCACTTGCGCAAACGAGGACGGCGCGAAAAAGCTCTGCGCGACAAGGCAGAGCATACTGAAAAGGAGAGCCAAAAAAGTTCGCTTCATTTGCTTCTATTTCCCGCTTCGATAAATCTAAGACAATCAGCGCCACGCCTCAGCGCGCTAATAACTGCAACGTCTTTTTAGATGTTCGGCTCTCCTTTTGTGTTGCCTTTTAAGCCGTGCCGTGCCGATCAAAAGACGCATACTTTCCGGCCAATGGCTGCGCAGAATGGCGCATATCGTCCGCCTTTATAGCAAGAATCAGTGCGCCTCCGCGCTAACGACTTGTCCGTTTATCAAGACGCCTGTGCAGTGCGTCGTGTACTCGAAAGGATCACCGTCGTACATCGCCAGGTCTGCGTCCTTACCAATTTCGAGCGAGCCGACGCGGTTGGCGATGCCGAGCACGCGCGCCGCGTTGATCGTAATGGTGGCGAGCGCCTCATCGAATGATAGACCGTTGGCGGCGGCAGCGGCGGCCTCGAAAAGCACGACGCGCGTCTTCGGCACGTAGGCCTCGAAACCGCTCTGCAAGGCGACGCTGATGCCCGCTTTGCGTAGCGTCGCGGCGGTTTCCATGCTGAGGTTTTCCGATTCTCCGGCAGCGCGCGCCATCGTCGGATGAATGATGACCGGAACATTCGCCGCTTTGATCTGGTCTACCACAAGATAGGCTTCCGCCGCGCCGTCCAGAACAACGCGGATGTTGAACTCTTTTGCGAGACGCAGCACGGCGATGATGTTGTGCGCGTGATGAACCGAGACGAGCAACGGCAATTCGCCTTTGATGACACGCGCGAGAGCTTCCGTGTGCAGATCGCGCGCAGGCCGTTGATCTTCCTTCGCGCTTCCTTGTTTGCGCGCGTACTCCTGCGCTTTGAGAAGCTCCGTGCGCAGCAGCGCAAGCTCTTTCGAGTAAGTGCCGGGCGCGCGATTGTTCGGCGCAAGTCCCTGATCGCCGAAAGAGGCGGCAATCATTGCGACGGGCACGATGGTCGCCGGTTCGACTTCGCCGCCGATGGTTTTGACGATCATCGTTTGCCCGGAGATGAGCGTGCCCGGCCCGTGTCCTGTGTGCAGCGTTGTCACGCCGAAGCCGCGCACCCATTCAACGAGGCGGTCACGCCCGTTGTAAGCGTCAATGGCGCGCAACTCCGGTTGCATGGACGCGGAGCGTTCGAGTTGCATTTGATCGTGCGGCTGATTCAGATAACCGGAAAGCCCTACGGTGGAATGCGCATCAATCAATCCGGGCGTCACGACGCGCGCATTGATGACACGATAGTTGGCGGGGATTTGAATTTGCGAGGCCGCCCCGACGCGCTCGATTTTGCCGTCGCGGATTAGCACCACGCCGTCTTGAATCGCCGCGCCGTTCATCGTATGAATTGTCTCGCCACGCACCGCCACCCCTTGCGCTGAAGCTGGAACGGCACACACGAAACTGCAAACAACAAAAGCGAAGAGGCAGCGCGCGGCAAAGTTAAAAGTCTGTGTTGTAAATCTCATCGTTGATTTCCTTCCTCTTCGCTGCGATTACCATCGTCGTCGTCCAGCATCTGCCCGCGTCCTGCGCCGAAGCCGCCCGTGGCGTAGAGACGGTCTTCCGGGTTGGCGCGGTCAAAGACCTTGACGCCCTCAACGTAGGTTTCCAAAACCTTCGTGTAAACGCTGAACGGATCGCCGCTGAGAATGATAAAGTCTGCGTCTTTGCCTGCCTGAAGCGAACCCGTGCGGTCTTGCAGATCGAGCATACGCGCGCCCGCCAGCGTCATCGCGTAGAGAGCTTTGTCGCGCGACATTCCGGCGCGGACGGCGAGCGCGGGCGAGCGCAGAAACAGACGCGAATCCGTAATGTAATCGTCCGTGTGAAAGGCTACGAGCACGCCCGCGCGGTCAAGCAGCGCGCCGTTGGCAAAGGTCGTGTCAACCGCTTCGAGCTTTCCGCCGGGCGCGTCTATCACGATGATCGAAGTCGGAACTTTAGAGCGCGCGATTTCGTCGGCGACTTTCCAGCCTTCCGTGACGTGATGCAGCACAAGACGAAAGCCGAACTCCTTCGAGAGGCGTATCGCCGTCAGTATGTCGTCATGCCGGTGCGTGTGGAAATGCACGATGCGTTTGCCGTCTAAGACTTCGACGAGTCCTTCCAACGCCAGATCGCGCGCGGGCAACTTCGACGCATCTTTACCGGCGCGCCGGATTTTGTCCCGATAGTCCTGCGCTCTCAAAAACTGTTCGCGTGCGAGCGCGGCGGATTTGGCGCGCGTTCCCGGAAACGGCCCCGTTCCTTCCGTGCGCAAAGGGTTCGTGCCGTTCGCCATCTTCATCCCGCCCGCGATGTTGCCCTGCGCGTCTTTGATTAACAAATCGTCAACTATCCGCCCGTTTCGGAGTTTTAGATAAAGCGTCTGCCCGCTCAAAAGATGGCCGGAGCCGGGCATCACGTTGACGGTGGTGATGCCGCCCGCGCGTGCGCGTTTCAAGCTGTTGTCGCGGACGTTGATGGAGTCGAGTATGCGCACGTCCGGCTGGATTGGCGCGGAATTGTCGCCGCCCGCACCGCTTCCGATATGGCTGTGCGTATCAACGAGGCCGGGCATAATCGTCTTGCCGGATGCATCAATCGTCTGCGCATCGGCGGGAATCTGCGTCGTTGCGCGCGCGCCGACGGCGACGATCTTTCCGCGCTGTACGACGAGCACGCCGTCTGGAATTGACGCGCCGGAAATGGGAATCACGGTTGCGCCGGTGTAAGCCTGTGGCTTGTCCTGTGCGCGAGCGGCGGGCGCAAAAATATACATTAGCGCGAAGGCTACGGCGGATACGATCTTCATTGATTTCTCCTTGAAGAGAACATTTACGTGGGCGCGGAAGTTGATAGCGCGTAACAATCGCGCAAAGCGCCGGGCGATGTCAAGCGCCATCGCAGACCACGCGCCACTGCGAGGCATATCAGCGAAGCAATCACTTTTGGAAACAATAATTACTATTGACTTTCCGGCAAGTGCAATCTAAGCTCCTTCGCATTGGAGAGATTTTCAGGATGAGCAACAAGCGACAAGAGCGCGCGGAAGAGGCGCTGCGGCAAAAACTGTATGCGCGTGGGGCGCACCTGACGCGCCAGCGCGCCGCCGTTTTCGGCTATCTCAGCCGCGTCGAACATCACCCGACGGCGGAAGAAGTTTACCTGGCGGTAAAACCAAAGCTGCCGAAGATCGGTTTGGCAACTGTCTACAAAAATCTGGAAGCCCTTGTTGAATGCGGAGCGGTGTCGAAGCTGACCTACGGCGATGCGGCCGCGCGCTACGACATACGCACAGACCACCATTACCACACACGCTGTCTCGTATGCGGCAAAATTTGGGACTTGAATGCCGAAGGCGGCTCTGAGCTGTTGAAGCAGATCAAACCGCAGGCGGGATTCAGCGTGAAAGATTACCGGCTGGAAATACTCGGCCACTGCCGCGCGTGCCGCCGGTAAAAAAAATTTATTCGTAAAGCAATAACAATTATTGTTGTTACTTTCCCAAACATCTAGAGGGAGGAATACGGACAGATGAGCGACGACACAGACAAAACCAAACAGGCCAAAAAAGATGGCGAGAATTTGACGCTGACGAATCGGCAAGGCCATCCGGTTCACGACAACCAGAACACACGCACTGTGGGAGAGCGTGGCCCGACGGTGCTGGAGAACTACCAGTTTCTTGAAAAGATTTCCCACTTCGACCGCGAGCGCATCCCGGAGCGCGTCGTCCACGCGCGCGGTGCGGGCGCGCACGGCTACTTTGAAGCCTACGGCACAATCGGCGACGAACCGGCGAGCAAGTACACGCGCGCCAAGCTGTTTCAGGAAAAGGGCAAACGCACGCCCGTCTTCGTGCGCTTCTCGACGGTGATTCACGGCGGGCACTCGCCCGAAAACCTGCGTGACCCGCGCGGCTTTGCCACTAAGTTTTACACGGAAGACGGCAACTGGGATTTAGTCGGCAATAACCTTAAAGTCTTCTTTATACGCGACCCAGTGAAATTCCCGGACGTGGTTCACGCCTTCAAGCCAGACCCTGTGACGAACCGTCAGGAAGCCAAGCGCATCTTCGATTTCATCAGCATGACGCCCGAAGCGATGCACATGATCACGTGGCTCTTTAGCCCGCGCGGTATTCCGGCGAACTACCGCGAGCAGGAGGGCGCGGGCGTTAACACCTACAAGATGTACAACATGGAAGGCGAGGGCGTGCTCGTCAAATACCACTGGATTCCGAAGCAGGGCGTTCGCTCGCTGACGCAGGCCGAGGCAGAAAAGATCACGGAATTCAATCACGCGACGAAAGATTTGTACGACGCCATCGAGCGCGGCGATTTTCCCGAATGGGAATTGCAGGTCCAGCTCATGTCTGATGACGAACACCCGGAGTTGGATTTCGATCCGCTCGACGATACGAAAATCTGGCCGGAAGATAAGTTTCCGATGCTGCCGGTCGGACGCATGGTGCTCGACCGCAACCCAACGAACTATTTCGCGGAGGTCGAGCAGGTCGCTTTCGGAACGGGCGTGCTCGTTGACGGATTGGATTTCTCCGACGACAAGATGCTGCAAGGCCGCACGTTCTCTTACTCCGATACGCAGCGCTACCGCGTCGGGGCGAATTATCTGCAACTGCCGATCAACCGTCCGAAAACGCACGTTGCGACGAACCAGCGTGACGGGCAGATGGCGTATCACGTTGACGGAGTCGAGGCGGGCGAAAATCCGCACGTCAATTATGAGCCGAGCAGTCAGGGCGGTCTGCACGAAGCGCCAATGACCGGCAAAGCCCACACGCCGTATGTTGAGGGAAATGTAGTACGCAAGGCGATCAGCCGCACCAACAACTACGGGCAGGCGGGAGAACGCTACCGCGCGATAGAAGATTGGGAACGCGACGATTTAATTCTCAATCTCGTGAGCGCGCTCGAACAGTGCGATCGAGGCATACAGGAGCGCATGGTCAATCACTTAACGCAGTGCGATAAAGACTACGGTAGACGAGTTGCCGAAGGGTTAGGAATTAAGGCAGACGAACTCGCGGCGGAAACCGTCGGAGCAAGTTAAGCCGGATGACGACATGAAGGGCGGCAGTAAGGGCGTTTGTTCTTGCCTGCCGCCCTGTTAAATTTTTTGCGGTTGCTTTTGCGGTGCGTCGAGCGTTTCGCGCACTTTACGCGCGAGGGCGTTGGGCTTGAACGGTTTTTCCAGAAACGCCGTGTTTTCATTGAGCACGCCGTGATGCACAATAGCATCATCGGTATAGCCCGACATATAAAGCACCTTTATTTCAGGATGACGATGAGCCAACTCGTCCGCTAACTCTCGCCCGCCCATTTGCGGCATGACGACATCGGTCAGCACCAGATGGATCGGCTCGTCGTACCGCTCACAGACCAGCAAGGCGTCGCTTCCGTTGGCGGCATCCAGCACCGTATAGCCGCTCAGTTCGAGTATCTCGCGCGCCATCTTACGCACCAGCGGTTCGTCTTCAACCAGCAACACCGTCTCCGTGCCCTGCGGCAGTTCCTCGCTCTCGGATGGTTGCTGGAGCACGCTTGCTTCTTCGGCGATGCGCGGAAAGAAGAGTTTGAAAGTCGTGCCGCGCGTCGGCTCGCTGGACACTGTGACGTTGCCGCCCGACTGCTTCACGATGCCGTAAACGGTGGACAATCCCAAGCCCGTTCCCTTACCTACTTCTTTCGTTGTGAAGAACGGCTCGAAGATGCGCGCCTGCGTTTGCGGGTCTATGCCGCAACCGGTATCGCTGACAGACAGCAGGACGTAGAAACCGGGTTGCGCGGCGAGGCGCTGGCCTGCGTATTCCTCTTTCAACTCGACGTTGCAGGTCTCGATCAACAATCTGCCGCCCTGTGACATCGCATCCCGCGCGTTGACGGCAAGGTTAATAATCACCTGCTCGATCTGTCCCGGATCGGCTTTGACCTGACCGACGGCGGGCTTGAGCGATAAGACCAATTCGATGTGTTCGCCGATTAATCTTTGCAGCATCTTGCCGATACTGCTGACGACCGTATTCAAGTCCAGCACTTTCGGCTGAAGCACCTGCTTGCGGCTGAAGGCGAGCAATTGATGGGTCAGTGAAGCGGCGCGGTCGCCTGCCTTTTTGATTTCCTGAACTTTCGAGCGTAGCGAATCCTCCGGCGGCATACGCCTGAGCAGAAGGTCCGAATAACCTGTGATGACTACTAGCAGATTATTGAAATCGTGGGCGATGCCTCCCGCCAACTGGCCGACGGCTTCGAGCTTTTGCGATTGGCGGAGTTGTTCTTCGCGTTCGCGTTCGCGTTCGAAGAGTTGTACGTTCTCGATGGCGTTGGCTGCAAGGTTGGCCGCCATACGCATCGCCGTCGCGTGTTGCTGGCCGAAGGCGGCAGGTTGCACGCTTTGCAGTTCGATGGCTCCGACGATGCGTCCCATGACGGACATCGGAACGGCCAGCGAAGACTGCGGCAAGCGCGGGTCGCGCTCCACGCCGACGTAGATGACGGTTTTCTGATTGGCGATGGCCGCCTGAAAATCGTCGGTGATTATCACCTGATTGGTCGAAACGGCGCGACTGTGTGGGCTATCGGACATCGCCATCGGCGGCAACTCCGAGACATCCACCTCTTCGCCTTCGCTCCATGCGTAAACGGCGGTGCGCGCATTTCGTTCCGGGTGATACAGCGAGACGAAGAGGCCTGTGCAGGGCGTTGAAAGCTGCGCGAAGTCTAAAAGGGCGCGAAAGACTGTGATGAGGTCGCGCGCCGTACCGAGCGTTTGCGCCAGGTGTTCGATTCTTTCGAGAAGGTGTTCGTATTCGTTGATGGCGCGCTGATCCGCCCAGCGTATCGCGTCCTCAGCCTGCCTGCGCTTGACCGTGTCGCGGAACACTAAAACGACGCCGGTGACGTTTCCCTTCTTGTCTCTAATCGGCGCGGCGTTGCTTTCAACCGACGTTTCCATTCCGTCTCTGGCGATGACACAGGAATCATCAACCGTTCCGACGACCATTTCTTCTTGAAGCACTTTTGCGAGCGGCGTTTCCATGCGGACGCGCGTTCGTTCGTTGATGATGTTGAAGACTTGCGTCAAATTTTCGCCGCAGGCCTCTTCTTGTTTCCAGCCGGTAAGGTTCTCCGCAACCGGATTCATAAACGTAATGAGACCATCTTGATCTGTGGCGATCACGGCATCGCCGATGCTTTTCAGCGTTGTGGCGAATCGCTGCTCGCTCTCCCGCAAACGCTTCTCCATTTGATGGCGGTAAAGCGCCATCTCGATGGTGGTCTGTAGTTCGCGCTCTTCAAACGGCTTGATGATATAGCCGAAGGGTTCCGTAACTTTGGCGCGTTCGAGCGTGCTGTTGTCGGCATAAGCGGTCAGGTAGATGACCGGAATACCGAAACGATCCCGAATGAGCTGCGCGGCGTTGATACCGCTGAGCGCCCCCTTCAGCATAATGTCCATCAGCACTAAATCCGGCTCGATCTCCGCCACCTTAGCGACGGCTTCCTCGCCCGATGAGACGACGCACGGAACGTCATAACCGAGACCGCGCAAACTGCTCTGAATATCTTTGGCGATGATGCCTTCGTCTTCGACGACCAGTATCTTTTCGGCGGACACTTTATGATGCTCCTTCATTTACTGACTCTGTGAACCTTATCTCGAATGCGGTTCCAACGCCGTTGCGAAGCTCAAGCGCGCCGTTTAATTGATCCGTCAGAGTATTGACCAACTGTAAGCCCAGGGATTCCGCGTTACGATAGTTCACATCCGGCGGAAAGCCGACGCCGTTATCGCCCACCGTGAGCACGAATTCATTGCGACGCGGCGTGTAAAGCCCGACGCAGACTTCACCTTCGCGGTCTGCAGGGAAAGCATATTTTAGCGAGTTGGAAACAAGCTCGTTGATTATCAAGCCGCAGGGCAGCGCCATATCTATGCCGAGCAGAATATTCTCTATCTCTATTCTCAAGCGGACGGTGTCCGCATTGACCCCGTAAGAGCGAAACAGATTGGCGGTCAGGTTGCGCACGTAGGCGGCGAAATCAATCTTCGCCAGATTTTCAGAGCGGTACAATTTTTCGTGTATCAGCGCCATTGATCGAACGCGGTTGCCGCTCTCCTTTAATACGGCCAGCGCCCGTTCATCCCTGATGTTTTTCGACTGTAAACTGAGCAGGCTGGAGATAACCTGCAAGTTATTCTTCACGCGATGATGAATCTCTTTGAGCAGGACTTCTTTTTCGTGCAGCGACGCATTGATATTCGCTTCGACTTCCTTGCGCTGCGTGATGTCGTCGGCGATTCCGGCGATACGGTAAACTCGCCCGGATTCATCATGCACCGGAAAAGCGCGATCATGTATCCATTGAATCGTTCCGTCAGGCCGCACGATCCGGTACTCTTCGTCGTAGCTTCCCTGAAGCTGTTTCGTCATCGCCGCCTCGCTAACGCGCTCTCGATCATCGGGATAAATCGTTTCCAGCCATGAACGAGGCGAGGCGTACAGGCTTTCGCACGTTCGCCCCCAAATCTTTTCATAGCCGGGACTGATATAGATTATTCTGGTCTTATCCGGTTCACTCATCCAGAAAACTTCCTGAATATTCTCTGCAATCTGGCGGAATCGTTCCTCGCTTTCCATGAGCGAAGCTTCGGTCTGCTTGCGCTCGTTGATCTCAAAGCGGAGCGTATCGTTGGTGCGCGCCAGTTGCAGGGTTCGCGCCTGCACTCTTTGTTCCAGTTCGTCGTGCGCCTTGCGCAGCTTTTCTTCCGCCTGCTTGCGCTCCGTGATGTCAATCCAGTAGCCGACGAGTTCCAACGGCGTGCCGTCCGCATCGCGCACCATCTTCAGTTCGTCGCGTATCCAACGATAGCCGCCGTCCCTGTGCAGAAAGCGATATTCACCGAGCGTGTGCCCCTGCTCGAAAAGGTTCGGATAGCCCGCCAAAACTGCCGGACGGTCTTCCGGGTGGATACGGTCAACCCAGAAGCCCGGATCGTTGATAAACTCCGCAGCTTCATAGCCGAGTTGCGCGAAGACGTTTTCGCTGATAAAGGAGGGGCCGAAATCTCCCGCCGCTTTGAAGCTATAAAGCACCGCCGGGCTTGAAGAGAGAAGCTGTTGCAGGCGTTCCTTCGCCACCAGCAATTCGTCTTCCGCCTGTTTGCGCGCGGTGATGTCGCGCGCGAGCGATTGGAATCCGGCGATACGATCTTCCTCGACGATCATTTGCACGTTCTGTCCGAGCCAGAAGGATTCTCCGTCTTCGGCGATGACGGGGAATTCATAGTACGTGCTGGGAATTTTTTTTAATCTTTGACGGATGTAGAACTTTGCCACCGCCGCACGATAGTCCGGGTGGATCACGTCCAGATAATGCAGGCCGGGAAGACTTTCGCTGGGATATTTCAGCATCCGCTTGAAAGTGTGATTGACAAAGGTGAAGTATCCGTCGGCATCCGTCTTGCAGATGAGATGGTCTGCGGATTCGACGATCTGCCGGTAACGCTTTTCGCTTTCCCGTAAAGCTTCTTCGATGCGGCGGCGCTCGGCGAGTTCGCGTTGCAGGTGCGCGTTGGCATCGCGTAGCTGGCTCGTGCGCTCTGCTACTTTGATTTCAAGGCCGGACTTGGCCTTGCGCAACGCCTCTTCGCCCTGCTTTCGCTTTGTCACATCACGGTTGATACTTAAGATGGCACGGCGTCCCTTATAGTTAATGACGGCGGCATTGATCTCAAGCAGCATCTCCGTCGCGTCCTTCCGGCACTGCACCGTTTCAAAATTAAGATACGTTCCGGCGGCCAGCGTTTCTTCGATCTTGCGTTCCCCGCGATTGGGATTCCGCGAAATCTCCTTCAGAGACATACCGATAAACTCGGCGCGGCTGAAACCGTAAACATCACAGGCGCGTTGATTGACATCGAGAATGGTTTCGTCTTCGGGAGTCAGAATAATAATCGCATCGTGAGCCTGCTCGAACAGTTCGCGGTAATCGCGTTCGGAACGTCGCAGCGCATCTTCGATCTGCCTGCGTTCGGCGACATCGCCTTTCAGGTCGCGCCACCGCCGCAGGAAAAAGAGACCGAAGGCGATTGCCGGAAATACCAGCAGGGCAATCAATTCATCAATATGAATAATGTTTTCACGATGGATTGGACTCCATGATTGAATTATGCTGAAAACATCGAAGACGAACACCAACGCGAAAACTATGACGCCGAGCGCAAAGATAATCGCAATATCCTTGAAGACCTTCGCCTTATCGCTACGATCACTTGTCGAGTTGTCGGTCATATCTGTTAGTGAAATTCACTGCCGCGCTTTCGCGTAAATTGCGCCTTCCACCGCTACGGTTTACTCCGCTCCCGACACACAGCGAACGCGCGCAACTTCCGTTCATCCCCTTCCGGCAGCGAGTCGCCGACCGGAGCGCAGGGGATTATTAATAGTTTCTTTTTCGTCGGACAGGGATGGATGATCGGTTCGAGCATCTCAAAGCGCCTTCGATAAATCGGCGCATGAAGTATGAAAACCATCGCAAGCGAGGCAAAGCAGGACATGATAGCGGCTTTAAGCTGCTGCGCTTTGCACCACTACGGCGCATTTCTGCCGCATTGTGCGCTATTCGCAGGCTACTCTAGCATACGCTGTGCCAAGCCTACTGCAACTTTCCGACACGGGCTGCCGATTAAACCGGAACACGATGAATCAACGCCGGAAAAAGCTTCGTTGGAAGTTCTACGAGTATCCTCTTTTGCAACCGGAGTTAACAGTGGGCTAAGGGTACGGATAAAAATACGGGCGTTCGTTTAGCGAGAATCTCGTAGAATCAAAACCGGCGCAGGGCTTGCCCCGTCAACTTATTTCCGCCGTTTACTATGCCCGTCAGCAAAGTCGGCGAGATTCATCTTTACTATGAAAGTCACGGCGCGGGCGCGCCGCTGATTCTAATTCCCGGCTTCAGAACAGGCTTATGGCTGTGGTTCAAATAGCTCGAAACGCTGGCGCGTAGATTTCGCGTTATCGTTTTCGATCCGCGCGGCATAGGACAATCCGACAAGCCCGGCGAGCCGCTGACAATCAAAACGCTGGCGGATGATCTGGCGGCCTTGCTCGCTGCGCTCGACATCGAGCGGGCACACATTTTGGGGCTACTCGAATTGAGCCATGAAGGAACTATCTTCTTCGACGAAATCGCGGAGGTGGAGGCTTCGATTCAGGCCAAGCTGCGGCACGCCCTTGAGCACAAGAAATTCCGGCGCGTCGGCGGCGTTCAGGAGAAACAGGTGAACGTGCGCGTGATCGCCGCCACCAACAAAAATTTACAGGGCGAGATTAAGCGCGGACGTTTCCGCGAAGACCTCTTCTATCGCTTGAGCGTGATGCCGCTGATGCTGCCGCCTTTGCGCGAACGCCGGGAAGATATTCTGCCGCTCGTCGAACACTTCATCACGCAATTTAATCAGAAGCTGAACCGCCGCGCGCAGGGCGTGACGCCCAAAGCGGAGATATGGCTGGAGAGTTATGACTGGCCCGGCAACATACGCGAACTGCGCAACGTCATCGAGCGCGCCATCATACTCTGCGCAGGCGACCGCATACACGCCAGCGAACTGCCGTTCGGCGGTCTCGAAGAATAAGGCGGTAGCGACACCGCGCGACGATAACGAACAACTTCTCTCGCTCGACGAAGTCGAAAGCCTGCACGTTCAGAGAATACTCACGGCGACCGGGCAAAATCTCAGCAAGGCGGCGGAGATTCTCGGCATCACACGCACAACTCTCTACAACAAAATGCGCACGTACAATCACGGCGCCCTCTGATCGCAAGTTGCGCGACGGAAATTAAGAACGCCGAATAAATATCCGCCAAGGTGGTAATCTTGTCACTGTGCAACCAAAAAGCTGCGCTATTGCTTTTAACACCAAGTTGCACTGAAAAGAGAGTTTCGCTTTCCATTGCAAGGTAACTATTTCGCCAGTCCGCGCCGGATCAACCCGCTGCTAACTCAACATCTCCTTTGACTATAACTTGGTATAAGGTGCTTTGTCATAACCTCTGCTGCCTTATGCAGAGTATGTTTGAATTGAATCTAAAGCCGAAGTTTTGGGCGGAAGTAGCGTGAGTGAAATAAAGCGTGAGTAAAATTAGTAGTCAGTAATGATACCTACTCATTAAGAAATCAATGCGCGTGTCCTTTACCATATAAACAAGGCGATGCTCTTGGGTTATACGCCGAGACCAGATGTCAGCCCCTAAAAACTTTAGTGGCTCAGGTTTGCCTATTCCGTCAAACGGGTCACGCATGATGGCTTCGACCAACTCGAGAACCCGCTTTGCAGTTCTATGGTCGGTTGTCACCCAATGTAGTAAATCTTCGCGGAACTCTGATTGAAAAACAGATTCTTTAGACATTGGTCGGCGCTCCTGTTTTGAAGCGCCGACTTGCTTATTAGAAGCCGGACGTGGCTGAGGCTGCCCTTTCTTCACTAAGCCCTACCTCATCTCGCAATTCATCAATGCTCTGCGGACTACCATCCGCTTTGTGAGCCTTCTTAATTGCAGACAGCAAGCGGGCTGCGTTCTTGGGTGAGCGGAGCAGGTGAGCCGTTTCCATTAGACCCGCCAGCTCATCTGCCGATATTAATATCACGTCTTGACCTTTACGACGAGTAATTCTAACAATGTCACGATCTGCGGACACCTGCTGGCATAGCTTTGCCAAATTAGCCCGAGCACTGGTGTAGGTCGTCTCTACAAACATAGACCCTTGCCTCCAATTTCTTTGTACGGAGCGAAAATGTACAGGAAGCCTGTACGTGTGTCAAGTATAGATGTACAGGAAGTCTGTACGGTTGTCAACAACATTCTTAAATATTACTGAACAAACCAGATCGAAGCTTGTGCCGCTTACCTGCCAAAAACCCGTTAGATTAAAGGTTATTTAGGCAAACCAGTCCCAACGCTCAATTTTTAGACACTTCACATACGCACTGTTTAAGAATTAACCACTTCACACGCTTCGATTATCAACAGCCTATCTTCCAACATTCTGGTTGATCCCAGATTAACGAGTGATCGTTCGGAAGCGACGCTGAGAACCGCTTTCGGTTTGACCGCCATCAATCCGACGGCGCTCGCGCTTTTGAACACGAAACTTGCGAACGGGCAGTTTCTGATTCCGACGCCGCAAGCGGGCGGGCGGTTCTCCGGCTCGACTCCTTCATCGTTTGAGGAGAACCAGTTCAACGCCAACTTCGATTACCGCGTCAATGATAACGACACGTTCGCCGCCAAGCTCTATTTCTCGAACGCGCCGCAGACGCTCACGCTGCCGAGCTTTCTCGGCGGCGGCCCCAAGTTCCCGGCTTCGGCAATTTTCAGCGAAACAAAATCCGCTCACAAGTAAGCGGCGGCAAAGAAGCTTTCATCGAACTTTTTTGCATAACCTATGCGCGCTTCAGGGCTTTGAAGCGGCGGCTTAAACTTTTGCCTGCGTTAGAGTTTTCTGACAAAGCATCTTCCGGGAAGCTGCCGTATCACTTCCCTCATCTCCAGCCCGAGCAAGGCTTCTGTTAGTTCGGAGATGTTGAGCTGACACGTCTCTGCGAGATCGTCAATATGTGTGGCCTCATCGGTTGAAAGCGACGCTAGTATGCGGCGTTCGTTTTCCGTTAACGTCTCATCCATTAAAGATAGTTGTGGTATTGCGTTTGTCTTGCTTCTTTTCTTCGGTTCCGGCGGCAGCAGGCGCGCGGCAATCTCTGCGGGCAATTCAACAGCGATATCCTGCCACTGCTGCACGAGTTTCGCGCCCGCGCCCTTAATCAAATAGTTTGTGCCGAAGGAATTCCGCGAAGTGATGTTGCCGGGAACCGCCCAGACTTCGCGGTTCTGCTCCATCGCCATCCGCGCCGTAATTAACGAACCGGAATTCTCCGCCGCTTCGACGAGCAACACGCCGAAGCTCAAGCCGCTGATGACGCGATTGCGATAGGGAAAGTTTTGCGGCGTGGGCGGCGTCGCTAAAGGAAACTCGGAGACGATTGCGCCGCCGCGTTCGAGAATTTCGGCGGCCAGCTTTTTGTGTTCGCGCGGATAAATTTCGTCAATGCCCGTGCCGATGACGGCGACCGTGCGCCCACCCGCTTCGAGCGCGCCCCTGTGCGCCGCCGCGTCAATGCCGCGCGCGAGGCCGGAAACAATCGTCACGCCGCGTGAGGCCAGATCACGCGCGAGCATCTGCGCGGCATTGATTCCATATGTTGACGAACGGCGCGAGCCGACAATCGCCACGCACGCCGCATCCAGACATTCCGTCCACGCGCCCTTTACGTACAAAGTAATCGGTGGGTCGCTGATCTCCCGGAGCAGCGCCGGATACACGCCGTCGTCGAGCACCAGCACGTCTGCGTCGAGCGCGCGTACCTTCTCGATTTCCGCATCGGCCTGTTCGCGCCGGTCGCGCGCGACGATACTATCAACGGCTTCCGGGCGCAGGCGCACGGCTTCGAGTTCGGCGCGCGATGCGGCGTAGACGGCTTCCGCCGAACCGAAGCGTTCAAGCAGGCGTGCCGCCGCGCGCGGCCCGATGCCGGGCGTCATGTTCAGCGCAATCCAATCAGTAATCATCTCGAGTATGAGGTGTCGAACGTGAAATTTGAGAATAAGCTGCGATTGATACTGGCGGAGGCGTGTAGGAATCGAACCTACCCGAGCCTGCTCTCACAGTCTCGCAAACGGTTTTGAAGACCGCGCCGTTCACCAGAACAGATGCGCCTCCGCAAAAACGCCGTGCGCGCCGCCAGCCAACGTATGCGCTACCCTGTCCGGCTGTCAAGCGCACGCCGAACCTGAACGCCCGCCACCATCATCAGCCGTCGCGCATTCAACTGCGGGACAGACAAGCCTCGCGCATGAGAGCAACGCTATTCATGGTCGGCTGCATGGCGTTGTTACGCTGCCCGTTAAGAAAATCCCAAGCCTATTTGAGACTGAAGCCATTCGATCTGATTCCGATAAGCTTCTTCATTCAAGCTATGATCCGCATCATACCACTTGATTTTCTTCGGCTCGCCTCCCGCTTCGTAGAAATCAACTGCGTGAATCTGCGGAATCGCTTGGTCATGGAGAGCAGCCTGAAAAAACAGTGAGGCCGGGGTGGAATTACCGATATGACGGATAGGCTCTATCGGCTCCATAACAGCCAACCACCGTTGCTGCTGTGCCTCCGGCAAGAGCCAGAAAACGCCTGTTTTATCGTCCGATCCGGCGAAATGTGTGACGAGACCGCCATCACCGACCGCTAAAATATAAGTCTTGATTCGTTTCTCAATACCAGCAAGTAATCCTCCTATAGCAGCGCCGTAACTTCGACCGATATATGCTATCCGGCTCGCGTCAACATCCGCTCGTGATGAAAGCAGATCAACTCCCCGTCGTAGATCAATGATAAGCTGGATTTGCTCGTCACGATCTCGCTCGGTGAAGGTAATGTCTCCTGCCGCGCGGTTTCTATTCTCAGGGCGGGCGAACGGGGCATCAATAAGTAAGGAAACCGCACCAGCCTTTGCAAGGTTCATAGCTTGGAAGAGAAGCCGGTCTCTCCCTCCCGGAAGCCCATGCTGAAGGATTACCCCAGCAAGTAGGCATTGCCAATCTGGCACGACAAGGTAAGCAGACACCCTGCCACCCAGCGGGCTAATGTAAGAGATGTCGTGAATTTTTATGCCGTCTTTAATTTCAACTCTAACTTCCTCGACATCAAGCGGCACTTTTGGATCGTAATCGAACATGAATTTTACGCAGTATTAAGGTTCGGCACGCGAAGCAGCATAACGCGGGATTTGCTTGACGCCGCCGTAAACAGAAACTATGTTTACTTTCGAGAAACTTCAGAGCAAGCGATTTTCAGCATCGCAACCGGCAAGCACACAGGCATTTTAATTTAACGGCGACGGCGCACGCGACCAATAGCTTTGAGGCGCAGTTTCAAAACTAATCGTCGGGAAACTTTTTTCAATTCGCTAGGAGCAATTTAACCGATGGCAGAAGCACACGCAAAGGTGCAGGCAGCGGAAACAGACGAAGCCGCAAAACAGTTGGTGCAATACCGCGCTGAAGAAGGCGTCGCCGTGATAACGCTCAGCGATCCGCCCGCCAACACGTATTCCTACGCGATGATGCAGCAGCTTGATCGCGCCATTCTCAAAGCGCGGATGGACGAAAGCGCGCACGTCATCGTTATCACGGGCGAAGGCGAAAAATTCTTTTCGGCGGGCGCAAACATCAAAATGCTTTCGGAAGTGACGCCCACCTTCAAATACTATTTTTGCCTGCACGCCAACGAAACGCTTTCACGCCTCGAGCAAACGCCGAAGCTCGTCATCGCCGCCATCAACGGCCACTGTGTCGGCGGCGGCTTGGAAATCGCGTTGGCCGCAGATTTGCGCATCGCACGCAAGGGCGCGGGCAAGATAGGTCTGCCCGAAGTAACGCTCGGCGTGCTGCCCGGAACCGGCGGCACACAGCGCATCTCGCGCATCGTCGGCAAATCCAAAGCCATCGAATTGATGGCAACCGGCGACCTCTTCGATTTCGAGCAGGCGCAGGAGTTTGGCCTTATCAATCAACTCCGCGAAGCAGACACCGGCGCGGCCTTTATGGAACAAGCGTTGAGCTACGCGCGGTCTTTCACTTTACCGAACAAAGCCGCGCACGCCGTCGGCCTTATCAAACGCAGCGTGCAGACCGGCGCGGAGATTCCGTTCGAGTCTGCGCTCGCGCTCGAACGCGAGTTGCAGCAACAACTCTTTCAATCCGAAGACGCACAGGAAGGCATCAACGCCTACGTCAACAAACGCAAACCGCAGTTCAAAGGAAAGTGAGTTGTCGGTTTTCAGTTTTGAGTTTTCAGTAAAAGCATTTGAGCGACCGCTGAAAACTAAAAACTGAAAACTGAAAACTATTTCGATGAGTGAAAACATCAAAGTTTCCGAAGACGCCTGTATTCTGACGATCACGCTTGACCGGCCTGAGAAGCTTAACGCTTTTGCGGGACATATGCGACGCGATCTGGCTGAAGTGCTGGAGCACGCGGGCAGCGACCGCAAGATACGCGCCGTCGTGATTACGGGTGCGGGGCGCGCGTTCTGCGCGGGCGGCGATATCGGCTACACGGCGGAATTGATGGAGCGCGACGACGCGGAAGAGTTTGCGCGACTGCTCGGCGCGGCACGGCGCGTCGTCACCGCGATTCGTGACATGACCAAGCCGGTGCTCGCATCCATTGGCGGCGCAGCTTCCGGCGCGGGCTTTAATCTCGCGCTCGCCTGCGATCTGCGCATCGCTTCGACGGATGCAACCTTCAGCCAGTCGTTCGTCAAAATCGGACTGCACCCGGACTGGGGCGGCACATATTTTCTGCCGCGCCTTGTGGCGCCGAACAAAGCCTGCGAGCTTTTTTTTCTGGGCGACACGATTGATGCTGAAGAAGCTTTGCGGCTCGGCCTCGTCAATCGCGTCGTGCCGCCGGATGAGTTGGAAAGCGAGACACGAAAACTTGCGGAGCGGCTTCGGGATGCGCCGCCCGTCGCCGTCGCCGCCGCCAAGCACGCCGTTTACATGAGCGACGACGCGAGCCTTGCGCAAATGCTTCAGTACGAACTCGAATCGCAACTAAGCTGCTTTGAATCGCAGGACGCACGCGAAGGCATCCGCGCCTTTATCGAAAAACGCACGCCGCGCTTTACAGGGCGCTGACAAAACCATTCACGCCGAAGCGAAATCCGGCATCCGTAAACCGCTTACAATCGCGCGGCATTTCAACAAACCGATGGCTCTTTCTTTAACGCTCGTCAACCCGGAGTCTCTGGCCGCCCCGCGCGGCTATGCGAACGGCGTCATCGCTCCCGCCGGTAGCCGCCTGCTATTCATCGCCGGGCAGATCGGTTGGGATGAACGTGGGCAGATCGTCAGCGATGATTTCGTCGAACAATTCGATCGCGCGCTCGCCAACTTAACCACAGTCGTTACGGCGGCGGGCGGCGCACCCGAACAGATTGCGCGCCTCGTCATTTACGTTACAGACAAAACCGAATACCACGCAGCGCAGCGCGAAATCGGCAAACGCTGGCGCGCGCGCATGGGAAAACATTTCCCGGCAATGACACTCGTCGAAGTCAAAGCCCTACTCGAAGACGCCGCCAGAGTCGAAATCGAAGGCATCGCAGTATTGTAGACAGTTTTCAGCTTTCAGTTTTCGGTTTACAGTCTTCAGGCTCTCGCTTTTGCTGAAAACTCAAAACTGTAAACTGAAAACTATTCCCGCTTATGATTGAACCTAAAAGTTTCCTGTATGACGTGCGGGCGGACGGCGTGGCGACGATCACTTTGAATCGTCCTGAACGGCTTAACGCGCTGACGTTTGAAGTTTACCGCGAATTGACGGACGCCTTTGCGCAGTTGCAAGCGGAAAAGGCCGTGCGCGTCGTCGTCATCACGGGCGCGGGCGGCGCGTTCTGTTCGGGCGGCGATGTGCGCGATATCATCGGCGCGCTCGTCGGCAGCAACATCGAAGAGTTTCTGGACTTCACGCGCCTGACTTGCGAACTCGTGCGCAACATACGCGCGCTGCATAAACCCGTGATCGCAAGTCTCAATGGAACGACGGCGGGCGCGGGCGCGTGCATCGCACTCGCGGCGGATTTGCGCGTTGCGTCGGAAACCGCACGCATCGCGTTTCTCTTCGTCCGCGTCGGGCTATCGGGCGCAGATATGGGCGCAAGCTATTTGCTGCCGCGCTTCGTCGGTCTGGCAAAGGCCACCGAATTGCTTTACACGGGCGACTTCATCGAAGCGCGCGAGGCCGAACGCATCGGTCTTTACAATCGCGTCGTCGCAAACGATAAGCTGGAAGAAGAAACGCACAAACTTGCGACGCAACTCGCAAACGGCCCCGGCTTCGCGCTGGCGATGACGAAGGAGATGCTCAACCGTGAGATGGACGTGAGCCTCGAGACGGCGCTCGAATGGGAAGCGCAGGCGCAGGGCTTATGCTTGCAGCACCCGGATTTCCGCGAAGCCTACGAAGCGTTCACAAAGAAACGCCCGCCACAATTTAATAAGCGATGACGCACGACAACTTTATCGAAGAGATGCCGTTCTTCAACGCCGAACAGCGCAGCCTTGCCGTCGGCGTCCGTCTCTTCGTCGCGCGCGAAATTGAACCGCGCGCTAAAGAAGAAACGGACGTTGACGCACACTTTCGCGCGCTACTCGCGCAACTTGCCAGAGCCGATCTGTTGCGCTACGCCGTCGCATCAAACAACGAGCCGTTCGATGTGCGCGCACTCTGTCTTGTCCGCGAGGCGCTCGCTTATTCTTCGCCGCTCGCAGACCTTGCCTTCGTTATGCAGGGTCTCGGAACTTACGCGATTAGCCGCGCCGCTTCCGAACACTTGCGCGAATTCTGGCTCGCGCGTGCTACCACAGGGCAATCAATCGCCGCCTTCGCTCTGACCGAACCCGAAGCCGGATCGGATGTCGCCGCGCTTCAGACAACCGCGCGACGCGACGGCGACGCTCACATTTTAGACGGCCACAAACGCTATATCTCAAACGCCGGACTCGCGGATTTCTACACCGTCTTCGCGCGCACCGGCACGCGCTCTGACGGGCGCGCGGAAATCTCCGCCTTCATCGTCGGCGCGCGAATGCAGGGCTTTCAAGTGCGCGAACGCACGCAGATGATCGCCGCCCATCCTATCGGCGAACTTGAGTTTTCAGGCCTGCGTGTGCCCGTCGAAAACATGATCGGCGCAGCAGGCGAAGGCTTTTCGCTGGCGATGCAAACGCTCGACACGTTCCGCGCCAGCGTCGGCGCAGCCGCCTGCGGCATGGCACGTCGCGCGCTCGATGAAGCAATCGCTTATGCTAAAACCCGCAAACAATTCGGGCGTTCACTAAGCGCGCATCAACTGATTCAAGAGAAGCTCGCGGATATGGCAACCGAACTCGACGCCGCGCGCCTGCTCGTCTACCGCGCCGCTTATCTCAAAGACGCGAGCGACGCCAACAATGCGGCGGCGCGTATCACACGCGAAGCCAGCGAAGCAAAACTCTACGCCACCGAAGCCGCCGGGCGCATCATAGACAGCGCGCTCCAGATTCACGGCGGCGCAGCCCTCGTGCAAGGCCACATCATCGAACGCCTCTACCGCGACGTGCGTGCCCTGCGTATCTACGAAGGCACATCCGAGATTCAAAAACTAATTATCGCCAGCCAGCTTTTGAAAGAATAGAGCGATAATCATGCGCACTGAACTTCCGAATTTCGACAGCAAGGGGGATTTGCCGGAAGGAGTGCATACTGCCACGATGGACGAAGTGATGCGGGTTTTCGGCGCTACGACAAATCAACGTCGCAATGTCGCAGCGCGCCTTCTGCGTATTTCAAACCTTGCTAAGGCAACCGGCAAGCTGGAACGATTGATTGTTTTCGGCAGTTTCGTCACAACAAAACCCGCCCCGAATGATGTTGACATCGTGCTCGTCATGCGGGACGATTTCCGTATCGATGATTGCGACGAGGAGATGAGACTACTCTTCGATCATCTACGGGCGACGAATGAATTTGGCGCGAGCATCTTCTGGATTCGACCTTCCTTGCTGATTCTTGAAACATTGGAAGAATTCATTCAACATTGGCAAATCAAGCGGGATCGCACCCGTCGCGGCATTGTGGAGGTGAAGGCATGATACATGACGATCAAGAGTTAGGAGCAACACAGGAACGCATTGCTTATTTTTACAGCTTGCTGGCGCAACTGCGCGTCACGGCGAAGCCCGAGGAATTTCCAATGGTGGCGAGCGGCTACCGCGCAGAGATCACGCGAATGCAAACGGAGGTTCTCGACTATCTTTCGCGGCACGCAAGCGAGCCAGCACCGGCAGAGGCTGCCTGAGATTACGCATCTACGAAGGCACATCCGAGATACAAAGACTAATCATCGCCAGCCAGCTTTTGAAAGACTAACCGGACGCTTATGAGAATCAAGATCATCGGCGGCGGGCCAGCCGGATTGTATTTCGCGCTGCTGATGAAGAAATCCGATCCGGCGCATGAGTTGATTGTTTACGAGCGTAATGCGCCCGATGATACGTTCGGCTGGGGCGTGGTCTTTTCAGACAAAACGCTTTCGTATTTAGAGAACAACGATCAGGAATCACACGCGCGCATTACCGAGAGTTTCGAGACATGGGATAACGTGGAGGTGGTTCACAAAGGCCAACGCATTACGATTCGCGGCAACAAGTTTTCCGGCATCGCGCGCTTGGAGCTATTAAATATATTGCAGGAACGCTGCCGCGCATTGAATGTTGATTTACGCTTTCGCAGCAAGGTTTCGGCCACAGAGATTTCCGCAGATGCCGATTTGATCGTCGGCGCGGACGGCGTTAATAGCTTCGTGCGGCAAACTTACGACGAACATTTTCAACCGTCGCTAAGCGCAGGCAAAAATAAATATATCTGGTACGGCACGCGGCAATTATTTCACGGGCTGACGCTCACCTTTCGTGCAACGCAGGCCGGAGTCTTCGCCGCGCATTCTTATAAATTCAACAAAATGACGAGCACGTTCATCGTCGAATGCGACGCGGAAACATGGACGCGCGCCGATTTCGAGACGATGACGGACGAAGCGACACGCGCCTATCTCGGCGAAGTGTTCGCCGACGATCTCGACGGACAAGAGCTGCTGTCGAACAACTCCAAATGGATCAACTTTATCAACGTGCGAAACAAACATTGGAGTCATCGCAACATCGTCCTGCTGGGCGATGCACTGCATACCGCGCATTTCTCCATCGGCTCGGGAACCAAGCTGGCGCTCGAAGATGCTATCGCGCTGCACGACTGTTTTCAGAGAACGCAAAACAACATTGCGGCGGCGCTAAGCGAATTTGAAGCAACGCGAAAGCCCGTCATCGAAGCGTATCAGGAGGCGGCAGAGGAAAGCCGCGTGTGGTTTGAGAACGCGAAAGACTACGCGCACTTGGAGCCGCTGGCGTTCGCTTACGAGTTGATGACCCGAAGCAAAAAGATTGATTATGAGAATTTGCGGCGCAGAGACCCGCACTTTATCGCCGCTTACGAAAACTCACGCAGGCTCTCAGCTAACCCGCGCAAAGATTGATTACGCAAATCAGCTTTCACATTCATTCTCTTTTCCAAACGGGCGCGATAAGACGGCGACGCTTATCATCGCTCAACGCAATGTTCGACTCGTTTAGTTGCACCCGATCCCAGAGTTTGCAGGTCACTTGTTTGTGGGCTTGGTCCAAACCTTCGCAGTAATTAGTGAACGTGCAGCGGCGTATCTCCGGCCCGCGCCCCGTTTGAATTTTCAGAAACCAGTCGGGATCGGCGAGCGACTGGCGGGCGGCGGCGATGATGTCCGCTTCACCGCGTTGCAGAATCGCTTCCGCTTGCTCGAAGCTGGCGATGCCACCGGAAGCGACGACGGGCGTGTGAAAGCCTGCGTCGTTGACCGCACGCTTGATCGCCGCCGCGAGCGGGACGTTGCGACCGAAGGGGCCGCGCGCGTCCGAAAGAATCGTCGGCATACATTCGTAGCCGCTGCGTCCCGTGTAGGGATAAACCGCGTGGCCGACTTTCGGCTGCTTCGCGTCCTCGAACTTTCCGCCCTTTGAAACGGAGAGAAAATCGAAACCGGCGCGCGCAAACTCTTCCGCGAGATAAACTGCGTCTTCGATGCGGCTTCCCTTCTCAATTACTTCATCACCCAAGAAACGCACGCCGACAACGTAATCGCTTCCGACACGCTGGCGCACCGCACGGTAAACTTCGAGCGGCAGGCGCACGCGATTCTCACGCGCGCCGCCGTAACCGTCCGTGCGAGTGTTTCGCGCGCTCAGGAAAGAGGCCATCGTGTAGGCGTGTGCGTAGTGAAGCTCAACGCCGTCGAAGCCCGCCGTCTTCGCGCGCAGAGCGGCGGCGGCGAAAATCTCCGGCAGGACGCGCGGCAGTTCGCGTATGTGCGCGAGATGCAAATCGGTCACGCGCTCACGATAGCCGCGCCGCAAGGATTCCAGCTCGCGCTCGCAGAGCACTGCGTCAAGCAGTTCGTCCGGCGCAGCTTCAAGAAAGCCGCGTATGCTCGTTTCATCCTTCGTCAGCCATGCGTCTTCGTTCGTCGCTTTCGCTAAAGCATGGCGATGGCTTTCAGTGACGGCGAAGAAGCGTTGAAAGAATGTCATTTTTTCGGGACGGCGTTTGATCGCAAGGAAATCTATCAGCTGAATGAAAAGGCGCGTTTGATTATTGCTTGCGCGGCGCACGGTTTCGACAAGCTCTTGCAATCCCGGGATGTAACGGTCATGGCCGATGCGCAATAGCGGCCCGCTGGCGATGTCGCGCACGCCCGTCGCTTCGACGACGATTGCGCCGGGACGCCCCTTCGCAAAGCGTTCGTACCACTCCAGATTCGCTTGCGTCACATAACCCTCTGCGGTTGCGCGCCAGGGAACCATCGCCGGAATCCACGTGCGGCTGTGAAGTGTGCAAGAGCCTATTTGAATCGGACGAAACAACAGCGACCGCGCGGCTTCTTCGGCCGTCGGCCAGCGCGTGTCAGGAAGCGCGTGACGAATGGGTTTCTCCGTATGCCACATGATTGAAAAGGAGCGTTGCTTGTAAGCGAACAGCCGCAACAGTACAATACTTGCGACGATGTTGACAAAGATTGCGGCACGCTTCGACAAACGCAAACTCGCCGGACACACACGCATCATGGAGGAAACGGTTTTGACGGACGAGCTTTTAAGTTGGCGCGACCAATTCCCTATTTTGGACAAGACCGTTTATTTGATCTCGCACAGTCTCGGCGCGATGCCGCGCGCGGTTTACGAAAGCGTGCAGGAATACGCGGACGTGTGGGCGACGCGGGGCGCGCGCGCGTGGGCTGAAGGCTGGTGGGAGATGCCCGTCAGCATTGGCGACGAAGTCGCGCGCATCATCGGCGCAGACCCGCAAACAGTCGTCATGCATCAGAACGTCTCTATCTGTCAGGCGCTCATCCTCTCCTGTTTTGATCCTGAACCGCAGCGCAACAAGATCGTTTATGCGGAGCTTGAATTTCCCTCCGTGCAATATGTTTACGAAGCACACGCGCGCGATAACAAGTTTCGCATCGAAACTGTCAAGAGCGACGACGGCACGACGATTCCGCTCGAACGACTACTCGCTGCGATTGATGAAGAGACGTTGCTGGTGCCGCTTTCGCACGTGCTCTTTAAGAGCGCGTTTTTGCAGGATGCGCGCCGCATCATCGAACGCGCGCACGAAGTCGGCGCGATGGTGGTGCTCGATACGTATCAATCGGCGGGCACAGTGCCGTTCAGCGTGAAGGATTTGAATGTGGATTTTGCGACCGGCGGCTCCGTGAAATGGCTGTGCGGCGGCCCCGGCGCAGGCTATCTGTACGTGCGCCCCGATCTGCAAAGCAAATTAGAGCCGCGCACGACCGGCTGGATGGCGCACGAAGCGCCGTTCGCGTTTGAAGCGGGCGCAATTCGCTACGCGCCCGACATCACACGCTTTCTTCACGGCTCGCCTTCGATTCCGGCGCTTTATGCGGCGCGCGCCGGCTATCGCATCATCAACGAAATCGGCGTCGCAGCGATTCGCACGAAAAGCACAAGGCAAACGACAAAGCTCATAGAGCTGGCGGAAGAAGCGGGGTTTCGCGTGACGAGTCCGCGCGACCCCGCGCAGCGTGGCGGCACGATCACCGTTGACGCGGAACACGCGGCAACCGTCACCAAAGAATTAATCCGCCGCGAATTCATCGTTGATTATCGTCCCGGCGCGGGCATACGCATCTCGCCGCATTTTTACACGAAAGACGAAGAACTCGATCTCGTCATACGCGAGATGAAAGAGATACGCGAGACACGCGCTTACGCCGTGCATGATGCGCCCGCAGCACGCGCGGCCTTCTGAAAACATTCGAGAGTCAACAGTCTCTAACGAAGCGGAGACAAATAACATGAGTGCGATTTTAACTTAAACGTAACCATCAACGCAGCCGTCAACTATTCTTTATTCCGACTCCCGACTCTTGACTCCTGACTCTTGACTCTTATTACCATTATGGCAAACGAATACGGCCACGCGGCTCCGTTTTCCTACAATAAATATTTGCGCATCGCCGATTTAATCGCGTTGCAGGATTGCCTGTCCGATCCGGCGCACCATGATGAGCTGTTGTTCATTACCATTCATCAATCTTACGAACTCTGGTTCAAGCAGATTCTGCACGAGATGGATGCCGCGATTGCGCACCTCGATGAAGACCGCACGGCGGCGGCAACGCGCGCAATGCTTCGCGTAGTAGAAATAGAGCGAATGCTCGTTCAGCAGATTCACGTGCTGGAGACGATGACGCCGATCAACTTTCTGGCTTTCCGCGACGCGCTGAATCCGGCGAGCGGGTTTCAGTCAATGCAATTCCGCGAAATCGAATTCGTTTCAGGACTAAAAGACGATGCGATCCTGCATAGCTTTCGTGAAGACGAGTTTGCGAGCAAGCGGCTTGCGGCGCGTTATGATGCGGCAACTTTGGGCGATGCGTTTTATGCCATGCTGCGCCGCAAAGGATTCGATGCGCCCGCTGCCGATGAAAAACTTGAGACGGAAGAAAGCCGGAAACTTTACGACACAAGAGTGCGTGCCGTGCTTGAAGTCATCACGAATTTTGAAGATCACTATGCGGAGTTTCAGTTAAGCGAAAGCCTTATCAGCCACGACGAGTATTTCGCATTGTGGCGCGCCCATCACATCAAGATGGTCGAGCGAATGGTCGGCGCGAAACGCGGCACGGGCGGCTCTGAAGGCGTCGGTTACTTGCGCACCACTTTGGATAAAAAGTTTTTCCCGGAGCTATGGGAAGCCAGAACGCATTTGATTGTTCAGAATAGGGAGAGCGCCGGTTGCCCTTTCTCTTAAAGTTTGCGCTGGACTCGTGTAGTTGAAATACGCACGTTACAATCTTCGCCGTCGTGCCGTAAATAACGGATGCGGCGAAGAAAATTATTCATCGAGGTGGATTTATGTGGGAGTTTTCATTTGCAGCGATTCTTGTCGGGATAGGACTTGCGCTGATCTTTAATATCAGGAGAGATTTGCGCTAAGCCGCGATGAACATCGAGTTTCCCGAAAAGTTCAATATGGCCGACTATTTTCTCTATCACAATTTAGAGGAAGGCCGCGCCGGTAAGATGTGCCTTTATTTCAAAGATGAAACTTACACCTACAATGAAGCGGCGCGAATGGCGAACCGCGCCGGAAACGCCCTGCGCGAAGCGGGCGCAGCAATCGAAGACCGCGTTCTAATCGCTTTGCCGGATTGCCCCGCGTTCGTCTGGACGTGGTTCGGTGCGAGCCGCATCGGGGCGGTCATCACAATGGTCAATCCGCTGCTGCCCGCCGCCGACTACACTTATTATCTGGAATACACGCGCGCCCGCGTCGCCGTCATTGACGAACAGTTAATCGAGACGTTTGCGGAAGCAGCGAAGAACGCGAAACACTTGCGGCGGGTGCTCGTCGTCGGCTCCGAGCACGGCGAGTTTCTTTCCTTCGATGATGTAACATCGCAAATGCCGGAGGAACTTGCGCCCGCCGAAACTCATCGTGATGATATTGCGATTTGGTTGTTCACATCCGGCTCGACAGGCCAGCCCAAAGGCGCGGTTCATCTTCATCACGATCTGCCGTTCAATACAGAGGTCTACGCCAAACGCACGCTCGGCATACGCGAAGACGATTTAACGGTCGCCGTTCCCAAACTCTTCTTCGGCTATGCGACGGGCACGAACCTGCTCTTTCCGTTCGCTGTGGGAGGCGCGGCCGCGCTCTTTTCCGAACGCTCCACGCCCGAAAAAATATTCGAGATGATCGAACGCTTCCGCCCGACGATTCTAACGAGCGTGCCGACGATGATTAATGCGATGCTCAATATGGAAGCGGCACAGACGAAAGATTTATCATCATTGCGTATGTGTTTGTCGGCGGGCGAAGCATTGCCGCCTGAGCTTTATCGCAAGTGGGTCGAGAGATTCGGCGTAGAGATTTACGACGGCATCGGCTCGGCGGAGATGTTTCATATTTACATCACGAATCGCCCCGATGATGTGAAGCCCGGCAGTTTAGGCCGCATCGTCGAAGGCTACGAAGCGCGCATTGTTGACGCGGAAGGGCGCGAAACGGCGGCGGGCGAAATGGGCACGTTACGTGTGAAGGGCGATTCGGCGGCCTTATGCTACTGGCACGCGCACGAGAAATCGAAGGAGACGTTTGCGGGCGACTGGTGCGCGACCGGCGACCAATTTCACAGAGACGAGGAAGGCTATTTCTGGTATCACGGGCGCACCGACGATATGCTGAAAGTTTCCGGCATCTATGTTGCGCCCGTTGAAATCGAACACTGTTTGCTGCAACACGAAGCCGTCAGAGAGTGCGCCGTCATCGGCCACGACGCGGGCGATTCGCTCACCAAGCCGAAAGCCTTCATCGTGCTTCAAGATTCGTTCGTCGCAAGCGACGAGCTGGCGCAAGCCATTAAGGATTTCGTCAAATCAAATCTCGCGCTCTACAAATATCCGCGCTGGATCGAATTCGTCGCATCCTTGCCGAAAAATGATCGTGGCAAAGTGGATCGGAAACAATTGAATCAGGAAGCGCAAATTCAGCGCGGCGCGAAATAATCATTGCAATTGCTCCACATATAATCGCTCATCGTGGCCTCTCGCCCATTCGGGCTACGCAAGGTGGTTGTCACCTTCACATTTTGCGCTTCCATTACAGCTACTTGCTCTCCCACGTTTCAAGAAGCCTAATCTTTTGCTTAATGAAGCAATTAATGTGCTGGTTTACAAGTTGTAGTTGTTGCCGCCAAACACGTATGGAGTGATTATTGATTCGCAGGATTTTGCATTCCAGACAATCGTTTTCATTCATTAGCACCAGCTTCCTTGAGTAGTTGGACTATAGAGGTTTGTCTTGCGTTAAGGGCATCGCTTAATGCTGTAGCGCCAAGGCTGCTTTTCACTTGGACATTTGCACCTGCGGCAAGTAAGGCTACTATGATTTGCACGTTACGGCTTGCTACCGCGTGCATCAAAACCGTGGTTCCATTTCTATCTTGAATATTAGGATTACTGCCTTTGTCCAGCAAAGCCTTTGTAGTGGTAAGATGTCCATGGCGGGCGGCAATTGCTAAGGCAGTCATGCCGTCAACGTCTTTTGCGGTTAAGTCAGCATTTCCTTCAAGCAGGGCGTAAATCGTTTGCGTATTGCCTTTTGCGGCGGCGCACATCAGAGGCGTCGTGCCAAGTTCCGTTCTCGTTTCGGTGTTGGAGCCTGCGGCGAGTAAGATTTTTACAATCTCAGTGCGGTCAAACTCTGCTGCGTTCATTAAAGCGGTTCTACCAATTCCACGTTCCTCATTGACATTAGCTCCTTTAAGAATCAGTTCACGAACTCCGGCGAGGTCGCCGCTTCCAGAGGCAAAATTCAAATATCTCTCATCATCAAATTTTGCATTTATATTCAATGTCCAACTAGGAGAGTCATGCTTATTCACCTCACTTGTAATTCTATAATTTGAAGGAATAATGAAAAGATTACTATCAGGTTCAACTCGCCGAATATCGAAGAGTTCCAACGTAATCTCTGCATTTTCGCTTATATGCTTCTTTAGCAGCACTTCTTTTAGCTCATCCGAATACCATGTTTCAACCAATACATTTTCAGATTTTTCCTGATAGCCGTGACAGGTTAGCCCTTCAATCTGTCGTTGCTCGATAGGGATGTCTTGAATACTTAAGTTGCTCTGTAAAGGAGCAGCCTCATCTACAAGATTCAAAGTTTCGGGCACAGAGGGCAATCGCTTTTCAATTATAGTCTCTAATCTAATATCAACTACATATGTGGTCTTTATGTTTGGATCGAATATAAAGGCTATATTTTTGACGATCCTGGAGGCGATTTCCAAACGCAATTCTTTGCGAACGCGCCCGTAAATATCGCGGTGCACGCTTCCTGTAAGAACTTGGTGCGGCACTTGACTGCCATGCCGCTTGTCTATGATCACCTGCTTAAGCTGAGCTTCAAATGGGTTTCTGCTCACGCTTGCAGGAGTGCTGCTTGAAAGCCAATCACCGAACTGCATAAATTCTCCAAGAGCTAAGTAATTAACAAGTGCGAATCAAGCGTAGAAAACTGCGCTCGTTGGAAACTAAGGACTTACGAAGTGTGCTTTAGCCCTTCTTACGGCAACATGACCCGTAAGGACGATGCTGTCTCACGCCCGATTTCTACCATTGATTCGCATAACAGGTACTTCGCTAATAACATTCTCCGGGTACGGAGGTACCAAAGCCAACGTTGAATACGCAATGGAAATCGACAACAACAGAATACGCCTGAATGTACTCCTGACATACACTACCAGACTCGAAGTGTACCGGCCCGTAAAGCGTACCACTGGGGTTTACATAAAGTCCCACACAACCCGGTACCGGCCTGGAATAGTAGCAAGTGTCCGGAGGCGCGGCTGGTGGTAACACAAGACCTGTATAACTCTGGGCTGCAAGGCTAAGATTAAAGGGAATCTGTGTAAATCCAAAATTCGTGACTGGACACTCAGAGTAATGTTCAGAGGTCACGTTATAAGTACCTAAATCAGTTGAGTCTCATGATAAGAGGGCTTCGGCACGTGCATTGAATGATTGCTTGTAACCACCGGCATCATCATCTGCTATCGCGGTGCTGCTGCGCCCGTTCGGGCTGGTGATGGTCGTCTCCACGATGGCATCATGATACGGCTCATAGTAGGCGAAGCTTGTTACTCCGCAGCCGACGATGGGGCATTGATCCAAGTTGGAGTTCGAGATCAATAATAAATGCGAATCTAAGGATTGAAATCTGGTTGAAGAATCAGCAATTTATGGGCGATACTTCGGCGCAGACCTTAAGGCGGATTCAGTAAGTCCTTTGCTCTCATCATACGCAATTTTCTACCCTTGATTCGCATCACTAATATCTTTATATTCCGGTGACACAGTAAACATCCTACTGTCTGGTTCGATAATACGAACGTCGAAGAGCCGCATGGTAATTGTTTTGTAGCTATTCGTATATTTCCCTAACAAAACATCTTGTATTTCTTTTGCCACCCAATACTCAATGACGCCATCCCCTGACTGATTGACGCGATAGCCGTAGCAATTGAGACCTTCGATCAATTGTCTCCCGATGTACTCCCCTCGTTCAGATAAGTTTTCTAAAATATTACTCGATGGCTCCGCGCCAACTACAGGTACGTCGGGCATTGACACCGTAGAAAATGTCTTTGATTCCGTTTCCAGAAAGTAGGCCTCTTGCTTAATCGGATCATGAATGATAGTACTTTCACTGCTGCTAACCTCAGATGAAGTTTTCGTATTTATCTCTCTACGGCTACGACCATAAGTATCACGGTAGATTACGCCAGTCTTAATTTGCTGCAATGTTTTGCCGTCAGGCAATTTTTCCAAGTCTATGCGCTCGTATTGAGCTTGAAAGGGTGCCCCCTGAATACCTGCGAAAGTAACAAATGGACCATCGCTGATAGAGATTGACATAACAACTCCAAGTCAAAAGAAGGTCTGGTGAAATTTATCATCTATCAAATTGTGTTAGATTTCACCAGACTTCAAAAATCCGTATTATCTTTTGCAATCTTGTTCATTCGGAGCTAGTTATTACAAAAAATTTGCCCGCTGATTTCCGGGCACACTAACTCAAGGGTAGCCAGTGCATCTGCCTGGAACGGTCTGGGCAGAACAAAGGGAAACATTGCAACCATTATCTGACCCGCACTGAAGAAATGGTGCGGGAGCAAGCAGCGGATTTCTCATCGGGCTGATTGTGCATCTCCCTCTGCAAGTAGATAAATACTCATCGGTGGTTCTTGGGTCTAGCTGGTATGCGTGCAGATTAGTTCCGAGAACAAAGCCAGTGAACCCAAATTCAGTAATTGGGCACTCCGAGTAATGACGAGAATTAACGATGTAATCACCCATATCATTCCAATCCCAAGCTAAAAGGGCTTCAGCACGAGCATTGAATGATTGCTTGTAACCACCGGCATTATCATCTGCTATCGCGGTGCTGCTGCGCCCGTTCGGGCTGGTGATGGTCGTCTCCACGATGGCATCATGATACGGCTCATAGTAGCCGAAGCTTGTTACTCCGCAGCCAACAATAGAGACGGTACCAACATCATCTACATCCTCTGCAGCAGAATCGTCAATCCACAAATCCGAATAACACGACACGGCTTTGACGGATTCGGGTGACGCGGCGAAGAGGCTCACAAATATTATCAGGGCAAAAAGTCGCAGACTAATCGAGGCAAGGCTGTCTTGCCGTTGCTGTATGAATCGGATCGAGGTGCTCTTTGACATAATCGTTTCTCCTAATCTTCAAAATGTCCGCATCTTGCGAACGCGGTGTGTGAGAAAGCGCAGGCTCTCATTGAGTCGCGCGGCTTACCGGTCAGGAAAAATCTTCGTCTTGCGCTTCACACGCTCGTTAACGTGCTGGCGCAGTTTCCCCATGCCGTCGGCGCTCAAACGGCGCGGTAAAGAAGCAATCACCTCTTCAGCAAGCGATTCTCTTTGCTTTTCCAATTGTTTCAACTGAGCCACATCATTTTGGCTCAAAGCGGGATGCTCCGTATGGCTGCGTATGTTGAGGCTGGCGGCCTGCGCATCGAGCGCACCGGCACGCTGGCGAAACTCTTCTGCCGCCGTCAGCAGCGCGTCAACGTCTGCGCCTTCGATCCCAGCCTGCCTGATGTAAGCTTTGGCGCGCCCCTTCTCAACTTCCGTGTGACGGTTCGAGAGCAGATCAAAGAGCAGCGTATAGGCTAGAGTGTCTGGAATCATCTCCGGGTTCTTCGCTCCGTCAATGGTTCCGGGCGGGTCTGGATGCGCTGAATTGGCAGATTCAGGTGTGATTACAGTGTTCTTGCTGGCGGCGTTTCTCGACATTGCGAGCACAATACCCAATGCGCTGAGGGCAAGGGCGACGAGAAGCAGAATTGAAAATCTTTTCATGGTTAGCTCCCTTGTTGGTGGACAAAAGGTTAGCGACAACGAGTGAGTCGTTAACAGAGCGAATTTGAGGAGCGCAAGATAACAAAAAGGTCTGGCGATTTCAAGGATTTTCCGTCTTCCGGGCGCAAGAAAAGCGCGGCAGATGGTATCATCTACCGCGCGGAATTGCGTTCGTGGGAAATCGGTTATTTCGTCAATTCATCTGCAACTTCGCGCGCGTCGTAAACCTTGCGCAGGGCTTCGATCATGGCGCGCGAGTCAACGGAGACGGCGCGGTTCTGTGTTTCGTCGTAGATGAAATCTCCGGCGAGCGATTGGATATTGCCGTCGAAGATAAGGCCGACGATCTCCGCGTTGCGATTGAAGACGGGCGAGCCGGAATTGCCGCCGATGATGTCCGCCGTCGAAACAAAATCAAAGGGCGTGCGCAGATTCAACGCCGACTTACGTTCCACCCAACGCTTCGGTAATTCATACGGATACTTGTTGCCATGCTCCGCCGCGTGGCGATAAAGACCCGCGAAATCCGTGAACGGCGGAATGAACCTGCCCTTTTCTCTGTAGCCTTTGACGGGGCCGTAAGAGAGGCGCAGCGTGAAGGTCGCATCCGGGTAAAGCTTCGTGCCTTCGGTGTCGAAAAGCGCGCGGGCGATCTTCGCATAGCTCGTGCGCTCGACGCTCAATACTTCATCTTCATAACGCTTGCGAACGGCACGCGCTTCGGGATCAATCGAACGCGCCAGCGCGATCATCGGATCGTTTGAAGCTTCGATGGCCTGCACGCCTCCGGCGGCCAGTTGCTTGCGATAGCTAACGTCTTTGAGCTTTGTTCCGTTAATCAATTCGGCGGCACGCGCTTCAGGCGTCTTGCCCGCCAGAACTTTTTGCACCGTCGGATTGGTTGCGCCGAGTTCATCGCGCATAAAGGTCAACGAATCGGTCAGCTTGAGCCGCTCGAAATCGTCGTAGACGGGCGCGGCTGAAAACAGACCGAGTTCGAGCGACGCGCGGCCAGCGTCCGTGAATTGCGGTAGGCGTTCCGCGTTCGGCTTCGCGCTTTCCGTCGCAAGGCGAACGAGCGTGCGCGCAACGTCGAAGTAAGCGGAATTGAATCCCCACCCGCTTTCAAGAAAACGCCTGTCGAGTTCGTAAGACGGCAAGGCTTTGCGCTCTTTCGCAATCGCGTTCCATGCGTCGCCGTAAGCCTGTCGCTTTTTCGGATCGGCGGCGACGGCCATGCGTAAAGTTTTTTCCGCCGCTACCTTCTTCGCCATAATCGCTTTGTTCTGCAAACCTTCAAGGCCGCCTTTGCGCGCTTTAAGGCTGTTCTCGATGGAGAATAATTCCTCTTTGGCGCGACGATCCTGCTCCACGCCCTGCGCGCTGTAGCGTTGCAGAAGCGCGCGCTGGTGTTCCAGATATTTCAGGAGGAGCGGGAAACCGAAGTCGCGGAAGTATTCGAGGTGCGCGACGGTGTTTAGACGCGAAGTCGAACCGGGATGGCCGGAGACAAATACAAGCTCGTTATCTTTCGCGCCCGCTGGCGACCACTTGAAATAGTTTTCGGTTTTGAGCGGTTTGCCGTTTTCGTAAACGCGGAAAAGCGCGAGGTCTAAATCGTAGCGCGGAAACTCGAAATTGTCGGGATCGCCGCCGAAGAAAGCGATGGGAAATTCGGGCGCGAAGACGAGCCGCACGTCCGTGTATTTTTTATAGCGGTAAAGGTTGTATTGCCCGCCCTGATAAAGCGTCACGACATCGGAACGCAGGCCTGTTTGCTTTGTGGATTCTTCGGAGATGCGTGCGATCTCGGCGGTGCGCGCCGCCTGTGATGCCGCATCCGACGTTCCCTGTTTGACCGCGCCGTTGACGCGCGCCGTCACATCTTCGATGCTCTGCAAGACGTTGAGTTCGATATCGGGCGATTTGGCTTCTTCGGCGAACGTGCGCGCGTAAAAGCCGTCCTTGAAATAATCTTTCTTTTCGCTGCTGATCTTCTGCAAAGTGTCCTGCGCGATGTGGTGATTGGTCATCACGAGGCCGTCGGGCGAGACGAACGAACCGGAGCCACCGCTATTGAATCGCACGGAAGCGAGTTGCACTTTCCGGAGCCACGCATCCGTGATGTCGAAACCGTAACGGCGTTTGATCTCGGCGCGCGGCACGTTATTAAACGGCCACATTCCTTCGTCGGCGAAGGCCGCGATATTAAAGACCGGAAACATAAAGAGCGCCGCGAGCAGCGCACATAAGGTTTTTCTCAATCTCATTTTTGATAATCCTCGAAATTTTTTATTTTGAACGGAGAGAATTGTTCGATTATTTCCGCAGCCGTTTGGATGCCTCTATTGATAGAGGCGCAGGATGTATAATGTCAAGGCACAGGCGTTTACGTTTACTCGATTAACCGGAATTTTTCGGCAGAGGTTTTTTATGAACAACGAGGCGATTGCGCGCCGCTTTCAAGACCTCGCGGCGTTAATGGAGATGCGCGGCGAAGACCAATTCCGTATACGCTCTTACCGCAACGCCGCCGAAACCATCGAGACATGGCCTGCGCCATTACAGAAGATCGCGCGGGAAGACGGCGCAAAAGGCTTGCAAACCATTCCCGGCATCGGCAAAGCAATCAGCGGCAAGATTCTGGAACTGTTTGAGCGCGGCACGTTTGACGCATGGGAAAAGCTGACGGCGGAAACGCCCCTCTCGACGCTCGATCTGTTGCACGTCGGCGGCATTGGCATGAAGACAGCCGCGACGCTTCATCAAAAATTCAAAGTCTCTTCGCTAGATGATTTGAAACAGTTCGTTGCGGGCGGCGGCCTCGAACTCGTTGACGGCCTCGGCGAAAAAAGCGTGGAGAAAATCCAGGAAAGCCTCAAGAAGTTTTAGCTCTCATTTCATTCAGCTTATCGTCTCATCCTGTTTTTGCAACCAGAGCGGCTTCGGCCTGTCGTTTGACGATGACGAGCGTGATGTCGTCGTTGGCGGCTGTGCCCTGCGCGAATTTCGAGATGGCGGATTCGATGCGGTCGCGCAAGGAGGAGGCGGAAGCGTCGAGGTGATGCGCGACAACATCGTAGAGGCGTGTCGCGCCGAACTCTTCGCCCTGCGGGTTGGTCGTCTCCGAGACGCCGTCGGAATAGATGACGAGCGCATCGCCGGGTTGCAGTTGCGTGCGGCCTTCGCGGAAAGTCGCGTCCGGCATAATACCCAGAGGCAGGCCGCCCGCGCCGAGTTGTTCCATCGTTCCGGCGGCGTGAACGATAAGCGGCGGATTATGCCCGGCGTTGAGAAACGAAAGCGCGCCGGTTTGCGGATCAAGCTCGGCGTAAAAGAGCGTCACGAAACGGTTCGATGGAATGTTCGCCGCCAGATAGCGATTGATGGTCGAGATAGTATCAGCAAGTGAATTATTGGAAGAAGCCTGCGCGTGAACCGCCGCGTGCAGCGACGACATCAGGAGCGCGGCGGCAGTTCCCTTGCCCGACACATCGCCGAGCGCGATGACCAATCTGCCATCTTCGCGCTGAATAAAATCGTAATAGTCGCCGCCGATTTCAAAGCACGGAAAGCTGATGCCCTGAAGTTCGTAACCGGCGACGGGCGGCGCGGAGGTGGGCTGGAAACGCTGCTGTATTTCGCGCGCAAGTTGCAACTCGCGGTGCAGCCGTTCGCGTTCCAGATGTTCTTCGACAAGGCGCGCGTTCTCGACGCGAATCGCCGCGACGGAAGCGAGCGTCGTCAAAACTTTCAAGTGGTCTTCCGAAAAGCGCGCGTCGGCAATGGGCGAATCGGCATAGATCAGGCCAAACACTTTTTCGCCGACGCCCAAAGGCACGGCGAGCACGGAGCGTATGCCCTGAATCGTCATCGTGTTGCTCATAAAACGCGGATCGGCCTGCGCGTCGGAAGTCAAAACGGACTTACCCTTTTCCACCACCTCGCCGAGAATCGTGCGGCTGACACGTATCTCGCCGACTTCACCCTGACGATTGCGCACCGAAGCGACGCTTACTTTTAATTCTTCGCTTGCGCCCTCGCGCATCATTATCAAGCAGCGTTCGGCGGGCACAGCCTCGAAGACGAGTGCGGCGACTTGCTGTAAAGTTTCGTCGAGCGTCGCCGAAGCGAGCAGCGTGACACCGACCTTACTGATTAAAGCGAGCAGATTGCTCTGGTAAGTTTGTGTTGCGGTCGTGGTAGTGGCGGCGCTGGCGGTGGCGGAAGCGGCTTGCCCCAGCATCGAGTCGTTCGCTCTCGATTGCGTGCGCGCACCTTCGATGGCATCAAGCAAACCCGAGGTGGTGCGGTCGGTTGAAGTGGAGGCGATGGTAGCTTCGGGTTCGAGCGTGTGCGCCGCATCGTCCGCAATGAGTCCCGCGCTTAAAAGCGTGCCGCTTGTGCCGTCGTCAAAGATGATTTCCGTTTCGCCGATCTGAATGCGCCCGCCGGAGACGAGCGCGACTTCGCCTTCGACGCTTGTGCCGTTATAGAGCGTGCCGTTGGCCGATCCCAAGTCCTGCAAGAAATACCTGCCGCCATCTCTGCGCACTTCGGCGTGAACGCGCGAGGCGAACGGATCGGGGATACAGACGTCGTTGCGCGCCGAACGGCCAATCGTCAGCCGCAAATAACCGAGCGGAAATCTATCCGGCTCGTGATCCGGAGTTTTAACAATTAGTTCGGGCATAATTGAAGCAGACTGATGAAGAGTTACGAATAAACGCTTTTCGATTGTGACAGACGATACGGGCGGCTCATTAACGAAGGCTCTGTGAATGCTAATGCTTCTCTTTTTGGCGGCGCTTGTCCAGCTCTTTGCCGAGTCGTTCGGCATATTGCCGTGCCTGTTCGCGGTGCGTGCCGCCCGGCTGAGCCGCGCGTTGGAAATATTCTAAAGCCTGCCCCACCTCGGCGCGCTGCAAGGCTTTGGGTTCGCGCGCGTTGAGCACGCTCAAACCCTTTATGTAATAAGAATCCGGGTCGTTCGGCGTTGCCCGCGCGGGATTGCGGCTGCTTGCTCTCGGCGACAAAGACGTGCCGGGCAACGTGCGCTCGCCTGGTTCGAGCGGCATGGAAGGAACGGCGGCAGCGGATGGCGCGGGCAACGTTGGGCGCGTAGTGTTACGCACATCCGCCGCGCGTTCGTTGCGCTGGGGCAAGTTCGGCGCGGCGTTGCCCGCGTTCGCATTGTCGTCGTTCGCGCTATTACCGCTAGGGTTCCTGTCAGCGGCGGGCGGCACGGGCGACAGTTCGGCGAGGCGCTGTTGCGCAGTCTGGCGCGTCGCATCATCCGATGTCGAATTAGATAGTTGTTGATAAAGAGCGCGCGCTTCGTCGAGTTGACCGGCGCGTTCGAGTGCGGCGGCGTGTTCGAGTTGTGCGGTGACGCTGTCGGCTCCGGCTTTCACGGGAAGTTGTTGATCTTTGACAGTATCGCTTGAAGCAACGCTCGTATCGGGCGACGAGTTTCGGCGCAAAGCTACGAAGGTGAAGAGGCCGCCGATAATCGCAAGCAATAGAAGCGCCGACGCGACAACCGGCCAGCGACGGCGAACGGTGGCTTTCGATTGTGGCTTGAGCGCGGGCGCGTCCAGCGGCGTAACCGGAGCTGAAAGATTGCCTGTCGTCAGATCACCGTGAGGCTCACTATCGTTGCTGCTGTCCGGCGCAACTCTCGGCGCAACTTCCAGCGCAACAGCGTCGCGCCCGGTGATAGATTCGGCTTCGCTTTCGGCGTGCGGACGCCGCAGCAAATTCTCCATCTCGGCGTGGCTGACTTTGGATGTTTCGGGCGCGCGGCGCAGGTTATCGGCGGCGAGATTGTCATTTGTGACGCGCCCTTCATCGGAGAGCGGTATGGTTTCGGCGAGCGGAGAAACGGACGCATCGCGGTCTTGGCCGTCGGGACGTGCAGAAAAAGGCGCACCGCATAAACGGCAGAAGCGCGCTTCCGTTGTGGACTTTGCACCGCAACTTGAACAGGTTTTCGTCATGTGCCGTTTCTTTACAAACCGCCCCGTGTAGATTTTAACGAACACGGCGTGCGCGTTGTTCCGTGTCGCGCAGTACCAGTGTGCCTGCGATGCGATCATGCAACGCGCGTCCCTGCGAATCAAAAGCCGCGAGGAAGAAGCCGATGCCGAAGATGGCGAGCGAAAGCGGATAGCCGATCAAATGGCGCAGGATGGCATGGCCGATGCCGGGATGCGCGCCATCCGTGCGTTCGAGATGCAAGCCCGTCGCCCACTTGCCGAGCGTCTGTCCGCGTGTTCCGGCGAAAAGAAAAAAGTTAAGACACGCTGCCCCGAACGCCAACAACAACCCTATATTTTCAGCCGTATCGCCCGCCAAGCGCGTGCCGCCGCCGACAAGCCGCGCGAATAGAGTGCTGAAGGCGAGAATGCAAACCGGCAGCGTGTAATCAATCAGCAGCGCACCGCACCGCAACGCAAAAGGCGCACGGAATCTCTCTAGCTGCGCGGGCGTTAAAGATAGCGTGCGGCGGGCGTTGGCTGTTTTTCCGGGCGGAGCAGTTCGTTCCAATCGCGCTGTCATAAGGTTAAGAAGAGTTTTCAGTAGTCAGTTATCAGTTAAAGGCGGTAACTCTTGCGGTCGCTGAAAACTGATTACTGAAAACTGACTACTATTACGGTTGAACTTCTCATCCGAGTAAGAAGTGGAGCGTGGTTTCGCCCAGACGTAGTTTGTCGCCGCTCTCTAAAACGCGGGGTTGGTTCGGCGCGAGCCGCACGGCGTCGTTGACCCATGTGCCGTTGACCGAGCCGAGGTCTTCAATCAAAAAAGATTCGCCCTGCCGACGAATGCGCGCATGGCGGCGCGAGACTTTCGTCTCGGGATCGAACTTCGAGAGATCAACTTCGGGGAAGATGTTCGAGTGCGGGTCTGTGCGCCCGACCAAGCTACTATCCTTGTGCAGCACAAACGAATCGTTAAGTTCGGTCGTTCCCGAGATAACAAGTTTGGCGGTGGCACGGGCAGTGCGCAGCGCGGCGCTCGCGCCCATTCCGCCCAGAGGTTGCTGCGCTCCGCAGTGCGCGCAGTAAACATCGTCGGCGGCGATGCGGCCTCCGCAAAAACCGCAGAAGACCATCTCGGACTGAATCGTCTTTGTGCCGACGTCCGCCGCCGACACATCGCCGTAGCTGATCTCGCCGACACGCAACCTTTCAAGATGCGTGTACAAGGCATCGCGCATCTCCGCCGCCGAACGAAAGCGATTCTCCGGCTTGTACTCGACGGCGCGCATCAGCATTCGCTCCATCTCGACGGAGATTGCCGGATTAATCTGGCGCGGGCGCGGGTTCTTCGTGAAATCGAAGATCAACAGCGGATTGTCCTGCGGATCGCTTCCCGTCAATAGATGAAACATCGTTGCGCCGAGACTGTAAAGATCGGAGCGTGGCTCGACCTGCCCGCTGAAAAGTTCCGGCGGCGCATAGCCCATCGTGCCGACGGCAGTAACGCCCTTCTCTTCCTTGTGAACCCACCGCGCGATGCCGAAATCAATAATCATCACGCGCCCCGAAGTGCCGTCAATCATCAGATTCGCAGGCTTCAGATCACGATAGATAATCGGTTTGGGACGATTGTGCAAGTAATGGAGCACGTCGGCAACCTGTACGACCCACTCGGTGACGGTCTTTTCATCAATGCGTCCGCCGGGCGCGTTGCGCAGCCGCGAAGCAAAGTCGCCGCCCGAGATATACTTCATCACGAGGTAGAAACGGCCTGCGTCTTCTTCGTAAAAATAATCGTAGATGGTTGGAATCGAAGAATGTTCGAGCGACGTCAGCAGCAGCGATTCACGACGAAAATCACCGATGGCTTTGGCGTGCTGCGCATCGTCTATATGCGCTTCGATCATTTCTTTGACGGCGCGCGGCGCATCGCCCAAGTGCCTGTCTTTGGCTAGATAAACCGCGCCCATGCCGCCGCCGCCGATGCGCCTGACGATTTCGTAACGCCCGTTCAATTCATAGCCGGGATCGAGCGGCTTGTTCGTCGTGCGGCGGCCGCCGGTCGTCGCGTGGCCTTTGCTGCGCGAAGAAGTTTTGGCAGGCGCAACCGGTTTACTCTCCGGCACGGCTTTACTTAAATCGCCCGTTGAAGACGCTGCGGGCGGGATGATTGTTTCCGCTGCATTTTCCGGCAAAGGTTGCGGCGCTTCTGCTGCGGCATCTTCGATGGCGGCTACTTGCTGCGTTCCGGCGGAAGGCATCTTGGATGAAGCGGCAGCAGTCAGCGCATTCGAGTCTGCGGGCGAACCGGCATCGGCGGCGGGCGTAGATTCGCTTTGTGAAGAGCCGCAGACGCTGCAAAAAGAGTCGTCCGGCGCAATCTCCGCACCGCACTTAAGGCACACATTTGTTTGCTGACGACTCATCCGTTTTTATGTTTCCGCGAATTTACTTGACGACTTGAAAGCGCAAGAAAGTTTTCCCGACAATTATCTCGTCACCGTCGCGCAGCGGCTGGCGGTCGCCCGGCAGCAAACGACGCCCGCGATTAACAAAAGTTCCGTTGGTCGACCCCAAGTCTTCGATGAAATATTCGTCGCTGCGTCGAGTGATTCGCGCATGGCGGCGCGAGACTTTCGCTTCCGGGTCGTCCGCGTCCAGATCAACATCCGGGAAGATGCCGCCGTCCGCATCCCAGCGCCCAATCTGCGCTTCGTCTTCATTAAGTGGAAACTGTTTACCGGCAGAGCGCCCGCGTTGAATGACGAGTCTGGCGTGCGTGCCGTCAACTGTCGCAAAGGCGGTAGAGGCATAGGCCATAGCGGACATTCCTTGCTTGCCGCCAACTTCGGCGCTCACGGCCGCAACGGTGGCATCCGGCATTACTTTGCCGGAGGTCGAACCGCCTGTCGTGCCGCCGGTCGTCGCAGACTTTTTAGTATGCGGCGTATCGCTTAAAGGCGCGCCGCATTCGTCGCAGTATTGCGAGCCGTCAAGATTTTCCGTGTTGCACCTTTCACAGGTGGTCATGGGAGTTTCCCTCGTTTCCGCTTTATCATACGGCGGAAAAGCTTTTACGCGCACTTTAATTTTTACGGCCTTGAGGCTGCCCGTAGCGTGTAACCGCGCGCTCATTGTAACGCGAAAAGAAGATGCGCGCCAACTCGCGCCCGATTTATGCGAAGGTCGGCGACGGACGAGCGCTGCGGCGTCCGCCGGAACAGTTAGCGCCCTGCCGCACGCGCGCTTATAATGAAACCGCCCGCGCTCTTTCATCGTAACAGCTTGTACCGACGCGCCTACGGCTATCTGAAGCGCCGCAGGTTTGCACATACTTCGCCGCCCGCGCTGATTTCATGCGAGGCGCGCCCGGACGAGAAAGCACTCTTCTAAAGGAAACGAAAGACAATGGCCTTGAGCCGCAAAAGAAAGATTATCATCGGCATCGTCGCGCTCGTCGCCATCGTGGGCATCAGCATCTACGCCAACCGCAAAGACGAGCCGGAAGTAACCACCGTCAAAGTAGAAACGCGCCCCGAGCTGCGTTCGACCGTCACGGCCTCCGGCGAAGTGCGCCCGATTCGCTTCATCAAGTTGACGAGCGAAGTCGCCGGACGCATCGAAGAGATTTACGTCAAAGAGGGCGATCAGGTGCGGCAGGGACAACCTCTTGTGCGGCTCGACCCGACGCAGTTGCAATCGAATCAGGAAGCGCAGGCCGCAGGTGTGCAGGCTTCTTTGAGCGATGTGCAGAACGCGCGCACGCAGGTGCTCGCTGCCGAAAACGCCGTCGCGCAGGCGCAGCAGGGCTTGACGGTTTCGGAGGCCGCCGTTTCGCAAGCGCGGCAGGGCATCATCACTACGCAGACGAGCGTTGACCGCGCGCAGGTTGATCTCAATACGGCGCAACGCGAATTGAAGCGCACGACGGAGTTGATCGAATCCGGCGTCGCCTCGCGTTCGGAATACGATACCGCGCGCGACCGCGTAGAGCAGGCGCAAGTCGCGCTTCGCACCGCGCAGGCGCAACTTCAAGCGCAAAAACTCGCCGTGCAGGAAGCGCAGGCGAGAGCGAACCAGCAGCGCGTCGCCGTGCGTGATTCGCGCACCGGCGTGCAACGCGCGCAGGCGAGCGTCGCATCGAGCGAGGCGCGCGCCAACCAACAGCAGGCGATTTTGCGCGGCTCGTCCAACCAGCGCGCCAAAGCCACGCAGGTCGCGCCGCTGACGGGCGTCGTCGCAGACCTTCCGACGCGCGTCGGCGAATTCGCGGTGGCGAGTCTTTCGTCAACGCCTTTAATGACCATCGCCGATATGTCCACGATCAACGTCGAAGTCAACGTAGACGAAACGGAAATCGCCAACGTCGAAGTCGGCCAGCAGGCGAAGATCAAAGTTGATGCTTTCGGCGAGCGCGAAATCGTCGGCGTCGTGACGCAAAAAAACCCGCTCGCCATCAGCAAATCTTCCACGACCGGCGGATTGTCGCAACAAATCAACACGCAGGAAGCCAAAGAGTTTCGCGTCATCATCGAACTGCGCGACGCGCCCGACGAGGTGCGCAACGGCCTGCGTCCCGGCATGAGCGCGACCGCTGCCATCACCACCAAGACGAAACAGAACGTCATCGCCGTGCCCTTGCAAGCCATTGTCGAGAAGCAACCGCCGCCCGCCGCATCTCCTACAGCAGGCAGCGCGCCCGCGCCGACTCCGCTTGATAAGCCGAAGAACACTAAAGGCGTTTATGTCTTGCAGGCGAACAACAAAGTGAAGTTTGTCGAAGTCACGACCGGCATCACCGGCGAATCCGACATCGAAATCACGAGCGGCGTTCAACCCGGCATGGAGATCATCACGGGGCCGAGCCGCGTATTGAAGACGCTGAAAGAAACTTCGACTGTCAAACGGCAGACCCGCAAGTCCGCAGCGGCGGCGGCAAACGGCAACACCAACGAGGCCAAATAGAAGATGAGCGACACGACACTCGCGCCACCCGAAGCAACCACACTCGAACGCAACGAAGCCGCCGTAGCAACTCTCGAACGCGCCGACCTGCTTGTGCGCGACGCCGTGCCCGCTTCACTCATCTCTATGCGCGACATCTGGAAAACTTATCAGATGGGTTCGGAAGAGGTGCACGCCCTGCGCGGCGTCTCCTTCGATGTGCAGAAAGGCGAATACCTTGCAATCATCGGCCCGTCGGGTTCCGGCAAATCAACTTTGATGAACTTGATCGGCTGTCTGGACACGCCCACCAAAGGGCAATATTGGATTAACAGCAAACTCGTCTCCGAAATGGAAGACGACGAACTCGCGCGCATACGCAATCAGGAAGTCGGCTTCGTTTTTCAGACATTCAATCTGCTGGCGCGCGCCACATCCCTGCACAATGTCGAACTGCCGCTCATTTACGCGGGCATCGGTTCCGCCGAACGCCACGAGAAAGCGAAGCAGGCGCTTACCTCCGTCGATCTCGCAGACCGCATGACGCACAGGCCGAACGAACTGTCTGGCGGCCAACGCCAGCGCGTCGCCATCGCCCGTGCCCTCGTTAATCATCCATCAATCCTGCTCGCAGACGAACCGACCGGCGCGCTCGATTCCAAGACCAGCCACGAAATTATGGCTCTTTTTGAACGCCTACACGCCGAAGGCAACACGATCATCGTCGTCACACACGAACCCGACATCGCCGCCCGCGCTCATCGCATCATCTCCATCCGCGACGGCGAGATAGACAAAGACGAGCGCATTAAATAGTGGGAGAGTTTTCAGTCTTTAGTTTTCAGTCTTCAGAAATTCGTTGAGCGTCGGGCGAGCGTTGTTCATAATGCTAAAAACTGAATGCTGAACACCGAATGCTAAAAACTGAAAACCGAAAACTGAAAACTCCTTCCTCCTTTCTGCTTCCGCTGTGGGAATCTTTCCGCGTCGCTATCGGTAGCCTCCGCGCCAATAAATTACGCACGGCCTTAACGCTCGTCGGCGTCGCGGCGGTCATCTCCGTCGTCACGATTATTAAAGGACTGGATCAAACCGTCGCCTCGACCTTTTCTTCGCAAGGCTCGACCGTCTTCACCATCTCGAAACGCCCGCAACTCATCAAATCGCGTGAGGACTTCATTAAATACAACAAGCGCAAGGATGTCGTACAGGACGACGCAGAGGCTATCACGCGCCTGTGCACGGCTTGCTGGCGCACGGGGATTTCCGCAGACACACGCCAAATCGTCAAGCACGCCGATCAAAAATCCGACGGCGTCGCGGTGCGCGGCTCGACGCTCTCGATGTTCGACATCAATGCCGTCAACATCTCTGCCGGACGAACATGGACGGAGAGCGAAGGCGCGGCGACACGCGAAGCCTGCGTTGTCGGCACGGACATTGTGGAGAATCTTTTCGGCGGCGTATCGCCCGACAGAGTCCTGAATCAAGAGATACGCATCGCCGGGCATTCGTTTCAGATCGTCGGCGTCGCCGAACCCTTCGGCAAAATCTTCGGCCTCTCGCGCGACAATTTCGTAATGATTCCCTACGAGACGTACCAGAAACTGTTCGGCTCGCGCGATTCGCTTGTCGTTTACATTCAAGTGCCGACCGCGCAGCAGTTGGAAGAGTCTGAAGATCAGGTGCGCGCCATTATGCGTAATCGTCGCGGCAAAACATTCGTGGACGAAGAGGACGGCTTCGCGCTCGAAACGCAGGATGTGTTTTTGGACATCTACGGCAAAGCGACATCGAATATCTACATCGTGACTATCGGCGTCGCCGCCATCTCGCTCGTCGTCGGCGGCATCGTCGTGATGAACATCATGCTCGTCTCCGTCACCGAACGCACCAAAGAGATCGGCATACGCAAAGCCATCGGCGCGCGCAAGGCTGACATCCTGATGCAATTTCTGACGGAGGCCGTCACGGTCTCGGCCATCGGTGGCGCGCTCGGCGTCATCGCAGGCTTCGCACTCGCCTATTTACTTTCGCTTGCGCTCGGGTTCCCGCTGCTCTTAAGCGCAGGCTCGGCCATCTTAGGCGTCTGCGTCTCATCCGTCGTCGGTATCATCAGCGGCATCTGGCCTGCATGGAGCGCCGCCAACCTTGATCCGATAGAAGCATTAAGAGCAGAATGAAGAGGAGACAGATGCTCTTTCTGATTGAGTACAATCGAAAAATTGGGCAAATAGTTACCTTCAAGACATTCGATGGCTCGGAGCGCCGAAAGGCTGAAGATTCACGGCTTCAAATGGAACTCGAACTTAACCGCCTTGCAGTAGAGCATGAAGTGGTTTTATTAGAGGCAGCGACCGAAGAGGCTTTGCGCCGTACTCATCAGCGTTACTTCGAGAACTTATCCGAACTTGTGAAGCTACCCGTCTAGCAAAAGCGCATCGCCTGCGAGCGTAAGCAACTCGGCGTCCGATATGCGCGAATAAATATGCAAATGCTGGAGGTACATTGTTGCGCGACAGGAAAATCGTGCGACAGAATTTTATCGGGAGGTCACACTGTTTATGAATTGGAGAACAACCCTTCTTGTATTGGCATGGCTGACGCTTGCGGCACAAATTCTCTTCGCTTTCTTTATGGTTGTCGCGGCGATTATGGCGCGAGATACATCCATCGCGCTGCCCGGACTCGGGCTGATTATCGCAGGCCCGCTTTTCTTTATCATGCTTCTCATCGTTGATCTTGTGGTTGCCGCTTTCGTTCTAATGGCTATCGCGTGGCTGCGCCGCTCCGCTCGTTTGCCATGAGTTTTCCGCGATGACTTTCGATGACGTTAAAGAGTCTGCGGCGATGGCCGTTGATACGATCAGGGCGAATAAGTTGCGTTCGTCGCTGACGATTTTGGGCGTGAGCGTCGGCGTCATCACGGTCATCTTTATGGTTTCGATCATACAGGGATTGAACCGCGCGTTTGCCGATCAGATAGAATCGCTGGGGTCGAACGCGATCTGGGTGACGAAGTTTGATCCGAGCTTTGGCAAGCCGCCGTCCGCCGAGCAGATTCATCGCAAGAATTTAACGATAGAAGACGCCGACGCGATTTTGAATGAAGCATCGGCGGTGGCCGACGTAACGCCATTCGGACGCAAGCTGTCGGCGAAGGTGCGTTACGCCGATAAGCAATCGGACACGCCGATTCTCTTCGGCACGACTTCGCATTACGAGTTTACGCAGGCGCAGTATGTCGCGCACGGACGCTTTATCACGGACACGGATGTGAGGGAACGCTCGAACATCTGCGTGCTCGGCGTGGATGTCGCGCATACGCTGTTTCCGTTTGAAGACCCGCTCGATAAAGAGATCAAGGTCAACGGCAATCCGTTTCGCGTCGTCGGCGTGATGGAAACGCTCGGCAACGTCTTCGGCCAATCGCGCGACAATTCCATTTTCACTCCGATCAGTACGTTCGAGAAATATTATCCCGACTATCCTTTCCCGGAAGTCGTCTTCGTCATCATCGTGCGCCCGAAATCGCGTGCTTACGTCAAGCCTGCCATCGAAGAAATCACAGACATACTGCGCCGCCGCCGTCGCATCCCGCAGGGCGCGCCGCCTAACTTCGGCATCTCGGCGCAGGATTCGCTGCTGGACATTTACAATCAACTGACGGGCGCAACCTTCCTTGTGCTCATCGCCATTTCCTTCGTCGCGCTGATGATCGGCGGCATCGGCGTGATGAACATCATGCTCGTCTCCGTCACTGAACGCACGAAAGAGATCGGCATACGCAAGGCCGTCGGCGCAACGCGCCTTAACATCCTTTCGCAATTCCTTATCGAAGCCGTCGCATTGACGGCCATCGGCGGCGGAATCGGTCTCGTCGTCGGCGAAATCGCAAGCCTACTGATGAACAAATACTCGCCGCTTCCCGCCTTTGTGCCGCTCTGGGCAATCGGCGTCGGCATCGGCATCTCGGCGGGCGTCGGCATCATCTTCGGCCTGTGGCCTGCATGGAAAGCCGCACGCCTCGATCCGATAGAAGCATTGCGTTATGAGTAATCTGTTTTGAGTTTTCAGCCGATACTTTTGCTTTAACTGAAAACCAAAACTGAAAACTGTTCCAACGTGCAACCAAACTCAAACTTGAGACGTACTAAGCTGTTGTGAAGTTTATAGAGACCTTAAAGCTTGCGCTGGCGGCGGTGTGGGCGCACAAGTTGCGCTCGGCTTTGACGCTGCTCGGCATGATTATCGGCGTCACGGCGGTGGTCGTCGTCGTTTCTTTGATTCAGGGCTTTAATGTTTACATTGACGAGAAGATCGCAGGGATAGGCGCGAAGTCTTTCACGGTTCAGAGATTTAACCCGCTCGAAGATTTCAAAGACACGGACGCCATCGCCGCCGCGCAGCGCCGCAACAAAGATTTGACGCTTGAGGATTACGAATACTTGCGCGAGAAAGCGACGCTGATCGGCAGGATCGGCGCAAAAGCGCGCGGGACTCCTTCCGAAATCAAACGCGGCTCGCAGGTGCTTCAAGAAGTAAACGTGAGCGGCATGACGCCGAACATCGCCGACATCGAAAACATAGACATCGCCGACGGACGCTATTTTCTGGACGCGGAAAATGACGCCGCATCGCGCGTCGCCTTTATCGGCGCGGATGTCGCAAGCAAACTTTTCCCGGCGATTGACCCGCTCAACGAAGAGATTGCCATCAGAGGCGTCCCGTATCGCGTCGTCGGCGTGGCGACTGTGAAAGGAACTGTCTTCGGCGTGCCGCAGGACAATTTCATACAGATTCCGTTGAAGACCTACGCCAACAATTTCGGCGGCCTGATTCGCCAACGCTCGCTCTATTTCGAGATAACATCGAAGACCCCAGAGACCTTCAATGACGCGGTTGACGAAGCGCGCTTTCTGATGCGCACGCGCCGCCATCTTCCGCTTGGCGAAAAGGACAACTTCGGCATCGTGACGCCGGATGCGATCACAGGCATCCGCGACCGTATCTTCGGGCCGATCTTTATCGTCGCCATCGCCGTGCCCTCAATCGCGCTCGTCGTCGGCGGCATCGTCATCATGAATATCATGCTCGTAAGCGTGACGGAACGCACAAAGGAGATCGGCATCAGGAAATCGCTCGGCGCGCGGCGCACGGACATATTGAAACAGTTTCTCGTTGAAGCGATTACGCTTTCGGCCATCGGCGGCGCGATCGGAGTGTTAATCGCGTGGATTGTCGGGCGCGTGCTCTCGTCCGTCTTTTTCCCGACGTATCTCTCCGTCACGGCGGTAATCGTCGCCGTCTCGGTGTCAGGAATTATCGGCGTGGTGTCGGGAATCTTCCCGGCATGGAAAGCCGCACGTCTTGATCCGATTGAAGCCTTACGCGCAGATTAAACCGCAGTAATAAGTTTCCAGTTTTCAGAACCACTCTGACGGTAACGGTGTCTTTCTCATAAATTGAAAACTATTTACTGAAAACTGTAAACTGCCCTATGAAACTAATTCGCAGCGATATTTACGAGAATCTGAAGATGGCGCTTTCGACTTTGCGCGCCAATAAGCTGCGTTCGTCTTTGACGATTGTCGGAGTGGTGATCGGCGTGTGGACGGTGATGGCGATTGCTTCGATTATCAGCGGCATTGATACGGCGGTCACAAAGGAGATCGAATCTTTCGGCACGCGCTCGATTTTTCTTTCCAAATATCAACCGGGCATTCACATCGGACGCCGTTCGCGCGAAGAGCGTATGCGTAAAGAGTTGACCTTTGACGACTCGATAGCGATAGCGAAATTGCCTGCCGTCGAAGTCAGCGTGCCGTTTCTGGACATCACCAACAATTTCTTCGGCCAGAAGATTTTAGTCACAGGCGGCGGCAAGACTTCGGCGGGCGTTCGCTTGCAGGGCACGCTGCCGGACTTTGAACGCGCCGGAACTGAAGTGATTACGGACGGACGCTTTTTCTCGCCGTTCGAGAGCGACGAGAATCAGGAAGTCTGCGTGATCGGTTCAGCCGTCGCGGACGGATTTTTCCCATACGGCTCTCCGGTCGGACGCACGATAGAAATCGGCGGGCGCGAATTTCGCGTCGTCGGGATGCTGCAAAAGCGTGAGCAGTTCTTGGGCGGCGGCGGCAGCGACGATCAGAATAACGTCATCTATCTTCCATACGGCGTGGCGCGCAAGTTGAAGCCGAACGCCGACGATGTCTTTGTCTTGGCCGTCGCGCGGCTTGGCCGTATCGAAGAAGCGAAGGATCAAATCACAGACCTGTTGCGCGTGCGCCGTCAAGTGCCTTTCGATCAACCGAACAACTTCGGCATGGCGACAGCCGATTCGATCATAGATCAGTTTCGCTCTATCACGGGCGGCGTCGCCATTGCGATGGTCGTCATCTCATCGGTCGGCTTAATGGTCGGCGGCATCGGCGTGATGAATATCATGCTTGTGTCTGTAACGGAGAGAACCAGAGAGATTGGCGTGCGTAAAGCCATCGGCGCACGCAGGGCGGATATTCTCTGGCAATTCCTAATCGAAGCGATGACCTTGACGGGCGTCGGCGGATTGGTCGGCCTGCTCCTTGGTTGGGTGACGACGCTGTTGATACGCCTCTTTGTGCCCTCGTATGTTCCGCTATGGGCACCCGTCGGCGGGTTTGTCGCAAGCGTCGGTATTGGTCTGATCTTCGGTTTGTGGCCGGCATGGAAGGCCGCGCGGCTTGACCCCATCGAAGCATTGCGATATGAATAGCCCGCAACCGAACGCAGAGGCTGCGTATAATTCCATTTAGTGCCTCGACTTCTCTAAATCCAATCGCACGCGCCGCTGCGTATATCACACAGAAACCCAAGCACGTTTCAAAAATTTGGAGAGGATAAGAATGAAGAAACTATTTATTTTAATGCTGCTCGCAGTAGCATCGCTTTCGATCACTGCGACCAACACTTTCGCGCAAAACAACCCGAAGGTGGGCGGCGCGGCGATGTTCTCGACGAAAGACATCATTGATAATGCGGTCAATTCCAAAGACCACACGACGCTGGTCGCCGCCGTCAAAGCCGCCGGACTCGTTGACACCTTAAAGGGCGCAGGCCCCTTCACGGTGTTTGCTCCGACCAACGCGGCCTTTGCGAAGCTTCCCGCCGGAACCGTTGACACACTGCTCAAGCCCGAGAATAAAGACACGCTGACCAAAGTTCTGACCTATCACGTCGTGTCCGGCAATCTCGATTCAAAGGCGCTCATGATGCAGATCAAAGCGGGCAAAGGCAAAGCCATGCTCAAGACCGTCAGCGGCGGCACTTTGACCGCCACCAGAAAAGGCAACAGAATCATGTTGACCGACGAAAAAGGTGGTATGTCGCACATCACCATCGCCAACGTGCGCCAATCAAACGGCGTGATACACGTTGTTGACTCCGTTATGATGCCCGGCTAAACGGTTAGCACGATGCATCGCAACAAGAAGGCGCGTCCCTTAATCAAAGGGACGCGCCTTTCTTTCATCTTAAATTCTTCGCTTTACGCCATCGGAGTTTTCATCACGGCGGACAATCCGACGCGCAAAATTAGGCCGACGAGCCACAGTGCAAGTGCCGTGCCCCATGCCGCCCCCGTAGATAAGCGTCCTACTTTGCGTAAGCCAATCGCTGCCAGAAATATTCCGTAAGCAGTAAAGATATCGAATGAACCGAGCACCGTCGTCAGCACCGGCGACGCAGCCGGATCAACCAGAAAGCCCAAGTTAGCGTGAGCCAATCCGCGCCGTGCCCCACGCGCGATGCTGATATCATCCTCCGGTGGCGCGGCAAACAGCAGCACGAAGTTTATTAACATCATCAGCACAGTCGGCGGCAAGCTCGAATACGTCCACACCGACAACGCTTGCTTATAGTTCAACCTTCCGCCTACTGCGATTGCGCCAAGCAAATACAGTCCCGCACCGGCAGCGAAAAAGACTGCGAATCCCAGAATCGGAGACAGTAAACGAAAGGCCTTGAAGGCAGGCTTGAGTTGCGATTCAATGGCGCGATCTTTTTGCTCCGGGGCGATGCCTTCAAGGCGCGGGTTCGCGTCGGTTTCGGCACGGATCACCGTTTCAAAACCGATGCGCTGAAAGTAAGTGATGTTAAAGAGCATGAACGCAGCGATGCAGATAATCGCGGCGACGAGAAAGCGCGGACGCTCACGCAAAGCCTCGAACGTGCGCCCCGGCTCAAAATAGATACCCGCAATCGTCTCCGGCGTTGACATCGCGGCGTCGGGTGAACCATTTATTTGATTGCCCGGCATACTTTGATCGCTCATAATTTTCTCCTCGAAAATTTACTCAACGAACAGCACTGTTATTCGTGTGGGTTAAAGCGTGTGTAGAACTCAAGCGATATTACGCCAAACGGAAGACCTATGTTTCAGCTTCGCGCGTTAGTGACACGCGCACGCTGCAAACTTTTATGCGACGGTCGGTGCGTCTTTCCAGCTGTCTATTCGTATGCAGGCGGCTGTATGAGCGGGCGCAATCTCTCGCAAATCCGGGTCAATCTGCGCGCATTCGGGAATCGCCTGCGGGCAGCGTGTGCGAAAGCGGCAGCCGGACGGCGGATTGATGGGCGTCGGCACATCGCCGTGCAGAATAATGCGCTCGCGTTTGCGAGTCGGATCGGGAACGGGAATCGCCGACAAGAGCGCCCGCGTGTACGGATGCTGCGGGTTGGCGTAAAGCTCTGCCGCGCTCGCTACTTCGACGATGCGTCCCAGGTACATCACCGCGACGCGCGTAGAGATGTGTTCGACGACGGCGAGGCCGTGCGAGATGAAGAGATAGGTCAATCCGAATTCTTGCTGCAAATCCTGCAAGAGATTTACAATCTGCGCCTGCACGGAAACGTCCAACGCCGAGACGGGTTCGTCTGCAATAATCAATTTCGGATTGAGCGCGAGAGCGCGGGCGATGCCTATGCGCTGGCGTTGCCCGCCGGAAAACTCATGCGGGTAACGATTCGCGTAATCGGGATCAAGGCCGACTTTCGTGAGCAGCTCCGCCACACGCGCGCGTCTCTCTTCCTTGCTTCCCAGCTTATGAATCACCAGCGGCTCGCCGACAATATCGCGCACCGTCAGACGCGGATTCAAAGAAGCATACGGGTCTTGAAAAATGACCTGCATCTCACGCCGCAACGCGCGCAGCTCTTTGCTTTTCAATTCAAGGACATTGCGCCCTTCAAATTCTATCTCGCCGCGCGTCGGCTCGAGCAAGCGCAATATGAGACGCCCGACGGTGGATTTACCACAACCCGATTCACCGACCAAGCCCAGCGTCTCGCCCTGAAAAATCTCGAACGTCACGCCGTCAACCGCGCGCACCACATCATCGCTGCCTTCAATTGAGAAATGCTTGAAGAGGTCGCGCACGCGCACAAGCTCGCTCGTCTTCACGCCATACGGTTGCGGCGTATCGCCGGCACGCGCCGCCGTCGCTTCCCTTTGCGGGACACTCTCTGCGGCGGTTGGCGAATCAAAGTTCAATTCCTGATCGGGCATCAATTTTCCGCGAGCCTTTCCGCTTCGTGTGCGTCTGCGCTGACCGCCGCCGCCAGATCATAAAGCACACAGCGCACACGCACGCCGCCGTCTATGTCGTAAAGCGGAATCGCGCCTTCATACAAACAGCGCGGCATACGATGTTCGCAGCGCGGCGCAAAATGGCAGCCGGGCGGAAGCTGCGTCGGACTCGGCACAACGCCCTCTATCGTCTCCAGCCGCACGGCCTTCTTCGCTTCGGCTGTTACTAGCTTCGGCACGGAGCGCAGCAAGCCTTCCGTGTACGGATGCTTCGGTCGCGCGAATAGCTCCGCCACCGGTGACTCTTCGACGATGCGTCCCGTGTACATCACCGCGACGCGGTCTGCGACTTCCGCCACCACGCCCAGATCATGCGTGATAAGCAGTACGCCAAGCTCGCGCGTTCTACGCAGTTCGTTTAGTAGTTCTAAAATCTGCGCTTGAATCGTTACGTCGAGCGCAGTGGTCGGCTCGTCCGCGATCAGAAGTTTCGGGTCGCACGCGAGCGCCATCGCAATCATTACGCGCTGCCGCATTCCGCCCGATAATTGATGCGGGTAATCGTTCACACGCCGCGCCGGATCGGGAATCGCCACCTCCTTCATCGCTTCGACGGCCTGCGCGCGCGCCTCTTTCCTTGAGAGTTTGCGATGCAGGCGCAACGCTTCGGCCACCTGCTCGCCCACCGTGTAAACAGGATTAAGCGAAGTCATAGGGTCTTGAAAGATCATCGCAATATCGTCGCCGCGTATCTCGCGCATACGCTCCTCCGTCGCCGCCAGCAAATCCTCCCCGTCAAAGCTTATCTCGCCGCCGACAATCTTTCCGGGCTTCCCCACCAGCCGCATCAAAGACAACGCCGTGATGGACTTCCCGCACCCGCTCTCGCCCACCAACGCCAGTAACTCGCCCTTGTCCACATGAAAACTCACGCCGTCCACCGCCCGCACCAACCCCGCGCGCATCTGGAAATGCGTCTGTAAATTTTTGACTTCGAGCAGATGAGTCATATCAAACAATACACCGGCAACCGCACATCAAATCTATCTTCACAGGCGACACATCACGGCTAACATGATCCCGCCGGACGTGCAACACCATCAACGTATACGGATCGAATACCACCACATCCTTAACGCCCTGCGCCAGATAAAAGTGCGGCGCAATCTCAAGGTCTTTCGCCTCATAACCTTTGCTGATTACCTCTATCACAGCTTCGGGCACAAGCTTAACCGGCGCATCATCCTCATCCGGCTCGCGGCAAAAAATTGCGACATCAGGCCGCTTCAACGATCCATCGGGAAAGCTCACATACACATCCGCCGCATGAACACACTCGCATTGCCCGCTCGCATCATTCGCTGCCACGCCCCGCTCAATGGTCGCGCGAATCCTGTCAACCGCCTTCTGATGCTTCCATATCGGATGCGGCTCCCAAATCGGCAACCCGCCGACAATCTCCAAGCGAATCCCCAACTCATCCGCACGCAAAAATTTCGCGTCCATTGATTCCTCAGAGTCTTTCACGCCTGCCCTGCTTCACGACCAAGGATAGCTTCAAATCGCTTATTAAGAAGTTCTTTGAGTTCGGTCATGTTCCTATATTCTGGAACATTGTGAACAGATAAATCGAAATGCAGTTTCGTTCTATGTTTACGATAGAGAATCGGGCGCTTACCGATAGCGTGCGCGTAACCTACTTCGTAATAAACATTCGGTCTTTCGCCCGTGAGGTCTGCAATCAAGAATTCCGAATCAGCTATATGCTGAAGAATCATATCCGTTATTTTATCTTGATGCTCCACATCGTCCGCGCGAAGCGCGCGAATGCCGAACCTATTACAGACTTCCTTAATCGTATTAAGCACATCATCGAGTTCGGGATTGGAAGAATCCATCCACATTATGATGAATGCGGTATTCGGGGTGAAGTTAGTCTGTTGATATTGTTGCTGCGCAGCCCGCCCTGTAATTGTAGAAGAAGGAACGGATTTTACTAAAGATAGCGCCGCTTCCATTCCCTCATCTGCTTCGCCCTTAGCGGTTTTAAGGCTGGCATCCTTTTCAACATCAGCTATACCAGACCGTCCCCATCCAGCATATCCAATTGTTGGGCTACGGCTATCTACGAGTTGAACAGTTTGCGAACCGCTTGTCGGATACGGACGCACATAGCGGTGCTTTTTAATCGCAGCTTCGACCTGACGCAAGATGTAATACAAAAATTGACGATCATAAACGGTGTAAGGTAACACTTCGATATTTAAGGTATTAAACCAACGGCGCGCATCAAGGATCAAATCATTTACAGCTTTTTGGTGATTTCCATCAGTCTCGCTTATGAAAACAGCATTTGACTGTTCGTCTAACGGCCACGCATTAAGGAATGCCAAAATCTTCTCTTTAAGTTTGTATCCCTCATCGTACAACTCTTGGATATTTTGAGGAAGTTTATCAGAGACATTCATATTTAACTCCAAACAAGGTTAAGCTACACGATTTTAAGATTGCAGAATAGGTTATACATCCGTTTCTTCCGTCACACTGTTGGGTCGCGTGCGTGCATGAGGAATTGGTGTCAACGGCGTTCATGTAGTTCCTCGCGCGTGAAGCGTGGCGCGTCGCCGGGGATTGGATTGCCAAGCATACTCTGGATAATCTCCTTCATTATTCTCGCGCGTTCCGCAGGGTCAGTTATCTCTGGTTGAATCGTAGAAGAATCGTGGATGGTCAATTCCACTTCCGAGTTCTCCGGCAAATCGCAGGGCGTTTGCGGCACGAATGCGCCGTTCTGATAAATGGCTTTTAGTCTTTGCATCACACGATTGCTCCTTATCGCTTCGGTAATTCTACACCGTCACGGCTTCGCGGTATTCGCCCCAGATGCGGCGCAACGTGTGGCTGATTTCGCCGACAGTCACATAGGCTTCGACGCAGGCGAGGATGCGTGGCAAAAGATTTTCCGTGCCGCGCGCGGCTTCTTCTAGTTTTGCGAGTGTGTCGGCAACGGACTGCGCGTTGCGGCGTTCGCGTAAAGCGCGGAGGCGTTTGACTTGGGCGTGCTCGATGGCGGGGTCAACGCGCAGGGTGGGGATGGAGATTTCGTCTTCGATCTGGAAACGATTGACGCCGACGACGACCGCGTCGTTTGTTTCGACGGCGCGCTGGTAAACGTAGGCCGCTTCCTGTATCTCGCGCTGGACGTAGCCGGTTTCGATGGCGCGCAGCATTCCGCCCATCGCGTCTATCTTTTTTATGTAATCTTCAGCGCGGCCTTCGAGTTCGGTTGTCAGTTGTTCGATGGCGTAAGAGCCTGCGAGCGGGTCAACCGTGTCGGCGACGCCGGATTCGTGTGCGATGACTTGCTGCGTGCGCAGGGCGACGCGCGCCGCCGCTTCGGTTGGCAGCGCGAGTGCTTCGTCCATGCCGTTGGTGTGCAAGGATTGCGTGCCGCCGAGCACAGCGGCGAGTGCTTGAATCGTGGTGCGGACGACGTTGACTTCGGGCTGTTGCGCGGTGAGCGTAGAGCCTGCGGTCTGCGTGTGAAAGCGTAGCATTAGTGAGCGCGGATCGCGTGCGCCAAATCTTTCGCGCATCACGCGCGACCAGATGCGGCGAGCGGCGCGGAACTTCGCTATCTCTTCCAGAAGATTATTATGCGCGTTGAAGAAGAAGGAGAGGCGCGGCGCAAAATCGTCAATCTTCAAGCCCGTCGCAATCGCGGCTTCGACGTAAGCGATGCCGTCGGCGAGCGTGAAGGCGATTTCCTGCGCGGCTGTCGAACCGGCCTCACGTATGTGATAACCGCTGATAGAGATCGTGTTCCAGTTCGGCACTTCGCGTGCGCAGAACGCGAAAGTGTCGGTAATCAAACGCATCGAGGGCGCGGGCGGATAGATGTATGTGCCGCGCGCGATGTACTCCTTCAATATGTCGTTCTGAATTGTGCCGCTGACCTTATTGAAGGTGATGTTCTGTTGGCGCGCGGCGGCGAGATAAAGACAGAGCAGCGTCGAGGCGGTCGCGTTGATCGTCATAGAGGTCGAGACGCTATCGAGCGGAATGCCGTCGAAGAGACGCAGCATATCCTCCAGCGAATCAATCGCCACGCCGACTTTGCCGACTTCGCCCGCCGCTAAACTGTCATCCGAATCGAGGCCGATTTGCGTCGGCAGATCGAAAGCGACGGAGAGGCCGGTCGTACCGTGCGCGAGCAAATATTTATAGCGTGCGTTGGATTCCTCGGCGGTCGCGTAGCCCGCATACTGCCGCATCGTCCAGAACCGCCCGCGATACAAATTGCGGCGCACGCCCCGCGTATACGGATACTCGCCGGGCGCGCCCAAGTCCTGTTCGTAATCTGGGCGGTCGGTATTTGAAGGATTAAAGTCGTTCGGCAGTTCGATGCCGGAAGAAGTTTCAAATCGCTCGCGCCGCTCGGCGTTTGTTTTCGTTGCCATATTCGACTCTGAAAGCAATACGTTTACTCATTAAGATAATGTTTACAACTTTGCTGCCGAAGCCTAGCACACGCGGCGCGCGTGTCGCAATTTGCGTAGCTTTATGCAACACCGGGTGAAAACTCGAAGCGGGTAGGTGAGAGGTCCAGAAGCAAAGGTTAAGCCTTATTAACAAAGCTTCGGAAATAGAAAAGCTTGACAGTAGTGGGAGGGGGGCATATATAGTCGTCTCGCTCACGGGCTGCGCTACCGGCATCGCGCGATGCTTCCGCATTCAGCCTCATGACCAAAACAGAGTCAAGACCTAAGGAGACAGTTAGCTACAAGGTACCTTCTCACGCGCGCTGCGTCATGCCACAGCGCAAATCCTTCTCCATTCTCACGTGCCGCTCTCAGGCACGACAGGAGGTTAAAAACATGATCCGCTCGAAACTACGTATTTCGCTTATCGCTCTGGTAGTGGTTGTTGCTGCGGGCTTGCTGTTCGGTTCTATCGGACGGGCTGGCAGATCGGCTGCGCAAGACTCCGAAAAATCGTTGGACATCGAAAGGTATCCAAGTGAACCGTTGGAGTTGGTTGATATCAAGGTGAGCGGGCAATCCGTCAAAAGTAAAATCAAGTTCAAGTTGAAGGACAATATAAGCGGCTGGGGACGAGATAACGTAAAGTTCAAAGACAAAGATGGATGGTTCAAGAACCTGAAGATCAGGCTGCGAAATGTCTCCGGCAAGCCTATTTATGGACTGAGAGCTGAACTTTACTTCGAGCATCCTGATCCTAGCCAAAGACTATTGTTCAGTCTGCCTCTCACATGGGCTAAAACCCTGAAACGAGAACCGCTGCAACCGAATGATGAAATAGACCTTGAAGTTAGCGACCAGTTACTTGAACGAACGTTAGAGAGAATGAGACGGTACAGCGCGGATGTGAATCTATCCCCGGTGAGATTTTCCGTAGATGACGCTTACTTCAGCGATGACCTTATGTGGTCTAAAGGTGTCCTTCTTCGCCGAGACCCCAACAATCGTTATAAGTGGGACGTTGTTGACAAAGCAGTGCCCGCTGGAGCCAGTTGGTTGAAACAACCAACTGGCTTCAAAACTGTTAGCTTCAAACCAGTTGCATATACCATTCAGTTTGGTGCTACTAGATGCCAAGCAGCTTATGGTGGTCGTATAGAATCTCAATGCAACAGTGATTACGATTATTGCGTGCGAATACAAGAACATGGCAATGGTGCCGCAGGTAGCTTGTCGGCTTTTTCAGAAGTAGCAGACTGCCAACGAGAAGGAGTATCTTGCCTAACGGAGACGACGCATAAAATACTCCAATATGATCCGTCGTGCCCGCCGCCCCCGGAACCGACGCCGACGCCGACACCGACGCCCACGCCAGAGCCGACGCCGACGCCCACGCCAACGCCTTGCAGAACGCTTAATCAGTCATGTTATTTTGTATGAAATTCTCAAGCGCGCTGCGTCGTGCCGTAGCGTAAACTCTTTCTCATTCTCATGTGTCGCTCTCTGACACGCTGGAGGTTATAAGATGACGCACTCGAAACGAAGCATTCCGATTATTATTGCTGTGATGCTAATCGTCGCCGCAAGCTTGCTGTTCGGTTCTATCGGGCGGGCGGGCAAATCATTTGCCCAGGATGCCGAGAAGTCACTGGACATTGAAAGGTATCCAAGTGAACCATTGGAGTTGGTTGACATCAAGGTAAGCGGTCAGTCCATTAAGGACAAGATCAAGGTTAAGAACAGGAGAGGTAATGAGGGACTGGACAACGCAAAGTTCACAGACAAAGAAGACTGGTTCAGGCGCGTGTCGGTCAGGCTACGGAACGTCTCCGGCAGACCTATCTACGGGTTAGTAGCTTATTTGTACTTTCAACCTCCGGGCTTACGGACGCTGTTCCGAGTAAACCTTTCGCACTCTAAGCAGTTGCGGCAAGAACCCCTAGTGCCGGGTGCTGAAATCACTCTCACGGTGAGTGAGCAGTCGTGGAGTCAGACGGCGAATATACTCAAGCGGCAAGGCGTGGATGCTAACTCGTCGTCGGTCACCTTCTCCGAACAGTTCATAGTGTTCAGCGACAGTTTGCAGTGGCATGAGGGTTATCTGGTACAGCCTGATCCTAATACCCCAAACAAGTGGATACCCGTTGATAAAGCGACACCTGAGACCAGCCAGTTAGACCGCCCGGTTCGGTTCAGGATGGCTGCATTGAGGCTGGGCACTGCCCGGCCTCAATTCAATGCTGAACACTGCGCCCAACCTAATGGTAGTTACATAGCTGACCACTGTTCTGAGAATAGTTATTGCTATGCAATTACACAGCTAGGTGGTACGGCAGGCACGAAATCAACCGCTCCGGTTTCGGACATTTGCGAACAGTTACCCAATGTACAACAAGGAGGCGTAAGTTGCGCGGAGTTGACAACGCATTACAAATTTGTAGATGATCCGTCGTGCCCGCCGCCCCCGGAACCGACGCCGACACCTGCGCCGACGCCCACGCCAGAGCCGACTCCAGCTCCGACTCCAAATCCTTGCGGCCAATCTGGTGCTTCTTGTGATAGTGACCACCCATGTTGTTTTGGAACATATTGTTCCTTCCTCGATTCCACTTGCCGATCCTCAACAGCTGGCGGCGATAGGTGTTACGACTACTGCTTGCACAATCCTTACGACCCGGCGTGTGACCCGTACCCGGAAACCGGTTCATGCGGGCCATCACCGATCTTGATAGACGTTGCGGGTGACGGTTTCTCGCTGACCGATGCAGCAAACGGCGTCAACTTCGATTTACAAAATGCCGGGGCACCACAACATCTTTCCTGGACGGCACGAAATTCCGATGACGCATGGCTTGCGCTTGATAGAAACCGAAACGGCACGATAAACAACGGAACGGAACTATTCGGCAACTTCACCCCGCAGCCTATCCCGCCCGCAGGCACATCGAAGAACGGCTTTCTCGCTTTAGCAGAGTATGACAAGGTAGAAAATGGCGGCAACTTTGACGGCATAATTAATAATCGTGATGCTATCTTTTCCCAACTGCGGCTATGGCAAGACACAAACCACAACGGCATCTCGGAAGCGAACGAACTGCATACCTTGCCGGAACTTGTCGTGGACTCGATTTCGCTCGATTACAAGGAATCAAAGCGTGTTGACCAATACGGCAACGAATTTAGATATAGAGCAAAGGTTGACGATGCCAAACACTCTAAAGTAGGACGCTGGGCTTACGATGTGTTTCTCCAAACCGCTTCCGGCAATAATAGCGCACGAGACCAAATGGCAAGTTGGTTGCGCTCGATCTTTGAGCCGATCAATATCGGAGACTTATCCTTTACGGCTTTGTTCAAAGCTTCCGCGCAACAGGCAAGCATTCCGGCTACGCAGGTTGGCTCAAAGGTTTCAATCCCCGGCGTGAACTGGGCGCGGAATAATCAAACACTGCTGATTGTGCTGCGCGAAGGCTGTCACTTCTGTTCCGACAGCGCAGAGTTTTACCGGCGACTCGTGAAAGCGCAGGGAGCGCACGCGAACGCTAAACTCGTCGCCGTCTTACCCGGAACAATTGTAGACAGCCGAAAATATCTTAACAGCTTGGGCGTGCCGATTGACGACATCAGGCAAGCACAATCCGGCGCGGTGGGCGTGCGCGGCACGCCGACGCTGTTGCTGGTCAACGATAAAGGCACGGTCACGAAATCATGGGTCGGTAGGTTGCCAACCGACAAAGAAGCTGAAGTCATCAGCGCGACTCGTGGAGAGTAGCGAACAACTCAAGTCCAAAGAAATGGGCGGCTCTGAAGAAGGAGCGGCCTTTTTCTTTGCCCGCAGCGCGTTGGCGGTTGACCCGAAGCGGGCGCGACGCTTAACATCTGTCACACGCTAATAACCACAAATCAATTTCGAGCAGACAAAGGCGCAAAGTTTACTTTGGACATCAACGACGAAGCCAAGCAGATCGTTCACGATTTGGGTCAGGCCATCAACGCGGCGGTCGAGCGTTCGGCGGAAGTCGCCGAAGCCATCAAGCGTTTGCGCGACGCGGGCTATGAAATGGAACTCACCTTGCGCCTTGAAATCGGCCTTCGTCCCAATGACGAGGAAGCAGGCGGAGAAGCAGGCGGAGAAGCAAGCGACGGCGATCTTGAGCTGACGGACGAAGACTTACGCACGCTACGTCGCATGAAAATACGCTTCGACGAAAGCGAATAGCCGCGCGCTTCGTTTCCCGCCTTGAGACTTATTCTATAAGACCGCAACGAGCATTTTATCAAGCCGATCTTTCGCATCACGCAAGCTAACGCAACCCTCGTTTAACTAATCAGGCGAACGCTTGCTTTCATGCGCCCGCTCGGATAAATTACACGCTCAACCGGAGCGCGATCCCGCCTACTACACAGGACACTCGATCTTTCGGGAATGGCTCATCCTCTTCTTTGCTTGAATCAAATTTGAAAGGACTCTTTTATCGCGCCATGAAAGCTTACCCAACCGATTCGATACGCAATCTTGCCATCATAGGACACGGCGACGCGGGCAAAACGCAACTCGTCAGCTCCCTGCTGCACGTTGCCGGAGCAACGCCCCGCTGGGGACACGTTGACGACGGAACGACCGTCACGGATTACGACGAAGACTCCATCGCACGCAAAATCACGCTCAACACCGCGCTCGCGCACCTCGAACACAAAGAGACCAAAGTCAATCTGATAGACACGCCCGGCTATGCCGCGTTCATCGCGCACGCGCGTCCCGCGCTTCGCGTCGCCGATTGCGCGCTCGTCGTCGTGGACGGCGTCAACGGCGTCGAAGTGCAGACCGAGAAGACTTGGGCTTACGCTAACGAATTTATTTTGCCGCGCATGATGGTTATCACGAAGTTGGACAAAGAGCGCGCGGATTTCGGTACGGCGCTCGATTCGGCGCGCTCCACCTTCAGCCGCCAGATTGTTCCCTTCACTTTGCCCATCGGAAAGGAAAAGGATTTCAAAGGCATAGTTGACATCGTGCATATGAAGGCTTACGAGTTTGACGAGCAGGGACACGCGCGCGAACGCGAGTTACCGACCGAAGGCCGCGACGTGCTGGATCATGAGCGCGAACGCTTGATCGAAGTAATCGCCGAATCCGACGACGCGCTGATGGAAAAATATTTCGAGCAGGGCACGCTCGACGACGCAGACCTTTTGCCGCACATAGGCAAGGCCATCGCCAACAGTCGCCTGTGTCCCGTCTTCGCCGTCTCGAGCGCGACGCTCGTCGGACTGCAAACGCTCCTTGACGGCATCATTGACTACGCGCCCGCCCCCGCCGCACACGAAGCCGAACATGGCCGCATGGTTGACAGCGCAGACGAATCGGAAAGCCTCACGCGCCGTTACAGCGACGATGAACCTTTCTCGGCTTACGTTTTCCGCACCATCGCAGACCCCTTTGCCGGACGCATCAATGTGATGAAGATCATCAGCGGCCACGTCAAGCCGGATGCCACCGAACTCAATTCGACGCGCGGCCAACAGGAACGGCTCGGCGCGCTTCATTCCATTCAAGGCAAGCAACTCGACAAGATAGACGAAGCTCACGCGGGCGACATTATCGCGTGCGTTAAGTTAAAAGAGACGCAGACCGGCGACACGCTCTGCGATAAGTCTTCACCCATTGTTTACGACGCGGTGGAATACCCGGAGGCGGCGATAGCTTTTGCGATTGAGCCGAAATCGCGGCAGGACGAAGAAAAGATCAGCGTCGCTCTGCACAAGATTTTAGAAGAAGACCTCGCGCTGCATTTCTCGCGCGATGCGCAGACGAAAGAATTTCTGCTCGCGGGCAGCGGACAGCTTCACGTCGAAACGGTGATAGATAAATTGAAGAAACGTTACGGCGTCGAAGTCGCGCTGCATCCGCCGAAAGTTCCCTACAAGGAAACCATCACACAGCGCGCTGAAGTTCAAGGGCGACATAAAAAGCAGACGGGCGGGCGCGGTCAGTTCGGCGACTGCAAAGTCGTTTTTGAACCGCTGCCGCGCGGCGAAGGCTTTCATTTTGAAGACAAGATTTTCGGCGGTTCCGTTCCGCAAAACTTTCGTCCCGCCATCGAAAAGGGCATCGTTGACGCGGCGGCGGGCGGTGCAGTCGCGGGCTATCCGCTCGTTGACTTCAAAGCCGTGCTCGTTGATGGCTCGTATCACACGGTTGATTCCGATGAACACTCCTTCCGCGCCGCCGGACGCAAAGCCTTCCGCGCCGCGATGGAAAAGGTCAAGCCGACTTTGCTTGAGCCGATCATGGATGTCGAAGTCATCGCGCCACAGGAATACAGCGGCGATTTGATGGGCGACTTGAATTCAAGGCGCGGGCGTGTGCAGGGCATGGAAGCGCGCGGCAATCAGCAGATGATAAAAGCGCAAGTTCCCATGTCCGAGATGCTCAACTATCAATCAACATTAAACTCGATCACCGCCGCGCGCGGCTCTTACCATATGCAGTTTTCTCACTACGACGCCGTGCCCGGACAGATCGCCCAGAAGATCGTCGAACAAGCCCGCGCCGAAGGTAGAATCCGTGCGGAAGAGGAAGATTAGTAAATAGAATGGGTGTTAATTGAGTAACTTCAGCTATGAACCTGATAGCGCGAGGCCGCCGCGCCGCTCGAAGGGTAGTTGATTGCGCGTTCATCTGCGCCTTGATCTATTTTGTTATGCCCGCGCCAGTGAACGCGCAGTAGCCTTTTATACGGACGATGCCGACGTGACGGCGAAGCGTAAGTTTCATTTTCAGTTCGGCAACGAGTACGACATTCTGCAACGCTCCGCGTATCCGGGATTGCGGCAGAACACGGCGGCCTTCGAGCTTGATTACGGGCTGCTCGAAAATGTGGAGATCGGCGTTGACGCTCCGCTGATCGCCATCTCGAACGCGCATGGCACTAATCCGCGACTTCCCTTCGGCTACGGCGATACGGACTTTCACGTCAAGTACAATTTTTACAAAGAACGTGAAGCGTCGAAGCTTCCGGCGATGACCGTCAACTTGAGCGTCGAGATTCCCACAGGCAATAGCCGCAAGCAACTCGGTTTGCAGCTCGGCATCTCTCTGGATTTTTAGAACCGCTTCACGCGGAAAACTTTTCGCGGAACTCCGGCGCGAGCTTTCGTAACTCGAGCCAGCCCGTGAAGATTTCAGGCGATTGCAGCCAGACGGCGAACCATTCCGCGATCTCCGTCTTTTCGGCGCGCTTTTTTTCTTCCACCTTCGGATTACGCGCGATCATCTCGGCGCGCTGCTTGCCCTTCAAGGCCGTTTCGCGCACGCGCCGCAAGCCCGCGTTGTCTTTCTCGCGCGCAAACTTTTTTCGCAGATTATCCAACTGCTTAATCGAACTCGCCGCCTGCTCGAAAGTCGAGAATTTCAGCACGTTGCGGAACATCGCATCGTATGGATCGAGCGTGCGTTCGCGCACGTCCAATTCCAGAACCTCGGCGTGGCGCAATTCCGCGCCTTCGTCCGCCAGCACGCGCGCCATCTTCGCGGGGCTGTCCGCCGCGCCTTCGCCGAATCGCTCGCGCACCGCCGCCGTGATTCGCTCCAACTCGCTTGCGCCCACCGATTCGCAATCCAGATGCTCCCACACCTCTATCATCAAATCGCGTTTCGTCCGCGCCTTCCACTCCGTTTTTTCTTTCATCTTGCCCGTTAGATTACTAGCGCGCCGCCTCTCTTATCAAGCGTGATCGAGTAGGACATCAAACGCGCGCTTCGTGTTATAATCAGTCTCTTTTCCGGTCATGACTCACGCACCTGCAACAATGGAAGCGGCGCGAATCGCGCTACGCGAGTATTTCGGCTTCGAGGATTTTCGCGCCGGACAGGAGGAAGTAATCCGCGCGATTCTCGAAGGCCACGATACCATCGTCGTGATGCCGACGGGCGGCGGCAAATCGCTTTGCTATCAACTGCCCGCGCTGATGCAGAACGGCGCGACCGTCGTTATCTCGCCTTTGATCGCGCTAATGAAAGATCAGGTTGACGCCCTTCACGCGCGCAATCTTCCGGCGACCTTCATCAATAGTTCCATTCCCTTTGAAGAACAGAAGGCGCGTATCAACGGTGTACGGCAGGGCGTTTACAAGCTCGTCTACGTTGCGCCCGAACGCTTCCGCAGCCAACACTTCGTAGAGACATTGCGCGGCGCACGCATCTCGCTCTTCGCCGTTGACGAAGCCCACTGCGTCTCGCAATGGGGACACGATTTTCGCCCGGACTATCTACGCTTGAAGCAGGTTGTCGAAGAGATCGGACGCCCGCAGATCGTTGCGCTGACGGCCACCGCGACACCCTACGTGCGCTCCGACATCAGCGAGCAACTTGGTCTACGCGAGCCGCACGCCTTCGTCAGCGGCTTCGACCGCCCTAATCTTTCCATCAGCATCCTTCACACACAAACCGAACGCGAGAAAATCGCGCAGACGAAATCTCTGGCCTCCGCCTACAACGGCGGCTCCGGCATCATTTACACTTCGACGCGCAAGGCCGTCGAACAGGTCGCCACACGCCTGCACACGGCGGGGCTTGATGTCGTCGCCTATCATGCAGGCATGGAAGACGTGGCACGCGAACGCGCGCAGGACGCTTTTATGAGCGGGCGCGCGCAAATGATCGTCGCCACCAACGCCTTCGGCATGGGCATAGACAAGCCCGACATACGCTTTGTCACGCACTATCAAATGCCCGGCTCTATGGAAGCTTACTATCAGGAGATCGGACGCGCAGGACGCGACGGCCTACCGTCCACCTGCGCGCTTCTCTTCAACTACGCGGATAAGCGTACGCAGGATTACTTTATCGAAGGCTCGTATCCGCCGCCCGAAATTATCGTTAATGTTTACCAATCGCTCATCGGGACAAACCAGAAACGCATAGAGCTTTCGACCAAAGAAATTGCCGCGCGCGCGGGCGTCCGCAACGAAATGGCCGTGCAATCGGCGTTGATAATTTTAGAGAAAGCCGGACACATCGAACGCGGCGCGGCGAGCGAAAATCGCGCCGCCGTTCGCTTACTGATGAGTCCGCAACGAGCGCGCGACGCCGTCGGCGCGCGCGACACCAAAGCGCGGCAAGTCCTCTTCGGACTCTTAGGCGGTTACGACGTGAGCGAACGCGCCGATGTGGAACTAGATGTCGCGGATTTCGCCGAAGCCATCGGGCTTGATCTAACGACGGCGCGACGCTCTCTCGCACAGCTTTCGTCTTCCGGCATACTCGCTTATGCTCCCGCGCGTCGCACACGCGGTGTGCTGATGCTCGACGAACAACCCGCCCGCGCTTTGCGCATACACCCGCAGGACATCGCGCGCCGTGCCGCTCTCGAACAACGCAAGCTGCGCGAAATGATCGCCTTTTGCTACACGGAAGATTGCTACCGCGCCTTTATTCTGGATTACTTCGGCGACGCCAATCATGCGCCCGCCTGCGGCGCGTGCGCCAACTGTATCAAGCGAATGAAAGGCGCGAAAAGCGTGGCGGCATTCGGTAATGCCGTGCCCGTGAAAGCTCCTACAGGACTCGATGCTTTTATCAAACAACACGCGCCCGTCGGCCTCGATCTCGATAAGGAATTGAATCATGCGGCGCGTTTGCAACATGAACGGGAAGAGGCGGAAGGGCGCGCGTCAACTAACATAGAGGCCATCAGCATTACGGCGGCGCGTTCGTTAACGGATGATGAGACGATTAGAGTCCGCAAGATTTTGTCGTGCGCGACACGCATGAACGGACGCTTCGGCAAGACCGTTCTGGCGGCGACATTGCGCGGCTCGCGTGCGAAATCCGTTATGCAGCCCGGCCTCGACCGTCTTTCGACCTACGGCCTTTTGAGCGACATGACGCAGGACGAAATCGCCGTTTACGTTGATGCGCTCGTCGCTGCCGGATGCCTGCAGGTAACGGGCGGCACATACCCGACCGTGTCTATCACACAACTCGGCGGCGATGTGATGCGCGCGCGCCAGAGCATCGAACTCGCGCTGCCGCAATCGTTCGCCGCCGATGAAATGATAACGAAGCCTTCGCGCGCGTCTTCGAGAAATCCGGCGCAGGCGAATACGGTTGACGAGACATACGCGCTGTATTGCGAAGGCATCTCCATCGAAGAGATTGGCGAGCGGCGCGGCCTGACGGAAATGACCGTCGAGAAACATCTTGCCGATTGTATTTTGCAGGGACGTGAAGTTGACGTTACCCGTTTTGTCGAAGCCGCCGACCGCGCGCTTATCGAAGCCGCCGTCGCGCGTCTCGGCACAGAACGCTTGCGACCCTTGCGCGACGAGTTGCCGTCTCGTATTAATTACCGCATGATTCGTTTTGTCGTCGCCGACATACAGCGTGTTGCGCAAGCAAACATCGAGGGAGAAAACAATTAATGCGCCCGCCGATCTTTTCTATTAACTGTTCTTGCTATTCTTCAAGCTTGCAAGCGAAAGGTATTTTGCAGATGAGCCGTAATCCGAACACAGACCCGCCGCAACCCGCCGACCCGAGCGTACCGCCGGAAGAACCCACCAACGTGCCGCCGACACAGCCGCGCGATCCGTCGCAACCCGATCCTGCACGTCCCGAACCACTGCCGCTGCCGCCGGACTCCGATCCGATGCCGCCCATGCGCGAACCGGACACGCCGATGCCCGCAGGCGATCCGCTGCCCGCCGAGCCGCCGCGCTTTGTCTGAGAACCTTTACAAGACCGGAACAATTTCAGCAATGATCGCAGAAGAAAAGGCGCGCGTTTGTGTGCCTGAAAACGTCAAGCTCGCGCTTGAACAAAAGCGTTTCAGCCCGCATAAATTGTTTAAGAGAGGCCACGCGCAAACAATCGTTTCGCACATATGGCCGCGCCGCTTTGATTCGCGCTTGCTACAAAAAGACGAAGCGCGTCTTTTCGAGATTGCGAAAGGTGTGCAACTGCTCGCGCATTGCCGATGGCAAGAGCAGCGCAAGACGCATCCGACGATGCTGCTCTCGCACGGCTTAGAGGGTTCGAGCGCATCGCACTACATGATTGGGACAGCCGGAAAAGCTTTCGCTAACGGCTTCAACGTCGTGCGCCTTAACCTGCGCAATTGCGGCAACACGGAGCACCTCACGCCGACGCTTTACAACAGCGGGTTGAGCGGCGACGTCAACGCTGTTGTGCGTGAACTAATCGAAGGCGACCATTTGCCGCGAATCTTTCTCACGGGCTTTTCGTTGAGTGGCAATATCATGTTGAAATTTGCGGGCGAGCAGGCGGGCGCGATGCCGCGCGAAATACGGGGCGTGTGCGCCATCTCGCCGTCGCTCGATCTGGCGGCGTGCGCCGACGCGATAGCGCAACGCTCGAACAGAATTTATCAGGAGCGTTTTATGCGCAGCCTACGCCGTCGCCTGCGCACCAAGCAAAAACTTTTCCCGGAAAATTACGACGCGAGCGAACTCCGCGGCGTCCGCACGATACGCGATTTCGACGAGCGATTCACGGCGCGCGACGGCGGCTACCGTAACGCCGACGATTACTATGCGCGTGCCAGCGCGTTGCCGCTCGTACCCTTCATCAACACGCCGACGCTCATCATACACGCGCAGGATGATCCGTTTATCCCGTTTCGCTCTTTCCGTGATCCGTCCATCGCAAACAATCCCTGCGTGATGCTGCTCGCGCCGCCGCACGGCGGGCACGTCGGTTTTCTTTCAAACGCTTTCGCGCAAAACGGCGAAGATCGCTACTGGGCGGAGAACCGCGCAGTAGAATTTTGCCGCCTCATCGCAGACGCTTCCACGAGCGATTGATAAAGATCGCGCGGCGTCCAGCAGCAAAGGATTTAAGAGATGGTAAATAGCGCACGTGGTTTTACGCGCCGTGTTTGCCTTCTATCTTTTTCACGAGACGCGCGGCATGGTTGCGCGCGATGAGCGGGATGCGTTCGTCCGTGTTGAGGTCGCGCAGCAACGCGAGCAGTTGTTGCGGATCGGAGAGGCCGTTTCTCTTGAGCATCGAATCCAATTGATCGAGAAGTTTCGGAGCTTCGAGCGGCTGGTGTTCGCGCGCCAGATTAATGTCGAAGACGAAGATGGCTTGATCGGCAGCGCGCCTGTATTCGTTGATGAGGGCGAAGGCGTTCGGGTCATTCGTCCAGTTAAATTCCGCCGTACGTTCGCGCCCCTCCCGCTTCATGGTGAGATGAACTGTGCCCAGATGCGGAAACTGTTTTTCCGATTGATAGCTGGCGGTGGAATCAATGAAGCCGAGCGCGTCCCAGAGCGCGGTGATGCGTTCTCGCGCGGTTTGCGACAACTCGAAATTTTCTATGATCGGATCGTCAAGGCCTTTGCGCTCAAAAGAGATTTTGCCGCGCCCTGTGGTGCCGTGCTCGATCTTGATATGGCGTATGTAAAATTCGGACTGCGCGAAGTCGTAAGCATACTGCGTCTCGCCCGCGCGTTTCGTAGTCTCAGCACTGCCGTTCGGCTTCTTCAAAGAAATCGTTTGCGGCTCGCAACGGCAATCGTTGATTGAAATTTTTTCCTGCGCTGCAACGCCGACAGTCGCGCCAAAGACAAGCAGCGCGGTTAAGGTAACACGTAGAATCATTTTACTTTCTTCGATCATTCAAACTTTACGGAGACTAATTTCGAGACGCCGACTTCCTGCATCGTCACGCCGTAGAGTGCGCGCGCCATCTCCATCGTGCGCTTGTTGTGCGTGATGACGATGAACTGCGTGTGCGCGGCCATCTCCGCAATTTTATTGGTAAACCGCCCGACGTTGGCTTCGTCAAGCGGCGCATCCACTTCGTCCAGCAAGCAGAAGGGCGACGGGCGAAAGCGGAAAATCGCCAGCACCAGCGAGAGCGCCGCCATCGCCTTTTCCCCGCCGGAGAGCAACAGCACGTTTTGCAAGCGTTTGCCCGGCGGTTGCGCGATAATGTCTATACCGGATTCTAAAACATCTTCGGCGTCAATCAAACTCATCTCGCCGCGCCCGCCGCCGAAAAGCTCTTGAAACAGCTCGCCGAAATTACGGTTGATCGTTTCAAAGGCGAGACGGAAACGCTCGCGCGAGCGGCGTTTGATTTCGCGCAAAGCCTCTTCCGTAGAAGCGACGGCGTCCGTAATATCCTGCCGCTGCGTTGTCAAGAATTGTAAACGCTCTTCGGCCTCCGCGAGTTCTTCGAGCGCCATCATATTGACCGCACCGAAACCTTCAACGCGCGCCCGCAATTCTTCCACGTGTGCCCGCGATGCTTCCAGATCGAAAGGCTCTTCAACGGTTTCCGGTTGCTGCCCGGCACGGGCAAGTTCTTCGAGCGATTGATTGAGTTCCGACATACAGGCTTCGCGCACATATGCCAGCCGCGCGGTGCTCTCGGCGCGTTGCACTTCAAGGCCCGCGCGGGCGTCGCGCGAGGCGGCGGCACGGCGATTCAACTCCGCCAATTCAGTGGCGAATTTATCGGCCTGCGCGCGCGCTTCATTGAGCCGTGCCGCCGCCTGTGCCACTTCGTTTTCAACTTGCGCGATATCCGCTTCCGTCTCCGCGCTTCCTTCTATTTCGCGTATCGAAGCGCGCAATCCTTCCAGCCGCACGAGAGCTTCGGCAGCTTCGTTCGTATGCCTTTCAAGGCGAGCGTTGAGGTCTGTTTGTTCTGTCTCAAGGCGGCGCAGTTCGGCGGACGTGGCGCGGCGGCGCTCTGCGGCGGCGGCGGCGGCGGCGCGTTGCTCGCCGAGTCTTTCATTCTCCGTTTCGGCTTCGCGTCGCGCATTCGCTAATCGCGTCGTCGCTCCCGCAACCATTTCGGAGGCGGCGAGACGCGCGGCTTCCGCCGTCTGCGCTTCCGTGTAAGCTCTGGCGCGTCTCTCTTCTACTTCGCGCTGTTCTTCGCCGAGGCGCGCGGCATCATCGCGCACGACGCGCATATGGCGGGCGGCGCGCTCGATCTCCTGTGAGAGTTGCGCCGCATTCAACTCGCGCGCCATCGCGTCGCGCTCTTCACGCCCGATGGCTTCGTTGAGCAGCACGACCGCATCTTCCAGCTCGCCTGTACGCGCGCGTGACGCGGCGGCGGCGGCTTGTGTCGCGTTTAATTCGCTTTCAAGTTCAAGCGAGCGCGTTTCCAGCTCGCGCAATTCGCGTTTGAAAGCGAGCAGCCCGGCGCCTTCTTCGATGGCGCGCGCATCGCCCGCGTTGAGCAGTTGGCCGTTCTGCACCCAATCGCCTTCGAGCGTGACGTAGATTTCGCCGTTTTCGAGCGACATCGTCATCGCATGTTCGAGATCGCTGCTGAGCCGTGCGTTCATCTTCGCGGCAAGCGCGCGGTTCATCACGGCGAGCAGTTCACGGGGCGCGCTCAATAAATCCCGCACGCGCGCGTCCGGCAAAGTCTCGCTGTCCGCGAAAGCGGTGGCCGTTGCGCCCGTACGATGCGAGCCACCGGCGTTCGTCGCGTCGTTCGTTTCATCGCTTGCGCCGTGCAGACCCGCGACGAGAAAGCTCGCGCGTCCTAAATCGTTGGCGCGTAGCCATTCGGCGGCGCGCAGGGCATCGTCCGGCGTCGGTACGATAATCGTTTGCAAAGAGTTTCCCAGAATGCCTTCGACGGCGCGTTCCCACTGCGGCTCGACTTGCAACACGTCGGCGAGCGTTGCAACGTAATGAAAATCTTCCGGCGCGTTCTCCGTCGCAAAGATGCGTTGCACGGCGGGAGAATAATGCGCGTGCTGCGCTTCCAACTCAAGCAGCGTGTCTAGACGATGGCGCGTGCGTGAAGCTTCATCGCGCGCACGCTCGTGCTCCGCCTCGTGCGCGCGGGCGGTCTCGCGGGCTTGCATGACTTCCGCGACGGCGGCTTCGCGCTCGGCAGACATTGCGGCGAGACGCTGGCGCGCCGCTTCAATCTCGGCGTTCAAACTTTCAGCTTCCGCGGCGCGTTCCGCGTGTGCGGCTGCGGCGCGTTCGCCTTCGCGCGCGAACGTCTTGGCCTGCTGCGCCAGACGCTCGAACGTCGCTTCAAGCTGACGGCCAATCTCCATCAAGCGTTCCGAGACAGCCGTGTGCGTCAATAGTTCCGTGCGCGAGTGCTCTATTTCGGCTTCGGCGTTGGAGACCTGCACAAGGCGTTCGTTATACGCTGCTTCCGCTTCCCGCAATGCCTGTGCGCTCGCTTCGCTGGTGACGCGCTCCGTGCCTTCGTGTTCGCGCAGGCGTGCGATGTCCGCTTCGACGCTGGCGAGACGCGCGCCGACCGTTTTCATTTCGGTTTCGATGTCGTGGCGGCGGCGCTCAAGCGCGGCGATCTGTTCTTGCTGATAAGTGTGCTCGCGCTGGCGGCGGTCTCGCTGCAAGGCCGCGTCGTGCGCGGCGGCACGAAGCTCCGCTAACTCTTCTTCAATATCGCGCGCTTGCTGTGTGGAGGCGCGCGCTTCGTCTTCGCGCGTCGCCAACTCTTCGGTCAAACGCCTCTCTTCATGTCCCGCCTCATCGAGACGCACGCGCGTTTCCTCCAGCGAAGCGGTGAGAAAGTGTTCTTCTGCGACGTAGACGCGGCGCAGTAGTTCACGCAACTCTTCGCGCAGTTGCCTGTACCGGCGAGCTTTGGCGGCCTGACGACGCAAGCTGTTCGCCTGTCTTTCGATTTCGGAAACGATATCGTTGACGCGCGATAGATTGGCGCGCGCCGATTCGAGACGCGCTTCGGCGGCGCGCTGGCGCACGCGAAACTTTGTGATTCCAGCGGCCTCTTCGATCAGCGTGCGGCGATCCATCGGCTTTGCGGAAAGAATCTGGCCGATACGTCCCTGCTCAATGATGGCGTAGTGCGCGCCGGCCAATCCTGTGCCGGAAAACAAATCCTGTATGTCGCGCAGGCGGCAGATGCGATTATTCAAAAGGTATTCGCTTTCGCCCGAACGATACAGGCGGCGCGTCACGGAGACGGATTCGCCGGGCGCAAACTCTAACGCCAGACGACTCGGACGCCAGTGCCGTTTGCCGTGCGCTTTCTTCATCGCGGCATCTGAAGCGGCGACTATTTCAGCGGCGTGCGGCGGTAGCGTTGCCGCGTCAGTTGAATCGTCGGCTTGCAAGCTTGCGGATTCCTCCTGTGCGCCTGCATACGGGATGTCGGTATTGGCTTCGCTTGTTGCCGCATCACTGTTCGGCGCAGCTTCGACGGCGGCGAAGGTTTCCGTGATCGGTTCCGTCGCGCCCGGTTCTTCAAGCTGAATGCTCTGCTCGTCAATCTCTTCGAGCGCGGCGTCTATGTCGTCTATGTCCTGTTCAGCGTCGGGCGTTTCGACGCGCACCATGTGAAGCACGACTTCGGCCATGCCGCCCGGCTGACGATTGCGCGAGCCTTGAAAGATCACATCCTTCATCTCTGCGCCGCGCAGGTGCTTGATGCGCTGTTCGCCCAAGACCCAGCTAATCGCATCGGCGACGTTGGATTTACCGCACCCGTTCGGCCCGACGACCGCCGTGATGCCGTCGCCCGTAAAGACGAGTTCCGTGTGGTCGGCGAAAGATTTGAAGCCGGTGATTTCTAAGCGTTGGAGTCTGAACATTCGTTTGATCTAAAGCACAAGAGTTCGGCTTCAGGGGCGAAACATAAACGCCAAAAGCGCAGCCCCTAGAGTGCCATACGGGAGAGGCATACTATATGTTGGAGTCAGCGGCGATGTCAACCAAAGCTTTAGCCGGATTCACCTTACTATCCCGGAAAGAAAGACTTACAGTTCCAGCCTCAAGCCGCCGGTGCGGGCGTAAACACAAGTCCGCCGGATATCCATACTTCAGACATCCGGCGGCTTTTGGTGTTTCGCGTAAAGCCTTCTAACGGGCTTCGGCAGGGCGACTTATCTGGCAGCTTCGCTGCACACTCTGTCGTTGCGCGTGATAAGCAAGCTGAAACGGTTCTGATATTCAGCCGCGTTGATAAAGGCGCAGACCATACTACGGTAGTTGCCCGGCACGCGGTTATTCAGAACGTCCAGCCAGAATCTGTATCCGTCTACATCAGGATCGCGCCGTAGATAGCCGAAATACTGCATCAGGACGAACGAGGGGTTGTACTCGCGGTCTCTAAACTCCTTGATTTCGATTGCATCGCGTAGCACGTCGGCGCGGGATTTCCGGCTGTTCCTTAAATCGTCCCGTGCCTGTTGCTGCTCGGCGGTGCGCGATTCAAGACCGGCGGTTCTGTACAACTCGGTGACGAAGTTATCGTCTGAAAGCCCGCCGTATTTCTGTTGGAAGGCAGAGCGCGCCACAAAGTCATTGGCAAGCGCAATCTTCGTTGCGTCACGCTCCTGCGCTGTGCCCGGAGGCACTTGCGTGCGGTCAGCCATAAAGTCGCCGTAAGTGACCGGCCAAGGTCTGTCCGAAGGATTGCCGAAGGCTGCCCGGTAGAGACGATAAACGAAGCTGCCCGTATCCTGAAACTCGTTCTCAATGAAGAACGCGGCGGCGACGGAAACGCGGCGTGCGTTAATGCAGGCAGCATCACCCTTGCAGTCGTTGATTAGCGAACTCCAGTAAGCCTGCCCGCCATCATCGGCCTGGCGTGCCAGAAAATCGTGATACTGCATTCCGACAAAGACCGACGTATCATCAATTTTGTTATCGGATGAGTCAGTCGTATCGTTGTCGTCAATTGACAGTGTCGCGGTGCTCTGGCTGCCGAGCGTTGCGCCGACGGGATTGCTCAAGGTCATATTGGCGGCGACGGTTCCCTGTCTGTAAGAGTTCTCGGTGATGAGCACGGAGAAGGTTTTCGACGTATCTCTTGCCGCGAAGGTAAGCTTACCGGCGGCATAGTTATAGTTAGTTCTTTGTTTGGCACTGTTTTCGCTGACAAAGTACTGAACCGTCGCGGCGGCGCTCGTGTCGCCCGTGCGCGTCACGGTGACGTTAAAGCTCACGACGCCTTCCGCCACGCTGTATGAAGCACTACTGAACTGAATGGAAGAGACGACGCCGGTAAAGTTTGCCGTGACGTTCCCGCTCAAATTAGTAAAAGTCCGGCTCGGCGGGTTGAAAGCGTAGTTGGTTCTCGAAGGCGTCACAGTATAAGTTCCGCCGCCGGATGCGCCCGTGATCTGGTAATTACCATCCGCGCCGGTCGTGGCGGTTGCCGAACCCGAACCGCTGACCGTGATGGTCACGCCGCCCAGACCGTTGCCGCTGGTGTCCGTAACGCGCCCGCTGATCGTATAAGTCGGAGCAGGCGTCGGCGTCGGTGTCGGACTTGCGCCGGGCGCAGGAGTAGGTGTCGGACTTGCGCCGGGCGAAGGTGTCGGAGTCGGTGTGACGGTAATGGTCGAGCAATTCGTGTTGCCTGCCACCTGATAAGCATTGACCGTGAAAGGATCGAGTGCTCCTCTGATGTTCGTGGTGTCAATTGCAGAACTTGCGAGAACACTCTGATTGCCGTTGCCGGCGAATGTTCTTCCGATCAAATTGCCGATGACATCACCCGATTTCGCTCCTCCGACTTTGCTACTATCAAGCACGATGGTGATAACGCCGGTTCTCGGGTCAAAAGTGCTGCCAGCGTCGGCTGCTCCCCGTTTGTTCGGTGTGCTGGTATTAGCAGGCACGGCTTCTACCGTTGTCACTGTGCCGTATTCAAATGACGGCGCGCCTGCTGCATCGGTATTCATGCCGACGTAGTAAGTGCCTGTATATTGGGCGGCAGGAATACTTGCCGCTTTGATCGGGTAGGTGAAGAGAATTCTCCACTGCCTGTCTGGGATGAGCGTGCTCAAGTCTGCAACTTTCAACTTAAAGACAAGTTTAGTGGCTGTGCCGCTGGCGAAATCCGCCAGTGAGATGGTTTGAATATCAAGGTCTGCGTTGGAAGGCGCGCCTCTCTGGTCTCCGGTCGGATCGGTGTTGATGGTTAGTCCAGTGCATGAGTTACCGTTTGCTTTAGCAACTACCTCGTTGTCACCGCACGATTCGCCCTGCGCGTTAATAGCTGTAACGCGGTAATAATAAACTGGAGCATTAGCATCGATTGTCAAATCGTCGTACTGATTGACAGCGCCGACGGTTGCTAGCAAGGTTTCGCCACCACTCGTCGTGCCGCGTAAAATCCTATAGCCGGTGATGGGTGATCCGCCATCATCAGATTGCGACCAAATTAAACGCGCACGCGCACCGTCGCGCCCGACTGTGATCTTCGGCGCGCCGGGCAGCCCCGTCCCTGCCGTAGTGTTCTGTGCATCGTAGTAAGAGAACAATCCTCTGCCGCCGGTTTGCCTCGCCACACTTGCCAACGCGGTATAGGAGTTGCCGGTCGCGGTGCGCGTAGTTTGCACACAGGCTGGCCCCGTACAACCGTCGGCATAGCCGACAAGGATGCGACCCTGCCTGTCTACATCTGCGCCCATGAAATCAAGCAGGTTACGGTGCGCAGGTGAGCCGCCGCCGAGGTGAATGCCGTTTCGTTGAATCGGATCGTTCGGCGTGACATTGACCGTGACCCATGTCAGACCGCCATCGTAGGTGGTGGCAACATAGAGATGCCAGATGCCCGGAAAGGCTCTATCAGAACCGTTACCGGGGGTGGTCGAACCCATGAAGGCGAAAGCAGCACGGTCGTCGTCGCCTGCAATCATCGTCGGGAAAGCAACATTCTTGATCCCGACTTGCGCGCCGACATCCGTGATATTTTTCCAAGTTTTACCGCGATCATCCGAGACGGCAACTGCGGCGGTGCTATTGGTGTTGGCATAGCCAAAATAAACCCTGCCGACCGGACGTGTGCGAACGCCAAGAAGGTCTGTGGGGTCTCTTTCTGTAACTTTATCACCTCGGCCAATAGAAACCGATGGATCGCTGTCAGAAGTGAGACTGCTCGGAATCGAGCGCACCTGCCAGGTCTTGCCGTCATCCTCTGAAACGGTGATTGCTTGCCTAATCCGATCCTTATCTTTGTCGCATTCGGAATTCGGTACATACGCCGTCCCATCCGGTCCGACCTTCACGTGCCCGTGCAGTCCGCCGCACTGCGCTGTAGTATAAATGGGCACTCCTGCGCCAAATGTTATGCCACCGTCAGGACTCAACGCACACGTCGCGTCAGCAATATCTTGTCCGCAATAGTACACTGCGTGCGGATAGACAGGATTAGCCAATGTTCGGAATGGCCCCAAGCCACCGATGCTCTGGTGGTCGACACCGGAGGTCGGATAGCCGCCGGAACTTACGGAGTAAGTGTCGCCGTCATTGTCGGTGTAGGCGGTCAGACTTCCCGTTCCTGCCAATTGTGCCGTGAGCGTGCGACCCGTGTCAGGGCTTTGCGGATTATAGCCATGATCCGTAAACAAAATCGGGTCGAGGCTCGTGGCGTTATTGGGCGCACTTTTATCTTCCCAAGTCGCTTTCGGCGAGGTGGGGCACGAATCGTCAAAATTGATGCGGAAGACAGTAAGACCGGATTGAAAAAGTGCTCTGCCGGTTTTCCAGTTCGAGCCAATGGATGGCTCGCCCGCGTCCGTTCCGTTACCGCCGCTTTGCCTTAACAGAATGCTCTGTTGGGGGTTAAAGTTTTGGAAGCGCGGCGCGACCCCGCTCGCTTGAGCCGCAGGCGTCGGCGGCGGGATAACCGCTGCTTGTTGGACGGTTGCTGTCCCCCTATATTGATCTCCAACGGCGGCATAATAAATGATATGTGCCGTGTAAACACCCGTTCCCGTAGCAGACGGATTAATGGTGACCGACTCGGGATTTCCGACATCGGCAGAAGTACCGACAATTGGCCCCCTGTTTGAGTCTTTGTGGACGACCAAATCATAATCGCTTCCCGGATTCAATGAACGAATATCAACGAGTACGGTCTTGCCCGTCCAATCGGATGGAGAACCGGAAAGAGTTAAGGTATAAGTGTCGCAATTAACGCCCTCTTCGCAAGACCCTTCACCACCGGCGGGAGGAACGCCGGACGCCGTGCCGTTCCATGTTACGGATGCGCCCGTTGTCGGGCTAAGCGTGCCTGACGAAGGAGTAGAAGCGCTTGTGTGATAAATGGGTATAGCGCAAGCAAAAAGAGTGAACACAAATAAGATGGTCAGCGCTCGGCGCGTTCTAGAATCGAGAAAGCCGCGTACAGGTGTAAAACTTTTCATTTGAAAATAACCTCTATCTTAGGCGAGGCCGAATTGCTCCGGCAAAAGTTCTTGATTGAGAACCGTTTGGCAGCGTGCGGGGCAAGCGACAAACGGCAGTGTTACGATCTAGAACATCGCACAGTAGCTTTTAGATCATTCGCTCCACGACTGCCGCGCACACATAAACGCACACGAAATGGAGTTAACGAAGATGCTCAAGCGAGCATCAATAGGGTGTCGGAATATTCGACAGTTCGAGTCGGGATGCAAAACAGTATTGGGGAAAGTCTGCTTGCGACTAACCGTCACTTTGTTTGATTTACGGCCATGCATATTAAAGCGTATCCTTCGGTTTTGTCAACGCGATTTGGCTGCCGTTTTTACGCAAAAGCCTGTGAATATATGACACTCGCCGCCGCGATACGCCTGCGCGTCGCGAACTGCCAACCACTCGAATCTTCACCTTCTTTGTTCGTGACAGACACACACCGGCATATCTTTGCTGGCAGGCAATGACACGCCGGTGTGTGTCCCGAGTATTTTCTTAGCGAGAGCCGAATCTATCGCGATACTCACGCGATGTGATAAAAGCAAAGACCATTCCGCGATAATTGCTTGGATCACGATTCTTCACCACGTCCAACCAGAATTGATAGCCCGCTTCCTCAGGATCACGCCTTAAGTAGCCGAAATATTCCATCAGCACAAAAGCGTTGTTGTATTCGCGATCCCTGAATTCCTTTATCTCCGCCACATCGCGCAGCACGTCGGCGCGGGATTTTCTGTTATTACGAAGATCGTCCGCCGCCTGCTGCTGTTCGGTGGTGCGTGATTCGAGACCCGCCGTTTTGTAGAGTTTCGAGACGTATTGATCGGGCGTCAAAGAATCAGGATAGGTATTCCTGAAACCTGTCCGCGTGACAAATTCATTGGCGTAAGCCACCTTGCTAGCCTGACGTTCCGCATCCGTGCCCGGCGGTACGCGTGTGCGATCCGTCATAAAATCAACGTAGGCGGGACGCGTGCCGAACGAAGCTTTGGATAAACGGTAGATGAAAGAGCCTGTGTCCTGAAATTCCGATTCGATGAAAAAGGCGGCGGCAACCGAGACTCTTCGATCACCAACGCATTTCGAGTCGTTGCCGCATTCAGCAATTAGCCCGCGCCAGTAGGCTTGCCCGCCATCATCGGCCTGTCGCGCCAGAAAGTCGTGATACTGCATTCCGACGAACACATCCGTATCGTCAATCGCGTTCGGTTTGTCGCTCGTCGTGTCGTTGTCATCCATCTGCAATGTTGTGTTGCTCTGGCCGCCCAACACAGCGTTCGTTGGATTGCTAAGCGTGATTGTCGCCGAGGTTGTTCCCTCCTGGTAAGCGTTCTCGGTTATAAGAACAGAGAACGTCTTGACCGCCTCGCCATCGGCGAATGTGACTCTACCGGCAGCAAAATCGAAGTTTCGTTTTTGGTTGGCGCTGCCTTCATTGACAAAGTAGTTGACGGTCGCGGTGCCGCTCGTAGTGCCTGTGCGCGTCACAGCGATATCCACCGAGACGACTCCCTCCGTCACGCGATAAAGGGCATCGCGGAATTGTACCGTCGCAGGCTGCGACGGAGACGGCGAAGCTGTCGGGCTGGGCGACGGCGAAGCCACTGGCGTTGGCGTCGGTGTACCCAACGTGCATGAGCTGTTTCCGGCCAAGGTGTAACTAACGTCGGCAGTCGAATCGGCAGCAGAAGATTTGGTAAGCGTGCCGGTTCCGGTTCCGGCAAAGTTTCTTCCGCTGAGCGCGCCCAGCGAATTACCGCGCTGGGGGTTGCCGACCTTGCTGTTTGAGATGGTGATGCGAATCGTTCCGTCGGCAGTATATGAGCCGATGTCGGCGGCACCTCGCGTTGTCGGCACGTTACCGTTTGCCGTAACCGTGCCATACTCATAAGTAACAGCGCCTCCGGCATTGGAAGTCATGCCGACGTAGTAACGATCTTCCGTGCTGGAAGGAGCGGTTGCAGGCGTCCAGATAATCCGCCATTGCCTATCGGGTGGAACCGTGCTGAGGTCTGCTACTTTCATCGTGAAGACGAGTTTGTTCGAGCCATCGCTAAAAGCAGGTTCCGCAATTGAAACGGATTGAATATCCAGGTCTTTATTTGTTGACGGCGCTCCAACCTGATCTGCGGTCGGATCGTCAACCAGCTTCGTTCCCGGCACAGTGCAGGGATCTGGAGGCGGGGTGGCGACGGGCGCAGGCCCGGCCGCAACGCTCAGCTCACCGCAGAAGCCGCCCGTACCGGCAGCGTTGATGGCCGTTATGCGATAGAAGTAAGCGATGCTGGTGTCAGTGGCGGTCGTGTCGAGGAATCTCGATCTCGACGCCCCGATGGTCGCAATCAAGGTTTCGCCTCCGCTCACCGTTCCACGTAGGATGTTGTAGCCCGTCAGAGGTGAGCCGCCATTATCAGGCTCAGACCACACCACATCTATTCCTCCGGCGATGCGGGCAGCGGATTCCAGTCTGGGAGCTGCCGGAGTTGCCGGTTCCACAGGGTCGAAGCGCGCAAACAAGCGCCTGCCGCCCGACTGCCGCGCGATGGTCGCTTTGGCGCTACGCGAAGCGTTGGGGGCTGATGCAACATTGCACTGCGGGGCGACGCAACCATCCGCATACGCCAACACCGGACGCCCTTCCTTATCAATAGCTAAATCGTTGAAGTCCAGTAAATTGCGATCAGCGCCGCACGTCGTCCCGCTAATGCAGATGGAACCAACCTGAACGGGATCATTCGGGGTGGCATCAACAGTAATGTAACTTTTGCCGCCATCATATGTGGTTGCAATGTAAAGGTGCCAGATACCTTTGAAGGTTGCGCCGTCCTGAGAATTGCCGCCGGTGGGCGTTCCCACAAAGCCAAAAGCGGCACGGTTAGCATCACCGGCGACGACCACCGGAAATGCTATATTTTGGATTCCAAAAGGAACTCCGACATCCTGTGTATCACTCCAGGTTCTACCCTTATCACGCGAAACTGCGATGCGCGGATATGTAGCCAACACATTATTGCTTTGATCGCGTTTGACATCCTGGTAACCGAAGTAGATCGTGCCATCGGCTCCAATTCCAACCGATGGATCGTTGCCAGCCGGGGTAGACCCGGTCACCGGCCGCACCGTCCACGATACGCCGTTATCCTCCGAAACGACGACGGCCTGAGTGGTGCGCCCCACAGCCGTGCCGCCGCAACCTTTATTTGGCACATAAACCGTACCGTCCGGCGCAACCTTCACGTGGCCGTGCAAGCCGCTGCAATCTGCGGCAGTGTAGATCGGCACTGTCGGGCCAAAAGTCTGACCGCCGTCATCACTACGCGAACATGAAGCCTCTCCGACGCTTTGCGAGCAGTAGTAGATAGCATTCGGATAAGTCGGGTGTACCGGTCGCACCAGTGCGTTCTCGTTATAGGGGCCTGCGCCAATGCTTTGGTGGTCAACGCCGGAGGCGAGGCCGCCGCCCTGCGCCGGGGCACTCGTATTTCCGTCATCATCCGAATAGGCCAGAAAACTGTTGCCTTCTCCACCAATCAAGTTTCCCTGAAAGACGCGCCCGGTTCTGTAATCAACCGTTCCGATAGGATCGGAAAGCGGAGCCTGCTGCACAAACGGGCTTGAAACATCTTTCCAGATATCTTTGGCGGGCGAAGAGCAATCATCGAAGCTCGCGCGCAACTCCTGATTGCCAGCCGTGAAGAAGCTGACGCCGCCCGTATTGAGCGTCGGGTTTGAGGCTGTCGGGCGCAGGGACGGCAGTTTGACAAGCCAATCAACGCCGATGGATGGCTCGCCTGCCGAGTTCCCCAACGCGGGAGGAGCGACATAGTTCTGGAAGCGCGGGGCAATCCCCGCCCCTTGATTGAAGACGGGCGATGCGGCTACCACTGTCGGCTTAGCAATCAACTCGATGGTGCCCGCGTAACTTTCGCCAAGCGGATTGAAAGGCACGACTCTCACGGTGTATGTCCCGGCAGCCGCCGGAAAGATCACAGTTTCAGGGTCTTTCGATGAGGCCGCCCGAGTCACTTCTCTGCCCGTCGAATCCAGAATATAGACATCGAAATCGGCGGCGGTGTTCTGCCAGGCGATTGTCACCCTCACGTTGTTTGCCGCTTCATAACCGGAAGGGACTGTCACGGTCAAGGCAAAATCATCGCAGGGATTGCTCGCATCGCACACCGGCTTGTTGTTATTAGCCGGGACTTCGCTGCTTACGTTGGGCTGCACGAAAGGGCCGCCCGTATATGTAATCCTGGTGTTTGAGGTGGAGAGCGTTCCGGCGTTGGGATTAGCCGCGTGCGTAATGTAAAGCGGAATGGCGCACAAGGCGACGATAAGCACAGCGAGGGTAAACAACATTAAAGGCGCTCTGCCATTGAGCGGTTGGCGTGCGAAATCAAAGCTTTTCATATTCAGACTATCCTCATTCTACCGGCGAGGCCGAACGCTTAAAGTTCGACAGATTAGGGACAACCCGCTCATCAACCTGCGGGGCTAAACGCGAGCAAAATTTGGCAATGCTGCACAGCGAACGCTCGGCAATGGTGCTTCGGACGAACACGTGCAATATGCGCGAAATGAAAAATAAAATTGGGGATTCGCCGTTCAGGTCGGGTGCAAGCGGTACAGGGAATCCCACCGGCAATGAACGGCCTATTTGTATTAGGATACGAAACGCGAAAATTACCATCGGAGCAAAAATTTGTCAAGTTCAAGAAGCGACCATAACAGCTCAGTTTAGAATACATTGGATTCAATGTTTTATCGGTGCGTTAAGTTCAAGCCGAACCACTAACTACGAAGGTAGCAGCAAGGAGAGAAAGCCGATCTACGATTTCTCAACAATCACTCCCCTAGAATATTGAAAAAACGAGCCGGTAATTTTTACCGGTAGGGCACTACTTGTATGAAACGCCGGAAACTCCGCTACTGTAACTTAACTCTTGAAAAATTTAAATTATGATTCCATTACATCATCATTACAATTCAGATTTGGGGTAGCCATCAATGCGGCGGGCGTTATAATCTTCTTGCCGAGGATTGTTGCCGGACTCAAGGAGCGAATAATCATGCGCGGTATCTTTTATTCTCTTTTGGTATGGTGGCTTTGTATAATCGCGGGATGCAGTGCAAAGTCCGCTGACGCGCCGTCGCAAGCGGCCGCAACACCACCGGGAGCCACCACATCACCGATGTCGCCTGCAATGGCTAACAATACTCCGGCACTAAAGCCAGCGGAGGCAAACGCAAACGATACTAATCCGATTGCGAATGAACAGTACGCGGCGAGGCAGAATGCGCGGAAGAATAATGCGGCTACAGCCTGTACGCTGCTTACAAGTTCAGACATAGAAGCGGTGCAGGGTGAGATAGTCAAGGATGCGAAGGCTACGATTTTATCTAATGGCGGCTTCAACATCTCACAGTGCTTCTACACGCTGCCGACGTTCTTTAAGTCCGTGAGTTTTGAGATCACACGCGGGGCGGCAGGCGCGAAGAATCAAAACGAATTGCGCGAAGTTTGGGAAAGCAAGTTTGGGCGGGACGCGGGCAAAAAGGATAAAGACCGCGAAGAAGAGGAAGAAAGAGAGAGTGAAGGCCATAGGCCGGAGCGCGTCAACGGCGTCGGGCGCGAAGCTTTCTGGGTCGCCGGCAGAAGCGGCGCGCTCTACGTGCTAACAAACAAAAACGCTTACCTGCGCATCAGCATCGGTGGCAACGAATCCGATCAAACCAAGATCACGAAAACAAAGACGCTCGCGCAACAGGCCATCAAGCGGCTTTAGCGTTTCAAGCTTTCTTGCTAGACCATAATAGCAATGCTGGTACTCAATCGAATAACTTACTTCAAAAGATCGCGGCGCGCGTAGAGCACGAGATTGACGCCGGGACGCAGCACGTAAGAACCGACGCGGGCGTAGGCGTCGCCGAGCGAGGCGCGTAGTTCCGCTTCCTGCGTTTCCGAACCAATCACAATAGGTTCGCCGCCGCCCGCGACGGGCTTCGGGATGGCGACGTGATAGCCAACGCGCTTGTAGTCGCGTAAGTACCAGGGCAGCGGCCAGTAGTCGGGCGAGGCGATGGCGATGGAGGTGTCCGTGCCCGTCGGAGCGCGTCGCGCAAGCTTTTCGATCTCTGCTACCAGCGCCACCGTCTCGCGCCGCGTGTGCGCGTAAACATACGGATACGTGTCGTCATCGTAATGGCGAAAGTTGAGCGAGAGGGCTTGATATAATCCGAAGGCGACGCAGATTCCGGCGAACGCAAGCAGGGCGGCGCGCACGTTCGCGCTCTCGCACCGGCGGTAAATCTCGTTTATGCCGTAGCCGCCAACAATCGCCAGCGGGACGATAAAATTAAGCGCCAGCCAGGGCGTCTTGTACGGCACAAGCGAATACGCGCTCAGGATTCCGATAGCCCATGACGCCGCGAACACGGCGAAACGATTTCGCGCCTGCAACGCCGCGAAGCCTGCGCCCAACACGCCGAGAAGAAGCGTCAACGATTCTTCCTGCCACAGCCACGAAAGATACGCAGACCATACGTGAACGTGATCCTTCGTCCCTGTCTTCGCCCACACCTTGAAAGTCGCCAGCGCATCCGTCACGCCCTTCGCATACGTGAAGAAAGATGAATAGAACAGCACGTTGACGAAAACGAAAATTGCCAACGCGATCAACGCGAGCAAGGCGACGCGCGATGCACCGCCGAAGCGCGCCGTAGATTCGCGCGGCCTTTCGTTTTCGATTTCCACGCCGAGCGCGTTACCAAACAGCCGCCCGTAAACTCGCGTGGCGATCAGCGCGATGACAAGCACGCCCGCCGAAATTATCGCCGTCTCTTTCGTCGCAAAGAGCAGCGCGGCGGAGATGGATGCGAGCAATAGATAAACGGCGCGCGTGGTTTCGTAATAACGTAGCGCCGCGACGACTAGCCCAAGCGTGAAGAAGACGAACAACGATTCGTGTATGAAGTAGCGCGACATATAGACCGCGCCGGGCGAGACGGCGATCAGGGCGGCGGCGATGAGCGCGCCTGCCGTGCCGATCTGTTTACGTAAACACAGCACAAGCCAGATGGTGGCGACGCCGAACATCGCGGGCACAAAACGAATCGCAAACGTGTTGAGGCCGAAAACATACTGCGAGACAAGCGCAAAATAATAAAGCACGGGGCCGTGATAATTCGCCGGATCGTAATGATAGATGCCGCTGCGCACAAGCGTCGTGAGAAAGAATCCGTTGACGCCTTCATCATGATGCAGCGGTGTCAGGCTCACATCATAAAGCCGCAGCACACACGCACCCGCCAAGATCAAAAGGCTAGCCGCGCGCCACGTGGTTTCGGAAATCTCCGGCGCAAACTCGTCCGTGCGCAAAGCCTCGCCGGTAGTCTTAACGCGCGCACCCGCGTCTGTTGTCTTACTCGTCGTGCGCGCTCTTTTATCCGCGCGTGTTTTCTTGCTCACCTTGGCTCTTCAGTTCCTCACAGAAAAAATCAAAAACCGTCCTTGTAGTTTATCAGCTCCCGGCCTCGCGCCGCATTGAGGCGGGCAGCGACCAGCGCGACGCAAGCAACGCAATTGCCGCAAAGATTAGCAGCACGAGCACAGACCAGAATTTTCCGTAGCCGTCAATAAAGTAGTACAAAACGTTGGAACGATCCACGCCCGTCTTGTAGTTCAGATAGTAAGTGTACACCTGATAAAGATTCATCGTGTGCAGCACGGTCAAAGCAATGTACAAAGCAAAGGGCGCGGTCAAGACGTATCCGGCGATGCGGCTCTGCCGCCGGGCGCGTAAATTTTCGGCTGCGGACAAAAAAGCGTAGGCGAGCAGAAACGGCAAGACCGGATACAGGTAACGCTCGTGCATTCGGGTCAGAACCATCACCGGCAAGAACGTGAAATACGCGGCGAAGTAAAAGAGCGTGTACGCATCATCCTTTGTGCGGCGCAGTTGCCTGAATAGCAACGCGACGCCCGCAAGGATTCCCGCGACGTAGAGCAGCGTGCCTATCGAACGCAGCGTTAAGCCCGCCACGCGCCCGGTCACATCGCTTTGCCAGAACCCGAAAATCCCCCACAGGTTGTACATAAACATGGAGGTGTACGGATAGGTCTCGACGGATTTGTTTAGCAGCGCGATCAATCTCGCAAACGAACCCACGCCGAAAAACGGATAGATCAAGACGAAGGCCAGCGCAATGCCAACCAACGCCGATTTAATCAGGCGCACAAAAGGGAAACGCATTACGGCGGCGATGCCGAGAAGCGGCGCGAGGCTGATTGATTGCGGCTTGACCAGAAACGCGACCGCGTAGCAGGCGGTCGCCCACTCGATTCGCCCGCGCAACAAAAGCACCAGCGTCAACACCATCAAAAACGTAAACGACGCATCAACCTGTCCCCACACCGCCGAATTGAAAATTACTGCCGGATTAAAAACGTAACAGGCCGCCGCAAGGGAGGCCGCTATCGTCGGATCAACAAACCGCGCATTCGCCTGCTGCGCCGCCGCGCGTTTTTTCTTTTTGGCTTTCCGCGCGGTCGCAGCGGCTGGCGTCGCCTTCGTCGTCTCCACGCTTTGCCGCAGAGCTTTTTCAACGACGAAGAAGATCAGCGCCGTCGTGCCTAAATCGAAGAGCATGGACGGCAGGCGATACAGAAAATAGTAAGTCTCGACGGATGAAGTCTCGAAGAAGGCGTGCTTGACGGCGGCCGTCAGCCACATCACATAGACGTAGCCGGGCGCATAATCGGCGAAGATTTTGTCCGTGTAGAAACCGCCGGGGCCGACGCTGCGCACGTGTTCGCCCCAGGCGATCCAATCGTTCATGTCAATCGGAAACGGCGGCCAGTGCGTCGCCCACACGCGCACGATAAAGCCCGCCATCAATACACAGGCCAACGCTTTGTATCGTCTATCAAAGCCGCCCGCGCGTTCGTCAGGTTGCATAAGTGTTAATGAAGAATTGTGCTCCGCAGGATATTGATTCCAAGAAGCGCCGCGCCGACGCAAAAAAAGACGCGACCGGCGTTCGCTCATCTCCTATCATGAATCGGTCTTAATTACGCTCCTTAAATATCCGGCGGTGGTTTTCTGTCATGCTTCGGCGGATAAATCCGGCTGCCAGCGATCCAGTATCTGCCGGAGGTCTTCGACTTTGATGGGCTTGCTCAAATAATCGTCCATTCCGGCGGCGAGGCATTTATCGCGGTCGCCTTCCAGCGCGTTCGCCGTCATCGCAATAATAACGGTGTGTTTGCTTTCGCCTTCGCGCCGCCGAATTTCCCGCGTCGCTTCAAATCCATCCATCAACGGCATCTGGCAGTCCATCAAGACAATGTCGTAGGGGATTCCCGCGAGAGCTTCGAGCACTTCCAGCCCGTCGCCCACCACATCGGCACGGTAGCCTAGCCTGCGTAATTGTAGCACCGCCACTTTTTGGTTTACCGGGTTATCTTCGGCAATTAGGATGCGCGTGCGGCTGGCAGACTTTGATTCTTCTAATGAGTGGCGCGTAACGAGTTGATCGGCGCGCGGCGTTGCCGGCGTAGCGGCCGCAACGGTTTCGCTCATCACGGTCGCAAGGCAGTCGAAGAGTTGCGATTGGCGCACGGGCTTCATCAGATAAGCGGCGATGCCTGCTTCGCGCGCAACCTGCCCGTCGCCGCGAGTGCCGAAGGACGGCATTAAAACAACCTGTGCGGCAGCGATCTGCGCGTCGGCCTTGATTGCGCGCGCCAATTCTAATCCGTCCATATCCGGCATTAAAGAGTCCAGCAGAACAACATCGTAGGGCGCGCCGTTTCGCTGTGCCGCGCGTAGCGATTCGAGCCCGAGTGTGCCGCCCTCCGCTTCTTCGGCAATCATGCCCCACGAAGCGGTCTGGTGCATCAGTATCCTGCGGTTGGTCGCGTTGTCGTCCACGACGAGCACGCGCAGGCCGCGCAGCTCAACGGGCGGCGTGGCCGTCGGAGGTTCGGCAGGGCGCACCTGCTTCTCCAGCCGCGCCGTGAACCAGAAGGTAGAACCCTTGCCCGGTTCGCTCTCAATGCCGATCTCGCCGCCCATCTGTTCGACGAGTTGTTTGGAGATGGCAAGACCTAAACCTGTCCCGCCGTACTTGCGCGTCGTCGAGCCGTCGGCCTGCATGAACGCTTGAAACAGTCCGCGCGCCGCCTGCTGTGTGATGCCGATTCCGGTATCGCTCACCTCGACGCGCACCGTCACATAATCGTCTTCGTGAATTTTCGTCACGCGCACGATAACTTCACCTTTGTCTGTGAACTTGACGGCGTTGCCGACCAGGTTGGTCATCACTTGCCGGAGTCTTCCGGCGTCGCCGCGCAGCATCGTCGGGACATTGCTATCAACGAGCGAAGCCAACTCGAGGCCTTTCGCCTGCGCGCTTTCGGCGAGAAGCTCGATGGTGGTTTCGACGGTGTGGCGCAAGTCGAAGTCCAGCGTCTCAAACTGGAGCTTGCCCGCTTCGATTTTCGAGAAGTCGAGAATGTCGTTGATGATGGTTAAGAGCGAATCGGCGCTTGTGCGAACCGTTTCCGTGAAATCACGTTGCTCGTCGGTCAACTCCGTGTCCAACAGCAATCCCGTCATGCCGATGACGCCGTTCATCGGCGTGCGAATCTCGTGCGACATATTGGCTAAGAACTCGGATTTCAAGCGCGCCGTCTCCAACGCCGCGTCGCGTGCTTGCTCAAGGTCTTTTTCCATGCGCTTGCGCTCCGTATTGTCGCGCGCCACACAAAACATCAACTGTTCCTTCTCCGACCAGGAAGCCGCCCACAGCACTTCCACCAGTGAACCGTTCTTGTGCTGATAACGATTCTCGAAATCCGAGGCTGCTTCCCCTGACATAATTCGTTGTGCCGCTTCATTGGTTCTAGCGACATCTTCAGGTGTCACCAGCTCGATGTATCGCCGACCTATTAGTTCCTCAGGGCGATAGCCCCAAATTCTGAAACATGCCGGGCTGACTGCCGCGAATCTTCCTTCCGCATCTATCGAACAGATCACATCAAGGGCATTATCAATCAGCGCACGCTCTCGTTGCGCGGCTTCTGCCAAAGCCTCTTCAATACGTTTGCGCTCGGTGATGTCCTGTGCAGTCCCCGTCATCTTAACGGGAACGCCGCTCTCATCCGTGATGACGATGCCGCTGGCATGAATGACCCGCACTGTCCCGTCGCGCAGCATGATGCGATGGTCATACTCAGGATACTTTTTCTCGTGCATGGCTCGCTCGACCATGCTTGCCACAAGCTCGCGGTCATCAGGGTGTATAAAGCCCAAGTATGCTTCGTAGGTTCCAGCGAATTCCTGTGATTGAAGACCGAAGATGCGATATAGCTCATCCGACCAATTCACCTTGTTAGTGGCAATGTCCCATTCCCAACTGCCGATCTGCGCGATGCGCTGTGCTTCAGCCAGCCGTAGCCCTTCGGTCTTTAGTTTTTCTTCAATTTGCTTGCGCTCAGTGATTTCAAGTTGTAGTTGCTGGCTACTTTTCTCAATCTCCGTTGCCATCTCGTTAAAGGCAACGGCGACTTGACCGATCTCATCTTTGGTGGGGACGAGCGCGCGCGCCGAATAATCGCCGTCACCGAAACGCGCGGCAGTGAAGGTTAGATGATGCAGCCAGCGTAAGAATCCGCGCCGCACGAGCACATACTGAAGCACCCAGAAGCCTATGAGAAAGCCGGTGAGGATCAGCATCGTGTGCGTGAAAGTTTCGTTGACCTTTTGATCCGCGTGCGTCAGGCTCAGGCTCATGGAGAAGACGCCCATCACATTAGATTTTCGCGCCGGATCGAAACCGCCCTCCAGCGGGTAACTCAATCGCAGATATTTGCCTTCGCCTGTTTGATAGAATGAGCGTTCATGGTCGGACTCACGCAGCAATTTGACGACATCGTTTTGGCCGGCATCGGTTCCAACCCGGTGGGGATCGGAATCCGCGATGATGCGCCCGGACGGGTCAATGATGCTGACACGTTCGGCGGCGGGAATCTTGGCGTCGAAGCGCAGCACGATGGGTTCGAGTATCTCTGTCTTGAATAATTCCGGGCGCTCCGTCAGCATCTCCCGGAACGCTTGCGAGACGTTCTGCCCGGAACGCTCGACCTCTTCATACACCCCGTCTCTGATGCTACGGTATTGAAATATGCCGATGATGATTAAGATGAGGCTAAAGCCCGCCACCTGAAAGGCCAGCCATTTCGTGGCGATTGACCTCTGCGGCTTGACGTACTCACTTCGTTTCGGCAGAGACCTTCGCTGAAGCACTCCCCACCCGAAACAAACAAGACCCATTAAGAGAAGTAAGAGCGGAATGTAGCGCGTGACCCGGAGTTGTCTCGCGCGCTCTCGTCGAGCCAATTCTGCCCGGCGGACGACATCATCACCGGCGGTCTCGCCGCCCCAGCGGTCAACCGGATAAAGCTGGCGGCCACTCGCCACGTCATAAACATAATCGCCGGAAGGACAACCTTCCTGAATCTTTATGATCGCGCCCGTGACCGGCTCGACCCATACCTTGAAGTTAAACAGATCGTCGGCGCACTTTAGTTCCTGACCAGGTTCAACCTTGAGTCCGGGAAATGCTTCTGACCCCTGATATGCCTCTGTGTACTCACCGCGCCCTTGATAGGAATAAAGATACGTCTCGAGTCCGTCAATCACTTCTTCGCTTTGGAACGAAACGGGAATGCCTTTAAGGTAGGAGAAGCGCAGCTTGTAAGTCTTCTTCTTCTCTGCATTACGCGGAAAAACAAAATAGTCGCCCTGATACTCTTTCTCGGTTCGTTTTCCTGTTTGCGGATCAACCGTCGCGCGCGAGTTATATTCAAAAGTAAGTTGTCCGGTGTTGACATCGCGCACTATGTATCGGACTTCAAACTCAACTGACCGAGGCCTGTCGCGCTCGGAAATGAGCTTGAAAGAGTAGGAATAAGTGCCGGTGGCATCCTTCTCCGGCAGCTTCTGCGTGACGGGATCGGCATTAGTCTGGAAGCCTATATAGTTGGTTTCCCAACTCCACCCCTTCGGAATGCGATCGGTCAGACGTGGAGCCAGCCCGAAGCGCCAGAAGGCGGACAGACCGACTAAAACAAGCCCGATGGCGATAAAAACTTTCTTCCTCATAACGGGCGATTCCCCACGCGCCTAAAACTCCGACATCTTATAGTAGCAGCAATCGCTCAAACTCCTTCGCCGCAAAATCGCTTCCGAGTTGAGCGCGCACGCACACGCCGTTACTCCGCCCGGTCGCTTTTAACCTTCGCAAGCTCCGGTTTGACGACCGCCTCGTAGCACTCCGGGCAGATGCTATGGCTGAACTTCGCGTCCGTGTGGTCGGCGACGTAGCTCTCCACGCGCTGCCAGTAGTTTTGATCATCGCGCACATTCTTGCAGTAAGAACAGATGGGCAGAATTCCCTGAAGTTGTTTGACCTGTAAAATAGAATCTTCGAGTTCGGCAACGCGCTCGGCAAGAGTCCGCTGCAACTCCACGACCGTCGCTCCGACCTGCACGCGCGCGCGCAACTCTTCGCCGTCGAAAGGCTTGGTAAGGTAATCGTTCGCTCCGGCCTTTAGCCCGGCGACGATCTCTTCTTTGCTGCTTTTCGCCGTCAGGATAAGAATATAAACGGGCGTGGAGGTTTGCATCCGGCGCAACCGTTGGCAGATTTCCGGGCCGTCCATGCCGGGCATCATCCAATCGAGGATGGCAAGCCGCGGCGCGTTCTCTTTTTGCAACTCCGCCAGCGCATGATCTCCGTCGGATGTCACGACTACTTCGTGACCCCAGTCTTCCAAAGTGGCTTCGAGCATCAAGCGGGATACGGGATCGTCTTCTGCGATTAACACTCTCATCCGAGACTCCTTTGCAATTCCGCCTCCAGCGCCTGCTGCACGTATGAATATTCGTCTTCCAACCGGCGCAGAACGACGCCCGCGCCTTCCAGATGTTCGGCACGGCTCTTCCGGTTCAGTTCCTCGCTGAGCGCGGCCATCCGGTGCGCGCCGATATTGGCGCTGCTGCCCTTCAATGAAGGCGACGCGCGCTGAAGTGCTTCGACATCGCACGCCTCAAGCGCCGCACGCAATACGGCCAAACGCTTTTGTGCTTCATCTTTGAACATACTGACAAGTTGGTTTACGAGATCGGGTTGCCCTTCTCTTTTTATCTTCCTGAAGCCAGCGAGCACCGTCAAATCAACCGCGTCGTTCGTCGTTGTCGCTCGTCGCTCGACTAACTCAAGCCCGGTGCTCTCTTTGTCCGGGGCGGGAATCCAACGCTCGAGCATATTCAATAGTTCATCAGGTTGCGCAGGCTTGCTGAGGTAATCGTCCATTCCGGCGGCCAGACATTTCTCGCGGTCGCCGTTCATCGCGTTCGCCGTCATCGCAATGATCGTCGTATGTTTGATTGTTCCCTCTCGCCGCCGAATTTCGGCGGTCGTCTCGAAGCCGTCCATCACAGGCATCTGCACATCCATCAGCACCACATCGTAGGAGTTCTTTTCGAGCGCCGCGAGCGCCTCCGCTCCGTTGGCGACGGCATCGGCCTGATAGCCGAATATTTCCAGCTGATTCAAAACCACCGTTTGATTTATCAAGTTATCTTCGGTGATGAGGATGCGGCTACCGGGGCTGAATTTGGCGTGCGCGACGCCGAGCGTATGCCGCGTAATCAACTCGTGCGGAGCAGGCATACCCAGTTCAACCCCGGTTCTGCTCAGCACCGCTTCGAGGCAGCGCAGAAGATGAGAGTGGCGGACGGGTTTGGTGAGATACGCGGCGATGCCTAACTGCCGCGCCATTTCTCCGTGCCCGCGAATTCCGATGGCGGTGAGCATCACCAGATTCACATCGGCGATGCGGCTCTCCTCTCTGATGGCGCGCGCCAATTCAAAACCATCCATGTCCGATAACTTCAAATCAACGAGCGCGATATCAAACGGCGCGCCTTCCGCCGCCTGTACGCGCAACAACTTGAGCGCGGCAACTCCCGATTCAGTCTCCGTGACGTTCATGCCCCGGGCGGCCGTCTGTTTTTGAGAATCTGCCGATTAGTATTGTTGCCGTCAACGATAAGAATGCGGATGCCGTTCAGGTCAACTGTGTGAGGCGTGGTTTCTTCTATTCCGGCGGGTTGTTTTTCCAGCCGTGCGGTGAACCAGAAGGTCGAGCCTTTGCCCGGTTCGCTTTCGACGCCGATTTCGCCGCCCATCAGTTCCGCGAGTTGTTTCGAGATGGCGAGGCCTAATCCCGTGCCGCCATACTTGCACGTTGTCGAGCCGTCGGCCTGCACAAAAGGCTGGAAAAGATTTTTCCGCGCCGCTTCGGGGAGGCCAATGCCGGTGTCCGTCACGGTGAAACGCAGCGCCGCTTGCGAATCGCTCTCGTCGTCTTTCGTCGCCTGCACACGGACTTCGCCCTGTTCTGTAAACTTGACGGCATTGCCGATCAAGTTTATCAGAATCTGGCGCAGACGTGCGGCGTCGCCGCGAAGAACGGCCGGGATGTCGTCTTCAATATGTAGCGTCAGCTCGATGCCTTTCGCCTGCGCTTGCAGGGCAAGCAACTCGATTGTTTCTTCAAGAATTGTGGTCAGGTTAAGATCAACCTTCTCGAAATGCAGTTTACCCGCTTCAATCTTCGAGAAGTCCAGAATGTCGTTAATCACCACCAGCAGCAACGCGGCGCTTGTTTCAATGGCTTTGGCATAAGCCCGCTGTGTGGCGCTCAAAGAGGTGTTGAGCAAGAGGCCGGTCATGCCGATCACGCCATTCATGGGCGTGCGAATTTCGTGCGACATATTGGCGAGGAATTCGGATTTCAGCCGCGACGCTTCGACCGCCGAATCGCGCGACGCTTCGGATTTGCGATGTTCGATGGCATAGCGAATCGCGCGTTCCAGAAGCGGCGCGGTAATCTGCCCCTTGACCATGTAATCGGCAGCTCCGGCTCTGGCCGCTTCGAGATCAACTGTGCGGTCGGCCTGTCCGGTCAGTAAAATGATCGGCATCTTGCAGTCTTTTCCAATTGATTCGCGCAAAAGCTCAAGGCCGGTTCGCGCTCCGAGCCGGTAGTCCAGCAGACAGATGTCGTGCGCGCACCGGAGAATAGCTTCTAATCCGGTGGCGTAGGTGGTTACCAAATCGAGCTGATAGTCAGTTCCTTCGATGCGCGAGAGCAGCTTGCGTGTGAGGAGATAATCGTCTTTGTTGTCTTCGACGATGAGCACTCTGATAATGTTTTTTGGCTCCAACTATTCAAACCCCGTTTCTGTCGTCCGGCAATTCGACAAATCCTAAATATTCGTATTCGTGCCGAACCATTTAATAATCTTGCCGGTCGCGTCCTGCCGTCGCCCGCGCCGGATGCCAGCAGTAGTTTTCGTCTGCCCCTCGCAAGCGAAATTCCAATTCATACCTCTCGCCGGTCTGAAGCGACCGCGTCCAGCGTTTGATGGACTGCGCCAGATCGTCTGGATGCACCGCGTAATACCACCCTTCGCCCAACAACTGCTTGGCCGTGCGCCCGAAGAATTTGATCGCACCGCCGTTGACGTAATCCAGCTTGCCATCCGGCTGCGCCGTCCAGACCTGATGCCAGAGGCCTTCACCGAGCAAGCGATACCGCTGCACGCTCTCTCTCAGCATTTCCTCAGTGCGCCTCCTGCGCTCGGTGATGTTTGTCGCTATTCCGAGGACTTGGCTAACTTCACCGTTCGACTTGATGAGCGGCGTCCTCACCGTTTGAAACCAACTCACCTCGCAGGTTTTCTGGTCCGTAAACCGAAATCAACAGATCAACTATCTGCTGCCGCTCCGGTGTGATCGAATACTTTTTCCCGCCGAACACCACCTCCTCTACGCCCACTTCTCCTTTCCTGCCCGCGCGCAACTCGCGGTTGAGCAGAATGTACTCGATGCGCGACATCGTGCGCCACCGAGACATAGTGACCATGCTGCTTAAGGATGTGCTTGAGATGTTCCGACTCCGGGATAGCGGCTTCGACGACGAGGATATTGACACTGTTACTTATGGTCTTATCTGTAGCTTGCGTAACAAACTTACTGCTTATCGGAATGGAGTTGGGTGGCAGTAAGCATAGAGATGACGGATTGCGGCGGTATCACGCTGACTATTTAGGGCGCATCAATATAAGGACAAGGGGAATAGATGCGCCGGTTTATTGCTACACATTGCCGCGAAACGTCGGGACGCGCACGACGGCTTGATGGGTTCGCTTCTAATTGTCTCAACGCCCAAAGACACTTCGCGTCTTTCGTCCGTAACTCGGTCTTGCTCGGACTAGCAGACTTCGGTGCGGCAATTCACGCCGGAGCGGAAAGAGCGGCTAACATTCTCGTCCCTGCGTCGCCGGATAAGCTGTGCTTTGGAAGAAAAGCTAAAGTGAGGATAACAAAGATATTTTGTAAAGTATATATGTACATTAAGGTACAAAAGGTCTTCCTGCATGAACGGAGTCAACGGCGGGAGGCGTCGGTTTCAGCGTTGGCGCGCTCTGCGTCGAAGCCCAGTTTCTCGCGCACAAAATAGAGCGGACGTTTTTTGACTTCCCCGTAGATACGCCCGACGTACTCACCCATGATGCCGAGCGAGATCAACTGCACGCCGCTCATAAAGAGCACCGCGACGAAAAGCGACGCCCACCCGCGCACCCAATCGTCTGTGAAGAACCGCAGCAGCACCGCGTAAACGATTCCGGCGAACGCGAGCGCGATGGCGGCAAATCCCGTATAGATGGCAAGACGCAACGGCGTAAACGAAAACGACACGACGCCGTCCGCCGCAAACGCGATCATCTTCAGCAGCGGATACTTGCTCGCTCCGGCGCGGCGCGGCGCGCGTTTATATAGCACGGCGATCTGCCTGAACCCGACCCAGCTCACCATCCCGCGCAAAAACCGATCACGCTCCGGCATCTGTAGCAGCGCATCAACGACGTGGCGGCTCATCAAACGAAAATCGCCGACATCGAGCGGTATCTGAATTTTCGACAAACGATTTATCAAACGATAAAAAGCCTTCGCCGTCCACAGCTTAAAGGCCGTCTCGCCTTCTCTATCGGTGCGGACGCCGTAAACTACATCGTAACCGTCGCGCCAGCGCGCCACCATCTCTTGAATCACTTCCGGCGGGTCTTGCAAATCGGCATCAATCACCGCGCAGCAATCACCCCGCGCGTGTTCGAGTCCGGCGGTGACGGCGATCTGATGACCGAAGTTGCGCGATAGCCCCAGCACACGCACGCGCGCATCCATCGCCTGCAACTCTTCTAAAAGCGCGAGCGTCCGGTCACGGCTTCCGTCGTCAACATAAACGAGTTCGTAATCCGCGCCGCCGACTTCGCCCATCGTCGCCATCAAACGGCTGTGCGTCTCACGAATCACAGCCTCTTCGTTGTAACAGGGCACGATGACGGAAACGAGCATGGGATTAAGAGTCTGGAGTCTGGGAGTCTGGAGTCAGGAGTCGGAAGTCGGAAGTCAAAAGCTTAAGCCAAACGCGCAAGCAGTTAGTATTTTCGACTCTTGACTCACGACTCTTGACTCTTATTAAACTGCTTCAGACAAACTCGTGAACGAGAAATCGCGCACCTTCAGGGCGGGCGCGAGGATGGGCAGGCGCTCGCCGACGCGCTCCGAGCCGGTGATGCGCACGACGGGCGACATCGCGTCTATATTGTTCAGCATCTTGACGGGTGTTTCGTTGAAGCGAAAATTTTTGATCGCGGATTTCAAACGCCCGTTCTCGATGAGAAACGTGCCGTCGCGCGTGAGGCCTGTGTAGAGAACCGTCTGCGCGTCAACGGGGCGTATATACCAGAAGCGCGTCACGAGCACGCCGCGATCCGTCGCTTTAATCATCTCTTCGATGGAAGCGTTGCCGCCCTCGAAGATCAGGTTGGCGGGAAACGGCGTCACTTCCTTGCCCTGCTTCTTCGCCCAGAACCGCGAATAATTCAGATTCTTCACTACGCCATTGCGCACGTAATCTATACGTCGTGTCGGCTGTCCCTCTTGATCGAAGGGCAGGCCGGGCGCGTTCGGTAAGTTCGGATCGGTGTAAAGATTAACGCCTTCGCCGAAAACTTTTTCGCCCAAGCGATTGCCGCCGCCCTTCTTCGCAAGAAACGAGCGGCCTTCGTCAGCCTGCCGCGCGCCGAAGAGGAACAGCATATTAGCGACCAGATCGCCGACGGCATTCGGCTCTAAAATCACTGTGTATCTGCCCGGCTCAATCGCCACAGGATTGCGCGACAACTCCGCTTTGCGAATCGCATACGCGCCGATTGTTTGCGGATTCACGTCCGCGATGCGGTGCGACATCGCCGAACCCCAGCCCGATCCTGTGCCGTCCGCCGTTCGGACAGTCGTCGTAAAAGTGGCGCGCGAAGTTCGCGCATAACCGAAATTGCCGCGCGTGTTGGCAATGGCCGTAAAGCCGCCTTCGTGATCGTAGAGACCGGCGGCAACTAAATTTTTCGCGCGCGCCGGATCAATCGTCGCCGCAATTCCGCGCGCACGAATTGCCGCGTCCGCATCGTACGTCGCTTCGTCGAACGCGCCCGTAATCTCTTGATATCTCTGCTGCGAAAGAAATTTCTGCTGCTCTGGATTTTCCGGCGAGAGGCGCGCGATCTCTTCCGCCGCGCGCACCACTCTTTCGAGTCCGGCATCGTCGAGCGTGTTGGTCGTCGCCACACCGCCGCGCTGACCGAAGTGCGCGTTGACGGCTAAGGCCAGATCATCGCGGTCGCCGCTCGTATTGGCGGAGTTGACGCCGAAGCGCGTGTTAGCAGAACGCCCGCCGCTCAAGTTCGCTTCGAGTTCATCCGCTTTCGAGAGGGCTAAAACTTTTTTGAGAACCACTTCGGCTTCGGCGCGTGAGAGCAATGCCATTTTAGATTTTCCTCCCGGTGTTGATGATGTTGACTTGCCGGAAACGCGCGGGCGGGCAACCGTGCGAGACGGCGTTGACCTGTCCAGGTTCGCCCTTGCCGTCGAAATACGCGCCGCCCAGAATGTAATGCTCACGCGAGCCGATGCCGTCGCAGGCGTTCCAGAAATCCGGCGTGCGTGATACATAAGCAACATCGCGCAACAATCCAACACGCTTGCCGTTCTTGATTTCGTAAAATAACTGCCCGCCGAACTGAAAGTTATAACGCTGCTGGTCAATCGAAAACGAACCGTCGCCTTCGATATACACGCCGTCCTTCACGTCCGCGATCAAATCGTCCGCGCTGATATTCCGATTGCCGCGCGCGGGCTGCAAACTCACATTCGGCATTCTTTGAAACGCCACGTCGCCCCAATTATCTCCGTAAGACGCGCCCTGCGATTCCTTCAAACCGATCACCGCCGCATTGTCTCTTACGGTTTGATAACTAACGAGCACACCGTCACGGATTATGTCCCACTCCTTCGTCTTCACGCCGTCGTCGTCCCAGCCGCACGTCGCCAGACCATTCTTCTGTATCTTGTCGCCCTTGATGTTGATGAACTTCGAGCCGTACTGAAATTTGCCCAGCTTCTCGCGCGTCGCAAACGAAGTGCCCGCATAGTTGGCTTCGTAACCTAAGACGCGATCAAGCTCCGTCGGATGGCCGATTGATTCGTGAATCGTCAGCCACAGATTCGTCGGATGCAGCACGAGGTCTTTGCGTCCCGGCTCGACGGACTTCGCTGTGTGCTTCTGCACGGCCTGTTCCGCCGCGCGCGGTGCTTCGCCGATTAGATCGTACTCCGCGACCACTTCGTAGCCTTTGCCGATGGGCGTGCCCAAACTCGAACGCTGCTCGAAACGCCCCATCTGCGGATTGATGGACGTAACCGTAAACGTCGGCCACGAACGAATCAACGTCTGGTCAACATAAGTGCCTTCGGTTGACGCGAAATACTTTATCTCCTTGACGAAGAACATACGCGAACTGATGAACATAGGCCCCGGCCCCTTCACCTTCTGCGCCTCCGCGTTGACCTTCAACAAGTAATCAACCTTCTCCGAAAGCGGCACGGTGAACGGATCGCGCACCACCGGCGTCACATATTTCGCGTCCGGGTACTTCTCCACCGGCACAAGGCTAATACGGTTACGTTGTATCGCCTTGTTTGCTTTTGCGATGGACACGGCGCGCTCCGCCACACGCGCAATTTCTTCCTTCTGTACATTGCTCGACGCCGCAAAGCCCCACGCCCCATCAACCAGCACGCGCACGCCGAACCCGTAAGTCTCCGTGTTGGTGACGCCCTCCACGCGATTCTCCCGCGTGTTCACAAACTGATTCAGCGTGCGGCTAATGCGTATGTCCGCATACTGCGCCCCACGCTCCCGCGCCGCATTCAAAGCGACATCCGCCAACTCTTTAGCCATCTTTTAATCTCCGCGAACAGGAAAGTCTTTCAGGAATTTACTGCAAACAAATCTTGCCGCAAGCGTTGATAATAACCAAACGCCCGCGGCAGATGCAAAGTATCCGTCGGGTAGACGGCGATCAAGACTACAAACTGATTAAATCAAAGACAGCTAATTTCGGGATTGCGTGACTGTCCGCATAGACGGATAAAAACAAGTTAATTGCGCTTCCGGCTCAAGGCTCTTTCGACGTTTGTCGTTAGCCCTTTATCACTATGAACCCTGCTTGCTCAAAGTCTCCGTCAAAGGTCATATAGATTCGCCTTGATCGAAAACTCCGGCGAAGCTGAAATCTTTATTTGCCGCAAAGCCGCCATGACATTTTGGGTTGGAGCCTCTTCGCTTCTCTCCTCAAAATCCTTGACAACTTTATACAACTCTTCCAGATACTTTTCCGGAACCTTACGAATTTCCGCCACTATTTCTTCTCTCGTGACCATATATTCCGACTCCTTGAATAGTAATTTTAATTCCAGACCTATGCTCAATGGCAAGATACTCTTCCGGCGTCAATAATGTTTTAGGTTGAGAGGACATGATGATGAGACAACCCCATTACCATATTTCGCGTAAATCCAACTCGAAGCCGGAGAGAACGGGATCGCCGGAAATCTTTTCCGGGCTATCCAATTCCTGAACCGGCGCGTGAGCGCGATAAACGGACACGCGCCTTTGTTCCGGGTCAATGAGCCACGCCAACTGAGCGCCATTATCGAGATACTCCTGCATCTTCTCCTGCACGACGCTGAGGCTATCGGTCGGAGAGCGTAGCTCGATCAGAAAATCAGGACAGAGCGGGATAAACTTTTTCCTATCTTCGGCGGTCAACGCATCGAGGCGCGAACGCTTGACCCACGCGGCATCAGGCGAACGCACCGCCCCATTCGGCAGACGAAAGCCGCCCGAAGAATCGAACGTCGCGCCCTCACCATTTCGTTTCGCCCACACTCTCAACTGCATCGTAATCTCAGCATTGCGCTCGCTCGTCTCGCCTCCCGTCGGCGGCATAATTATCAATTCTCCACGCGCATTCCGCTCAATCCGCAAATCCCGGTTAAGCTGTGAAAATCCATAAAGCTGCTCGTCCGTCAGATTCACCACCGGCTGCAAATAAACAATCAAAGGCGGATGACCAACGTAGATTGACGAATTCTTATCTCGGCCTAGCGGCTCCATAATAAACGCTCCACGTTAGGCACGAGGTGGTAAATCCCAGTATATCTTTAACTCATGCCTGTCAATATTTAGACTATCGCAAAGCCAATTTAAGAAAGGCTGGACGAGGTTAAAAGCCCATAACGCACAATCTTTATTAAAGCATCTATAAACAAACGCCATTTTCGAGGAGGCTAAATCTTCAATCTTGAACTTGCTGCGGGCTTTTTTCTCCAGCTTTGTCAATTGATCTAGATACTTCTTATTATCGGAATGAACGACTTCTTCTTTTGGAATGTAGTGAATGAGAAAATTCCTTAGCTGCCTTAATATGTCAAACGATTGAAACGGTTCCTCTCCTTTATTCAATTCTTTTATTTTCGAGTCGGGATAAAATTTAAAGGCAAATTCTATTTTCTCGTTTAAGCTGAATCTTTCAATCTTTTCATTTAACTCATCACTCAAAGAAGAGAACAGTTCGTTGATTTTGTAATTTTTAGAATGAAATATATGATTAGTGAAAGTCTCAATAGTAGTGTAAGAAAAGATTACTACGCCCATTGCATATCTAAAGGCGTTTATTCCATTTTTATCTTCATCTTCTAAGGCAAGATGAGTAAGCTCATTAGCTAAATAGTAAAAGTATCTATAATTATGAACAATTGTGCTTTGCTGACTAATTATCATTGAGATTGGGGGTTCCTGATTCATATTTACCTCCGCAGACTCTCAAATATCAATGTCTTCGGATTCCTTCATTCCGGCTTCGCGGACGTGCTGGCTGTCGGGATAAAGGTCGGCTAATTTCTCCGGCAATCGCCACGACAGGTTTTGGTCAAACAGTAATTTCATATTGCGGCAAAACGGCGAGCCGTCGCTCGCGGTCAGCCGCAAACGCCAGACACGCCCGTATGTCTTCGCGCGTCAAATCAGGAAACTCGTCTAAAATTTCTTCTTCCGTCATTCCGCCAGCCAAATACTCGAGCACGTCCTGAACCGTCATACGCAAACCGCGTATGCACGGCTGGCCGCTTCGTTTGCCGGGTTCGATGGTAATAATATCTCTGTAATCCATAGCTCAAATGGTAACAGCAAACATGAAACTTAGAAACTAAAAATTGCGCGCCGGTTGCGAATACTACGCGAGGAACCGGGCGAGAATCACATATCTTTGCGCCGCATACTGCACTGATGTATTGACAGATGAAACGCACAAAGAATTGTGGGCTGACGCTCGCGTGTTAATGATGTCGAATGCAGGCTGGACAGTGCCGTGTTCGACGGTGTAAAAATACTAGTTTGCGTTCAGGACGTAAGTTTTCGCTGAGAGGTACTGTTTATGCTTCGCGCAGGTATTGTCGGGTTGCCGAATGTGGGGAAGTCTACGTTGTTTAATGCGTTGACAGCGCAGGCGTCGGCGTTGGCGGCGAATTATCCGTTTGCGACGATTGAGCCGAACGTGGGTGTTGTACCCGTGCCGGACGAGCGGCTTGAGCCTTTGGCGTTGATCGTCAAGACGAAGGTGATTGTGCCCGCGACGGTTGAGTTTCTGGACATCGCGGGGCTGGTGCGCGGGGCGTCGAAGGGCGAAGGGTTGGGCAATCAATTCCTCGCAAACATACGCGAGACGGATGCGGTCGTGCAGGTCGTGCGCTGCTTTGAGGATGAGAACATCGTTCACGTCGAAGGCTCCGTAAATCCGCAGCGCGATATCGAGACGATTCAGATTGAGTTGGCGCTGGCGGATTTGGCGAGTGTCGAGAAGCGGCGCGAGCGTGCGCAGAAGGCTGCGAAGAGCGGCGGCGACAAAGGGGCGCGCGCCGAATTGGATGTGCTGGATAAGTTGCTGCCCGCGCTCGAAGAAGGCAAGGCGGCGCGCACCGTCGAGCTCACGAAGGACGAGCAAGCGGTGGCGCGTTCCTTTTTTCTGTTGACGATGAAGCCGACGATCTACGCGGCGAATGTTGACGAAGCGACGCTCGCCAACCCGGACGCTAACGATCATGTGCGCGCGGTTCGTGAAATCGCGGCGGCGGAAGCGGCGGAAGTCGTCGTGATCTGCGCGCAACTCGAAGCCGAACTCGTCGCGTTGCCGCCCGATGAGCGTAAAGATTATCTGGAATCGCTGGGCGTCGTGGGCAGCGGCGTTGATAATTTAATCAAGAGCGCGTATCGCTTGCTCGGTCTCATGTCGTTCTTGACGGCGGGCGAAAAGGAAGTACGCGCGTGGACGATTCCGCAAGGCACGAAAGCTCCGCAGGCGGCGGGCACGATTCACACGGACATCGAACGCGGCTTTATTCGCGCCGAAATCGTCGGCTACGATCAACTCACGAAAGTCGGTTCATACACAGCGGCGCGCGAGCAGGGCTTGTTAAGGCTGGAAGGCAAAGAGTATGCGATGCAGGAAGGCGACATCGTGAATTTTCGTTTCAACGTGTAAATCCCGCGTGCCGCCCCGCCGTGCGAGTGTAAAAAGAGATTCGCGCTTGATGTTACTTCGAGGCAAGTTTATCAAGAGAGAGTTACCGCAATACGGCGCGCACGCCCATCAGAATTAGATAGCCGACGGCGACGGCGACGGCGAGCTTAATCATCAGCACGGCGAGGCCGAACACCAGACCGACAAGGCCGAGTGCGATACCGGCGGCGGCCAGCACGAGCGGAACGCCGACGACGAGCGCAAACATCACCAGCAATACGATCCCGACGATTCTCATTGAGTTTTTCATCTTCTTTTCACCTCATTAATGCTTTCAACCGCCGCGCCGATGCTCTTTATTCTTCGCACGAGCCGCAGTTGGCATGATATACGAACAACGGCAGCGCATCGTTCCATTCAAAGCGCGCGGCTCAAACGGCGACGTTCCCTGCTACGCGAAAGATTGTGGTAAGCTCATTATATCAACAATAAGTTCGTTTTTGTGAAGTTCAAAAAGATTGCGCCGCCGTTTGATCTCGACGGCGCGCGCGTATTTTTGATTTGGGAGCTGAGATTTGACGGGTCAAGGGTTTTAATTTATGCCGCGTCGTGCATCATCCGAAAGATTGTTTGCCGAGCCGGAAGAGGAAAAGACGCCGGACGCTTTCGCGCCGCTCGCCGAAAGGATGCGCCCGCGTAACCTTGCGGAGTTTGTCGGGCAACAGCATCTCGTCGGCGAAGACCGCATCCTGCGCCGCCTGATCGAAGGCTCCGGCAACTTGCCTTCGATTATTTTGTGGGGCGCACCCGGCACAGGCAAAACCACGCTCGCGCGCCTTCTCGCGGAAAAAAGCAATGCTAATTTCGTTCCGCTCTCGGCGGTCTTTTCCGGCGTTAAAGATTTACGCGCCGCCATCGTGGACGCACGCGACGCGAAGCGCAAAGGAGAGCGCACGGTACTCTTCGTTGATGAAATACATCGTTTCAACAAAGCGCAGCAGGACGCCTTGCTGCCCGCCGTCGAAGACGGCACGGTGACGCTGATCGGCGCGACAACCGAGAATCCTTCGTTTGAAGTCACAGGCGCGCTGCTCTCGCGCTGCCGCGTACTCGTGTTGCATCCTTTGACGGGAAAAGATGTCCAGATGATTCTTTGCCGTGCGTTAGCGGACGAAGAAAAAGGACTCGCGTCGCTCAAGCCGGAAGTCCCGGATGAACTCGTCGCGCGGCTGGCTCATTCGGCGGGCGGCGATGCGCGTTCCGCTCTGGCGGCGCTCGAAGCATCCGTCGAAGCGACCGCGCCGGATGAAGCGGGCGTTCGCCGCGTCACGCTCGAAACAATCATTGAAGCTTTGGGGCGCGCCCGTTACGCTTACGATAAAGGCGGCGAGGAACATTACAATTTAGCTTCCGCGCTGATTAAGTCTCTGCGTAATTCGGACGTGAACGCCGCCCTTTACTGGCTCGCGCGATTAATCGAAGGCGGAGCCGATCCCGTCTTTATCGCGCGCCGCCTCTGCATTCTGGCTTCCGAAGATATCGGCCTCGCAGATTCGCAGGCGATGGTTCAAGCGGCGGCGGCAGCCGACATCACGCGACTCATAGGTTTGCCGGAAGCTCTCTATCCGCTTTCGCAAGCGACGATTTATCTGGCACGCGCGCCGAAATCCAACGCCGTCAAGCGCGCGTACATGGCCGCCGTCGAAGACGCAAACGACACGGCGACAGAACCCGTCCCGCTTCATCTGCGCAACGCCATCACACCTTTAATGAAGCGCACGGGCTACGGCAGCGGTTATCGTTATGTGCATAGCGATAAGGCGGCGCGCGAAGAGATGAGTTGCTTGCCGGAGCGTTTGCAGGGCAAAGTTTACTACGAAGATGTTGATAAGGAGGCGAGGAGTCAAGAGTCTGTAATCAAGAGTCTGGAGTCGGAAGATTGAGAATATTGCAGCTACGTTGCCCGTATTCGACCTTGCTTTTATTCCGACCACTGCTCACTGACTACCGGCCACTGTCCTTTAAGATTGTGAGCGCGAGTAAATCAAACAAAGAGCTGGCTTTTCTGCATGACCTGTATGTTGCGACGGATTGGGGCGAACGCTTTGCGCTGTTAATGGATGAGCACATCAAGTTGCCGAAAAAAGGGCGCATCCTTTATGCCGCTGTCGGAACGGGCGATCACGCGCTCTCTTTACTCAAGCGCGCGGGGCAGGACGTAACGCTCGTCGGCACGGATGAAAGCGCAGAGAATCTTGAGCTGGCAAAAGCGAAGGCCGCCGCTTTGAAGACAAACGCGGAGTTTCACGTCGCGCAGTTGGAAGCGTTGGATTTTGAGGACGACGGTTTTGAGTTGGTCGTCTGTAACGCTTCGCTGACTGCGCCGGAGCGTTTGCCGGAAGTGCTCGCGGAGGCGGTGCGGGTCGCCGCGCCCGGCGCAAGCGTCGCCCTGTGCAGCGTTACGGCGGCGAGCTTCGGCGAGTTCTTCTCTATCTACTGGGAAGCCTTGAGCGATACGAAATATACGGAGCACCTGTCCGCCGTCGAAACTTTCATCACGGAGCGCCCCGTCATATCGGCGTTGGAAGAGAGTGCCGCGCGCGAGGGTTTGGACGCGGTGCAAACATGGACGAGCGTAGAAGAGTTCATTTATGAATCGGGCGAAGCTTTCCTGAATGCGCCGCTCATCAACGATTTTCTACTGCGCGATTGGCTGGATATTTTGCCGGACGAGGAGGCGCGCCGAAAAGTCTCGCAAGAGATCGCGCGCCTCATTGACGAAGAACGCCACGACGCGGATTTCGTGCTCTCAATCAAAGCGACGCTGCTCATCGGGCGCAAAGCGGAATGAACAGTTTTCAGTTTTGAGTTTTCAGCAAGAAGACTCGCGCCTTCGTCCTAAAATCTCAAAACTGAAAACCCAAAACTGAAAACTATTATCAGCGTGTTTGGCTGCTTGTTGATCTGTCGTCTTCGAGACGCGCGGTGTCCGTTGTGCGCAGGCGTGCCGCGCGGCGTCGCGCTTCCTCGAACAACTCCTCATCGTCTACGGCGGAGAGAGACGGGCGAGCGACTGTTTGCTGCCCGTCGGTGATTGTTTGTTTACGCGCTTTTTCGCGTTGCAAGGCCGCTTCCTCTTCATCGGCTTCATCCATACCTTCGCGGAAGGCGCGCTTGCTCTGGCCGAGAGCTTTAGCGAGTTGCGGCAATTTGCTGCCGCCGAAAAGTAGCATAATCACCACGAGAATAATGATCCACTCCGTCGGGCCGCCAAAACCTAACAATAAAATTTCGTTTACCATAAAACCCCTTCGCGCCTGTTGTGCGGCGCATAAATTTGAAAGACTTCGCTATTCTTCAGTATTCGATTCGTAAAAGAGATACTTGCGCCAAGCTTCGTCCGCGCGCCCCAAGTACCGCATGATCTGGCGATTAACGTGCAGGGAAAATCCGCGCGGGCGGCGCAACAGATGCATTCCGGCTTCTTCCGGCGTACGGTTTCCCTTGCGATGATTACAGCGTTTGCAGCAGGCCACCAGATTATCCCACGTCGAGTCGCCACCACGCGAACGTGGATGCACATGATCGAGCGTGAGTTCCGAAGGCGGCAACTGTTTGGCGCAATACTGGCACGCCGAATGATCGCGCAGCAGTATGTTTTTCCGGGAGAGCGAGCGCCGCTCGAACGGAATGTGTATGTACTCGGTTAAGCGTATGACGCTCGGCGCATGGATAGACAATTTGGATGAATGCAGGATATGGCCGTTATGCTCTTCAACGCGCGCCACGCCCTTAAAAATCATCACTACGGCGCGCCGTTCCGTGCATACGTTGATCGGCTCGAAAGATGCGTTGAGGACTAAGACACGTCCATTCATATTGCTCTAAGATGTTACGCGAGCGAAAAAAATAAGGCAAAGCAAAAGTTATCTTAATTTTGCCTTTCACGAAAACGGTTCGTTGCTTCAACGAGTGCGGACGTGATGCCAATCTCCATCGCGGAGTGTCCGGCGTCCGGTACAACCTGAAGCGAGGCTTCCGGCCACGCCTTGTGCAATTCCCACGCGCTCATCATCGGACACACCACATCATAACGCCCCTGCACGATCACCGCCGGAATATGACGAATCTTCCCGACATTTTCAATCAGAAAATTATCCGTCTCGAAGAAACAGTTGTTCATAAAATAATGGCACTCGATGCGCGCGAGCGAGAGCGCCAGATGCGGCTCATTAAAGTGCTCTATCAGATTGCTGTCCGGGAACAGCTTCGACGTGCTGCCTTCCCAGGCGCTCCACGCCCGCGCCGCCTCTAAACGCACATCTTCGTCCGTGCTCGTCAAACGACGATGATACGCCGCGAGCATATCGTTTCGCTCGGCTTCCGGTATCACGCGCAGATACTCTTCCCACACGTCAGGGAAAATCGCGCTCGCGCCTTCCTGATAAAACCACGCAATCTCTTTCGGGCGGCACAAAAATATTCCGCGCAGAACAAGGGACGTAACCCTTTCAGGATGCCTCTGCGCGTAAGCGAGCGAAAGCGTGCTGCCCCACGATCCGCCGAAAACCTGCCAGCGTTCCACGCCGAAATGTTCACGCAGGCGTTCGATGTCGGCGACCAAATCCCAAGTCGTGTTCTCCTGAAGCTCCGCGTGCGGCGTGCTGCGGCCTGCGCCGCGCTGGTCAAATAGAATCACGCGGTAATGCTGCGGATCAAAGAACCTGCGGTAGTCCGGCACGATTCCGCCGCCCGGCCCGCCGTGCAGAAATACTACGGGCTGCCCTTCCGCATTGCCGCACTGCTCATAGTAAATCGAATGCCGCGGCGAGACTTTCAGCATTCCCTGATCGTAAGGCTCAATCGGCGCGTACAAAGTTTCCATAGCCATATCTTACAGACATTGCGCGCGAGAAACCAAATGCTGACGCCAAAGAGCGTTAATGAAAATCAAGTTGAGAGGGGTCGGACGGGAAATTTATTGAGCACGGCGTGAGATTTAGAACTACTCTGCGTAATAAACCTGGCTCACAACAATCAGAATTGCCTCTTCTTCCAAAGCAGTAAATGTGGCCGCCTTGAGTTTATCTGCATAAGCCGGGACAACCGCAACATTCTCTTCAAAGACGTATGGTATATCCGTGTAAATCAGATAGAGTCTTAAATCTTCCCTCTAGGCTTCAGTCTAGTTCAGGCTAAAGCATCGAGGGAAGATTTAAGAACAGAATTTTGGCTAAAGCCGACGCGAGGATTATCATTTGTCGCGCATATTCGTGATGCCTTCAACGCAGATGACTCCGCGCCGTTCATTCAGCATGGTTGTCAACTAACGATTCCTGCGTCTGTGACGCTGGCCTGTTCGATTGCGCGCGCGGCTGCTACTTCTGCTGCTGCTGCGCGCGCTACGACTACCGCGAACTCTAAATCGGTAATCGCCCCGGTAGCCGCCGGAGGGTGCGCCCGGCAACCTGAAATCTTGAAGATCGTATTCGGCAGAACTCAAAGCAGTGTTATCTACACACAATGAGGCTTGACCCTCAAATGGCAGAATTATGAACATCAGGGCTAAAGCAGCAATTTTCTTTTTCATGCTCTCTCCTTATCGAAGATACGGCAGGGGTTAGGGAAGACGCGCTGCTTTTACAAAAAAAACCGGAGTATGTCAACCGAAAGACAAGCCGCAGTTTCACTAGCCGAACGCTGGAAATCACCTGCCGCCCGCCAGCAAAACGCAAGCAAGCCGAAGCCGAGCAAGGTTGATGAAAGGCAAGCGGCGGGCGTTCAGGTGGATTGACTTGTTGGGCGGCGCGCGTTGTGCTTTTTATGCGGGAGAGATGTTGTTAATACCAAGAAGCCAAGCCTTTTCCGATAACGACCCAACCCCCGTTGGGGGCGAATGCCACTTGGTCAATTCTTTTGCCTTGTCTGTTCATTTCCAATAACAACTTTAATAATTCTTGCGGGATATTGTTTGACTCAAACTCATTGTCATTAAACAGAATTATCCAGCCACCGTTTTGGGAAAAGGCAACTTGCTTAACAGCAATTTGTTTGTCTATAAATTCAATCATCTTTTGTTCAAAATCCTTTTGAACGATACCATCCCACATAGCATCCCATTTTAGCTGCGAAACCTCATCGTTATCTGTCCTATACACAATGATCCAGCTATTATTAGGTGCAAATGCTACTGAAATGAATTTTCTACAAAAGGCACCCTTACCCCAACGATTATAGATATATTTAGCCCCCTCTAGCATCTTTTCAGGCAGCTTGTTAGGAGCATAATTGCATTCATTAGTGCCGTATGGAATTATCCAAGCTCCGTTAGGCGAGAACGCCATCTCTCTAAATCTTTCGTGAAAATACCCATTATTTGTTAATTCATTTAATTTGATCTTTACGTCAGAAGGCAAGCCCCCATACTTTATGCCACCATCAACAGCAGTAACATACCATCCGCCATCAGGCGTAAAGCCAACGTCTCGTAATTCTCCATGATACTTCTGGTCATAAGCTGTATTAATCATGCTTATGGGTACGCTCGGTTTATCGCTAAAAAAGATTCCAAGCTCAGATGTTTTCTTTTTCAAGAAGGCAATATCAATTCTTGTACTATCCGGTTTACGAATGGTTGGACTGCCACCACGTTGGGGAACGGATGATTTAGAAGGTCTCCTTTGTTGAGCCGACAAAGAAAACGGCATTACTATCAAATGGATAAGATATACGCTTATTGTAATAAGGTGTAGAACTACAAAGCGCGGATTTCTCATGGATATTCTCCTTATTTAGGAACGTCAGAGCATTTGATAGCTACAATCTCTTCATTAGTGATTCCATTGAATAGCGGATTGCGGATATTCCACTTACCTTTTCTCTTCTCCATAGAGACTTCATAGGAGATAGAATCTTGCCATTTTCCCCAAGACGGGCTAGGCGGACCGTTATAAGCAAAGTTCTTCTCTCGACATACAGTAAAATTTGCTTTCGTATTACCGCTCCACTCTACGGGCAATGGATCAACTCCATTCAACTTTTCTACCTTTGAAAGCTGTTTAGGTGAATACGTTGTGCCCTTCACAATTATATTCGGTTCTTCTTGGCATTCATATACTCTCCTATAATAGGGTAGAGTATTATGCTGCCAGTAATACGAACCTCCGCACTTAGCTATGTGTTTGTCCCAAAATGCTGCGGCTTGTTGCTGTGCTTCTGAAGGTGGGGCGTCTGGGTCTGCATCATCACTTTCGTCACTAACAAAAAACTTTGAGTTTAGCCCTGTTTGGTTGCTCGCTACTTTAGAGTTGCCACCTTCCTTTTCAACCAAAGAAAATGGCATAGACTTATCGCCGCTCGGTTTAGACCAAGTCCCTTCAATAGAAGAACTCGAAACAAACCGCCCCTTGAATATTCCCGTTTGATTTCCATTCTGGTCAAACTCATTGAGAACGAAGTTATCTTGCTCATCAACCGTACCCTTAATCGAAATATCAACTTTGTGTTTCGTATAGAAATAAGTCCCGGACAGAGTTCTATCATTCCTTTGAAGGTTCATCTCAATCGGGTACTGTGCATTTATTGTCCCCTCAAATACTTTTAAGAAGTTTGCTGACTCTGAATTTGATACTTTTTCAGTAGGCACGCTAGAAGAAGCTGAATTGTCATTAACCTTAGTGCTTACGTTGGTACTTTCCGGTTTGGAACAACCAGCCAAAGTAACAACAAGCACCAAAATATATAAAGCGTAAGATTGGCTCATACTTTCTCCTCTTCAACGTGAGGAACTGCGTAAGATAGCTTTCAAAGGCTGCGAATTGTATCACCGATTATTTAGGTTGCAAGTCCTTTTTACAGATACAAGGTAGCCGCCCAACGCCGTTTATGCGCCGGCGCGGGCGATTGTTAGCACGAAGACATGTTCCGCGCCAGCCGCGTTGAGGGCGGTGGCGCAGGATGCGACGGTTGCGCCGGTTGTGTAGACATCGTCAATGAGCAGTATGCGCTGGCCTGCGATGAGGCGCGGGCGTGGCACTTCAAAGGCTCGTTCGACTGTTTCGCGGCGCGCCTGTGCGTCCATTCCGGCGCGGTGGCGCGCGGTGTGAAGCGTTCGCGCAAGGCTCCATTCGTCGCACGTGAGACCTGTCTGCGCCGCGAGCGAACGCGCCAGCACCGCCGCCTGATTAAAGCCGCGCTCGCGCTCGCGTTCGGGATGCAGTGGCACGGGCACGATGCGCGTCGCAGTGTTGAGCGGAGAGCGTTGCTGCGCTTCAAACATCATGCGTGCCACGCGCGGCGCAACATACGGCTCGCGTTTGAGCGCCAGCACGGAAGCGCGCAAAGCTTTTTCGTAGACGCCGCACGAGCGCGCCGCCGTGTAGCTTTCATCGTCGCAACGACGGCAACGCGCCTCGGCTCTTTTCATTTGCGGCATCGCCTCCGCAAGCACTAAGCCGCACTTGCCGCACATCACCTCTTCGCCGGAGAATAAACGCGTCGCCTGCCAGCACGCCGCACACGCCGCGCCATCTTCCCGCCGCTCAACGCTCGCTTCGCACACCGCGCACGCCTGTGGGTAAAGCAGCGCGAGCGCCGCATCATAAAGCCGTTCTGTGACACGCGCCAACTGCATTCGATTTAATCCTTGAGCATTCAGACCTAAACGCAAGCGGCCTCTTCGCTTTTATATTTCAAGCGAAGAGGCCGCTTGCTGTTCGCCTCAATATTTATTCGTCGCACTCGTTCGCGCTAGTCTTCATCCTGATTCAGCAATCCGCGCTCCTGCAAATCCTGACAGCGTAAACAATGACGCGCCCAGGGCACGGCTTCGAGCCTTTTTTCCGGCACAGGCTCGCCGCAATGCACACAGCTGCCGTACTCGCCCGCTTCGATGCGTAGAATCGCTTCGTTAATCAATTCGAGCAAGCGGCGGTCGTTGGCGGACATAGAGAACAGCAACTCTTTGGTGTACGCATTGGCGGCCATGTCCGCAGGGTCTTGCGTCGCTTCGGAATCGCGTTCGCGGCTAGACGTCTCGGCTTCCATCACCTGCCCGACGAGTCCTTCGCGGCGTCCCAAAAGTTGATCCCTGAAAGTTTTAACTTTTCTTTTATCCATGTTTGCTTTTCGCTCCTATGGTTCTCCCTGATTCTTCGTCCCATAATAACCGGCTGATGAAACTTCCCTCTATGCTTTTCAAAGCGTGCGCTGCACAACTCTACTTTTGATATGGCAACCCGTGAATGATGGTGTATGCCCTGTAAATCTGCTCCAGCAAGACGACGCGCGCCATTTCATGCGTCAACGTCAAACGCGATAAAGACCAGACGACGTTCGCCCGCTCGCGCACCTTCATTGATACGCCATATGCGCCGCCGATGATGAACGCCGCTTCTTTTACTCCACTGTCCTGCCACTTTTCAACTTCACCGGCAAGCTCTTGCGAACTCCACGCGCGCCCTTCAACATCCAACAGAACCGTTAAGGTGTCAGGCCGCAATGCCTCGCAGATGCGCCGCCCTTCATCTTCCTTACATTCGCGTTCGGTGCGCGCACGCGGCGCAGCCAACTCCGTAACTTCGCAGCGTGTGAATCTCGTCAGCCGTTTCAAATATTCTTCTGCGAGCGCGCGCAGGTTGGCGTCTCGCGTCTTGCCGATCCAGATCAAACGCACGCGCATCTTCTTTATGCCTCGATGCGATACCGCGCAATCTTCTCGTAAAGATTCTTGCGGCTGATGCCGAGCACGCGCGCCGCTTCGGATTTATTGCCTCTCGCCCACAAGAGCGTTTCCGCGATGTATTCCGCTTCGAGTTCCGCGAGCGTTTGCCGCGCCTTCTTTAGCTGCCGGAGTTTAATCGCCGCGCGAACGGCTTCCGGCAAATCCGCTTCTTCGATGCGCTTATCGTTTGAAACGACGACGGCGCGTTCAATGATGTTCGCCAGCTCGCGCACATTGCCCGGAAAATCGTAAGCTTCGAGCGTGGCAAAAGCGGCGGGTGCAAGCTCTCGGCTCGGACGGCCATGTTTCGCGGCGTCCGCTTTCAAAAATTCCTGCGCCAGCCGTCGGATATCCGCGCGCCGTTCACGAAGCGGCGGCAAAGGTATGTGCAGGACGTTGAGGCGATAGTAAAGGTCTTCACGAAAAGCGCGACGCTTGACGGCCGCCTCCAGATCAACATTGGTCAGCGCAATAAGGCGCGCGTCAACTTTATGCGTGCGCCGCCCGCCGAGCCTTTCAAATTCGCGCCGCTCGATGACGCGCAGCAACTTTGCCTGCGCATCCGTCGTCAGGTAAGCGATTTCGTCCAGCACGAGCGTGCCTTTGTGCGCCGCCTCGATGCGTCCCGGCCTCGCTTCCGACGCGCCCGTAAACGCGCCGCGTTCATAGCCGAATAGTTCCGCCTCAAGCAATTCGCCCGGCAATACGGCACAATCAATTTTCAAAAAACTCGCGGCGGCGCGTTTCGAGTGCTGGTGAATGAAGCGCGCAACGTGCTCTTTGCCTGTGCCGGATTCGCCCGTCACCAGCACGTTGGAATCCGTCGCGGCGACGCGCGTCGCCATCCGCGCCACCTCGCGCATCGCATCCGAAAGCGCGACAAGCTCGCTCACCGCTCTTCGCTTCTCGATGCATCGCTGTTGCCCGCTTTGCCCGGTTCGTCGTCAAGCGGAATGTCAACGCGCACGGCCTCGCGCCACAATCTTTCGAGATCATAAAAATGGCGCGCCTTGTCCTCGAATATATGAACGACGAAATCGCCGTAATCAACCAGCACCCACTCCGCAGTGTTGTAGCCTTCGACGCGCGTTGCACGCCGCCCCATCTTTTTCAAACGCTCGACGATCTCATCGGCAATGGCCTGCACCTGCCGCGTGTTCGTGCCGCTCGTAATCAGAAAATAGTCTGTGAAGCTGGCAATGCTGCGCAGATCGAGCGCGACGAGGTTGAGCGCCTTTTTATCGCTTGCCGCCTGCGCCGCCGCGCGAATATGCTCGTCCTCAACAGGCGCGGCGACGCTCTTTGTCGCGTGCGCGGCGATGGGTTGATCTTCCGTCGAAGACTGAACGTGTCGCGCAGCCAATTCCAATTCAGTGCGCAGGGCTTTCTGTTTGCTCGGAGAGTTCTGTTTCATATTGATCTTTGTAAAGCTCGTACTTTCTAATGTAAGCGGCTACCGGCGGCGCAACAAATGGGAGCCACTCCGCGCTCCGGCCTTTGTGAACGGCGTCACGAATCGCCGTTGCCGAAACATTCATCAACACCGCATCCGTCACATAAATCTTCGCGCCCGCGCTTTCGTTAACTATCTTTTTAATCTCGACGCGATTCATGCTACGCACATCAATTATTCTTTCGCGTATTTGCGGCGTGACGTGCGCCGCGCTGAATTCGTAACCGGGTCTGGTGATAACGACGTAATTGATTAGTCGAAGCAACTTTTCCCATTCGCGCCACGTGCATATCTCCGCCCATGAATCCACGCCCATCACAAAAAAGAGGCTCACGCGCGATTCTTCTGCTTCCCTGCTCAGGCGCGTCAGCGTGTCAAACGTGTAGGGTCTTTCGGGAGCATCGAGTTCGATTGTGTTGATGCGCAGGCGCGCTTCATGTTGCGTCGCCAACGCGAGCATCGCGTAACGATGAAGCGGCGGCGTAACCCTCGCGTCTCTTTTATGCGGCGCAACGTGTGCCGGAACGAACCAAAATTCATCGAGCGCCAGTAGTTCCAGAAGTGTCTGCGCAATCTTCAAATGTCCGGCGTGAACCGGATCGAATGTTCCGCCGTAAAGAGCCACACGCGACAGTTGTTTCATCGGAAACTTTCGCTCACGGTTACAAATCTCCAATCGAAACCCGACACGCCCTCAAGTGAAAACGCGACTCATTTCAAACAGCGGCGCGCGCTTCATCCGTGACACGGACTTGCGAACCGCTGATCTCATCCAACGCACGCGCCACACCATTGATTAGTTCGCGCACGCCTTTGTTCGTGACGGCGGAGATGGCGTAGAAAGCCAGTCCGTCCTGTTCGGCGCGCGCGCGCAAACTCTCCAAACGTTCCGGCTCGTCGAGCGCGTCAATCTTCGTCGCCACGACAATCTGCGGACGCTCTGCGAGCTGCGCATCGTAGGCCGCAAGCTCGCGCCTGATCGTTTCGTAATCCTCTACGCTGCTGCTCTCGCGTCCCGTCGAAAGCGAAGAGACATCAACGAGGTGCAACAGCAATTTCGTGCGTTCGATGTGGCGCAGAAAACGGTCGCCGAGTCCCGCGCCCGTGTGCGCGCCTTCGATCAAGCCGGGAATATCCGCCACAACAAACGTGCGGTAATCGCCCAGATCAACCACGCCCAGATGCGGCTCCAGCGTGGTAAAAGGGTAATCGGCTATTTTCGGTTTGGCGGCGGAAATAACCGAGATCAAAGTTGACTTACCGGCATTCGGGAAACCGACGAGGCCGACATCTGCAATTAATTTTAATTCGAGTTGCAACTCCAACTCTTCGCCTTCGCTGCCCTCTTGATGATAACGCGGCGCGCGGTTGGTTGACGTGGCGAAATGAGCGTTGCCGAAGCCGCCGCGCCCGCCACGCGCCGCCAGCCAACGCTGCCCGCTATACGTGAAGTCATACAGAAGATCGCCGCTCGCGGCCTCGTAAACCTGCGTGCCGACGGGTACACGCACTTCTATGTTCGAGCCGTCGCGCCCGGAGCAGTTAGAGCCTTCGCCGTGCCGCCCGCGATCCGCGATGTGTTCCGGGTTGTAGCGCAAATGCAGCAGCGTGTTGAGAGCTTCGTCAGCGACGAGCCACACGTCGCCGCCGCGCCCGCCGTCGCCGCCCGAAGGCCCGCCGCGTGGAACGAATTTCTCACGGCGAAAGGCCATCACGCCGTTTCCGCCGTGCCCTCCGCGTATGAGAATTTTGGTGCGGTCAATAAACATTTAGCAGTTGAATTTTGTCGGCAGAAGCGCGGCCAAAGTTCGCTTCAACTATCTGTAACGGATGAAGGATGCCGATTAATCGCGCTAAATTAAAATGACGCCCGGCGCTGGTCGTGAGTTGGATAACTCGGCGCGGGCGTCGCGAAACTCTTGCGGCCTATTCTGCTTTTCAAATTTTACGCGGCAATCGCTTGATCTGCCGGTGCGGAGACCGCCACTTCCGGGTAGACGCTGATGAATTTTCCGTTGCGCCCTTTATCTTCAAACTTCACGATGCCCTCGGCGAGCGCAAACAATGTATCGTCTTTGCCGCGTCCGACGTTCTTGCCGGGTTTCCATTTCGTGCCGCGCTGACGGGCGAGAATGTTTCCGCCGAGCACGTGCTCGCCGCCGAATTTTTTGAGTCCCAATCTTTGCGCCGACGAATCGCGCCCGTTGCGCGATGAACCGACGCCCTTTTTATGTGCCATCTCTAAACTCCTTTTGAAGCGATCAGAAGCCGAAGGGAAGATGCGGCGACATCTCTATGCCGCGCCGTTCTTCGCCTTGCCGTTAAGCTGCTGATCTGCGCCTTACTGCTTCTTTAACCGATGGAATCTATCTTCAGCGTCGTGTAGCCCTGACGATGCCCCTGCGTGCGCTTATATTGCTTACGCCGTTTCTTCTTGAACACGATGATCTTTTCACCGCGCCCGTGATCCACGACCGTCGCCGCCACACGCGCGCCGGAGACGGCAGGCAAACCGATCTTCGCCTTCTCATCATCGCCTGCGGCAACGACGAGCGCCTCTAGTTCCACCTGCTCGCCAGCCTGTTCATCAATCGTCGGCACGCGCAATGTTCCGCCTTCTTCGACGCGAAACTGTTTACCGCCGGTTCTTACAATCGCATAAGCCATTATTAAATTGCTCCTTCAGGGCTGAAGCCAGCCCGCCACAGAAAAGTCTATTATTATAAGAGTGCCGAGGCCGTCACGTCAACGCGCAAAACGTGTTTTTTACACCTTAGCCTTCGCGCCGTTGTTCGAGCCAAACTCTTCCTCCATAAATTTCGTGGAGAATTCACCGGCGCGAAACTTCGCGTTATCCATTATCTTCAAATGCAGCGGAATCGTCGTTTTGATGCCTTCAACGACCATCGCGCCGAGAGCGCGGCGCATACGTGCGATGGCGAGGTCGCGCGTGCGCGCGTGGACAATCAACTTCGCAATCATCGAATCGTAAAAGGGCGGAACGACGTAGCCCGGATAAGCGGCCGTATCAACACGCACCCCGGGGCCGCCCGGTAAGTTGAACGCGGTGATGAGTCCGGGCGAAGGCGCAAAGGTCTCCGGGTTCTCGGCGTTGATGCGACACTCAATCGAGTGGCCGACGATCAGCAGATCGGATTGCACATAGCCCAACGGCTCGCCTTCGGCGATGCGTATCTGGTTGCGCACAATGTCTGCAAGCGTGACCATCTCCGTAACGGGATGCTCGACCTGTATGCGCGTGTTCATCTCCATGAAATAAAAGTTTTCATTTTCATCGAGAAGAAACTCCATCGTGCCCGCGTTCGAGTAGCCGATGCGCTTGCAGGCGGCAACCGCCGCATCGCCCATACGCGCCCGCAAATCGGCGGATAGCACGGGCGACGGCGCTTCTTCCAGAAGTTTCTGGTGACGGCGTTGAATCGAGCATTCGCGTTCGCCTAAATGAATGCACTCGCCGTATTCGTCCGCAAGCACCTGAATCTCTATGTGGCGCGGGCGCTCTATGTAGCGTTCGATGTAAACGTCGCCGTTTTTGAAAGCCGCCGCCGCTTCGTTCGACGCGGATTCGAGCGCGTGTCCCAACTCGTCTTCCGTGCGCACGATACGCATTCCGCGCCCGCCGCCGCCCGCCGCCGCCTTTACGATTACCGGGAAACCGATTTCGCGCGCGAGCCGTAGGGCTTCTTCTTCTGTCTCCAGCGGTTCGGGGCTGCCCGGCAGAATCGGCAGGCCGCCTTCCTTCGCGGCACGGCGCGCTTCGACCTTGTCGCCCATCTTGCTAATCACATCGGCGCGCGGGCCGATAAATTTGATATTGCAGGCTTCGCAGATTTCCGCAAAGTAGGCGGACTCGGCGAGAAAGCCGTAACCGGGATGAATCGCGTCAACATTGGCGATCTCGGCGGCGCTGATAACGGCTGAAATGTTCAGATAACTCTGCGCGGAAGGAGCGGGGCCGATGCAGATGGCTTCGTCTGCAAAACGCACGTGCAGAGAATCGCGGTCAGCTTCGGAATAAACGGCGACGGTGCGTATGCCCATCTCCTTGCACGCCCAGATGATGCGACACGCGATCTCGCCGCGATTGGCGATTAAGATTTTGCGAAACTTGCGCGGGGTCATAATTCTCAGTAGTCAATAATCAGCAATAAGTTTCCAGTAAAAGCATCCGGCTGAAAACTAAAAACTGAAAACTGAAAACTTTTATTTCCTGATTCCGAAAAGCGGCTGACCGTATTCGACCGGCTGCGCGTTCTCGACGTAAATCTTCACGACTTCGCCGCTTGTTTCCGCCTGAATTTCGTTCATCAGTTTCATCGCTTCGATAATACAGACAGTCGTTTCGGGACTGACGTGGTCGCCGATGCGCACAAAGGGTTCGGTGGTCGGCGATGCCGAGCGGTAGAACGTGCCGACGATGGGCGAAGTGATAATGTGCAGGTTCTCTTCTTCAGTAGCTTTGGCTTCGGGTTGTGCTCCCTGTGGCGGCGGCGTGACAGTTCCGACAGCTGCGGGTGGCGACGGCATCGGAGCGGCAGCAGTCTGTGGCAGCATCGTGATTGGCGAAGCAGGCGCGGGCGGCGCGGCGATAATTTGCGGGGCAAGCTCGCGGCGCAGGCGCACGCGAAAGTCCTGTCGTTCAAACTCGAAATCCGTGAAGCCGTGCTCGCCGATTAATTCGACGAGATCGCGCAGTTCCTCCATCGGCAGCATTGATTCCGACGATGCGCGGCGCGGCTGATTTTGTTGATGGCGACGACGTGAGTGGCGCTCACGCTCGCTGCGCCCTCCGCGCGGCTGCTCTGTTTGGTTTTGATTCTCTCTGGATCGTTCGTCGCCGGATACCGGCGGCGGCGTCGCGTCCTGATCGCTCATCTTGTTTATAGACTCCGCACGGGCTTTGCAGGGCCTTAAAGTCGCGCCCGTTTCGTTTTCAATTTACCAAAGCAAAGAGCCTCAATCGTTCGCCTTCGGACGGCATTGCGCCGGGCGGCGAATTGAGGCTCGCGTGAATGAAAGCGCGCTGAAAACTTTTATAGCTTGGAGGCGGCCACGCGCCAGCCTTGATTGTCCGAGCACTCGCCGCTTAACTGTTGGTGTCCTTCTCTTCAGCCGTTGATTCGGTCTTCTTCGCGCGGCTGCCGCCTTTCGGCTTGTTGGCTTCCAACTCAGGAGCACCCGGTTCTTCGCCGCGTCCGCGCGCCTGTGTGGTTTCTTCTTTCTCGAAAGTCTTATCGGCTTTTTTGCCGCCGCGCCGTGCTGTCTTCGTCGCATCTGCCGCACTCGCTTTGGTGGTCTTCTGTTTGCCGGAAGCAACCGTCTTGGCGCGCTTGGCGGAAGATTCGGCGGCCTCTCGCTCGCGCGGATTGTCAACGAGTTCGATGATCGCAAGCTCGGCATTGTCGCCGTCGCGCCGCCCTAATTTAATAATGCGCGTGTAGCCGCCCGGACGATCAAGAAAACGCTCGCCGAGTTCATCGAAAAGACGTTTCAAAGCGAGCACACCCGCCGTGCGCGGGGCACGCGCGACGCCGCGCCGTCCGGCTGAGACGGACTGCTGGCTATTACCGGCGTGGAAAAACGCTGCGGCCTGACGGCGCAAATGCACGGAATCTACTGCGGCGTTGTCTCCTTCGAGTCCCTTTGCGTGGCGCGAAAGCGTGATCGCGCGTTCAATGAACGGGCGCAACTCTTTCGCCTTTGGCAGCGTGGTGACGATGCGCTCGTCACGCGCGTTAATAAGTGAAGTCGCCAGATTGCGCAATAAGGACATACGGTGCGCCGTAGTGCGTCCCAGCTTGCGATGTGCTTTTTGGTGTCGCATGATCTTTTAGCTCTCAACTCTTCAGTCGCAGATTAGTCAGCCTTCAGCAATCCACTGGATGCTACTGGAAACTAAAAATCGTCAACTGAAAACTATTCCTCTTCGTCTTCTTCGTCGTCCTCGAAATCGCTGACGTCCGCATCGCGCCCGCCCGAACCCGGAATCGGATTGCCCTGCGCATCGAATTCCATTCCGAAATCGAGGCCGACGCCGTTCAGGATATCTTTAATTTCGTTCAAAGATTTCTTGCCGAAATTCTTCGTCGCCAGCATCTCGCGCTCGGAGCGTTGCACGAGGTCGCGGATGGTCTTGATGTCGGCGTTCTTCAGGCAATTGTACGAACGCACGGAGAGTTCCAGTTCATCCACAGAGCGATCCAATTGGTCGTTGCGCGGCAGGGGCGGACGCTCCATGTTGCTGTACGCGAGTTCGTCCGTGTCTTCCTCGAAATTGATGAAGATGGACATATGATCTTTAATCAACTTCGCGGCAAGGCCGACGGCATCATCCGGTTTAACGGAGCCGTCCGTCCAGACATCTATCGTCAACTTGTCGAATTCCGTATTCTGGCCGAGACGCGCGGCTTCAACCGTGTAGTTGACCTTTTTGACGGGCGTGTGAACCGAATCAATCGGGATGTAGCCGAGCGAAAGGTCTTCATCGAAATTGCGGTCTGCGGAAACATAGCCGCGCCCGCGCTTCAGGCGCATCTCTATCTGCATCGAGCCGCCGACGCCGACGGTGGCGATATGCACGTTCGGGTCAAGCACTTCGACATCGCCATCCGCTTCGATATCGCCGGAAGTGACTTCGCCCGCGCCCGTTTTGTTGATCGTCAAAGTCTTCGGCTCATTGCCGTGCAACTTGAAAGGCACTTGCTTCAAATTCAGAATCACGTCCGTCGCATCTTCGACGACGCCGTTGATGGAAGAAAATTCATGCTCGACGCCTTCGATTTTGACGGCGGTAATGGCCGCGCCTTCGATGCTTGAGAGCAACGCGCGACGCAAACTATTACCAATCGTTGTGCCGAAACCGCGCTCGAACGGCTGCGCGGAAAAACGTCCGTAGCGGTCTGTCATCGTTTCAGTGTCGGCGGCCAAGCGGCGCGGCATCTGAAAGCCTGTCCAAAGATTGTTCTGATCCATAGCCATAATTTTTTAAGAGTCCCGAATCGTGAGTTTGGAGTCGTGAGTCGGAAGCCAACCTTTGACTCCAGACTCACGACTCCATACTTTGCTTACTTGCTGTAAAGCTCGACGATCAATTGTTCGTTGATCGAACGATCAATATCGTCGCGCGTCGGCAGGCTCGCAACGCGCGCGCTCATGTCCGCGCCGTCGGCCGGAGCAATCCAGCTAGGGCGGCCGCGCCCGGCAGCCGTCTGCCACGCACCCTCGACGTGAGGATTGCTGCGCGAGCCTTCCTTAATGCTTATCACGTCGCCCGCTTTTGTTTGGAACGAGGGGATGTCTACCTTGCGCCCGTTGACTTCAACGTGGCCGTGATTGACGAGTTGGCGCGCTTGACGGCGCGAGGTGGAGAATCCGGCGCGATACACGACGTTGTCAAGACGCCGCTCGAGCAAGAACAAAAGATTTTCGCCGGTGATTCCCTTCTGGCGGGCGGCGCGCTCGAAGTAGTTGCGAAACTGTCCTTCGAGAATGAAATAAATGCGTTTGACCTTCTGCTTTTCGCGCAACTGCTGGCCGTAGCCGACGAGCGCCTTGCCGCGCCGCATCGAATTGCCGTGCTGTCCGGGCGGCTGCGTACCGCGTTTTTCAATGGGGCAGGAGGGCTTGTAGCAACGGTCGCCCTTCAGGAAAAGTTTCGCACCTTCGCGGCGGCACAAACGGCACACCGCTTCTCTATACCTAGCCATCTATCTTTCTACGCCTCCGGTCTATACGAAATAGACGGAAAAGTTTACAGGCCGCGCGCTGATTCCATGCCACGCACAAAGCCCTTCATCCTTTAGGTTAATTGACATACAGTTAATAGTTTGTGGTTCTCAGTTTTCAGTAATGAATATAATTATGTTTTGCTGAAAACTAGAAACTGTAAACTAAAAACTGTTTACACTCTGCGACGCTTCGGCGGACGGCATCCGTTGTGCGGGATGGGCGTCGTGTCGCGGATAGTGACAACGCGAATGCCTGCGTTGTTGATCGCGCGGATGGCCGATTCACGCCCGCCGCCCGGCCCTTTAACGCGCACTTCGCATTGCTGCATTCCGGCATCTTTGGCTTTGTTCGCTGCTTCGTAAGCCGCTTGCTGCGCGGCGAACGGCGTGCCTTTACGCGAACCGCGAAAGCCGCGTGCGCCCGAAGACGATTGCGCGATCAGGTTGCCTTCCAAGTCGGTGATTGAAATCATCGTGTTGTTGAAAGACGCCGCGATATAAACAATCCCGTTCGGAATGTTCTTCTTCTCTTTCTTGCGAAAGACCTTCTTTTTTCCGCCTGTTGCTTTTGCCATTGTTCAGTTTTAAGTTTTTAGTTTTAAGTTTCGAGTTTCGGCTTTCAATCCTTCTAAAAACTGAAAACCAAAAACTGTGAACTATTAATTACTTTTTGCCCGGAGCCTTTTTCTTGGCGACGGTGGCGCGGCGCGGCCCCTTGCGTGTGCGCGCGTTGGTGTGCGTGCGTTGACCGCGCACGGGAAGCGCGCGGCGATGACGCAAGCCTCTGTAAGCGCCGATATCCATCAAACGCTTGATGTCCATCTGCACGCGCTTGCGAAGGTCGCCTTCGACTTCGCCCTGCGTGTCAATAACGGAGCGAATGCGCGCCAACTCGTCTTCGTTCAAATCGCGTACGCGCGAATCAATATTGACCTGCGCTTCCTGCAAAATGGAAGTTGCGCGCGAGCGCCCGATGCCGAAAATATACGTCAGGCCAATCTGCGCACGCTTGTTGGGCGGAAGATCAACGCCAGCCACACGAGCCATCTCTTTTTATCTCCAAACTCAAATAATTCAAGGCAGCAGGACTTCAAAACGGAAATCCGTTTATCCTTGCCGCTGTTTATGTTTCGGATTAGTGCAGATTACACGCACCACGCCTTTGCGGTGAATGACCTTGCAGTTATCACACATCTTTTTTACTGAAGCACGTACTTTCATTTCACCCTCACGTCCGCTCGTTCATAGCCTTACGTATATAGCTGTAAGTTTGCGCCCGCGACCGCCTTTGCATATGCTTTAGAGCAGAATATTTGATAGCTTCGACAAACTATAAATCATAACACGGGTATCAAACTTTTTCCAAGTCGTGCGGGCAATGCACTTAACTTGCCGGAAAGATTCGTCAAGCTCCGACGAGTTCCGCCGCTTTCGGCGCGCTTTGCCCGACGCGGGTCAGCATTTCGGGGCCGTTTTCCGTGACGGCGACGGTATGTTCGACGTGCGCGCTCGGCTGTCCGTCAAGCGTCACGACCGTCCAACCATCTGCTAAAACCTTCGTGGCGTGCGTGCCCAGATTAATCATCGGCTCGATGGCGAAGACATAGCCGTTCTTGATCTTCGCGCCTTTTCCCGGCGCGCCGTAGTTGGGAATCTGCGGGTCTTCATGCATCTTGCGGCCAATGCCGTGCCCGACATATTCGCGCACCACGCCGTAGCCGTGCGCTTCCGCGTGGCTCTGCACAGCCCAGCCGATATCGCCCACATGATTACCCGCCCGACACTGTTCGATAGCGCGTTCTAAACATTCCTCCGCGACGCGAATCAGTTCCAACCACTCTTCATTGACGCGCCCGACGGGAATCGTCGTCGCCGTATCGCCGACGTAACCGCCCAGCGTTACGCCGCAGTCAATCGAAAGAATATCGCCGTCCTGCAATTTCTTGTTTGAAGGAAAGCCATGCACGACCTGTTCGTTGACCGATGCGCAAATAGAAAAGGGATAGTCGTGATAGCCCTTGAAAGTCGGGACTCCACCGGCATCGCGGATCATCTTTTCCGCCGTGCGATCAAGCTCGAGCGTGGTGATTCCCGGCTCTATGATACGGCGCAATTCCTGAAGCACGCGCCCGACAAGTTGCCCGGCGGCGCGCATCTTCTCCAACTCTTTTTTCGACTTTCCGATAATCATAAACAGGACGAACGGCTAATACCGAATGGCGAATAGCTCAACGCTGTTGCCTGACAACTGTTTGCTACCGACCGTTCGCTAATTTCTCTATGTCCGCGTAAACTGCTTCCATGTCGCGCGTGCCGTCAACGCTTTGCAGGCGTTTCGATGCCGCATAGTAATCGAGCAGCGGGCGCGTTTGTTGCTCGTAAGTGTCAAGCCGCACTTTGATTTTTTCTTCGGTATCGTCCGCACGGTGAAGCAGTTGCGCCTCCGGGTGAAAATCGCAGACGCCTTCGGTCTTCGGGGGCTTGAAATAGATGTTGTAGATTTCGCCGCACACAGGGCACGAGCGTCGCCCGATGGCGCGCTTTTCCAGCATCTCGTAGGGCACGTCAACGACGATTGCCATAATCTCGTTGCCCTGCTCGATAGCAAGATGCTCGAGCATCGCCGCCTGCGCGGTAGTGCGCGGGAAACCGTCCAAGATGTAACCCTGACGGCAGCAATCTTCGCGCTCCGTTCGTTCATGCACCACGCGGATTACCATGTCATCGGAAATAAGCTTGCCGGAAGCCTGCACCGCGCGCACTTCCTGCGCCAGCGGCGTTTCGGCCTTTGCCAGTTCGCGGAACATATCGCCCGTCGAAATCTGCGGCAACCCTAAACGCTCTTCGAGAAGACGCGCCTGCGTTCCTTTGCCCGCACCGGGCGCACCCATTAATACGATAATCTTAGCCATTTACGAGATGTCAGATGTTAGATGCCGGATGCTGGAAAGCGAGCTTGCTTTCACTGACATCAGATATCCGGCATCCAGCATCTGCCTTTACGCTCGACGCCCGCGTAGGCGTCCGCCCGATCCGAGAAAGCCTTCATAGTTGCGCATTACGAGTTGCGCTTCGATCTGTGAAACCGTGTCCATCGCCACGCCGACGATGATTAAGAGCGACGTGCCGCCAAAATAGAATTGGTATCCCATGCCCGTCGGTATCCATGACAGGCCCGGGGTGGCGCTCAGGAAAGCATCGAGCGACGGCCCGATGAACGGAAGACGCCCGACCTTAAATCCGTTCAGCATGATCTGCGGCAAGAACGCAATGAGCGCCAGATAAATAGCTCCGACAAACGTCAACCGCGTCAGCACCGTGTTAAGAAACTCGGCGGTGGCACGTCCCGGTCTGATGCCCGGCATAAAGCCGCCGTGCTTGCGCAAATTATCCGCCACCTCTTCGACATTAAAGACGATAGAAACGTAAAAGAACGTGAAGAAGATAATGAGCGAAACGAAGATCAGTTCGTAATACGGATCGCCGCCGTGAAAGACTTGGAAGAAGCCGTGAACGCGGCTCCACAAAGAGTTGGGATTATTCGGGTCAGCCGGAAACGCGGAAAGAAGCGTCTGCGGCACGGCGAGCATTGATGAAGCGAAGATGACGGGAATGACGCCGCCCATATTAACTTTGAGCGGCATCGTCGTTTGCTGTCCGCCGACGAGCTGGCGTCCGACGTGGCGCTTCGCATAACTAATGGCGATTTTGCGCCTCGCGGCTTCCACGAATACGATAAACGCGATCAAAGCGATGAGCGCCGCGACGAGCGCAAGAACGCCGATGGTTTGCAGCGGATCGCCGCCGCGCACGCGCTCGAACACCTGCTGCACGCCGTGCGGCAAACCGATGATGATCCCCGCGAAAATCAGCAACGAGATGCCGTTGCCGACGCCGCGCTCGGTAATCTGTTCACCGAGCCACATTACGAAAATCGTGCCGGTCGTCAGCGTCAGCACAATCGTGAACAGGAAGCCCCACGTCGGCGCGCCCACACCGTTTCGCTGCAACCACAAGGCGACGAAAGATGTTTGCACGGCGCAGAGCACCACCGTCAGATAGCGCGTCCACTGATTGATTTTCTGCCGTCCGACCTCGCCCTCTTCCTGCAACTTTTTGAGTTGCGGCGAAACGACGGTCATCAATTGCAGAATGATCGAAGCAGTAATGTAGGGCGTAACGCCGAGCGCGAAGACCGAGATGGTGCGAAAGTTGCCGCCGGAGAAAAGGTCTAGCACGCCGAGCAACGTGCTGCCGACTTCGCGCCACACCTGTTCAAGACGGCTCTTGTTGATGCCCGGCGCTGTGACGTGTGCGCCAAGGCGGTAGACAGCTAGCAGGCCGAGCGTAAACATAATGCGCCGACGCAAATCCGGCACATTGAACATATTGCGAATCGCGGCGAAAAACTTTTCCATATCAGCAGCGCCTCACGCTTTCCGGCAAAATTCTTTCAGGTTCGGGTTAGATTATCGCTTTCGCTTGACGAATCACGCAAGCCGTCTGAAAAGAAACCACCGCAACGCGCCCCTTGAGAATTCAATCAAACAAAACATTCTACGACGGGCACAGGCTTGTGGTGGTTTATCGTTTCGGTTCTTTCAAGCGACCAGCCACACGGTTGCGCAGAAGTTACTGCGACAGCGCAGCCGATGCTACCTTCTGCTTTTCCGTTTCTACTGTACGGCTTCGCTCGCCTGCTTTGCTTCGCGCGTGATTAAAGTCGCCGCGCCGCCCGCCTGTTCGATTTTCTCGCGCGCCGATTTAGTGAAACGGTGCGCAGAGATGCGCAGCGCCTTGGAGATTTCGCCTGTGCCGAGTACCACGACATCGCGCTTTGCCTTCTTGATAAGCCCGCGCTCGTGTAAGCGTTCGGGCGTTACTTCCTCGTTCGCTTCAAAACTTTTATCGAGCGCGGAAAGGCTAACTTCGATCCATTCTTTCTTGAAAATATTGGTGAAGCCACGTTTCGGCAAACGGCGATGCAGTGGCATCTGTCCGCCCTCGAAACCGATCTTCGCGGAGTAGCCGGAACGGGATTTCTGTCCCTTTTCACCGCGTCCGGCGGTTTTGCCGAGACCGGAGCCGGGGCCACGCCCGACGCGCTTCTTCTTGTGTGTCGCACCCTTCGGCGCGCGCAAATTATTTAGTGCGATAGCCATGCTTTACTCCGTAAAGGATTTTAGATCTTCGAGTTGCGATTGAGGCAAACGAAGTTTTTCTTCAATCGCAACTTGCAAATCTAAAATCACAAATCTCTTTTAGTCAACAAGCCGCAATAAGTGCGGCACTTTCTTTACAAAGCCGCGCATCGCGGGTGTGTCCGGGCGTTCGACGATCTGATTTAGTTTCGTCAGCCCGGCGCTGCGGACAATCTGTTTATGCGTCTTCGGCGCGGCGATAAAGCTTCTGTAATACTGAATGCGAATCGTGCCCGTGCTGCCGGACTTTTGCGCGTCTTTATTTACGCCCAACACATCGGCGGCTTTCGACGCGACATCCGAAACCGCGTTTGCTACTGCGTCAACGATACCCATTGTTTATAAATCCTCCACTTGCTTGCCGCGCAGCCGCGCCACTTCCATAGGGTCTTTCATTTTCAACAGGCCGTCGAAGGTCGCGCGCACGACGTTGTGCGGATTGGCCGAGCCTAAGACTTTCGTGCGCACATCATGTACACCGACCGCCTGCATCACGGCGCGCACCGCGCCGCCCGCGATCACGCCCGTGCCTTCCGAAGCAGGCTTCATCATCACGCGCCCCGCGCCGTACTTGCCGATCAACTGATGCGGCAGAGTGTTTTTGATGAGCGGCACGCGGATCAGATTCTTCTTCGCCGATTCGATGCCTTTTTTAATCGCAAGCGGAACTTCGCGCGCCTTGCCCGTGCCGAAGCCGACGTGTCCGGCTTCATCGCCGATGACGACGAGCGCCGCAAACGACATATTCTTGCCGCCTTTGACCACTTTGGTGACGCGGTTAATAGAGATGACCTGATCTTTGAGGTCAAGCCCCTGCGCCGTGATTCTTTGTCTCGGTTGTCTCATTGATTTTTATTTACCTTCAGCCGCCGCTGCTTCCTGATTGTCGCCTGCTGCTTCTTCCGCCGGTTGTTCTTCCTGTGCTGCCGCTTCAGCTTTGTTTAATCCCGCCTCGCGCGCGGCATCCGTCAAAGCCTTCACGCGACCGTGATAAAGATAGCCGCCGCGGTCAAACACGACACTCTCGATGCCTTTGCCAATCGCGCGTTCGGCGATGGCGCGACCAACGCGTTGCGCCGCTTCCAGATTGCCGCCCGTCGTTCCGCGCAAATCTTTTTCGGTTGTCGAAGCCGCGACAAGCGTGCGTCCCTGCTCGTCGTCAATAATCTGCGCGTAGATATGATTAAGACTACGATACACGGCGAGGCGCGGGCGATTCGTCGAACCCTGCACTTTGCGCCTGATGCGCCTGTGAACCGCACTGCGAACTTCCGCTCTTTTTCTGTTTGCCATCTCTTTATCTCCTGCCCCGAACTTTTCTTTTCGGGAATAGGCCGGGCGCGTTTGCGGTGAAGATCACCCGCGTCTAAGTCGGCCGTCGCAGGCGCTTGTCGGATTGCCGCAGCGCCACGCCTTCTTGAATCTAAAAACTGTCAACTAGAAACTGAAAACTACTTCCCGGTTTTGCCCGGCTTCAACTTAATCGGCACATCCGCATAGCGCACGCCTTTGCCTTTATAGGCATCCGGCTTGCGCAACCGATACATTTCGGCGGCCACCTGACCGAGCCGCTGCTTATCAATGCCGGAAAGCGTCAGCGTTACTTGATACTGCTGAATGGTCGTTTTCGTCGGCATACGCTCCGCCTTCACTTCAATGCCTTCGGGCAGCGGGAAATCAATCGGATGCGAATAGCCGAGCGAGAAAAGAACTTTTTTGCCCTGCACATCCGCTTTGTAGCCGACGCCGACAACATCCATCTGCCGCGTGAAGCCTTCGGTCACGCCGACAATCGCATTGTTTGCGAGAGCGCGCGCTAACCCGTGCAAGGCAGCAAGATCGTCAGAGGCGCGTTCGGCCTGCAACTGATCGCCTTCCTGCTTGAAGGTAATGCCTTCGGGGACGGGCGTTTTCAAAGTGCCCTTTGCGCCTTTGACTTCCAACTCGCGCTCGCCAATCGTGATGGTCACGCCCTTCGGCACAGTGATAACTTTTTTTCCGATACGAGACATAATTCTAACCTTTGGTTAGGGATGCTAGAAGTTAGATACTAGATGTTAGTAAAAACCAGCATCCGACATCTGACATCCGGCATCTGCTTTAATAAACTTGCGCCAGCACTTCGCCGCCGACGTTTTCGCGGCGCGCCACTTTGCCGCTCATCAGGCCGCGCGAAGTCGAGACGATATTGATGCCGTAGCCGTTGAGCACTTTCGGAATCTCGCCCGATCCCATGTAGACGCGCCTTCCGGGACGCGAAACGCGCTCAAGGTGCGTGATGGAAGAAGTGCCGCGCGCGTCGTAGCGCAGAAAGATGCGTATATTGCGCTTGACGCCTTCGCCCTTGATGACGAAATTATTAATGTAGCCCTCTTCTTTGAGAATGCGGGCGATCTCCAATTTCAACTTCGAGGCCGGGATGTCTACGCGCGAGTGCTTCGCGGCGATGGCGTTGCGAATGCGCGTCAGCATATCGGCGATTGGGTCTGTCATGCTCTACTCCAATTTTCAGTTTTAAGTTTTAAGTTTCGAGTTTTCAGTCAAAGCACGCTGCCTTTACTGAAAACTGAAAACTAACAACTGTAAACTGTCATCTACCAACTAGATTTCACGACGCCCGGGATTTGCCCTTGCAGCGCCAGTTCGCGGAAACAGATGCGGCACAAGTTAAACTTGCGCAAATAGCCGCGCGGACGCCCGCAACGCTTGCAGCGCGTATAGGCGCGCGACGAAAACTTCGGCTTTCGATTCGCTTTTGCGATCAGTGATTTCTTTGCCATAAAATTAGATATCAGATGCTGGATGCCGGATGCTAGTTAGAAGTCGAAACTGACATCTAATATCTAACATCTGACATCTGCGGTTATTGACGAAACGGCATTCCGAGTGCGCGAAGCAGCGCCCGCGCCTGTTCATCGTCGCGCGATGTGGTGACGATGGAAATATTCATGCCGCGCGTTTTGTCTACTTTGTTAAAATCAATTTCCGGGAAAATCAGTTGCTCGCGGATGCCTAAGGTATAGTTGCCGCGCCCGTCAAAGGCTTTCGGCGAAACGCCGCGAAAGTCTCTCACGCGCGGCAAGGCCACCGACACCAAGCGATCCAGAAATTCGTACATACGGTCGCCGCGCAACGTGACCATCACGCCAATCGGCATCCCTTGCCGCAGCTTGAACGACGCGATAGACTTTTTTGCTTTCGTCACGACGGGCTTTTGTCCCGTCACGGCAGTCAACTCGTCCGCCGCCGTGTCTAAAATCTTAGCGTTGGCGATAGCTTCGCCCATGCCCATATTAATCACGATCTTCTCAAGACGCGGCGTCGCCATCGGATTCTTGATGCCGAACTCTTTCGAGAGCGCGGGCGCAATCTCTTTCGTGTAACGCTCTTTCAATCTAGCTGCCATGACAGTTTATTTCACCTCTTGCCGGTCTCCGGTCTCGCTTCATCAGGCGTTTCCAGACCTAATGCTTCACTTACTTTTCAAACGAATGTCCGCTGCGGGCGGCGGTGCGGGTCTTCGTGCCGTCGTCCGCGATTGTGTACTTGACGCGCGTCGGCTTGCCCGATTGCGGATCAATCAACTGCACGTTCGAGATATTGATGTAAGCTTCTTTGTCTATGATACCGCCGCCGCGATTATTTTGCGGATTGGCGCGCTGGTGCTTCTTAATCATCCCTGCGCCTTCAACTTTGACTTTGCCTTCGGTCGGCAAAACTTCGAGCACGCGGCCACGCTTGTTCTTGTCGCGTCCGGCAATCACCACTACCTGATCGCCCTTTTTAATTTTGGCGCGTCTTGGCATTTCCCGTTCCATCTTTATATGACCTCCGGCGCGAGGCTGACGATCTTCATGTAGTTCTTATCGCGCAGTTCGCGCGCGACAGGGCCGAAGACGCGCGTGCCGATGGGCGTGCCGTCTTCTTTAATGAGCACCGCCGCGTTTTGATCGAAGCGAATGTACGTGCCATCTTTGCGCCGTACTTCCTTGCGCGTGCGCACGATGACGGCGTTCTGCACAGTGCCTTTTTTAATCGTTCCGTCGGGCGACGCTTCCTTGACGGCGACCTTGATGCGATCCCCAAGACTTGCGATCACACCGGTCGAACCGCCAATCGGCATAATCATTTCGACGCGCCGCGCGCCCGAATTATCCGCCACGTCCAAAGACGTTTGCATCTGAATCATGTTCGTTACCTCAATGCGGAATGCAGATTTCGGATTGCGGATTCTAAGAAAGACTGCTTTTTAATCCGCAATCCGCATTCTGAAATCCGCAATCTTATTTCTCTGCCTTCTGGACGATCTCGATTACGCGCCAACGCTTTCTGGCCGAGAGCGGACGTGTTTCGGCGATGCGCACTTTGTCTCCGATGGTCGCGCCCGTTTCATCATGCGCCATAAACTTCGAGGTGCGGCGCACGTAGCGACGATATTTCGGGTGCTTAATCAAGCGGTCAACGCGCACGACGACCGTCTTCTGCATTTTGTCGGAAGCGACGATGCCGATTTTCTGCGCGCGATTTCCGCGCTTGCCCGCTTCCGTGCCCGTCGCGTTACCGGCCTGCGAATCAATATTCGGCGCGAGATCATGCGCCAACGTCTCGCCGGAAGTCGTCGCTTCGGCAACCTGCTCATCGTGCGATGCGGCCGTCACGTCCTGCTGATTGTTTTCTTCTTCTGCCATTTCTCTTCCTCTTCACACGCGAACCGTTAAAGGTTTTCAATTACCTTTGACCTATGATTCGCGGTTTGCGCACTTACGCGCCCTGCGTTTCTCGCTGGCGCACAAGTGTGTTGATGCGCGCTAAGGATTTCTTCTCTTCGCGTATGCGTTTGACGGCATCCACTTCGCCGAGCGCCAACTTGAAGTTCAAACGAAAGAGCGATTCTTTCAAACGCGCCGCTTCGCCTCTTAAATCTTCGGCTGACAGATCGCGCAGGCGATCCAATTCTTCGCGCTTTTTCATCGTTAAATCGCGCCCCCTTCCTGCATCGCGCGCGTCACAAACTTCGTTTTGATCGGAAGCTTCTGCGCCGCGAGTCTCATTGCTTCGCGCGCCGTTGTTTCGTCAACGCCTTCGATCTCGTAGAGAATGCGTCCCGGCTTGACGACCGCCACCCAGTATTCCGGCGCGCCTTTGCCTTTGCCCATGCGCGTTTCCGCAGGCTTCTTGGTAACGGGCTTATCGGGAAACATACGAATCCAGATTTTGCCGCCGCGTTTGATATGGCGCGTCATTGCAATACGCGCCGCTTCAATTTGCCGATCCGTGATCCACGCCGGTTCCAGACATTTCAAGCCGTACTCACCGAAACTGATTTCACCGCCGCGAATCGCCGTTCCCGTCATGCGCCCGCGCATCTGCTTGCGGTGCTTTACTTTCTTCGGCATTAACATAATAAAAAGTCCTCAGGCAATCAGTTGTCAGTAATTAGTAATCAGTTCGAGCAATTGTTTTAGCTGAAGGCTGATAACCGATTACTGATTACTCTTACTGTCTATCTCCACGTGGTCTGCGATCACCGCCGCCGCCGCGTTCGCCATCGCGCCCGCCGCCGCCTTCACGCTCGCGTCTGGTACGCGGACGCCGTTCGCGTCCTTCGCCGCGCGGATCGTTAATCGGGTCGGAACCCGTGCCGCGCGCCATCGCCGCTCTCGGATCAAGAATCTCGCCGCGATAAATCCAGACCTTGACGCCGATCACGCCGAACGTCGTGTGCGCTTCCGCAAGACCGTAATCAATGTCCGCGCGAAGCGTGTGCAGCGGAAGCCGTCCCTGCAAATGCCACTCGCTGCGCGCAATCTCCGCGCCGTTCAAACGCCCGCCGACTTTGACCTTGATGCCCTGCGCACCGAAGCGCAAAGATTCTTCAACGGTCTTGCGCATCGCGCGACGAAACGCAATACGCTTCTCAAGCTGCGTCGCAATCTTTTCGGCTTGCAGTTGCGCGTTCAATTCCGGCTTGTGAATCTCTTGAATCGAGACGAGGACTTCGCGTCCGGTCTTCGCCGAAAGATCGCCCTTCAGCTTGTCAATCTCCGCGCCTTTGCGTCCGATGATGATGCCGGGACGCGACGTGTAGATGATGATTTTCAAGCGATTGGCCGCGCGTTCAATATCAACGTGCGAAACGCCCGCGCCCGCAAAGCGTTGCTTCATGTCGCGCTTCAGCTTCAAATCTTCCAGCAGGTACTCGCCATACTGACGCTTCGCATACCAGTGCGAATGCCAATCTTTGTTGTAGCCTAGCCGGAAGCCGTAGGGATGAACTTTCTGACCCACTCTTATTCTCCGTTTCAGTCTATCGAGAAACTATTCGGCGGCGTTTGCCTCTGCCGTGTTTTCGGTTGCCGCGCTTGCGGTGTTTTCAACGCTGCCCGTTGTTGCTGCTGTTGCCGCTTGTGACGGCTTCGCCGCGACGTTCACTTTCGGACGCGGTGCAGCGGCTGCGCCACCACGCCTGCGATTTCGGCTCACGCCTGATTTCGCCGCAGAACTTTTATCGTTTGCGCCCGCAATCTCCGCCCGCTCATCGCTTGAGAGCAACACGGTGACGTGGCAGAAGTGGCGACGTTCGCGGAAGGCGCGTCCCTGCGGTGCGGGGCGCATACGCGAACGATTCTTCGTCGGCCCACGATCCACGAACGCGGCCTTCACCCACAGATCATCCGGGTCAATTGCGATGTTCGCTTTCTCCGCCGACTCGCTTGCGTTGGCGATGGCCGAGCGCACGCAGGCTTCGATGCCGTCGGTCGCGCGTTTATTTGTGTACTGCAAAATCGCCAACGCTTGGTTGACGTTTTTGCCGCGAATCATATCTATCACCAGCCGCGCCTTCTGCGCCGAACCGCGTAGATACCTTGCACTCGCTTTCGCTTCCATTACTCACTCCGTTCGCAGTCTTGAGTTTCCAGTCTGACACTTGGCCTCCGGCTGAAAACTGAACACCGACTACTGAAAACTATTATCTAGATACCTTCGAGCTTTTTTCAGCCTTTGTGCCGGAATGTCCTTTGAAGGTGCGCGTCGGCGCAAATTCGCCGAGCTTGTGGCCGACCATATTCTCCGTCACGTAAACAGGCAAATGACGTTTCCCGTTATGCACGCCGAAAGTCAATCCGACCATATCCGGCGTAATCGTCGAACGACGTGACCACGTCTTGATTGCCGGTGGCCTCGCTGCTCCCGCACGAATTCGATCAACAGCCTTCTGTACGTGGTCGTCAACAAACGCACCTTTTTTTACTGAACGCGCCATGATGTTCCGCTTCGCTCCACTAAGTTTTTAGTTTTAGTTTTTAGTTTTCAGCCGGAAATCGTAACGCCACCATCTGAAGCTGAAAACTGACAACTAAAAACTGATTACTATTACTTCACTCTTCTATCGCGCACGATCATCTTCTGCGTGCGTTTGTTCGAGCGCGTTTTGTAGCCGCGCGTCGGTTGTCCCCAGGGGGTGACGGGATTGCGTCCGCCGGAAGTCTTGCCTTCGCCGCCGCCGTGCGGGTGATCCACAGGATTCATCGCCACGCCGCGCACGTGCGGGCGTATGCCCTTCCAGCGCGAGCGTCCGGCTTTACCGAACGAGACGTTTTCATGCTCGACGTTGCCGACCTGCCCGATTGTCGCCATACACACGACCGGCACACGGCGAATCTCGCCCGAAGGCATACGCAGTTGCGCGTGATCGCCTTCTTTCGCAACGAGCTGCGCAAACGCGCCCGCGCTTCGCGCCATCTGCCCGCCCTTGCCGGGGCGTAGCTCTATGTTATGAATCTGTGTGCCCAGCGGAATATTGCGAATCGGCAAAGCGTTGCCCGGCAGAATGTCGGCCTCCGCGCCGCTCATCACAGTCTTGCCGACCTCTAAGCCTGTCGGCGCGATGATGTAACGCTTCTCGCCGTCAAGGTAAGTAATGAGAGCGATGTGCGCCGAACGATTCGGGTCATACTCGATCTGCGTCACGCGACCGGGCACGCCGTCTTTGTTGCGCTTGAAATCAACGATGCGGTAAAAACGCTTGTGGCCGCCGCCGCGCCTGCGCACCGTGATGCGCCCGTCGTTATTGCGCCCCGAGATGCGTGTTTTCGGCTCCAGCAGAGACTTTTCAGGCTCCGCGCCAACGGTCAATTCATCGCGCGTCAGATACGTCTGGTAACGTCGCGCCGGTGATGTCGGTGTAAGCTTTTTGATGCCCATAAAATTTAAGTGGGAAGTAGGAAGGCGGAGGGCGAAAGTAAAGACTAAAGCCTTCAACTTTAATTCAGATAAAATCCTGTTCACGCCGCGAGGCGTGTCCACACTTCATCCTTCCGCCTTCCTACTTTCTCCTTTGCTTAGACTGCTTCGCCGTAATCTATCGGCCTTTCGCCCTGCTTCAAGGTGACGTAGGCTTTTTTCCAAGACGGCTTGCGGCCTTCGTAGCGTCCACGCCGCGCCGTTTTGCCCATGTAATTAATCGTGCGGACTTGATGAACTTTGACCTGAAAAATAGTTTCGACTGCCGACTTGATCTCCGGCTTTGTCGAATGGCGGTCAACTCGAAACGTGAGCAACTGCCGCCCGTCCTGCGATTCTTCCTTGGCGATCAAAGCCTTTTCCGTGATGACCGGCGACTTGATGATGTCCCAAACTGTTCGCATCGCTTATGCCGCCTCCTCGTTGTTCGCACTATCCTGCGCGCCACTGTTTCCCGCGCTCGCTTTTCTGATGTGCGGATCGAGCATCTGCGTCAATTCGTCCGCCGCCTGCCGCGAGAGCACCAGCTTTTCATGATAGAGCAGATCGTAGATGCTCAGGCTGTATGTGTTGACAACTTTGGTGCGCTGTACGTTGCGCGAGGCCAGAATCAAATTGTCGTTCTCAAGCGAATCAACGATCAAAGTCTTGCCCTGCAAACCGAGCGTGCCGAGCGCCGAGATAAAACCTTTGGTCTTCGCATGGTCGAGCGTGAAATTATCAATCACGATCACGTTGCCTTCACGCACGCGCTCTGACAAAGCCGAGCGCAACGCGCCGCGTCGCATCTTCTTCGGCAAGTTGTAAGACCAGTCGCGCGCCTGCGGGCCGTGCGCATTGCCGCCGCCCTTCCAGAGCGGCGAACGTAGGCTAGCGATACGAGCGCGTCCCGTGCCCTTCTGTTTCCAAAGCTTGCGCCCGGAACCGGAAGCATCTCCGCGCGTCTTCGTGCCGACTGTACCGGCACGCGCGTTCGCCATGAAATTTCTCACCGCCGCGTGAATCAACGCTTCGTTCAACTCCGCACCAAACACCGCATCAGACAACTCGTAGTCGCCGATTTCTTCATTCTTCAGATTGCGCACCTTGACGGTTGGCATAGCTCACTCCGTTCGCAGTTTTTAGTTTTCAGTTTTTAGTTTTCAGAAAAAGCTTTTTGTCTTTCATCTGGAAACTTAAAACTAAAAACTGCCAACTACTTCTTCCTCTGTCTCGCAGCTTTCTTGACGATCACGACGCTGCCCGTAGCGCCCGGCACTGCGCCGCGCACCATCAATAAATTGTTTTCGGCATCAACCCGCGCCACCGTCAAACCTCTGACGGTTACGCGCTCGTCGCCCATATGTCCCGAAGAGCGCGTGCCTTTGATGACGCGCGAGGGATAGGCCGACTGGCCGATTGAACCCGGCGCGCGCACGTTCATAGAGCCGTGCGATTCGGGTCCGCGATTAAAGTTGTGGCGCTTGACGGTTCCGGCAAAGCCGCGTCCCTTCGAGCGTCCGACAACCTCTATCACGTCGCCGTCAGCGAACTGGTCAACCAAGACCTTATCGCCGACGTTCATATCCGTGCCCGCCGTCGCCTCAAGGCGAAACTCTTTCAAGATGCGTGTCGGCGGCGTACCGCCACCCGTCTTCTCGAAATGCCCCCGCATAGGCTTGTTGACGTTCTTCAGGCGAACCGGCTTGTCTTCCACCAGACCAAGTTGCACGGCGTTGTAGCCGTCGCGTCCCGCCGAAGATTTCTTTTGCACGACAACGCACGGCCCCGCTTTAATGACCGTCACAGGAGTGACCGTGCCATCCGGCGCAAACAGTTGCGTCATCCCGACTTTTTTACCGATGATTCCGTTAATCATCCTAATGTCCTCAGTTTTTAGTTTTTAGTTTTCAGTAAAAGCCAGACGCTTAAAACTGAAAACTAAAAACCGAAAACTATTTTATCCTTGCTTACCGAACGCTTTGATCTCGACGTCAACACCTGCCGGAAGGTCTAGCTTCATCAGCGCGTCAACGGTTTGCGGCGTCGGATCAAGAATATCCATCAGGCGCTTATGCGTTCTGATTTCAAACTGCTCACGCGACTTTTTATCAACGTGCGGCGAACGCAGCACCGTCCACTTATTCTTCAAAGTAGGAAGCGGAATCGGCCCCGCGACACGCGCCCCCGTGCGTTTTGCCGTCTCTACAATTTCGGCGGTGGATTGATCCAGCACGCGATGATCGTAGGCTTTCAATCTGATTCTGATCTTTTCGTTCAGCATAATTCAGTTTTCAGTTTTTAGTTTTCAGCCGCTCGCCAAACGAATGGCAGCATTGAACTGGAAACTTTTTACTGCCTTTATTCAACGATATCGGTAACGGTGCCCGCGCCAACGGTTCTCCCGCCTTCACGAATAGCAAAGCGCAACCCCTT
>JBHENC010000003.1:0-477435 GCA_046262295.1 Pyrinomonadaceae bacterium | reverse complement strand
CAAAGAACTATTTGGGCTTCTTAAGTTTTGTCAGCGCACTTGTTTGGTTACGCTGAGAAATGTAAACACAACCTAGTGTAAGCGAAGTTTTTCAGCATCGAATAGAGGGTAATCCGCCATCATCAAAATTGCGGGAGAACCTGTCGGCTTGCGCGCGCCGCGTTGCAATAGAGTTGAATGAAATGTTAGAGGATGGCGCTTGCGCCGACGCGGAGCTTGTTTATTACGCGGTCTCGGGAGAAGATTGCCTGTCGGATGAATGGTTGCATCTGCTGCTGCCGGGCAGCTCGCAATTACTGAACAGCAAATACGGCGCGGTTAATTTACACGGCTGAGAGTTTATGCTTCATTGCCCTAATTGCGGTCGGCACTACGCGGATGAATTGCAGGTGTGCCCGGAAGACGGCACGATGCTTCAGGCGGATGCGACGCTTGTCTCAAACGCGCCCATTGATCCGCTGGTCGGGCGCATTCTTGACGGCAAGTACAAGCTGGACGTGCGGCTCGGCGAAGGTGGCATGGGCACGGTCTATCGCGCGACGCATCTTTTGATTGAGCGCCCGGTGGCCGTCAAAGTCTTGAACACGCGCTTTGTAACGGACGAAGCGGCGCGCGAACGTTTTCGCCGCGAGGCGCGCGCCGCCGGACGCCTTCAGCACACGAACGCCGTCGCCGTCACGGATTTCGGAGAAACGCCGGACGGCTTCGTTTACATCGTGATGGAACTGCTCGAAGGCCGTTCGCTGCGCGATGTGCTGGCGCTCGAAGCGCCGTTCGATACGGCACGCGCCGTCTCACTGATGCTGCAAATTTCGGCGGCCGTCGCCGCCGCTCACGAAGCCGGAATCATTCACCGCGATTTGAAGCCGGGAAACATCTTCGTCGTCGAACGCCCGCACGCGCCCGCCATCGTCAAGGTGCTGGATTTCGGCATCGCCAAACTCGCGCTTGAAAAAACTGACGGTGTTAGTCCCGTGACGTTGACCGAAGCCGGAGTGATGATCGGGACGCCGCGTTATATGTCGCCGGAGCAATGCGACGGCGCGGAGTTGAAGGAATCATCCGACGTTTACAGTCTGGGAATTATTCTTTACGAGATGCTCGCAGGCGCGCCGCCTTTCACGGGTTTGACGCCGCTCGCCGTCGCCTTGAAGCATTCGTCTGAAATGCCGCGTTCGCCGCGCGAAATTGTGGCGAACATTCCGTTGGAGATTGAAGAGGTCGTGCTGCACGCGCTGGAGAAGAAACCCGCGCAGAGGCCGCCGGATGCGGGCGCATTTCGCCGCGAACTATACAGCGTTGCCGAACGGCTCGGACTCGAACACGCCGCAGGCTTCAGCGCGCCCACGCTTGAAAACCTTCGCGGCGCCGGAACGGAAACCCCTTCAGGACGCCTTTTAATTGACATCGAAAGATTACGCGAACAACGCGCCGCATCGTTTGCTGCGACGACAACGGAGATTGTTCCCGGCGTTGATACCGCACAGGACAGAGCGTTGCAAACGGGCGGATCATCCGCAGGCAAAGTTTTAGCTAACGCTGCCGCGCCTGTTCCGGCAAATCGTTCGGCGTCGCGCGTGCGTGTGCCGCTGGTGCGTAGAGAAGCGTGGCGCGAATGGTATACGCAACCGGCGAATTTAGCCTTAGTGTGCGTGGCGGGATTGCTTCTGGCCGTCGGCATCGTCGCGCTTGTTTCCGCCGGACGTAACGGTTCGTCAAATTCTATGACGGCAACGGAAGATGACGAAGCGATGGGGCGCGTGCTCTCGCCCGCCGACGTAAAGTCAATGCGCCACGCCGCTCCGCAACGCGAGCCTGCGAGCGCAGCGGAATTTTACGAGCGCGGTGCTTACAATTTTTCCGTGCGCGAGTATGATGCGGCGGCAAACGATTTCCGGCGCGCTCTCGAACTCCAAAAAGATTTTCCGTCGGCGCATAACCGTCTCGGTCAAACGCTAATGGTGAAGGGGCAGTTTGCCGCGGCCGCATCGGAATTCCGCACGGCCATCGAACAGAAGGGCGGCACGTATCCGGCGGCGCAATACAACTTGGGCTTTGCACTTCAGCAACAGAACGACGCACGCGATGCGCTGGAAGCTTACCAGTCGGCGATTCAATCGCGCGGCGGTTCGTATTCGGATGCTTACTATCAAACGGGCATGATCCTGCTCGGTCAACGGCGCTACACGGAGGCGAGCGAGGCGCTTCGTAAAGCAATCGAGCAGAACGCGAAGCCAGACCCGGATGCGCAGTTTGCGCTCGGCACGGCGCTCGCTTTTCAACAGGACTACACCAACGCCGAACCCGCTTTTCGTCAGGCGATAGAAGCGCGCGGCGGCAACTTCCCGGAAGCGCATTACAACTTGGGATTGCTCTACGATAAAGCAGGGCGCCCCGCCGATGCCGTGAAAGAGTATGAAACTTATTTGCAGCAACGCCCGAACGCGACTAATCGCCGGTTGGTTGAAAACAGTCTGCGAGATTTACGCCGCCGCGCCGCGAATCCTTAATTGTAAAGAATCCGCGAGGCGGAAACGGAAACTATGAGCAGCGATATTGCAGAGCCACAGGTGCAGCCTTTTCAAGTCGGCGATAAAATTAAAGCGACGTTCGGAGATGGTCGTCTGACGATCATCGCCGGGCCGTGTGTTATCGAATCCGCCGAACACGCTTTGATGATGGCGCGCGAGTGTGCCCGGCGTGCGGGTGCGGCGAATCTGGATTATGTTTTCAAGTCGTCCTTCGATAAGGCCAATCGTTCTTCGTCCGCCAGCTTTCGCGGATTGGGGATGCAAGCGGGGCTGGAAGTTTTGCAGCGTGTGAAGGAAGAAGTGGGCGTGCCGGTCGTCACAGACGTGCATGATGTTTCGCAAATTGCGCCGGTCGCGGAAGTGGCGGATATGCTGCAAATCCCCGCGTTTCTTTCGCGGCAGACGGATTTAATTGAAGCGGCGGCGCGTTCGGGGCGCGTCGTTAATGTGAAGAAAGGGCAATTTCTCGCGCCGCAGGATGCGCGCAACATTGTGAGCAAGGTGCGCGCCGCCGGTGGCGAAAGACTTCTGCTGACCGAGCGCGGCGCAAGCTTCGGCTACAATAATCTGGTGGTTGATATGCGCTCTTTGCCGATTATGCGCGGCTTCGGCGTGCCCGTCGTTTTCGACGTGACGCACTCTTTGCAACTGCCCGGCGGCTTAGGCCATGCCACCGGCGGCGAAGCGCAGTATATCGAGCCGCTCGCGCGTGCGGGCGTCGCCTGTGGCGTTGACGCAGTCTTTTTGGAGGTTCACGATCAGCCGTTGAATGCTCCCTGCGACGGGCCGAACGCACTGCCGCTCGAAAAATTTGAGTCGCTCTTGATAATGCTGCGCGACATTCATGCGCTTGTTCATGCGCCGCACTAAAAGCAAGAGCATCGAACAGATGAGTGCCACAGAGACACAGAGGCACGGAGATCAAGAAGGCAGAATCTATTTCCTCTCTTCCGGCTTGTTCTTTGATGTCTATGGCTAATTCACAATTTCGCAATTTATGAAAAAGATTTCATTCATCACGGCGCTCTGCCTGTTTGTTTTGACGACAGCGATGAGCAGCGTAGCGCAGGATAGAGTCGGGGTCGCTTATGAAATCACGCGCTTCGACGTGACAGCGAATGTTCCGGCGGGCGAGCGCACTTTGTCGGCGCGGGCGCTGCTTACAGTGCGTAACGTCGGACGCTCTCCCGGCAACAGCGTCAGCCTTCGCCTCAATTCCAAAGCCGAGATCAGCGCGGCCACCGTCAACGGTGCGGTCGCCACTTTCCGTGCGCAGCCCGAAGCGAAGGGCGCGTTGCAGCGCATAACCGTTACGCCCACGCTACCCATCGCGTCTAACACGACTGCCACCGTTGCTTTGGATTATCGTCTGCCAGTCGCGGACAATAGCGGCCTTGAAACCGTTTCGCCGCTCGGCACAGCCTTCTTGCCGCTGGCATTCTGGTATCCGGTGCTCACCACGCGCGGCACGGACATGGCTCCGTTTCGCTTAATCGTGAACGCGGGTGGTCACGGCGAAACTGTCATTGCGTCGGGCGCACAGACGGGCGGGCGCGCTTCCGGCAGCGCGACTTTTGAGCAGACGCTGAACGCGCAACCTTTCTTTCTCACGGGCGAATGGGACACAAGCGAGGGCACTGGCGCAGCGCGCGGCATCAATGCGTATCTGCCGAAGGGCGCGCCGAAAGACGAACGCGCACAAGGCGATTCGTTGATTGCGCTCGCGCAGCAGGCGCGCGACTTTTACGCGAATCTTTTTAACGGCGCGCCGGATGCACCGTTGCGTCTCGTCGCCGTGCGGCGCGGTGCGGGCTTTAATAGCGGCGGCACGTTGCTGCTCGATGCGGCCGTTTTCAGGCGCACGAAAACCGATTCCGCGACGGCTCTGTTAATCGCCGAAACAGTCGCGCGACTCTGGATCGGCGGCGCGACGCCCGTGCGCGGCGAAGGCGGCGGCGCAATCCGCGAAGGTTTGGTTAGACATCTGGCGACGCTCTTTATCGAAAAACAGTTTGGCGCGGAGGCAGTGGAAGCCGAAAGAGCGCGCGGGCAATTGGCTTACGCTGCCGTCGCTCGCCGCGATGCGCCGCTATCGCAGGCGACGCCGCTTGACTCGGCCTACTTTGCTTCGGTCACGAACAAAGGCGCGATGGTCTGGCGTCTCGTTGACCGCGCGCTCGGCCATGAAGCTTTCGTTAAAGTGCTTCGTTCAATCGTGCAGACTAAAGCGAACGATGCCGCGCCGCCTTTGACGCTTCCCGCGCTGCGCGCGGCTTTTGCCGAACGCGGCGGCGCTTCCGTGAAAGCGATTCTGGATGTCGGGCTGGATCAGCCGACGGACACGGATTTGCTAATCGGTGTGCCACAGCAGCGCGCGGGCGGATGGCAGGTGGCGCTCAGAAATTTAGGTTCACTTGACGCGAGCGTGACGATTGCGGCAACAACCGCTGACGGCAAACGCCTGACGACGCAAGCGGTTATTCCGGCGCGAAGTTTCAGCGAAGCTGTTTTCAATACTCAAGAGCGAATTGCGCGCGTCGAAGTTGATGCGGAAAAGTTTTACCCGCAACTCGATTACGCGAACGATGTTGCTCCGCGCAGCGCAAGCGGCGATAGCGCCTTGACGGAAGCCCTTCGTCTATTCGCGCAGCAAAATTTCGCGCGTGCCGAATCGCTCGCGCGCGAGATGCTATCGCTCGCTCCGAATATGCAGGAGGCGCGTATTCTGCTGGCGCGCTCTCTATTAATGCAGAACAAAGCGGACGAGGCGGAGCGAGAATTTCGCGCCGCGCTCGATCAGAGATTGCCTTCGTCCGCGACGCTCGCGTGGGCGAATGTCGGTCTGGGCGAAATCAATTTGCGCAGAGGCCGTGCTGCCGAAGCGTTGAAGCGTTTCGACGAAGCGGCGCGCGTTGATGCCGAATACGCTTCGACGCTGGCCGCGCGACAGGGGCGTATCAAAGCGGAGGCGGCAGCCAACACCGCGCCCGCCGTTGACGAAGCGGCGCGCGCCTTCATCACGCAGTTTGACGCGGCGATCAAGAGCGGCAGAAAAGCGGAGTTGGATGGGCTACTGCTGCCCGGCGAATTAAGCACTTTTGTGAAAGGCATCATCGGCAGCCAGCCGGAGCAGTGGCAGACGCGCCTGCTGCGCACCGAACAACCCGATGCCAATCATCTGGCCGCTGACGTGAGCCTCAATGTCAGGCAATTTGAACGCGATCAAACCGGAACCGCCGTTTACCTTTTGGCGCGCACGGGCGGCGCATGGAAGCTTGAAAGCATTGAATTCTTCGAGGTGCGATAAACAGCTTGATATATGAAGCGACAGAGATCGAACGCCGCGCGTCGCGCATTAAATTGCTTTTGCTGGATTGCGACGGCGTGCTGACGGATGGCCTGATCACGTTGCTCGATGACGGCAGCGAGCAAAAAACTTTTCATGTCCGTGACGGTCACGGCCTTGTGTTGTTTCATCGCGCGGGCTTGCGCTCCGGCATTATTTCCGGGCGCACGTCGCAGGCCGTCGAGCGGCGCGCACGCGATTTGGGAATCCATTTCGTGCGGCAGGGAACATGGGACAAAATCAAAGACTACGAAGAATTACTAGCCGAAGCGGATGTCTCCGAAACGGAAGTCGCCTTCGTCGGCGACGATGTAACGGATATACCTTTGATGCAGCGCGCGGAGTTTGCGGTGGCGGTCGCCGACGCCAGCGAAGAAACGCGCGCCGCCGCGCATTACGTGACGATGCTTCCCGGCGGGCGCGGCGCAGTGCGCGAAGTCGTCGAACTGATTTTGAAATCACAGGGACATTGGACGGAGTTGATGCGCCGCTATATCAAATGATGCGGGCGCGGGCGAGCCGCGAAAAACTTTTTGCACACAGATGTTTTTTGCTTTAGCAATGTTGATAAATAGGAGCCGATATGCCTGAGACACGCCATCATATTCTTTTTGTTGAAGACACTTCAGACACGCGGGAATTAGTCGAGTGGACTTTGGAGCGGGAAGGCTTCGTCGTGACAAGCGCGGAGACCGCCGACGATGGCCTTTCTCTAGCGCGCAAACATTCTTACGCGCTGATTCTGCTGGACATCGGCCTGCCGGATAAAGACGGCATGGAATTGTGCCGCGAGATTCGCGCTTTCGATCAACAAACGCCGATTCTTTTCTACACGGCCTTTGCCGATTTGCTCAACGAAGAAGAAGCGCAGAAGGCCGGTGCGCAAGGCTGCCTGCGCAAGCCCGACGACACGCCACGCATCGGCAAAATCGCGCGCGGTCTGATCGAAGGACACGCAAACTCGCCGCGCATTGATGCCGACTCGTAACCGCATCTTGCGCCTTTGCCTTCTCGTTTCACTTCGATTATGCTTTTGCTGTTTGTGATGGAACGCTTATGCTGATCGTGGGGTGAGCGATTGTAGCTCAGTTGGTAGAGCGCAAGTTTCCCAAACTTGAGGTCGCGGGTTCAAGCCCCGTCAATCGCTCCATATTATTAAGCTTGGCATGGCGAGTTCGAGCCTCGTCGCCCGCTCCGGTTAAAGATGAACGCCGAACGCTTCACAATTATGTGCCCGTGCTGCGACGCGACAATCACGATTGACGCGCAGACCGGAGCGATTATTTCTCACGAAGAGAAGTCAAAGCCGGTGGCCTCTTTCGACGAGATGCTGAAGGGGTTGGACAAACAGAAAGAGGCGCGCGATCAACTGTTTGCGCAGGAGCTGAACTCGCAGAAAGACCGCGAGCGGCTGCTCGAAGAAAAGTTTCGTGAAGCGATGAAGCGCGCCGACAAGGATAAAGATAAACCGTTCATCAATCCGCTTGATGTTGATTGAAACACCTCGCCCCGAATCTTCACCGCCCGACAAAAAATAAACAGAACCGGCAAGCGCGCTTAAAGTGTATAGCGATTCGGGAAGCAAGTTACTGATCGGCGGCGGCTGTGGCGCGGGCTTGCGTTTGCGAGCGAGTTGAAATCTGCTCGATTTGCGTGGCGCGTTCGTCGTCCCGGCGCAGTAGTTCTTCGAGAAGAAGTTCGCTCTTTAGATTCACTTTGAAATCCTGCTCGGCGGCGAGGCGATCTTTTTCCGACGAACGGTTTTGCGACATCATGATAATCGGAGCCTGCAGCGCGGCGGTCATCGAAAGCATCAGGTTAAGCAGAATGTACGGGTAGGGATCGAACTGCTTGCCGTCTGCGCCGCTGCCGTAGTGAGACAGCACGAAGGTGTTGACTCCCATCCAAGTAATCAGCGCGCCCATATACAGAAAAATAAACGTCCAAGAGCCGCCGAAGGAAGCGACCTTATCGGCGACGCGCTGGCCGATGGTGATCTTCTCGTCCATCTCGCGGTTGATGTTGCGCGAGACACGTTGCGAAACAAGCTGGTTCGTCTGTCTCATGCGCGAACCGATCTCGCGTATGACTTCGAGCGCGATGGTCGGATGTTCGAGCAGGAACGTCTGAAAATCGTCGCGGCGCAGCTTATGAAGCACGCAGTCAGTGATCGCCGTCGCGTTGGCCGAGCGTTCGCCGCTATCGAGCACCGCCAACTCGCCGCAAAAATCTCCGCCGTGCAACTCGGAGAGCGTTACTTCCTGCATATCTTCATCCGTCACCCAGATACGCACTTCGCCCGCTTCGACGATATACAGCGCATCGCCCTGGTCGTGTTGATGGAAGATAAGTTCGCCCGCTTTGAGTGATATCTGTTCGACGAAGGCCGCAAGCTTTTCGAGTTCGGTGCGATCAACTTGATTGAAGAGGGGAATCAGCGAGAGGCTGCGCGCCTCATCGCTTAAAGAGAGTTCGGGGGACATTAACTTACAGGCTCCTTCAGTAGTAATATGCACATCCTTTGCGGCAACGCCGCAGAGTATAAAGGCAATGCACCGGCTGAACAATACTTTGCCGGACGAATTGCGCCGTGCAACACGATGGCTTTACACGCGCATCCAAGCGGTCTGTGCGCGTTTTCGATTAAAAAGATTGTCAATGCCTTTGATTACACGCCTAACACCCGGAGCTTACATAATATGCGTCGTGCCCTGTTTCCTTTAATTATGCTGACGGTTTTTATCGGCGGCGCGTTCTCCTCAACGTCAATCGCGCTTGCGCAAGGCAGTATAAAACGTCTCGACTACCGCGAACGCGCGCTCGCCAACGGCCTGAAAATCTTCACTATCGAAGACCATGCAAGCCCGACGGTTTCGATTCAGGTCTGGTATCACGTCGGCAGCAAGGACGATCCGCAGGGGCGCAGCGGCTTCGCGCATCTCTTCGAGCACATGATGTTCAAGAGCACGAAGCATCTTAAAAGCGAGATGCTGGATCGCCTGACGGAAGATGTCGGCGGCGAGAACAACGCTTTTACCGCCGACGACGTGACCGTTTATTACGAGACAGTGCCCTCGAATTATTTAGAAACTTTAATCTACGCGGAAGCCGACCGCCTCGCGTCGCTCAATGTGGACGAAGCGAACTTCAAATCCGAGCGCGCCGTCGTCGAAGAAGAGTTTCGCCAGCGCGTGCTTGCGCCGCCCTACGGCAAGCTGGATTATCTGCTGACTTCGCAATTGTCTTACGCCGTGCATCCCTACAAGCGTCCCGGCATCGGCAACATAGAAGAACTAGAAGCCGCCACGCTCCCGGACGTGCGCGCTTTCCATGACACGTTTTACCGTCCGGCCAATGCCACCTTGATCGTCGCCGGTGACTTTGATCGGCAGCAACTCGACGGCTGGATTGATAAATATTTCGGGCGCATCGTGAATCCGAACACGCCCGTGCCGCGCGTCGAAATCAAAGAGCCGCCGCGCACCATGTTGAAACGCTATACGGAGTACGGCATGAACGTGCCGCTGCCCGCCGTCGAATTTACATACCTGATTCCGCCCAAAGCGAACGCTGATTCTTATGCGCTGCGTGTCGCTCAATCAATTCTTTCGTCCGGCGATTCGTCGCGCCTTTATCGTGCGCTCGTTTATGAACAGCAATTAGCGCAGAGCGCCGACGGCAGCGCCGACCTGCGCGAAGACACGGGACTCTTCGTCTTCAAGGCGACGCTTGCGAGCGGGAAAAAAACGGAAGACGCCGAACGCGCGATGCTCGTTGAAATAAAGCGTATGCAGGATTCAACGGTCAGCGCCGCAGAGTTGAGCAAAGCCAAGAACCAACTCATCACCGCGCAGTTTCGTGAACGCGAAACCAACTTCGGCAAAGCCCTCGCGCTCGGCGACGCCGCCGTTATTCAAAATGATCCGGCGCGCGTCAATACGGACATCGAGAAACTTCAATCCGTCACCGCCGCCGACGTTCAGCGCGTGATGCGCAAATATTTGACGGAGGCCAACCGCGTCGTCATAAACTATCTGCCGGAGTCTATGAAAACGACGCCGAACAGCGCGAACAATGCGCAACCGCAAAGGGGCGCGAGCCGGTAAAGGTATAAGACAATGATTAAGCTTAAAGTCGAATCGCGCTTCATCCTAAAACTCTTTGTCGCGGCACTCTTGTCGCTTTCCGTTGCCACTCAAACTGTTTCGGCGCAGCAGGAAACAATTCCACCGCCGTCTGCGCCGCGCCCTGCGATTTTCCCGCGCCCCGTCGAGAAAACTCTGCGCAACGGTTTGCGCGTCGTGGTGATTGAAAAAAAGGATGCGCCGCTGGTCGCCGCGCAGTTGCTAATCAAGAATGGCGGCGAAGTTGATCCCTCCCGTCTTGCCGGATTAGCGCAGATGACGGCGGAACTATTAACGAAGGGCACGATGAAGCGCAGCGCCCCGCAGATCGCCGAAGCCATCGAAGCTCTCGGCGGCTCGCTCGATTCCGGCGCGGGCTGGGACGCTTCGTCGGCGAGCTTCGAGGTGATGGCGACGAAGGTCGCGCCCGCGTTGGAAATCTTGTCGGACGTGGTGCGCCATCCCGCCTTCAAGGATGAAGAGATCGAACGGCTGCGGCAGCAAACGCTCGATGAAGTAAGTGTCGCGTTTCGTCAACCGGGAACGCTGGCACGCGCCGTCGCCTCCCGCGTCGTGTTCGGCAATGCGCCTTACGGCCATCCTTTATCCGGCACGCCGGAATCGCTCGCGCGCATTAAACGCGACGACATCGTTCAATTGCACTCGACGTATTACCGCCCCGACAACGCTATTCTCGTCATCGGCGGCGGCATCAGGCCGGAAGCAGCGTTTCAACTCGCCGAAAAATTATTCGGCGACTGGAAGGGAACAGCAACCGCGCCATCGCAATCGAATGTTGGCGTTAAAGAAAATGCCGGAAACGTCAACGCTCAAACGCGCGTGATCGTCGTTGACAAGCCGGACGCGGGGCAGGCCGCCGTCGTGCTGGCGCGCACGGGACTGACGCGCGTTGACACGGATTATTTCCGCGCGCTGGTTGCCAATTCGGTGTTAGGCGGAGGCTATTCCGCGCGCCTCAATCAAGAGATACGCATCAAGCGCGGCTTGAGCTACGGCGCATCCAGTTCGATCAGCGCACGGCGGGATGTGGGGCCGTTTACCGCTGCGACGCAAACAAAGAATGAATCGGGCGCAGTCGTCGCTTCATTGCTTCTCGGCGAGCTTAACCGTTTGTCGGGCGAGCCGGTTTCCGATGTCGAACTAACGCCGCGCAAGGCCGTTTTGACCGGAAACTTTTCGCGCGGATTGGAAACAACGTCCGGCCTCGTTTCGCAAATCGGACTCATCGCGCTCTATGGCTTGAGTCTGGATTCGATTAACCGTTACATCGGCGACGTACAGGCGATATCTTCCAGCGATGTACAGCGATTCGCCGGAAGCCGTCTCAACGCGAAGGGAACCGGCATTGTTATCGTCGGCGACGCGAAACAATTTTTGACTGAACTACGCAAGCAATTTCCGAACGTCGAAGTAATTCCCGAAAGCGACGTTGATCTCAACAGCGCAAGCCTGCGTCGAGCAAATTCAAAGAACACCGCCAAGCCATAATTAAACGGTCAATCAAGATGCTTACTTTTCAAACGACTCGCGCGCTTTTCTTCGCCTGTTTACTAACGGCGGGAAGCGTAATGCTGTGTGAGCGATCAAGTGTTCGAGCGCAGGAGGGCGGCAACGGCGCGACGCGGCAGAAATCTTTGCTTGCCGTGCGGCGTTTAACGAATCGGGATGCGTTGGAACGCCAGCGCGCCGCCGAAGAGTTGGCGCGGCTTGCTGATGCCGGTCAGCAGAATTTAGTCGAAGGCTACCGTTTGCAGGAGAAGAACGCGCGCGTTCGCCTTGCGCTCGATTGGGCGCTGTATCGGATGGGCAAATCGGAAAAGCTTTTCAGCATCGTGCAATCGCTCGATTCATCGCGTTCCAATCAGGCCGAAGCTTATCTCGCGCAGCTTGAAACACCCGAACCGCTCTACAAATTCTTAGGCCGTGTCAACGGCAACACGCAAATTAAGTTGATTGAAAGCTTCGCGCGCAACGGTGACGCGCAGACGCTCGAACAACTTGAATCCTTCAACACTTCGCCCGATCCGCAAATCGCCGCCGCCGCGCAATTCGCCGCGCGCGAGATAAACCGCCGCCTCGCGCAGCCGCCAACGAACAAAGCCATCCGCCCGCGTCAAACAGCGGATGCGCCAACACCGCCGGACAGCTAAACTTCAACGCGAATCATTTACTGCCTTCCGGCAAGCTGATTTTTAAGGGATGGCAAGTTATACTGTCGTCCGCCTTTCAAATCATGCACCGAAACCTGCGCTCATTCCTTCAACTGCTCGCCCGCGAGAAAGATTTAATAGAGATCGAGGCGGAGGTTGATCCGTATCTCGAACTCGCGGAGATTCATCGCCGCGTGATTACGCGCGGCGGCCCCGCGCTTCTGTTCAAGCGGGTCAAGAATAGCCGCTATCCAATCGTCACCAATCTTTTCGGAACTGCGCGCCGCATCGAATTGGCTTTCGGCGCAAAGCCTGAAACGCTTGTGCGCGAAATCGTACACGTCGCCGAATCGCTGCTGCCGCCGCGTCCCGCAGACCTCTGGCAGCATCGCTCGCTCGCGCTCGAAGCCCTCAAGTTGGGCACGCGCAACACGCGCCGCGCCCCCGTTCTTGAAGTCGCGGAGCAGCCCGCGCGTTTGGACGAGTTGCCGATCTTAACGACGTGGCAGGAAGACGGCGGCGCGTTTCTCACCTTGCCGCTCGTTTACACGGAGCATCCCGCGACCGGCAAACACAATCTAGGTATGTACCGCGTGCAGCGTTTTGATTCCGCGACGACCGGGATGCACTGGCAGATACACAAGGGCGGCGGCTTTCATCATCACGAAGCCGAACGTCTGAACCAATCTTTGCCGGTGACAATCTTCCTTGGCGGGCCGCCCGCTTTGATTCTCGCCGCGATTGCGCCCTTGCCGGAAGATGTGCCCGAACTCGTGCTCGCTTCCGTTCTCGCGGGCGAAAAAATACGCATGACGAAAAGCCCGCTTAGCGACGGCCACAGGCTTATCGCCGAAGCGGAGTTTGCGATAGCCGGAAGCGTCGCGCCGCATGAGCGCAGACCCGAAGGGCCGTTCGGCGATCACTACGGTTACTATTCTTTGCAGCACGATTATCCTGTGTTTCATGCCGACGCGATCTTTCATCGCCGTGACGCGATTTATCCCGCGACGGTTGTCGGCAAGCCACGTCAGGAAGATTTTTTCATCGGCGATTATTTACAGAAACTTTTATCGCCGCTCTTTCCACTGGTGATGCCGAGCGTGCGCGATTTGTGGACATACGGCGAGACGGGATTTCATTCTTTGTGCGCGGCGGTGGTGCGCGAACGCTACGGGCGCGAGGCGCTCGTCTCCGCCTTTCGCATTCTTGGCGAAGGCCAGTTATCGCTCACCAAATTTCTGATTCTCACGGACACGCCGCAGGACTTACGCGACTTTCGCGCTCTGTTCGAGCACGTGCTGGCGCGCGTCCGCTGGGAAACGGATTTGTTCGTGCTCTCGAACCTCTCGATGGACACGCTCGATTACACAAGCGGCAAGATTAACGAAGGCAGCAAAGCGATCCTGATGGGACTCGGCGAGGCTGTGCGCAATCTACCGCGCGAATTTCGCGGCGCACTGCCGCGCGACATTAAGCGCGCTGAAGTCTTCTGCGGCGGCTGTTTGGTTTTGGAAGGCACGCCTTACGCCGAAGACACGGAACAGGCCGCGCGGCTCGCCCGCGAAGAATCCCTCAAAGACTGGCCGCTCGTTATCCTGCACGACGATGCGGGCGTGGCACAGAGCGTCGCCGATTTTCTCTGGGCAACATGGACGCGCTTTGAACCCGCTTCAGATATTCACGCGGCAAGCACCGCCGTCCAACGTCATCATCTGGCCTACACGCCGCCCATCGTCATAGACGCCCGCATGAAACCCGGCTACCCCGCCGAACTCATTACTCGCCCCGACATCGCCGCCCTCGTAAGTAAACGCTGGCGCGAATATTTCCCGCGCAACCAAAGTTAAGAGAAGCTTACAGAAAACAGCCTGCAAATCTATGATGATTCGCAGGCTGTTTTCTGCCTAATCCGATTGGCCGGAGTCGTCACACGATTTAAGGCGCAACTTGCAGAAACACGTCGTAAGCCCATCTGCCGACTTTCGAGTGCTTCGCATCATCCACTTTCGCGCGGTACAGAAACCGGTTGCCATACTCATCCACGCGCTTGGATTCCTTGTAGTTCAGTGAAATTGATTCAATGCCAAGTTCCGGCAAGCCGCGCAACTCGCTCGCTTCCGAGATGCCGTTGTGATTTACGTCTTGCCATAATCTCAAACTTGAGAAGATCGCATCGCGGCGGTTAATCTCACCATCGGAGTTTCCGTCGTTGGCGGCTGCGTCGTACTCGGCTAAGGCGAGAAAGCCGTGTCGTTCGGTTGCGGGCGGCTGCGGCGTGGCGTTGCCGAACAACTCCCGGCCATCATCTATCGTGGCGTTGCCGTTTCTATCCAGCACCAGCCACGCATCATCCGTAGCGGCGGCTGTCCACGACATTCGATGTTTGATGGTATCGCCGTTGAAGTCGAAGTCAACGCCCCCTTGCGCATCGGTCATCGCATAGCCGTTGCCGAGAATGTCTATCAGGATAGGCGATTCGACGCAGCAGCGGTTGGCATTTAACACTGCGGGTTTGACGGCATGATTGGCGCGGCGGGAGCGAGCAGTGCGGTGTGGCATCGCCTGCACGGTTTGATCGCATCCGGCATAATCTAACTCACATTCCTGACCACCTCCGCCGCTTCCGCTTGAGAAACAATTATCGGCTTCAGCATAGAGATGATCATTGGTTGGGTAGCAACTTTGATAGTCTGCCGCTCTACTTATAACCCTTTGTTCCCAAATACCCGCATTTGTGCCGCTAACATCGGTCGTCGCCGGTGGGTAGAAAATAGGGGCGCATTTATGATAACCCCCCAACGTGGAGAAGTAGCAGCTTCCGGTGCCTGCTGTCTGGTAATTAACTCTAGAAGCGGTTACGGTGCCAGTACCGGAAGAGTCGTACCAATAGATGTTCCAAAACTGCGTCTTTACGATTTCATTGTGCATAGCATTTGAACAGTCCTGATAAGTATCGTCACGCGCTGATTCGTAAGTTGGTACACAGCTTTGAGCTTGCCCTACATTAATAATTAGTATTACTACTAATCCCAAGAAGGCCGTCACTATTCTTTTCATGATATCTCTCCACAGAAAGTTGCAGTAGAATTTGAAAACCTGTTAAAGATTCTCAGCTAAGATAGAGACCGTCTTATGTCAGGTTAATCTTTCAATCTAGCGACTCTCTTTTTGCTGTTTTCGATGAGCCTATTTAGACCTTCCGGGAAAGAAGAATCATCTTGGTCAAGCATTTGAAGCTCCGTGACGATATCTTGTTTTGCATGGTTAAGCCCTGTCTTCACCTTTGGAGACTGCGCTCCTGGCTCTTCCTCTGAAAGGAACGAGATTCGCTCTATAAGCTTGCTAAGAGCAACGTGTTTATTAGAGTTACGGGAGATTACGGCATCTTCTAAAAGCGGAAGAATACGGTTTAGCTGAATCTTTATTCCCTGCCTTCTGCCCTTCGTATCCGCAATAGCTTGTTTGTCACCCTCGCTCGTACCGTCTTCAAAGAAAGCCGCTAGAAGAATAATAGGAGCTACAATAGTTTCTGTAGAAACCTGCTGTATCTTTGAGACAGAGATTCTCTCCTCTTTTATTCCATTAGGAAGAATCAATTCATTGCCAATAGTAAGATCATTACTAATCTTTGACTTAGTACCTATGGCTATCGAGTAGCCATTGATACTTTTATTAGAAGTATTTTTCAGCGATAGCAAATAGTCACCTCCGCTTCGCACTACGCTGATAATTTGAAAAGATTGAGTTCTATTTAATGTTTTTGGAATATTATCTTGGTGGCGTCGAATTGCTGAAGACCATGCGCTTACGCCTACGGCAAGACAAAAAACAAAAAGGATGCAAGCGAAGAAAAGAGGTTTACGCAACAAGCCGGTAAATTTCATTATTATATTTCCTTTACGGTAAGCCTTAGTAATCATTGGGGCTGATTGCTTGAGCATCCACGATGCTGGCAGAGGAGCCTGTGAATGAGGCTACTTATACGCCTTAGCTGTTAGGCTGTCAAGATTTTTGTGACTTGCAAAATGCCATGCAGGAACGAGATTGGAGCAAGCGTTTACGCCGGAAGATTGATTGTAAAGCGTGCGCCACCGGCGGGCGTGTTGGCGGCGGTAAGTGTGCCGTTATGGTCTGTGATGATGCGGTGGGCGAGGGCGAGGCCAATGCCGTGACCGTGCGCTTTGGTGGTGAAGAAGGGAATGAAGATGCGTTCCAGATCGGTGGGATTGATGCCGCCGCCGGTGTCTTCGATTTCGAGAACGGCGTGCGGGTTATTGGCATCGTTTGCGTTAATTGATCCGCGCACGGTGACGCGGCGATGTGCGGTTTCTTCGTCAATGGCTTCGGCGGCGTTGCGCAGCAGATTGAGCAGTGCCTGACGCAGCAGTGTGGCGTCGGCGCGGATTTCCGCGAAGTCGCCTGCGATGGATAACGTGACGCGGCGTTCGTCGTAGAGCGTGTGTAATTCGGCGGCGCAGTCTTCGATGAGTTCACGCAGCGAGACGTTGGCGGGATCGAGCGGCTGCGGGCGCGAGAAGTTGAGAAAGGCCGTCACCATCTCCGAGAGGTTGCGCACTTCCTGCAACAGCGCGGCGGCGATGGCGTGGCTGCGCTCGCCTTCGGGTGTGTTCTGTAAAAGCTGCGCGTAGCCGTGCAGCGTGGCGAGCGCGTTTTTGAATTCGTGTGCGAGGCCTGCCGACATCTCGCCGAGACTGGCAAGATTCTTCTTCAGCGCAATCTGCTCGCGTAGTTGCGTCACCTCCGTGATGTCCGTGAGTAAACACAACGCGCCGCGTGCCGTGCGTTCCGGCACAAGCTCAATCGGTGCGACGGTCACGCCGAGTTGCCGCGCCCGTCCTTCGCGGTTGGTTGTTGACACTTCTTCGCGGCGGTAAATTTCGCCCGTCTCCAAACAACGCAGCACCATCGCGGCAAGTTCCGGCGCGTTACGCAGAACGTCGCGCGCGTGCTGGCCGGGCATCGCCGTCTCTGTTTCAAACAGCATACGCGCCGGAGTGTTAATAACGGTTGCCAGCCCGCGCGCGTCGAATGCGATCAGACCGGACGGAACGCTGGCGACGATTCTTTCGCTGAACTTCTCGGCGGACGCGGCGCGCTCGCTCGCCTGCGCATTCAATCTTTGCAGCTCGCTTTGTTGCGCCTGCAATTTAGCGACGACGGATTGAAATGTCTCTAAAACAAACTGCGCTTCGTCGCGGGACTTGCCGGAGTTCGGCGTCAGCGATGCCTGCTCTGCGACGCCCAAAAGTTTGCGGTATGGACTAAGAAACCGGCGCAGCAACAGCGCCATTCCGAGCAGTGTGAAGAGGATGATAAAGAGGAAGCCTGTGAGCAGCACGGGGCCACGCGCGGCAGTTGCGGTCGTTGCGGTAATCGCCAACGCAAACAGATTGGCGAGCAGGAACATTCCTCCCAACAACCATAGCCATAGCTGCGAACGATTTTCGTAACGCGACGCCATAATTAAACGCTATGAAGGAATGAACTGCGCGACGTACCAAGTGATGATCGCAGAGCCGAAAAGCAAAGCGATGATTGCGCCCGCGCCTAAGAAAATACCGAACGGCAAAAGCATCTGCATATCACGTTGGCCGCGTCGTATCATCAACCCGATTCCCGTGATTGATCCGGTCAAGACAGCGAGAAAAATCGTCACTATCGTTAAGCGCCAGCCCATGTAAGCGCCGACCATAAACATCATCTTGACATCGCCCAAGCCCATCGCTTCGACGCCGCGAAATCTTTTCCAGAGCCAACCCAACAGCCACAACGATCCGCCGCCCGCCAACGCTCCAAGCAGCGCGCCGAAAGCGGACGCCGCCCACACCGGCCAACCATCTGCCACACCGTTCATCAGTTGGCTTAAATCATCGAAGGCCAAAAGTCCTGCGAGATACGGCACAGCGAGCCGCGCGATGATGGCGAAGACCATTCCCGGATACGTAATCGCGTCCGGCAGAATCATAAACTCCGCATCAATGAAGACGAGCGCGATAATCGCCGTAACGAAGATAAGATCGAAGGGCAGCGCGGCTGTTAATCCGTCATGCAGGAAAACGAAAACGTAAAGTGCGCCGGTTAAAGCTTCGACCGCCGGATAGCGCGCGGAGATCGGCGCGTGACAGTTGCGGCAACGCCCGCGCAGGATAACGTAACTAAGTACGGGGATGTTATCGTAGAAGCTGATGGCTGCGCCGCATGACGGGCAACGCGAATTGGGGAAGACGATGGACTCGCCGCGCGGCACTCTGTGAATCACGACGTTGAGGAAACTGCCGATGATTGCGCCCAGCGCGAAGATGAAAACGGCGACTAAAAGAGGCGGCAGACCAAACGTCGCGTCGGACAAAAAGGGTTGAATCATAAGTTGATCTGAAACGTGATTCGTTATGAAGATGCTTGCGCGCTCGTTTTACCACTTGACGGGCACACGAACATTTACGCATGATACGGCCTTTGTTGCAATTTATAAAACGGGAATAATACGGAGAGACTTAGTTTGAATCCACGCAAGCCGATTCTGGCCTTAATCGCCTTTGGCATCGCCGCCGCCGCCGCATTGAGTTTTGTTCCTCATGCGCTGATTTACCGCTTTTATCCTGAACCGCCGGTCGCCGCCAGCTCGAATCCTTCGATAGAGACGGAAGGCAATCTCGCACGGCGCACGAAAGGCGAACCGCTATTCGATACCGCCCTATGGTATGCGGAGCGCGGCGAGCTGCCCGAAACGCACGGCGTATTGATCGAAAGCCTGAGCGGTGACAAGGTCTTCGCCGCGCACAATGCGCAGGTGGAATTCAATCCGGCCTCTTTAATTAAGCTCTCGACTTCGCTGGTGGCTTTAAGATCGCTCGGCGCGCAATACCGTTTTCAAACGCGCGTGTTTGCGACGGGCGACGTTGACAATACGGGCACGCTGCGCGGGCGTTTACATATTAGCGGCAACGATCCGACGTTCGGCGACGCGGGCGCGGCGATTATCGCTAAAGCCTTACGCGAGCGCGGCATCAAACGCATCGCGGAGGGCGTCAGCGTCTCGCCTGATTTCAGTTTCAACTTTAGCGAATCGCCGACGGATTCCGCCGCGCGTTTAAGCAGAATATTACGCTTCGGCAATCCGCCGACCGGCGTCTCCGATAGCGTTCCGGCAAGCACGCCGTTGCTCGTGTTCGAGTCGTATCCGTTGCGCGATATTTTGCTTTACATGAACGCGCGCTCCAGTAATTTCGTCGCCGAGCACATCGGCGCGCTTGTCGGTGGCCCAGAGGCCGTCCAGCAGTATCTCGTTAACCAACTAAAACTTCCGGCGGAGCAGGTAACGATTGAGCGCACCAGCGGGCGCGAACACAATCGCATGACGGCGAGCGGACTATTGACCGTGATTCGTGCCTTAGTTGACGAAGCGAAGCGGCAGGGACTCGAGCCTGAAGACATTATGGCCGTCGCCAGCGATGATAGAGGAACGCTGCGGCGCAGGCTTGCGGGAACGGGCCTGGAAGGGTCTGTGGTCGGAAAGACCGGCACGCTCACTTCGGAAGTTGACGGGGGAATGGCAAGCCTCGCCGGTCTCGTTTACACGCGCGACGCCGGAACAATCGTGTTCGCAATTCTGGATCAGGGCAATAAGATTTCCGACAACCGTCAGATGGAAGACCAACTGCTCACGCAGGTCGTGACGATGCAAACCACTATGCCGCGCGTCGTGGCGAGTCCCGTGCCGCGTCAATTGCTGCCGCCGTCCGAACTGCGCATTGTTGCGGCGAGCAATCCATAAACGAATCGCAAAACTGAAATAAAAGGATTACGGCGGAATGATTTTCTACGCCTGAGATGATTCACGCCTTGACCAAGACCGCACGCATCTGTTTTATCACCGCTCTCGTCGTCGCTTCAGCTCTCGCCGGACTCTTCGTGATACGCAATCTGATTGATTTCCCGATCTATCATCTGGCCGGGCAATCGCTGCTGCGCGGGCGCACAGACCTCTACTCGCCCGAATATTCCGGCGGCACGCTGATGGACTATCGCTATCCGCCGTTCTTTCTCGTCTTCTTCACACCGCTCTGGCTGTTGCCTTACAAAGCGGCGGCATATGTCTGGTATGCGCTGTGTATCGCGGAAACCTGTGTATGTGTTGCAGCGGTGCGATGTGCGTTAAGGGGTTCGAGAAGCGACGCGAAGAACATCGGAATTTTGAAAACGGTGTGGACGATTGCGCTGCTCGCCGTCGGGCAGTATTACGTGATGATACTGCATTACGGCAACGCGCATTTGCTCGCCATCTGTTTATTATTCGGCTCTTTTTATTATGCGCTGCGAAACAAAAAAACATTCGCCGCGTTGCTCATGGCGCTCGCCATTACAATCAAACTAACGCCGCTACTCACGCTTCCGTACTTTGCCGTGAAGAAACAGTGGACGCTGCTGGTCTTGACTGCGCTTTTTCTAGCCTTAATCAACCTCGCGCCGGGACTATATTTCGGCTTCGGTAAGAACGCACAGTTGTTAAAGACCTGGTACGCGCAGGTTGTGGCGGACGAGCGGTATCAGGAATATCACGAGATTAACGGGCCGGTTAATTTATCGCTCAAAGGACAACTGCGACGTTATCTAACGGTGCTCGATTACTCGCAGCGTTACGGCGGCGATAGAAAGTATCCCCTAATCAACTTTGCCAATTTGTCTGTTTCGCAAGTTAACCGAATCTGGAAAGTGAACGTCGCTGCGCTTTATGCGGTCTGTCTGGGCGCAATCTGGTGGGCGTCGCGTGGAATTACTAACATTAGGAGCGAAGGCGAAACAGTGGGCGGCTTTGCAGGCTTCGGGAAAAACTCTTTGCTTGAAATCGGCATCATGATCTGTTTAATGCTAATCGCCAGCCCGTCAACCTCGAAAGTTTATTTTATCGCTTTGTTGTGGCCTGCCGCGTGCCTTGCCTACTTCACGGAAACGACGCGCAGTGTTTCTGCGCAAGCGTGCCGCGTCGCGTTGATTCTGCTCGCCGCCATAAATTTGATGCTGCCTTTGTTACCGGGCAGCCCCACGCAAAGAATGCTGCTCGTCATCGGCACGGATTTCTACGTCTGTTTGTTGCTGCTTCTACTGCAACTCGTCGCTTTGATTGTGAACCGCCACGAGAGCGTTATCGCCGCTCATAGTTGAAAGCTACTGCCACTACTGTTCTTCATCGCGCCGCTGATTCTGTATCTCCCGGAGCATTAAATATTTCAGGAAGGCGTGATGGGCGGCGAAGCGTGCAATGGCGTAGCCCGCCAGACCATCTCGAAAACCGCCTTTGAGAAGAAAGCTGCGCACGAATGCGGCCATGCCCGCCGTCATGATGTGCAGGGGGGAGGCGCGACGTCCACGCTCGTACATTTGCCGCGCGGCGAGCGGCGCATATCGCTCACCGATCATACGGTGATGCTCCGCCGCGTCGCGCAAACTGTAATGTAGCAAATCGCCTTGAAGCGTTTCGATGCGCGTGCCTTCATTCATTCTCACGGATTCGTGAACGAACGAGCCAGCCCATTGACCTTTGGATTTATCGTAAAGACGCAGTTGATAATCCGGATACCAATCGCCGCCGCGAATCCAGCGCCCCATGTAAAAAGATTTACGCGCGATGCGATAGCCGTCAGCGAGTTGCGCACGCTCTTTGCGGCGTAACGCTGCGATCTGCGCGCGCAGTTCATCCGAAACACGCTCGTCCGCGTCGAGGCTGAAAATCCATTCGTGCGTGGCCGCTTCCGCCGCAAACTGTTTTTGCGCGGCAAATCCCCGCCACTCTTTTTCAATCACGCGCGCGCCGCATTCTCTCGCAATCTCTCGCGTCGTGTCTGTGGATTTGGAATCCACGACGACGATCTCATCCGCCCACGCGAGCGATTCGCAGGCGGCGCGTATGTTCCCGGCCTCATTGAAAGTGATGATTGTCGCGGTAATCTTCAAAGCGATGTTGATGCGGTTCGATTCGTTCAGATGCGCGAGCATAGAAGCGCGGGCGGCGTGTCGTCAACTCCTAAAACGACACGCCGCCCGTGTGGGCAGCAAAATAAAGACCGACGGCTTACGGAACAGTCGGCGTTTCGACGATTACGTTGTTGGCGCGCAAGGTGGTCGAAGTGGCGCGCTGCAAATCTGCGAGAGCTTTGTTGTAGTCCGTTTCGGCGCGTATTTCCAGAAAGCGCGCGTTCGCTAATTGATTCTCGCGCTGGAAAAGAAAGAACGTCGTCGAGCGTCCGACTTGATTCAATCGGCGTTCGCCCGAAAGTTGCGTCTCGGCGCTTTCGCGTGCGCTACGAGCGGCGAGCACGCGGCGTCTGGCGGTCTCCACATTCTGCGCCGCATTGCGCACGTCAACTTCGATGGACTGCTCCTGCTGGCGCATCAAGGCCTCGAGTTGCGTGCGCTGAATCTGCGCGCCCGCGAGATTCGCCTGCGCCGTCTTGTTGTGGAGTGGCATTTGAATCGTCACGCCGACGACGATGTTGCGCGTTTTGAATCCGACCAGATTAGCGAGCGTTTGCCCGTAACCGCCGATGAGATTCGACGGGATGCCGGTTGATTGCTGTACGGGCGTAACAAGGGGCGAAGAAACAGCGGCTAAGCCTAGTCGCGGGTCGCTTCGCACGGCGTTGATTTGTTGTAACAGAAACGCGCTGGCATCGGTGGTCGGGTCGCCTGCGATCAGCGGAATCTGTCCGCCCGTGCCGGAATTTGTAAAACCGGTCGAGGTATTGGAGAAAGATGAGAGCACGGGCGTGCCCGCCTGCCCGGTGGTGGAGAGCGTTGATTGAATATCTACGCGGGCGCGCGTTTGATTCTTGAAGAACTGCAAATCAATGTCGCTGATCTCGCGTTGCAAGTTCAGACGACTCAATTCCGGGCGATTGGCGCGCGCTTCCGTCAAAGCGTCCGCAAGATTGACGGGCGTCGAATCGAACGTCGGTTCATCCGTCGGGAACAGCGACGAAGCCCATTCGGGTGAAGATGACTCGCGCAGCATCAACTGCTTCAAACTGTTTTCCGCGATGGAAACATTCTGCGAAGCGAGCAGCAGATCGGATTCGCGGTTGGCAAGCTCCGTCTGCACCTCCGCGCGTTCCAGCGGCGGCAGCGCACCGGCGGCGATGCGCGCTTCGGTCTGACGAAACTGCTCGCGCGTCAAATTCAGATTGTTGATAAGGTTCTGCTGATTTCTGAGCGCGAAGGTCAAATCCCAGTAAACGCGCTGTACCTGTGCGATGACTTCGATGGTCTGGCGGCGAAAGTCCGCGTCGGATTGCGCGAGACGTTTGCGCTGAATGCGTATCTCGCGGCGATTGCTGTCAATCTCACGGTCGCGGAAAAGCGGCTGCGTGAAGGTCACGCCGAGATTGGCGGAGTAGACCGGATTGAAAATGTTGGCGGAAGAGTTGGTCGTCTGCCGCGTGTTGTTGAAAAAGACATCGTAGCGCCCGCCGCCCCTCTCGAAAAACTTTGTGACGGAAGGATTGACTGTGTAATTCGTGAGCGCGACAGTACCGGATTGGTTCGCGCCCGCGAAGCGATTGGCCTGCGGCTGCACGCGCTTATCAATCTGCGGCGAGATGCTGAAGATCGGATCATAAACGCCTTGCAAGGCACGCAGCGACGTTTCGGCGAAACGCACATTGGTGCGTGCCACTTCGATATCATTGTTGTTTTCGAGCGCGCGGCGAATCGCTTCGTTGAGCGTTAAGGCAAGCGTCGCGTCGCCTTTGATGCCGAGCCGCGTCAGATTCGGCAACGGCGGCACGGGACGCGGCTGCTGGTTTGGAAACGCCGGATCGCGCAGAGCTTGATCGGGATTAGAATTTTGATCGGAATTAGGATTAGTCAGCACGTCGCCGGACGTAATCGGCGTTTGCGTCGGCGACGTGGTATTGGTCGGCGACGTGGTCGAAGGCGTATTGACTTGCCCGGAGATGCCCGGTGCGGGCGTTTGCGGCGCAGCCTGCGGAGAGACGTTTGTGCCGGGAGCGGCCTGCGGCGAAGAACGCTGCGTGCTCGGCGGCGCGGTCGGGTCTTGCGTGATCGGGCGCGCCGGTTCGGGCACGGGCTGGCGCTCCTGCGTGATGGGCGTGCGCGTGGCATCGCGTTGTGCCGGATTGCTGGGCGTCGTCTGCGTCGAGGGCGTCTGCGTTGTCGGCGTCGGCGGTCGCGCCGAAGGCGTTTGCGCCAACGCGCGGGGAACGCACAAGCCCACTAGAACAAGGCCGAGTGTTAAGTTATGCAGGCGGCGATAAAGAAAACGGAGTGCCATGTAATCGAAAGCTCCCTGTCTAAAACAGTGATGGTGAATGAAATATTACGATGAACCGAAACGCCGTGCGTTCCCTCAATACTACGAACGGTGCGTGCGCGCGGTTTCAAAAACGTGAATTTCAACGGTGTGCTGCTTGACAGTCAAGGCGAGCGCGCATTATCTTGACCTCTTCTTTTAGGCAAGACCTATTCCGCCCGCTATTCTCTGCGAATCGCACTCGTCCGGGCGTGTGCGCCGGAAGCGAGCCGCACGAGTTTTGTCCGAAAATGGGAAGCGCGATTCCCGTAAATGCAACGCATGGGGGAGCATATACTATGGCAGTCAAGGTTGGTATTAACGGTTTCGGGCGCATCGGTCGCAACGTCTTGCGCGCCTCACTCGGCGATGACACGATAGATTTCGTCGCCGTCAACGATCTGACGGACACGAAGACGCTCGCGCATCTGCTCAAGTACGATTCGGTGCTCGGCAATCTGGATGAAGAGATAACCGCGACGGAGAACGGCATCAAAGTCGGCGCAGACGAGTTTCGCGTCTTCTCCGAAAAAGACCCGGCGGCAATTGATTGGAACTCCGTCGGCGCGGAAATCGTGATCGAATCAACCGGACATTTCACCAACGCCGAAGACGCGAAAAAACATCTGCGCGGCTCCGTCAAAAAAGTGATTATCTCCGCTCCTGCAAAGAACGAAGACATCACCATCGTGCTCGGCGTCAACGAAGAAAAGTACGACGCGGGCGCGCATCACGTTATCTCCAACGCTTCGTGTACGACGAACTGCCTAGCGCCGCTCGCCAAAGTGATGCACGAAAAATTCGGCATACGCTCGGCACAGATGACGACGATTCACTCCTACACGAACGACCAGCAACTGCTCGATCTGCCGCACAAGGATTTGCGCCGTGCGCGCGCCGCCGCCCTTTCGATGATTCCGACCTCGACCGGCGCAGCCAAGGCCGTCGCGCTCGTATTGCCGGAACTCAAAGGCAAGTTTGACGGCATCAGTGTCAGAGTCCCGACGCCGAACGTATCGCTCGTTGATATTGTGATGGAAGTCGAAAAAGAGACGACGACGGAGGATGTCAACAGGGCTTTGAAGGACGCCGCGAACGAAGAGTTGCGCGGAATCTTAGCCTTCTCCGAAGAGCCGCTCGTCTCCTGCGACTACCGGAAAAATTCCAACTCGTCCATCGTTGACGCCGAGTACACGAAGGTCACAGGCAACAATCTCGTCAAAGTGCTGTCATGGTACGACAACGAGTGGGGCTATTCCTGCCGCGTCCGCGACCTCGTCAAATACGTCGCGCAAAAAGGGCTTTAATAGTTTTCAGTGTGTAGTTTTCAGTTTTTAGCTCCTGGCATTAACTGTAAACTCAAAACTCAAAACTGTTCCTATGAATAAACTTTCCATCAAAGACCTTGATCTCAAAGGGCAGCGCGTGTTTGTGCGCGTTGATTTTAACGTGCCTTTGAAGGACGGCGTGATTGACGACGATTCGCGCATACGCGGGGCTGTGCCGACGATTCAGTATGCGATGCAGCAGGGCGCGCGTGTGATTCTCGCTTCGCATCTGGGTAGGCCGAAGGGCGAGCGCGTGGAAAAATATAGCCTGCGCCCTGTCGCCGAACATCTTTCGGAATTGCTGGGCAAGCCCGTCGCGTTCGCGGAAGATTGCATCGGCGAGGAAGTTGAAAGAGAAGTCGCCGCGCTGCATGATGGCGATGTACTGCTGCTTGAGAATTTGCGCTTTCACGCCGAAGAAGAGAAGAACGACGACGCCTTTGCGCAGAAACTGGCGAGCCTCTGCGACCTTTACGTGAACGATGCGTTCGGCGCGGCGCATCGCGCGCACGCTTCGACCGCCGGTATCACCAAACACGTCAAGCGTGCGGCGGCGGGATTGCTGATGGAAAAGGAACTGGATTATTTAAGCCGCGTCGTCAATAACCCGGAGCATCCGTTTGTCGCCATTCTCGGCGGCGCGAAAGTCTCCGATAAGATCGGCGTCATCAATGCGCTGATCGAACGCAAGGTTGATAAAATTTTGATCGGCGGGGCGATGGCTTATACTTTCTTCAAGGCGGAAGGCTTCACTGTTGGCAAGTCGCTTGTCGAAGACGATAAATTAGAGACAGCGCGCGAGATCAAGCAGCGCGCCGCAAGCGCCGGAGTCGAACTGATTTTGCCGACGGATCATCAAGTGGTTGACAGCTACGATCCGCTGCATAGCCGTAAGACTATTCCGGTTGAGTTTACTAATGCGGGACTCGTCGGCCTTGATATCGGAGCGGAAACCGTCGCGCATTTCACACGCGCGTTGGAAGGAGCAAAGACGGTGGTCTGGAACGGGCCAATGGGCGTGTTTGAAGAAAAACCTTTCGACGAAGGCACAATCGGCATCGCGCGTGCGGTCGCGGCGGCGGCGCAAGGTGGCGCAACGGTCGTTGTCGGCGGCGGCGATTCCGTCGCCGCAATTACACAGGCGGGCGTCGCACATCAAATCACGCACATCTCTACGGGCGGCGGCGCAACGCTCGAATTTCTCGCGGGCGACGAACTGCCCGGCGTCGCGGCGCTAAATGATAAATAGTTTTCAGTGTTGAGTTTTCAGTTTTTAGCCAAATAGTGCTGACTACTGAAAACTCAACACTGAAAACTGAAAACTATTCCCATGCGAAAACCTGTTATCGCCGGAAATTGGAAGATGTATAAGACGGTGGCGGAGTCCGTCGAGACGGCGCTCGCCTTAAAGCCGCTGGTCGCTAACGCCAATCATTGCGAGGTGGTAATTGCGCCCGTCTTTACGGCTTTGAAGACGGTGGCGGATCGCTTGGAAGGCTCGAATATCGCGGTCGCCGGACAGAATTGCTCGACGGAGATGGATGAGGGCGCGCACACCGGCGAAGTGTCGGCGAATATGCTGCGCGATGCGGGTGCGTCGCACGTCATCGTCGGCCATTCCGAGCGCCGTCAATATTATTGCGAAACGGATTCCTTTGTGAGCCGCAAAACGCAGGCGGCGCTGGTGGCCGGTTTGACGGTGATTGTGTGCATCGGCGAAACATTAGAACAGCGCGAAGCGGGCACGGCGGAGCGTGTGATTAGCGGGCAGTTGGAGGGCAGCCTTAGCGGGTTGACAGCCACAGACCTGCCTCGTATCATGCTCGCTTACGAACCCGTCTGGGCTATCGGCACAGGGCGCACCGCGACGCCGGAACAAGCGCAACAGATGCACGCTTTCATCCGGCGCGTTTTTGCGGAAAGCCATTCGCCGGAAAAAGCGCAATCGTTACGCATTCTCTACGGTGGCTCGGTCAAGCCGGATAACGTCGCCGGTCTGATGAAGGAAACAGATATTGACGGCGCACTCGTCGGCGGGGCGAGTTTACAGGCCGACAGTTTCGCGCAGATCGTAAATTATCATCGTTAAAGTTAGAGGGCAGCGGATTGTTATTTACTTACGTTTTATACGGGCTATTTATTCTTTCGTGCATTGTGCTCGTCGTCGCGGTGCTGTTGCAGCCGGGCAAGGCTGACGCGGGCGCGCTTTTTGCGAGCAGCGTTTCCAGCACGGCCTTCGGGCCTCGCGGCACGGCGACTTTGCTTGCCAAGATTACCATTGGCGCGGCCGCCGCCTTTATGTTAATCGCTCTGACGCTTTCGCTGCCCGCGCTAGTCGGCACGCGCTCCGTGCTTCAGACGCAACCGGCGGACGCGACGCCGTCGCCAACGCCGCAATCTTCGCCTGCCACAGGCACCACGCCGTCGCCGCAAGCATCTGTCGAGGGCAACGCGAACGCTCCTGCGGCAACCACCACCGCGTCTCCGGCGGCGACCGCTCCGCAAGAGCAAACTTCTCCGGCGGAGAAAAAGTAAGGACTTTCTCAAAGAGTAAATGGAATTTCACGCCTGTTGAAAAATTTCAAGCCGAAGTGGCGAAATTGGTAGACGCGCACGTTTGAGGGGCGTGTGAGGTAACTCATGGGGGTTCGAGTCCCCCCTTCGGCACCAATCTTAAAATGCGGCCTATCTCCTGTTCAAGGGTAGGCCGCATTTCTGCTTATTTAAGGCGAATTTTTCATATCAATAGTCAATCCGTTCATTTCGGACATCCTGCAATAAAGGACAGACACAAAAGCGAAATGCTTATTTCCAAATTGGGCGACGGAAATATGAATCGAAATGCTTCGCCGCTTTTGTTTGTCTTCGTCGCGGCGCTATTGTGGAGCACGGGCGGTCTTTTCATTAAGCTTACCGGACTCAATGCCTTTGAGTTGACGTTCTGGCGTTCGCTGCTGGCCGCCTTGACCGTGATCCTCTTTACCAGACGCGAGGGGTTCGGCCTTAATCGCATCACGGCGCTCGCCTCCATTCTCTACGCGGCGCTGTTACTGCTGTTTGTGCTCGCCACGAAATTGACGACTGCCGCCAACGCTATTTTTCTGCAATACACCGCGCCCGTTTATGTGTTGCTGCTCGAGCCAATGTTCTACAAAGAGCGGTTTCGTCTGAAAGACCTGCTGGTGATCGTCGTGTGCGTCAGCGGGATGTCGCTTTTCTTCGTCGGCAAGTTGCGCCCGCAGGACGTGAGCGGCAATTTTGCGGCGCTCGCTTCCGGCCTGTGCTTCGCCTTTTATTTTCTGCTGTTGCGCCATCCGCAGGCGCGTGTCGTTAATCGTGCGTCCTCCGTCATCTACGGAAATCTGTTGCTGGTGTTAATCTGCGCGCCGTTCGGATTGAAAACGGCGGGCGCACTTTCGGGGCAGGATACGCTGATCCTTCTGTATCTGGGGATAGTGCAAATCGGTCTGGCCTATACGCTCTTTACGCTCGGCATGGCGCGCGGCGCTAGATCGCTCGATGCGGGAATCGTCGGCTACATAGAGCCTGTGCTGAATCCTCTATGGGTCTACATCTTTCTGGGCGAGCGGCCTTCCGGCTGGGCGCTTGTCGGAGGCACGACGATCATTCTCGCCGTCGCCGCGCACACACTCTACGGCGCACGTGAAAAAACACGAGCGCGCGGACAGACGGTCTGAACAAATTGTGAATTGAACACATTTGAAAAAACTTCATTAATATGCGGTAAGGTTTAGTATCGTTAATGTACCCTAAGGCTTCGCGCCGCAGTGTCGTTTCGAGTTGTGAGAGGAAAGCTCCGGCTGGTAAACTCACGCCGTTCAGGAAGGCTCTGTTATTCACTATGTATGACGCTTCTCAATTTATAACTCTGACATTAAACCGCCTGTGCGTTGCGTTGATGTGTGTCTTAACAATCAGTGGCGCTGTCTTCGCTCAATCAACCGAGGCGGATTTCCCGACGCCGATCACCGCTAATGAAATAAGCGGCAAGATTGCGGCGCGAGACGTCGGCGACCCGCGCTTGACGCGCCACTTTTATCTTTTGAGCGCCACGCCGGGCGATTTACTGATTACGGTGGAAAGCGGCAATCTGAACGGCGACGTTGATCTGTTTACACTCGGAAGTTTGCGCCCGCTCTCCAAAGTAAGCGTGTATGCGGGCGACGCTGCGACCAGAGCGACCAAGAGCATCTTTCTGAAAGAGCGACAGCAGATTATTCTGCGCGTCGAAGCACGTAGCGCCAACGACGGCGACGGCCTTTACCGCATACGCTTTGAAGGCAGCTTCGAGCCTTTAAGCGGCGCATCGCTCGCTTCAAATGTTCCTTCCACGCCGATGCCGGAAGTCTCGTCCGGCAAAGGCGGCGTGCGCGTTACCGCCACCGGCGCGCGTATCCCCGAAGAAGTTAAAGAACCAATTGCGGAAGCCAAATCTCCCGTGCCCGAAACCCCTGCTGCAACCGTTGCCACCACACAGCCTTCAGCACCTGCGACTGCTCCGCCTACAGCGGCGCGAGTTGTGAAACCAATCGTCGTGCCGCGCCGTGCTCCGCGAACGACTTCTGCTCCGCCCGCATCTTCCGCGCGTCCCAGACCCGCATCGCCGACCGTAAGGCGTTCGGCTTCCAGACCGCCTGCGAAGCCTGCGACCGCAAAGCCTGCCGTGCCTGTGCCGTCCGTCGCCGCCTCGCCGCGCTTGATCGTCGAATTGCGCGACGGCGCTAAGACCGAACGCTTTATGACGACGGTGCGCCGTGTGACGATTGACAACGACCAGCTCGTGATCGTCGGCAAAGACGGCAGAATCGAACGCCAACCATTATTAAACGTGCTGCGTTTCACCATCGAGCCGTAACGAAAACCACCAAGCTGGCATTCGATTCAATCGCTTGTCATTGATTCTATGTGCAGGTTATTCGCGCCGAATGCTTTGATGAAAGAGTGTCTTGCAATCATGTGTAATTCAGGTATATTCCAAACGCTAGATTATTTCAGACATCAAAAGTTGAGCAGACAGCGTGAGTGTAAACGGGGAAGCATTCGGGCATCCGGGTGTCGAAGCGCGATGGACGTCAAGCTCTAAAGAGGGAATCGGCACGGCGCTTTCAGTTGCCTCGCCCGTCTGGTTCACGCTCGCTTACGGCATCATCAACGAAATCTACTACCCGCGCGTGGACTGCGCCAACACACGCGACGCGCAATATCTCATCTCCGACGGGCGCACCTTTCTTCACGAAGAAAAACGCGACCTCGATCATCATCTCGAATATGCAGACGAGCGCGCCTTAGCTTTTCGTCAGACCAACACAGACCGCGACGGGCGTTACCGCCTCGTCAAAGAAACCATCGCCGATCCGCAGTCTCCCGTCGTGCTTGTTCGCACGCGCTACGAATCCTTGTTGCCCGAAGCCGACGACTACGATATCTACGCGCTCGTCGCTCCGCATATCGGTAATCAGGGCATGAACAACAACGGGCGCGTGTTGATTATTGACGGCCACGTGTGTTTGACGGCGGAGCGTTACGGAAGATCGCTGGCCGTTGTCGCGTCAGTTCCGTTTCGCAAAGCTTCATGCGGCTTTGTCGGAACATCCGACGGCTGGACTGATTTGCACGATAACTTTCAGATGGACTGGGAATTTGAAACGGCGACGAACGGCAACATCGCGCTCATCGGCCAAGTGAATACCGCAGAGCAAAAGGAATGGACGCTCGCCATCGGCTTTGGTTCGACGATGCATGAAGCCGCGCGCACGACCATCGGTTCGCTGCGGCGCGGCTGGCAAAAAGCGCGCGATGAATACGTCGCGGGCTGGCGTTCTTACTGCGACGGATTGACCGACTTCAGCCCGCAGAGCGGCGATGGCGGCAGAACCTACTACACGAGCGCGATGATCCTGCGCGCGCATGAAGATCGCCAACACAGCGGAGCCGTCTGCGCTTCGCTCTCGATTCCCTGGGGCGAGATTGCGGGCGATCAAATCATGGGCGGCTATCATTTAGTGTGGCCGCGCGATTTGTGCCAGACGGCGTGTGCTGCGCTGGCCGCTGGCGATTGTGATTTCCCTTTGCGAGTGCTGCGTTATCTGGCTTCGATTCAACTTGCGGAAGGCGGTATGCCGCAGAACTGCTGGGTAGATGGCGAGCCTTACTGGTGCGGCATACAACTGGACGAGTCCGCATTCCCGATTATGCTCGCGTGGCGTCTGCACAAAGATAATCTGCTCGGCGATTTCGATCCGTTTCCGATGGTCAAGGCCGGAGTCTCTTATATTATCCGTCGTGGCCCCGCATCGCCGCAGGAGCGTTGGGAAGAAGATGCAGGCATTTCGCCTTCGACGCTTGCTGCAGAGATTGCCGCGCTCGTCTGCGCCGCCGAATTAGCGACGGCGCGCGACGATCGTCAAACGAGCGACCTATGTTTGCGCACGGCGGATTACTGGGCGACCAACATCGAAGCATGGACATACGCGACCAACAGCGATCTGCTCGCCGGACACGCGGAAAGCTATGTTCGCATCGAATCAATTGAACCGGACGCGCTCGGAAATATTTACGATCCGAATACCGGCGTGATACAGATACGCAATCTTCCGGCGGAAGAGTCCGGCTATCCGGTTTACGATATCGTTGACGGGGGCTTTCTCGAACTCGTGCGCTACGGCATACGCGCGCCCAACGATTACCACGTGCTGCAATCGCTGGAGGTTTATGATGCGGTGCTGAAAGTCGAGACGCCGCACGGCCCCTGCTGGCATCGTTATAACCACGACGGTTACGGACAGAAAGCGAACGGCGAAGCATTCGATGGAACGGGCGTCGGGCGGGCGTGGCCTTTGCTGACGGGCGAGCGCGCGCATTATGAAATCGCCGCCGGACGCAACGTCAGCGATTTAATTAAAGCCATCGAATGTTTCGCCAACGCGGGCGCGATGATTCCCGAACAGGTGTGGGACACCGCCGATATCCCGGAAAAATTCATGTATCTGGGGCGACCGACAGGCTCCGCAATGCCGCTCGTCTGGGCGCACGCCGAATACATCAAGCTGTTGCGTTCGGCGCGTGATAAGAAAATCTTCGACATGATCGAGCCGGTGCGCGTGCGTTACATAGAACAGCAGATTAAAAGCCCGATGCAGGTCTGGCTCTTCAATCACAAGCTGCGCGTCGCCCGCTCGAACAAATCTTTGCGCCTCGAACTCATCGCGCCCGCGCGTCTTCGCTGGACGACGGATGACTGGGCAACTACGCAGGACTTAGATTTGTTCAACGATGGACTCGGCATCTATTCGCACGAATTCGCGCCCGGCACGTTGAAGGCAGGCGAGAAATTGATTTTTACTTTTTACTGGACGGAAGAGAATCGCTGGGAAGGCCGCGATTTTGAAATCGTCGTCAGGTAAAGGAATTATCCGGGCACACAATCGAATCACGCGATTTTATGTTCAGCTCCGCGCGGCTGCAAAGGGAATTAAAACATGAGTGAAAATAACGCGAACAGCGCGCCAACACCGCGCAGGTTGGAAGGCAAACGCGCGCTGGTGACGGGAGCCAACAGCGGCATCGGGCGGGCGATTGCGCTACGTCTCGCGCAGGAAGGCGCAAGCGTCGCCGTCAACTTCGTCGCTCATCCCGAAGCAGCCGATGAAGTCGTTAAGCACATCACTGACGGCGGCACGAAAGGCATCGCCGTTCAAGCGGACATCTCGAACGAAGCGCAGGTTGATGCGATGTTCGCGCGCATCACAGGCGAACTCGGCGGCCTTGAGATACTTGTCAACAATGCCGGAATGGAGACGCACCACACGTTTCTGGAAATGCCGCTCGATGCGTGGCGGCAGGTGATTGACATTGATCTGACGGGCGCATTTTTGTGTGCGCAAAGAGCCGCGCGCCTGATGGTGCAATCAAGCGCGGGCGGTTCGATCATTAATATTACTTCCGTGCATCAGCAAATTCCCTGGGGCGGTTACGCGCACTACTGCGCCGCCAAAGCCGGACTAGATATGCTGACCAAAACCATCGCGCTCGAGCTTGCGACGCAGAACGTCCGCGTCAATTCGATTGCGCCCGGAGCCATCGCCACGCCGATCAATCAAAATGTGTGGGGCAACCCGGACAGCCTGCGCGATCTGTTGCGAAAGATTCCGAACGAGCGCATCGGCAAGCCCGAAGACATCGCCGCCGCCTGCGCCTATCTCTGCTCGGATGAAGCTAACTACGTGACGGGCGCGACGCTTTTCATTGACGGCGGCATGACGCTCTACCCGGAATTTCGTCACGGCGGTTAAGGGCGAAATAAGATTAAATCTAAGAACAGCGACGCATTTCCTGCTCCTGTCAATAATCAAAAAAATGCATCAACGCCCTGCCGTTTTATCGTTCGCTCCGACCTTTGTCGGATTCTTTAATTGTGAGAGCGCGGCGGCGGCGGCTTTGCGGACGCTCATTTCTCGATCTTGCTGCGAAAGACGTTGCAATGTGTCAAAGGCCTTCAACGCTTTCAATTCGACCAATACTTGAATCGCCGCCACACGCATCTCGCTCTCATTATCACTTAAGAGTGCAATCAGTTGTTCGACGGCTTGCGGATGAGTCGCCGCGATCTTGTACAAAGCGCGCAGCCCTTCGCGGCGTACTTCAATTGGTTGGCTGTTGTTTGTTGCACCAATCGCAAGCGGCAACGCCGCACCATGATGTGCGTCCGCGAGCGTCAGCAGCGCGGCGATCAAGACGCGCGGTGCGGCATTCGTTTGCGCGGCAATCGCAGCAATGCGCGCGTTCGCCGTTTCGTCATTAAGCTGCGCCGCGCCTGCAATAGCGGCTACGACAACAAACGGACTCGGATCATTCAATGCCGCCTGTATCGCGCTCATCGCTTCGCGCATCGAAAAGTTTCCGAGCGAAGCGACGGCTTCCGCGCGCACTCTGGAATCTTTGTCACGCGCTCCGGCGATGAGGGCTTCCGCCGCTTCGTCGTTGTCCGGCAGACGCGCGAGCGTGGCGGCAGCGGCGGCGCGCACGCCGTAAAAGGAATCTTTTATAATCGCATCTCGCAAAGCTGCGATTATGGCTTTGCTTTCTTCGCCGTGCGGCGTGCCTTTCGCCTGAAGCAACTGCGCGAGGGCTTCGGCGGCTTCGATGCGTCCGATAGCGTCGGCGCTGTGTGTGAGTTGATAGGCGAGCATCGCTTTCGTTTGCGGGAAGTCTAAGGTCTTGATAATGCGCGAATCTTTATCGAAGCGAATCATGCGCGGCTCTCCATCTAACGTGAATGTAAACGCTTGTTCGCGTTCGGTAATCTCGATGCGTTCGGTGCGTGCGCCGGTGGCGGTGGCAAGTTCGATTTCGACGGGAAGACGAAAGACGGCGGGCGTCGTCGCGTCCGGCAACTGCGTCTGCGCGACGTTGAGCGTCAGCTTTTTCGTCGCCGCATCAAAAGATGAACGCACGCGAAGTTCCGGGAAGCCCGCTTTCAAAGTCCACTGATCGAAGAACCAATCGAGTTTACGCCCGCTCGTCTGCTCGAAGGTGCGCTGTAAATCCGCCGTCTCTACGTTGCGATATTCGTTCTCTACGATGTAGCGGTTAAGCGCCTTCCAGAAAACTTCGTCGCCGACCACGCCGCGCAGCATATGCAACACGAGCGCGCCCTTCTGGTAAAGCGTCGCATCGAAAAGATCAATCGGCACGCGGTAGCGTTTATAAACAAGCGGGCGACGATAACGCGTCGCATCTTCGCGCATATAAACACGCTCGTCGTTGCGCAGCTCGAAGAGATAAGCGTCGTGGCCTTGTTCGTGTTCTTTGAAACTCGCTTCCATGAAAGTCGCAAAGCCTTCGTTGAGCCATGCCTGCGACCAATCCTTGCAGGTCACCAGATCGCCGAACCATTGATGCGAAAGTTCGTGCGACACCAGGTTGTCGGCGGACTCCTGCGGCGCTTCGTCCGCGCGTCGAAGTATCTCCGTGTCGGATTGCGTCGTCGCGGTAATATTCTCCATGCCGCCGAAGATAAAGCCCGCGACAACCGTCTGCGCATATTTGTTGTAAGGATACTCATAACGCAGGGCTTCGCTGAACCACTGCATCATCTGCGGCGTTTTCTTGAAAGCGCGTTGCGCGTCCGGCTCTGTGTTGTGATAGGTATAATATTCGACGGCGATTGATTTGTAAGCGTCGGTGATCTTCGCATAGTCGCCGACGATGAGCGAGATAAGATAGCTCGAATGCGGCTTGTTCATCGCATAATGAAACGTGACGGTTCCATCGGCATTCTCTTTCTTGTCAACGAGCGCGCCGTTCGAGATGGCGAGCTGCTTTTTGTCTACGGTAATAAACTGCTCGCTGGTGGCCTTGTCGTCCGGGAAATCGTAACAGGGAAACCAGTAATGATTATCTTCCGGCTCGCCCTGCGTCCATATCTGCGCGGGCTTTGAAGATTGCGCGTTGGCGTTCTGCGCGGGCGAGATAAAGTAAAGACCGCGTTGCGGCTTCGCGTGGTAACGTATGCGTATGCTGATTGAATCCTTAGGCGTGTAAGCGCGATCCAGATTAATCGTCAGCTTATCCGGCGATTGCGTAAACTGAAGTGGCACGTTCTTTTCAGCGAGCGATACTGTCATCATGCTCATGCCGGTGGCATCGAGCGCGAAGGCTTTGAAGTTTGCCGCCAGCGGTTTGAGCGTAATAATCTCATCGCCGATAACCGTCTTGTTGGCGACGTCGAAGCGCGTGCTGATCAAATAATGCAGCACGTCGTAGGTGCGCGGGCTGCGCGGGTGTTCCGTTCCTTCCAGTTGGCCGCGCTGTGGTTGTTGCGCGGGTGCGACCGGCGTCGGCGTCTGCGCGTTGTAAAGAGGCGGTTGCAGAAAACTGAAAGCTGCGATGAGCGAGAGCAACACGAGTATCTTTGAACTTTTGCGGTGCATAGAAATTATTGAACGCATGAACGAGTCTGCTTTCGACTTTATGTTTTCCGATCTTTAGCGATTGAACTTTGAACTTATTGTGCATGATGCGTATGTTTGGCGCAAAGCCGGAGCACACGTATATTGTAGACGTGAAAATTCGTCTGGAGAAAATGAATGGTTCCGTCAATCGTGATGCGCGCAATGTGGGTTCTTTCAGTTGCCGCGCTTGTTTGTTTTTGTCAGGTAACTATGGCGCAAGATAAGCGAATGGAAAATCCGCGCGAATGGGAAACCTACGCGGAGAAGACGCAGTATCGTGAGACGCCGCGCTACGATGAGACGCTCGCTTACGTGCGCAGGCTTGCCGCTGTCTCACGTCTCATTCGCCTGAAGAGTTTCGGGCAGAGCGGGCAGGGGCGCGAACTGCCGCTTGCCATCGCCGCTTCAAATGAAACTTTTACGCCGCAGTCTGCGCGAAAGGCTGGCAAGGCCGTCGTTCTCATTCAAGCGTGTATACACGCGGGCGAATCCGACGGCAAAGACGCGGGACTCGCTTTGCTGCGCGATATCGCAATCACGAAGACGCGCGCTTCATTGCTGGATCATGTCGTCGTGCTGTTTATTCCGATTTACAACGTGGACGGGCACGAGCGTTTCAATTCGTACAATCGTATTAATCAGAACGGCCCGGCGGAGATGGGCTGGCGCGCGAACGCCGCTAACCTTAACTTAAATCGTGATTACATGAAGGCCGATGCGCCGGAGACGCGCGCCTGGTTGAAGATGTGGAATGATTGGAATCCTGATCTGTTAGTTGATTGCCATGTGACGGACGGCGCGGATTATCAATACAGTCTGACCTATCAATACGAGCATCACGAGGATGTGCCCGCCTCTGTGCTCAAGTGGGAGCGTGCGGCATTTGATGGAAAGATTTTTCCGGCGACGGAGAAGGCGGGCAATTTGCTCGCGCCGTATCTGGAGTTTCGTGACAACCGCGATTTGACAAAAGGCATAAACGGATTTTTGCCGACGCCGCGTTATTCGACCGCCTATACGCCGCTGCGCAATCGTCCCGGCCTGCTGATCGAGACGCATATGCTGAAGGACTATCGCACGCGCGTGCGCGCGACATACGACCTGCTGCGTTTTACTCTGGAAGAAGTGAACCGCGATCCGGCGAATCTCTTAAAAGCCGCGCGGCAGGCGGATGAAGAAACTCTCGCGCAAGGGAAAAATTATGATCCTTCGCGCACGGTTGCATTGCAACTCGAATTAACGGATAAGCCCACGCCCTTTCGTTTGAAGGCAATTGAATATCGCCGCGAGCTAAGCGAAGTGTCGGGCGCGGCGCGCGTGATCTTCGGCGACAAGCCGCTTGATCTGACCGTGCCGTTTTATGATGCCACACGCGCGACGGTTTCCGTGACAATGCCGCTTTATTACATTATGCCGCCGCAGTGGACGAGCGTCATTGAAACACTGGCCGCTCACGGATTGCGTTTGCAGCGGCTTAATGAATCTTTAACGATTGATGTGGAGAGTTATCGTTTCAGCGACGTGAGTTTCGCCGCCGCGTCTTTTGAAGGGCGCGTGATGCCGACGTATAAAACAAATCTGGTACGGGAGCGGCGCACATTTCCGGCGGGTTCAATCGTCGTGCCGTTAGCGCAACCGGCGGCGCGCGTTGCATTGCATTTGCTTGAGCCGTCCGCACCGGATTCGCTGATCGCGTGGGGCTTCTTCAATGCGGTCTTCGAGCAGAAAGAGTTTGGCGAAAGCTATGTGCTGGAAAAGCTCGCACGCGAGATGTTGGCGAAGGATGCGAATCTGCGGCGGGAGTTTGAAAGCCGCGTCGCCACCGATCCGAAATTCGCCGCCAGCGCGCGGGCACGTCTGCAATTTTTCTACGACCGCTCGCCTTATCACGATCAGGAGTTGAATCTGTATCCGGTGGCGCGCGTCGTCATTCCGCTTCGCGCAAGTGCCATTGATACAAAAGAGTGAAAACGAAAATAGGATGCGGGTTGAAAGTTAGCCCGCATCCTATTAATCATTGTTCCGATAGTTGGAAGTTTGTTTATACCGTTCTGCGTCCGGTAATCAAGTTGATTACGAAAACGATCAACGCCACGACGAGCAGCAAGTGAATCAAGCCACCGCCGACGTGCGATACAAAACCGAGTAACCACAAGACCAGAAGTACCACTAAGATTGTCCACAACATTTTCGGCTTCTCCTTTTTTGAGCGTCGCTATTAGTTTCAAATTTGGTTCTGTTTGAACCCGCTTGCTGTTCCGTATGTGCAACGAGTGTGCCAAGTCGTGCCGATTGTGCGATAGACAAGCGGAACGCTTTGTTTTGGGCGCAAAATTTGATTTCGGTTGCACTCTAGCTTGTCCGACCGGGAGAGATTCTCCGTATGTCTGTATCAAATCGTTCCAGTAAGCTGTTGCGCTGGCTGTTTGGAAACGAAGCAATGATTTATAGATTCATGCTTGTTCGGGCAATTAATGCAACCGAAGCGATGAGCCGGTACATCGGAGAAGGAGCGCGGCAAGCGTTAGCGACTTTTAACGTTGATAACTTTTATCATTGAGCTGCTTAATAGTTGGCCGGGCGTTGTTTTGAATATGCGTTAAGTTGCGCAGGCTGTCGGGACAAGAAAATTAAAAATCAAAGGGCTGGACTTTTTATTATACGGGCTGGTAAAGTGTAGTTAGTTGCTCGCTGCAAGTTAGCGGCGAGTAACGTCGTCCGAATCCAAAAGGCTCTCAAGTCTTTTGCCTCCCTTGATTCCTGATCCAAGGGGTTTAGCTCAACCGACAATTTCGACTCATCAGTTTTAGCCGCCGCTGGCTACGCTCTTTTATTTCTAGCGTCAGCGTTCAGGAGTGTATTTTTGTATGCCTTTACCCCGTTCAGTTTCCCGCACATCCAAGGCCGGATTAATGTTCGCCTTCGTATTGCTCTTGTCGGGTCTCGCGTATATCGGTCTTCAGACTATTTATTTACGCCACCAGCCAATTGTTAAGAAAATAAATTATACGGAGTTACTTGCGCTCGGCAACACGGCCTCCGCCTCATCCTTGCGCGTTGAAGGCGAACTGCTGACGGTGACCACGCTCGACGGTTCGGTAGCGCAGGCGATTGTCACCAACGAAGCGGCGCAGCAGCAGATCATCGGCGAGTTTGCGAAGAGTAATGTGCCGGTTGAATTTCGCAGTTTGCGTCCGGGCGCGCTCGTCACTGCGCTCGATTGGCTTGTGCCGTTGCTCGTGCTCGGCGCTTTCGGTTTTGTCGGCTGGCGTATCTACGCGAGCACCGGCGGGCGTGGCGGCGACTTCCATTTGAAGAACGCGAACGGCACTTCTAAAACGAGTTTCAATGATGTGGCCGGAGTTGACGAAGCGCAGGCCGAGCTTGCCGAGACAATCGAATTCCTACGCGATCCCTTGCGCTTCGGACGGCTTGGCGGACGTGCCCCGCGCGGCATACTTATGTCCGGCCCGCCGGGAACAGGAAAAACTTTATTGGCGCGTGCCGCCGCAGGCGAAGCCGGTGTTCCGTTTCTGTCCGTCTCCGGTTCGAGCTTTCAGGAAAAGTTTGCCGGACTCGGCGCAGCGCGCGTGCGGCGTCTTTTTGCGCGGGCGCGCAAACTGTCGCCATGCGTGATTTTTATAGACGAGATTGATGCGCTTGGCCGCAAACGCGGGCGCGGCGGCGATTCGGCATCTGCCGATCAGGATCAAACCCTTAATCAACTGCTGGTTGAAATGGACGGCTTCGCGCAGTTGAACGGCGTCGTCGTCATCGCTTCCACCAATCGCCCGGACATTCTCGACGAGGCTTTGACGCGACCGGGACGCTTTGACCGTGAGATTGCCGTCAACCTCGCGGATATGCGCGGGCGCGCCAAAATCTTGCAGGTTCACGCGCGCGACCTGCAGCTTGAAGAAAATCTAGACCTTGAGTGGATCGCGCGCGGCACGCCCGGCTTTTCCGGCGCTGATCTCGCCAACCTGCTCAACGAAGCGGCCATCGCTGCGACGCGCGACGACTCCGAAGCCATCGGACGCAAGCACGTCGAATATGCGCGCGATAAAATACTGATGGGCGCGGAGCGGCTCGGGTTCATGATGGATGAAGACGAACGCTACGCGACCGCCGTACATGAAGCGGGACACGTCGCTGTCGGCCTCGACGTGAAGAACGCAGACCCCGTGCATAAGGTCTCGATTCTACCGCGCGGGCGTGCGCTCGGTGTCACGCAGTCTTTGCCGGAGCGCGACCGCTTAATGAAAAAGCGCGAGTATCTGGAAGATCAAATTGCGATGCTCTTGGGCGGACGCGCCGCCGAGCAACTGCTTCTGCAAACAATGACGGCGGGCGCTTCAAACGACATCGAACGTGCTGTTGATATTGCGCGACGCATGGTCACGGAATTCGGCATGAGCGCGCTCGGGCCGATTCATCTTGGCAAACCTGAAGACCCGCACAGCCAAATGCTGCTTGACCGCATAGAGCAGGCCTGCAACGAGATCATCAACGCGCAGATGCAACGCGCCTGCGAATTCGTTGACGCGCGCCGCGACGCTATCGCACTTCTCGTCGAAGGCTTAATGGAGCGCGATACGCTCGATGCCGCAGAGATTCAGCACTGCTTCAAAGCGTCGGAAGAGAATAGAGAAGCCGCCTAAAGATAGAAGGCACACGCCAATCGCCAATCATTAATCAACCGCGCCGTAACTATCACGGCGCGGTTTTTCTTTTGAAGCTATTTATGGCCTAAAGATCATCAAGACATACGTCGCTTAAATCGTCACGCTTTCGCAAGATGCTGGCACGCCTTAAAGTTACTCTGTTAAGATGGCTTCCGCGTCCTTTGAATTCTAAAGGGAAAGAGCTATTGATGAGCGCACCCCAATCGAATGCCAAACTTTTTATTCCGACTATTCTCGGCACGGCGCGGCAAGGTCGGCAGAGCGAGCACGTTGCCAAGTTCATTATAGATGAAATCGCAAAACGCAACGGAGTTGAAACGGAGCTAATAGACATACGCGATATTCCGCTGTCAATGAGTGATGCGGGCGAGTCTATTAAGGATTCAAAGTTTTCATCAACCGTCGCCAGAGCGGACGCGCTCATAATCGTCGCGCCGGAATACAATCACGGCTATCCGGGCTTGCTCAAACACGTGCTTGATACGAACTTGAAAGAGTACATACATAAGGCGGTCGGGCTGTGCGGCGTCTCGGCAGGCGGGTTCGGCGGCGCGCGCGTGATAGAGAATTTGCTGCCCGTGATGAGAGAGTTGGGATTGGCCGCAACCTTTACGGATATGAATTTCGCGCGTGTTCAAGATGTATTCGACGCTTCGGGCAAACTGCTTGACGAAGCTTACATCAAGCGTGCGGACGCTTTTCTAAAAGAGTTGATCTGGATGGCGCAAGTCCTTAAATACGGTCGGGACAATTTTACGCAAGAGTAATTCTCTCCGGGCGTTCGTAATGGAAATCATTGATTGCGAATACGGCACAGGAAGCCCGAGAACGATTGGAAGATTGAATGACAATGAAGAAAACGAATGCGGTCAGCGACAACAAGCAGAAGCATCAGTTTGAGATGCCGCTCGACGAGAATAAATTAGCTTTCATTCAATACAAGAAAACTGATGGAGGCGTGCTTGCGCTGACACATACGGAAGTCCCGGAAGAATTTGAGGGGCAGGGGATCGGCAGTGTGTTGGTCAAGGGGATGCTTGAAATCGTCCGCACCGCAGAATTGAAGATAGCACCCGAATGCCCGTTCATCGCCGCCTACTTGCAACGCCATCCAGAGCATCAGGAGTTAATTGCGACTGCCCCTTCCTAAAGAAGGCAGCGAGGGCATTTACTGTTTTAGAGCTTGCTCGTGATAGACCTTCTCCTGTAATTTTGCATTGAAGCTGACATTATCCGCTGCTTCTAAAATTCCGAAAGTGATATTGTGCTGAACGATGGCGTTTCCGGGTGTCGCGCGCATCGAGTTGCCGGTTCTGCATGAACTCGCTGCCACCGGCGGGAGCGAAGACGTGCGTTTTCTCTACGCGCGCCTTGTCGCTTACTTTCCGCAGTTGACGCAAGCAGACATCGCGGAACTCGGCAACGGTCGCAGCAAACAGTGGCGAAGTCTGGTGCAACGCGCCGGACGCGCGCTTGATGAGAAGCGCCTTATCAAACGCCGCTGCGGATACTGGACGCTCACGGAGCAGGGACGCGCTCGCGCCAGCGAGGAAGATTTTTCTCTCCCGAAAGATCAAAAACTTGCTGCCACGCGCACTCTGGAATTCTCGCACGGCGACATACAGCAGATGCTTCTGGACATCGGGCGCTCGCTCGGCTATCGTTCGCAACGTGAGTTTGAATACTACGATGTGGTGTGGCGCGAGAGCGAGGCCAGCCCGCGCTTGAGCCACGTCTTTGAAGTGCAACGCAAGGGAAACATTGATGCCGCGCTCGCCAAGCTCAAACGCGCTTACGATGCGCAACGCTCAAAGCCGTATCTGATCGTCGCTTCGGAGCGCGACACGAACCGCGCGCAGAAATCCTTGAGCGTTGCGCGCACCGGCGCGTTCCACGAAATAGGCCGCGTCACAACGATTTTTAGTTTCGAGCAGATCGGCAAACTTCACCGCGCTCTCACATCTGTCGAAGACCTTCTAACGGAACTCTTCGAGCGATGAATCCAGCACACACGTCGGCGTTGGCGGCAACGCCTCTGCGCAAACAGTATCTAGAGATCAAGCAAAGATATGCGGACGCGATTCTGCTCTTTCGTATCGGCGATTTCTACGAAGCCTTCGATGACGATGCGCGTCTTCTCGCGCGCGAGTTGGATATCGTACTGACCTCGAAATCAATGGGTCGTATTGGCCGCGTGCCTCTCGCCGGAGTCCCGCATCACAGTCTTGAACGCCATCTTGCGACGCTGATCGCGCGCGGGCATCGCATCGCCATCTGCGAACAGTTGACTAACGCGCCCGTGCGTGGCAATGCCGCTGCCGGACGCGGATTGATCGAACGCGGTGTCGTGCGCGTCGTCACGCCCGGCACGATTCTCGAACCCGGGCTCCTGCAAAGCAAAGCGAATAACTTTCTGGCGGCGTTCGTCACAGTGGGTAAGCGCGCCGGAATCGCTTACGCGGACGTGACCACCGGCTACTTCGCCGCCACCGAACTGGACGCAATCGCCGCCGAAGCCGAGCTTCAGCGAATCAGTCCCGCCGAGCTTCTTTTGCCGCATGGCCTTGAAGTTGATTGCGCGGCGACGATGTTCGTTACCCGTCGTGATGCTGTTGACTTCGAGGCTGATACCGCCCGCCGCCTGCTGCTCAAACATTTCGGAGCGCGCACGCTTGCGCCTTACGGGTTATCCGAATGGCCGCTGGCCGCCTGCGCCGCCGGTGCGGTTATCGCGTACCTGCGCGACACGCAAACAAGCGCCGCCGAACAACTGACGCGCCTCACAAGTTATCGCACAGATGATTACATGATGCTCGATGCGCGAACGCTGCGCAGCCTCGAAGTGTTCGAGAGCGGATCGGGCGCGCCGACGCTGCTTTCAATTATTGACGCGACGCGCACTTCGATGGGCGGGCGATTCCTGCGCCGCCTGCTGCGCCAGCCGCTCTTGAACGTCGCGGAAATCTTTCGCCGTCAGGAATATGTCGCGTGGTTCATCGCGCATAAGCAGGAGCGCGTTGAACTCTGCGCCGCGCTTGAAAACGTACACGATCTCGAACGCTTGTCGGGGCGCACGCGCTCCGGTTTCGCCTCTGCACAAGACCTCTTCACGCTCGGTCGAAGCCTTGAAGCGATAAAACGTGTGCGCTCCGTGCTGCAAAAGGACGCGAAGCATTTCAACGCGACGCTCACCGCACTGCCGACGTGTGACGCTGCCGCCAATCTGATTCGCAAAGCCTTGCCCGATGATTTCCCTACGCGCTCGGAACGTCTCGGCATTATTCGGGAAGGTTATTCGGACGAGCTGGATAAGCTGCGCGCTATTCTGCGCGACGGGCAAACCTTTCTCGCGGAAATGGAAGGACGCGAACGGGCGCGCACCGGTATTAAAAGTTTGCGCGTCGGCTACAATAAAGTGTTCGGCTACTTTATTGAAGTGACGCGCCCGAACCTGCATCTCGTGCCCGATGATTACACGCGCAAGCAGACGCTCGCCAACGCCGAAAGATTCATTACGCTCGAATTGAAAGAGTATGAAGCTCTAGTGACGAACGCCGTAGAAAGAATCGGCGAGCTGGAATCGAGTCTATTTCGACAGCTCTGCGTGGAAGTGAGTCGCAGCCGCCCCGAAATTTTAATCGCCGCCGCAACCCTCGCGCACTTGGACGTGATGGCTTCCTTTGCCGAGACCGCTGCGCAATTCAACTATGTGCGGCCTTCGATCATTGACGCGCGCACGCTTAATATTACAGCCGGACGCCATCCGGTTCTCGAAAGAATTTTTGGCAATGAAACTTTCGTTGCTAATGATGTGCAGCTCGGCGGCGAAAGCGGCGAGCCGGATATCGCGCTCATCACGGGGCCTAATATGTCCGGCAAATCCACTTACCTGCGGCAGACCGCGCTGATCGTGTTGATGGCGCAGATCGGATGTTTCGTGCCCGCGAGCGCGGCGGCCATCGGTTTGTGCGACCGCATCTTTACGCGCGCGGGGCTGTATGATCGGCTTGGGAGCGGCGAATCAACCTTTATGACGGAGATGGTGGAGACCGCAGAGATTCTTCACCACGCGACGCCGCGCTCGCTGATTCTGCTCGACGAGCTTGGACGCGGCACTTCGACTTACGACGGTTTGTCCGTCGCCCGCGCCGTGCTCGAATATTTGCACAATCATCCGCAGCTTCGTTCGAAAACGCTCTTTGCGACTCATTACCATGAGCTAACAGAGCTTGAGGAACTTCTGCCGCGCCTGAAAAATTTTCGCGTGGAAATTGCCGAGGAGGGACGCGAGCTGCGTTTTCTTTTTAAGATAAGCCCGGGAATCGCGGAGAAGAGCTACGGCGTGTATGCCGCAAAACTCGCCGGATTGCCGCGCCCCGTTGTACGTCGCGCGGAGAAGCTTCTGGCAGACTACGAAGCGCAACGCTTCGCGCCGGATTATCGTCGTATCAATCGAAATGAGACGGAACAAACTGCGCCGCCGCCGCCGGACGAATCCTTTGCATCGGAGGCTGAAGCCCGCGCGCAAGTAGCGCAAGCCTTGCTGGAAATTGATCTGGATTCGTTATCGCCGGTCGAAGCGTTGATGAGATTATACGAGTTGCGGCGGCTGGCGGAGGCGGGGAAGGGCGGGAGTCTAAAAATCATCAAACGTGCGTAACGCTAATCGGCCGGGTCTGTGTGGATATGCACGCGGGCGCGCGGCACTTGCGCTTCGATCTCATGTATGACGGTGACGGTTAAATCGTGCGCTTCCTGAAAAGTTTTATGGCGATCAACTTCCAGATGCAAGTCTATAAATTTTTGTGAGCCAGAGCGTCGCGTGCGTAGTTCGTGGAAGCCGCGCACGCCCTTTTCTTCAAAATCGTTAACGACATGCGCCACGAGTTCGCCGACATCGAATCCCAAATAACGATCCATCAGCACGTCAATGGATTCGCGCGCGACGCTCACCGCCGACCACAGTATGTAAACCGAAATCACAATCGAGATGATGGAATCGGCAGCCTTCCAATCCGTTAACGTCGTGATGAGCAGAGCAAGAAGCGCGCCTGCCGTTGTATAAACATCAATGGAATAATGAGCGGCATCGGATTCGAGGGCGGGCGATTCGGTTTCGCGTGCGACTTTCTTGAGACGCGCCGCCAAAAGCAAACTCACCAGAATGGCGACAATCATCGCCGCGACGCCGACAGCTCCCGATTGCATTTCGTGTGGAACGATCAACCGGCGCACCGCTTCGTAAATCAGGAAGATGCCGGAAGCGGCAATCGCAAGTGATTGAAAAAGACTGCCGAGCGATTCGGCCTTGCCGTGCCCGTAAGCGTGATCTTCGTCTGCCGGGCGCGCGGCGGCGTGGACGACGATTAAATTAACGATTGACGCGATAAGGTCTGTGCTGGAATCGAGCACCGAAGCCCAGACGCTGATCGAACCCGTCAGAAATCCGGTCGAGGTCTTGAGCAGAATCAGAAACGCCGCGACGAAAATCGAAAGGCGCGCCGCCGAAGTCTTTCGCGCCGTTTCTTCCGCACGGATCGTTGTTTTTCGATTATGCCCCGACATAGTTGCCATACCGATTTTAATTATGCGCAAAAGCTTTTGATAATCAATGCCCGAGCGCGTCCGGGTGGTCTGCTATCTCTTCGATAACTTCTTTGTGCGGCCTCGTCCCGGTGCGCCTCGTCACGAAGGCGACGCCCGTGAAGATCAACGCCGATGCGACCCACGTGCGGGAATTCCATGCTTCGCCGAGCAGTAGCGGCGCGAGCGCGAACGCGATTAACGGTTGAAGATAAATATAGACGGCGACGGTGCTCGGCGCGACTCTCTCCAGCGCCCATCCGTTCAAGTAGTAAGCTCCCACCGTCGGCACGAGAATTATATACAGCACCGCCAGCCATACGCCGATGCCAGCCTGATGCACCGGATTCTCCGCAAAGTTAAGTATGCCCAGCGGAACCGTCGCCAGATTTCCGATAATGAAAACCCAAGTGATGACGGTCAGCGTATTATATCGCTTCAGCAAATCTTTCGAGACGACGATGTACGCGCCGAAAAAGATCGAGTTAGCGATAAGCAAGATATTGCCGAGCGTCGTCGAGGCGGAGAAGTCCGCGCGAAATGGATCAATTAAATAGATGACGCCGCTTGCCGCCAGCAAAATTCCGGCGGCTTTATTAAGCGAAATTCGTTCATAGCCGAGCGCAATGCCGACGATCAGCGTGAAGACGGGAATCGTTGTGCCGAGCAGCGTCGCGTTGATAACGGTCGTCAGCGACAGCCCCTTGACGAACAGCAATTGATTCAGAATCACGCCGAGCAAACTGCACACAGCGAGGCGCAGGTAATCGCTTTTGCGTGTGATGCGAATGCTGCCCATCACGCGCCGCAAAAAAAGAAACGCGAGTGTCGCTCCACCGACGCGAAACATCACGAGTTGCGTCGCCGTCAAAGAGCGAAACGCATACTTGGCGACAATCGGCCACGTGCCGAAAATAAGTTGCACGGCGATCAGCGCCAGATGCGGAGCCGCCGCATGATCGCGCCCGTGCCGTTGTGTTGCTGTCGTCGCTGCTTGATTCGTCATCCGCGCACCTTTGCCTGTAACTTCCTGTATAAACAAGCACGCGAGCGTCGCCTGAGTTTATATTCCGAAGATTCACAATCCGGGTTTACTTAAAATTGCCGCCAACTATGCGACACGTTGCATAAATTTAATCGCAAAGCAGAACCGGCCGAAACGCTTTCTCCGGCGAGTTTGCTTTGCGATGTGTTGATCGAAATCGTTTCAAGTCCGGCGACGTGTGCGGCGAAAATTTTAACTGCCTTCGCCGGTCTCTTTCGCCCGCCGCCTTTTAAGTTATTAACAGCAACGGATTCTCAAGAATCTTCTTGAAAGTCTGAAGAAATTTAGCGCCGGTCGCGCCGTCAATCACGCGATGATCGCAACTCATCGTCACACGCATCATTTGCCGCACGACAATTTCATTACCGCGCGCAACAGGTTTGGCGGCGACGGCTCCGACGGCAAGAATCGCTGCCTCGGGCGGGTTAATCACCGCCGTGAAGTCGTCTATTCCGAACATCCCCAGATTGCTGACGGAGAAACTTGCGCCCGTATATTCTTCCGGGTGAAGTTTGCGATGGCGCGCACGCTCGGCCAGTTCGCGCACCTCGCGCGCAATCGCGCCGATTGATTTTGTCTCGGCGGCGCGTATGACGGGCGTAATCAAACCGTCGTCAATCGCCACTGCGACGCCTATATCCGCGCGCTCGTAAAAGCGAATCGCCTTTTCCTGAAACGAAGCGTTAACCTGCGGATGCTGCGTGAGCGCGACGGCCACGACCTTGATGATGAAATCGTTGATGCTGACGCGCAAATTTTCGTCAATCGCGTTGAGCTGCTTGCGCATCTCTACGACGCGATCCATCTCTATCTCCGTCGTGAGAAAGAAATGCGGAACGGGGCCGATGGACGAGACGAGGCGGCGCGCAATCGTCCGGCGCATCTCCGTCATCGGCTCGTCACGATACGGAGAAGCGCCGTTTATTGAAGATTGTTGCGCGGGCTGCGGTGATCTTGCTTCAACCGCCCGCAAATGTGTTGGCGGCGCGCCTACGGTTTGCGGCGACGAAGCTTGAACCGCTCCCTGCTGGTTTCCGCCACCGGCATTCATCGCGGCTTCGATGTCGCGTTTGACGATGCGCCCGGCGGGGCCGCTGCCCGTGAGAGTTTGCAAATTGATGCCCGCTTCGGCAGCCATGCGCGCCGCGAGCGGGGAAATAATCAAACGTACTGACGCTGCTTGCACACCATTCCCGGAATCGCTCGCGCCATTGCCGGAAGATGCGGCGGTTGGTGGCGCCGGTGCGTTCGGCGGCGAACCGGCGGGCTGTGCGTTGTCCGGCGTGCCGCCGACATCTCCCTTCAACGGTTCGCCGTTGATCGTTGCCTGCGTGCGTGCGCCATCGGCGATGATCTGCGCCGTCTCCTGCTGCGCGCCGTAGCCTCCGCCTTCGACGGACGCTTCGATGGTCTTATTATTTTCAGCCGTGCCCGCGCCTGATTCCGCTTTTCCCAAGAGCGCGGAGATATCTTCGTCGGCCTCGCCGATGATGGCGATGATTTGGCCGAGCGGCGCGCTCTCGCCTTCTTTGATGAGCACTTTGCGCAGCACACCGGTGGCGAGCGCCTGCATCTCCATCGAAGCCTTATCGGTTTCAATCTCTGCGATGGGTTCGCCGACGGAAACCTTATCGCCTTCCTTCTTGAGCCACTTGCCGAGTTGACCTTCTTCCATCGTCGGCGAAAGCTTGGGCATTACAACTTGCGTTGCCATAGTAATTAAGTAGAAAGTAGGAAGGCGAAGGGCGGAAGTGTTGACACGCCTGCGGCGCAAAAGATATTCGCTAAAAACTGAAATGCAAACTTCGTTCTGACTTCCGCCTTTCGCCTTTCGCCTTCATCCTTTCAATCTAAGTATGCGACTTCGCGCACCGCTGCGACGAGTTGCTCAACGCCCGGAACGGCGAGCTTCTCTAAATTTTTAGCATAAGGCATCGGCACATCCGCGCCGGAGATGCGTTTGACCGGAGCATCCAGATAATCGAAGGCGCGTTCGGTAATCTGCGCGCTGATCTCCGCGCTGACGCCGTAGAACGGATGCGCTTCTTCGGCGATGACGACGCGATTCGTTTTCTTCACGGACGCGATGATCGTTTCGATATCGAGCGGGCGGATCGTGCGCGGGTCAATCACTTCGCAGGAGACGCCTTGCTTTTCCAACTCTTCGGCGGCCTTGAGCGCAACGGGAACCATCAACGAACGCGCGATGATCGTCGCGTCCTTGCCTTCTCGTTTCACGTCCGCCACTCCGAGCGGAATCGTGAAATCAACGTCCTCCGGCACTTCGCCCTTATTGCCGTACATCCGTTCCTGTTCGATGAAGACAACCGGATCGTCATCGCGGATCGCAGATTTTAACAATCCCTTAGCATCGACGGGTGTCGAAGGCATCACGACTTTAATGCCGGGAAAGTAAGCGAACCATGATTCGATGGCCTGCGAGTGCTGCGACGAAACTTGATAGGCGGAACCGCCGGGGCCGCGAAAGACCATTGGAATCTTGAACTGCCCGCCCGACATATACAGCATCTTTGCGGCGGAGTTGATGATCTGATCCGTTGCGAGAATGGAAAAATTGAAGGTCATAAATTCGACGATGGGACGCAAGCCCGCCATCGCCGCGCCGACGCCAAGACCGGCGAATCCCAACTCTGTGATAGGCGTATCAATTACGCGCTTTTCGCCGAACTTTTCCAGCAAGCCTTTGGTGACTTTGTATGCGCCCTGATAAGCGGCGACTTCTTCGCCCATCAAAAAGACGTTTTCATCGCGCGTTAACTCTTCGCTCAAAGCTTGATTGAGCGCCTCGCGCATGGTGATTACGGCCATCTGTGATCCTCTGATTTATTATTTGATCCCGATAAGTCAAAAACAGGCTTCGTGTGTCGCTTACGCTTTATCGTTAGTTAGCGGGTTGGCGTAAACGTGCGTGTAGAGTTCTTCGGGGGCAGGCTCGGGGCTTTCGTCCGCGAATTTGGCGGAGCGTTCGACTTCCTCGCGCACTTTGGTTTCGATTTCCGCGATGCCCTCGTCGTTTATGACGCCCGCTTCTTTAAGGCTTTCGGCAAAGAGCTTGATCGGGTCGCGCTCCTGATACTGCTCGATCTCCGCGCGTGTGCGATAGTTTCCCGGATCGGACATAGAGTGTCCCATAAAGCGATAGGTACGAACTTCAAGTAGCGTCGGCAGCTGTTCTTGGCGGGCGCGTTCGACGGCGCGCTCTGTCGCTTCGCGGACGGCGAGCACGTCCATGCCGTCAACGAATTCGGACGCGACATCATAAGCGCAGGCCTTCTGCGAAACATCTTGCAGCGACATCGCGCGGGCAAGAGAAGTGCCCATCCCGTACTGATTATTTTCGCAGATATAGATGCACGGCAACTTCCAGAGTTGCGCCAGATTGAGCGATTCGTGGAACGCGCCCTGATTGACCGCCGCCTCGCCGAAATAACAGATTGTCGCCTGATCCGTACCCTTATACTTGGCGGCGAAAGCGACGCCTGTGGCAAGCGGAATCTGCCCGCCGACGATGCCATGCCCGCCCAGAAAATTAACGTCCGAAGCGAACAGGTGCATCGAGCCGCCTTTGCCGGAAGAGCATCCGCCCGCTTTGCCGTAAAGCTCCGCCATTACTTCATCGGGCGAGATGCCTTTGGCGATAGCATGACCGTGATCGCGGTAGCTCGTTATCACATAATCGTCCGGGCGCAGCGCGCTGATCGAGCCGACGGCGACCGCCTCCTGCCCTATGTAAAGATGGCAGAAGCCGCCGATCTTGCCGAGACTGTAGTTTTCGGCGCTCTTCTCCTCGAAACGGCGAATCAGGATCATCTGGTGAAGCATCTTCAGCAGCGTCTCTCGATCCGTTCTTTCGAGACGATCCTTCTGCTCCTGCTTGCGTTGCCGGTGTTCCTGCTGCAATTCCTTATGGTCGGCGGCTTCCGGTGCGTCGCGTTCGACAACCGCCGCCGTTGTGCCGGATTTGGCCTGCGCCGCGCGTCCGTTTGTTTGTGTCGCTTGTTTGCTCATGCGATTAAGAGAGTACGGCTGTCCTTCCTCGTTCGTGTTGCGTGGCTGTACGCGGGCGCTCTTTGTAGAGTGCCCGTTCAATTCGATTTGCGCGCGTAATGAAAATCAGTGGCGAATCAAGGTAGGATTATACGCGAGATTAACACTGACGCGCAAAAGCGCACGTTGCATAAAAAAGCGGCGCGTGCTTGTTACTCAACAAACACGCGCCGTAATGATTTATATCAAAAGGTTTAGCGGAAAGCGTCAATTGATGCGACGTTCGGCTGCGCCGCCAGGGTCGGCGCAAGCTTGCGCGTATGTTTGTCGCGCTGCATATTGCGATCCGCGATGGTCAAAAGTTGCTCCGCCGTTTCACCATCGTCCGGGAAACAGGCGATGCCGATACTGATGCCGACTTCGGCTGTGCGCCCGGTTCGCACGGTAAACTTGTGAGACTCGACGGCGGTGCGGATGCGCGCGGCCACCATATTCGCCATGTCGCCCGCCGCCATCGGCATAATGGCGACAAACTCATCACCGGCGTAACGCGCGAGTATATCCATCTGCCGCAACTGCTTTTTAATCACGTCGGCGACGCTCGCCAGCATACGGTCGCCAACCGCGTGGCCGAAGGCATCATTCACTTTTTTGAAGTCGTCCAGATCGAGGCTGATGATGGTCATCGGCTCGCGGTTCAAACGCTGGCACTCGGCGATGCGCTGTTCGAGCGTCAGGTAAAAAGCGCGCGCGTTGGGTAAGTCGGTCAGGGGATCGCTCAACGCGCTTTCTTTCGTTCTCTCGAAAGTCATCGCATTGTTGAGCGCGGAAGAAGCGTGCTGCGCGACGGATTCGAGCAGGCGCACGTGTTCGGTGGTGTAGGACTTGATGCTCTTGGAATAAAGCGTAATCGCGCCGAACGATCCGTCTTCGCGTATGAGCGGCGAAACGAGCACGCCGCGAATGCTCTGCATGATATCTTCCGGCACGCCGACGAGATCGAGTTCCGGCGACGTGTTGCACATCGAACGCGCGTTCGCAATCACCCAGCCCGTAATGCCGTCGCCGATGCTCATCCGGCGTTTGCCGAAAATCTCAACGTGCTCGCCCGCAACGTGCGCCGGGTAAGCTTTGCCTGTTTTTTCGTCAACGAGAAAAATAACGCAGGTGTCGAAGGGCACAATGGCGCGCAGCTTATTGGCGATGAGCGTTACGGTGTCCTGCATATTAAGCGAAGAACCGATGGTCTGCGCGATTTCATGAAGAGCGAAAACTTCGCGCTGGGCTTCGGAGATCGAACGGAAACCGGCGTCTTCGTCGGGCGCGCCGAGCGTGTCGGAAGCAAGACCCGCATCGGGACGCGCGTTCGTGCCGTAGCCGTCGTCTTCCGAAGCAACCTGTTCCTGTATGTCCGATGAAGCGATCAAATTGTCGAACTCTTCGACGTGCTTGACGAATGTCTCGACGATCTTCGGATCAAACGATGTATTCGCCATCTTGGTCAGCAGATCGAGCGATTCCTCGCGCGTCATGCCTTTGCGATACGGGCGGTCACAGCGCGTCGCGTCGTAAAAATCAACGACTGCGATGATGCGCGCGACAAGCGGAATGCCTGTGCCCTTCTGCCCCGAAGGATAGCCTTTGCCGTCCCATCTCTCATGGTGGTGGCGGACGATATCTTCAACCGGATACGGAAAACCGACGCGCTTGAGTATGTCTCCGCCGACCGTCGTATGAATCTTCATCTTGGCGAATTCGGATTCGGTCAGCTTTCCGGGTTTGTTCAAAATGTATTCGGGCACGGCGAGCTTGCCGATATCATGCAGCAACGCGCCCGCAACGAGCGCCTGCAACTCCGTGCCTTTAACACCGAGAATCTTGCCCATCTCGGTGGCGTAAATCTGCGTGCGGCGGACGTGGCCGTGCGTGGTCTGATCTTTAGCGTCAATCGCAATCGCTAAGGATTCGATAGTGTTCATATGCAAATCCGCCATCTCCTGTACATGGCGCGATTTCTCCGCTTCGGCACGGCGCACTTCTTCTAGGTGCTGCTCGTTGAAGCGATACAAAAGATGAACCAGCCCGACGATCAAAACGCCGACGAACACAAACGTGTAGCCGCCTCCCAACAACGTCGAGTAAAAGAGCGCTGCCGCCGCCGCACCCGCAATCTGCGTCATCGAAGTCCAGATGAGACTATCACGCGAAAAGGTCAGACGTTGCCCGGACTCGAAAGCCGTAAACGCGGCCGTCGCCAGCGTGCTCAAAAAATATTGCACCAGCGCCATCAGGCAGAGCGGCAAAATTAATTTGTCAAAAGAGACGACCTCCGCATTTCCCGCCAGCACGTGGACAAACCAGCCGTAAAGAGTTGCCGCCACAAAAGTCGAGATCACGGCAGCCCCGGTGGTGAAGATCGTCACGCGACGGTCTGCGGATTGACGCGATGAAAGAAACCCGACGAGCGCGGCCAGCACCGTCGCCGGGCCAGCGCCTCCGGCGGGAGCCGCCGCGTACATCATCACAGCCAGAAAAATAAAGGCATCGGCGACAGACTTCTGGCTGCGCCGCACGCCGTTAGCGTCCGTCACAGGCACTGTGAAACTGCCTGCCGCAATTGTCAAAAGCAGCAATCCGAGCCAGGGTGCAAGGCCTGTCCAGCCCATTAGCGGAAAATGCTGTAAAGAGATTAAGGAGAAAGCTAGGAGCGTGACGGCAAGTGCTGCAACGCCGCCCAAAAGCGAGAGGCTTTTCCAGTTTCCTAATGGCATGGTGACGGCAATTTCCTTTGAGTAGTTTAGATGGAGTACGGAAGAGGCAGGCTTTTGCTGCCGTTAATTTTAAGAAGAGACGAAAAGCAGGCTAATTAAGGGAACCGCCGGAGCATTTTGCCAGCGGCAGCAACGAATTCACGTAACCGAAGTGCTAACAAGTGCCAAACAGGTTTAGCACTTGTTGATACAATAAACATTTCAACGTACTGAGTCAAGTTTTTTTCAAGCGTAGCGGCTCATTAATTGGCAGATCATCAGTTAATCGCAAAAAAAACGTATATCTCCACGCCATCCGGTGCTACACTCCGCTTTTTGTGAACACTCCTTTACCGGCCGAAACGCCATCTTTTCGCTACCTTTCAGACGATATGGAAGCGCGTGCCGCGCTTGAACGTCTGCCGCAATCCGCCGCAATCATCAGCCTTGATACGGAAACTTTCTGGAACCCCGTGCAAAATCAGTCGCACGTCTCGCTCGTGCAGATTGCTGCGCCGGATGAGCCCGAAGTTTTAATCATTGATGTAGCCACCGCTGGAATCGAATCGTTGCGCGCGCTTGTGGAATCGCCCGCCGTTTCAATGGCCGCGCACAACGCGCGCTTCGATGAAGGCATACTGCGGGGCGCCGGATTAAGTCCTGTCGGTTTTGTGGATACGCTGCGGCTGGCACGCATGGCTTTGCGGCTGCCTTCTTACAGCTTACAAGATGTCGTTGCGCATCTATTCGGCATCGCGCTCGATAAAAGTTTTCAGAAATCGAACTGGCGGCGTCGCCCGCTCACACGCGCGCAACTCGCCTATGCCGCGATGGACGCTTTCATCACGCTTCGCGTTTATGAGGAACTCAAACGACTGCTCGCGCAGCAAAACCAACTTGAAGAAGCTCTGCGCCGAGCGACGCTTGCGCCTCTGGAAATAACTTCAGAGCGAACGCCGCGAAAAAAACGTCCGCCCGTGTTGCCGCCCAGAGCCTTGACTGCGGAAGAACAACGCGCCGTCGCGCAGTTAAAAAGATGGAGGTTGGAGAAATCAAACGACGCGCGCCTGCCCGCGTACATGATCTGCCCGGATCGCACGCTTGAACAACTGGTAATTGATAAGCCGGAAAACCTCGACGCGCTGGGTTCCATACACGGCCTCGGCGCGTCGAAGATCGCCCGCTACGGTGAAGACTTGCTCGCAGCATTGCGGCAGGCGCTTAATCTTAAAGAATCGCCCTGAAAAAATCTTCACGCGCTCTCACATCGCGTTACTGTCGGCGAGTTGCTTCATAAAATCGGATGCTTCTGTCACAGGATTACGGCAGCTATAATCTTCGCAGACGTAAGCCGTCGCGCGCCCGTTAATCATGCGCCGCTCGCGCAATAGCGGCACGGCTTGGGCGGCGCGCTCATCATTCTTAGTTGACTGCGCGACGACTTTGTTCGGCAAATATCGTTTCCATATTTCGCGTACAAGCGCCTGCGTGTCCGGCGCTTCTACCTCGCCGATGACGACGATCTCTATGGGGGATGAAAGATAAAAATCGAGCGCCGAAAGCGCGCGGCCAAACGCGGAAGGATAGCGTGTAATCGGTTCGCGCAAAATGCGCAAGACGGTTGCCGCGCGCTCTTGATGCAACTGATTTCCCGTAAGCACGGCAAGGCGCAACAAAACATCTGCGGCGACGTTATTGCCCGAGGGCGTGGCGTTATCGAAATAATCTTTCGAGCGAACGATCAAAGCTTCATGGCTTGCGCCCGTGTAGAAAAAACCGCCGTTCGCCTCGTCCCAGAATTCCCGCAGCATTACTTCGACGAGCGTTTGCGCTTCTTCCAGAAAACGCAACTCGCCCGCCGTTTCATAAAGCGCGAGCAGACCGTCGGCGTAGAAAGCGTAATCGTCAAGGTAGGCATTCAGCTTGGCCTGCCCGTCTTTGCAGGTGCGTAGCAGTAAGCTGTCGCGCCGCAGATTGCCGAGCACAAATTCCGCATTGCGGCGCGCGATTTCCAAGTAGTCCGCGCGTTCGAGAATCGCCGCCGCTTCCGCAAAGCTTGCGAGCATCAAACCATTCCATGCCGTCAAAATCTTTTCATCGCGCGCGGGCTTGATGCGCCGTTCACGCGCCGCAAACAACTTGCTTCGCCCGCGTTCAAGCGCCTCGTTCAAACGCTCGATTGAGACATTTTGTTCGCGTGCGACATCTTCCAAAGGCCGCGAGACGTGCAGAATATTCTCGCCCTCGAAATTTCCTTCTTCGGTGACATCGTAGTAAGAGCAGAAAAGTTTAGCGTCTTCCGCGCCGATAATCTCTTCAATCTCGCGCGGCATCCAGACGAAAAACTTTCCTTCGTGGCCTTCGGAATCCGCGTCCTGCGTCGAATAAAAGCCGCCGTCTTTATCCGTCATCTCGCGCGCCACATAATCCAGCGTCTCCTCCGCGATGCGGCGATAAAAAGCATTTCCGGTTGCCTGATAAACGTGCAGGTAAAGGCGCGAGAGCAGCGCGTTGTCGTAAAGCATCTTCTCGAAGTGCGGGACGAGCCACGCGGCATCCGTCGAATAACGATGAAAGCCGCCGCCGAGCTGATCGTACATTCCGCCTTCGGCCATTTTGCGGCAGGTCTCTTCGACCATCTCGAGCGCAACGGTTTGCTTAGTGCGGTGATGTATGCGCAATAGAAATTCAAGGTTCATCGCGGCGGGAAATTTCGGCGCTGTGCCGAAGCCACCGTTCTGTTTATCATAAGCCTGCGCGATGCCTTGCGCCGCCGCATCGAGCGCCTCGATAGAAAACTCTTCGCCTGCCGCCGATGGCGACATTGAATCCATCCGCCGCAACTCTTCGAGCAGTGACGCGGCGGTTTGCGCGACCTCTTCGCCGCGCGTGCGGTAGGCTTCCGAGACGCCGAGCAGCACGCGGGGAAAGCCGGGCATACTGTGGCGATCCGTCGGCGGAAAATACGTGCCGCCGTAGAAGGGAACTCCGGCGGGCGTCAAGAAGACCGTCATCGGCCAGCCGCCGTGTCTGGTCATCATCTGCACGGCGTTCATGTAAATCTGATCGAGGTCGGGGCGTTCTTCGCGGTCTACCTTGATGTTGACGAAATGCTCGTTCATAAGGCGCGCGATATCTTCGTTCTCGAAAGATTCATGCTCCATCACGTGACACCAGTGGCAGGCCGAATAGCCAATGCTGAGTAGTATCGGTTTGTTCTCGTCGCGGGCGCGCTGCAAGGCTTCGTCGCCCCACGCATACCAGTCCACAGGATTATGCGCGTGCTGCAAAAGATACGGGCTGGTTTCGTTGATTAAATGATTGGTATGGACGGGCTGCTGCCGGTCTGCCATGAAAGTCTCTCCCTCTTGAACTTTGTTTTTCGTATTCTACCGTCTGTGTCCTTCGAGTCCTAACGCCAAAGACGTGCTTTGCACAAGAAGTCACAAACGCTCGAATGTCCAAACGACTTTCGTGATGGCGAAGACGAAGTTTCGGAGAGCAGTTGCGAAGTAAAGAGGACGCAGATCAGCGAATTAGCGAGCAAGGTAGTGTGTCACACCTTTGTGGCTTGATGTAATCAATGTACAAGGTGGAGAGCAATGCGGACTTCAAAGCGCAGTAGGCAAGACCTTCAATTCAGTGTCATGTAAAAAGAGCCGGTGAAATCCTGCCGCATTTCCTGTCCCACTTTGTCGGGAAACAGGTAATTGACAATTCATGTACGTTTTCTTGCCATATCAGGTAAGTTACCTGATCATAACAATAATCTTTGACAGCCTTTGGTTACAGGCATACTATGCCAGCTCACCGTTGTTCTTTGTTAACAAGAGTCTCACTCCTCAACGAGTCTTACTCCTGTCAACATTATCCGTTGCTCAACTTTTCAAATTGGAGAAAACTATGAACAGGAGAATCCTACGCCCACTAACGATTTTAACACTTCTTGTAGCATTCATCTCTGCGACAGCATGGGTCGTATCATACGTTCATGCACAAACAAGTCCGCAACAGCCGTCGAATCAATCAAAAGCGCCAAAGCGACAGACAGTGCGCGAATATGCGCAGGAGCATGATATTACAGTAGAGCGCAGTATTCATGGCGATTCGGATATCACCGATTTAAGTCTTCTGTTAAAACATTCAAGCGCCGTTATACTCGGGCATATTACCAAAGCCGAAGCTTCTTTCGATGTAACGGGGAATGAGGTAAATACTACGTACACGATTGAGGTTAAGCGTGTGATCAAAGATGTACCTTCCGACGCTGCGCGGCAGTTAGGTCTTCCACTTCCAGCGCCCCTTGTCACTCCTCTGAAGATGAAGCGGCCTGAAGGTGAAGTGGAGATAAACGGCCACCATGTATCTTTTGTCAGCCAGGCGAGAAGTTTCAAACTATTGAAAGAGGGTAATGACTATATCTTCTTTATGAACTGGGGTTCCGAGGGCAAAGCCTATCGCGTAATAGGCGGTCTATCGGGAATGTATCTGGTGGAAAGCACTGGGCGAATCAAACCTCTCTCGACGGAAAAGATCATTCAGGATAAGTACGCTGGCCTTGATGTAGAGAGTTTCATCAACGAGTTGCTGAAACAAGACAGCCACTAATACTCAGGGCAAAATTCAACCCACCATACGAGATAGGAGAGAAACTCATGCCCCGCCATCTTAAAGCCATACTGTGTATGTCTGACGTAGTTGTTCTGCAGTTTTGGATTCTTGTTTTGTCGATGATACTTGGAACACCGCTGCAAGTATTTGCTCAAGATTGCACAAGTTACTACCAATGTGCTAATTTACGGAGAACTTCAACAACCATCCTAAGAGGAAACGGAAACATTACTTACGGATTCGATAATGCTAGTCTGGAAGCATTAATACCGGATGCTCAAGCACGTGATGACTTTAAGGCAAGGATAATTGCTGCTGCCAATGACTGGTCATCTAAAACAGGGATAAGTATTACTCAATCTTCACAAACGCCAAACATTAGAATTGCAGTTAGTAATTCCGAAGATGTCCATAGGAGCAAAGGCATAGGCTATTCTGATGCTAATTCCGATCCCTATTACGCTGATCGGGCGATTGAATTTTCCGACACTTTCCCTACGTGGAGCAGTGATGGTAAAGATTTTATTGCCTCCCACGAGCTAGGCCATATTTTAGGTTTAGCAGACCTAACCGGCGGTTGTGATGGGGCTGAAAGTGTAGAAAGGACAGTTTCATAAGATTCGGGTGAGGCTGAGGCACAGTTAGTAAATGGTTACAGTGGCCCGTACCAGCTGCCGCAGCCCAAACGTGCCAGTACCTGCGATAGTTGTGTCGTAAGAGATAAACAAGCGAGCTTGCCCGTAGGGACTACCTGCCCCGCGCCGACACCTGCTCCCGGCAGCACCGAATGCAACACACCGATACCGTGCTCTTATGATCTGACCGCGCAGGACTCCGGCGCGCCATCGGACTCATCAGCGCAGTGCTGCCAACTCAGTCCTATCGTCATTGACATCGCAGGCGACGGCTTCGCTTTCACCTCCGCCCACAACGGCGTGGATTTCGACTTCGACGGCGATGCCGTCAAACACCGGCTCTCATGGACCGCCGCCAACAGCGATGAGGCGTGGCTGGCGCTTGATCGCAATAATAACGCAGTGATAGAGGACGGCACGGAATTGTTCGGCAACATCACAGCGCAACCTGCATCGCTGCACCGCAACGGCTTTCTCGCGCTTGTCGAGTATGACAAGGCCGCAAACGGTGGCAACAGCGATGGCATGATAGACAGCCGCGATGCCATTTTCTCAAGTTTGAGGTTGTGGCAGGACACAAATCACAACGGTATCTCTGAATCAAACGAGTTGCACACGTTGCCGGAGTTGGGCGTAGAATCCGTTGCCCTTGACTACAAAGAATCCGGCAGAGTTGACCGCTACGGCAATCGCTTTCGGTACAGAGCGAAAGTCTATGGTGTGAATAATCGTGATCTCGGACGCTGGGCTTATGATGTGTTTCTGCAAAAAGCGCCGTAGATAAATCTGTTAAGTTTAGAGTAAAAGGCTGCCCTTTTCAGAGCAGCCTTTTTTATTCGTGCTTTAGACCCCGTTTTTGTGCGAAGCCTTGAAGACGTGCTTTGCTGCTTATTAACTGATTTTGCCTCTTTCGTCTTCGACTTGCCTCAACGCTCTTTGCTATACTCGGCCTCACTGAATAGTGATTCATTTTTGAGCACCCGAAACCATTAGAGCTAAAAGTTCGGTGCATACTTTCGATAAGGGAGCGCGTAAAAGCGTGGAACGAGAAACTCTGGAGATGGATGTGGTTTTTGTCGGCGCGGGGCCTGCAAATCTAAGCGGCGCGCTGCATCTGGCGCGGCTCGTTAAAGAACATAATGAAGCGGTGGCAAACGGGCAACGCGAAGGACAATCGCTCGGCGACATCGAAATCGGCGTTATCGAAAAAGGCGCATACGTCGGCGCGCATATGCTCTCGGGCGCGGTTTTAGACCCGCGCGCGTTACGCGAACTCATCCCGAATTTTCTGGAAGAAGGCGCGCCAATCGAATCTCCTGTGACGGAGGATGCCTTTCTGTATCTGACGAAGAAGCGCGCGATTCGTTCGCCGATCACGCCGCCTCCTTTACGTAATCACGATTACTACATCGTCTCGCTTAATCGTCTGGCCGCATGGCTCGGCGAAAAATGCGAAGAAGCGGGCGTTAATATTTTCCCGGAATTTCCCGGCGCGGAGATGCTTTACGACGAGCGGGATGCGGTGGTCGGCGTGCGCACGGGCGATAAGGGAATCAACAAGGAAGGGAAACCGAAACCGAACTTTGAACCCGGCGTTGATTTACGCGCGAAGGTGACGGTGCTCGGCGAAGGGCCGCGCGGCTCGCTCACGAAACAGCTTATTAAGCGGCTTAACTTGAACGACGGGCGCGAGCCGCAGGTTTACAGCCTCGGTGTGAAAGAGCTGTGGGAGTTGCCGGATGATCGTTATCCGGCGGGGCGCGTGACGCATACGCTCGGCTTTCCATCCGACGCGAAAACCTACGGCGGCGGCTGGCTCTACGGAATGCAGAATCGCATACTCAACATCGGCTACGTGACCGGGCTTGATTACGGCGATCCTTTGCTCGATCCGCACGCGGAGTTTCAACGCTTCAAGACGCATCCGTTCATTGCGAAGCTTTTAGAGGGCGGCAAGATGATACGCTACGGCGCAAAGGCGATTGCCGCCGGTGGCGTTCACGCGATGCCGCAGATTTATGCAGACGGCGTGCTGCTCACGGGCGACTGCGCGGGCTTTCTTAATTCGCAACGCCTGAAAGGAATTCACACCGCGATTAAAAGCGGAATGCTCGCCGCCGAAGCGATCTACGCGGCGCTCGTCGCCAAAGATTTCTCCGCGCGGCAGCTTTCGCGTTACGAGCGACTCGTCAAAGATAGTTGGGTGATGAAGGAATTGAACGCCGTGAGAAATTTCCACGCGGGCTTTCGTCACGGGCGCTGGCCGGGAATGGTCAACGCCGGATTGCAGTTTGTGAGCGGCGGTAAATCATGGGGACTCTTTGATCGCGCGACCGCCGAAGCGGGACACACCGCGCTGCGAAAACTCTCCGACTACAATTATCGGGGCGATGATATCGCGCAGCGTTATGACGGATTGAAATTCGACGGCAAGACGACTTTCAATAAAGTGACGGACGTATATCACGCGGCAGTCGGGCACGATGAAGACCAACCGGCGCACCTGCACGTGCTCGACACGAACATCTGCGCGACACGTTGCACGGAAGAGTACGGCAACCCGTGCCAGCGTTTTTGTCCGGCGGCGGTTTACGAGATGGTAGACGATGCGGCGGCGGGCAAGCGGCGTTTGCAGATCAATTTCTCAAACTGCGTTCACTGCAAAACCTGCGATATCATGGACCCGTACCAAATTATTAATTGGGTGACGCCGGAAGGCGGCGGCGGGCCTGACTACAAAAATATGTAGCGGGCGCAGTTATTTCTCGTCGTTGATGGTGAAACGGATTTTGCCGCGCTCGACTTCTTCCAGCGCGATGCGCGTCGGCTTGTGTTTGAGTATGTCCATGTCCACGCGGGGAAGCGCGCCGCGCTGAAGTTGTTTGCTGCGTCGCGCTGCGACGATAATCATGCGATATTTTGAATCCATCTCGACCTGTTCGGTTTCGGTTTGCACTTCTTCAACTGCTTCGATTGCTTTAGCCATAATAGTTTTAACCTTCTATCAAATAAATAAAGTTAATTCGTAATGAACCGTCGGCGATGTAAGTCAATCGCCGGAGTTCCCATCTTAGTTCTCGGGAAAAGTCGCAATGATGCGTTGCGCCACGCGCTCCTGTCGTTGCCGCCGCGCGCGTTCGGCATAAACGATTGATGCGAGTTGCGCGGCTGCCGCGTCCGCCTCGTCGTTCACGATTACGTAATCGAAGTTGCGATAGCTCTCGACTTCGGCGCGGGCATTGCGCAGCCTGAGCGCGAGATCGTCCGGTTTTTCGGAACCTCTGGCGGTAAGGCGCGCACGCAATACTTCGTAAGTCGGCGGCAGGATAAAGACGCTAATCGCATCTTTAACTAAAGAGCGTACACTCTGCGCGCCCTGCACGTCTATCTCCAAAACTATATCGTGCCCTTCCGCCAACTCGCGTTCGACCTGCGCGTGCGCCGTTCCGTAAAAATTACCGTGTACGTTTGCCCATTCGAGAAACTCTCCGGCAGCCGCCTGTCTCTCAAATTCTGCGAGCGAAACGAAAAAGTAATCGCGGCCATTTTGTTCGCGCGCGCGCGGGCGGCGCGTCGTGAACGAAACGGAATAACCGAGGTTGGGCACTTCCTTCAGCACACGGCGGATCAAAGTTCCTTTGCCGCCGCCAGACGGCGAGCTGACGACGATCAACACGCCGCGCGGCGTATCGGCGTGCGGCGGCGAATCTGAAACTGCGTCCGTGTTATTCGACATTTTGCACTTGCTCGCGTAGTTTCTCGACTTCGGCTTTAATCGCCAGCGCCGCGTCTTTAATCGTCAAATCGGTTGACTTGGAGAGAACCGTATTGGCCTCGCGGTTCAATTCCTGCAACAGAAAGTCCAGCCGCTTGCCCGCTTCTACCGCGCTTGCCAGCGTTTCACGAAACTGCGTGAGATGGCTTTTCAAACGCACGATCTCTTCCGTGATATCGCTTCGGTCGGCGAGATACGCGATCTCTTGCGCGAGCCGCGCGCCGTCAAGCTCCGTCGTCTGCAAGCTGTCGCGGGCGAGTATCTCCGTGATTCTTTTTTGCAGCCGTGTTCGATAAGCGTCAATCAAATTACCGGCTGACGTTTCGATAACCGGAACGAGGCGCTCTATCTCGTCGAGACGCGCGTGCATTTCAGAGGCGAGCGCATCGCCTTCGCGCGTGCGCATCTGCTCCAACTCGTCCAGAGCTTCGTCGGTGGCACGTTCGATGCCCGCGATCATCGCTTCGCTGATGCCGTCGCGCGCCGGTTGCATTGCGCCGGGAATGCGCGCGAGCACGTTGATGTCCGGCTCGCCTTTGATGTCGAACTCCTGCTGCATGGCGCGAAGCGCGCTGATGAATCCGGCAATCAACGGACGGTTCAGTTCGTAGGCGACTTCGCCCGTGCGTTCGAGCGTCAAATTCAAGTCAACGCGCCCGCGCGAAAGCCGCGCGCCGATGCGCCGCCTGATCTCGGCTTCGAGCGATGCCAGCTCCGCGCCCATACGCATATGCACGTCTAAAAAGCGATTGTTGACCGTCTTGATATCAACACCGACCGTGAAGTTTTCGCCCGTCGCCGCACCGCGCCCGAACCCTGTCATTGATTTCATAAAAAGTTTTCAGCCGTTAATTTTCAGTTATCAGCCATCTCGCTAAAGCAGATTTGTTATTGCCCGCTGACTGCTAATTCTTCTTCTTCCTCATCGGCGAATTGCAGTTCGTAAAGACGCTTGTACTGTCCTTCGTTGCGCGCCAGAAGTTCCGTGTGCGTGCCGGTTTCGATAATGCGGCCGCGTTCCATGACAACGATCTTGTCAGCGCGCCGGACGGTTGAAAGCCTGTGGGCGATGACGACGGTCGTGCGATTGCGCGTCAGATTGGCGAGCGCGCGTTGAACCAGACGTTCGGATTCCGCGTCGAGCGCCGATGTCGCTTCGTCCAGAATCAGTAGCGGCGCGTCGGCCAAGACCGCGCGGGCAATCGCAAGGCGTTGCCGCTGGCCGCCGGATAGAAAGATGCCGCGCTCGCCGACAATCGTCTCGTAGCCGTCCGGCAACTCCTTTATAAAGTCGTGCGCAAAGGCGACGCGCGCCGCTTCTTCGATTTCGGCAACGGTTGCGTCAGGCCGCGCATAAGCGATGTTGTGGCGCACCGTGTCGTTAAAGAGCACCGTCTCTTGGGTGACGAGCGCGATCCGGCGGCGCAAGCTGCTGATGCGTGCGTCGCGCAAATCGGTGTCGTCCCACATGACAGCGCCTTCAATCGGATCATGAAAACGCGGCAGCAGTTTCGTTAAAGTTGACTTGCCGCCGCCCGATTCGCCGACGAGCGCCACCATCGTGTTCGCCTGAATGCGTAAATTTACATTGTTCAGCACGGCCTTCGTTTCGTTGGCGTAGCCGAAGGAGACATCGCGCAACTCTATCTCGCGGCGCAGGGGCGCGAGTTCGACGGCGTTCTGTTTTTCGGGGATTTCGTCGTGTTCATCCAGCACTTCCCAGACGTGGCGCGCGGCGGCCAGCGCCTGCTCCATGCTGTTTTGCAGGCGCGAGAGTTTGCGCATCGGATCGTAGCTGCGAAACAGGAAGATGATGAAGGTGAGAAACTGCGCGGCGTTCATGCGCCCTAAACTGATTTCGCGCTGGCCGAAGTAGAGCAGCACGACGACGGCGGCGACACCGATCATCTCGATGGTCGGCGGCGAGATGCCGGAGATTTTCGCCGAACGTAAATTAGCGCGCACGATATCGCCCGCGACCTCTGTGAAGCGATCTTGCTCGCGCGCCTCCGCCCTGTAAGCTTTAACGATTGATTGATTGGCGAGCGCCTCTTGCGCCGTGTCCGTCAAACGCTTGTTGCCCTCGAAGGATTCATGCGCGAGATTGCGTAGCGCCTTACCGAAGCGTGCCGTAAGCACCGCGATAATGGGCGCAATAAGGAGCGCGCCGAGCGTCAAACGCCAGTTGTAATAGAAGGACGCGGAGAGAAATGCGATTAGCGTAAAACTCTCGCGCAGCATATCGCGCAAAGTTGACGTGACGGCAATCTCTATCGCGGCGGCGCTCGAAACCAAACGTGAGACGATGTAGTTGGTGCGATGGCGCTCGAAAAAACTCGCCGATTGCGCGAGCACGTGGCTGTAAAGGTCTTGGCGCAAACGAAGCACCGCCGCCTGTCCGATGCGCGCCATCAGGTAAGTTGAAAAATATTCCGCGAAGCCTTTGACCGCCGTAAAGGTCAGAAGAAGAATAGCGATGCTGCGCCATGCGCCGAGGCCGGAAGCGGGAATCAGTTTTTGCAGATTGAAGAGCGTCGCCGTCTGGCGTCCGCCGTTAGAAGCGGCAAAGGCTTGATCGAAGATCGGAACGATCAGCGCGTTGATGGCGCTTTCGAGCAGCCCGACCATCAGCATACAAACGGTGGCGAGCGCAAACTTTCCCAAGTGCGGCCTGAGATATTTTAGAAGTCGCCGTAGATCGTGCATCGTTTGAGCGCGTTTCGCAAAGCGTTACCAGCGGATTAGAGTGGCTGCCGAAAATTAAACGAAAAATATACTGATACGGGCATCGCGGCGTCAAGGCGCAGACGGCTGGTAATCCTATTAAATCCCCTTTTGTAACGGAATACGCATTAAAAACAGCGCGGCGGTATGCAAGTGCGCTATAATTGGTTCGTTTAGTGCTTAACTTTACGGATCGCTTTGCGAAAGCGGAAACACATAACAAACGTGGGACAAAAATTATTGATCGTTGATGACGACGCGAGTATGCGTTTGCTGCTGGCAGAGTATTTTCGTCGCCTTGATTTCGAGGTCGAGGAGAAGGATAGCGGCGCGGCGGCGCTCGAACCGGCATCGTCCGGCGAATTTGATTGTTTTATTTTTGACGTGATGATGCCGGAGATGACCGGCCTCGAGCTGTTGCGCAGAGTACGCGCCAGAGGCGTCAAAACTCCCGCGCTTTTTTTGACGGCGCAGGATCATGTTGACGATAAGGTGGCGGGCTTTGAAGCGGGGGCTGACGATTACCTGACAAAGCCTTTCAGTCCGCGCGAACTCGAAGTGCGCGTCAATTCGTTGCTGCGCCGCGCCGCCGTTTCCCAACATGAGTCAGGCGCAAGCGACGAGCGCATAGAGGTCGGCGACATCGTGATTGATAAACGACGCCACCAGGTGACGCGCGCCGGTCAGGACGTGAATCTGACGCCGCTCGAATTTCAGATACTCGAACTGCTGGCATCCGAACCCGGTCGCGCGTGGTCTCGAAACGCCCTGCTGGATCACGTCTGGAGCACGGAGTATGAAGGATACCAGCGCAATATAGACCCGCATATCAATCGCCTGCGCAACAAGCTGGAAGTTGATCCGAAGAATCCGCATTACGTGTTGACGGTGCGCGGCGTCGGCTACAAATTGAACGACGCTCTCTAAAGCTTTGATTCGCCTGCGAAGATAGCTGTTTGCGATTTACGCCACTCCACATCCAAAAGATAGAGCGAACCTGTTTTTATGTCGGACAACCACCTTTATTCAAAACACACGCACCTTTTATTACTCGCCATCGTGCTCGCGGCGACGGCTTCGTTCGCACACGCGCAAAGCCGGAATCGGGCGGCCACCGCAACAACGGCGACGCGCCAGCAGGAGACGCCACCGCTGCCGCACGCACGGATTCGTTGGAGCGGTGAGCAGGGCGTCACGCGCTATCGTTTGCAATTGGCGCGCGATGAGCAGTTCACGGATATTGTTTTTGATCGTGCCGTCACGGGACGCGAATACATTGTCACAGGCCTCGCGCCCGGTAACTATTTCTGGCGCGTGGCTCCCGCCGCAGGCGAAACGGGTCGCTATTCGGCTGCTGCTCCCGTGCAGATTGTTAACCCGGTGGCAGGCGGTTCTCCGCTCACTCCGGTGCGCAGTAACGTCGCCGTGCTGATGCCTTCCGCTAACTCCGGTTGGCGCACGGCGACCGGCAACGTCCCGCAGCCCGTTGCGGCTCATTTGCGCGATGCCTTCAGCTATGATCTTGTCGGAGTCAATTCGGACGGAGCTGTTTACGCGCTGAACGGAACAACCGGCATCGCTTTATGGACGACGCGCTTTAGGTTGACGGCGCGACGCGGCGAGCCGACAGGCAACGGCGACGCGCCGGATTTTGCTCCGCTCATAATCGCATCTGTGCAGAAGCCTGTGGCGAATGTCGTCGTTGCATTCGAGGGCGGCGTGCGCGCGCTGGAAGGCGCGACGGGACGCGAGCTGTGGCGCGCGAAGCTCGATGGACGCGCGGCAAGCGGCGTCGTGCTAAGCCCCGCCGCCGACGGCGTGCCGGAAATTGCCATTGCCGATAACGGCACGCGCGCTCTGGTAATCTTAAACGGTGACACCGGCGCTATTCGCGCGCAGGTGAAGCTTGATGCGCTCATCATCGGCGCGCCCGTTGGCTTCAATATCGGAACCGAGCGCGCGATTGTGCTGGCGCTTGCCAACGGCATTATTGATTTGCGCAACGCGAGCGGCAAATCTCTACACGCCGTAAGATTCGACGCCGCGATTACCACCGCGCCGCTGATCGTTCAAACGGCGGGCAAAATCTTTTTGATGGTCGGCACGGAGAAAGGCCTTGTTGCGCTCAACGGCGCGGACTTGAGCCCGCTCTGGCGCGTTGCCACAGAGAAGATCGATGCGCCTCGCGGCACGCTCGCCGCTGCCGATCTGGATAATGACAGTACGCCGGAAGTCGTGATGATTACGCACAGCGGGCGCACGGTGGCGCTTAACTTTGTGGCCGGTAAAATTAAATGGGTTGTGCCGGGCGCAACCGACGCCGATTCCGCAACCTTCGCGGATTTGAACGGCGACGGCACGCTGGATGTAATTGTTGCTGCCGTCCCTGCCTTCGCGCTCGGCCTCGACGGGCACAGCGGCGAGACGATCTGGCGTGCCGACGAGCAAGGCGGACTAAAGACTCCGGCGGGTGGAAGTAGCGGCGGCAGCACAACAGGCTTCGGGCGTATGCTGGTGGCGACTGCGGTCAACGCCAACGCCGCATTTATTATCGGCAGCGATCCGGCGCACACCGGACTTCGCGCCGTCGAGTTGCCGCGAGGAGCCGTGAAAACTGCGAATCGTTAAGTCCCGTTCCAAGCGCCACGCACCGTGAAATTCGAGTGAAGAGAAAAAGATATGTTGTGGTTACTCTCCGGCGTTCTTCTAGCTATCTGGCTGGCATTGGTGCTTCTCGGTAAGGGCGGCTTCGTGCATATCATACTGCTTTGCGCTGTCTCGCTCTTCGTTATCGAATGGGTCGCTAAACGGCGTGCCGCGATGTAACCGCGAACCTCCCGTATCGAGACGCCGCAGAGTTTAATGAGACTGTCTTCGACAAAAGGCGGTCTCTCATCTTTTGTGGTTATGAAAGCAACGGAAGTGACTTCAGTCGCCCGGCAACAATGCGCGCGGCAAACGCATCAATCATTTATTCCACGCGCATAAAAATACATAAAGCGCGCGTTCTGCGAATTCGTTTAGAAGTTAGCGAAAGGGCGATCTTTTATGAACTACTACGGCTTACGAGCGCGGCAGTTACGCCTCGCTTTGTTGCCCGCGCTGCTGTTTGCGCTGGCCGCTATATGTCCGGCGCAAAGCGATCAGCGGCGGCAAACAATTGCGATCACGTATCCGCTGGATCAAACCGTCAACGTCAAGTTTCGCGGTACGACGCTGCTGCCACGCCTGAGCGGTGAAGCCAAAGTGAGGCGTGCCGGACGGCGTGGAACGCGCGTCGAATTGAGCGTCGAAAACTTGCCGCGCGCCTCCGAACTCGGCGGCGTTTATACGACATACGTGCTCTGGGCAATCTCTCCCGAAGGGCGCGTTGATAATCTGGGAGAGATCAAACGCGGCGGCAGTTTTATCGTCAACTCAAAGTTGGACGTGACGACGCCGCTGCAAACCTTTGCGTTGATCGTCACGGCCGAGCCGCATTTTCTGATGCAGAGTCCGAGCCGCATGGTCGTGCTCGAAAACTTGCCGCCATTGAAACCCGCCGGTGCTGAAGTTGCGACGATTGACGTGCAGTATCTCGGCAACGCGAGCGATTATTTGAACAACCAGCGCGTCGCGCAGTTGGCGGATGCGGACTACCGCAGCACGCCCGTCTCGCTTTTAGGCGCACGGCAGGCCGTCAACATCGCACGGTTTGCCGGAGCCGAACGCGACGCTCCCGCCGAACTAAAAGAAGCGCAGGCGCAACTCGAAGCGAGCGAAAGCGCATGGCGACTGAAACAGGGCGAGGCTTTGATTGACGCCGCTGCCAGACGCGCGACGAGCCTTGGCGTGCGCGCCGAAGAGACGGCGCAGGCGCGTCGTGCCGCGCGCTTGCAACGCGAAGAAGTCGCGCGCCGCGATGCGAATTTGCGCGAAGCGGAGGAATCAGCCGCCAACGCCACGAAAGATGTTTCCGATCTACGCGCCGCCCTCGAACGCGAACAACGCGCGCGTGAATTGGCGGAGCGCGACGCGGCTAATGCTCATGAACAGTTGCGTGATGCGCGTTCGGAAGTGGCGCGGCTGCGCGACGAATTGCAGGGCGTGCGTTCGGAAGGCGAAGAAGCGAAACTAAAACTCGCACGCATCGAAGGCGAAAAGGCTGCGGAGCAATCGCGCCTTGCGGAAGAGCAGCGAATCGCGCAGCAACGCGAAGCCGCCGCGACGCTAAAACAAACACTGGCGCGCTACGGCGCGGTACGCGAAACCACACGCGGCCTGACGCTCACCTTGCCCGAAAGTTTATGGACGAATCCGCGTGCGAGCAATCTTGCGCCCATTGCATCCGCCAAGATCGAACCGCTCGCCGCCCTTCTCGCCAATAATCCGAACTACCGTATTGTCATCGAGACTTTCACGGACAATCGCGGACAGGATGTCGAGCTGCAACAACTGACGCAGGATCGCGCGCAGGCGCTCGTCGAACAATTAACGCGCGCGGGGCTGGACGCATCGCGCATACAGGCCAGCGGCATGGGCGCGACCAATCCGCTCGCGCCGAACACTACGCCGACGAACCGCTCGCGCAATCGCCGCACGGAAATAACCCTTGTTCCCGCTGCACAGGGCCTCAATGACAACAGCAGCGCGCGCACCGATATGCCCTAAAACCATTCTCTACTGATTCAACGAAAGCAATCGCGCCGTCTTATTATGCTTTATGCTGACAGATTTCTTGGTAGCTCATCATTGAAATAGCAAAATAACTGTGATATACGCGGCACGTCTTGCTTCAAGATATGAACCTATGTTTCGACCCCAAAGGAGAATACCGATGGCGCAGCAGATTCTACAGGTTAACTTCAAATTTAATGTCCCTCGTGAGCGGTTTGAAAATACTGTCTCCCCGATGGCGCAGGAGTTCGCCGAAGTTCCGGGTTGCCTCTGGAAGGTTTGGCTGATGAACGAGAAAGAGAGTGAAGCGGGCGGCATATATCTGTTCGCTGACGAGGCGTCTCTAGAGAAGTTCAAAGGCAGCCCGCTTGTCGCTACGGTGCTCAGCCACCCTGCCCTAAGCGATTTCAGCATCAAGCACTTTGAGGTGATGGAGAAGGTCAGCCGGGTCACACGTGCTCCCCTTGCCGTGACAGTTGCTGCTTAACGGCAGGGTCGGCATAACAGGACATGATACAAGTCTGAATCGTCCGGTGTATAGTTCTCACGCCTCGCAAGAGGTGATGAGAAAGATAGGGTGAAGGCTGATAATCAGTTTGGGTCAACTCGAAAGAAGAACCCGTCTCACAGTGTAACCATTTAATCCCTTACCCGAATCCTGAAATGGAACAAATGAAGCCCGAATAGAAGCGTGGAGCTACACCGGACGCGCTCTTTCCCATCAGTCTTTCAACATGAGAAAGAAAATGGATCGTGCTCTGCTTCGGTAGTTTCGAGCTGAGCACGGTGAGGTGTGTTTAGTTGAGTCTTGACTTTGCATAGGAGTCATTCGAGCGAACTGCCCGATAGAATGTCTCTCATCATTCTTCCTGCGATGGATGTTGAATGCCGTTCGCGGGCAGCCGCTCAATTCCGGCCTTAGGCAACAGAATCTTGAGTAGCGGGGTTAGGCAAATCACTATTGACTTACTAGATGTTTTGACATAGAAGCACTTTGCTTTTCCATCTTTGGAGATATGTTTCCAAGTTACAACGGGAGAAACAAGTCATGGCTAACGCAAAATTAGTAGTGCTCTACCCTTATCCACAGGACGTGGATGCCTTCGAACGAGCCTACACGGAAGATCATGTCCCGATGGTGAATCAAGATACAATGAAAGGCATAACCAAATTTATTGCCACTAAGATCGTCGGAACGCCCGACGGAAGCACTCCGCCTTTCTACAGAATCGCTGAACTCCATTTTCCTTCTTTTGAAGCGTTAAAAGAGTGCGCTTCTTCTGAGAACGCCCAGAAGGCTGTGGCACACGCCGTCTCAATCTCTAATGGAGGGATGCCTATCTTTCTGATTGGGGGAGAAGAAACGACAAACTTCTAACAATCCTCGGCATAGCAACGTACAGAAAGGAGAAAAAGGTATGGCGCGAATTTCTTATGTCCAAAAAGAGACTGCTACGCCCGAAGTGAAAGAAATTTTCGGGCAGATAGAGAAGGGCTTCGGTGTGCTACCCAACTTCTTTAAGCTCATGGCGCACAGCCCTGCGGGTATGAAAGGCGTGTGGGGGTTCTTCTCTCAGATCGTCCCCTCATGGAAAACAGACCCGAAGCTGCTCGAACTCGCATACATCAGGACGAGCCAACTGAATGGCTGCCACTATTGAGAGCGCGTCCACAGGGCTTTCGGTCAGAAAGCCGGACTCACGGAAGCGCAACTCGATGAAATGGACAAGCACAATGAAAGTGATGCCTACAGCGATTTAGAGAAGTTGGTGTTGCAGTATGCTGAAGACTTGACTGAGCGAGTCGAGACGGATGAACGAGTCCTACAAGGACTGAAGGAGCAGCTGAGTGAGCAAGAATTGGTGGAGCTGTGTCTGATGATAGGCTTGGCTAACCTTACCAATCGGTTCGGTGAAGCCTTCAAACCAGAATTCCTATAATGCTGAAGCTAAATCAAGATTTAGTTCGTTGAATTACTCCTGGTCGCTGTTGCCTAACAATCGCATACACCCGACCGCGCATAGCGTTGATCTCATCTGCGAGACTTCCATATCGGCGTTGAATGCGCGGCGGGTGATGCCGCGTGCGAGCATCCAGATTATCTTGCGCCTACGCCGAAACGGTTGCCGTTAAAATCGCTAAGCCAATCGCCAAGCAACTTTGTAGTGTTGTTTTGTTCATGGCTGTTTCCTCTTTTTCAAGTTTTTCGGCTTTGGCGGTTGAAACACCGACGGTACGTTTTTGTTCTCGCAAGAATAAATGGGTCAGGGCCGTCTGCGTGACTAGGCGGCTCTGACCCATTCTGCTATCGGCCGCAACGGGGGTTCATATAATTCAGAAAACCGTAGTTGCTCATGGCTGCGTCCGATTGCTTGACCGGCAGAATCATCGAAAGCAAAGTTTCTGCTTTACTCTGCCTTTTATTCTTTTGTGATTCCGCAATTTCTTTCCGCAGCCGAACTCACGGCAACGCAAAGTCAGTCAAGATAACGGACGTTGCCGCAACTAAAAACTGCAATTTCCCGGAGCGGGAGCATTAATCCGAAAAGCCCCGCTGGGAGGCACGTCGAAGTAGGTCGCCCATAGCTCAAGATTTTCGGTTCCTTCGTTGCGCGCTATATGCACGTGACCTTGTCCGCTGTCAATGAAGGCTTGACCAGCCGTGTAAGTGCGCACCGTGCAGGTCGGATCGTCGCCATCATAGAAGGACATTTGACCGGACTTTATCAGCACGACCACTGGCCCCGGGTGGCTGTGCCAGCCGGTATTTCCGCCGGGCGCGATAACGATTTGCTGCATCACCGTTTCCCGCGCGTTATTCACATTAATAACTTCTTGACTATTCTGCCCCTTCACCTTGAATTTGACGTCGGTCTGATCTGCAAAACTTGCCCGAGCGACAACGGGCGCGCTCAAGACTCCAGACGACGGCGTTAAGACAGCCGCGACGGCTACGGAGGAGACCGCGGCGACGATTGCCGCCAATGCTAATTGCCGACCTTTGACGACGGCAGTAATCTTTTTTGCAGCGCAGAGCGCACGCAAAAACGCAGCCTTTTGACTGAGAGCCTTTAAGCGATTGTTAGAGTTTAGTTTGTTCATAATCTTTCTCCTCATTTTTTTTATTGAGAGAAATTTTCCCTCTATATTATTAGCGCGACAGTTTTTGAAAACGCAGGTCAAAATTTATTAGAAATCATTGACTTTATCAGCCAGAGGAGTAGATATTCGTCATTGAGAATGAGGTCTTCCCAGGGCAGATGAGGCTTGGCAATGACGAATAAGGCGCGTCCGGCAAGCGAGATAACAGAAAGGTTACGCTGCTGGAGCGATAACCGGCAGGACGATGCGGCTGACGCCTTGCTCGAATTCGTCTATGCGGAACTGCACCGGCAGGCGCATCGCTATTTGCAAAAAGAGCGCGCCGGACACACTCTCCAAACCACCGCTCTGGTCAACGAGGCTTATCTCAAACTCATCAACCAAAAAAATGTTTCGTGGGAAAGCCGTTCGCATTTTTTCGCCATCGCTGCGACGATGATGCGGCGGATTTTGATTGATTACGCCAAAACCAAACACCGCGTCAGACGTGGCGGCGAACACGAAGATTTACCGCTTGAAAACGCTCTGACGATTAGCGTCAGCGAAACCGACTTCGATTTGCTCGCGCTCGACGAAGCATTAAATCGGCTCGCCGCAAAGGAAGCGCATCTTGCCAAAATTGTCGAACTCAGATTTTTTAGCGGCTTGGACGTGGTGGAAACGGCGGAAGTTTTGGGCATTTCCGAATCAACCGTCAAACGCGATTGGCAAATGGCAAAGGCTTGGCTGCATCGAGAATTGACGCGGTAGGGAAGTTCAAAGTTCAAGGTTGAAACTGAAAAACCTAACTTTGAACCTTAAACTGAAGACGATGATTGATGAAAAATGGCAAAAGGTGAAAGAAATTTTTGATTCGGCTTTGCGCCGCGAGCCGGAAGAGCGCCGAAAATTCGTCCGCGAAGTTTGCGGAAACGATGAAACGCTGCTCGCCGAAGTCGAATCGCTTCTCGCCTCGCTTGGCAGCGCGGAGAGTTTTCTGGAAACGCCCGCCGTCGCCATAGTCGCAGACTTAGTTGAAGCCGAAACGAAAAAACTTGAACATGGCAGATGTTTCGGGCATTACGAAATAATCCGTCAAATCGGCGCGGGCGGAATGGGCGAAGTTTATCTGGCTCAAGATAAAAAACTCGACCGCCGAGTTGCCATTAAAATCCTCAACGAAAAATTCAGCCGCGACGAATCAAACCTGCATAGATTCATCCGCGAAGCGAAAACGGCGTCCGGCTTAAATCATCCGAATATTTTAGTCATTCACGAAATCGGCGAGAGCGAAGGCGCGCATTACATCGTCAGCGAACACATCAAAGGCGTAACCTTGCGCGAGATTTTCAATGAAAAAACTTTGAAATTGTCCGAAGTTCTCGACATCGCCATTCAAACCGCGGGCGCTCTCTGTGCAGCGCACGAAGCGCGCCTTATTCACCGCGACATCAAGCCGGAAAACATAATGATTCGTCCCGACGGGTTTGTGAAAATTCTCGATTTCGGATTGGCGAAACTCGTCGAACAGAAAAATAAATCAATTCTCGGTTTGGAGGACGAAACCGCCAAACAAAATCAAACGGCGAAAGGCGTGATTTTGGGAACGGTCAATTATATGTCGCCCGAACAGGCGAAAGGCGAACGGGTTGACGAGCGCACGGACATTTTTAGTTTCGGTGTAGTGATTTATGAAATGATTGCGGGCAAAACGCCGTTTGCGGGCGATTCGGTTTCGGAAACTTTGGCGAATTTGATAAACCGCGAACCTCAGCCGCTCGTCCGTTTTGCCCCGAATGTGCCGAACGAATTGCAGCGAATCGTTTCCAAAACGCTTCGGAAAAACAAAGAGGCGCGTTACCAAACGATGAGAGACGTGCTGACGGATTTAAGGGAATTGAAAGAAGCAATCGCGTTCGATGAAAAACTGGAACGCTCTGCTTCGCCGAATGAAAATGCGACCGCCGTTTTGCAGGCGACGACCGCCGGCGCGAAACAGCAAACCGCCGAAACTCTGCACGGCATTTCGCGGCAAATAAAACGGCACACACCGTTTGTCGCTTTGACGTTGATTTTTCTGGTCGTCGGTTTTGCCGGATTCGGCTACTGGTTTTCGAGCGTCAAAAAAACAACCGTCAACGACAAAAAATCAATTGCCGTTTTGCCTCTGAACCCAATCAACGCGGGTGTCCGCGACGAGATTTACGAATTCGGTATAGCAGATTCGCTGATTTACCGGCTCAATTCGATGAAAGGCTTTATCGTCCGACCTTTGAGCGCGACCAGAAAATACGCGGATGTCGCGCAAGACCCGCTTGCGGCGGGACGCGAGCAGCAGGTTGATTACATTCTCGCCTCGAATTACCAAATCGCGGGCGGGAAAATCCGCGTCACCGCGCAGCTTTTGAACGTCGAAACCGGACAAATCGAAGAAACCTACAAAAGCGAAAAGGATGCGGGCGATATTTTCGCAATGCAGGATGCGGTCAGCGAAGATGTCGGAAAACTTTTTCAGACGCACTTCGCCCTTCCCGCAAGCAGTCCGGCGTCGGCGGCGCGGCGCGGAACGGACAATGAAGAAGCCTACCGGCTTTATCTGCAAGGAATGTATTTGGTCGAGAAAGAAAACTTAACCGACGCAAAACGGGCGATAGAAATCTTTGACGAGGCTCTGGCGATAGACCCGAAGTATGCCAAGGCGTGGGCTGGCGAGGCTCGCGCTCATTGCCTTTTCGCGCATGTGGGCGGCAACTCGCCCGATGCGGAGTTTGCCATAGCCAAGCCCGCGCTTGAACGTGCGTTCGCGCTCGACGCGAATCTACCGGAGGCTCACGCGGTTCTTGGCATCATTAAAACCGACTACGACTGGAATTTTGCCGAAGCCGAAAAACATTTCTTACGCGCAATCGAGACCGCTCCGAATCCTGACATATTTCATCGCTGGTATGCTGGTCGGTTATCCGCGCAGGGACGTTCCGAAGATGCAATCGCAAGGATTAAAACTGCCATTGATATTAATCCTAATTCCATTGTTCATCAGATTGTTTACGGGCGAATTCTCTATTTCGCCCGGCGATACGATGACGCGAGCACACAGCTACAGCGGGTAATTGAAATGGATTCAGCCAGCCCCGCTGTTTATAACTTCCTTTGGCTGTCTTATCACATGAAAGGAGATTACCCGCGAGCTTACGAATCTTTTATGAGGTTTCAGCAGTTAATCGGAGCAAAGGACGAAGTGCTAAAAAAATATGAAACTTCATATGCGAAGAACGGGTGGCAGGGCGTTTTGCTCAGGTATCTGGAAATCAGCAAAGCTAACGACGCGAAAGGCTCCAATGCCTACACCATTGCCGTAGTGTCGGCGCTCTTAGGTCAGCGTGAGCAATCGTTGCGTTATCTCGATGACGCCGTGAAGAATCGTTCATTACAGATTCCCAGTATTAACGGCGACCCGAGTTTCGATTCGCTGCGCGACGATCCGCGCTTCGCCGAATTGGTCAGGCGCGTTGAATCGAAGCGAAGCCAACCGCCCGGAGTAATGAAATGAAGCGAAGGGCGTTCCCGCTTGCCATGAAGCATGCGAGCGCGAAAAGGCGAAGGCTGTCGTTTCAAAACAAAGCCAGCCAGAGTAAATCATTCCTTGCTCCAAAGGTATTGGTTATTGAGAAAAAATTGCCCAGTTCCAGTTAGGGCGAAGCCGAACAAGTACTTGCACCTGACTTTTTAAGAGCGAAGCGATTAAAAAGCAGGTGAGCGTTAGCTGGCTTTAATATCTTCAACTTTGTCGGACGCGAAATTTCATGTCGCCGCTCGAAGTCTTACAGCTTGTCGGATACAGCACGGGCGCGGCGTTGCATCTGTGGATGACGGCGCTCCTGTGGAAGCGGCGTCGCCGGATGGGGAAGATCGAGCGCGTGTTGCTCGCGCTGGCGGCGGTCATCGGCGTCTGGCACGCAAGTAATTTTCTGATCGCGCTGCACGCGCTGCTCGGACTCGAGCGAACGGATTGGGCGTTGATCGCCTTGCGACTTTCCGATTCATTCGCCGTCGTCAGCATCGTGCTCGCGTATTCGTTGCTGCTTCACGTTCATCTCTATTTATGGGCTGATGCGCAAACGCGCCCGCTGACACAGACAGAACGGGGGCGCGTTTTTCTCTCTTACTTGCCCGCGCTCTTTCTGTTCATCTCCGTTCCGCATCTATGGACGGGAGCTTACGCGCCGCTGCTCGACAAACTCGCGCAGATACGCCTGCCATATCTCACCACCAGTTTCGTCAAAGCGTTTTTGCTGTGGGCGATTTACGTGCTCGCGTTAATCGCTGCGACCGATCTATTGATTGCGCGAAAGAGAACCACTTCGCCGAACGAGCGACGTTTGATGCAAACGCTCGCCGCCTCTTTTCTGTGCATTGCGGCATTGCTGTGCGCCGTCATCTTCTTCAGACGAAACGGAATGCTCGGCTTGTATCTGCAAACCTTTGCCAATCTGGGATCGCTGCTGCCGACGGCATTGCTCGTCTATCACGTTTATCGTTACCGTTATCTCGAATTGATTATCAGGGAAAGCCTCGTCGTCGCTTCCTTCGCGGCTATCGTCCTCGTCATCTATCTCTACGGCATACGTTTCATCAGCGATTATCTGACGGCACAGTACGGCTTGCGCGCGGGCGCAATCGAGATGATTCTGACGCTCGCGCTCGCGCTTTCAGCCGCGCCTTTGCGCCGCTGGCTCGACCATTACTTTCAAAAGATCGTCGCGCGCGATTCCACCCTGTACCGCGACATCGTCGCGCGAATCGGCGCGCACGCTGCCGGACGTCATGAGCATTTAACCGAGCTACTCCACTACATCGAAGAGCGTGCCATGCAGACGCTTAAACTGCGCCGCGTGCGAATCGTCGCCACGCAAAATGCCACAACCCGCCCCGCGTCCGATAACGTCGGAGATGAATTCGCCGATGAAGAAAAGTTGGCGGAATTGGCGAGGCGTTTTTGCGAGGCGGCGCAGGGCGAGCGGAAAGCGACGGCGATTGTTTATGATGAGGGAACTCTCGGTTTCGATGAAGCAGATTTGCGCGAACAGGGCTTTGATGTGGCGTATGCGTTGCGGCGTGATGCGCGTGTGCTGGGTGTGATGTTCGTCGGTGCGCAAGCGGAAGCTTTGACAGACGATGTGCGGGCGACGCTCGAAGTTCTGGCGGGACAAATTGCGATTGCGTTGGAAGACGCATGGCTGGTCGAAGAGAACTTGCGGCTTGAGCAGCGGCTCGCGCAGGATGAGCGGCTGGCGTCGCTCGGACGCATGGCGGCGACGGTCGCGCATGAAGTTAAGAATCCGCTTTCGGCCATCAAATCCATCGCACAGGTGATGCGCGAAGATGAAGGTCTCGATGGGGAATACGCGCGCGATCTGGAGTTGATCGTCGGCGAAACGAATCGCTTGAGCCGGAGCGTGACGCAGATGCTCGATTTTGCGCGCGCGATTCCGCCGGACGATCCGCCGTGCCGCGTCGAAAATTTGTTGCTCTCGATTATCACGCTCTTTCGCGCCGAAGCGAGCAAACGCGATGTGGCGATTGAACTCGCCAACGCTTGCCCGCAGATTGAATTAAACGGCGCGCAGGCGGCAGCCCTCCGCGAAGCGTTCTCGAATTTACTGCTTAATGCCTTACACGCGACCGCGCCGGACAAGCGTATACTGGTCGAAGCTTATACGGAAAAGGGCGCGCTTTTTATCGCCGTGACGGACGGCGGCGCGGGCGTCGCGGCGGAAATAGGCGAACGCATCTGGGAACCTTTCTTTACGACCAAGCAGCGCGGAACGGGGCTTGGTCTCGCCATCGTGCGCAAGCGCATAGAGGAAGTCGGCGGCACGGCGCGGCTGGCGGCGGCGCGTGTCGAAAATGGCGGCGCGCGTTTTGAATTGAGCGTGCCGCATGTCGGATGAACATTTGAAACGCGAAAGCGGGAAGAGTTGATGACGATTAACGACGAGAAATTTCGCCTACTGATTGTTGACGACGAAGAAGCCGCGCGCTACGGAATGGCGCGCGCTTTGAAGACTTCGGATTACGAGATTACCGAAGCCGACAGCGTCGCCGCCGCCCGCGCGAAGATTGCCGAACGCCGCGCCGATCTGCTTTTGCTGGACGTGAATCTACCGCACGAAAGCGGTCTGGATTACCTGCGCGAATTGAGTACACAAAAGGATGCGCCGCTCGTTGTGATTATCACGGCGCACGGCTCCGAGCGTTTGGCCGTCGAAGCGATCAAGGCGGGTGCGTATGATTATCTCTCAAAACCTTTCGAGGTTGATGATTTGCGTCTTGTCGTCAAGAACGCGATTGAAATCGTTTCTCTGCGACGCGAGAACTCTTCGCTGCGGCGGCGTGTGGAACTGGCAAACCCAGAGAGCGGGACGCTGCTCGGCTCATCGCAGGCGATGGAGAGGGTGCGTGTGTTGATTGAAAAGGTCGGCGAGACGGACGCCACCGTGCTGCTGCGCGGCGAATCCGGCACGGGCAAAGAATTAGTGGCGCGCGCTATACACGAGCATGGCAAAACGCAGCGGCGCGGCGCGTTCGTCGCCATCAACTGCGCGGCGCTGCCTTCGGAGTTGATCGAATCCGAACTCTTCGGCCATGAAAAGGGCGCGTTTACGGGCGCGGCGTCGCGGCGTCAGGGAAAGTTTGAGCAGGCCGACGGAGGCACGCTGTTTCTGGACGAGATCGGCGACATGAGCGCCAACGTGCAGGCGAAACTCTTGCGCGCGCTCGAAGAACGAACCATCGAACGCTTAGGAGGAGCGCAATCAATCCCTGTGGACGTGCGCGTCATCAGCGCGACGCACCGCGCGCTCGAGCAGGAGATTACGACGGGTAATTTTCGCGCAGACCTTTTCTATCGCTTGCGTGTTGTCACAATCGAGATTCCGCCGCTGCGTGAACGGCGCGAAGATGTTCCGTTGCTTGCGGAAAACTTCGCCGCCGCTGCTGCCGCGCGGTATCACAGACCTTTGCGCAGTATCGCCCCGGCAGCTTTGCGTTTTTTGATTGATTACGATTGGCCGGGCAACGTGCGCGAACTGCGCAACGCCATCGAGCGCGCCGTCGTCCTCGCCGAAGGCGACGAACTCACCGCAACGGATTTACCCGAAGAGATTAAGGGTGCGCTGCCTACGCGCGTAGTCTCCGCGCAACAACACGACGTTTTACAAGTCGAAGCGATTAAAGAGGCAGCAGCGGAAACGGCCAATGCGCTCAGCCTGCCCTACACGGCAAACTTGCGCGAAGACCGGCGCGAGTTCGAGCGGCGCTATATCGCGCGTTGCCTCGAAGAAACGAACGGCAACGTGACGCGCGCGGCTGGCATTTTGGGAATGCACCGCCAATCGCTGCAACACAAATTGCGCGAACTCGGCCTCACACGCCGCTACGTCAATGTCGAACAGGAAAAAGGAGATGTGGATGGAAACGAAGAGGATGAACAATAAGTTGCGCACCAAGCTTTTACTCGCCGTGCTGACAATCATATCGGGCAACATATCCAGCCTGCCGGCGCGGCAAATAGCGGGAGGCTACCAAGCTGCTTCTAACACTGACCGTCAAGTTGTCAAGGCGGCCGTTTATGCTATACGGGCGGAGAAGCGCAGGCAGGGTATGCGTGTGTCATTGCTCTCAATCGAACGCGCCGAGACGCAAGTAGTGGCGGGCATCAACTACAAATTATGTCTGAGAGTTAAGGCCAAAGGCAAAACTCAAACTATCAAAGCCATTGTGTATGAGAATCCAAAACAGAAGTACTCGCTCTCAGCCTGGGAAGTGGATAATTGCAAACGCGATGCCACGTTGTAAATCAACCCGTCATCAGTTGTTCGACGCGGAGGGATTTCATTATGAAAGCATGCCCTGACGCTATCATTCATCGCGCACAAGCGGAATATCTTGAGCGGTTGCTGCCTGAAAGCGACGAATTGCTGGCGGAAATGGAAAGCTACGCCGCCGCGCATAATGTTCCGATAGCGGATCGAGAGGTCGCGCTATTTCTGGAAATCACCGCGCGTGCGATAAACGCCCGCAAGGTTCTGGAGATAGGCATGGCTATCGGTTATTCCGTGATACATCTAGTGCGCGGAATGCCTGACGATGGCCTCGTTGTGACGATAGAGCCGAGCGACAAAATGATTGGTCTTGCCTGCGATTATTTCACGCGCGCCGGAATGAATGATCGCGTGCGCGTTGAGCAGGGGTGTGCGCTCGAAGTAATGCCGCGACTCACGGAGACCTTCGACCTGATTTATCTAGATGCGTTAAAGGAAGAGTATGTGGATTATTTGGAGCTTGCGTTGCCACTCTTGAGAGCGAACGGTGTCGTGCTGGTTGATAATCTTTTATGGGGCGGACAGGTGGCGGGCGAAATCCGCGCGCCGGATCAACGTTCGTCCACACTCGCCCTCCGCGAGTTCAACGAACGCTTCGTGAATCACACACAACTGCGCGCAGAGATTTTGTCTGTCGGCGACGGACTCGGCTACGCCGTCAAGCTGCCCTGACAAAACCATTGCGCGCCAACGCTCAAACTTACTGATGATCCTCAAAGATAACCTTGATACACGCCGCCACGCCGCGAAGTTAATAGCGGCGGGCGGCATCGTGGCGTTTCGCACAGACACCTTCTATGGTCTCGGCGCGAACCCGTTCGATGAACGGGCGCTATCTTCGTTGAGCGAACTGAAGCGTAGGGAAGGGAAACCGATTCTCGTCATCATCAGCGATCCAGAGGAAGCCGAAAGATTCATCGTTGATAAATCAAGTGTCTTCGAGACCGTTGCGGCGCGGCACTGGCCGGGCGCTTTGACGCTCGTGATGCCTGCGCGTGCGGAAATCTCCGCGTTGCTGACCGCCGGTACAAAAACAATCGGCGTGCGCTTGCCATTCGATGAGCCGGTACGCGAATTCGTCAGAGCCTGCGGCGGCGCATTGACGGCGACGAGCGCGAACCTTCCGAACGAGCCGCCCGCCCGCACCGCGCTCGAAGTCGCGCGCTCGTTTCCGCATGACTTGAGTTTGATTGTTGACGGGGGCGATGCGCGCGTAGATCAGCCCTCCACCGTCCTTGACGTTAGCCGCCGCCCGCCACGTTTAATACGCGAAGGCGTTGTTTCTCGCCGCGCGCTTGTAGAGACGCTTAACTTGATTGGTGAAGAGTTGGAAGATCAGCAATAAGGCGTCTCAATCGCAGTAGGATTTGAGTCTCTCCCGCACCTCTGTTAATGTTAAGGTCAGGTTTCTCGCTGCGAGCTTAAGCGGGCGTTTGGTTTAAGCAACAAATCTAGGGTAAGATATCGCGTCTTGCACATTGCCTGACGTATGCCCGGTCTCTTTCGTGCGCGGCATTCAGCTTTAACTCAATTTCAGCCATTAAAAATTATGAATCGTTTTCTCTCGCTTACGTTGCTGGTCGTTTTGTTGACAACGCACCTTGCGGTTTCAGTCGAGGCGTCAGGCACACCGACCTCGTCGGGCACGTTAAACTATACGGCGCTCGGTGATTCACTCGCATTTGGAATTCTGGATTTAAGCGTGGGCGGTTACGTGCCGCGTTACGGAAGCTATGTTCAGACTGATACCGCGTCAGGTGTCTCTCTAACAAATCTTGGACAAAACGGTTGGACTAGCGCACAGCTTCTCAATGCCCTGCGCACGAACGCCACGTTTCGCACTTCGATTGCCAACTCGCAAGTCGTGACATGGGATATCGGCGGCAACGATTTCTTGCGTATTATCAATAGCTACAAAGGTGGCACGTGCGGCGGTGCGGATAATCAAGATTGTCTGAGAGTTAACCTTGCCGCCTTCAAAGCAAACTGGAGCGCCATCATCACAGAAATACTCGCCCTGCGGAGCATCAACAACACCATCATCCGCACAATGGATATTTACAATCCGTTCGTCAAGGCGGAGAAGGCTTCCGATTCGTGGGCAAATGATGGTGGCCTGAACGATTTTCAAGCGCTCAAGCCGTATGTTGACGATGCCAATAATTATATCAACACCACTGCTGCTGCCAATAACATTCCGTGCGCTAAAGTCTATCAAGCCTTCAACGGCGCGAACGGTGATGAGGACGCGGGCGACAAAGGCTACATTTCGCCCTACGATTCTTCGGGAGTGCATCCGGGCGATCTCGGACACAAAGTAATAGCAGACCTCTTTCGCAAGCTGGGCTACGCTCCGCTCGTCGGACAAAACTCGCCCGCTACACCCGTGCTCCTTACCGAAGAAAACAGCAACCGGGCAGCCGCCGTTGATTCCGTCACATTAGTGCGCGATCCTTTTCCGGTCTTCACGACGTATAATTTGAGCGCCGATAGGCACACACGAATTATCCTTTTTGCCACGAACGCAACGCTTTTGCCCGGTGAAACTATGTCAGCGATGACGGCGCAGGCGGAAGACTCGCAACACAGAGTCTATCCGCTCACCATTGAATATGCCGGAAATGTCCCGAATATTAATTCACTCACACAAGTAATCGTGAAATTGCCTGACGAACTCGCGCGCGGTGGCGACGTATTGATAAGCATTAACCTTCACGGCACGGCCAGCAATCAGGCGCTCGTCAGCATCAAGCCGTCCGCCGGCAATTAAGAATTTCCCGAACGGCTTCGCTTCAAGTCTTTCCCTTAAGGGAAAGACTTGAAGCGAAGCAAGCCATTGGTTTTAATCTCAATCGCTAACGCGCGGCTTCCTTTATTTATTTTCAACAGTCAAGCGCCGCATGAATTCGAGGTTGCCGTCGCCTCTGATTTGAATGTTGCCGACGCCTTTGCGGGCAATTACCAGATAGGCCGGATACCAGAGCGGCATCATCGGCAGATCGCGGCTCAAGGTGTCCTGCGCCTGTGCGTAGAGCTTACCGGATTCGGCGCGGTCTGCCGTGTTGACGGCTTTGAGAAGCAGCGCATCGAGTTCCGGGTTGTTGTAACGGCTGCGGTTTCGTCCGGCGCGATCCTGCGTCGGGATTTCCGTTGAAAGAAAGAGGTCGCGCAAGAAAATCGGGTCTTGATTGCCGCCGACCCAACTGCGTATCGTCATCTGATACTGGCCTTTGAGCAGTTGATCCGTGAGCGTGTTGGTCTCTAGCGCGACAATCTCGAGCGGCACGCCGATCTGTTTAAGAGAATTCTGGATGACTCCCGAATACTGCCTTGTCGAACCGCTGCTCGAAGAAATCTTTAAGACAAGCGGCTGCGGGAAACGCATCTGCGGGCCGTCGCTGTCCGGGTCACGAAAGCCCGCTTCATCCAAAAGTTTTTTCGCCTGCTCTGGATTGTAGGAATATTTTTGTCCGGCAGCGAATGCCCAAGATTCTTCCGGCAAAATCGAATGCGCAATCTGCGCGCGCCCTAACAGCAGATCGCGTATGATGCCTTCGCGGTCAATCGCGTAGGCGACGGCCTGACGCACGCGCGCGTTATTGAGCGGCGCGGATTGCGTGTTGAAGCCCAGATAAAGAATGTTCGCGCCGGGAAATTGTTTGACTTGCAGATTCGGGTCTTGCTCGAGCGACTTGAAGGCGTCCGGCGAAAGATTCGACGCCGCATCCATCGAAACGCAGTCAACGCGCCCGCTCTTTAACTCGGCCTGCAACGCGCCCGCATCCGCGATCACGCGCACGCGCAAATTTTTGATTTGCGGCGCGCCTTCCCAGTAATTTTCGTTGCCCTCCAATTCGAGAACCTGTTGCGAAGAATCATAGCTCGTGAACTTGAACGCGCCCGTGCCGACCGGTTTATCCTTCTGCGTGCTTGCGCTGCCCTGCGGAATGATGCCGACGGCGACGAGATTCGATATTATTTGGTTGAACTCGAAGAATGAATCGTGGCGCAGATGTACGACGAGCGTGCGCGCGTCCGGCGCGTCAAGGCCGGTGATGAACGGTTGTTTGGCCGCGCCGCTGCCTTCAAAAAAACTCGCGGATTTGCCCGTGTTGGAGGCGAGCAAAGTCTCTATCGTGTACTTCGCATCGGCGGAGGTGAACGGCGTATTGTCGTGAAACTTCACGTTGTCGCGCAAAATAAAGGTGATGCTCAGGCCGTCTTCCGAACGCTTGAAATCGGATGCCAACTCTCCGACGTACTCGAACTTTTCGTTTTTGCGCACCAGCGAATTGAACATTAGTTGGCGCAGGCGTTCGCTCGAAACCGTCGTGCTCGAGCCGCCCAGAGGATCGAGCGTCGCAATGTTGTCGGGCAGCGCGAAGACGAAAGCGTTGCTGCGCCCGCGACAGGAAGAAAGAAGCAGCAGGCCGATAATTAAAGTTAGAATGGCGAATAAAGATTTGCGAGCACGCACTAGATGCGGCCTCCATATGTGTAGTTGAGTTTATGATTGAGCACACCGATTTCGTCGGATAACTGTTTGAAACGCTTGAGGTCGAAATCGAGCGGCGGTTGCGTGATAGCCTTAAAGGAAGCGATGCGTTGCAGCGATGCCGCGAATCTTTCTTCGGGAATCAATTTATCTTTCGCCGCCAGCAGCAGCGAATCGAAGCCGCGCCGGATAATGTCCGGGCGCGAGCAGATTAGAAACATATCCTGACCGGCGATGAAGGCGCGCCGCACCGCCTCCTCTATTTCGCAGTGGCGGCTGATCGCGCCCATCTCCAGATCGTCCGTTACGACGAGATGTTTATAGCCGAGTTCTTCGCGTAAGAGTTCGGTGACGATGCGGTGATTGAGCGACGCGGGTTCGATCAGTCCGCCCGCGACGCCGCGCTGCAAATCAATTTCGGGAAAGCCGCCGTGACTGACCATCACGGCGCGCACGCGGTCATCCTCGCGTTGAAAGAGTTCGATGTAGGGCGCGAGGTCTTGCGCGAGCAGATCGTCGTGCGTCAAATGGACGACCGGCATCTCTTCGTGTGAATCCACTTCGCCTGCGCCGATGCCCGGAAAATGTTTGAGGCAGCCCATGCAGCCGGTGCTTTGCAGTCCGCGCAGATAGACCATCGAATAGCCTAACACTTCGCCGGGCGAACGACCGAACGAGCGCGAATAAAGGCCGTTCGAGAGCAGATCGCGTTCGTCCGTCATGATTGACATGACGGGCGCGAAGTTCATGCTGAAGCCGAGTATGCGCAGTATCTCGCCTGTGATGCGCCCGAGAGTGCGCGCGCCCGCCAGATCGCCGTGTTGCCGTATGGTGCGCGCGGACGGCATCGGCGTGCAGATTTTGCGCAGACGATCGACGAGGCCGCCTTCCTGATCCACGCTGACGAGCGGCTCTATGGGCAGCAGCGCGCGTATGCCGTCAAGCAAGTTGCGCAACTGTTGCGGCGAAGCGACGTTGCGCCCGAAGATGATAACGCCGCCGGGCTTGATGTACTCGATGAGCGCGCGCGTCTCCGCGTCAAGCTCTGTGCCGGGCAAGCCTATGAAAAAAAGTTGCCCGATTTGCTGTTCGAGCGAAAGCGAAGTTAAAGAGTCGGGCATGAAAATAGTTGTTCGGATTCGTTTGCGGAAAGTTTCTCGATTTTGCTTTCAGATTAGCCGCTCGCGCAGGCCGCTCAATAGCGCGCGCGCTTCTTCGGGCGCAAGGTTTTCTACATTAAGGTCGCGCAACTCGTCAAGCACGCTTTTGTTCGCGGCATCGAAGAGCGTGACCTGCGCGGCGATGCGTCTGCGTCCTGCGCGCCTTGCGACAGCGCCGAGCGCCCCATCATCTGCGTGCAAATTCTGCGCCTGACTTTGAGTTTGCAGCGCGCCGCCGTCGCCCGCGTTTGTTTGTTTCATCTCTTCTGCGAAGACATCCAGCTCGTAACGCTCAAGGCGCGCCAGCACGTCGCGGGCGCGCAAGAGCACCGGCGCGGGAAGCCCTGCGAGGCGTGCCACTTCGATGCCGTAAGACTTCGACGCCCGCCCGCGTTCGAGCCGGTGCAGGAACACGACTTCGCCTTCGCGCTCGGCGGCGGTGATCTGATAATTCTGCGCGCCGGGCAAGCGTTCGGCGAGTTCCGTCAATTCGTGATAGTGCGTCGCAAAGAGCGTTTTGGCGGCGTGCTCCGCCGAATCGTGCAAAAATTCCGCGACCGCCCACGCGATTGAAAGGCCGTCGAACGTCGCCGTCCCGCGCCCGATTTCGTCAAGTAATATAAGCGAGCGCGGCGTCGCGTTGTGCAGAATCGTCGCCGTCTCCGTCATCTCGACCATGAACGTCGAACGCCCGTGCGCCAGATCGTCGGACGCCCCGACGCGCGTCCACACGCGATCAAGCACCGGCAATGACGCGCGTTCGGCGGGCACGAATGAACCCATCTGCGCGAGTATGTTGATGATCGCCGTCTGCCTCAAGACAGTTGATTTGCCGCCCATGTTCGGCCCCGTGATAATCAGCAAACGGTCTGTGGAATTATTCATGTAAACGTCGTTGGCGATAAACGGATCATCGCTCAAGGCTTCGACGACAGGATGACGACCGGCGACGATCTTTATTTCATCTCCATCGTGCATTGTAGGCCGCACGTAACGGCGACGAACGGCGACTTCGGCCAGCGACGCGAGCGCATCGAGCGAGGCAAGCGCACGCGCCGTCGCCTGTATGCGTCTGGTTTCAACCGCGATGTCCCGGCACACCTGTTGAAAGATTTCCATCTCCAACTGCGTGATGCGGTCTTCCGCGCCGAGCACTTTCGTTTCCCATTCTTTCAGTTCGGGCGTCGTGTAGCGTTCGGCGTTGGCGAGAGTTTGCCGTCGCTCGTAGTCTGCGGGAACGCGCATGGCGGCAGCCTTCGAGACTTCTATGAAATAACCGAAGACGCCGTTGAAGCGCACGCGCAAAGATGAAATGCCGGAGCGCGCACGTTCACGCGCTTCAATTGTCGCAATCGTCTGCTTGGCGTCGCGGCTTATCGCGCGCAACTCATCCAACTCCTGCGAATACTTTTCACGAACCGCGCCGCCGTCAGAGAGCTTCGCGGGCGGCTCGTCGCTGATTGCGCGTGCAATCAAAGAACGCACATCGCCCAACTCGTCCGCGCTTTCATACAGGATTTGCAGCAGCGACGACGATGCGTCCGATAACGTCTCTTTGATCTTCGGCACTTCCTCAAGCGAGCTACGCAAGGCGACTAAATCGCGGGCGGTCGCGTTGTTCATGTTGAGGCGTCCGGCGAGACGTTCCATGTCTGCGACGACTTTTAAGCGCGCCCGCAGTTGATCTCTTTTGATTTGCGAGGCGTAGATGTCTTGGACGGCGGCATGGCGGGCTTCGATTTCGCCGCGTCGCACGGAAGGGCGCAGCAACCACGAACGCAAAAGCCGCGCGCCCATATTGGTCATCGTGTCGTCAATCACATCAATGACGGCGTGTGCGCGCTTTTGTGCGGGCTGCATTTGCACGAGTTCCAGATTGCGCACCGTCACCGCGTCCAGCACCAGATGATTCTGCGGCTCGAAATAATTAATCTCCGTGACGTGCGCGGCGGCGGCGCGCTGCGTCTCCTGCGCATAACGCAAACAGACACCGGCGGCTCGCACCGCCTCAAACTTATCTTCCAGATTAAAAGCGTCGAGCGAAAGCACATGAAAGTGCTCACGCAACAGTTCGGCGCAAGCCTCGCGCTGCCATAACCAATCATCCAGAGGCGTCAGCGTCGCGCCGCCGAACACCGCATCCGTCGAAGCCTTGCGCGCACTCATCGCTGCGTGGCTCTCAGACAAAGCGTCGGTATCCTTGCTCGCGTCCGATAACGTCTCCGGGGTTGCAGAAGGATTTTTCGTAAGCGGAAGCGGTGCGGTGCGCGGCGAAGTTTGATGCGCGTTTTGCAGCAATTGGGCGAGCGAGGCGGGGAAGAGCAGTTCGCGCGGGGCATAGGCTTCGATGTCCGCGATGATCTTCGGCCAGCTCTCTTTGCCGTGCGTGTCTGTCACGCGGAATTCGCCGGTGGATAAATCCAGAAACGCCGCCGCCATCTGGTCGCCGCTGCCGCACACCGCCGCGAGATAAACGCTTTCGCGTTCGTCTAAGAGCTGCGGATCAACGGCCGTGCCCGGCGTGATAATGCGCACGACTTCGCGGCGCACAAGCTTCTTCGTCTTTGACGCCTCTTCGGTCTGCTCGCAGATGGCGACGCGATAACCTTTGCGTACAAGCTTGGCGATATGAGTCGCCGCCGCATGATGCGGCACGCCGCACATCGGAACCGGATCGCCGCGCTCTTTATGGCGCGCCGTCAAAGTAATCTGCAACTCGCGCGCGCTCGTTACCGCGTCGTCATAGAAGAGTTCGTAGAAATCGCCCAGCCGAAAAAAGAGGAGCGTGCCGGGATGCTGTTTCTTCAATTCCTGATACTGCCGCAACATAGGTGTTTGAGGAGTTAAGGTCATGCTAAAAAATATATCGAACCGTGTGTGAGGGGCGAGGCCGCAAGCGGTAAATCCCTTTCATCGCAAATTCTCGCTTAACGTAAGTCGCGCTCGCCGATTATCTTCCATCCGTTGTTTGTTTTGACCCAGTGCAACTCTTCCAACGCTTGTCCGGCGTCGGCACGCGCGCCCGTGAAATTCCAACTCTTAGTGTAGCGCATCGTGGCGTTACGGCCATCCGCGCTAACCGTCAATTTAGGTTCCGCGACACGCACGTTAACAGAAGTGGTGCGCGAAAAGAGGTTTATTTTATCCGTGCGCACAAAGGCTGCCGAAGCATTCGGCTTCAAATAATATTTTTTGAGCACGGGCGCATAAAAGTTCATCAGTTTAGCGACATCACGCGCGTTCGTTGCGGCCACCCAATCATCGAGCGACGTGCGCAGTTCCTCGCGCGGATCACGCGCCGTTTGTTCTGTTGACGTCGTCGCCTCGCTATTGCGTGCGGTGTTCGCAGGCACTGAGCGATCCACACTGCTCGTACTCTTTGCCTCGTTCTTCACTGCGCTCATCGTTGCTGAATCATCGCTCGCGCGCCGCGTTGCTTCATTAGTCGAATCTCTTTGCGACATCGCCCACAAAGTGATTCCGCAGGCCACCGCCGCGACCACAAGTCCAATCGCCGTGTAGTGCAGAAACGGCGAGCGTGCAGCAGGTTCGGATGAAGTCACCGGGGAAATTTTATCGGCGGCAGGAATAGTGGCAGGCTGCGCATCGCTTACGGTATCGGGGGCGGGAACTCCTGCGGCAGTCTTTTCTTCAACACGCGCGGGCGACGCAGGCGCAACTGCGAATGTCTCTGTGGGTTGCGGCTGAACGACTGCGTCGGAAGCAAACGCCGGGGTCGGAATGGGTTCGTTGCCGGACGGCTCGCGCGGAAAAGAGTGTTCGTTGGTCGGCTCGCCCACGCGCTTCGTCTCGCCCTGTGCTTCAAAGGCTTGAGGGTTGGTCTGACCGCCCACCGCCACGCCGGTCTGCGGATCATAAGAGAAGTGTGCCGGTTCAATGTGTGCGGCGCGGCCTGCGTTAGAGTTCGATGACGGTTGCAACTCGCGCGCAATCTCTTCCAGCTCGGTTGCGAAATCGGCAGCCGTTTGTGGACGCGACTCCGGTTCTTTGGCGAGCGATTTCATCACGATCTTTTCCAGCTCCGGCGAAACATCCGCGCGGAACTCGCGCAACGGTGTCGGCGGCTCCTGAATATGTTTGATGGCGATGGCGGTGGCTGTCGGCGCGTCGAAGGGTGGGCGACCGGCGATCATTTCATAGAGAATTACGCCGAGACTATAAATGTCCGAGCGGGCGTCAGCCGGATAGCCCGAACATTGTTCGGGAGCCATGTAGCGCGGCGTGCCGATCAGCGAGCCGGAAGCGGTCAATGCGCCGCCCGATGTCGTTGTTTGCTCTTTTAATTTCGCCACGCCGAAGTCCACGACTTTGACGAGCAGGCGGTCTTGATGATCGCGCATCAAAATAATATTGCCGGGTTTCAAATCGCGGTGAACGATGCCGCTGCGGTGCGCTGCTTCGATGCCTTCACAGGTTTGGCGGGCGATGGCGACGGCTTCCGGGAACGGCAACGCCCCCGCCGCGTTCATGTATTCGCGCAGGCTTTGGCCGTTGACAAGCTCCATCACGATGTACGCGCCGCCGGTCGGCAGCAAACCGTAATCATAAGTATCCGCGACGTTCTGATGATTGAGCTTGGCGGCGGCGCGCGCTTCGCGGCGAAAGCGTTCGAGAGCTTCCGGTTCGGCTGTAAACTCCGGCAGCAACAGTTTGATGGCGACACGACGATCAAGATCAACGTGCGTGCCAACGTAAACTGCGCCCATCCCGCCCCGGCCGAGGATACGGTCAAGGCGATACTTATCCGTGATGAGGCAGGGGCCATGACGCGATTCGACGAGCGTCGTTCCATCAAAGGAACAATGCGCGTCCGTGTCTTCGTAGCATCGCTGGCAGGCGGGGCAGATTTTCATTTCTGCAAACAATCCTCTTGAACATGACTCGAGAAACTTTGGAAAAGCGGAAAAATTGCCGGACGATTCCGCGCGGCTTCGAGCAGCGCCGGTAATCTTAACCGAAGAAGACTTCGACGATGCGGTAAATCTCTTCGTCAAGACACTTGAGCGTGCCGACGGCCTCTTCGAGCGGCACGCTGGTAATACGGCTGCCTTGCAGGGCGGCCATGCGTCCCCATTCCTGTGCGGCGACCATGTCGAAAGCTTTGACGCCGAAGCGCGTCGCCAGCACGCGATCAAAAGCGGTGGGCGAGCCGCCGCGCTGCACGTAGCCGAGCTGTGTGACGCGCGTTTCAATCTTTGTGCAACGCTCTATCTCGCGCCCCAGAATATTGCCGATGCCGCCCAGCCGGTCGTGCTGAAAAATCTCCGCGTGAGCTTCATTATTCAGAAAATTTTCATCCGGGTGCGGGTGCGCGTCTTCGGCTACGACGACGATGGAGAAGGCGCGACCTTGCTGTCGTCGCTGGTCAAGCACCTCGCAAATCTGTGAGAGCCTGAACGGATGCTCCGGCACGAGAATCACGTCGGCTCCGCCCGCGATGCCGCCGTAAGCGGCGATCCATCCGGTATGTCTGCCCATCACTTCGACGACCATCACGCGATGATGCGATTCGGCAGTCGAGTGCAATCTGTCAACGGCATCGGTGACGACGCCGATGGCCGTATCGAAACCGAAAGTAAAATCCGTGCCCGCCAGATCGTTGTCAATCGTCTTGGGAATGGCGACGAGCGGCAACTTGTATTTGTTCCACATCTCAAGCGCGGCGGAGAGCGTGCCCTCGCCACCGATCACGACGAGCGCGTTTAGATCGTATTTGCGCCAGTTGTGTTGCAGGCGCTCGACGGCCTGTGCCTCCTTTAGCGGATTGAAGCGTGATGTTCCGAGAATCGTGCCGCCGCGCGGTAGTATGCCTGTGACGGAATAGCGTGTGAGCGGCTCGACATCGCCTTCGACCAGCCCCATCCAGCCGTTCTTGATGCCGAGTACGTCCGTGTTCATCGAAATGGCGCGGCGCACGACGGCGCGAATCGCCGCATTAAGGCCGGGGCAATCGCCGCCGCCCGTCAGAATACCTATGCGTTGCTCGGTCATGTTTCAGAGAAATTCTTTTACCCGTTAATTTGCTCGTATAAGACCATGCGAAAAATAAGCGGTGCGGCAGCCGACGCCGGAGTGCGCGGTCTGCCTTCGCGCAACTGAACGCAGCACTGCTATTCGTGCGTTGAAAACTTTTCGCGTTGCGCTCACAAGAGACGGCGTCTTATAATCGCGCGGTAAAGCGCAGCCTGTCAAATAAGATGTTTCATTTCAAGTGTGGTGTGGAAGATTGCTTATCCGCACGCCTTAAGGTTTCGTGCCCCTGAAAGATTCCGCATTGATCCTGACGATTGAGACGGCCACGCGCGTGGGCAGTCTGGCGCTCGCGCGCGGCAGCGGCGTGCTCGGCACACGCTCCGGCGGCGATGCCTCCGTCTCGCATTCGCAAAATCTTTTGCCGCACATCGAAACGCTGCTCGCAGAGTCGTCTGTAACTTTAGGCGAGATAGAGCTGTTCGCGGCCGCCGCAGGGCCGGGCAGTTTTACGGGGTTGCGAATCGGTCTGGCGACCATCAAAGCTTTTGCGGCGACGCTCGCGCGGCCTTGCCTGGGCGTGCCGACGCTCTACGGTATCGCGCGCGCGGCAGGTGTCTCGGCGGCGACGCTGGCGATGCTTCCGGCAGGGCGCGGCGAAGTCTTCTGGCAATTGCTCGCGGTCAACGAACAACGTCATATACGCGCTTTGTCTGCGCCCGGACACGCGCGGCCGCAGGATTTGCTGAACGAGATGCAGGGCACACGCGCTCTTATATGGGCAGGCGAAGGCGCGCGCGCTTTTGCGGAGTTGATCGAAGAGGGCGCGACGCGTGCCGGTATTGCGTTTGAAGATGAGGCGGATGACGAAGCTATGTTGAGAGTTCATAAAGGCGGGCGGGCGGAGACGCAGGGCGGTTTGTGGAGAATGGCAAAGCCTGTCGAATGTCTGGCGGAACAACTTTCTGCGCTCGCCTTAACGGATTATCGCGGCAGTGCTGCGCCGTCGCGCCCGGAAGAGTTGCAAGCCTTGTACGTGCGAATGTCGGATGCGGAGATTAGCCGATTATGTCAAGGGGAAAACCGGCACGCGAAGTAGGCCGCGCGGCCATTACGCTTCAGCGTATGACGGAGCACGATCTGCTGGAGGTCGTCGAGATAGAGGAAGCAAGCGGATTAAGCTGCTGGGGCTGGGACGCCTATTTCGCGGAGCTGTCGCGCGCGCGCGAGAGCATAATGCTGATTGCGCGATTTGATAGTGCCGCGCGCGACGTAGAGGCGAACAATCAAAGGCTTGCGGGATTCATTGCCGCACGGATCGGCGCAGGCGAGTTGCACGTTAACAACATCGCGGTGCGTGAAGCATATAGAAGGCGCGGCGTCGGTGCGGCGCTGCTCGAGCGTGTGCTCGAAGACGGACGGCGCGAGGGCGCGCTACGCGCGTTGCTCGAAGTCCGTGCCTCCAACCTGCGCGCGCAATCTCTCTATTTACGGCAGGGGTTTAAGGCAACGGCGCGACGGCGGCATTACTATACGTCGCCGCCCGACGATGCGCTCATCATGGTCGCGGAGTTTTGAATATGGCTTGATATGTATGTGTCCTTTGCGTTAACATTTTGGCTCGAAGCAAACGGGGCGTGACAAAGTTTTGTCCGCCACACCGAGAGTGACAGCATTTCAGGCATCTGAAAAGGAGGCTTCTCAAATATGGAAGTAACCGGGACGGACAGTTTACAGTCGCAGTTAATGACCAGCGATCCAGAGTTCCGCGAACTGGCGCGCGAACACGGACGCTACGAAGCACGCCTCAGCGAATTGACAGCCCTCGCTTACCCAAGCGATGAAGAACAATTGGAAGAAGTTACTTTGAAGAAAAAGAAGTTGGCCGTCAAAGACCAGATGCAGACCATCCTGCACCAACACCGGCAAGGCGACGGCTCCGGGCACTGATTCTTAAAAATCACCCGGCAGTAATTTTGCAACAAACATCGTATGTCGAAGGGGCGCTGTCATTCTCGCGGGCGCCCCTTATTTGTTAAGATTCAGGATACTAGCGCATACTGAAATTGCGACGCGCACTTAAGATACTCGGATAGATAAGGAAGAGGTTGACGTATAATTGTGGCACGCGAAGGTTTTCCATATATCTTTATTCCAGCCGCCGCTGCGCTTCTGGCGTTGTTCGCGGGCGTGTGGTGGCTGGCGCTCGTGCTCTTTGCGCTGGCCGCGTTTATGGCCTACTTCTTTCGTGATCCCGTGCGCAACGCCCCCGAGGACTCTGACGTTGTGCTCTCTCCGGCGGATGGCCGCGTAACGCGCGTGCGCCGCCTCGCGCCGGATGATGCGCATTCGTCGACGCTCGTCAGTATCTTTCTTTCACCGCTCGACGTGCATATCAATCGCGCGCCGATTGCGGGCACGATCAAAGACGTGACGTATGCCAAAGGGCGTTTCCTGATGGCGACGCGCGAAGAATCGAGCCTCGTCAACGAGCAGAACACTCTGACGATAGAAGGTGCGCGCATCACTGTGGTCTGCAAACAGATTGCCGGAGTGCTGGCGCGGCGCATCATCTGTTGGAAACGCGCCGGAGATTCCGTCACTCTCGGCGAACGCTTCGGCCTGATTAAGTTCAGTTCGCGCACAGACCTCGTGCTGCCGCCGGAAGTGGAAGTGTGGGTGCGGGAAGGCGCGCGCGTGCGCGGCGGCGAAACAATTATCGGGAGAATCTCTTGAGCGTCACCACACCGCAGTTAAAGGCCGACGACTTGACCGTTGACCCGACAACCGCGAATCGCAGGGGACTGCGAAAAGGCTTGTACGTGATCCCCTCCGCGTTCACCGCCGCCAACATCGGCATGGGTTTCTACGCGGTGATGGCGGCCTTGCGCGGCTTTCAATTTGTCGGACTGGGCAGCACATCGGATTTTGAGCGTGCCGCCGTGCATTTCGACAATGCCGCGCACGCCATCGGCTGGGCTTTCCTCTTCGATGCGCTGGACGGACGCATCGCGCGTATGACGAAGACAACGACCGAACTCGGTGTGCAACTCGATTCGCTCGCAGACGTGCTGACCTTCGGCATCGCACCCGCAGTGCTGGCATATGCGTGGGGATACGGTTCGGCCTTAAAGGACGGAAGCAACGCGCACAAACTGGGCTGGTTTCTTTCGTTTATGTATTTGATTTGCGGCGCGTTTCGTCTCGCGCGCTTTAACGTACAGGCGACGCGCCCGCGTGTCCTCGCCGAAGGCACTCCGAAGCTGGACAAGAAAAGTTTCGTAGGCTTGCCGATTCCCGCCGCCGCCCTGCTTATCGCCGCGATTGTTCATTTCGCTCCGCTGCCCTTAATCGCTTACGAATCGCGTTATGCAGAAATGTACAGCAGCCTGTTGATGGCGCTGGCGGGCTGTCTCGGCGCATTGATGGTCAGCAACCTGCGCTATACGAGTTTTAAGTCAATCGGAACCGGCAAACGCGGCACGCCGATGATAATTTTGCTGGTCGCTTCCATCGGTATGCTGATCTGGCTTTTTTCGCGCCACGTCCTGCTTTCGCTCGCCATTATCTACGTACTTCACGGCTTGCTGTCCCGCTTCGCTTCGCTTTTTCGCAGGCGTCCCCCTACCGACTAATTTTCGCAACGATCAGATTCAAACAGGCGCAAGCTCTATTTAGCCTCAGGATGCGCGGCGGAAACGGCGGCGCGCGAGAACGCCAGCAAGCCATGCCGCGTCGTGATGAGCAGCATATTGGCGGCCATGATAGGTGCTGCCGCCATACTGTTGTCCTCGCCGAGCGGTAGGGAATTGAGTTGCCGTCCGTCGCGCAAATCGAGAACGATGCCTGTGTTGCCGGACAGCGGTGTGAAGAGCACGCCGTCCGATGTCGCCAAAGGCATAGCGGCAAGTCTGCCCGCCAACTGGTGCTTCCACAAACGGTCGCCGCGCGTGTAGGAAAGCAGGTACACGAAATTATCCAGCGACGGCACCAGCAAGCCGTTTTCGGCACTGGCGACGGCCTGAACTCCCGCACCCGTGCGCGCGCGCCAGCGCAACCGGCCATCTTCCGCTCCGAGCGCATAGACATAACCGTCCAGCGATCCGAAGTACACGACGCCGTCAACCGCCACCGCTTCGCCCCGTACCGCGCCCCGCGTCCGATAACGCCAGAGAACTTTGCCCGTCGCTTGATCGAGTGCCGTAAAATTTCCATCTTCGCTGCCCGCATACAGATGTGAATTTATCAAGAGCGGGCGAAAGTTAAACCCGGCAGGGAACTGCGCGCTCCATAAAGTCTCGCCGGTCTTCTTTCGGAAGGCATAGATGCGCCCGTCGTCGGAGCCTCCAAAGACGGTTGTTTGGTTAAGCGCGAGTGCACCGCGCAGTGGAGCTGTTAATGTGCGCCTCCACAGCGTGACGCCCCCTTCGCGCCCTAGAGAGTGTAGCGCGCCTGCCTGTTGTTGTTGATGTCGCTCGGATGTCCTCCGGGCAGTTTCGAGGGTTGTTGATGCCGTGTAAACGCCATCTTCGTCGGCAACGGGAGCGGCAGATATCTCGCCTCCGATCTCCGATCTCCAGAACATTTGCCCGTCGGAGGCGCGCAGAGCGATAAGCGCGCCCGATGCGAGCGGCAAGTAGATTCGGTCTGCAAAAGCGGTCGGAGTTAAATTAACAGTCGCTTCCGAAGCGTATAACCAACGCTGCACAAGCGGCTGGGATAACGCTAGTTCCTCACTACGGGAACGGGCGAAAGCGATCTCCGGTAACTTGGCGAATAATCGTACATGGCTCGCGCAAGCCAATGCAACAAGCAAGCAAATACCGCAAGACGCGCGCCATCTGCGCGTCCCTCTTCGATCATCTGCGGGCCGGGTAACGGTATTTTTCGGACAAAAATAATGAAACAAGGTCGCTTCCTCGCGGCCTTCGGATGCTTTGGCCGCTTTTAACTATCCACTAATTTGTCGTAACAGCTTGCACAGAAGTATAATCCACACTTATTCGTAAAAGTTTACTCGAAAGTCAGACGCCGTATAAAGTCGGGAGGTTTTCTTTTTGAACGATAAACCAGCGCATGAAGTCGTTTTAGTCTTAGATTTCGGCTCGCAATACACACAATTGATTGCGCGACGTATTCGTGAAGCGGGTGTTTATTGCGAAATACTCCCGTTTTATGCGGCGACCGAAGAGATTCTCGCACGCGCTCCCAAAGGATTGATCTTATCCGGCGGCCCCGCTTCCGTGTACGCGGCGGGTGCGCCCCGCCCACCTGCCGGATTCCTTGAGTCCCTCAATTGCCCCGTACTGGGAATCTGTTACGGCCTACAGGTGCTGGCAGAGATGTTGGGCGGGGCGGTTCAGTCTTCCTTACGGCGCGAGTACGGTTTTGCGCAGTTGAAAGTGGTGGAATCTTCAAGCCCCTTATTTAAGGGATTGCCGGAGACTATAGATGTCTGGATGAGTCATGGCGACCATGTCGCGCTGATGCCGCCGGGGTTCCGCTTAACGGCCTTAACCGACGGTGCGCTTAATGGTATTGAGAATTTAAGCAAACGCATATTCGGCTTACAATTTCACCCGGAAGTGGCGCATACGGCTTTCGGTGCGCAGATTCTCAAGAACTTCTTATTTGATGTGTGTGGCTGTCTGGGCGATTGGTCTCCCACGACGGTGATCGAAGAGCAGGTGCGGTTGATCCGTGAAAGGGTCGGGGAGCGTGACAAAGTCGTGTGCGGATTATCGGGCGGCGTGGATTCAACAGTGGCTGCCGCTCTCGTGCATAAAGCGATAGGCCTCCGGCAAACGTGTGTTTTCGTTGATAACGGCCTTTTGAGAGAAGGTGAGTATGATCTCACTCTATCTTTATTTAGCCAGCGGATGGAGTTGAATGTTCGAGGCGTGCGGGCGGGAGAAAGATTTCTTAATGTTTTACGTGAAGTGGTTGATCCTGAGTTAAAGCGGAAGATTATCGGGCGCGAATTTATTGAAGTGTTTGATGAAGAAGCGGCGCGGCAGGGTGAAGTAAAGTATCTGGTTCAGGGAACGCTTTACCCTGATGTGATTGAATCGGTGTCGGTACGCGGGCCTTCTGCCGTCATTAAAAGCCATCACAATGTAGGCGGCCTGCCGGAGGCCATGAAGTTACAATTAATCGAACCTCTACGAGAATTGTTCAAAGATGAAGTAAGGCTAATCGGGCGTGAGCTAGGAGTGCCGGAAGAGATTCTCAAACGGCATCCGTTCCCGGGACCCGGCCTCGCCGTGCGTATCCTAGGTGAAGTAACGCACGAACGTGTGCAATTGTTGCAAGCCGCTGATCGGATTCTGGATGAAGAGTTACGTAAAGCTAATCTATATGATGCGGTCTGGCAGGCTTTCCCTGTGCTGTTACCTCTTTCCACCGTCGGGGTGATGGGCGACGAGCGGACTTATGAGCGTGTGCTCGCCATACGCGCCGTGACCAGCACGGACGGCATGACGGCGGACTGGGCGCGTTTGCCTCATGATATGCTGGCGCGCGTTTCGTCGCGCTTAATCTCAGAGGTACGCGGCATCAATCGGGTAGTTTACGATATCAGCTCCAAGCCGCCCAGCACCATCGAGTGGGAATAGCGCCAAACGCTTTTCTTGCCGCTCTAAATCACCTTTCAAGTATTTTATGATGCCTTAGCGGGAAAATTTTTGAAGCAAAAGCTCTACGGGGATCGCTTCCGTGGTTCATCAATATGTTGGGCGCGCCTTTCCCCAATAATACGTGATATAGTGCTTTGTCCGGTAACGCAAAGACACGGCTTTCACTATGTCTAAACAAGACCAACGCTTCACAGCGATTTGCACTGCCTTTTATGAGCGAAAAAGAGTTCGTCCATTTACATCTGCACACGGATTTCAGCCTGCTTGACGGCGCAACCCAGATAAAGCCTCTGTCAAAGCGCATCCCAGAGCTTGGAATGCGCGCCTGTGCGATCACCGATCACGGCAATATGTATGGCGCGATATCTTTTTATAACGCCATGAAAGCACAGAATGTTAAGCCCATCATCGGATGCGAAGTGTACATTACGCGCGGGAACCGCAAAGATCGTGGCGGCACGCCTGCTGTCGCCGGAGAGAAGGCGAACTATCATTTGATCCTCCTCGCGCAGAACTTAAAAGGCTATCAGAATCTGGCGCGTTTAACTTCGAGGGCGTACACGGAAGGGTTTTACTACAAACCGCGCCTTGACAAGGAAATTCTGCGAGAACATAGCGAGGGGTTAATCGGTCTTTCGGCGTGTTTGTCGGGTGTCCCTTCGGCGCTACTTGTACGCGACCGCTTTGACGAAGCGATGGCGGAAGCTTTTGAATTTCAGGAAATTTTAGGCAAAGGCAATTATTTTCTGGAGATACAGGATCACGGGCTGGAGCCGCAAAACCGTATACGCAAACCGCTCTTGGAACTTTCCAAGCGCACCGGGATACCGTTGGTTGCGACCAACGACGCGCACTATTTAATGCCTGAAGATGCGCGCGCGCACGACGTGTTGCTGTGCATAGGTACGGGAAAAACCGTTTCGGACACCAACCGTCTGCGCTACGGCTCGCCTTATTATTACGTGCGCTCGCCCGAAGAGATGTGGCAACTCTTCGGTGAGATACCGGAAGTTTTGCATCGCACGCTGGAGATTGCGGAGAGATGCGAACTGACGCTTCCGAGCGGCGTTAACCATGTTCCCAACTATCCTATTCCAGCCTCTTTCGCAGACCTGACCGCTGACGAATATTTTGAAAAAGTGGTGAGGGACGGTTACGAGCAGCGCCGCCAATCCGTCTGGGACAGGCAACTATCAAAGGGATGTTTGCGCCATTCAGTGGGCGAATACCAAGCGCGCCTGTCAAGCGAAATTGCGATGATTAAGCAGATGGGCTTCGCCGGATATTTCTTGATCGTCTGGGACTTTATACGCTATGCCAAAGAGAATTCGATACCGGTAGGTCCCGGGCGTGGCTCTGCCGCAGGCTCGCTCGTCGCCTACTGTCTGGAGATTACGGACGTAGACCCTTTGCACTATGATCTACTCTTCGAGCGATTCCTGAATCCCGAACGTGTTTCGATGCCGGATATTGATATTGATTTTTGCGTGCGCGGGCGCGGCGACGTCATTAATCACGTCGCCAATCTGTACGGCCGCGATTCCGTCTGTCAGATTATCACCTTCGGGACGATGGCCTCCAAAGCCGCCATCAAGGATGTCGGGCGAGCTTTGGATATGCCGTATGCCGAAGTTGACCGTATTGCGAAGATGGTGCCGCCGCCCGTGCGCGGCCGCAATGTCAGTCTCACGCAGGCCATAGAGCAGGTGCCGGAATTGCGCGCGGCAATCGAAAGCAGCGCGCAAGTGAAGGAGTTGATAGATTTAGCAAGGCGTTTGGAAGGCTGTGCGCGGCACGCTTCGGTACATGCGGCGGGCGTCGTGATCTCTCCCGTGCCCTTGCCGGAATTGGTTCCGGTGACGGTTTCAGCGAAAGACGAATTGACTACGCAGTATCCGATGGCCGATCTCGAAAAGACCGGGATGCTGAAAATGGATTTTCTGGCGCTCACCGCTTTAACCGTTATAAGCGATTGCTTAAAAACTGTGAAGCAATCGCTTAATGTGGATGTGGATTGGGCCGTCATTGAGCTTGATGACGAGCAGACCATGCAGCTCTTCGCGGAAGGCCGAACCGAAGCCGTCTTCCAGTTTGAATCAACCGGGATGCAGGAGATTTGCCGTAAACTGAAACCTCACGGGCTGGAGGATCTGGCCGCACTTAACGCCTTGTACCGGCCGGGGCCGCTGGACGGCGGCATGGTTGATGACTTTATTGAAAGACATCACGGCCATAAAACCGTCCGGTACATCGTCCCGGAAATGAAAGAGATATTAAGCAATACTTACGGCATCCTGGTATATCAGGAACAGATCATGCAGCTGGCGCAGAAACTTGGCGGTTACAGCCTCGGCGAAGCCGATTTAATGCGGCGCGCAATGGGTAAGAAAAAGCGCGAGGAGATGGCCTTACATGAGCAAAAATTCGTTGAAGGAGCCGTTAACAAAAACATTAAGGAGGATAAGGCTCGACAAATATTCTCTTTGATGGCACAATTTGCGGACTATGGCTTCAACCGAAGTCATAGCGTCGCCTATGCTTATCTGGCGTTTCAAACAGCCTATCTCAAGGCGCATTTTGCAGAACATTTTTATGCCGCCGTGCTCTCGAATGAACTACAGGATACGGCTAAAGTGTTTAAGTACACTTCGGAATTGCGAAGTCAGGGCATCAAGCTCTTGCCGCCGGACGTCAACGAAAGCGGTTCAGGCTTTACTCCGTTACAGGGGGCGATCCGCTATGGGTTGGCCGCCATTAAAGGCGTGGGTCAGGCAAGCGTCAACGCCATTCTGGAGGCGCGCCACAAAGGAGCTTTTCGGTCTTTGTTCGATTTTACGGAGCGCGTTGCACAGGGAGCCGTCAATAAGCGCGTTTGTGAGAGCTTGGTCAGTGCGGGGGCTTTTGATTCGTTGAACACGGAACAGCCCACACATTTATGGCGGGCGCGTTTGCACAAAGCCGCAGATACTGCGCTGGCGCAGGGTAGCCGTACCCAGAAAAGTTACTTGCAAGGCCAAAGCGGTCTTTTCGGTAGCGTAGATGTCGGCGACGATGCGCACGCACACGAAACTATCCCGGATGTGCAGCCTTGGACGCACGCCGTGCTTCTGGCGCACGAAAAAGAGGCCATAGGCTTTTACATCACCGGCCATCCGCTGGAGGATTACGAGGCTGTTCTGGAGGAAGTTGGCGGCATCAGCTCCAAAAGCCTTTGCGCGCAACTGAGCGGCACGAAAGTCAGTCTTGGCGGAATCATCACGGCGCTACAGGTTCGTACTACAAAAAAAGGCGCACGCTTTGCTCTGTTGCGGCTTGAGGATCAAGCAGGCGGCGTGAAATGCGTTCTATGGCCTGAAATATACAGCAAATACAGCGGATCACTCGAAGATGAAGCGCCGGTGCTTGTTTCCGGCAAACTTGAAATGACGGACGACGGAGCGTTTTCCGTTATCGTTGATGAAGTGGGACGGCTAGACGAAATTATCCAACGAAAAGCGCGTGCTATAATTATACGTGTGCCCACGACGAGTGATTTCAGCGATGCGGGAGTTGAAAAGCTTTTTCGTATCTTGGACGAGCACCGAGGCGAGTGCGACGTTTATCTGGATTTAACGCTTGAGAACGGTATCGTGGTGCGTGCGCGGCCACATGGCGCGCTGCGCATTAAAGGCAGCACCGAGATCGAAAGCGTTTTGCATAAACACGGCTGCCATGTGGAATGGGTTAACCGCTTGCGTGATCGCTAATGTTTTAGCTATGTTATCGGCCTTCATTGGTTCAGAGATTGATTTCCCATCGAGCATAAAGTGGCAGAACAGAAAAGAGAACAGGAATCACTTACGGCGCTCGAGCGCGTTCAGCTGGCGCGTCATCTTGATCGCCCCTACACACTGGATTTCGTCGAAAGGCTTTTTGAAGATTTCACGGAGCTGCACGGCGATAGACGCTACGCCGACGATCCTGCGATGGTCTGCGGGCTGGCACGTTACAAAGGCTTGCCGGTGGTCGTCGTCGGTCATCAAAAGGGGCGTGATACGAAACAGCGCCGCCTGCGCAACTTCGGGATGCCGAAGCCGGAGGGCTATCGCAAGGCCTTACGCGCAATGAAGCTTGCAGACAAGTTTGGCCGTCCCGTCCTCTCCTTCATAGATACTACCGGAGCTTATCCGGGCATAGACGCCGAGGAGCGCGGGCAGGCGGAGGCCATCGCCTATAACTTACGCGAAATGGCAAAGCTGCGCGTGCCTGTGATTGTCACTGTTATCGGCGAAGGCGGATCGGGCGGAGCACTCGGCATAGGTGTCGGAGATTACGTGCTGATGTTTGAAAATGCCGTGTATTCCGTTATTTCGCCGGAAGGCTGTGCGGCCATTTTGTGGAAGAGCGCGGCCGATGCCGAGCGCGCCGCAAGCGCCCTGCGCTTAACGGCCGTCGAGTTGCACAAGCAGGGAATCATTGACGTAATCGTGACCGAACCGCCGGAAGGCGCTCACACGAATTTTGACGAAGCGGCGCGCGTGCTCGACAGCAGCTTGAATCAGTCCTTAAACGAAATCTCGGGGCTGCCGCTGGCGCACCGTCTGGCTCGTCGCTATGCTAGAATTCGACGTCTCGGAGACTGGGAAAAAGCGACTGCGGAGCGCTATGTCGGCGCGCCGACATAGCGCTCCGCAGTCGCTTTTTAGAAGGGGATATCGTCATCTGCAAAGTCATTTTCCGGTGTGGTCTGCGCGCGAGCCGCAGTGCCTGTTGACGCCGCTGTTGCGGGCGATGCGGATGATGTTGCAGGTGGTGGCGCATCATCGCCACGCCCGCCGATAAACTGCATATCCGTCGCGTGTACCTCCAGCGTATGGCGCGGCTTTCCTTCTTTGTCTGACCATTCTTCCAAGCGTAGTCTGCCCTCTATGTATACCGGGCGGCCTTTGGTTAAATATTGTGAGGCAGTTTCGGCTTGTCTGCCCCAGATCGTTACGCGGAACCACGTGGTTATGTCCTGTTGTTCGCCGGATTTGTCACGACGTTTATCGTTTGTCGCCACCGTAAAACTGCATACAGGGGTTCCCTGCGGCGTATATCTCAATTCCGGATCGCGTCCAAGATTCCCGACGATTGTGATTTTATTGAAAGACATTTCCTTTATCTCCTTGCAGGCAAGCATTTATAACATGCCATACTACTTGATTAGACTCGAAATAATCAAGCAAAAACTCCTTTTGTTTCACATGGAACCTTAATACTGATTTCTCGGGAAATGACCCTAAGATGCTGGAATTTCTACGGATAGCCAACTTCGCTGTGATTGCCGATATACAATTGGAATTTCGTCCGGGACTAAATATACTGACCGGCGAGACGGGTTCCGGAAAAAGTATCATTATAGAGGCACTGGGGCTTCTGGCTGGCAACCGCAGTTCAACCGGCCATATACGCACGGGCGAGCGTGTGGCAATCGTCGAAGGAAATTTCTGTCTTAACGAAGGCACGCGAAGCAAAGTACAAAGGATTCTCATGGAGGCGGGAGCTAATGAATTGAGAGGCGCACGTCTCAATATTCGCAGAGAAGTGAATCTGACCGGACGGAGCCGCATTTTCGTTGATGATGAGTTGGTTACAAGCGCAACTTTGCAGGCTCTACAGGTGCCTCTGATAGAAATCTTCGGTCAGGGGGAACAGCGCATGCTGCTCTCCAGATCGTTTCAAGTGAGCTTGCTGGATAGCTTTGCCGGATGCCTGCCTTTGAAGAAGAAGGTGCGTGAAAACTTTCTCCGTCGGCAAAAGGCGGTGGCTGCGCTTGAAGATTTCCAGAGCGAATTGAATGACGCGAGGCGCACGGAAGACTATCTACGATACCAGCTTGCAGAGATCGAAAATGTTGCTCCGCACACGGGTGAAGACGAGCACCTTCTGGCCGAGAAGCAGCTTTTAACGCACGCGGAAAAGATCGCAGAGCTTAGTCTGGGAGCTTATACGGCTTTGTACGAAAGCGATGAGAGTATTCTCTCCAATCTGGCCGGAGTGCGACGGCAACTGGAAGATTTAAGTAAATATGACGGCAACTTCTCGAGCCTATTGGAGAGCCTGCAAGCAAGCACTTCGGTGCTTGTGGACATCGCGGAATCTTTGCGCGAGTATCGCGAGCGAATGATCTTCTCACCGCAAAAACTGGCGGAAATCGAACGGCGTCTATCTGAGATAGAAAGGATTAAGCGTAAATACAACACAGATTTGCAGGGGGTACTTCAAGTACAAGATGAAGTCGCGGCGAAATTGGCCGGAATCGCGTTCGCAACCGAGCGGGAGGACTCTTTAATCGAAGAGCTAAAAAGGGCAGAAACCGAGTATCGCAAATCCGCGCAGCTTTTAAGCAAGCACAGAAAAAAGAACGCGCCTTTGCTTGCCGCGCACGTGACAAAGAAACTGCGCGAGGTGGCCCTGGAGCAGGCTCACTTCTTCGTCACGCTTGAAACACCGCCGACTGTGGCGGCGACGTGTGAGACTGAGGCCGCCGCCGACTCCGACGCGGATTTTATGAATGACTTCCACAAATCGTTTACCGCCGACGGCTTCGAACAGGTGGAATTTCTGCTGGCGGCCAACCCTGGCGAAAGCCCTAAACCGCTGGCGAAAGTCGCTTCGGGAGGCGAACTCTCCAGATTGATGCTGACGTTGCGCTCCATCTTTGCTCTTGATAACAGAGAGATGTCCGTGCAGGGGGAATCACTGGTTTTTGATGAAATAGATGCGGGCATCGGCGGGCGCGCCGCAGAATCCGTCGGGAAGCGACTGAAAAGCCTGGCGAACGGGCGGCAAGTCTTGTGCGTAACGCACCAGCCGCAGATCGCACGCTTTGCGGATCATCAATATGCGGTCGCCAAGTTAATCGAGAACGGGCGAACGACGACAACCGTCAGGGAATTGAATTATGATGAGCGCGTGCAGGAACTGGCACGGATGATCGGCGGAACGAAGGCGGAGGTTGCTACGAAAGAGGCCGCGCGCTGGCTGCTCGAGAGTGCATCCACCGATCCACAGAAAATTTCCGCTGGAAAAAGTCCGCCGATCAAACGCCGTCGCTAATGTTAAGTGGTCTCGCTTTCGCGTTGCGAGTTCTGCTACACTCCGCTAACTTCACTTGAAGGCATCGCTTTAGTATGACAAAAACGAGCGTTTATATAGAAACACTGGGTTGCCAGATGAATATGGCAGACACGGAAAGGGCTGCCACGCGGCTGCGCGAAGCCGGTTACGACTTGAGCGACTCGGCAGGCGCAGCGGATGTCGTGGTTTTCAACACGTGTTCGATTCGTGAGCGAGCGGCACATAAAGTTTTCACGCGCATCGGCGAAGTGCGCAAGTCCCGGCGTGGCAAAGAGCCTTTGATCGGCATTATGGGGTGTGTCGCGCAATTAGAGGGAGCGGCGCTGTTCGATCAAGTGCCGACATTGCGTTTCGTGGCCGGAACGACTGCCACAGATAGATTGCCGGTTTTGATAGAGCGCGCCCGAAACGGCGAAACGGTTTTTGATTTGGGAGCGCGTGCAGAACATGAAGCATGGAACATCTTGCCGACGGAACGCCGCTCGCCGCACATCGCGCTGGTTCCAATTATAGAAGGATGCAATAAGTTCTGTTCATACTGTATCGTGCCTTTTTCTCGTGGACGCGAGAAAAGCCGCCCGGCCGACGAAATCATACGTGAGATACTATTTCTGCGCGGCAGAGGCTTCCGCGAAGTTCAATTAATCGGCCAGAACGTCAATAGCTACCGCCCCGCCTCAACTGAAGGCTTGGATTCTTACCCGGGCGCGACGCCCTTTTCGCGGCTATTGCGTGCGGTCGCCGCCACCGGAATTGAAAGAATCAAATTTACCAGTTCTTTCCCGAGAGATTTTCACGCGGATATCGTGTGCGCCATGGAAGAGCATCCGAATTTGTGTAACTGGATACACTTACCTGTTCAATCCGGCAGCGACAGAATCCTACGCGCGATGCGCAGGGGGTACAAAGTTCAGGATTATCTGAAGCGCGTTGACCGCATAAAAAGCTCCAGCCGTTCATTTGCCTTGACCAGCGACATTATCGTGGGGTTCCCCGGCGAAACCGCTGCCGAATTTGGCGAGACCCTCAAGTTAATTGAATTGTGTCAGTATGATGGGCTATATATCTTCAAGTATTCGGAGAGGTCTGGCACGCCTTCTGCAAAGCTTTCAGACGATGTTTCGGAAGAAGAGAAAACGGCACGCCTGCTAGTTGCGGAAGTTACACAAAGAAAGAATCAGGCGCTAATCTATCAGCGTTACATCGGCTCGGTTCTTGAAGTATTGGTTGAAGGCACGAGTGCTAAGTCTAAGAACGATATGGCCGGTCATTCCACTTGTCACAAGGTCGTTAATTTTCCGTGTGACGCGCATCTGGTCGGTCAAATAGTTCCTGTGCGAATTACCGCCGCTAAGTCCAATAGCTTGTATGGCGAGAGAGTCCGGTAATAATTCCTGCAACTGTTAAGCTATGACGGGAGGTTTTGGTATGGAAATAGAAGTAAAGATACGAGCTTTGATGATGGACCCGAATACCGGAACGCCGATTATTATCCTCAAAGACGTGAACGGCGAAACAATGCTGCCGATCTGGGTGCGCGCCTATGAAGCCAATGCTATTGCCGAGGCCATTGAAAAAATTGCGCCGCCGAGACCGATGACGCATGATCTGCTGCGTAATCTGATACTGGAGATCGGCGCGCAGGTTGATCGCGTCGTCGTGACAGAGCTACGCGAGAGTACTTATTATGCGGCGATTGAGATACGCACGGGCGATGGATCGATACTGATGCTGGACGCCAGGCCGTCGGATGCCATTGCGCTGGCTTTGCGAACGGACTGCCCCATTTACATTGATACAGAGGTGTTGCGCGCCTCAAACGCGGCCGGTTCGAGCGACGAGGATGAAACTGAGACGGTAAACGCCTCCGCAGACGAAGAAGAGTGGCCGGATGTAATAGGCGAAGTGGGCGATCTACCGATGTGAAACACGGTTTTGAACTTAGACCGCAGATTTGTTTGGTGCTCTTACCTCAGGCTTAATTATTCACGGCAACCAATGTTAATTGCAATTGCAAACCAGAAAGGCGGCGTCGGCAAGACGACCACCGCGATAAACCTTGCGGCGGCCTTTGCGCGTCTTGGAAAACGTGTACTGCTCCTTGATTTAGACCCGCAGGCTAATAGTTCCATCTCTTTTCTGGATTTACTGACCGTTAACTACTCCACATATGATCTGCTGATGGATGGTCAGAGCGATCCCGCGCAGTTCGTTTACAGCACGAACGTCACTAATCTGTCTATCATTCCCGCACGGATCAGTCTGGCGAAACTGGAGTCCAAACTGGTAGGGGATTTCGACGCTCCGTTCAGGCTCAAAGACCGTCTGGAGTCTCTGCGCCAGAATTACGAAGTAATCGTGATGGACACGCCACCGACGCTGGGATTGATTACGGTCAACGCGCTGGTGGCGGCAACACATGTATTGATACCGATTCAGTCGTCATATTTTGCGCTGGAAGGCACGGACGATTTGCTGGAAACGATAGAAAAGGTCAAAGCGCGACCCAACCCCAATTTGCGTGTGCTGGGAGTGCTGGTGACTTTGCATGACCGGCGCACCACGCTGGCGAAGGAGGTTTACGAACAGATTCGGCGTGTTTTCGGGGCGACGATGTTTGAAACGGTGATTACAAAAAGCGTGCGTCTTGAAGAATCGCCGGCACATAAGGAATCCATCTTCAGTTTTGCCCCGCATTCGTCCGGTGCGTTGGAGTACGCCAAACTTTGCGAAGAGGTTATTAAACGTGTCTAAAAGAGGATTGCCGGTGGGTTTACAAATGCGTCACGACGCGCATTATGTGGAAGAGTTGTCACAGCAGCGTCCGACTCCTGTTGGCCGTTTGATTTCCGTAGACTCGATTGACCCGAATCCGGAGCAGCCGCGTGTGGAGATAGGGGATTTATCCGAGTTGACGGCGTCCGTGAAAGATAAAGGAGTCTTGGAGCCGCTGCTGGTCAAGCCTTCAAAGTTGAATGGGCGGTGGATGATTATTGCAGGGGAGAGGCGCTGGCGCGCGGCAAAGGCTGCGGGAATCCGCGAGGTTCCGTGTATTGAGCTGGACGTAGACGATCAAGCGGTCGCGGAAATCGCTTTGATAGAGAATATGCAGCGCAAAGATTTAACGGCTTGGGAAGAGGCCGACGGTCTATTGGCGCTATGCGAGCGGTTCGGTTATACGCATGAGGATGTGGCGCGCAGGGTAGGGAAGAGCCGCAGCACCGTCACGGAATCGCTTTCGATAGCGTCATTACCTCTTCCGATACGCGAGCAATGTCGGCGCGCCGACATCAGCTCCAAATCACTTTTGTTGCAGATCGTGCGGCAGCCGACGGAAGAGGCGATGATTGCTTTTACGCAGAAAGTTATTACCAGAGGTTTGACGCGCGATGGTGCGCGCCATGAGCGCCAGTCTATGGCGCAGAAAGGCGGGAAAGCGGCACGGCAACCTTTTTCGTTTCGCTACGTCTCGCCAGCGAAAGACTTCCGTCTGGAGCTGAAATTCCGGCGCCAATGTGTGGAACGCCGCCATATCGCGGAGACGCTCCGGGCAGTTGCCGCAGCGCTTGAAAGCGAGCCGGTTAATCCGCCCGCGTCCGATAACGACTAGGCATTATACTGTCCCGCTTTATCGTTCAGCTGTCAGGCTGCGTCGGAAATTGTTTTGAATATTCCATGCAACTTGACAGTTTTTCTTAGTTCAGGAGACTGTGTAAAGTCGAGCTAAGATTTGGCATTGAGTTTATCCGGGGAGCGTTTGCGTTCTGCGGAAGCGCGTTTTTGTAGTGCCCGCGACCATTTTTCGAGAGTCGGTTGAAGAGGTTTGAAGAGGCGTGTGCGCAGGTGGTTTTGGCGCTGGCTCCATGCTTTCAGGTGCTTTTCCGTATAACTGCGGACGGCTGTCTCAATTTGCCCGCGCTTGATCGAGTGGCGTAGCGTTAAATAATAGTGTTGCCCGACAAGTGAAAACAGAACTGCCGCCAAATTGCCTTTGAAGGAGAGTCTCGGCAGCAACTGCCTGTAAAAAGGCTGTGAGCGGGGCAACAAAACATCTAATGCTACTTCCAGCCACGCTTGTTGTGTGCCTTGACGCGGGTGATACAGTCCCGGCAGCTTTGAACTCTGCGCGATTGATTTAATACGCGCATCGTTGATCGAATCCACGAGCCGAACTTTTTCGATGCCGCGCAAATGCTCGCGCGGCAAGCTTTCAAACAGGCTGTGTAAATGTTGCTGCGTGCGTGCGGAGAGTTTGGTGCTCGATAAATTCTCTATTTTGATGGCCATAAAATTGTTAACGCCTTAACGAAAGTAGTAAACCGTCACTTTAGGTGAATCGCAGTGAGATCGTCAAGGCAGAGAAGTCTGCACTATGAGGCACAAATCCAATGGAACGTGATCTGCTCGGCGAATATCTGGCATACCTGCAAGTCGAGAAGGGACTTGCCCCCAATACCCTGGCGAGTTATCGGCGAGACCTGCGTAAATTGAAGCAGTGGGCTGCCTCAACGCTAGGAAATGCGGATTTGCAAACGCTTGAGCGTCAGGATGTGTCGCAGTGGGTAATGTCTCTGTCGCGCGAAGGTCTGGCGGGACGCTCGGTCGCGCGCGCGATCTCTGCGGCACGCGGCTTTTTCGATTATCTCTTGCTGGACGGGCACGTTAAAACCAATCCGGTGCTTGATGTGGCGATCCCGGAGACTCCGGCAGCCTTACCTGAATTCCTCAACGAAGATGAGATTGACAGGTTGCTGGAGATGCCGGACGCGACGACGCTCGAAGGTTTGCGCGACCGGGCGATGTTGGAGTTGATGTACGCTACGGGATTGCGCGTGAGCGAGGTAATCAATTTAACGGAAGCCGATTTTGATAAAGAGCGAGGGTTGCTGGCCTGTCAGGGCAAAGGTAACAAGCAGCGTTTATTGCCGGTCGGACGAACTGCTATCGGCTGGGTGTGTCGATATTTAGTTCGACGGGCTAACTCCCGGGCAACAGCGGAAACTACCGGTAGGCTGTTCCGGGGAGTCGGGGCAGGGGCTTTAACACGCCAAGCGGTTTGGCATCGTTTGCGGCTGTATGCGGCGCAGAGCGGAGTCGGGCGGGTGACCCCGCATATGCTCAGGCATAGTTTCGCAACCCATCTGCTACAGCGCGGTGCCGATTCGCGTACAGTGCAGACACTGCTCGGACACAGTGATATTGGAACAACGCAGATCTACACACACATTACGGATCAGCGATTACGCGAAACCTACGAATCGTTCCACCCAAGAGCGAAATAAATATTTGTCGCCATTACTCTCTGTGTAGCCGGGCAGTTAGAAATCACGCAAAGTTGATGGTTGATCAGGCGCTCTCGTAAAAGCTCACCACTCTTTTGTGCGAGCGTGTGCTTGACGCTTTGTCGTTCCTTGCGCAGAAGAGCGATGAGTAATTCAGGCTTGCTGATTGCCTGAATAGAAATCAAAAGTTTATCTGCGTCCGATAATATGTATTATGTTTAGCTTTACCGCACCGAATCCCGCAATTATAGCTAGCCCCTCTTGGGGAGTGACTAAATCCGAGCAGGTGGCGAACATTTAGCAATTGCAGCTCAAATGTAGAACGGGCTGTGGCAGCAGCAATTAAGCCAAGTGTTCCAAAGCTGCTCTTTCTTTCCGTCCACTCTGATTTAGGCAGTCCCCCCTCCTTTTGAATCTTGACATAGCCACCTGTGACTGCTAGAGTGTGCGGTCTTTTGCCTGTCGTCGCATTTAACTACTAAAAGGAGTTACGCATTGAGTACAGAAGGAAGCTACTTATTCACTTCGGAATCGGTTACAGAGGGACATCCCGATAAGATCGCAGATCAGATTTCAGACAGCGTATTGGATGCTGTACTTGCCGAAGACCCATCCGGGCGCGTCGCGTGCGAAACGCTCGTGACTACCGGCTTGATTGTTATCGCCGGTGAAATTACGACCAGCGCGCGCGTGGATTTTCCGGCAGTTGCACGCGAAACCGTTCGGGAAATTGGTTATACGCGCGCCAAGTATGGTTTCGATTGTGATACGTGCAGCGTTCTCTCGGCCGTTGATCGCCAATCCCCGGATATTGCGATGGGGGTCGATACGGGCGGTGCGGGCGATCAAGGATTAATGTTCGGTTTCGCCTGTAACGAAACACCGGAATTGATGCCGCTGCCCATCCAACTGGCACATAAACTTGCGCACAGGTTATCGGAAGTGCGCAAAAACGGGGATTTACCTTATCTGCGTCCCGATGGCAAATCACAGGTGACGATTGAGTACCGTGATGGCAGACCTTTCAGAGTAGACGCCGTAGTAATCTCCTCCCAGCACGCCCCGGAGGTTTCAAACGAGCAATTGCGCGAAGAGATCACGGAGAAAGTCATCAAAAACAGCGTCTCGGCGGAACTGCTGGATAAGCATACCAAATACCACATAAACCCTACGGGACGCTTCGTCACGGGAGGGCCGCAGGGCGATGCAGGTTTGACCGGTCGCAAAATCATCGTAGACACTTACGGGGGTTACGCGCCTCACGGCGGCGGCGCGTTTTCCGGCAAAGACCCCACGAAAGTTGATCGCTCCGCTGCTTACATGGCGCGTTACGTGGCAAAAAACATTGTTGCGGCAGGCCTTGCAGATCGCTGCCTCGTCCAACTCGCCTATGCGATAGGCGTCGCAGACCCTGTCTCCGTACTAATCGATACGGGCGGCACAGGGCGACTTGGCGAAACCGCACTGGCGAATTTAGCCAGAGAGTATTTTCGCTTAACTCCGCACGGCATTATAGAGGATTTACAGTTGCGTAAACCCATCTATCGAGCGACCGCCGCCTACGGGCACTTTGGCCGCGAGGGTGAGAGTTTTACATGGGAAGCGACGGATCGCGCGGAAGAGTTACGCGCCGCCGCAAAATTATAAAAAGATCACGGGCACTAATGCCTGTATGTGAAAATCATCTACACAAGCAGAAAAGGACACAATTGAAATGAGTGCAACGCCTTCTTTGGAATTTGATGTGAAGGATAGATCGTTAGCGGGCGAAGGCCGCCGCCGTATCGAATGGGCCGAGCGTGAAATGCCCGTGCTGCGTCTAATACGCGAGCGTTTCGGCGCAGACAAGCCTTTGCAGGGTGTGCGCTTAATCGCCTGCGCCCACGTCACAACGGAAACCGCCAATCTGGTACGCGCGCTGCAAGCGGGCGGCGCCGAAACACTGGTCATCGCCTCCAACCCCTTATCCACGCAGGACGACGTTGCCGCGTCGCTCGTCGAAGACTGGGGAGTGCCTGTATTCGCCGTCAAAGGCGAATCCACTGAAACCTACAACCGCCATGTCCGCACGGCGCTTGATTTTCACCCGCAGGTTATTATAGACGATGGCTCCGATGTCGTCGCCACGCTCTTCAAAGAGCGTCAGCAACAGGTTCCCGAAATTTTAGGATCAACCGAAGAGACCACCACAGGTATCGTGCGTCTGCGTGCAATGGAAGCGGCAGGCGTCCTCTCCTTCCCTGCGATGGCTGTCAACGATGCCCAGACCAAGCACTTCTTTGACAACCGCTACGGCACAGGGCAATCCACGATTGACGGAATTATACGCGCCACCAATATCTTGCTGGCCGGACGCGCCTTCGTGGTGGTCGGGTACGGGTGGTGCGGCAAGGGCGTGGCGTTGCGCGCGCGCGGGCTGGGCGCCAACGTTATCGTCACGGAGATTGATCCGATCAAAGCCGTCGAAGCCGTGATGGACGGTTTTCGCGTGATGCCGATGATCGAGGCGGCGCGTTACGGCGATATTTTCGTCACCGTGACGGGCAATCGCCACGTGATTGACGCAGAGCACTTTGCTGTAATGAAAGATGGCGCGATTGTTTGCAACAGCGGGCACTTCGATCTTGAATTGAATCTGGGCGCGCTGCGCAGCCTCGCCGAAGGGCCGCATGAACTACGCAGATTTGTCGAAGAATATAAGCTCAAAGAGAACGGCCACAGAGTGATGGTGCTCGGCGAAGGCCGCCTTATCAATCTGGCGGCGGCGGAAGGCCATCCGGCCAGCGTGATGGATATGAGCTTTGCCAATCAAGCACTCTCGGTCGAATATTTGATTAAAAATCAAGGCCGCTTACAGGCCGGTGTTCACATCCTGCCGAAAGAAGTTGACACGGAGATCGCCAACCTTAAACTACGTGCGCTGGGCATTGGCATCGATACGTTGACAGCCGAGCAAACGGAATATCTCGGTAGCTGGGAAACAGGCACCTAAAGCAGTTTCGTTACATAAAGCTTCAAAAGGGAGGGAGTGAACGACGGTTCACTGCCTCCCTTTGCTTTTGTGTATGCCCTTTTACTTTAGATATGTACGTGTTTCTACGCCGGAAGCATGGTCTCAGGTGCGTGTGCGTGTCAGTAGATAGCCACCGATAGAAGCAAAAATGGCCACCGGCGACCAGGCGGCGACCGCTGCCGGAAGCAGTCCGTAAACGCCTAATTGTCTGAACCCGCTGGCGCTGCCCCAGAAAGAGAGGCCAATCCCTACGGCAAAACACAACGACATGACGGCACTACGTCGCCCGAAGGCGAGTGCCAGCGGGAGGCCTACCAGTGCCAGCACCAGCGAGCCAAAGGGTTCGGCATATTTGCCCTGCAACGCAATCGCCAAAGCGCCCGTTGACGGCGATCTTGCGCCAATCCTGCTTATGTACTCGCTTAATCCTTTTGCGCTTAACTGCATTGGATTGCTAAGCGAAGGCTTAAACACGTCGAAAGATTCAATTTCATTCAATTGGACAGCATCGGACTGCCCGCTTTCCAGAGAGTTCAGCTTAAGCAGTCGGACAGTGGCACTCCTTATCTCAAGCGTGTGGGGTGCGGTCCAGTGCCCTTCGCGGCCTTCGATAATGCGTCGCAGATGCACGCCTGCCTCATCGAACTCATAGATCGCCGGATCGATCAGCGTATTATTCTCATCATTAAACCGGTAAGCGTAAAGCCTTGTGGAGTCGCCCTGTTGTGCGGCCAGCCATTGGCGACCGACAGGCGTCACCGTACGTGTTAACCCGCCGCGAATCTGCGCCCGCAGCGCATCCTGACGACGATTGGCCTCCGGCATGATTCGCTCCTGAATCATCCATGCACCCGCCCCCACAAGGGCGGCAAACACTACTCCCGGCAACATTAGTCTGTAGACGCTCTGCCCGCTCGCCCACCACGCAATGGCTTCACTGCGCCGCGCCAGTAATGCATATGAAGCGAGGGTGGCGACAAGGACGCTGGCTGGCATTAGTTGAACGCTTGCCAGCGGCATTAAAAACAGCAGATACCGCGCAATCAATTGCACACCGGCCTTATTCACGACGATAAATCGCCATAACTCGAATAACGTGAAGATCAGAAAGAGTGCGGCCAACCCTGTAAAAGTCAGGCTGAAGCTGACTACCAGAGACCGTAGCAACTGCACGTCAAGCAGGCTCGGGAATCCCCAGCGCAAACGTGGCGCCGCCGTATTCTTAAGTGACGCCGGGGCGTCACTCTCGCCTTTGCCCTTTAGTCTTCCCCGCTCAACTCTTTCAGGTTGCCGGAAGACGGCCGCCAATCTTTGAAAATTGAAATCACCGTAATGCGCTGTCAAAAGTAGTGCGACAGCGCCGAGCAATGTGACCAAAGAGGCCAGCCACGTCCCCGTCAGCAGCGGCACCGTGCCCGCGCGACTCAACTGCTCGCCGATTAATGATAAAAGATAATACAGGAGCGTGACGATCAGCGATAAGAGAATGCCTACACCCCGCCCGCCCTTTCTGAGGCGTAAGCCGAGTCCCGCTCCGAACAGCGCGAAAAGCAGAGGAGTACAACCGAGCGTTAATCTTTTCTGTTGCAAAATGGCCGCATCCCGTGCCGCCTGTGTTCCTGTGCGAGCGGCTTTGAAAGCCTGTAATTCGCTCCATTTGAGTTCATCCGGCTCCGAAACGCCCCGCCGTAATTTCTCCAGTAAGGACTGACGTCCCGTATCCATTTGCAGTCTTAGCTGCGCCAGGCGCGTTGTCACGTAGTCGCCCTGCTTTTTTTGCGGCGGGAATTCCATCGAAACCGCATCCGTCAGCACCAGTTCCGATTGATCCGCCGAAGCGTCTATGCGTCCGCGACGCGCCGTGACGATTCGTTGCGTGCCTTTGGCGTCCGGCGAGAAAATAAATACTTTGTCCCACTGCCCCAGTTCTTTATCGCCATCGCGTATGTAGATTAAATAGCGCGGTATCTCTGCATTAAAGGCGCGCGGCTCGACCGGCGAATCCAGTTTGGCGACCGCCGCCTGTGTCAGCGTGCGGCGCAAGGCACGCGCGGAGTCCGGGGCGACTTCAAGATTAATATAAAAAGCAATTGCTGTAACGAGTAGCCCAAACGCCAGCACAGGATGTAACAACCGCCATGTGCCTATGCCTGCCGCACGCATCGCAATCAATTCACTATCGCCACCCAGCCGACTAAAGCCGACCATGATGCCTGCCAGTGTCGCCATCGGTAACGTGAAGACCAGCGCATTCGGGACAATTGCCAGCGCCAATTGTCCCGTCAAGACGGCGGGCACCCGCGCGGCCAGCAGCAATTCCGCAAACCTGCCGGACTGCTGGGCAAACAGAATCGTTGTCAGCAACGCCAGCGCCAGCAGCGCGTAGGGTAAGATTGCTGCCAGAAGGTAACGCTCTATCAGTCTTCCACCGGAATGCATCTTCTTTTCAACCCGCTTGATCGTCAGGTGATGTTTCGCCCGGAGCCGCGCGTCGGTGTCGTAGAATGCGACCCTTTTCCCCTACGCGCAGTTGTCTTTCCAATGCGCGTTCGATTAGCTGTGCAGTCAAGCGCGCCATTTCAGTTCGTATGGTGGCAGGCGCTTGTTCCCAACGCTGAACGAACTCAGCGGGTGGCATACGGCGCGCCCCTTTAATTTGGGCGCGCGCCTCCGCCGACACGGGCGTACCTGAATTTCTATCGCAATCCGCGCAGCGCACACGATTCTCCGCATTCAAATAGCTTTTGCGCTTATCGTCCAAGGGTTGGCCGCATTCCACACAGACCCGCAACTCCGGTAGAAAACCTGCAATCTGCAGCATCCATATTTCAAAATAACGTAGGAGCGCCTCAGCTTGATGTGGAGTTGTTGCCAGCGATTCTAAGCTTGCGTTAACCAACCTGTACATTGTCTCGTTCGGCTCATGCGGCGGCGCAAATTCCAGTACCAGTTCGCACAGATAAGTCAGTGCTGTGAGTGTCCCGGACTCCTGCGCCAGATTGAAGCGTGAGCGATGTATCTCCGTCTGTTTAATAGAGACAAGCTCACGCCCTTCCTTTTCATAGTAGCTCAGCCTGATCTCTGTGCCCGGTTCCAGCCCCGCCCCGAATCTGCTTTTCAGGCGACGTGCTCCCTGTGCCACCCCACGCCTCACGCCGCCGCCGCGCGTCAGGCAGACCGCAATTTTATCCGCTTCCGCTAGATTGTAGGTTCGTAGCACAATCGCTTCCGTTTCGACTAGTCCCATAAGTGTCTAAAATATCTAATAGTGTTGAAGCATCCGCCCTACCTGCAAATTGTGTATTAAAATAACAGTATAAATACGCTCGCTTTATTATCGGACGCAGGTGGATTACAGCGGCAAGAAGTAGAGCAGCCAACCGAGCAGCAGACCGGCTCCGATGAACTGCACGAAGACTTTTAGCCCGTAAAGCAGCCGTGCCCGCCGTCCTTCGTGGGAGACGACGCCGAAGACAATTGCCACCAGACCGGCAAAGAAACTCATTACAATAAAGTGCGTCATAGTTTTCGCCCAACCGCCAGATCGAAAGCATCCAGCATCGAAAGATAGTTCAACAAGCCCGCAACCCATAAAAAAGTGTTGCCGTACTCAAAAGTGGCACGCTCTGCCTGTTCGACCATTCCCGTCTTCGTGAGCAAACAGACAATATACAAGATGCCTGTTCCGACATTGGCAATTGCAGGTGGAATCTGTAACAGTCCGCCGACCCCTTGTTTAGTCCCCTCCCCGCCAAAGGAGAATAGGTGGCCGCCCAATATCAATCCCAGAAAAAACATTAAACCGACGGCAGCACTGACAAGGAGTCCACGCTGCCAACGTCCCTGCAACAAATGGCCGCCGCCCGGCACTAGCCAAGCTACCAACCCTATTCCCCACGCCCTCATATGATTTATTTCATGCGATTTTTGCGGCACGCTTACGACATTCATTTTATTTGCTTCCTTTTCGTAAACCGTTAATTCTTAAAGCTGCGCCTCACGAGTCGGCGCTTCGACATTCTACAAATTACTTTACATAAACTCACTTAAGCTACACCGAAGACTTCTCTTAGACACTTACCCTAACGGTTAATGTGAGGTCTTTTGCTTTCTTCCGATGCCGCTCTCGTCCTCTGCCTACACAGAACACCGCACGCAGATCAGCCGATACAGTGGCACGGCGAGTTAGCCATCCACGAAACTCTTTTAATACGATAAGTACAGCTCCCGTATCTTCATAAACTGCTTTAAGGAAGGCTGCCACGATACTTCAATATGTGGCAGGGTTTCCCCTCGCTCAATAGCCTCGCGCAACTTGTTTGTCCCTGCAATCACGTCGAAGGGATTCTTATCGTATACGTATTCGTAAGGCGGCTCTTTCCAGCGAAAATCGTCTCCGTACATATCATATGCGACCTTCACCACAGCGATGCCCGCCAACACCGGCTCAAAGTCAGCACGCGACGTCACGTGTAGCTGCACGCCACCGCACGCAACTTGCGCGTGCTTCTGAAACGTCGGCTGAAAATAACAGGCTCTGAAATAGACGCCTGCTAAATTCAGTTGCGCCAACTCCCGCGCATACTCCTCTGCCCTGATATACGGCGCACCGATTAACTCGAACGGCCGCGTCGTGCCGCGTCCCTCCGATAACTGCGTACCCTCTACATGGACGGTTCCCGGAAAAACAGTAGCAGTATCCAATGTCGGCATATTCGGTGAAGGCAAGACCCATGGAGCGTCCGTCTCATCCATCCACTGCTCACGCGACCAACCTTCCATCAAAACCGTCTCCAGATCACAATCAAGACCATCATAGCCACTGAAGAGACGCGCCAACTCGCACACCGTCATCCCGTGCCGCGTCGGAAGCGGAAACTGCCCGACGAAGGAGGCGTAGCCGACTTCAAGCACGTTGCCCGCTACATATTCGCCTGTAATCGGATTCGGACGGTCGCAGACGATCACCTTTTTACCGTACTTTTTCGCCGCCCGCATACAATTCGCCAGCGTGTACACGAAAGTATAAATGCGGCAACCGACGTCCTGCATATCGAAAACAAGTACGTCCACATCCGCCAGCATCTCTTCCGTAGGCTCGCGCGTTTCGCTGTACAACGAGTAGACGGGCAGCCCCGTCGTGCGGCGATCAACGGCGTGCGCCGTCTCCACCATATTATCCTGCACGTCGCCGCGTATGCCGTGCTGCGGGCCGAACAGTGTGGTCAGCTTAATCTCTTTATGTTCGTAAAAAAGGTCTGCCACGTGGCGCAAACGATGATCCACAGAGGCTTGATTGCAAATCAGGCCGACGCGCGCGCCGCGCAGCAAATCCACACGCTCGCCCAGCAATTTCTCTACACCCAGCACCGTGCGAAAACCTTTGCGAACATTTACGGTCTTTTCCACTTCCTGAATCATTATCTGTTAACTCCATTGAAATCTTTGAACGTTATCGGACGCGCGCGGCTTTTACTGCACGAATTGTGAATTGCCGGTTTCAACTGTTTCAAGACTCTCCCGGTATCTTTGCCCAGCGGCGATAAATTGCCCGAAAATAGCGCGTGACAGATCGTCCCCTTCCCAGTTAATCTCCGGATGCCATTGCACGCCGAGCGCAAAACGGTCTCGGCGCGTATCCTCCAAGGCCTCGACCACTCCGTCGGATGTCCAGGCGGTTGCTAAAAGGTCGCGCCCGATGGTCTCTACGGCTTGATGATGGTGGCTGTTGACAACCTCCGCTTCGCTTTGCGCCAACGCCGCCAGTCGGCTCTCTTCCAGAAACCTGACGCGGTGCGAACGACGATCACCGGGACTTCCCTGCTCGTGCTTAATTGCCTGCGGCACGAGTGCGCCGATGTCCTGCACCAATGTGCCGCCGCGCGCGACGTTCCACACCTGCATCCCGAAACAGATTGCCAATAGCGGCAGCCCACGCCGCTCCGCTTCCGCCAGCAACAGCAAATCCGTCGCGTCCTTCAAAGGCTGCACAGTGCCCAACTGCGGGTGCGGCTCGCGCCCGTACAGCAAAGGGTCTACATCCGAATCGCTGCCCGGCAACAGCACGGCGTCCAAATCCTCCGCCAAGGCCGCGATATACTCTGCCTTCGGTATCAAAGGAATCATTAGCGGCACGCCGCCCGCCGCCTCCACCGCTTCGCTGTAAAAACGCGCCACATAAAAACGGTTCGTCAACGTCTCTACGCGCGTCGTAATGCCCACGCGCGGCCTTCTCTCCGGCATATTCACTACACCCTTTCCGACACCTCTTGAACTTTCGAGTCGCTTATCATAGCGTAAATCTTTCCCGAATGCTTGCCCGGCCTTACGCCCTACGGCCTCTCCACCTGCCGCCCTTTCACAGCCCGCCGCGTGTGTCCCGTACCGTCGCCGCTTGACTTACCTTCGCACGCCTTTTTATAGTGATTGTTTCGTATGAACCATAAAAAATCCACACGCGTCCGCAGCACCACCATTTTGCTTGTACGCAAGGAAGGGCGCGTCGCGCTTGCCGGTGACGGGCAGGTGACGCTCGGCGACACCGTCATGAAAAGCGGCGCGCGCAAAGTCCGCCGCCTTTATAACGAACGCATTCTCGTAGGCTTTGCCGGAGCGACCGCCGACGCCTTTTCGCTGCTGACGCGCTTCGAGGCCAAACTCGAACAGTATCACGGCAATCTGGAGCGCGCCGCCATCGAACTCAGCAAAGAATGGCGCACGGATAAAGCTTTGCGCCACCTCGAAGCGTTGCTCGTCGTCGCCGACGATAAAACATCTTTTCTGTTATCCGGCAACGGCGACGTCATCGCCCCGGACGATGGACTGCTCGCCATCGGCTCCGGCGGCTCCTACGCGCTCGCCGCCGCCCGTGCCCTTTACCAGCACACGCAGATGAACGCGCGCGACATCGCCCTTGAAGCCCTGCGCATCGCCGCAGACATCTGCATCTACACCAACCGCAACGTGATCGTTGAAGAACTTGGAGAACAGTAATCGGTTTTCAGTTTTGAGTTTTCAGTAATCAGCCACCAAAGGCTTTTACTCCCGGCTCAAAACTGAAAACTCAAAACTGAAAACTGAACATGGTTATCTATCTTTCAGGCGATGTGGATCAAGAGGCGCGGCTCGACGAAATGACGCCGCGCGAGATCGTCGCCGAACTCGATAAACACGTCGTCGGCCAGCACGCCGCCAAGCGCGCCGTCGCCATCGCCCTGCGCAATCGCGTGCGCCGCCAGAAACTCGAACCCGACATGGCCGCCGACGTGATGCCCAAGAACATCATCATGATCGGCTCCACAGGCGTCGGCAAAACCGAGATCGCACGCCGCCTCGCGCGCCTCTCCAACTCGCCTTTCATCAAGGTCGAAGCCTCCAAGTTTACGGAAGTCGGCTACGTCGGGCGCGATGTCGAAAGCATGATACGCGATTTGACGGAGATTGCCGTCGAACTGATGCGCGAAGAGAAAAGCGATGAAGTCGCGGACAAAGCCGAACTCAACGTAGAGGAACGCATACTGGACTTACTGCTGCCCGCCGCCAAAAACTCTTACGCTTCCCCTCCCTTCGACTTCGACGCAGAAAACGCCGACGCAACGCCTTTGCCGGAAACTCCCGCCGCAGACTCTGCTGCGCCCGTCGCCGCCGCTGCGCAACCGTTCGACAATTTTCAACGCACGCGCGAGAAATTGCGCACACAGCTACGCGAAGGCAAACTCGATAATCGCATCGTCGATATCGAAGTCCGCGAAAAGAATTTTCCGACCATCGAACTCGCCGGGCCGCAGGGCATCGAAGAGATGGGCATCAACATGAAGGATATGCTCGGCAATCTTTTTCAGGGGCGCACCAAACGCCGCAAGATGCGCGTTGACGAAGCGATGGACTACCTGTTGCAGGAAGAAGAAGAACGCCTGATCGATATGGACACGGTTGCACGTGCCGCCCTCGAGCGCGTCGAATCCGCCGGTATCATCTTTCTTGACGAGTTGGACAAAATCGCCGGGCGCGAAGGCGGGCATGGCCCGGACGTTTCGCGCGAAGGCGTGCAGCGCGATATTCTGCCCATCGTCGAAGGCACGACCGTCAATACACGCTACGGCATGGTGCGCACAGACCACATACTATTTATCGCCGCCGGAGCCTTTCATGTCTCCAAACCTTCCGATTTAATCCCCGAATTACAGGGACGCTTTCCGATTCGCGTCGAACTCGAATCTTTGACCGTAGAGGATTTCAAACGCATCCTCACCGAACCCAAGAACGCGCTCATCAAACAGTACACGGCGCTGCTCGAGACCGAAGGCGTCGAACTGGAATTCACCGCCGACGCCGTTGACTCAATCGCCAACTTTGCCGCGCGCGTCAACGAAACGACCGAGAACATCGGCGCGCGCCGCCTTCATACGATCATGGAAAAGTTACTCGACGAAATCAGTTTCGAGGGGCCTGACCTAGAACCGAAACAACAACGCATTGACGCCGCATATGTCAGCCGTATGCTGGCCGAGACCGTCAAAGATCAAGACCTGAGCCGTTACATCTTATAAACGCATCGTCGCGTTCAGTAACTACTTTCTGTGATTAATCGTCGCCCCTTAGCTACCTTTGTGAAATCACACTTTGATTCATCGCTTCGTCTGTCGCCGCGCGCTTCTGTGCCGAGATGTTCGTGCGCGTCTGCCGTTCTCTTCATACACAGTTCACGACGTTACGCTTTTTTGAGAATGAGCACGTCGGCGGCGCTGCTGCTGACGGCTGCCTGCCTGCTCTCGACCGCGTGCGGCAAACGGCGTCCACCTTTGCCGCCCGTCGAGCGCATACCGCAACGCACGGAGCTGCTCTCCGGCGCGCAACGCGGCAATCAAGTGATTCTCAATTGGCCTGCCCCGCAACGCAACGCTTCCGACGCGAGCGTGCAAAGCATTCGCCGTATAGACGTCTATCGTCTCGCGGAAAATCCTGCTGCGCCGCTGCCTCTCACCGAAGAGGAATTTTCGCGCCGCTCAACACTAATCGGCTCCGTTGACGACGAAGCGATCCGCGCGGGCGGCGAAACGCTTACTTACACCGACACGCTCGAATTTGCGGGCGCGCCCGTTCGTCTGCGCTATGCACTGCGCTACGCCAACGCCAACGGCCAACGCGCCGCCTTCTCTAACTTTCTTTTAATCGAACCCGCGACGCGCATCGCCGCCCCACCCGCCCTGCTTGCGCCGCAGGCCACAGAAACAGCCGTCAAGTTGAGCTGGCAACCGCCCGCCGCCAATATAGACAATTCCACGCCCGTCAATCTTCTCGGCTATAATCTTTATCGTAGCGGGAAATCGCAAAACGCGCCGGGACAATCCCCCGTCAATAAAAGTTTGATTACCGCGAACACTTACGCGGACAAGGATTTTCGTTTCGGCGAGCAGTACGATTATGTGCTGCGCTCGGTTTCGCTCGGCACGGGCGGTGCCCAGGTCGAGAGCCTCAACTCGAATGTCGTGAGCATCACGCCGCGCGATGTGTTTTCGCCTTCCGCGCCCGCTTCGATCACCGTCGCCGCCGCGCCCAATCGTTTGTCCCTCTTTTTCCCGGCCAACCCGGAGCGCGATGTCGCAGGCTATACAGTCTATCGCACGCTCGATCCGAACACGCCGAAAGAGAGTTGGACGAAACTCACGAAAACGCTTTTGACGCGCACGACTTTTCAGGATGAGACCGTCGAAGAAGGCAAAAAATATTACTACTACCTGACCGCGACGGACACCGCAGGCAATGTCAGCGCGCCCTCCGAAGTCGTCAGCGAAACCGTTCCTTAGCTCGTATGTCTTATGAAAATCGAACGCTTATGAAAATCTGTCGCTTTGTAAACGAAAACAATGCTTCCCCGCGCTACGGACTGCTTGACGAAACCGCACCGGAAACGGTTCTACGCCCGATCATCTCGGACGATCTTTTCGCGGGCGAGTTGCGCACCGGCAACGAACTCTTACAACTTTCGCAAGTACGCCTGCTTGCGCCTGTCTCGCCCACTAAAATCGTTTGCGTCGGGCGCAACTATAAAGAGCACGCCGCCGAACTCGGCAACCCGCTGCCGCCCGAACCACTTCTCTTTCTCAAGCCGCCTTCATCTATCATCGCTCCCGGTGAGGCCATCGAATTGCCCGCGCAATCCGACCAAGTCGAACATGAAGGTGAACTCGCCGTCGTTATCGGACGCATGGCGAAGAATCTCGCCGAGAGTGCTGATCCGCTCGCTTATGTTTTCGGCTACACGATTTGCAACGACGTGACGGCGCGCGATCTGCAACGCAGGGATGTACAGTTTACACGCGCCAAATCCTTCGACACATTCTGTCCCGTCGGCCCCTTTATCGTCACAGGCATTGATGCTTCAGACCTCTCGCTGACGACGCGCGTCAACGCTTCGATTAAACAGCAATCTCGCACTTCAGCGATGATCTTTTCCGTCGCAGAGATCGTGCGCTACATCTCCCGCGTGATGACGCTTGTGCCCGGCGATTTGATCGCCACAGGGACGCCCGCCGGAGTTTCCAAATTAAGCGACGGCGATGTTGTCGAAATCGAAATCGAAAATATCGGCGTTTTACGAAATCCCGTTCGCCGCGCGAGTGTGTGAGTCGTTCTTGCGCCGAGCTTTCCAATGACATCAGAAGAGCACGTCGTCAGCGCACACGAATTGACGAAAGTTTACGAGTCGCGTCCCGCCGTTTCCGGCATCTCCTTTACGGTGCGACGCGGCGAAGCTTACGGCTTGCTCGGCCCCAACGGTGCTGGCAAATCAACCACGATGCGCATGATCGCGTGCCGCACGCCGCCCACCGCCGGACAACTTTTTGTCGAAGGCTTGGATGTTAACTGTGCCGCCCGCCGCGTCCGCTCCTGCATCGGCGTTGTGCCGCAGGAAAACAATTTAGACCCGGACTTGAACGTGCGCGACAATCTGCTGGTGCAGGCACGCTACTTCCGCCTGTCGCGCGCCGAAGCTCTCGAACGCAGTAGCGAGTTGCTGAAATTCGTCAACTTGGAACGTCGTGCAACCTCGCGCATAGAGCAACTATCGGGCGGCATGAAGCGGCGTTTGATGATCGCGCGCGCTCTGCTACATAAACCGCGTATGCTCGTGCTGGACGAACCGACAACGGGCTTAGACCCGCAAGTGCGACAGGAAATCTGGCAGCGCATGGAAGAGTTGCGACGCACCGGCGGCATCACCATCGTGCTCTCCACACATTACATGGAAGAAGCGGAAAAGCTTTGCGAGCGTTTGCTGGTAATGGATCGCGGAAAGATTTTAGCGACCGGCGCGCCGCGCGAACTGGTTCATCAAAAAGTTTCGCGCTACGCCCTCGAAGTGCGCGATGCGTCGGCGCTTCCGTTGCGCGCGACACGGGCGGAAATCGCCGCCGTCAAGCGCAACGGCGCGCATTTCTATTTCGCCGCGTCGCCGGAACTCCTCGCGCCGCTGATGAAAGATTTTGCGGACAGCCGCGTGCTGCTTCGCCCCTCCAATCTGGAAGATGTGTTTCTCCAACTCGTCGGCTCGCACGAAGATGAAGAGTAGTCTCGAACAGCAAGCGGCGTCTGTGCAGGCAGTAAACACTGCGCCCGAACAAACAATTATCCGCGCCTGTAAGTTCGACGGCGCGGTGCATCGCCAGTGGCACGCGCGCCTAACGCGACGCACCGGCGAGTTGCTTGTCTTCGATGCCGAGTTTGCCGAAACAATTCATCACAAATTGCTCGGCACAATCGAGCGCGGCACACAGAGCACGGAATACTACTGGCTGGATCGCCCGTATAACATTTTTCGCTTCAGTGCGCCCGGCGGCGAACTGCGAAACTTTTACTGCAACATCAATCAACCACCCTCTTTCGCGGATCAAGTGCTTACCTACGTTGATCTGGACATAGACGTGCTGGTTGCGCCGGACTTCTCCTATACGGTGCTTGACGAAGACGAGTTCGCCGCCAACGCCGCGCGCTATAAGTATCCGGCGTCATTGCAACAGGCCGCGCGGCGTGCGCTCCGTGAATTGATCGAATTGATCGAAGCACGCGGCTTCCCTTTTAACGAAAATTGATGACGATGCGCGAGACGTTGGAACAAAGCTCTACGCAGTTTATGAACGACCCTGACGAGCGGCGCGCGTGGGCTTTCCGCCGCGTCAATCTGCGCGATGCGTGGAGCGTCTGGCGCAGGAATCTGGATGTTTATTTGCGTCTGTGGAAAATGGAGTTGGCCGCGCCTTTGATCGAACCTTTTTTTATGATCTTCGCGTTCGGCTGGGGCGTCGGGTCTTTAATCGCGTCGCAGGTCGAAGGCGTGCCGTATCTCTCTTTCGTCGGCGCGGGCGTGCTCGCCTTTACGGTCGTCTCGCGCGCGCTTTTTGAAACCACCTACGGCTCTTACTTTCGTATGGTCTACCAATCAACTTACGACGCGATTCTCTCGACACCCGTTGACGCGGAATCGCTCGCCTTCGCGGAAATCTGCTGGGCTGTCACGAAGGCCGCGATTGATGCTTTCGTTATTCTCATGGTGCTCGTCGCCTTCGGCGCGGCCACTTCTTTCTACGCCGTGCTGGTTCCGCTTCCCTTGATCCTGGGCAGCTTTTTTATCGCCGGACTCTCCTTAGGTATCACCGCGCATATACATGATATAGACAACTTCAATCTGTATCTGGCGATCTACTTTTCGGCGATCTTTCTGTGCGGCGCATGGTTTCCGCTGGAGGCTTTGCCGCCCGCGTTGCGACTGCTCGCATGGATGATTCCCGTCACGAGCGCGATTGATCTGGCGCGCGCCGGACTGACCGGCACCTTCGCCGCCCGCCATCTACTCGAGCTTTTTTACCTTTCCATCACCGCGCTTCTTTTTGTAGAGTGGGCGATGCGTTGCTTGCGTCGCCGTATGGTCGTGTAATTAACGGCGCTTGATTCTCTGGAAAACTTCTTCGGGAAACTTATTTATGGCTACTACGCAAAAACAGACCGCGACGGACGACACGAAACTCGCACGCCTCCAAAAACGGCTGGCGGAGGCAACGGCGGGCGGCGGTCACGCCCGCGTCGAAAGGCAGCACGCCGCCGGAAAGATGACGGCCCGCGAGCGCATCGAATTTCTGCTCGACGAAAATTCCTTCGAGGAGTTCGATAAATTCGTCGTCCATCGCTCGCGCGATTTCGATTTGGACAAACAACTCTATGCAGGCGACGGCGTCGTGACGGGTCACGGCCTCGTTGACGGCCGCCGCGTCTTCGTCTTCGCACAGGATTTCACGGTCTTCGGCGGCTCGCTCTCGGAGACGCACGCCGCAAAGATTTGCAAAGTGATGGACTTGGCGATGAAAGTCGGCGCGCCCATCGTCGGCCTCAACGATTCCGGCGGCGCGCGCATACAGGAAGGCGTCGTGAGCTTGGGCGGCTACGCGGATATTTTTCTACGCAACACTTTAGCTTCCGGCGTCGTCCCGCAAATCAGTTGCATCATGGGGCCATGTGCGGGCGGCGCGGTTTATAGTCCCGCGATCACGGATTTCAACGTGATGGTCAAAGACACTTCCTATATGTTCATCACAGGCCCGGACGTAATTAAGACCGTCACGCACGAAGATGTCACGAAGGAAGAGTTAGGCGGAGCCGTCGCGCACAACCGCACAAGCGGCGTCGCACACTTCGCCGCCGATACGGACGAACACGCGCTAAGACTCGTGCGCGAGCTTCTCTCTTTCCTGCCGTCGAACAACATGGACGATGCCCCGCGCCTCGCCTCAAGTGATCCGATTGATCGTGCTGAAATGAAACTAAACACACTCGTGCCGGAAGCTTCCAACCAGCCTTACGACATACGCGAGGTAATTAACGAAGTGGTGGACGACAACTATTTTTTTGAAGTCCATGAGCTGTACGCGCCGAACATCGTCGTCGGCTTCGCGCGGCTTGACGGTGCGCCCGTCGGCATCGTCGCCAACCAGCCCGCCTATCTCGCGGGAGTTTTGGATATAGATGCTTCGGTTAAGGCCGCGCGGTTCGTGCGTTTCTGCGACTGCTTCAACATCCCGCTCATTACCTTTGAAGATGTACCGGGCTTTTTGCCGGGTGTCGCGCAGGAGCACGGCGGCATTATTCGTCACGGCGCAAAACTGCTATACGCTTTCGCCGAAGCCACCGTCCCGAAAATTACCGTCATCACGCGCAAAGCTTACGGCGGAGCCTACTGCGTGATGGCGTCCAAGCACATCCGCACGGACATCAACTTCGCGTGGCCTACTGCAGAGATCGCCGTGATGGGCGCGGAAGGCGCGGTCGGCGTCCTCTACCGCCGCGAAATCAGCGAAGCGGACGACGCGGAAACGGCGCGGCGGGCGCGCGTCAAGGAGTTTGAAGAAAAGTTCGCCAACCCCTACGTCGCCGCCGAACGCGGCTTTATAGACGAAGTCATCGAACCCGCACAGACGCGCCCCAAATTAATCCGCGCGCTCAAACTTCTGGAAAACAAGCGCGACACGAATCCGCCGAAAAAGCACGGTAACATTCCGCTATGAGCTTTTGCATGATAGAGCGGCCAACGTGGGCAGGTCAGGATGTTTGCCGGTCTAGAGAATTGCGTTGTATTCGCTTAATCAATCTGAGAAGGGATTCCAGATTAACAGGCTTTGTAAGGTGCTCATTAAAGCCTGCGCTGAGGGCGCGTTCGCGGTTGATGAATTCGACGAAGCCTGTGACGGCGATGAGCGGCACGTTTTCGTAAGCGGGCAGTCGGCGCAACGCGGCGGCGAGCTGGTAGCCGTCCATCTTCGGCATTCCGATATCGGAAATCACCACGCCGAAATTCTCCGTCTGCGCGGCGACAAGCGCCTGCTGCGCCGTCCCCGCCGTTACTACCTCGTAACCTGCCTGGCGCAGAAAAAGCTCGAACATCAATCGTATGTCCGCTTCGTCGTCTACCACTAAGACTTTTGTTGTAGATGTTAGGTGCTGCACAACATATCGCTTGACGGAAAATAATTAAACTCGCGCATCGCGCCAAAAATTCATTCCCATTAAAGAGTAAAGGCCGGATCAAGCGCAATGCCAAAAGCACCCGATTCCGGCCTCTTCTCTCTCGCGTATAAAATGCCTCGCGGCAAATTTATCCGGCGCGTTGTGCGGCGGCGGTTGTCGCAGGTTTATCGCGCAGTAACTCCAGAGCCTTTTTGAGTTGCGTGTCTTCGGGCGGAGCCGCCTGTTTCGGCGCGGTGGCCTCCGGCGCAACGTCTCGCTTGGCGTCGCCCTGCGGTCTGGGTGCGGTCACCGCATCGTCGTCGTTGCCGGTCAAAGATTCCGGATCAATCGCTTCCGCAACTTCCGGTCGCTTGACCTCGATTGACGGGGTGACGCCGGAGCGCGCGCGGTCTTCGCCGAGAAACGGCTTGCCGCTCGCGTTCGCCCATTTAATAGTCGTCAGCAAAAGCCCGTCGCCGTCGCGCAACGTAAACAACTGCTGCTCGACGCCCGCACCGAAACTTTTCTCGCCGATCACGTCGCCGCGTTTGCGTTCAAGCAATGCCGACGCGACGACTTCCGCCGCGCCCGCCGTGCCCGTATCGATAATAGCGACCAAGGGGCCGCTGAAAATCGTTTCCGCCGGATCGGCCGCGAAGGTTTTCAGCATCTTGCTTTCGCGTCCAATTGTTTGCGCGAGCGTGCCGTCTTTGACGAATAAGTTGGCGACGCTGACGCCCTCTTTGAGGGAGCCGCCCGCGACGCTTCGCAAATCCAACACGATTTTTTGCGCGCCTAGCTTCTGCAACTCCTGCAACTTCGCACGCACGTCCGCCGCTTCGCCTTCGGCCAGACTGTTGACGCGCAAAACGCCCGTGCGATTCGCTTCCATGCGCGCTTCGGCCGCCGGTGCTTTGAATGTGCCGCGCTTGACGCTCAAGTTGAGCGGGCGCGAATTGGCGCGCAGCACACGCAGTTTCACTTCTGTGCCTGCCGCGCCGTTCAAAAGTTGCTTCGCATCGTAAAGCGAGATGTCGTGTGTTGCTTTGCTGTCAATGTATTCGATGATGTCGCCCGCGCGCAGCCCCGCTTGCTCCGAAGGCGAGCCTTTGACGGGCGCAATCACATACAGGTACGAGGCCACCTGCGAAAGCTCTGCGCCGATGCCCGCCCGCGCGCCGCCTTCGTCCGGGCGAAAGTTTTTCACCTGCTCGGGCGTCAAATATGTCGAGTACGGATCAAGCCCGTAAGCCAGACCGCGCAACGCGCCCGCGCGAACCTTATCCAGATTCGGCTCATCTACATAATCGTTCTGAATGTGCTGAAGCACGCTCTCGAAGATGCGCAACTGCGGCCCCGGGCTGTTCTCCTGCTGGGCGTTGGTGGACATCCAGCCGCCGACCACCGCATATAGCGCAAGCGAAGCCGACAGCACCACCAGTATAAATTTGTTGCGGAAAGACATAAATTTTGACCTCAGAAGTTTTCGCCGGAAGTACTTTGCAGCTGAAGCGGCGTGCGAATCCGGCTGATGACCGCGCCCGCTCGGTGTATGATACAAGTGTTGCGCGAAGTCACGCAAGGCGCATCGTCCTTTGACGGTTTCATCTTGTTGATGACGCCTTATATAACCGCATGGCCGCTTCGAGAAAATCTTGCGCGGCACACGCAAAGCAATGAATCAAATGCTTGTAAATTCTTCGGCAGACACACCCACCGGGCGGCTCCTCGCTTTGGATTTAGGTGTAAAGCGCGTCGGCGTCGCGGTGTCCGATGAACTTCGCATCACTGTGCGCCCGCTTGAACTGATCGCGCGCACAAGCTGGAAACAACTCCTTTGTGACGTGGCACAAAGAATTGCACAGTTTGATGCGTGCGCATTGGTCATTGGATTGCCGCTGCACCTAAACGGCACGGAGAGCGAAGCGGCTTGTGAGGCGCGCCGGATCGCGCATAACTTTTCGCGCTCGCTTTCGATTCCGGTCTATTTACAAGATGAACGGCTGACTTCTCTCGAAGCCGTCGGCAATTTGCGCGATCTGGGTTTCGATAAAGAAGCGCGGCGCGAACGCATTGACGGCGAAGCCGCCGCCATTATCCTACGCGATTTCATCGCTGCCAGTGGTCGGGCTTCGATAACTATCGTCGCGGATGCGGGTATAGTGGATAGTTAAGCTTTTTTATCTTTTTCATCGCCTCTTCAATATTTCCATGAAACGCTTACGTTTTGTTCTCGCTCTAATGTTGATACTGCTCGCCGCCGCTACCGGTTGTGCATTCTGGATGTATCAAGAACTTCGCAAACCGGTGTCACACGCCAGAGCGGGCGAATACATAGAAATTCCGCGCGGCTCATCTCCCATTGAGATTGTTAACAAGCTTGCGAACGCGGGCATTATCGGACGCGCGTGGCCGGTGCTCGCGTATCTAAAATTCTACGATACGAAGGCGCGCTTGAAAGCGGGCGAGTATCGCTTTCCTTCGCCCATCTCGGCGCTCGGCGTTATCAGAAAACTGGAGGAAGGCGAACAGCGTCTGAGCCGTTTCACGATCATCGAAGGTTGGACGCGCTGGGATATCGCGGCGGCGATGGCGCATCTCCCCGAATTAAAACTGCCGGACGCACAAGCCGCCCTCGCCCTGCTGAACGACACTCGCCCGATTCGTGAAATAGATGCGGAAGCGCAGAATCTGGAAGGCTATCTCTATCCGGATACATATAGCTTTCCGCCCAACGCGACAGCCGAATCTATGATTGCCGGAATGGCCAAGCGTTTCCGGCAGGAATGGAAGCCCGAGTGGGACGCGCGCGCACGCGAGCTAGGAATGACGACGCGCGAAATAGTCACCATCGCGTCGCTGATCGAGACCGAGGGGAAATTAAAAGAAGACCGCCCGCTGATCGCCTCCGTTATTTACAATCGTCTCGCGCGCAATATGGCGCTGGGCATTGATTCCAGTATTGTTTATGCCTCGAAAATGGCAGGCAAATGGCGCAACGACGGTAAGGTTTACAAAAGCGATGTCGAAAGACAATCGCCGTATAATACACGCCTGCACAGCGGTTTGCCGCCCGGCCCCATCGCTTCGCCCGGCGCGCGCTCACTCGAAGCGGCTCTTTATCCGGCACAGACGGATTATCTCTATTACGTGCGCGATCCGGCGCGCAACGATGGCGCACACAATTTCTACGCGGACGAAGCGGGCTTCGCACGCGGCAGGCAAGCTTTGCGTGATTGGGAGCGCACGCAGGAATCGCACGGCACATCCAACGAACCGGCGGACGCAAGCACCGAACCTTGAAGAAGGGTTAAGGCTTTTTGCGAAAAACGATGCGCGAGTTCATCTGCCGTGCGTCGCTGGCGAATGTTTGGTCATCCAATCCTTGAAATAGCACAGTCATTGATTTATGCTCGTCCGGCTTCCCTTTTCAAGGTTTTGTTCATGTATGAAATGAGGTTTGTATGAAAAGATTGATCGGCACTGTTTTTATTGTCGCGCTTGTCGCCGCGAGCGTGTGCGCGCAAGGCAAGGGCGTTGATAAGCAGAACGAGCGCATACGCGACACGGGCACGGATCGCGGCCCCGCCAACAATGGCACCAAGCAGGATGTCGGTGCGGGACGCGGCTTCGATTTCGGATCGGGACGTACCCAACCCGAACCGCCGCTACCCAATCCATACCGGCTGGTGGCACGCCGTGAAGCGGTTCTCAAAGCCATAGAGGAATTGATGCGCGACCGCAAACTGATCATGGACACGGCCGCCTCCAAAGCGACCGAAGGGTTGCTCGTTAGCCAGCCCTTCACGTTCATCAAAGGCGCGGTGGTCAGCCAATCGGAGCTAAGCCGCTATGCCGAACTTCCAGAAGCAAGCTCGCGCGGGTGGACGCGCGGACGCTATACCTTGATCGTCGAAGCGCAATCGCTTGATCCGGTTCATACTAACGTCTCCGTGAATACAAAAATCGAAGGACGCACCGACGGCGCAACCGGGGCCGAATGGATCACGTTGCGCAGCACGGGAACCGCCGAGCAGGAGTTTCTGCGCGCTCTTGTGGAAGGCATCACCGGCAGCAGCGTGCCTTCCTCTATAGCGCCGAAAAGACTAAAACAAGAAACACGACAGAAGTAACAGTATTCCCTTAACTGTCTTTGTTTAGGCAATTACTTTTAAAGTGATTTATTAAGCCCGAGACGATGCCAAAAATATCTTCTTCGCCAAATGAGAGCATGGATTCACCACTTTTCATGACTGAAAGTAAGGGTTCGCCTGTCCGTTTGATAGTTTCGCTTCTTGTCGCAATCTGTCTTGTGGGAGGAATCTTTTACTCCTATTTATATCTGCGCACGCGGCACGCCGCCGCTGTTCCATCCGCACCGCAACTCACAGGACAGCAGATTAACAGCAAACCCAAAATAGCGCCGCAGGCTCAGATAGCGCAGAACGAAACAAGGGTTAAAAACGGGCAGGCGCTAATCAGCGGTACGGTTCGTAATATCTCTCCCGACAATTTAAGCGAGTTGCGTATTGAATTGGAATTGAAAGCGCGGGCTGATGGGCATACGGAGAACCGCACGCTTACGGTAAACCCAAAGAATGTAGATGCCGGTCAGGAGGGCACATTCTCGCTGCAAGTTCCTTCGCGCGATTATATGGGATTGCGCATTTTAAGTTTGAGAAGAGGCGGCGAAAAAGCGGAGGTGGCGTTCATCAGTGTGCCCGGTACGGCGCGTCCCCTTGAAAAGCCTTCGCAATCAAAAACAATAATAGTCGAACGCCCCACGCAGCGGCGCACCGGCGAAGAGTTTCTAAACACACCGGACAACCCTGAACGAATTCGGTAGCGGAGACCTTCAGACAAGGAGCCAAGAGTTAAAGTAAAGCCTGACAAGTCGGCGTCCCGACACAGTTCATGTACTACTTGCGACTCGCTCATTCAACTATTCTTATGAGAGATATTAAGACACACGCGGATGGCTTTCAAAATTAATTATTTAATACTTATCGCCACCATCTTTGTCTGTACTGCGGACGCCCGAATATCGCTTACACAGGGGAGTGCCGATCAAAGCAACCAAGGGTTGCACCAATCTTCTTCCGCGAACGATGAGGATAAGTCAACGCTAGGGTCGCCGGGTGATGAGATACGTGCGCGCAACGAAATCAAGCGTGCGGAGAAGACTCACCGGGAAAATATTGAACGGGCGCGCGAAGCAATGGAGCTGAGTTTCAAAGTTCGCGGGGCTTATACGGAAAATAAAGCTCTTGGACAGACTGACAGAAAGGCGTTGGAGCGGCTTGAAAAAATTGTGCGGCGCATTCGTAACGAAGCGGGCGGATCGTCCGGCGACGAAGATGAAGGCGCATCTCCGCAAGACGTTTCAACGGCACTCGCGCGTTTAACGGAGGCTTCGGAAGCTCTGCGTACCGGCGTGGAGAAAACGCCCCGTCTGGTTGTTTCGGCAACGGTCATCGAACGCGCCAACGAACTTCTGCAATTAACGCGCTACCTGCGCGGCACAGCGCGCTAGCTAACAAAAGACACCAATGCGTTCAATAGTCGCACATCGAATTTCGACGCAGCATTCATTTCTCAGCGCCGTCTGCGCGGTTGCTCTGGCCTGCCTTGCGCTGCCGTTTCCCTTTCGTGCGCAGCAGCAACAGCAGCAGGACGAAGACATCGTTCGCGTCAATACGGACTTAATTGTGCTCAATGTCAGCGTGCTTAACGCGCAGGGCGAGTATGTGCATAACCTGCGCCGGACGGATTTCGAGTTGCGTGAGGATGGGCGCGCGCAAACGATCTCGAACTTCAGCGTCGAAGAGACGCCCTTCGCCGCCGCCATTCTTCTAGACACGTCCGGCAGCATGGAGACGCGCGTCTCCTTGGCGCGTGCCGCCGCCATTAGCTTCCTTGACGGATTGCGCACAGACGATGTGGCGGCCGTTTATAAGTTCGATTCAAAGATCGAGCAGCTTCAGGATTACTCATCAAGCCGCGATCTCGCGCCGCTCGCCTTCGGTCTGCGTGCCAAAGGCTTGACCGTGCTCAACGATGCGATTCTGCGTGCGGCCATAGACATCTCCGCAAGAGATGAAAAAAGACGCGCCATCGTAGTGTTGTCCGACGGGGCGGATACGCATAGCAACGCCTCCCGTAATAAAGCGTTGGAACGCGCGCTCGCCGCCGGAGCAACGATTTATGCCGTAGACATGGCGGAGACGGTCAATCCGGCGGCACGCCCGTTGGATGGCGGCAGCAATGCTTTGCGTGAGTTCGCCCTCAAGAGCGGCGGGCGGTATATAGCCACACCCGGCGGGCGTGCCATGCGCGAAGCCTTCACGCAGATCGTCGAAGAACTCGGCAATCAGTACACGCTTGGCTATCAATCCACCAACCGCACACGCGACGGGCGCTGGCGCACACTCGAAGTGACACTCGCACGACCGGGCACAACCGTCCGCACACGCAAAGGCTATCGCGCTCCAAAATCCTGACCGACACGCGCGGCAAAACAAAATTTAGATGGCTTGGCAAGTAACTGAATCGGCCGCCTGCGCGCTTTCGCCGTATCTCACTATCATACGCATTCCGGCTTTATTCGGTGGCGATATCTTAAAGCGTGGTTTCGTTGCGAGATTTTTCGCGGTGGCGGTCGAGGGCGAGCTTAATCAGGCGGTCAATTAACTGCGGGAATTCGAGGCCGGAGGCCTGCCACATCTTCGGGAAGCCGGAGACATCCGTAAGTCCCGGCATGGTGTTCAGTTCATTTATTAATAGCTCATTTGTATCGCGGCGTAGAAAGAAATCAACGCGCGCCAGCCCCGCCCCGTCAATTGATTGAAACGCTTGCACGGCCATACGCCGCACGCGCGCCGTAACAGACTTTGTGAGCTTTGCGGGCACTATAAATGCCACGTGCCCCGTGCCGGAATACTTCTCCGTGTAATCAAGAAAAGCAGCCTGCCGGTCAAGCACCACATACTCGCCGGGCAGGCTCGATTCGGGGCGATCATTGCCGATCACGGCGCACTCTATTTCGCGCACATCCAAACCCTCTTCGACGATTATCTTGCGATCATAACGCGCCGCCAGAGATATTGCCGCTTTCAGTTCATTCCGATTCGCCGCTCTGGAAATTCCGACGGACGAGCCTAGATTCGCAGGCTTAACAAAGCACGGGTAGCCTATCTCACGGGCCACGCGGCGCACCAACGCGGACTGATTCTGCTCCCACTCGGCGCGCAGAAACCATGTGTATTTGCAAACCGGCAACCCTGCGTCCTTAAATAAAGCCTTCATCGTCACCTTATCCATGCCGCAGGCGGAGGCTAGCACGCCGCAACCCACGTAAGGCAGATTCGCCATCTCCAACAGTCCCTGAATCGTTCCGTCCTCGCCATATGTTCCGTGAAGTACAGGAAACACAACGTCTAACGCGAGCGGCTCACCCTTCCCCGTTTCCAAGAGATTGGAGACAACCAGCTCTTGCCGCGCCAAGTCGGGAACAATCCGTTCGCCATCCGCACGCTGCTTATTCTTGCCCCCAGCCGCCTCCGGCGTTATCGGACGCGCGGAGGTAAGAGGCAGAAGTTTGCCGGATTGGTGCGGCGCGAGCCACGCGCCCTGCTTATCAATGGCAATCGGCACAATCGTATATTTATCTTTATCGCACGCTTCGATGACGGCCTGCGCCGAACGCAAAGAGACTTCATGCTCGCCGGAGCGCCCGCCGAAGATCAGACCGACACGCATTTTTTTCGCCACTGGAAAGTCTCTCCGATTATTTTTATAGAATGGTTTTGCCGAGCGCAGACAATATCAACTCGACGCCCAGCTCAGCAGTGCGATTGTTGGAATCAAGCGCTGTGTTGATTTCCACAATCTCCAGCAGGCGCATCCCGCCTGCTTCGGCGATTTTTTCCAGCGCCAGATGCGCTTCGCGGTAGGTTAGGCCGCCGCGCACAACCGTGCCGGAGCCGGGAGCGTCACGCGGATCGAGCGCGTCCACGTCCCACGTCACGCAGTATCCCGCCGCAGCTTGTGCAGCAATCGCAATCGCTTCATCCATGCACACGCTCATGCCGCGCTCGTCTATCTCCCGCATCGTGAAAAAACGTATTCCCAGACGGCGTATCAATTCGCGTTCGGGCGGGTCAACATCGCGCGCGCCTATGTGTACGCAGAAGCGCGGATCGAGTTTCGGCGCGTAGCCTGCGATGTGCGTCAACTCTTTCGCGCCGAAGCCGAGCAGCGCAGCAAAGGGCATTCCGTGAACATTGCCGGAGGCGGTTGTTTCCGGCGTGTTCATGTCGGCGTGCGCGTCAACCCAAATCAGGCCGACGCTTTGATTAAGCTTGCGATAAAAAGAGGCCGCACCGGAGATCGAACCGGCGGCAATCGAGTGATCGCCGCCGAGAATTACCGGCAACTCGCTCTCGCCCAGAATCGCTTCGACTTCCGCCGCGAGAGTTTCACAGGCTTCCGCAATCTCACGCAGATGCTTGGCATTGGGCGCGGAATCGTCTGGCGCATCGGCATACGGCAGGCGTATATCGCCGACGTCGCGCACTTCGTAGCCGAGTGTTGCGATTCTTTTATTGAGACGGGCGACACGCAGCGCCGCCGGGCCTAAATCCACGCCTGCCATGCTGGAACCGTGCGCCAGCGGCACGCCGACAATACTGATGCGGCGATTTTTCACGCCCGCCGGTTCACTTGCAGACGTTGAAGGCTGCGACTCCTGTTTAGTTACGTCGCTGTTCATATAGAGATGATGTTTGAGAGTTTATACTGTTTCGGAATTCGATTGAAAGGCAGCAACTGAAATTGAGAAGCTTGCTTAAAGAAAGACGTATCAGGCTAACACGTGTTTGGATTTTTCGCTGATGAGAGAGACGGCCTGCTCCGGCGTTTCCGCAAAATCGAGGACGGCGACATCCGCTTCGCTGACGACGAGATTTTTGCGCCACGCTTCGACCACCGGCGGCCAGCAATCGCCCAGCAACACGAGCGGGCGCGGGTCAATCACGCGCGTCTGCAATTTATTCCAGACGAGAGAAACCTCCGTCACCGTGCCCATGCCGCCGCGTAGCGCGATGAAGCCGACCGAGCGCATAATCAATTGCTGCAAGCGTTCGTAGAAATGCGCCGTCGCCACCTTGTCCGTCAGAAAGCGGTTTGGTTCGGCTTTGAACTGATTCATCACGATGCCCAGCACGCGCCCGCCGTGTTCGCGTGCGCCGCGACTCGCCGCCTCCATCACCCCCAGATAACCGCCCGTGCAGATCGTGTATCCGGCCTCGGCCAGCAAGCCGCCGACGCGCCGCGCCTGCGTGTACTCGACGCTGCCTTCCGTGCAACGCGACCCGCCGAAGATCGTCACAATGCGTTCTTTCGTTTCGCTCATAAGCTGCTTTGCCCGTCGTCTTTCAAGTTAGCTGCGTAAAGCTTTCGACAATCCAGATAAAGCCGGAGGTGGTTGCGCCGCATTTAATTTCAGCTTCCGACGGCGTGACGCCATTGCTTCGCCAGCATCGCATAGACCACCAAATTCACGTAATGATCGTAAAGCCATTGAGCTTCGCGCGCAATACCTTCTTTCGTGAAATTCAACCTTTCGGGAATCGCGCGGCTTTTGCCGTTTTCCGTCGCGCAACGTATCTCTACGCGGTTAAGCTCTAGCTCCTGAAAAGCGTAGCTGATTAAGGCACGGCACGCTTCGGTCATCAATCCCTTGCCTTGAAACTCGTCGCCGAGCCAGTAGCCTATCTCCGTTTTGCGATTCGGCCAATCAGTATTATGGAGACTGAGTTGACCGGCAATCCGATTTTGAAAAACAACGCTTAAGTGAAGGCCGCTGTTTTCCGCATACCGCTTACGGCTAAGACCTATAAAGTCGCGTATGTCCCCGACAGTTTTACTGCCATCCAGCCAAGGCATCCACTGCCGCAAGTAACCTCGATCACGATCCACCAGCGCATACAGTTCCGCCGCGTGCCTGTCTTCAAGCAAGCGTAGCTCTAAATTTTCATTAACGCGATGGCTGAACATGAAAGTTATTTGCTAAACATGAAACTATTTTTGACGGCGCGAGGTTTTACGCAGAAACTTTTCAATCTTTCAATGGTTACGGTTTCAGACGGTAGAGCATACGCGGGAACGGAATCGTTTCGCGGACGTGTTCGATGCCGCACATCCAAGTCACGCAGCGTTCGATGCCCATGCCGAAGCCCCCGTGCGGCGTGCTGCCGTAGCGACGCAAATCCAGATACCAGTTAAAGGCTTCTTCGGGTAGTTGGTGAACGGCCACTTGTTCGCGCAGGAAGTCTAAAGAAGTCGCGCGTTCGCCACCGCCGATTACTTCGCCGTAGCCTTCCGGTGCGAGCACGTCAACGCCCAAGGCAAGTTCCGGCCTTTCCGCATCGCGCGCCATATAAAAAGCTTTCACCGCCGCCGGATAGTGATGCACCATCACGGGCTTATCATACTTGCTTGAAATATAAGTTTCATCCGGCGCGCCGAAATCGCCGCCCCATTCAAAGCGCGTATCCATCTCGCCGCGCGCATGGCCTTCATGCAGAAGTTTCACCGCGTCATCGTAATGCACGCGCGGAAACGGCGGGACAATCGCTTCGAGCTTCGCCGTGTCGCGCTCTAAAACCTGCAACTCTTCCTTACGTTCGTCGAGCACGCGCGCGGCAATATAAGTGAGAAAGCGTTCGCAGAGATTCATCACATCAAAGAGCGTCGCGTAAGCCATTTCCGGCTCGACCATCCAGAACTCCGTCAGGTGGCGGCGCGTCTTGGATTTTTCGGCGCGGAAGGTCGGGCCGAAGCAATAGACTTTGCCGAAGGCGGCGGCAGTCGCTTCGTTATAGAGTTGGCCGGACTGCGTTAAATAAGCTTTCTCGTCGCCGAAGTAATCAACTTCAAACAGCGTCGTCGTGCCTTCGCAGGCGGCGGGCGTAAAGATCGGCGCATCGCAGAGCGTGAAACCATCTGTGTCCAAAAAATCGCGCACGGCTTTAACGATGGTGTGGCGCACTTTGAGGATCGCGTGCTGACGGCGCGAACGTAGCCACAGATGGCGATTGTCCATCAAAAATTCCGTGCCGTGCTCTTTCGGCGTGATCGGATAATCGTGCGCCGCCTGCACTACCTGCGCATTCGAGACGTCCAGCTCATAACCGCCCGGCGCGCGTTCGTCTGCGCGGACAGTTCCCTGCACAATCAAGGAAGACTCCTGCCCGAGACTTTTCAATGCCTCCCAGATGTCCTCCGCAACCGCCTTCTTCAGAACGACGCATTGCACGATGCCCGTGCCGTCGCGCAGTTGTGGAAAAAGCAGCTTACCGCTCGAACGTAAATTGTAGAGCCAGCCCTTGACGGTGACTTCCTCGCCGACGTGTTCGCTTAATTTATTAATGTAGACTTGATCCATAATGAGTATGCGCCGAACAACTTGCGCGATGTTAAGAAATAATCATACCAAATGATGTTTCGTTGAAGATATTTTTCGCCAAATATTTTCGTTGTGAATTGCAGCCGGTGCGTTAGCAGTATGTCGTATCTTTCAGGCGCGCGTTGATGGCGCGGCGTAGCGCCGGAAAACGATCAAGCCATTCGGCAGCCTGCAACACTATCAAGAGCGTCGGGTTGATGTATTTAGCGTAAACGGCGCCGCGTTTGCCGACTGCTGTTTGATACGAAAAAGTTCCCGTCGCTTTCAGGCCGCGCTGAATCGTCATTAAGCGAAACTCGCGCGCGAAATCATCCGGGTCTAAAGCATTCAATCCCAACCGCCGTCGCTCTTCAAGAAAAAAGAGACGATGGGCGCGCACTTCTGCCAGCGACGGCAGCGCGAGCTGGCGGTCAAGCAGCAGCGACACCAGATCATAACTAGCAGGCCCCATGCGCGCGTCCTGATAATCAACGATGCGCAAACGGCCTTGCCTGTCCAGCATCAAATTCGACGTGTGGTAATCACGGTGACACAACACGCGCGGGCGGGCGGCGAGTTCGGCGGCGATGTCGTTCATCTCCGCTTTTAGTTCCGCCGCTTCCGCATGGCTCAATTCTTCTTGGCGCAGGCTGCCGAAGAAATGCTCGAAGAAAAAGTTTAATTCCCAGGAGAGTTTCGCTTCATCGAAAGCGAGACGCCCGGCGATGGAACGGCGTTCCGTCGCAAGCTCCGTCGCCGCCTGAATCTTTGCGATCAGAGCGATAGCGCGTTCCTGTTGGACTTCGCGTTCGTCTTCCGGCGACGCTTCGTAGACTTCGCGCAATTGTTTGTCGCCCAAGTCTTCCTGCACGATTATTCCGCTAGCGCCATTCACCGCGAGGATTTCCGGGACGGGCAGACCGGCGGCTTTGAATAATCCGGTCACATCCAAAAACGGGTGAAACTCCGGGTCGAACGCTTCCTGATACACGGCGGCGACAGCCGTACCGCGTTTCCAGGGAATGCGGAAATATTCGCGCGTCGAAGCATCGGGCGTCAGCGCAACGATTTTTTCGGGCTTCGCCTTATGTTCGCGCGCAAGGAACTCCGCCAGCCGTTCGTGTGCCGACGAGTCGAAAACAATCTGATTGCTTTGTGAAGCGTGGCTCATGAAATAATCGCAGCCGAACGGGTTACTGATTTATACAAGCGGCGGGACGGTTTTCACTAACTCGTCCCGCCGCTTTCAATATTTTAAGATTGCACGAATTGTATCATTCCGGCAACGACACGACAAAGTTATCGCCGCGCAACTCGCCGCTTAAAGCTTTCGCGGGCGGCGTCACATCGCGTACCAGAGCGGCGCATACCACCGCCGCATTCTCGATTATCTCACCGGCGCGGATTCTCACGCCGTCTCCCAAAATCGCCCGCCGTACACGCGCGCCCGCTTCGACGTGGACGTTCTCCCACAACACGGACTCACTCACTAAAGCACCCGCTGAAATGTTTGAACCGGCTCCGGCGATCACATCAGTTCCCTTTTGCCTTAACAGCGCGAGACTGATTTCCAGATAACGCTCGATAGTGGAAAGCTCGTACCACATCCCTTCGGCGACGTGCGCGGCGATGCGTTCGCCGCGCGCTATCGCCTGCGGGTAAACATCCGTCGTCGAATGCGAAAAGACGCCGCGCGGAATATAAGAGAAGATGCGCGGCTCAAGTAACTGAATCCCCGTGAACATCAACGGCACAGTTTCCTCATTATCAGAATTTGCGCCCGTATATTTACCTCCTGCGTTATCGGACGCGAGCGATGTCGGCATTCCGCCGAAGCCGGTGATGAGGCCGTCGCGTGTGCCGACCATGCTAAAGCGTTCGCGCACGAGGTTGGGGCGCAGTACGAGCGTGGCGAGCGCGTTGGTGCGGCGATGCGTGGCGAGCGCGTCGTAGAGATTGATGTCCGTGACGATCTTGCCGTTAACTACGATGAAGGTATCCGCCTCAAGCAGTTGGCGCGCGTTGTCCAGCGCACCACTTGTGCCGAGTATGTCCGGTTCTTCGACGTAAGTTAAATTGACGCCGAAACGATGTCCGTCACCAAGCGCGGCGCGCACGGAATCGGGGCGATGATGCAGATTGACGAGCACTTCGCGGCAATCGTACTGCGCCAGATATTCCGCGACGTAGCCGACGAGCGGACGGTTCATAAAAGGAATCGCGGGCTTTGTGCGATCCTCCGTCAAAGGCCATAAACGTGTGCCGTATCCGGCAGCCAGAATCATCGCGCGCATCGAATTCACCGCTTCCCTTTTACTAAACTTCGCATAAGAATTTTATCGCCCGCGCCCGCCGCCGCCCGGCGTCAGGATGCGTATGCGTTCACCCGCCTGTAATTCCCAAGTACCTTTTGAACGAATGCGCCGCATTTTTTTATCGCGCATGATAAAGTCCTGACCGACAGAGCCTTCACTGCCGCCCGCGAGTCCGTATGGCGCGCCGTTGCGCCGATCAGCAAGCAGCGAGACGCGCGCCGGAACAAGCGTTTCGATCTCGCGCACAAGCCCGTCACCGCCGTTCGCTGCCGCGCCCCTGCCGCCCGAACCGCGTCGCAACTGATAAGCACGCACGCGCAGAGGATACGCAAACTCTAAAGCTTCGGCGGGCGTGTTCAAGCTGTTGGTCATGTGCGTATGCACGCCGCTCATGCCGTTCTGAAGGGGTCGCGCGCCCATCCCGCCCGCAATTGTTTCATAGTACGCGAACTCTTCGCCGGTGCGCCCGTCAACGCCGCCGATGGTCAGGTTATTCATCGTTCCCTGACTCGCCGCCGGAATACGTTCGGGCAGAGCTTTGGCGAGAGCTTTCAGGAGCACATCAACGATGCGCTGCGACGTTTCGACATTGCCGCCCGCGACCGGCGACGGATGCACGGCGTTGACGATTGTGCCGCGCGGCGCAATGACTTCAATCGGCTGCATCAACCCGGCGCTCGCCGGAATATCATTCGAACCGATCAGGCAACGGAAGACATACCAGACGGCTGACACGGTAATCGCTTCGACGGCGTTGAGCGGCCCCGCGACCTGCGGCGCGCTGCCCGTAAAATCAATAACAGCGCGCTCGCCTTCTATCGTTATACGCACATGAATCTTGATTTCGTCTTCGTTGATACCGTCGTCGTCGAGCGCATCAAAGGCTTCGTAAATTCCGTCGGGTATGTCCGCGATGGTGCGGCGCATTAAACGCGCGGCATAATCAATCAAGTGTTGTGAATATTCCCGCGCTTCACTTATGCCGGAGCGTTCGCAGATTTCCAGCAGGCGCGCGGCTCCTGTCTTCAACGATCCGAGCTGCGCCTCAAAATCCGCCTGCCGCTCTTTCGGCGCACGCACGTTTGCCATCAGCAATTCCATAATCTCCGCATTGATCTCGCCGCCGCGCACAAGCCGCACCGCCGGAATACGCACACCTTCACCGTAGACATCCAGACTCATTCCCATAGAGCCGGGCGTCGCGCCGCCGACATCCGCATGATGCGCGCGGTTGGCGACGTAAAAAAGAGGACGCACCGTTGTTTGCCGCGCCTTTGTTCCCCGCGCATTCGATGCACGAAGCGCACGCGCTTTTTTTCCGTCGCTTCGTATTGTTTCGTAAACGCCGCTGATGAGTGTTACGTCCGGCAGGTGTGTGCCACCCGCAAAGGGATCGTTTAAGGCGACGACATCGCCGGGCGCAAACTCTATTTTGTCCAGCGCCGCGCGTACCGCCATCGGCATCGAACCGAGATGCACCGGCATATGATCGCCCTGCGCGATGACGCGCCCTTCGCCGTCAAAGACCGCGCAGGAATAATCGCGCCGCTCTTTAATGTTCGGCGAAAAAGCCGTGCGCCGGAGCGCGATGCCCATCTCTTCGGCCACCGAAGTATAGAGCGCGCGGTAAATCTCCAGCGTCGTCGAATCGAAAGTGTGGCGTCGCGTCATGGCTCGATTATCAAGTTCCTTTGTGCATCAACGTAAGCACGCGCGCCCTGCGGCACAAGCGTCGTCGAAGAATACTCCGTCACGATGCACGGCACACGCAAACGCGCACCGGCATGCAACTGTCCGCGCTCGTAAACGGCAACGCGCGAAGGCTTCAACGAAAAGAAGACTTCCGCTGTTGTAAGCGGCGTCGCATTTTTTTCGGATTTACTTTTTCCGCTAACGCGGCGCGTCTGTTCATCTTTCAACTTCGCCACGATTCCGGCAGCGCGTAGTCTCACGCCGACGATCTCCACACCGTTCTCTTCGAGCGCGTAACCGTAACGCGCGTCATGCGCGCGATGAAAAGCGGCGACGAGATTCGTTGCCGCCTTCCATTCCAACTCAAGCTCGAAGGACTGGCCTTTATAGCGAACTTTAACGCTCGTTTCGAAGCGTTGCGCGCGTTCTGAGAATCCTTCGCGGCGCAAAACTCTGCGTCCTTCTTCCTTCATCTCACGAAAGACACGCAAGAGCTTCGCATAGCTCTCTTTACACGCATCGAGCATCACAGTGCGGCTCATATCCTGCACGACATCCGAAGCGAGCGCGCCAATCGCCGACAACGCGCCCGGACTCTGCGGCACAATAACCCGCGCCGCACGCAACGCACGCGCCAGCTCGACGGCGTGCAAGCCGCCCGCGCCGCCGAACGAAACGAGCGCAAATCCGCGCGGATCGAAGCCGCGTTCGACCGAGACGGCGCGCAATGCCCGCTCCATCCCGACATTAACGACGCGCACGATTCCGAGCGCCGCTTCAATCACGCTCACCTTACGCCCTGACGCCTGCTTCATATCGCGCGCGAGCTTCGTTAGAGCTTCGCGCGCGCGGCCTTCATCGAGCGTGAAATTCCCGCCTAAAAGTTGCGCGCCGCCGAAGCGTCCCAGCACGAGATTGGCATCCGTCACCGTCGGCAGCAGCGCGCGCCCGTAGCAAGCCGGGCCGGGATCAGCGCCCGCCGATTCGGGGCCGACGCGCAACCCGCCGCCCACATCAATGCGCGCGATCGAGCCGCCGCCCGCGCCCACCGTCTGCATATCCAGCGAAGGCACGGCGACGGGCAGATCATCAACACTCGCTTCATTCGTGACACGCACGCGCCCCTTCGCGCAGAGCGCCACGTCAGTTGAAGTCCCGCCCATATCGAAAGTGATGATGTTCAACGCGCCCGCTCTTTGCGCCGCCCGCAATGCGCCGACGATGCCGCCCGCCGGCCCCGAAAGTATCGTCCGCACAGGCTCATCCGCCGCCGCCGCCGCAGAGATGCTGCCGCCCGCCGACTGCATCACACGCAACTGCGGCGCGCGTTCATGCAGACACCGCAGATACGCGCTCATCAGCGGCTGCAAATAAGCGTTGATGACGACGGTCGAGGTGCGTTCGTATTCTCTGTATTCGGGAAGAATCAGATGCGAAAGCGATAGAGGCACGCCGAGTTCCGCAAGCGCACGCGCGAGCATCTGTTCATGCTGCGGATTGGCGAACGAGAACAACAGCGAGACGGCGATTGATTCGACGCGGGCGCGCTTGAGCTTGCGCAAGAGCTGTTCGATGTCGCGTGCGTTCAAGCTTTCGATAACGCTGCCGTCGGTGGCAATGCGCTCCCGCACGCCGAAACGCAGTTCATCCGAAACGAGCGGCGCGGGTCGGGTCGCATTCCAATCATAGAGCGAGGGGCGCGCCTGTCTTCCGATAGCGAGCACGTCTTCAAAGCCTACGGTGGTCACAAGTGCCGTGCGTGCCCCGCGCCGTTGCAGCAAAGCGTTTGTGCCGACCGTTGTGCCATGAACGATTTCTATTTCTTCACACGGCGTTTCGGTTTCGCGCGCGATGCGTTCGAGTCCTTCGAAAATTGCGCGCGACGGATCGGCAGGCGTCGAAGCAATCTTAAAGACGCGCAGATGTCCCATCGCCTCGTAAACGAAGTCCGTGAACGTCCCGCCCGTATCAACACCGACGCGCACAACGCGCGCACGTGCGTCAGCCTGTTTCTTTCGTTTCTTCATGCGCGAATGCAATCGGGCGACGACGACGCCAGACGAGATAAACGGGAATCCCGGAAAGCACAAACAAATAACCGAGAACGGAAGTTTCGGGCGTTAGATATCCCAGATCAATGATTAAGAGCAGCGCGAGAAGAATATAGATCAACGGAATAAACGGATACCCGTAAGTGCGAAAAGGTCTGTGCAGCTCCGGTTTTTTGCGGCGCAACACGAAGACGGCTCCGACCATCAGCGCGTAGAAGACTAGATCAGCCGAGATAATATATTCGAGCAGTTGCGTGTAGACGTTACCGAATGTGGCGGAGCGCGTCGTCGGGTCAAACGTCACGGTGCGCGGCAGCACCAGCAGCGACGCCCACAGGCCTTGCGCAAGCAACGCGGCCGCCGGGACTTGCGCGCGATTTAATTTGCCGATGCGTTTGAAAAAGAGGCCGTCGCACGCCATCGCGTAATACACGCGCGCTCCGGCGAGGATCAAGCCGTTGTTGCAGCCGAAAGTGGAAACCATAATCAAGAGCGCCATCAGGATCGTTCCCGGCGCGCCGAAGATTGCTTGCATCGCGGCGGTGGCGACGCGATTCTGCGGCGCTCGCTGAATTCCCGCGAGCGGCAAGGTTAAGACATATGCAAGATTTGCCAGCAGGTAAAGCGCGACGACGACGGCGCAGCCGACCAGCAACGCGCGCGGCAAATTGCGTCCCGGCTGTTTCACTTCGCCGCCCGCAAACGAAATGTTATTCCAAGCCGATTGCGCAAACAGTGGCCCCGTCATCGCGCGCCCCAGCAACATTAGGAGCGCCAGCCAGCCCGTCGCCGCGAGTCCCGGCTGCGCGGTTTGCGGACTCCACCCGTTCAGTTGCGGATTCCACCAGAAGGAAGTGTACGCGGCGCTGCCCGTGTTCCAACCGAGCACGAGACAAACGACGATCAAGCCGATTAACGCGGCGGTCTTCGTTACGGTGAACAGGTTTTGCACCAGTTTGCCGAGCTTGAGGCCGTACGTGTTAGTGAGCGTTAAGAGAAGTATGACGAAGATGGCGACGAATTGCTGCGTTGACAAGCTGACGGCGTAGCGTCCGAAGATAACAGGCGGCACAATATAATTCGTCGCGGAAATTTTATCCGTCAGCACTCCCGCGAAATTGGCGAAGGCGACGGCGACCGCCGCGATGGTTCCCGTCTGAATGACGACGAGCAGCGCCCAGCCGAAAAGAAATCCTGTCGCGGGGCCGTAAGCCGCGCGCAGATAAACGTACTGCCCGCCCGCCTGCGGCATCATCCCGGCGAGTTCCGCGCAGCATAACGCGCCGGTAATCGTTAGCACGCCCGCGAGCGCCCATGCGACGAGCAACCAGCCGGGCGCGCCGATTAACCGCGCCGATTCCGCCGACACGATAAAGATGCCGGAGCCGATCATCGAACCGACGACGATCATCGTCGCATCGAGCAGATTGAGTCCGCGCGCAAGGTGCACCGGTTGCGACGTTGGCGGTGATATCGAATCGCCGTCATTGCTGTCCGGCGCGTTTTGATAAAGCTGTGCCTCTTCGATTTTGGTCAAAGCGATTTGCAGCGGTCACAAACGCCGGGTGCGTGCGACGGTAAAAATATTTCGATGGAGTTAAGAAGCCTGTGAAGCATCGCGCATCACAAGATCGAAAGTGCCCGGTGCGACTTTACGAAATCTTCCGTTACGATTAAGCGAGACGGCGATGCTGATGGTGGGATTATGCCCTGTGAAATTGAAGCCGCCTTCGAGCAAGCGATTATAAATCTCGTTGACGTGCAGAGGCTCGTTCGCTTCCCTGAGCAGAAGCGTCGTGGCCTGCGGAATCGTGCGATCAAGGAAACGATTATCCATCGCTTCAATGTCCGGGCGGGCGGGCGGAATGGAAGCGACTCGCGGTTGATTGATCGAGCTACGGCCGCGCGCCGTTGCTGCGCTACTCCTTGCGGCATCGCTTCGCATCGCCGCTTCGATCTCCGCATCCGTCGGCGCACCGGCGGCATTCGGCGCGGACACACTGCTGCCGCTCAAAAAGGACGACATCAAACGCACGATGGAGGATTCGGTTTGATTCACCAGCGCATCCATCTCCGCGAGTTCGCCGCGCAGGGTTTCGGCTTCGGCCTCTAATTCCGCGAGGCGCGCGGCAAGACGCGCCCGCGTGCCGCGTGTCTGGCGCAAACTCTGCTCGAGCGTCGAGATTAGATTTTCGTTTGGCATAAGTTTTTAACGGTCGCGTTCGATGACATACGTTGCCAGTTGTTTGAGCGCATCGGAATAAACAGAACGCGGCAGCACGCTTAAGGCAACGCGCGCGCTTTCGACATACTCTTCCGCACAATCGCGTGCGCGTTGCAGCGCGCCGCTTCGTTCGACGGCGTCGAGCAGCCGCGAGCGCGTTATCGCGCCGTACTCGCCGTCGCTCATCACCGTTTGGACAGCCGCACGCATAGACGAATCTTTTTGCAGCATGAAGATAAGCGGAAGCGTCAGCTTGCCTTCGAGCATATCAACGCCCGCCGCTTTGCCTAACTCTTCGCCGCTTGCGGTTACGTCTAATAAATCGTCAATCAGTTGAAAAGCCGTGCCGAGATACAATCCGTAATCACGCATCGCGCGTTGCGTTTCTTCATCGGCCTTGCCGAGAATCGCGCCTATTTCGCAGCACGCGCTGAAGAGATACGCGGTTTTACGGCGGAGTATATCGAAATATTGATTCTCCGTAATATCCAGACGACCGAGCAAAGTGAGTTGCAGAAGTTCGCCTTCGGTCATCTTGCGCGTGACGCTGGTGAGAATATCCAGAATGGGCAAGGAGCGTTCGGCGAGACTCGTCTCAAAGGCCGACATATAAAGCCAATCGCCCATCAACACAGCCGTCTGATTACCGAAGCGCGAGTTGACGGACGCGCGGCTGCGGCGAGTCTCTGCGTTGTCTATAATATCGTCGTGAACGAGCGTCGCCGTGTGCAGTAGTTCCATCACGGCGGCCATGCGTATGGCGTTGTGTTGGCGTGCGTCGCCGCCCGCCGCATATGTCGCAAGCAGTGTGAGTGCCGGGCGCACGCGCTTGCCGCCGGAGGCGCGCAGGTAATCATTGATGCTGGCGATGACGCCGATATTGGAACGCGCCTGCCGCGCAAACTCCGCTTCGACCAGCACCAGTTCGCTGGCAACGAGACTAAGAATTTGCTGCGCCGAAGTTTGTGGCTCGTTAATGGCGGCAAGATTGCCGGACGTTGGCATACGTATCAGTTGCTAGATGCCGGATGTTAGATATCAGAAGCCACGAATGGCCTCTAACATACGACATCCGACTTCTCCTTTAATTCGAGCGGTAATTGGTGAATTGCATATCAATGCCGAAATCTTTCGCTTTGAGTTTGCCGATAACTTCCTGCAAAATGTCGCGGTCTTTGCCCGTGACGCGCACCACGTCGCCTTGAATCGCCGCCTGCACCTTCACCTTCGAGTCTTTGATAAAACGCACGATCTCTTTGGCCTTGTCCTGCGGAATGCCCTGCTGCAATTCGACACGCTGGCGCACCGCGCCGCCCGCCGCCGCCTCGATTGTGCCATAGGTCAAAGCCTTCAAAGGCACGCTGCGGCGCACGAGCTTTTGTTGCAGTATGTCATTCATGTTGCGTAGGCGTGTTTCGTCTTCGGCGGTCAGCAAGAGTTCCTTCTCTTCGAGCGCGACCGCCGCAACGCTGCCTTTGAAATCAAATCGCTGCCCGATCTCTTTAGTCGTTTGATTGATGGCATTGGTAATCTCTGCGCGATCAACCTGAGAAACAATATCGAATGAGTTTTGTTGTGCCATAGACTTTTATGAACGTAAAAACAGGCATCGAACTGTTCCGGCAAATTCTCCCGGCGGCTACCGGCAATATCCGGCTTTCAAGATAAATACCAAACGAACCTAAACAACGCGCGAGCATACCATCAAACGCAGGCGCGGCAAAAGCGTTCCGTTGGCGAAACACCGGGAGCGCGAAATCTTCGTCGCTTTATAATTTCACCATCCTCTGCGCAGGAGCCTTGAAATAACTGGTGTGGAAGAACATTATCCCGTTACGGCGGCGTCTGCGTTTATCGCGGATCATGACTTAATCCCAGGCGATGCAGCAGGTCTCTGAATCTCGAATCCGCACGAAGGTTGTCTAGAACCGGATGCACCGCAAGCAACAACAGGAATTCATTCCGCTCTTCATAAGCTTTTTCCAGCCACTCGAACGCGGCGTCTCTTTCATTCAGACCAGCATATATGACCGCCATGTAAGCTGATTCGACATACCTTCGCTGTGAAAGTTCGTGCAGTTCTTTGAGTACTCTCTGGGCTTCCTTTTTTTTACCCGCTATCGCATACGTGTGTCCAAGCAACGCCAACGCCTCTGGGGTGGGTGCAAGAGCAGCTTGTTTCTTTAGCGCGATAATGGCTTCACCGTATGTGCCTTTCTGTGCATGAGCTATTCCCAATATTGTCAATGCAGGAACAAAGTTTGCATCCAGCTTTAATGTTTCATTGGCTTGCGCGATGGCATGATCGTACTGGCGCGCACAGTAATGCATCGCCGCCAGTGACTGATTTATGGTAAGCGAAAGAGGATCAAGCCGCAGAGCATACCTGATCTCCCTGAAGGCTTCATCGAATCTTCCCATGATTTTAAGGTATGAGGCATACCACTGATGAGTTGATGGATAATCTTCGTTTATTTTGATCGCGCGCTTAAATTCCTTTTCGGCACCCTCCCAATCTCGCTCATACGATCTGGCGAGTCCGAGTGAGGCATGGGCTTCAGCCAGATTAGAGTTTATCTTCAGCGCCTTCCTTATCACTTCCTTTACCTTCGGGAAAGAGTCCGTTGGAGAAAGCGTGCCATAGCTCATCAGCAAGTTGTAGCAGTCTGCGATGCCAACATAGGCAAGCGCATACTTTGCGTCAATTTCAATAGCCAGATGAAAGAACTCAAGGCCGGTGTTGATGCCTTCAATGGTTCGCTTGCCCTGAAAATAGCGTCCTTTAAGATAGGCGTGATAAGCTTCTTTATTCTCTGTCTGTCGTTTCGCCAGTGATCTCTTCTGTTTGCCCGTCAACTTAAGTTGCAACTGCTCCGACACGGCTTCGGAAATTTCCTGTTGCGCGGCGAGAAGGTGCGCAGTCGAGTGCGTATATTGCTCGCCCCATATCTGCCTGCCGCTACCGACATCCACCAATTCCGTTCTGATGATTAGCTTATTGCCGAGCATTAAAATTTTTCCCGCGAGCGCATACCGAACGCCCAATTCTCTTCCGACCTGCTGCGAATCAAGTCCCAGATGCTCGTAACGTAACATCACGCTATATGCCATGACCCGCAGTTGCGGCAATTGCGCGAGGCTGTTAATGATGCTTTCCGTTATTCCGTCTGAAAGATATTCCGCGCCCGGATCGGCGCTGGCATTGATGAGGGGGAGGACGGCGAGGGAGTTGCCGCCCTTTCTTTGCGGCTGCGCCTCCTTCACCTGCGCGATAAAACGGTAGCCTTGCTTTGGCAGCGTCTCTATGTACTCTGAGTTATCATCACTGTGATGCAGGGCCTTGCGGAGGGCGGAGATGTTGACCGAAAGATTGTTTTCTTCCACCACCGCGTCCGGCCAAATCGTTTTCATCAGTTCATCCTTCGTCAGGACGCGATGGCTATTCCCTACCAGAAATAAAAGCAGGTCAAAGACCTTAGCGGTCAATGGCACATACTCGCCGCGATGAAACAACTTGCGCTCGGCAGTCATCAGGCGGAAGGAGCCGAAGTTGTAAAATCGTGGGTGAGAATTAGCCATGACTGAATTAGGAATTTTTAGGAGAGATTTAGGCGTTCCTTAAAGACTTAAGCATCTCTATTTCGGTACCGTCCGCCGCATTGCAACAAAACCTGCAATGCGATCGCTCGGAAAGCTCCGCTCGCGGCATTGTAGCAACTGATATTTATTGAAACAACCAATTTGGGGTGAGGCCAAGAAGCAATTTGAAAAGTTATAAAGACTTAAGACTGCTAAGAAACAAGCGCGTTAAGGCGATATAGATCCCGGCCTCGCCGGGATTAGTCAGCATTTTATAGTTTTTGCTCAAGGCGACGAATGAAATTCATCCACGACAGAGGAGCAATTACAATGGTTACTTTGTACAAACGAATCGAGCTACTGGCCAACATTGCCATCATCGCTATAGCTCTCTTGATCGGCACTATTTTGGTCAAAAACTACTTTTTTGGCCATTCCGATCAGCTGTCGCCGCAGATCGCTGTCGGAACTAAAATCTCTCTACCGGAGACAGATTGGTCAAAAAGTAAGCAGACGATGCTTGTGGTGCTTCAAAAGGGCTGCCACTTCTGCGCTGAGAGCGCGCAATTTTATCAGCGAATGGCAAAGGAAACCGCCGGACGCAACGATGTTCGCTTAGTAGCTGTGCTGCCGCAGCAACCTAGCGAAAGCAGGCAATACTTGAACGATCTCAGTATACCGATTGAGGAAGTCAAGCAGGCTTCCCTTAGCTCCGTCGGGGTGAGAGGGACACCAACGCTGATTCTGGTTGACGACAAAGGTGCTGTAATAGATTCATGGATCGGAAAGTTGCCCGCCAGTAAAGAATCAGAAGTAGCAAGCCGACTTCAAAGAAGCACGCTAGCAAGCAATTAGGTGGCTGCGCAGCATGTAGCGGAACTTTCTGAGTCTCATCGTAAAATTCATTTGCCCAGCTATTGTGAGAAGTGCGGCAGGCAAGCCAGCCTTCTTAGCGTTTCTATATGTTGCCTCATACAAGAAGGTAGTGCTCGCTGTATGTCTTTTCACACCTGACATTTGAGTACGATAGCCTTCTTGTTAATTCAGGGCCGGACTGATTCAAGAACGGTCATCCTAAGAACAGTAGGAGAAGAAATATGACAACATCACCATTTCTGAAGCTTTTACGGAGGTTGTTTGTCCTTACCATGCTTCTAGGCGGATTAGCATTTTTCGTCAGCAACCCACCTGGCGCACAAGCAGCATGTGGCATTAGCAGTGCGTGTTACGACTACTGTCGTAACACAGACCTCTACTGCAGAATAAATCCTGAGTCCGAAGCTGCCGAATGCTATGACCGGAAAATTATTAATGAGGGGGGTGGCAACTGGTTTAATGAGTGTGTCCACGAATGCCCTATAGTCTGTCCACCTCAGCAGGATCCATTTGAGCCCACTGAGCTACAAACACAGTCCTGCGCAGATCAAACTTTCACTTGCAGTCAGACATGCGAACAACGGGTATCGGTATGTCCTAATGGAGGGTATTGTTCCACTTATAGCGTGGCACCTAATGGCGCGCAGTGTACCTGCACGACTACCGTTTACTGTTACCCACCGTGACACATCCCCACAAAGCTGGACTTGCGGGATAACCGTCTGTGATGTGTCGTGGGTTCACGGGCGGTTATCTTTGATCAGGTAGTGGTGTGATTAAGATAGCATTTAGACTGTCGGGCTAATCTATTTCTTGTGATTAGGCAGTATCGGAAGCAAGGTCTCAACCGTCGCCCTTTAATGAAAACACGTGCGCAAAGTTGTTTGAAGTGATGCGCCCGATCTCTTCGATTGGCAGGTCTTTGAGGTAGGCTAATTGGCGCGCGACTTCGACGACGCGCGCAGGTTCGTTGCGCCGCCCGCGAAAAGGCACGGGCGTGAGAAACGGGCAATCCGTTTCGATAAGCAAGCGTTCAAGCGGAACGATGCGCGCCGCTTCGCGCAAACTCTCCGCGTTCTTGAACGTCACATTGCCAGCGAAAGAGATCATCATGCCAAGCTCTAAAGCTTCAGCGGCCATCTGTACGCTGCCGCCGAAACAGTGCATCACGCCGCTCCGCGCGCTTCCCGGCAACTCTTCACGTAGTATTTCCAGCGTGTCCGCATCAGCCGCACGCGAATGAATCACGACCGGCAAACTTAATTCACGCGCCAGACGCAACTGCTTGGCGAACGCTTCGCGCTGCACTTCGCGCGGCGAGTGATCGTAATGATAATCGAGGCCGATTTCGCCGAACGCAACGACACGCGAGCTTTGATTAACCAATCCCCTAATTTGATCCGCAACGCTTTCATTAAAGAGGCTCGCGTCATGCGGATGAACGCCGATGGCGGCGTAAACGTCCGCATACTTTTCCGCCGTTTCAATCGCCCGTTCGAATGCGCCGCTCGCAGGCGCGCCCGAACACACATTCAAAATCGCGCGCACGCCCGCGTCTCGCGCACGCGCGACGATTTCCGCGCGATCCGCGTCAAACTCTTCGCCGCCGATATGCGCGTGCGAGTCAACAAAGTGCTGCATAGTTTCCGTTTATTTAAGGCGCGCGCCGTTCGGCACGTCTTCCGTAAAGGTGGCGACGACGGGTCGTCCCGCGTCGCCGACGGAAGCGGCGACGACCATGCCCTGCGATTCATAGCCGCGAAGTTTGCGCGGCTTCAGATTGGCGACGATCACCACTTTGCGCCCGACCATCTTTTCCGGTTCGTAATATTCGGCGATGCCCGCGAGAATCTGGCGCGGTTCGGCTTCGCCTATATCCACCGTGAAGCGCAGCAGTTTATCGGATTTCGGGATGCGCTCGGCGGTCAGAATTTCGCCGACGCGCAAATCAACTTTCGCAAAATCTTCGATGCCAATAAAGCTTGCGAGATTATTGTCCTCTGCCTGCGACGAATTGCCCTGTGTCTGATTATTTTGCGCGGCAGGATTGCTCTGCGCAACGGCGGCGACGGCATCCGCTTCGGTTGCGCCCTGCATCGGCGGCGTCGGCGTGGTTTCGTTGGTGATGGATGCGCCCGCGACGGCGTCCGCTTCCGTCGCGTGCGTGCCCGTGTGTTCGTTTGTTTTTTCTATTTCAGCCATTGTTTTTATCTTGTCAATTCTGGGGAATAGCGGTTTGATCTCCGTGATGGCAGTGCCATCTTTCAAGCCGCCCCATTGCAATTGAGCGGGATCAACTTCAGCTAAATCATCCGTCAAACCCGACTGCGCGTAGACGCTGCGCGCGGCATCCGGCACAACCGGGTAAAGCATCACGGCAAGCCAGCGCAAAGCTTCGGCGGCTCTGTACAAAATCGCGTGAAGCGTTTGACGTTGCGTTTCATCTTTCGCCAGTTCCCAGGGCTTCGCGTCCGAAATCATCTTGTCAATTCTGGCGACGATGCTCCACGCCGTTTCAAGCGCGCGGCTGAAAGCGTACGCGTCGAAGAGTTGCAGGAATTCGTCGCGCGCGTGTTCGAGAGTAGAGACGAGCGCCAGCGCATCCGGGTCAACGCCCGCGCGCTTCGCAATTAAATATTTGTCTTCACCGATGCTTCCCGAAGGAATTACGCCAGAACAGTAACGCGAGATCATCGTCAGCGTGCGGCTCGCCAGATTGCCGAAGCCGCTCGCCAGATCGGAATTGGCACGATCAATCAAAGCTTCGTAGCTAAACTTGCCGTCCTGCCCGAAGACCATTTCACGCAAACAGAAATAACGCACCGCATCGTTTGAGAAATAGCGTTGTATCACGTCAAGCTCAATAGTGTTGCCGAGCGTCTTGGACATCTTGCGCCCGTCGCGGTCAAGCCACATCCCGTGCGCGTAGACGGTGCGCGGCGGCTCGAGCTTTGCCGCGAGCAGAAAGGCAGGCCAGTAGACGGCATGAAAGCGCAAAATATCTTTGCCGACGAGATGCACGGCAGGCCAGAATTTTTCGTAGCCAGCGATGCGCTCGCGTTCTTCGTTGCCGTAGCCGATGGCCGTGATGTAATTCGTTAAGGCATCGAACCACACGTAGATCGTATGCGCCGGATCATCCGGCACAGGCAAGCCCCAACCGACCGAAGTTTTCAGACGGCTGATCGAAAGGTCTTGCAGCCCGCCGCGCACAAAACTCAAAACTTCATTGCGGCGCGATTCGGGTTGCACGGCATCCGGGTGCGCTTCGTAAAAGTCCAGAAGCGTTTCGGCGTAATCGGAAAGGCGAAAGAAATAACTTTCTTCGGCGACGCGGTCGAGCGCGATGCGATGGACAAGACACAGCGGCGCATCATCCTCACGCTCCGGCTTGATGTATTCGTCTTCGGTCTTAAACTCCGCGCAAGCGGGACAAAACCAGCCTTCGTAGTAACCCTTATAAATCGCCTCGCGGCCTTTCGGCGTCGGCGTCTCGCGCACGCGCCGCCACAATTGGCTGACGCCTTCAAGATGAAACGGTGCGGTCGTGCGCATAAAAATGTCGTAGCCGCCATGCCCCGTATCGAGGCCGAAGGAGGCGAAGAATTCTTGAAACTGTGCGGCGACCGTATCGGCGTGCTCGCGCGGCGTTCGCCCCTGTTGGGCGGCGACGCGTCCGACGTTGACGCCGTGCTCGTCCGTACCCGTCAAAAAAAAGGTCTCGAAGCCACGCTGTTTTTTGTAACGCTTCAGGCAATCGGCGACCAGCGTCGTGTACAGATTGCCCAAGTGCGGCTGGCTGTTGACGTAATAAATCGGCGTTGTAACGTAAAAGGTTTTCATCGTTAAGTAATCATCGAAACGCGAATCGTCAATCGTGAAACCGACTTGCCACATCCGTTAACGATTCGCGTTCGGCGATCTACATTTATCTGCTTCTGTTCGGCTGTGCTTTAGCGAATTCGTCGCCCTTGTTGTAGTACGGCAACCCGTTCGCGTTGGCGACGCGAAGGCCGATGGCGAGCGCGATTTCCGTCTCCTGCCTCATGCCGTCGAAGTTCCAGCTATCGCTGTATTCATCCGAAGGTTGATGATAGTTCGCAGAGTTGTAGGCGTTGAATTGTTCTTCGCCCCAGTCCGCCGGATGGCCTACGAAATCCGATCCCGCTTCCAAATTGATCGAAGGCACGCCGACCTTCGCAAACGGAAAATGATCCGAACGATAGAAAGACCCCTGTTCGGGACGCGCATCCGGCGAGACTTTCAAACCGCGTTCGCGCGCCACTTCGTCCACCACCATCTTCAGCGTCGAACGATCAGCGCCGAGCGGCTCGAAGTCGTTCGTCAAGCCGAGTATGTTCATCGAATCGAGATTCACGTCGGCGGCGGTTTTCGCAAGCGGCACAATCGGATGGCGCGCGTACCATTCCGCGCCTAACAAGCCCTGTTCTTCGGCGGTCGGAAAGAGAAACAAAACGGAGCGGCGCGGGCGTTGGTTCGCGGGCAACTTCGTAATCGCTTCGGCAATGGCAAGCACGGCGGCGCAACCGGAAGCGTTGTCCACCGCGCCGTTGTAAATCCTGTCGCCTTTCGCGTTCGGCGCGCCGATGCCTAAATGATCCCAGTGCGCGGAGAAGACCACGTACTCATCCTTCAACTTCGGATCGCGTCCGGGCAAAACCGCCGCGACGTTGGCCGCCTTGACCGGCTTCGTTTCGCTTTTAAGATTAATCGCGCCCGTTAAGTTTAGCGGCACGGGTTGAAAATCGCGCGAGGCGGCACGCGTGCGCAAGTCTTCCAGATTTTGTCCGGCGAGCGCCATCAAGCGGTGCGCCGCTTCGTCGGTCATCCATGCACGCATCTTCAAAAACGGCGTGCGCGGGTCGGCTTCGCGCGCAATGTCATAACGCCATGAACCATTTGAAGTGCGCACGACGCTCCAAGGATAGCCAGCCGATTCAGTTGTGTGCAGCAGAATCACACCGGCTGCGCCGCGCCGTGCGGCTTCCTCAAATTTGTATGTCCAGCGCCCGTAGTAAGTGAGCGCGCGTGCGCCGAAAAGATTCGGTTCTTCCGGCGTCGCGGGCGGATCGTTGACAAACATTACCAGAATCTTGTTGCGATAATTTTCGGGCGCGCCCTTGTAATCGTTCCAACGCTGTTCGGGCGCGTCTATGCCATAACCGACGAAGACGAGATCGTTGTTTAGCGAGACTTCGGGCGTCTGCGCGCCTGTGAAGGCGACGAACTCATCCGCGAATTTGAACGTCTCTTTTTTGTTCTTCGCGTTGATCGTCAAAACGGTTTGCGGATCGGCTTTGACGCCGAAGAGTGAGACGGGTTGAGAAAAGCTGCCTGATGCGCCTGCGCCGCGCAAGCCCAGAGCTTTCAACTGCGCGGCAATATATTCGACGGCGCGTTCTCCGCCCTTCGCGCCTGTGCCGCGTCCCTCGAAAGAATCGTCCGCGAGAGTTTTGATGTGCTTACGCAAGGTCGCTTCGCTGATAACGCTCCAGGGCTTGGCGCGCTCCTGCGTCAACACGATGCTTGCGAAAACGGCGACGAGCAGCGCCGCGAGAGTAATCTTTATTCTGTTCATTTCATTTTCTACCTGTGCAAAAGTTGAATTAAATAGGGGAGCTGACTTTGAAATTTCCGATGTTTGATTCTAATGATTTCCCTTGATGAGCGCCATCGCTTCGGCGCGCGTGCTCGGGTCTTTGCGAAAAGCGCCGAGCACTTCCGATGTGAGCGTTATCGCGCCGGGCTTTTTCACACCACGCAATGTCATGCAAGTGTGTTCGGCTTCGATCACGACCATCACGCCGAGCGGCTTTAACCCGTCAAACAAAGTCTGCGCGATTTCCGAAGTCAGGCGTTCCTGAACTTGCAGGCGGCGCGCGAAAGTTTCAGCCACGCGCGCGAGTTTCGATAAACCGACGATGCGCCCGCGCTTCGGGATGTATGCGATGTGGCACTTGCCGACGAACGGCGCTAAATGATGCTCGCAGATGGAAGCGATGCTGATGTCTTTGACGATGACCATTTGATCGTGCGAATCGCCGGGCAAAGGCTGGACGTGCTGGCTCGGGTCTTCGTGCATCCCTGCGGTCAACTCCGCATACATCTCCGCGACGCGCTCCGGCGTCCGCTGCAAACCGGCGCGCGTCGGGTCTTCGCCGATGCCTTCGAGAATCAAACGCACGCCCTGTGCAATCCGCTCCAGATCAACTTCACGGCGAAGCGGCTCGCGCTCAACTGGTTTTCCATGCGCCTCGATGCTTGAAACCCGTCTGCTCATTTCTGTTTGATTCCTTCAACCGCCGATTGTTTTTCAAACGCCTGTTCGCGTCCGTTGCCTTCAATCACTTTATCGAAAGCCACGCGCGCCGCCGCTTCTACAATTCGCAGAGCGACGCCCGCTTTTTGCGCCGCCGCCCGACACTGTTCGTATTCCGGCATCGCGTTAGTGAAACGATTATTAAAACGCGCCGCCTTAACGTCAATCAATCCGTATGGCGTTTCAACGCGAAAAAGTTCGCGGGCGAGAGCGCGCCGTTCGACTACGGAAAAGCGTAAGCCGAGCGTCGTCGTTTCGTTGAAAAGAAGTTCGCACAACTTTTCGCGCAACGCCGTGCGGCACAAAACGGAGACGAGCACGCCGGGACGATTCTTCTTCATCTGCACGGGCGTGAAATAACAATCCAGCGCGCCCAAGGCAAACGCGCGTTCCATCAGATAACCGAGCACCTGCGGCGAAACATCATCTATGTTCGTTTCAATCAGCACCAACTCTTCATCACGCGCATCATCTTTTGATGTGCCGGAAGCTTCGCCGATAATGACGCGCAGCACATTGGGAAAGCGTTCATATTCGCGTTTGCCCGCGCCGTATCCGGTGCTTTCAATTTTCATCGCGGGCAGCGCGCCGTACTCTTCGCAAACCGTGCTGATAATGGCTGCGCCCGTCGGCGTCACGAGTTCGCCCTTGATGTCCGTCGCATAAACGGGTGCGCCTTTGAGAAGCTCCGCGACGGCGGGCGGCGGAACGGGAAAGCGTCCGTGCGCAATTTCGATTGTGCCGCTGCCGACATGAAGCGGCGAACAAACAAATCGCTCGACGCCGAGCAACTCGAAACCGATGCACGCTCCGACGACATCTATAATTGCATCGAGCGCGCCGACTTCATGAAAATGTATGCGCTCGACAGGTTCATTGTGAACGCGCGCTTCCGACTCGGTAAGCCGCGTAAAAATCCGTGCCGCGCGTGTTTTTACGGAGTCGCGCAGCTTCGATTCGTGGATTATTTTCAGAATGTCGCCGAGATGCCGATGCTTGTGTTCCGGCGCGGTTCGCACATGAGCGCGCGTGGCGCTGATGCCGGAGCGCAAAGCCTTATCGAACGCGACTTCGTAATTCGCCACGCCGAGCAATGCGAGCTGCTCCGTGAGCGCACGCGCATCGCAGCCTGCGCCGACGAGCGCGCCCAGAATCATGTCGCCGCTCGCACCCGCGAAACAATCAAAGTAAAGAATTTTCATCGCACGTCAAACTTCGATGGTAGCAGAGCATACGGCAATCATGTCAAGGATGGGCAATGATGGCGCGTTGGCGTCGCGCGGCGGCTCAAGTTATACTGTTTGTTTTGATGCGGTGTGCCCTGCGTATGCCTGTGATGTAAGCGGAGGAAAAGATTTGGAATTGAGTTTGCAAAATTTGCAGGAGAGTTTGCGCGAGCGCGTGTGCGTTGCCGCCGCAGAGATTTTCGGCATCGGGCTTGAGCAGGTCAGCGCGGAAGTTCCGCCGCGCACGGAGCTTGGCGATCTGGCTTTTCCGGTCGCTTTCGAGCTTGCCAAACGCATCAAGGCAGCGACGGGCGAAAAGCGTGCGCCGCGCTTAATCGCCGAAGAACTGCGTGGAGCAATTCAAAAAACTGAAAACATTGCGCGCGTTGAAGTGGCGGGCGCGGGTTATCTCAACGTCTTCTTTGATCGCGCCGCATTGCTCGCGCGATTCGCTTCCGCGAGCGAAGATGAGCACATTGGTTCGACAGCATCGCTCGCCGCGCGCCCGCTGCGCATGGTCGAGCATACGAGCATCAATCCGAACAAGGCCGCGCACATCGGCCACGTGCGCAACGCCGTTCTCGGCGACGCTTTCGTAAACATCTTGCGCGCGGCGGGCAATCGCGTCGAAGTGCAAAACTACATAGACAACACTGGCGTGCAGGTCGCGGATGTCGTCGTCGGATTCACGCATCTCGAACGCATGACGCTCGAAGACATACGCGCGCTCGATGAATCGCTGCCCGCCGAACGCACCTTCGATTACTATTGCTGGGATTTATACACGCGCGTCGGCCTCTTTTATCGCAACGATGAGCCGAGCGGCGAGATGAACGCCGAACGTCTCAAACTTCGCGCCGAAACGCTGCACGCGATTGAGGAAGGCGACAACGATACAGCCACGCTCGCCGAATACGTCGCCACGCGCAATGTCGAATGTATTTTAGATACGATGTGGCGTCTGGGAATTCGCTACGACGTGCTGCCGCGCGAGTCGGAAATACTGCGATTGCGTTTCTGGGATCACGCCTTCGTGCGCATGAAAGAGACCGGCGTGATTCGCCTCGAGACCGAAGGGCGCAATAAAGGTTGCTGGGTGATGCCCTTCGAGTCGCACACAGGAACGGACGAGCATGAGGCCGACAAGATCATCGTGCGCTCTAACGGCACGGTCACGTACACGGGCAAAGACATCGCATATCAACTCTGGAAACTGGGACGCCTTGGACTCGATTTCAATTACAAATTGTTTCGCACGTATGCGGACGGCTACCAGACATGGATCACGACCGATAAACCGCAACCGGCGAACGATAAACCGGGCGATGAGCATCCGCATTTCGGCGGCGGCGCAACTGCCTATAACGTGATTGATTCGCGTCAATCCTACACGCAGGATGTCGTGAAGCGCGGCGTGGCGGCGATTGCCCCGGACATCGGCGCGGAAGCGAGCGTGCATTTATCATATGAAATGGTCGCGCTCTCGTCCGCTGCTTGCGAAGAACTCGGCCTTGAGTTGAGCGTTGAAGACCGCGCGCGTCCCTTCATAGAAATGAGCGGGCGAAAGGGTCTCGGCGTGAAAGCAGATGATTTGATTGATCGTCTGGAAGCGAGCGCGCTCGTCGAAGTCGAAGCGCGTCATGCTGATCTTTCCGAAGCGGACAAGCAGGCAACGGCGCACCGGATTGCTGTCGGAGCGTTGCGCTATTTCCTACTCAAGTGGACGCGCAATTCCGTAATCGCCTTCGACTTCACGGAGGCACTTTCGTTCGAGGGCGAAACGGGGCCTTACTGCCAGTATGCCGCCGTGCGCGCCAACGCCATCTTCCGCAAGCTGGATGATGCGACGCGCACGCAGGCCGATGTATTTATCAAAGCGGCGAATGCAGTTAACGGTGCCGAGAAGGAAGCAGCGGAGCGTATCTTGAACGGCGAGAGCGGCGATGAACTGTGGTCGCTGGTCACGCTGGCGGCGCGGCTCGATGAAGCCGTCAAGCAAGCGGCGGCGGCGGCTGAACCGGCGCATCTGGCAAAGTACGCCTTCAATCTGGCGCGCGCCTTTAATCTCTTTTATCATCGTCATCGAATCATCGCCGAAGAAGACGCGGCGCGGCGCGCGGTGCTCGTCGCGGTGGCAAGCATCGCGCGGCGGCAGTTGATTTCCACACTCTACACGCTCGGCATCGGCGTGCCCGAACGAATGTAAGAACAGACGTAATATTAAGGACACTGAATAGTTATGCTTATTGTCATGAAAGCGGATGCGACGGAGGCGGAGATAGAAAACGTCCTCAGCATTATCAATGATCTGGGATTGCGCGGGCATAGTATGCCGGGCGCACAACGCACGGCCATCGGCATCACCGGCAATCAAGGCGCGGTTGATGCTTCGCGGTTTGAGAATCTGCCCGGCGTCGCGGAAGCGATTCGCGTCAGCAAGCCTTACAAATTAATCTCGCTCGATTTGCGTCCCGAAAAGACTGTTGTGCGCGTCGGTGATGCGACTATCGGCGGCGACGAGTTGGCGATCATCGCGGGGCCGTGCGCGGTCGAAAGCCGCGCGCAGGCGTTCAGCATCGCGGAGTCTGTGCGGCGCAGCGGCGCGCGTTTCTTTCGCGGCGGCGCGTTCAAGCCGCGCACGTCTCCATATGCGTTTCAGGGACTCGGCGAAGAAGGCCTGAAGATTCTCGCGGAGGTGCGCGAGACTTACGGCTTGAAGATCGTCACGGAGGCGGTGGACGAAGCGGGAATTGATCTGGTCGAACGCTACGGCGACGTGATTCAAATCGGCGCGCGCAATATGCAGAACTATTCGCTGCTGCGCCGCGCGGGTCGCTCGCATCTGCCGGTGCTCTTGAAACGCGGCCTCGCGGCGATGCTCGACGAATGGCTGCTCGCGGCTGAATACGTAATGTCGGAAGGAAACTACAACGTCGTTCTGTGCGAGCGCGGCGTCCGCACCTTCGCGCAGCACACACGTAACACATTAGACCTCGCATCCATTCCGGCGGTGCGTCGCCTTTCGCATTTGCCCGTCATTGTTGATCCGTCGCACGGCACAGGCAAAAACTACATGGTCACGCCGCTCGCCCGTGCGGGCGTCGCCGTCGGCGCAGACGGATTGATTATAGAAGTCCACGATCAACCCGACCGCGCACTCTCCGACGGCGCACAGGCTTTGACGCTCGATCAATACGCCCAACTCGTCACCGAAGTCCGCGCCATCCACGACGTAATCCTGCCCGCGCCTGTTTCCTGAACGAAGCGTCAAGGAGTTACGCGCAAGCGGCGTCAGAGACATCCGGCGCTCATCAGCGGGCGAGTTTTTCGTAATAATTTTCAAGCGTCCGGGCGATGCTTTGCCGGACGCTTTATTTCTTCGTTGTTGTGAAGTGTGATTGTCGCGTCGCGTATGTCGCGTTCGGCTCCGAAGCTTTGGGCGGGATCGTCTGCGTTTGCCTGTTGCTCGAAGCTCGCGTAGGCCGTGCTGTCCGTTACAGCGCGCTTTTCCAAGAGGCGTGCGGCGATGATGCCAGACCAGACGGCGATGAAGCCGATGAGTACGCTCAGGATGACGTTCAAGGCAGCGAGCACGTAACCTTTCTCTTCAACGAGGCGCGCGGTTTCATATTCAAAGGTTGAAAACGTCGTGTAAGCGCCGACGAAGCCGACGGCGACGGCGAGGCGTAAATGCGGGCTGATGTTGATGCGTTCGGTGGCGAGCGTGAGAAAAAAGCCGATGATGAAAGAGCCTGTGATGTTGATAACAAAGGTTGCGGTCGGAAACGGCGCAGCCGTGCGCGCCAGCACGGAGCCGCCCATGTAATAACGCAGGCAACCGCCGCACGCGCTTCCAACCGCCACCGCCAGATACTTCGTCAATGTCTCCACAGTTCCCTCGCCGCTCTTGCTTGCTCAATCTCTATCAAAACTTATCGCGCCATGCCCGTTCATCGAGCGCGCTGATCATGGCCTGCCAGAATTTCCGCGAGCCGCTTTGTGAAGACGCTGCGCGGAAGCGTTTGATCGAAGCCGGACGCTTCGGCCTGCTGGCGCAACGCCGTGTCAACGTGCGAATAGAAACCTATCAGACGTATGCGGCGCAAGCTCTCGTCATTCTTTAACTCTGCGGCGACGGCAAACGGATTATGCTTCGTCGAATGAAGATCGAAAATTAATAGCGGCGGTTCGGCCTCGCGTGCAAGTTCGAGGACAGACGCCGCATCTTTCGCCAAGCGAACCGCAACGCCCAAGTGTTCGGCGACCGCGCGAATCTTCGAGACAAAGAAAATATCACCGACCGCCAGCACAATCGGAGTCTTCATCAACAGCCTCTCCTGTCACAGCGTATCAACACCAAATCATCATTTCAGTTTTGCGTCGCGCGCGGGTTTAGCGTAAAAAAGAGCGCGCATGGCGACGAACGAACGCAACCGGGCAAATACAGCACATGGGGAAAAAGAGACAAAAGTTTTGATGCCCGGTGAATATCAGAAGCGCACGCGGATTGTCGTCGCAACCTTCAATATACGCTACGCCGTCGGCTCGTATTTAATCACAGGCAGTTTGCTGCGGCGCGTCGGATTGATGCTGCCGCGCCGTCGCCCGTCGTTGATCGCCCGTCATATAGAAAAAGCCGCGCGCTGTTTCAAAGATGGAAAGCGTATGCCGCGCGCGGATATTGTAGCATTGCAGGAAGCGGACAAGTTTACGTTGCGCGCCGGTGGCACAGACATCGCCGCCGAACTCGCAACAAGACTCGCACTGCAATGGCGACATCTGGGAACGGACGCTTTGCAATCGGAAGCGGCGACGCATAGCGAAGACCCGAAACCGAAGCAGTGGTATCTGGACTTTGAAGAACGTATCGCGCCGGACGAAGGCGGCACGACCGGGCTGGCGATTTTGAGCAGGCTGCCGATTAGCGAAGCGATGCCCGTTGATTTGCCGTATGCCGAATGCGCTTGGCGGCCACGCCTCGCAATGTACGCCAAGATTTCAACGCCAAGGGGCGACCTTCATATCTTCAATTCGCACATTGATCCGCACGCGGCGATTGACGAGCAACTTGCGCAGCACACGGCAGTATTAAAACGTGCCGCAACGATAAAGCAGGATGAGCCGGTGATGCTGCTCGGCGATTTCAATACCCTCACTAAAGCATCCCGCCGCGCGATGCATCAGCTTTTGGAAGCGCACGGCTATATCTCTGCGACGCCGGACAACGTGGCGACGTGGCGCGCGGGTCTGGTTCGCCTGCATACGGATTGGATTTTCACGCGGGGTGTGCGCGTCATGCGGTGGGGCGTTGCGCGCGGACTCGGCGTTTCCGATCATTGGCCGGTGTGGGTTGAGATTGAGTTAATTGATGGAGCGAGCGTGTGAACGCAAATGAGTTGATCATCGTGAGCCGCGATAATGCCCTTGTACGCAAGGCGCGGGCGGTGCGCGACGGGAAACAGCGCGAGCTGATTTTCGTTGAAGGCGTGCGCCTCTGCGAAGAAGCTTTGCACGCCCGGCTTTTCATCGAAGACGCTCTATGCACGGAGCGTGTTGCGCAGGATGAAGGCTGTGCGCCGCTGCTTCAGGCGTTGCGCGATGCGGGAGTGTTCGTGCGTCTTGCAAGCGAGCGCGTGATGGATTTCATCTGCGACACGAAGACGCCGCAGGGTATCGCGTTGCTCGCGCATCGTCCGGCGGCGCGTGCCGCTGCGTTTGAGAAAGCATTGCATAATTCATTGTTCGTCATTCTGCACCGCCTTAACAATCCGGCCAACGCCGGTTCGATTTTACGCACGGCGGAAGCGGCGGGCGCAAACGGCGTCATCGCAACCGCCGGTTCGACGGATATGTTTTCGCCAAAGGCGCTACGCGGCGCGATGGGATCGAGCTTTCGTTTGCCTTTGTGGACGGGCGCTGGGTTTTCCGAAGCGATTGAATGGTGTCGCGCAAGAGATATCAAAACAGTGGCGACAGACGCCCGCGCCACGCGCTTATATTCGGATATTGATTGGACAAAACCTAAGGCATTACTCGTCGGTGCGGAAGCGGGCGGCCTCACGGAAGATGAAACGGCGGCGTGCGATGAAGTAATACACATCCCGATGCGTGCCCCCGTCGAAAGCCTCAACGTCGGCGTCGCGGCGGCCATCGTGCTCTACGAAGCGGCGCGTCAAAGAAGCAATTTCCCGTCTTCATAATCGGGTTTGACAGGAAATGCCGGATAACTTCATCCCATATTCTCTTACTTTCACAAGCTGCCTGTGCCAGCCGCTTTTCACCACCCTGCATTTCAGTTAAAATGGCTGGCGCACCAAATCAGCGATAAAAAATTCTTCTCTTCCCCTTTCGCTTACGGCGCGGTTATTACTATTGCCGTGCCGCGCTTTTATCAGCCGGTGCGCTTATTTCACTCGAATGGCTGATGGAGACGCTGCAGCGAAGCGTGTGTGCCGCATGACAAAAGAATCCGAACAAGAGCCGCCGAAGAAACGCGAGGGCGCACTCGCCGAGCGCCTGCTGCGCCGCGTACTGGAAGGCATGGGCGAAGTCGTTGACCGTCGCTTGGGGCGCGCCGTTGAAACTAAAAGCGGATTGACCGCGTCAACTTTAATCGCGCATATGAATCATTTGATTGACGAGCGCGTGCGCAACGAGGGTGCGAAAGGCATCATCGCGCCGCATCTCTTGAAGTTGAAGATCGAGTGGGGCACGCATTCCGAAGCCCCGCCCGAAGTTATCAAAGATTTAGAGCATGAACTGCTCGCCGCCGCCATTGACCACATCAACGACAGCCGCTACCGCACGCTCGCGCCGCCGCGTATCGAAACCGAAACGGACATCTTCACAACGGGCGTCACGGTTGACCCGACCTTCGGCGAATTTGAAGAAGAACTGCGCCAGCAGGACGAGGCCGCGCGCCGTGCCGCCGAACAGGGCACATCGCCCAAAACCGGCATCACTAAGGAAGCAAAAGAAGTGCGCGTCACCGCGCGCGCGTCTCTGCCAAACGGCTCGCAGGAGATTCCGCTCGTCTTCAAACCCGGCGGCAAGCGCGTGGGCGTCGGGCGCGGCTCTGACAACGAACTTTGTCTGCCAGATCACAGCGTCTCGAAGATTCACGCGGCGCTAATGATGAACCGCGACGGCACGCTGCTGGTTGCCGACACGGGTTCGACCAACGGCACATATATTAATGGCCGTCGCATCACTTACGGCGAAGCGCGACAGATCGAAGAGGGCGATGTCGTCAGCTTCGGCGACATCGAAGTGCGTTTTCGCAAACAAACTTCCTGAAACATTATGCCGCTTATCTCGACAACACTTTTTTTTCTTTTCATCCAGGCCGCCACCAACGCCGCACGTGCCACTGCCGCGATGCCTGAAAAGCAACCGGCACTGCTGAGTTTGATATATATGGGCGGGCTGGCGGTGCTTGTCTTGTTTCTGCTCGTCTCGCTCGTGCGTAATCGCTTGCGACGGCCTGCGCTGGCGACCGTTGCATCCGACTTGCCTGCGGAAGTGCGCGGGCGGCTCGGCGCGACCTCAACCAACAGAGGCTTGCGCGCGCTTCGCTGGCTGTTTGTCTTTCTCGCGCTCGCCGTCTTCGGTTTTCACGTTTACTGGGCACGTTATGCAGAGCAATCAAACGACCGTTTTGAGGAATTGAACTACAAAGATTTGCGCAATCGCCGTCTCTCCGAATCAACGCTGCGCGGCTGGATTCTGGATCGCAAGGGAACGCTCGATAAAGCTTTCGCGCTTTATCAATTCGAGGGCAATCAGATCACGCGCGAATATCCGGTGGATGAAACGATGTCGCACCTGCTCGGCTCGGATCGCGGCGATCCCGGCCTTGAACGCGCGCTCTTCGGCGTGCAAAGCGGAAACGTGCCGGAATCTTTGCAAGTCGTGATGGGCGAAAACATACAGCAGCGCGCCAACACCGACGTGCGTTTGACGATTGACAGAGACTTGCAGCAAGCCGTCGCCGAACAACTCAAAGGCAAACACGGCGCGGTCGTAATGCTCAATCCGCAGACCGGTGAAGTGCTGGCGATGTACAGCAATCCGTCTTACAGTTTGAAGCAAGCGCAGGATCAAGCGACATGGATCAGGCTCGAAGCTGACAAGCGCGACAACCCGCTCGTCAATCGCGCGCTCGGCACTTACTATATTCCCGGCTCGACTTTCAAGACCGTCACGATGACCGCCGCCTTTCTCGCAGGGATGCAGAACGAAGTCTTCAACGGCACGCCGGGCGGCTACGTCGCCGCGCCCGGCGCGAACCCGATTACGGATGATAACGGCTCTTGCGAAATTTGCGGCCCGATGAAGATCGAACGGGCTTTCGAGATTTCAAGCAATCAATATTTCGCGCAGATGGGCGTCAAGCTAGGCCCCGAAAGACTGGCGAATGCCGCCCGTCTGCTCGGCATCGGAATATATACGACGCCCGCCGAAGCTTTGCGCGGGCGCAGGCAGCCGGAGATTTGGAACGCGAGCACGGACGCTATCAAACGCGCCCTCGCGCCACGCGAATCAACGATGGTCGCAAGTCCGAAGATGAGCCGTTTCGATCTCGCGCTGGAAGGCTACGGGCAAGGCTACGCGGGACAGATGACGCCGCTGCAGATGGCGCTCGCGGCCTCCGCCGTCGCCAATATGGATGGCCGCTTGATGAAGCTGATGATCGAGTACGGGCGCACGCCGGAGATTTTCAATCAAGTGATGCCGCCGCAAATTGCCGCGCGGGAACGCGCTATTATGGGACTCGTCACGGGCGGGACGAGCGGCACGGCGCGGGGCGTCTTCGCGCCCATTCTGGCACAGGGCATTACGAGCGGCGGTAAAACAGGCACGGCGCAAAAAGTCGTTCCCGTTTACGATCCGAAGACGGGCGAGCCGAAAACGCGCAAGCGTGTCGAGAAGGATCGTAAAGGCAATGTCATACGCGAGTATGAAGAGGTTGTGATGGATAATGACAACCCGCGCATAGATAGCTGGTTTCTCTGCTTTGCGCCGCTCGAACGTCCGCAGGTAGCGATGGCCGTCATCGTCGAAGGCGGCGGTTACGGCTCGAAGACTGCCGCGCCCATCGCCGCCGCGCTCGTGCTTAAAGCGAAGCAGTTGGGACTGCTCGGCAACGCGCCCGGCAATCAAGCGCCGCCGCTGCCGCAACAATCGCCGCCAGCCAATCGCGGCAAAGCGCGCGTTCCGCAGCAAACGGCGCAAACGATTGTCAGATGATTACGCTCTGGAACAGCATCGAAATTAATTAACGGCTTTCGGTAAAAAGCTTTAGTCGCATTCGTCAGCCGACGCAATAAAAATCCAACCTATGAAAAATCGTGCTTCGTCGCATCTCATCGCCCTGCTCTTAATCGTCGCCTTTGAGATAGCGGGCTATTACGCCGTTCATCGCGCCGCACTGATTCGCGGTTACGATCCGTCGTGGGTCAGCGGCGCACGCGACCTGCTGATGTTTGTGCCGATCATCGCCGTTATGCTGTGGCTGACGCGCGTGATGAAGTTTGCGGGCAACTGGACGCTTTACACGACTGCCATACTTCTCTTCTCGCTCGGAATGCTCGTGCAGTATCGCCTTTATAGCGATCCCGAATACAACACCAAGAACAAGGCGGCGGCGCGCGCCGAGAAGACGCAGACGTTGCGCCTACGCTACATCAACGAGAATTACGATCCGGCGAAGAAACAGGCGATGGGTTTACCCGCAACGCCCGCTCGACCGACCGATCTCGACAACCAGCAAGTTCAGGAATCGTCTTACTCCATCGGCGACGCGATTACATCTAGCTATACGTGGATTCCGATTCTCTCTTTTTTAACTTTCGCGCTCGCCTTCTGGTTCTGCATGCAGGACAGGTTCTTGCTCTGGGTGCAACGCCATAGTTTTATCATCGTGCTGATAACCCTCGTGCCATTGGCGGCGGCGGTAGCAACATCGAGCGCGGGCAAATCGCTCGGCAACATGACGCCCTGGGAGCCGTCCAAGATTCCGTTTCTGCTCGGCTTCGCGGGAATTTTGACGGCGCGTTACAAAGAGCTTGCGCGCACTTACTGGGGCATTCCGAGCGCGCGTGATGTCGTGCCGCTCATTGCGATGGCAATGATGCCTTTCATACCGTTTTTCGTGCTCAAGGATTTCGGGCAGATGCTCGTCTTCAGTAGCGCCTATGCGACGCTTTATCTGGTCGCCGTGCGCCGCTGGCCGCAGTTGCTTCTTTTTGTCGGCTCCGTGCTGCTCGTCATCAGCGTGCTCGTCGTCGGCGCATTGCCCGAGGACATACAGGCGAAAGTGCCGCTTCTGCCGACGCTCTCAAAGCCCGTGCAGGCCGCGCTGCCGAAACGTATTCAACAACGCTTTCATCTCTGGCTGGACGGCTTTGATCCGCCTTCGCCGGATGTCGCATGGTGGAAAAAGGACTACGACGAGGCGTTGGCTAAAGATCAAAAGATGCGCGAGTTGGCCGAGCAAAGCCCCGCGATGCAGAAGACGGTTAATGTTGATGTGTGGTTTGACCGCGTCGCTTTTCAACCGGCGCAGGCCGTGTTCGGCATCGCGTCGGGCGGCACGACGGGGCGCGGGCTGGGACTCGGTTTTGCCGAAGTGATTCCGGTCGCGGATTCGGATTATATTTACGCGGCCATCGGCGAAGAGTTGGGACTCGCGGGCGGCGCGATTGTGATTCTCGCGCTTATCATTTTCGTCAGCGCGGGCGTTCGCACGGCGATTGAAGCGCGCGATATGTTTACCAAACTTTGCTCGGCGGGTCTCACGGCCTTTATAGGATTTCAGGCGCTCGTCAATATCGGCGGCATCACACGCGCGCTGCCGATGACGGGCATCACGTTGCCGTATGTCAGTCACGGCGGGTTCAGTTTAATCACGAGCTTTGCGATGCTCGGAATGTTAATGGCTTTTTCGCATCGTAACGTGCGCGATGCCGTCGTGACGGCGAAGGCCACAAAGCCCGCCCAAGCTCCGTCCGTTCTGGAGGCCGTTCAATGAAAGATGATTCGACGAATACGCGCATAACTTCGGCGGCGATTAGTGATCGCGGGTTGAGCGAAAAACGCTCGCTTAATGAAGATTCGTTTCTGGAAGATGCCGTGCGCAGTATCTTCGTGGTGGCGGACGGCGTCGGCGGCGCGCAGGCGGGTGAAGTCGCTTCGCAGACCGCCGTCGAAGTGCTCAACGAAGCGTTTCAGCATCAAGAGGGCGGCGACATAGAAGACTTGCTGGAGATTGCGATTCAGCGCGCCAACTCTTCGATTCACCAGATGGCGCGCGAGCATCCGAAGCTTTCGACAATGGCGACGACCGTCGTCGCGCTTCATCTAAACGGCCACATTGCGACCATCGGCCACGTCGGTGATTCGCGTTTGTATCGTTTGACGCCCGCCGGAGAGTTGCGACGCGAGACGGACGATCATTCGGTCGTTGAAGAAGAAGTTCGCGCCGGACGCATGACGCCGGATCAAGCCGCCAATCATCCGAGCCGCAACGTCATCAGCCGCGCGCTCGGCGCGGAAGCTGCGGTTGACGTTGATACTAAAACAATCGAGATCGAAGACGGCACGCTGTTTCTGCTATGCTCCGACGGCATCACGCGCCACATTCCCGATCAAGAGATTCGTCAACTGCTTGCCGGAAGCAAGGCTCTCGATGCGGTCTGCGAAGAGATGAAACGCATCTGCTATGAGCGCGGCGCGGAAGATAATTTAACGGCCGTGATCGTCCGCATCGGCGACTTCAAGGCTGTTGAAGCAACCACGACAAGCGACGACGAAGCGACCATCGCAGTGCCGCGTGCAGCTAAGTTAGCAGAGGCAACTCCCATTGCTGCCGCCCGCCCGCTTAGCGACGAAAGCGGCAACGAAACGGCGACAACGCAAATGATAAACAGAGACTTGAACTCGCCGGTGACCGGCGCTAATTCGCAGGCAACCGGCACGAAAGCGCCTTCGCGTCAGGTTATATCTCTGGAGTCTCCCGCAAACGAAAGCGCGACGCGCGAAGAAACGCCCGCGATGAAGCATCCGGCACGACGCAGCTTTCTCGGAACTCTGGTGTTACTGCTCGTTGTCGCGGGCGCTGCGGCAGCGGCGTCGTTTTATGGCGGCATGGCTTATCAGCAACGTGCCGATCAACAAAAGGCGGCGGAAGCGAGCAACGCGGCAGCAGCCGTACCGACGCCGGAATCTGCGGAAGCGAAATACGAGAAGCAGCGGCGTGAAGTGGATCGCGCGCCGCAAATGGAAGTTAATCGAATGATGAGCGAGAGCAGCGGGACTCCGCTTAACGCGCCCGACCCGGAATTTTTGTATCTGTACGGGCGCGCGTTGATGCTTTCGGGCAAGCACGCCGAAGCCAGCGAAGCGTTTAAGAAAAGCATCGAGCGTTTAAGCGAACGGACTCCGGCAGGACGCGACCCGCTGAACATCGAAGCGCGCATTTCAGCAGCGGCCGCTGCTCTCGGCTCGCGCAATCCAGCGGCGCAAGCTCTTGCGGCCAAAGATTTAGATGAAGTAATCCAGACTCAAAACGCGGTGGGGACGGCGGCCGTTAACACGCCTGTGCGCTGAATTCTGCATCTAATTTCGTGCGCCCGGCGTAATATTAAGAACGTGTGACAAGACTGGAAGATTAGCCACAGAGACCGGAGAGGCACAGAGTGGATGAAACAGTTTAGAGTTTTCGGCAATCAGTTTTCAGCACAGACACTAGCGATCTGCTCTAAACTGAAAACTCGAAACTGCAAACTGTTCTTCGCTGTGTCTGCGGTGGCAGATTTTGTTTGGTGCTCTAAATAAAGCTTCGTGAATGACTGAACTAAAGCTCCAACAGTGCAGGCTCGATAATCGCTACGACGTGCGGGAATGTCTGGGGCGCGGCAGCTACGCGGAGATTTATGTCGCGCATGACCGCGCCGCAGGCAAAGATGCGCCGTCTACGGTCGTCATCAAAGCTCTCAACGTATTTTTGCAGGGTACGCCCGACGCCGAACTCGAACGCACTCTCGTAGAGAATTTTCAAAACGAAGCCGTCGCGCTCGACCGCGTGCGCCATCCGCACATTATCAGCCGTTTGGGACATGGCACGGCGATTGATCTCGCGGGCACGACGTTCCATTATATTGTGCTCGAATATCTTTCCGGCGGCGACCTCGCGGCGCGCGGACGCCAACAAACTTTCTCGCTTGATCGCGCGCTCTTTTATCTGGAGCAAGTCTGTCAGGGACTCGCCCACGCCCATGCTTGCGGCGTGATTCATAGAGACATCAAGCCGCATAATTTATTGCTGACCGATGATTGCCAGACGGTGAAGATCGCGGATTTCGGCGTCGCTAAAATCGAGGGCGGCGATTCGGCCATTACGCGCGTCGGCACGAACATCTACGCCGCGCCCGAACACAATCCTTTGTTCCAGACAGGCCAACTCGATATGGCGTTGCTTGCCGACGGAGAGCAGCGGCATCTGACGCCCGCCGCAGACGTCTATTCGCTGGCAAAGACTGCTTACACCTTGATCGCGGGCGAATCGCCGCGCCGTTTTTCGCAGCGCACGATTACCGACTTCCCTGCCTCGGTTTCCGACAAGAGTTGGGCAAGAGCGGTGCTCAAAGTCTTACGGCGCGCGACACAGACCATGCCCGAAGAGCGTTACCAGACCGTGCCGGAATTCTGGAACGAGTTAGCGGATGCCGTCTTGCCGCCGACGCAACTGCTTCGGCCATTAGACAAAGAGGAAACCCTTTATCGCACAGGCAGCCTGCCGCTCCCGAATGAGAATGGCGCGATGCCGGAAGCGCCGCCGCGTCCGCTCTTCGACACGCCGCGTAAATTGCAGCAGGAGCAATCGCAAGCTTCGCACGGCAAGGAACACGCCACACGCCCGCGCATCGTCGTGCCGGTTAGCGGAGCACCGCCGGTCTTGCCCGAAGTATCACGGCAACAACGGAAAATCCTTCAGACCGAGCAACAATCCGCGCGCAAGGCACTGGCGGCGAAGTCTTCCGCGATTCCAGTAGCGCAGCGCAACGAAGTTTCCTCTAACAATCAAGCGCCTGCAAAACGCGGCGCGCGTCTGCTCGTCGCTTTGATTCTCGTTACAGCTCTGGCCGGAATGCTATATGCCACTCACCGTTACGTTCGCGCGCGTTTTTGGGGCGCGACGACTGCGACGACGCCTACCGCTGCGCAGCCGTCGAATACAACAGATTCGGCAAACGTCGGACGCGAAGCCGTGACGACCACTGATGTAAACTTGCGTCCAGACCCGAGCACTAACAACGATCCGATTGGATTAGCGGAAGCCAATTCGCGCGTGCGTGTGTTGAGCGTTAAGAACGGCTTTTACGAAGTGCAGATTCTTCAGCACGGGCGCGCGAAAGATATTCCCGATTCCAAAGATCGCGGTTGGATGAAGATAAACAAAAGATTTTTAGAGTTGCAGTAGTAACTCTGGTAGGTTTTATAATTGAATGGGAGATTAACATTGTGGGCTTACTTGAATCCATTCGCCGGTGGGTTGACGGCGAAGGCTCGGTCGATCCTTTAGAGGCGGCGGACGAGCAATCGCGCCCGCGCCGCGTCTGGGAAGAGTTTCTCGTCAAGGTGGCGCGTGAAGTCGAAGCCGTGATGCAGCGCGAGATGTTCACACCACCCGGCGGCGTCACCTATATTCCGCGCGAATATGTCGTTTACTTAAGCCCCGACGATGACAAAGATTGGCAGGGCGACAAACGGCGCGGACTCGAACAGGGACTCTTTCATGTGCTGTCGGAACGCGCGCGCGAGTTGAGCGCCTCGACGCAGTTGGCCGCCAAATCGTTCGCCGTCGAATTGCGCGTTGACGGCACGCTCAACAAAGGAGAGTTTCGCGTCCAGCCTGTATGGGACGAAGCGGAAAGCGGCCACACGATGGTCACTTCGCGGCCGAACGAACTGTCTGTGGCAAAGACTTCAAACGCGCCGCGCGACGCTCAGGATGGCGATGAAGCGGCGGCAAGTGAATCCGCCGAAGGCGAGCAAACCGTTGTGCGCCCGCGCCCCGCAGAGCTTTACACGATTGAAGTGTGGCGCGAAGGCGTGCGCGAATCCGTCGTGCCCGTGATGCAGCCGGAGATTACCATCGGGCGCGGCTCGAAAGCTCTGGCCGTTGACTTGCCGCTCAAAGGCGACCCGGAAATAAGCCGCGTCCACGCCAAGCTCACGCGGGACGATCAGGAACACTACTGGCTCATCGCCAAAGGCCGAAATCCCACCCTCATCAACGGGCATGAAGTCGCGCGCGAACAACGCACGCCCGTTTCTCCTGACGATAAGATCGTGGTTTGTAGTTTCACTCTGCGCATTCAGCCAAAATAAGTATGTGAGCTTTGAGCACATAAAACCGCCCGCGAATCATTTGAGACGCGCGGGCGGTTCGCTTGTTATCTTGCGTTGTTCGATTGACGTTAGCACGTCAGTGAGCGATTTGCAGGAACACATCCCACGCCCAGCGTCCGACATGCGAATGTTTAGCGTCATCAACTTTCGCACGATACCGGAATTGATTGCCATAACTGTCCGTCCGTTTAGATTCTTTGTAGTCGAGCGAGATCGAATCAACATTAAGCTCCGGCAAGGTATGCAACTCACTTGCTGCCGAAATACCGTTGTGATTCGTGTCTTGCCATAATCGAAGCTGTGCAAAGATCGCATCACGATTATCTATCATGCCATCTCCATTGCCACCATGCTCCGGCTGGTCAAAGAAAGCGAGCGCGAGAAAACCGTTCGGATCGCTCGTTAAGTGTTGCCATGTGTAGTTGCCGAATAGCTCTCTGCCCTTATCAATGGTTGCGTTACCGTCTCTGTCGAGCACAAGGAAAGCGTCATCCGCATTGGCAGCCGTCCATGATAATTGTTCCTTCGCTCCATCGCTATCGAGGTCGAAGAGTACGCCGTTCGCCGCATTTGTCAGGTCAAAGCCATTGCCTGCTATGTCAATCATAATTGGCGAATAACCTGCGCAATCGCCGCTACCGCCAGAGTAGCAGCCGTCATATCCGACATTGGTGTAATTACCGCACGCATACCCGTTTGGGTCGCATCCGCCACCGCTACTTGGAGGTGGACATTGTGTTTGCCCGGCGGCGCGCTTGGGATAGATGCCAAGGTCAAAGACAGCAATGAAGCAGAGGCAGGCACACAACAGAGTAATGAAGATGAAAGGTGATTTGTGCATTAATTTCCACATAAAATGCGTGGAGTCCTTTCGTTTTACTGATCTTTAGTAGGCAGCGGCTTAGTCTTTTTTTCCTTCACGAATCTATTTCCGTCGGAATCCCAAACCCCCTCTGCATCGTCGGAGCTAATTATGAAGGTGCTATCATCTATCGGCTGATTTACCTCTATAGTCTTAACCGTGTACTCCAACCGCAATGCGGGGTTGCCCTTATCGTCAAAGGCATTTATGGAAATACGGCGCGGAAGTTGTATTGAGGAATTCTGCATGCTCTCGTTAAAGGCAATAGAGGCCATGATCCTACCGTCGGGCGCAACTCGTTCTATTTGTGCCGGCCGTGCGTCGTCTTCGGAAGGCCCGGCTAAACGCACGCGCAGTTTGAACGGCTGGCCGTTAATCTTACCACCCGGCATTTCCAAGTCGCTGATGAGATCACCTGTATTGACATCTCGTCGCTGAGACCTAACTTCCAAAGCCGTAGCGCGGCTATTCCACCGCGAACTTTGAGATTTAACGTCGGAAAGACGAAGCACGCACAAAGGACATTCATCATCGTCAATACTGAGATAATCAACGGGAAGAAATAGCGGGTTGGGCAAGGCGATTTGCGATCTCAAGTCATCCTTTTGCCGATACGATAAGATGCCCGAGCCACGATCAAAAAAACAGAAACGCTTTCCGTCGTATGAAATATCGAGATCGGTTTTGAATCCTAGATGTTTATCTGTATGGCATTTAATCCGGTAGCGGTTGCCTTCTGCCCAATACTCAAATGTACCTGTTCCCGCGCGGAAGTTGCTGCCGAAAAGGGCTATGTTTGCATCAGCAGTTAGGTGTACTGAATTTATCGAGGCGTATTTAGCGCGCAGTCCTTCTAGCGCGCGTACAGATTTGTCTTTATTACCTTTGACTTTAGTATCCGCAGAAGTGAACAGAATAAAGACTGTAGCGGCGGCAACCGACAAGATTGTGACGGCAGCAAGAATCATGCTTGAGTGCTTGCCTAAGATATCTCTGTACGCCATAAAGACTCCTAATGCATTCAGGGCTATAAATCTATATAGCCAACAATCAATAGTAAGACCGCTATCAGAATTCTTAATTGTTTAATCCCAGACCGGGATTAGTTGCTTATTGCGGTCAAGCGGTCTTCTTCTCCGAATCCTCACAAAGCCTATCGGCTAAGGGTGGGCCGCACTCACAAGCGAAGTATAAGTAACATTTCTGAGCGCCACAGTGAGTGCCTGCACTTTCTACGTGCCAGTCGCCTACAATACTTGTATTCACCGCAGGAAGCGACGTTGGTGCAGGAATGCAGCTATTGTAGGTATCTGTATAACATTCTCTTTGTTGTCCGCAAATCTGGGCTTGCACTTTATACCTGTAGAAACTGAAAGCTGTGAACAGAGAGACTACGACCAAAAGAATGGCAGGCCATTGTCGGTTCATTGTCAAGATTCGGGTTCGCTTTTCCATAATTACCGGCCTTAAAGTGGGTAGCCGATGATAATTGAGGCTGCTTGCTTGGGCATCCGCGATGCTGGCAGAGGAGCTTATGAATAAGAAAAGTATAGGCTCTAGCTATTAAGCTGTCAAGAGTTTTGTTATTTGCAAATTTCTTAGCAAAGCGCACTAAGGTAAGGGCAAGGCAGAGACTGAGGAGTATTTGATGAGACTTATTAAGCCGCGAACTGAATCAAGCGGCGGCCTCTGAATGGCTTCCGGCGGCGGTCAATTGCAGATCATTAAGTTCGGCGAGCAGGCTGGTGAGTTGCAGGGCGATTCGTTGCGGTACGATGTAATCTTCGCCGAGAATTTTGACGATGCGGCGGTCTGCGGTTTCGTCGTTTAGCTCTTTCAGGAAGGCGCGGCAGAAGGCGGCGACGATTTCCGGCGCGAATTGTTTGCCGGTGTTCGCGCGTAAATCTTCGAGCACGTCGGCGAGTGGGCGGCGGCCTCTGTACGGGCGGTCGGTCGTCATCGCGTCGAAGGAATCGGCGAGCGTAACGATCTTGGCCCCAACGGGAATCTCATCGCCTTTGAGACCGTCCGGGTAGCCGCGCCCGTCAAGGCGTTCGTGATGATGGCGCGTGGTCAGCGGAATGTCCGCGTAAGGGTGGCGAATCGGCGCGAGAATTTCATAGCCCGTGACCGGATGGCGATTTAGTTCGAGGGAAGTTTTGGCGTCGAGCTTGTGCGGCGCGTTGATGATGTTGCGGTCAACGACGAGTTTGCCGATGTCGTGCAGATAGCCCGCAATGGCGATGCCTTCCACGTGTTCGTCGCTCCACTTGAGTTCGCGCGCAATGATTTCGCTGTATTTGCCGACACGTTCGGAGTGTCCCTGCGTGTACTTGTCTTTGCAATCAATGGCGGCAGCGAAAGCGCGCACGGTGTCTTTGTACGTCTCGCGCATATTTTCGTACAGCTGCCGGTTTTCGTGTGCGCGCTGTTCGACTTCCGTAATCAGGCGATGCGCGTGAATGCCGACACCGATGTGTCGCGCCATTGAACAAATAACCTCCCTGTCGTCCGCCGTGAAAGCTTCGTCGCTCGCTTTGCCGCCGAGCAGGATAACGCCGAGCAGATTGCCGCGCACGACGAGCGGCACGATTAATTCGATGCCGAACGTCTCAAGCAGTTTCCGGTGGCGAGTCATCACGCGCGGCATCGTCGCCGTAGCGGATTGATCGTTCGGCGTTACTATGCAGATTCTTGTCTCGCGCAACTCGGCGACTTCGGCGGCGTCGAGTCTTAAAGGCGGGAGGGTAACATCGCCGATGCCGCGCGTGGCGGCGAAACTTATTAGATTTTCTTCTTCTCTATATTCGGCGAGCGCGCCGCGCCTGATCGCCAGCGCGCCAAGCAGCAAGTGGAGCGAGGCACGCATCATGTCCTGAAAATTATGCGAGTCGGCTATCTCCTGCCCCAGATCGGCAAGCGCGGCGAAATTGTGCAATAACTTTCGGGTCGTTTCGGCGGCGCTCATTCCGGCTCCTCGCTTTAGTGACTAAGAACAGGCGCGTTTTCGTTGCCGGGAGGAGCGGCAAGGGTCGTCAGTGCTTCGCCTTCGTCTTTCGCCAGCGCGACATGGCGCGTTAGACCGAGCATCGCAAAGAGTTGCACGGTGTGATCGTTGACATCGGAGAAGATAAGTTGCGCGTTGGTGCTCTTGGCCGCGTCAATCACGCCCAGAAGAATAGAGACGCCGATGCTGTTGACCAGCTCCGTGTCTCTGAAGTTAATGACAAGCACACGACAACCCGATTCGAGTTGGCGACGGCATTCGCGCTCGATCCGTTCGCCGCTTAACTTATTCAGATAGTCGCTTGCGTAAACAACCGCCGTGTCTCCGATGCTGCGTGAATGCACCGGGACGGTGTTCGATGATTCTGCCATTGAAGTAAGTCCCTCTCTTACCTGTGCAGATATTTGGTCATGCGCAGCCGCGAGCCGTCGTCAACTCGCTCAAACTCAACTTCGTCCATCAGCGTGCGAATAAGCTTAAGCCCCCAACCGCGCCGTTCGCTCGCCTGTTCTTCCACGTGGCCGTTACTATGAGTGTTGTGTTTAAGCGGCGAAGAAGGCCGGTCATCCGCGCCTGTCGGAGCGACGACCACGCCTCTGCTCGAAACCGTGACGACTAATCTATCACTTTCTACGCGAAATTGCTGATAAATTTTACGGTCGGGACTGAGACTGTGCTCCGCCGCGTTGATACACGCCTCGACGAGCGCGGTCTTTATCTGGTTAATCGCCTCCGGCTCGAAATTAATGCGCCGCGCAATCTGCTCGACCGTGTGCGCGGCGATCAACTCCGTATCGTCGCCCATCGGAATCACCATCTCGAATTCATCCGGCGCGGCAGGCTGTGCCGCGACGGGCGCAACCTCGCTTCCCAAACGCGACGTGAGCAGTTCGATTTGCCGCAGGCTGGAACCGTAGGCGGCGCGTTCATCGAGTAGCGCGGAGGCTTCCGCCGTGAAACCCTCGCGCGCGATCAGCCACAAGCGCACGCGCGTGAATCCGCAGCCGCGCGCAAAGGCGGTGAGACGATCACACATCACTTGCGTTAATCCGCGCCCGGCTTCCATCTTGGAATCAATCTCCGCCGCCAGCCAGATTATTTCGCTGCCGTCCGTGTACGCGCCCGCATCGAAGCCATGCGCGACGGCGCACCGCACGCCGTCCCATTCGATTCGTGCCGCTGAATGAAAAGCCGCGCAAGTGGCAACATGAACGACTTGCGGCAAACGTATCAACTCGCTCTCTCTGGCAAGCCCGCTCTCGGTCTCGGCGGCCTCAGCGCCATGATACAGGCGCGCAAAATCTTCGTAATGCAGCAGGCTCGCGGGCACGCGCTGGCAATCGAAGTTCGCCAGCAGTTCGCGCAAATCAAGCGCCGCTTCGTGCCGGTAATGGCGCGCCATCGTTTCCGGGGCGCGCTTCAAACTCTGCTGCAATGTTTCGGCGACCACCAGCGCACGCGAATCCGCCGCGATATCCATGCGATAGCGCGTTCGCAGATAGTCCAGCCAGACCGTCGGCTCCGTTGCGACTTCGACGAAGTTGGATTCCAGATTTATTAATTCGTGTACGTGGAGCTTGCTCAATATGCGCGGCAACTCTTCGGCGTCGAGGCCAAGACGTTTGCGCCATATTTCGATTGGCGATTTACCGGCAATCGTGCCGCCGTCTTTATCATGCGCGATTGATTCATAAAGCGTGCGGACGAGCGCCCGCCGCGTTGCCGGTTGCGGCGCGATTGCTTCAAGCACGCCCGCGAAGGCGCGATTGAGCCGCCCGCCCATCAATTCGTCAACGTAAAGCTGCTGGCAGTCGAGAAAACTTGTGAGCGAAACATTGTCTTCGCGCGCCGCCTGAAGCAGCGCCGTAATATAGAAAGGGTTACACGCAAATTGCTGCGCAATCAGATCGCGCGTCTGATCGTTGATCGCAATTCGATGGCGGCGCGCGGTCGAATCAATTAATACGCGCGCGTCTCGCTCATCCAGACGCTGCAAATGAAGAATCTCCGCATCGTCTACACCGAAGCGCGTCGCATTCACAATATCGAGCAGTTTGCGGCGCAGTCCGGCGAGCACAAACGGCGAACGCGCGCGCGCGAGTGATTCTATAAGTTCCGTGCTGAAGGCTGCGCCGCCGTTTAAGTTCTCGGCCAGATGCAGCCCGTCAATCAACACGAAAGCGGGCGCGCCCTGTGCGGCGGCGCGTTGCGGTGCGCTTAAACAGGCGCGTATGAAAGCCCGCTCGTTTCCGCTCGCGCGCTCGCGCTCACACACAGAGGCGAGCTGTTCCAACCACGCGGCATCGTTGGGCGCAGACAGCTCTATCAGGTCGTTGATTGATAGCGACGATTGGATAAGCTCAGGATCATCGCGGCGAAAAGCGATAAACTGCGCGATAAAATTTTGTAGAAACTGCTGCGCGGTCGCCGCTGCGGATAGTTCGCCGGGCGAAAAAGCAAAATATACCGGCGCGCCATTGTCCGCGTGCTTTTGAAATTCCCTGTCGTAAGCTTGCCGCAAAAGCTCGGATGCGCCGCTTGAAGGAGCGGCGAGAAGCAGCAGGGCGCGCGGCTCTTCGACCGCCTGCGCAAGACGCGCAAGCTGTTCGAGCGCGGGTTCGCGTCCGATGAATTCGTCGGGGGCGATGCGGCCTAAGATGCGCCGCCCGCGCGCTGTCTCAAGTAGCGGCATCGGCATCTTGGGGTGACTCTGTCGAGGGATCTTCGGGTTGCGGTTCGTGCGACACGACGCGGTTCTTGCCCTGACTTTTAGCAACGTACAGGGCGCGGTCGGCGGCTCCGATAATGCTCGCTGGCGTGGCGAGCGCGGCGTCGTAAGCGGAAAGTCCGATGCTCAACGTCACCGCGCCGAGCGGTTGCGTCTTGCCGTGCGGAAAGCGCGTGCGTTCCATACGCCGCCGGATGCGCTCGGCAATCTCCTGCGCTTCGGGCAAACTCGTTTGCGGCAGGAGAATGGAAAACTCTTCGCCGCCATAACGGGATGCAACATCAGCGGAACGCAACGCGGACTTCAAACACTGCGCCGTCATCTCCAGCGCAAGATCGCCCGCCTGATGGCCGTTGCGGTCGTTGTAGGGCTTGAAGTCGTCAATGTCCAGCATCATAAAACTCATCGCAAAGCCCTGTCGCTTCGAGCGGTTTAATTCTTCCGCCAGACGCTCTTCCAGATAACGCCGGTTAAGAAGTCCCGTCAGCGGGTCTGTGATGGACATCAACTGATATTGCGCGGCCTTTTCGCTCCATTCGGCGCGGTCGAGCGCGAGCGCCACCTGCGGCGCAATTGAATCGAGCAAACTCAAATCAACGTCATCGTAAGGAGCGCCGCCCGCCTTATCCGTGACGTTCAGAACGCCGACTTTGCGTCCGCGAATCAAGATCGGATAACTGATAAAAGATTTCGTTTTATAACGACGCTCGGCGGGCGCGGGCTTATAGCCTGCCGTCTGCACATCGCGCACGACGATGGGACTTCCCTGTTGGAGCGCCGTGCCGGAAATGCTGTCGCCCAAACGCACACGCGCGTCCGTCGCCGCTTCAGTGTGAAAACCGACGGAGGCTTTGACGGCCAGTTCATTGGAAGCTTCGTCGAACAACAGCAGCGAGCCGCGCTCCGCCTGCACAAGCTCGGTCGAATGTTGCAGGATGGACAGGTAACTTTCGGCGGGGGTAGCCGTGTTGACGATCTCCGTAAAATCGCGCAAATTATTTGCCGCGCGCGTGTGCCTTTCCAACTCTCCGCGCAGGCGTAAGATTTCAAGCGGCAGCGCGAGCGAGCGGCCGAAATTCAGCAGCGCGCTTCGCTTTGTGGCGGTCAGTTTCGCATCCGTGACAAGCAGCGCGTCTTTCGCTTCGTGGCCGAGAATCAGGGGAAACAGTTCGATTGTGCGCTTTGATTCTTCACGCGCAGGTTTGGCAGCGGAGATGCGCAAAGACAATAAACCTTCGGCAGTCTCGTATACGAAGAGTGAGCGGCCTTCGCGCGCGGCTTCGGATAAAGACGGATCGTTGGCCGTAAACTCCAGCCGCCGCAACTCTTTCTGGAATCGCCCGACGGCAAGCGCCGGAGCAAACACGCCGCGTTCGTTTATTAGCAGCGCGAAGGATGTCAACTCGTGCTTCTCCGTCAAAACCTTTTCCGCCGCACGGCAGATTCCCTCAAGCGACAAACCCGGCAGCAGTTCCTCATCCTCATAAACGGAGGAAGCGTCCGCGATGGTTGGGCTGTCTTCATCAGTATCTTTATCAGGAACGGAAGGTGCAGCCGTTTGTACGTCGGCAGAGGCGGAAGCGGCTATCGTAGTAGTGGCGACGTTCGGTGCAGCGGTCTCGACGGCTTCGCCGGTCGCAAGAAGGCTGGCGCGCTCTGCGGCAAGGCGCGTGATACGCGGCACGATTGACTCCAAATCCTGCTGTGCGGCGAAGATAATATTTTTGAACAGATCGTCGGAAAGCAAATCCTGCAAATCGCCTGCGCGGATGCGTTCGGCGACGGCGCGATAATCCGCGCTCTTGAGAAAAGCGCGTCCGCCGATTACCGCCAGCTTTCGTTTCTCGATTTCAACCGGCAGCGCGACGCACTGCAAACCGGCATGGCAACGATAGTACGAAGCGGTTCCGGCCTCTTGCGCGCGCTCATAAGCCTTGCCGCAATAAGGCTCACAGAGATGTTTGTGCTCTTCGGAAGATTGGAAGGCGTGGCAAATGGAGTTGTTATTCGAGACGGCGAGCGCGGGCGGTTGATGTCCGGCGACGAGCAAAAGAGCCATCCCAAATTCTGCGGCAAGCGTCTTTTGCGCCTCCGCCCAACCGGGCGGCGCTTCCGTTGCAGCGGCGGCGGGAGCGACGCCTGCGTTGTCGCGCTTTGACGTGGCGGCACTACTATCCTTCATTTGTAAGGCCACATATACAGTATCCGAAATGCGGCTAGCGGGACGGATTTGTGTCATGGAGTTGGGGGAAGTGCGACCGCACGCGCACCATTTTATACGGGTCTGCCGAAAACCACCTTGAGACCCTTGATTCGCAGTATAGATATTAGCGCGCTTACAGACAAGGCAATCCGGCGAAAACCTCGCCGCACACGCCTTTTGTGCGCGCTAACCGTAAACTATCGTCATTTATTCTATATTGCTAATAGCCGGAATGTTTCAAGATGCGATGACGCGCTGGGCGTCGCGGAGTCCCGGCGCATCGTTCGGGGCGACTTTTTCGATGGCCGGCTGGGCGGGACTGATGCGTATACAGGCCGCGAAATGATTCGGCTTGATCTCCGCGAGCGGCGGAACGACTTCTTTGCAAGCCTCAATTGCATAGGGGCAGCGCGTGTGAAAGCGGCAACCGGAGGGCGGATTAATTGGCGACGGAACATCGCCTTCGAGCATGACTCTACGGCGCGTCGCTTCAATTTGCGGGTCTGGCACAGGCACGGCGGAGATTAAAGCCTTCGTGTAAGGCATCAGCGGCTCGTCGTAAATCGTCTTTGCGGCGGCGATTTCCACCAGCTTGCCCAGATACATTACGGCGACGCGGTCTGAAACGTGGCGAATCGCGCGTAAATCGTGTGAGATAAAAAGATACGTGAGACTTCTTTCGCGTTGCAGGCGTTCCATCAAGTTCATTATCTGCGCTTGAATCGAAACATCGAGCGCCGAGATCGGTTCGTCCGCGACGATAAAATCGGGGCTGGCGGCGAGCGCACGCGCAATACCGATGCGTTGGCGCTGCCCGCCGGAGAATTCATGCGGATAGCGTTTAATGAAACGCTTGTTGAGGCCGACCGTTTCCATCAACTCCTGCACGCGCGCGTCCACCTCGCGTCCGCGCGCGAGGCGAAAAGTTTCGACCGGCTCGCTGATTATCTGCCCGACGGTCATACGCGGATTCAGCGAAGCATATGGGTCTTGAAAGATCATTTGCAGGTGCTTGCGTTCGTCGCGCATCGCACGTTGCGACAGGTGCGCCAGATCGCGCCCGCGAAACAGCACTTGCCCGCTCGTCGGTTCGGTCAAACGCAGGAGAGCGCGCCCCAGAGTTGATTTGCCGCAGCCGGATTCACCGACGAGGCCGAGCGTCTCGCCCGGATAAATATCAATCGTCACGCCGTCAACCGCTTTGACGACGCGCCGCACATCGCTTCCACCAACGAGTTTGTCCCACACGGTTCCGCCGCCGAGATCGAAATGCACTTTCAGATCGCGTAGGGCGATTAGCGGCTCGCTTGCTTTGTCCATTTCAAGCGGCGGCGGCATTTGTCCGGCGGCGTCGTTCGTGTTGGCTGGTTGAGTGCTCATCTGTTTTTTGTTTCAGGTGGTTCGCGGCTGCGGTTCTACTTCCGGCAGATCAAGCAAGTTGTCTTCGCTACGCGGCTGGCGTTCATCGCGTTCGCGGCAGGATGTGCCGTAAACTTCTTCGGCGAAGTGGCAGAGCGAGTGATGATCGGGCGTGAGCGCGACGAAGGGCGGAAACTCTTTGCGGCAAATCTCTTCGGCGCGTTCGCAGCGCGGCGCAAACGGGCAGCCCGGCGGAAGATGCGCCACATCCGGCGGCAAGCCCGGAATCTGGTAGAGCGATCCCTGCTCCGAAGTCGGATCGGGGACGGAACGCAGCAAACCTTTCGTGTACGGATTGCCCGGACACGCAAACAACTCGGTCGTGGGCGCTTGCTCGAAAACCTTTCCGGCATACATCACGATGATGTGATCGGTCATGCCCGCGACAACGCCCAGATCATGCGTAATCAAAATAACGCTTGTGCCGGTCTCCTGTTTGAGCTTTTTGATAAGCTCTAAAATCTGCGCCTGAATCGTCACGTCGAGCGCGGTCGTCGGCTCGTCTGCGATTAAAAGTTCCGGCTCACATGAAAGCGCCATTGCGATCATCACGCGCTGGCGCATCCCGCCGGAAAACTCGTGCGGGTAAGAATCAACGCGCGAACGCGCGTCGGGGATGCCGACTGTCTCAAGCATCTTGATGGCGTGTTCGTAGGACTGATCCTTCGTGAAGCCTAGATGCAGTTGCGTCAGTTCCATCAACTGCTTTGAGATGCGCATAAACGGATTGAGCGAAGTCATAGGGTCTTGAAAAATCATCGCAATCCGCTTGCCGCGAATCTTGCGCACTTCGTCCGTCGGCAGGGCGAGCATATCCTGCCCGTCAAAGATAATTTCGCCGGAAACGATTCTGCCGGGCGGTTCCGGTATCAGGCGTATCACGGAAAGATTGGTCACGGATTTGCCGGAACCGGATTCGCCCACGATGCCTAAAGTTTCGCCGCGTTTTAGCTCGAAACCGATGCCGTCAACGGCCTTCACCGTTCCGTCTTCGGTCTCGAAGTGCGTGCGCAAATCTCTGACTTCGAGGATGTTTCCGTTGCGTGTGCTCATCATAGATTTTTAGACTTTGCGCATCTGCGGATCGAGCGCGTCGCGCAAACCGTCGCCGACGAAGTTTAAGCTAAAGAGCGTGAGCGCCATCGTCACGCCGGGAAAGATAATCATCCAGGGAAAGATTGCGATGTTGTCCGCGCCCTCACTTGAGAGCGTGCCCCAGGACGAAAGCGGAGCTTGCACGCCCAGTCCGAGAAAGCTCAGAAACGCCTCGAACAGAATCGCGGACGGAACCGTTAGCGTCGCATAAACGATGACGGGGCCGAGCGTGTTCGGCACAAGATGGCGAAAGATGATTCTCCACGTCGGGACGCCGATGGAACGCGCCGCTTCGACGAACTCCTGATTCTTCAGCGATAAAACTTGCCCGCGCACAATACGCGCCATCGTCAACCATGAGACCGCGCCGATGGCCGCGAACAACAGCCACAAACTTTTCTCGAACAACGCGAGCAGCACGATCACGATTATCATCAGCGGCAGCGCGTAGACCACATCCACGATGCGCATCATCACGTCGTCAACACGGCCTCCGAGATAACCCGCGATTGCGCCGTAGCTGATACCTATCAAAAGCGAGACGGCGGTTGAGACGAGTCCGACCATCAGGGAGATGCGCCCGCCGACGAGCACGCGCGCCAGCACGTCGCGCCCCTGCGGGTCTGTGCCCATCGGGTGCTGCCAACTCGGTGGCATCGCCCGCACAAGGCTGCGGTCACTCGGAATAAAATCATATGTGTAGCCCGTCAAAGCCTTGACGATAAACGGGCCGAAGGCCGACGCGAGCAGAATAAAAATAACCGTAACGCCGCCCAACACCGCGAGCTTATTTCGTCTAAGCCGCCGCCACGCATCGCGCCAGAGACTCGTCCCGGCAATGAGACCGCCAGCCGTTTCCTGCCACAAATGATCGGCGGGCGGCGCAGAGCCGTATTGCTGATCCCCCGCCATCGCTTCCGGCGCGTTGATCTTTTGCTGAACGGCGGGCACAGAGGGCGGCGCCAGCGGCGTCGCCACATCCAGCGGTTCGTTCGGGCGTTCGGACGGAAACTTTTGGATTTCTTCTTCGGGCAATCGAGACATAGTTTCCCTTCCTCTTAATACCTGATGCGCGGATCAATGTAGGCGTAGGCGATATCAACGAGAAGATTGAAGAACAGAATCAACGTCGCCACGAACGCCGTTAGACCGAGCAGCAATGGTTCGTCACGATTGAGCGCGGCATTGATAAAGTAAGTGCCGAGACCGGGAATGGCGAAGACGCGCTCGACGACCACCGTGCCGGTCACGAGAAAAGCGAGCGCGGGGCCGGTGTAGCTAACGACCGGCAGCAAGCCGCCGCGCAGTGCATGGCGCGTGATAACCGCTCTTTCGTTTAAGCCTTTGGCGCGCGCCGTGCGTATGTAATCTTTTCTCAAAACCTCAAGCATTCCCGAACGTGTCAGCCGCGCGATGTAGGCCATCACGACCGCCGAAAGCGTTATGGCCGGAAGCAAAATGAAACGCGGATTCGGGATGCCGAACGAGCCGAAGCGCACGAGCCATTCCCAGCGCGCGGGCGGCAACACAAAAAGCGTCAGCGAAAAGATGAGCACAAGCAGCGGCCCCAGCACGAAGCTGGGCAAACTGATGCCGAGCATCGCCGCCGCCATCGAACCGTAATCGAGCGCGGAGTTTTGCTTGAGCGCCGCGAGCGTGCCGAACGTGATGCCGAAGGCGAGCGCGATAATGAAAGCAGTCAAACCGAGCGTGGCCGAGACGGGAAAGGCGCGCCACAGAATTTCGTTGACCGTCTGTTCCTGATACTGCCGCGAAAATCCGAAGTTGCCGCGCAGGATTTGCCCCATCGTCTTGCCGTACTGCACATACCAGGGCTTGTCGAGTCCGTATTTGGCGCGGATATTTTTTTCGACGGCGGGCGGTAAACCCTTCGCGGTAGAGTAGAAATTTCCGGGCGCGAGGCGAATCAATCCCCACGTTAAAGTGATGACGAGCAGCACCATCGGCACGATCACAAGCAGCCGACGAATGATAAAGCGAAACATAAAGTGTTTCCTTGCCGTGAAGAATGCCGTCCCAAATTACGCGCACGGAAAAACCGTAGAGCATCGAGAAGCGAGCGGCGTGCGCACTATTCTCCAGTCTGCGAGTGGTCAATATAGACGCCGCGCCAATCGTGCTGATCGAGCAGATTCGGCACGAGGTTCTTAACATACGGCTTCAACATAAACGAGCTAGGCCCGATGAAGAGCGGAATCAAGGGTTGAAATTTGATGGCGTAAGCCTCCGTCGCCTGCAACAGCTTGGCGCGCTTTTCAGGATCGATTTCCGCGTTGGCGGCCTTCAGCATCGCATCGTATTTAGCATCTTTCCAATCCGTGCGGTTGTTGTCCGAATCCGAGGTCAGCAATTCGAGGAACGTGTGCGGGTCAACGAAGTCGCCGATCCATGCGTGGCGCGCCAGTCCCTTAAAATTGAGCTTCGTCGCTTTCGTGTTGTCCAGAAAAACGCGCCATTCCTGATTCGTCAGTTCCACATTGACGTTAAGCTCTCTTTTGAGCATTGATTGAACGAACTCCTGCGTCTGCTTATTGGATTCCGCCGTGTTGTAAAGAATCTCGAATTTGGGAAAGCCGCGCCCGTTCGGGTAGCCCGCTTCGGCGAGCAGGCGGCGCGCTTCGTCCGGGTTGTAGGCCTCGCCGGGCGGGTTCTCGTAGCCTTCCATCTTCGGCGTATATCCCGTTAAGGGCAGGCGTCCCGGCGCTTGATCGGCGAGGATTTGCCGGTTGATGGCTAAATTGAAAGCGCGCCGGACACGCACATCATTAAAGGGCGGCATCGAAGTTTTGATCGCCAGATACTCGACCTGCAAGTACGGCCCGTACATATAATCCTTCTTCGTCGCTTTCAATTGATTGCGCCAGGGCGGTGGCACTTCATTTGATTGGGTGGCATCAACTTCGCCCGCTTTGTAAAGGTTCATCGCCGTCGTTAATTGTTCGGTGGCGGGAAAGATAATCTTGTCCAGCTTCGTATTGGCGTTGTCCCAGAACAGCGGATTTCTCTCGACGATGATTCGTTCATATGGCGTCCACTCGGTTAATTTGAAAGCGCCGGACGTGATGAGATGTTCGGGCTTAACCCAGAGCGTGCCGCCCCATTTTTCTATCGCCTGGCGCGGCACGGGACGAAAGAACTGGTGGTAAAGCATCTTGACGAAAAAGGCTGTCGGCGCTTCGAGCGTCACCTGAAACGTGTAATCATCGAGAGCGCGCACGCCGACGTAGTCTTTCGTCACCGGAACAAACTCTTTGCCTTCAACCAGGCGCGCAAGTTCCGGTTTGCCCGGCTTTTTCTTCGCGGGATCGCCTTTGAGAAGTTTGGCGCGCACATCCGCATCGCTCGGCACGAAAAGATACTTTTCTTCGGCGGGTTGGGCGGCGGAATTATTTGCCGCCGTAGATTCGGAAGATGGCGCTGAAGTTTGTGGAGAGTTCCCTACGGCGTTCACAACGGGCGCGTCGCTGTACTTGACGGGTTGAGTTCCCGTGAAATTGACGGCTTCGGTTGCGCCCGCGCGCTTCAAATCTTCTTCGGTAGCGAAGCGGCCTGTTTTCGGATCGCGCACATATGCCGACTGTTCGTTATAGGATTGGCCGTTCTTGAGGTAGTACATCAAACTAGCGTAGGGGGCGGCGAGTTCCGGCGAAAGGGCACGCTGCCATGAGTAAACAAAATCATGCGCGTTGAGCGGATTGCCGTCTGTCCATTTCGCGTCGTTGCGCAGGTGAAAAGTCCAGACCGTGCCATCGGCGTTCGGCTCCCAACTCGACGCGAGCGACGGGCGCGGGCGCATCGTCGTCTCTTCATATTCGACGAGGCCATCAAAGAGCGCGACGGCGATCCGCGACTCCGGCTGTCCGGTCATATACTGCGGATCGAGTGTCTGCGGTTCAGCGCCCGAAATATAGCGCAGGACTTGTCCGGCGGGCGGCGAGATTTTTCCGAAGTATTGATCGTTCTTGGCCGAAGCGGTGCAGGCAGCGGCGATCAGCGCGACGGCTGTTAAAAAAATTCCGAGACGAAGCTGTTGCCGACGACGATTCTTTGTCATAAACTTTTCCTCCGGCAAGCGATCCACGCCGCCCGCTTGATAAACTGCACTGCTCAAGTCTCTGCCTGACCACACTTACTACAAGAAACTTTCAGAACTGAAGTTTATACGTAGCTACATTAACTGTCGTATGGGGGAGAACGCCGTTGCCCGAATCCAACGGAAGGGAGTTTCAAATTAGCACGCACAAGCTTCTTTGAGCAAGAGACTTCTTTTGCTTCCACTCCGGTTGTTAGTACGCACGACTCAAGGCGTTACGTCCATACGACCTGCCGGATTCTGCCATGATGTATCTACCTGCACACGCTTCAACAGGGGCGCGTCCAGCAGATTCGTCTCGAAACCGCTGACGTAGGGTTTAATCAAAGCGTAGGAGGACGCGAAATATAAAGGTACGGCGGGCAATTCCTGCAAGGCGCGCGCTTCGGTGGCGATGTCCGGGATACCGGATTTACCGGGAGGCAATTTTTTTGCGCGCTGTGGCGAAGGTGCGCCAGCCGGAGATTCGCCTTCACCGTTGCCTGCTGAATCGCCGCGTGCGTTCGCATCGGCGAGAGATGCGGCGGCCGCGCCTGACCATGTTTCGTCTGCGCCGAATAATGCGCGAAGGTTGATTGCTTCATCCGGCGTCTGCATGACAAACCCGCGCCGCACTACATCATAATCGCCTGTGCGCAGAGCGGTTTCGTAGCTCTCCCAATCCTTAACGATGACATCGGTGGCGATGCCCAGATCGTTTCGCCACATCGCCGCCACTGCCTGCGCGACAGCGCGTTGTTGATCGTTGCGGTTAACGAGCAGGCGAATGCGCGGGAAATTGTTTCCGTTCGGATATCCGGCGGCGGCCAACAGCTCTTTCGCGCGTACGCTGTCGTGCTCGAGGACGGGCGTTGCGGCGTCGTTTGTCACAGAGCTTTCTGGTGTTTGAAGCGGAAGGAATCTTTTGGCGGGTTCGGTCGCGCCATCCATCTCATCTTCGCTGAGGCGCTCACGATCAATCGCCAACGCGAGTGCCTGCCGGACGCGCACATCATCGAAGGGCGGCTTCGTCGTATTGAATTCGTAAAAGGTGAGAGCGGCGTAAGTCGTCCGGCGAAAATCTTTGTAAGGGGCGAGCATCTTGAGCGCAAGCGGCTCGAAGCCTGCGTTCGTCACCGCGTCCACCGCGCCCGCACGATACGCCGCCAACGCAGACTCGGCATCGGGCGCAGCGACGAAACGCACGCGCCGCAAATTAATGTCCGGCGCATCCCAGTAGCTTTGCGCACGTTCCAGCACCACGCTATCCTTTTGAATAATCGACAAACGAAACGCGCCGTTGGTGACGAGCGACGGTGAAGCTTGCGCGATGGTATTCGTACTGGCATTCGCATTATCCTGCGCGCGGCTTTCGTCATGCACGGGGCGAAAGATCGTGTGTGCGACAAGCGCCGGAAAGTGCGCGTCGGGATTTTGAAGATGCACGCGCAAGGTGTAATCGCCGACCGCTTCCACACCGAAAGACGGGAAAGTTTTTTTGCGGCGTTTCGGTTCAACATCATTCACCTTGCCCGTTGCGCTCGCAGATGGATTCAACACCTCGCGTGACGTAGCGACTGTTTCGGCAGTTGATCGCGGCGGAGCGAACGTCGCGGCGGTTGCCGTGCGCACGCCGCTGATGTTTTCCAGCAACTTGCTGTGCGGAGCGTTATCGCCAAGCGCGGCGACACGTTGCCAAGAGCGCACGAAATCCTGCGCGGTGACCGGATCATCGTTTGACCAGCGGGCATCGCGCCGTAAGAAGAACGTCCAGACGCGATTGCTTTCGGATGATTCCCAACTCAACGCGACGGCAGGCACGGGCGCAAGATTGCGCGGGTCGTATTCGGTCAAACCTTCATACAGCGCGCGCACGGCGTCCGTATCGGGCGGCGCAGCGGCGAGCGCCGGATCGAACTGTTGCGGCAGCCCGCCGTTACTCCAGCGAAACTCTCCGGCACGCGCCGCATCAACGCGCCCGTAATAAGTCTCGACCGTGTTGCTCAAAAAGCATCCGGCATTGACGATTGACGATGCAACCAACAGCGCGACGAGAAAATTTCCGTATTGCCGCAGGCTAAAGGCATCGCAATTTTTCGTTTTACTTTCGACTCTCATTAATCGCTTACCTGCTTGAGACTACTGCTTGCCTTTGTGCTTTCAACGGCGGCGCGCAGTTTTTTATAAACATCTTTCGTCTGCTGGCGTGCGCTGTCAAACCCATCCGATGAATCAATGCAGTAATCCGCAAAACGCATCTTATCTTCCTGTGACATCTGCGCACTGATGCGACGTTGCGCTTCTTCCCGCGTGAAACCGTTGCGCGCCATCAAGCGTTCGAGTTGCAGTTCCGGGCGGCAATGCACGACGATGAGCTTATCAAAGCGCGTGTAGCCGCCCGATTCAATCATCAAGGCGGCGTCAACGACGCCGATGCCAGAAGGGTCTGCGGCTTCCCAACGGCGTAACTGCGCATCCTGCGCCGCAATGATGAACGGATGCAGAATCGAATTAAGCAACGCGCGTTTTGCTTCGTCGGCAAATACGATTGCTCCCAGCCGCGCGCGATCAAGCGTGCCGTCTTCGCGCAACATCTGTTTGCCGAAAGCTTCGACGACGGCGCGCAATCCCGGCGTATCTTTTTCGACTACCTCGCGTGCCGTTTGATCCGCATCCAAAACATGACAACCCAACTCCGCGAGCACCCCGCTGACAAAAGATTTACCTACGCCGATTGATCCCGTTAGCCCGACACGCAGCATATTTATCATGAAGAAGTCAGTAGCCAGTGAGTTTATTCCGTCTACCGAGCTCTATCTACTCATTGAATTGTAACTTGCGCCGTCGCATCGCGGCCTTGATAGTATTCTTCATCAGCATGGCGACGGTTAAGAGTCCGACGCCGCCGGGAACAGGCGTGCGCCGTCCCGCGACCATGTCCGCTTCCGCCGGATGAACGTCGCCGACAAGCGTATAACCGCGTTTCGCTATGGTGTCCAAACGCTTATCCAGTTCATCAGCACCGAATAGTACGCGCGCCGTTTTTTCGTCCGCGACTTTATTGATGCCGACATCAATCACCGTTGCGCCCGGCTTGATATGTTCGGCTTTGATGAATCCGGCGCGACCGATGGCGGCGATCAGGATATCGGCTTCGCGCGTGACGGTTGCCAGATTTTGTGTGCGCGAATGGCAGATGGTCACGGTGGCGTCGCGCTGCAAAAGAAGCTGCGCAAGCGGGCGTCCAACGATGTTGCTGCGCCCGACGATGCACGCATTCGCGCCGCCCATCTCTATACCTGAACGCGCTAAAAGTTCTACGATTCCGGCGGGCGTGCAGGGGGCGAGCGCGGGCTGGCCTAACGCGAGCCTTCCGACATTCAAAGGATGAAAGCCGTCCACGTCCTTTTCAGCATCAACGGCTTCCAGCACACGCGCTTCGTCAACACCGCGCGGCAAAGGCAGTTGCACGAGTATCCCGTCAACATCATCGCGTTTATTCAAAGATTGAATCAAATCAAGTAGTTGCGCGGTGGCCGTCGTTTCCGCGAGCGCATGGTGTTCCGAACGCAGGCCAATCGCTTCGCAGGCGCGCACTTTGTTTCGCACGTAGACGGCGGACGCCGGATCATCGCCAACCCGCACGACCGACAAACAGGGGCGCACGCCATGCTCATCCCGGAGACGCGCAATCTCTTCAGCCGCTTCACGCTTGATCACTTCAGCAACGGGCGCACCGTTCAGCACTTCGGCGCGGTCTCGTCGCGGCGAAATATCTTTTGCCTGCAAAAGCTTTTCCGGCATCATGGAAATCTCTTTTATGTTTATAATCAATTGTCAAACGAAGCGCGACATTCGGCGTGGCGCTTAATCGTAAAGCCTTCGGTTTGCTTACGCTCGAACCAAACGAATGAAGATTATTGCGTCCAAACTTATTTGCATATATGTCTTTGCGTTTCTTTTCATTTTAACCTTTTCCCCTGCGGGAACAATCCGCGCGCAGACTTTGCGCGAGCGCCACGACCGCATTCGCGCCTCCGTCGAGAAAGATGACGCGAACGCCGCCGTGTCTGAACTTGACTCGTTGCGCGCCGCCGCGCCACAAGTTTTTGCGCTCAATAATTATGACTACCTGCTCGCGCGTCTTTCCGAGCGGCGTGGCAATCAGGCCGTAGCTGCGGCAGCTTACCACACTGTCACAACGCGCGACTCGCAGCTCTGGGCTTACAGTATCCGGCATCTCGCGCGCCTCGCCCGCGCAACCGGCAACCTCACGCTCGAACGCGAATATTTGCGCCAACTGCTCACCCTTTCTCCCACCGGCATCCTGCGCGATGCCGCACGCGCGCGTCTCGCCGCAAGTTTTTTCGAGAGCGAAGATTATGTCTCCGTGATTCGCACGCTTCGTTCGCAGAACAGCATGGCGGCTAACGATGCGCACGCCCGCGAATCACTCGCGCTCATCGGTCAGGCATATTATCGCAGCAATCAAACACAGGCCGCGCGGGAAGTTTTCAATAAGCTGGTGACGCGCTTGCCGGATGCTTCGAGGCCGGATGATTTCGCGCTCGCAGGCGTGCGCGGCCTCAATGCGCTCAATAGCAATAGCGCCGATCAACGAACGCCGGACGCCGCGCCGCTTCTGCCCGAAAGCGAACACTTGCGACGCGCCAACATCTACACTTTCAATCGTGATTTTGCGGGCGCGCGTCGCCATTACATAGCCGTCATTGAACACTACGAAACAAGCGCGAACGTGGCCGAGGCGCTTTATCAAGTTGGTCGTGGCTATTATCAGGAACGGCGTTTCGATGAAGCGATTCAATGGTTCGAGCGCGTGCTGGCGAAATATCCGTCGGGCGATGCCGCGCGCGATGCGCTCGCATTCAAGGCCGCCGCCCTCGCCCGCCAGAAACACACGGATCAGGCGATTACAGCTTACCGTAGTTTCATAGAGCGTTTCCCAGACGCGCCGAATCCCGAACGCCCGTACCTGAATATCATTGACGCGCTACGCGACGCCGGGCGCGACGATGAGGCGCTCGCGTGGGTTGCTAAAACCAGAGAGAGATTTAACGGGCGCGACGCGGCAACGCAAGCGCTCTTTGCAAAGGCGCGTATTCATCAGGCGCAGAATGCGTGGACGGCGGCGCTCGCCGATTTCGACGCGCTGCTTGCTTCCGGCAACGCCGCAGGGAAAAGCGCACGCACCGGCGGCGACAATACGCAAACCGAGATTGCGTTAATGCGCGCTTACACGCTCGAACAGTTGCGCCGCTTTGATGAAGCCGTAGAGATTTATCAAACACTGCCGGATGGGCGCAATCAATACTACGGCGGACTCGCCACACTTCGTTTGCGTGCCTTAGCACATGACGGAAGAACGCGCGAACAGATTGCGCGTCGCGTCGAAGCGTTGCGATCAGAGGCGCGGCAGGCACTGGCAAACGGGCAGCTGGAACAGGCGCGGCGGGCGGCGCAAAGCACGCTGCGTTTCGCCTTCGATGATGAAAGCGTCAAGGAGTCTCTTGAGATTGCCCGCCGCGCTTATGCTGCGCTTCCCGCTTATAGTGTCTTTCCGGCGTTACGCTTTACAACGCCCGGACGCGAAATCTTGACGGCTAAAGATTCAACGCAAACAAAGGCACAGGCCACGCACAAAGCCTTAGCCGATGAGCTACTTTTTCTGGGTCTCTATGATGAAGGCGTGCCCGAATTTGCGCTTGCCGAAAATGCTCCCGATGATTCAACTTTTGCGGCGAGCGATACTACACAAGCGGGATTCTCATTGGCCGTGCTATTCCTGCGCGGCGACATGGCGAATCAGGCGATACGTTTTGCCGAGCAACTCTGGCGAAATGTTCCGCCGGATTATTTGCTGGAGCTTGCGCCGCCCGAAGCGTTGGAACTTCTCTACCCCGCGCCGTACAAAACCGCTTTGCTTGAAAGTGCCGGAGCGCGCGGCGTTGATCCGCGTTTCGTGCTGGCGATAATGCGACAGGAATCGCGTTTTTATCCGGCGGCGAAATCCGTCGCGGCGGCGCGCGGGTTGTTGCAGTTTATTCCTTCGACGGCTGACGACATTGCGGCGAGTTTAGGCGTGCGAAATTTCCGGCAGGATGAGCTTTACGATCCGCAGACGACGCTGCTTTTCGGAACGGAATATATGAGAAAACTTTTCGCGCAGTTTCCCGGTATGCCGGAGGCGGTCGCCGCTTCATATAACGGCGGTGAGGATAACGTCGCACGCTGGGTGGCGCGTGCGCGCTCAAACGATCCCGAACGCTACGTCGCCGAAATAGGTTTCTCGCAAAGCAAAGATTACGTTTACAAAGTTTTGCCCAACTTCCGGGCATACCAGCAGCTTTACACGGAGCAGCTGCAACGCAAATGATCGAATCACGTGCGGCGGCTTTTTATCCTTTTATTTTCTTCACTTCTTCGGTCAACACCGGCACGACTTCAAAGAGGTCGCCGACGATGCCGTAATCGGCGATGTCGAAGATGGGCGCTTCCGGGTCTTTGTTGATGGCGACGATTGTGCCGGAGTTTTTCATGCCGACGAGGTGTTGAATCGCGCCGGAGATGCCGAGCGCAACATACAGCTTAGGCGCGACCGTCTGCCCGCTCGATCCGATCTGGCGATCAATCGGCAACCACTCCGCATCGCAGATGGGACGCGACGCCGCGAGGTCTCCGCCGAGGGCTTCCGCGAGTTTCTCCGCGAGGGCGATGTTCTCCTGCGATTTAATGCCGCGCCCGACCGCGACGATGATATCGGCTTTCGTCAGATCAACCGCCTGCTTGACTTCCTGAAACGCAGGCTCCGGCTTCATGCGAACGGGTTTGACTTCGACTTGCAACGTATCAATCGTCGCAGCATTGCCGCCTTTCTTCGCCTGATCGCCGCGAAACGCGCCGGATTGAAATGTCGCAAAAACGGGCGGCGCGCCGTCTGAAATGACGTCCGCGTCAATCTTGCCTAAAAAGATACGGCGCGAGAAGGTGACGCTGTTGTTCGCCGTCTTGAAGCGCAAGCAATCGCTGATTAAACCTTTACCGAAACGCGCCGCGAGCTTCGGCGCAAAGTCGCGCACAAGATACGTATGCGGCAGGATCACATACTGCGGATCAAGCTCGCGCACGACCTGCTCCATCGCGTCCGTGTAACCGTCCGGCGTGTATTCGGCAAGCTGTTCGTTATCAGCGTACACAACGCGGCTCACTTCAAAGGCGGCGATCTCCTGCGCCAGACCGCTCATGCCCGCGCCCAACACAACCGCCGTGACCTGCTGATTGAGTTCCGCTCCGAGATTCTGCGCCGCCGCCATTGCCTCGAAAGAAGTCTTATTAAAAACGCCCGCGCGGTGTTCCGCGAAAACTAAAATTCCGTTGCTCATAAGTTTATTGTAAGAATAATCAGTAGTCAGTTTTAAGTCTTCAGTTAAAGCAAGTTGCCTTTGCTGAAAACTCAAAACTGAAAACTGATTATATTATCCGCGCCTCTGTGTGCAGCTTTTCGGCTAATTGTGCAGCTCCGGCTTTGGCATCGCCGTTGCCTAAGAATTGCGTTTGCTTTGTCTTTTCCGGGAAATAGATTTTCTCTATGCGCTGGTGTGAAGGTAATGACGCAGCATCGGCGGGCGCGGCGATTTCTTTGATCTCTTTTTTCTTCGCCGCCATGATGCCCTTCAATGTCGCGTACCGAATTTGGCTGATGCCGGATTGAATCGTCAGCAACGCAGGTTTCGGCATCGCATACCATTGATACCAGCCGCTCTCTAGCTCGCGTTTGACGCGCAACTGTTCGCCGGACGCATCAACTTCGATAACAATTGTCGCGTGCGGCAATCCCAGCAACTCCGCAATTATGACGCCGGTTTGCGCGAAACCGTAGTCATCGGATTGCAAGCCTGTTAGCACAAGGTCGGCGTTTTCATCGCGGATCGCGTCGGCTAAGATTTTCGCTGCCGCGTAAGGCGAGAGATGCGAGAGATTATCACCCGCAATGTGAATCGCTCGATCCGCCCCGCGCGCCAGAGCATCCTTGATGACGCTCTTGACTCGCTGCGGCCCCATCGAACAAACGATGACTTCGCCGCCGCCATGCTTCTCTTTCAAACGCAAGCCTTCTTCGAGCGCGTAGCCGTCCGATTCGTTGACTTCAAAAGAAAGGTCGCCCTCTTCAATCCAACTCGCATCTTTATTGATACGCAGAATCGCATCACGATTGGCAACCTGTTTCATTAAAACGATGATTTTCATGTCTTAACAGTTTTCAGTTTACAGTTTTAAGTTTTCAGCAAAGGCAACTTGTTTTAACTGAAAACCAAAAACTGTAAACTGAAAACTAATCTCCCTCGTAGCGTTTGAAAAGTAGGCTGGCGTTTGTGCCGCCGAAGCCGAAGCTGTTGGAGAGCGCGTAGTTCACTTTCGCTTCGCGCGGCTCGTTCGGAACGTAATCGAGATCGCATTCGGGATCGGGGTTAACGTAGTTGATGGTCGGCGGCAGGATGTTGTGATGAATCGCCAGCACGGAGAAGACGCTTTCGATGCCGCCCGCTGCTCCGAGCAGATGGCCGGTCATTGACTTGGTTGAGCTGACGGCGAGTTTGTAAGCGTGCTCGCCGAAAGTCTGTTTAATGGCGAAGGTTTCAAACTTATCGTTGTACGGCGTGGATGTGCCGTGCGCGTTGATGTAGCCGACGACATCGGGCGCGACGCCCGCGTCCTTCAAAGTTTTCTGCATCGCGCGAATCGCGCCCGAACCCGTTTCGTCCGGCATCGTCAGATGAAAGGCATCGCCGGTCATCCCGTAGCCGACGATTTCCGCATAGATTTTCGCGCCACGCCGCTTTGCCGACTCTAACTCTTCGAGCATCATTAGCCCCGCGCCTTCGCCGATCACGAAGCCGTCGCGGTCGCGCTCGAAGGGGCGCGAAGCGTGTTGCGGATCATCGTTGCGCGTGGAAAGCGCACGCATCGCGGCGAATCCCGCGACGCTCATCGGCGTGATGGCGGATTCCGCGCCGCCGCAAATCATCGCGTCGGCGTCGCCGCGTTGAATAATTCTAAAGCTGTCGCCAATGGCGTGCGCGCCCGCCGCACAAGCAGTGGCAGTGGCGGAGTTCGGCCCCTTTGCGCGGTAGCGTATGGAGACTTGTCCGGCGGCCAGATTAACGATGGCCGAGACGATAAAGAAAGGCGAGACGCGGCTCGGCCCGTCGTTCAAAAGCTTCGAGTGTTCGCGCTCGATAGCCCAGAAATCACCGATGCCGCTGCTGATATAAACGCCCAACTGCTCTGCGTTTTCATCCGTCACTTGAAAGCCGCTGTCGCGCATCAGTTCGTCGGAGGCGGCGATGGCGTAGTGAATAAAAGTTCCCATCTTGCGCGCCTCTTTCTTCTCAACGAAGTTGAGCGGATCGAAATCCTTGATCTCGGCGGCAAATTTGACGGAAAACTTTTCCGTGTCGAACTTTGTCAGATAGCCGACGCCGCTTTTGCCCGCCATCAGCGCAGACCAAGTAGCCTCGACCGTTAACCCTACGGGAGTGACAAGCCCCAGCCCCGTAACCACGACGCGACGTGTCAAAATGTAAATACTCCTTCTCGCAAATCAGTGACCAATAAAACATGACAGGTGGCAAGAGCCTTACTACTCTTACCACCTGTCGCCGATCACTGTTTCTTGTGCTGGTCAATATAGCTGTAAGCGTCGCGCACGCTTTGAATTTTCTCGGCGTCTTCGTCGGGGATTTCGATGCCGAACTCTTCTTCAAAACGCATCACAAGCTCGACCGTGTCAAGCGAGTCAGCGCCCAGATCGTCAATGAACCGTGCGTTGGGGGTCACTTCGTTTTCGTCCACGCCGAGTTCGTCAACGATAATCTGCTTTACTTTATTCTCGATCTCTTGATCGGGCATTGCAATTTGCTCCTCTTCGGGAATGATGTAAAAAAGCTTTTCCGGCCAAATCGCCGGGTTACTGTTCGAGAGCTTCTCGCGCTATGCGAAGGCTCGCCGCATCTTCAATATTCAGGCACTGCGCGTCGCGCTTTATCTGGCGCACAAGCCCTGCGAGAACTTTTCCGGGGCCGACTTCGACAAACCTCTCGACGCCCTCGCTGATTAACAACTCGATTGATTCCAGCCAGCGCACCGTAGACGAGACTTGTCTGGTGAGCGCATCGCGCGCCGCATCGCCTTCGGTGATTGCCGCCGCATCAACATTCGTGACCAACGGAAATTTCAAATCTGGAAAATCGAGTTGCGCTAAATCAGCCGCCAGCCTCTCCTGCGCAGGATTCATCAATGCGCAATGAAAAGGCGCACTGACATTTAATTTTATTGCGCGCTTTGCACCGCGCTCTTTCAGCAAACTCATCGCCCGCTCAACGGCCACCGCATCGCCCGCAATCACGATCTGGCCGGGCGAGTTGATGTTCGCGGGCATACATACTTCGCCTTGCTGCGCTTCGCCGCAAGCATTCATCACATCGCTTAACGAAAGACCTAAGATTGCCGCCATCGCGCCAGACCCGACGGGCGCAGCCTCCTGCATATATCGCCCGCGCAAACGCACCGTCCGCACGGCATCTGCAAAACTCAAACCGCCCGCCGCGACCAGCGCGGAATACTCGCCGAGACTATGGCCTGCGACAAACGCGGGCGCGGGAAATCCTTCGGCTTGCATCGCGCGCCACGCGGCAATCGAAGTTGTCAGAATCGCCGGTTGCGTATTCTCCGTCAACTGCAATTCATCGGTTGTTCCGCCGTAGCAGATTTGCGAAAGACGGAATCCGAGCGCATCGTCGGCTTCTTCAAAGACCTTGCGGGCGGCGGGAAAGTTTTCCGCCAAATCCTTGCCCATGCCCGGATGCTGCGATCCCTGTCCGGGGAAAATATACGCGACGGCGGCGTTCATCTTACTTCGCGCGGCTCCAGCGCAAATGCGATTGTCGCCGCGCCGTCTTTGATTGACACGCTCTTTTTCTGCGCCGCGTATCCGCCGAACTTTGCAACTACGCGCCCGTCTCCCGTCGTTAAATTCCGGAACTCGACGCGCCCGCGACCGTCTGCATTGCGAAATTGCACTTCACCGTTTTTCGATATATAGGTCACACAGGCGTGCTTCAAAGGCCGCCCCGCCGCGTCTCTGACTTCGACAACAAGCGATTGTCCGGCGACGGATGCACTTTCGCTATTACTGCGGCTTTGCGCAAACGCATGGTAGAGGCTTCCATCGCAAAGAAGAAGCGCGAACAACAGAACCGGCGTGGCGCGTTGGAGTGGCATCTTTTGATTTTTACCAGCGAATCAGGGTTGCGCCCCACGTAACGCCGCCGCCGAAGGAGGCCATCATCAACAGATCGCCTTCGCGCACGCGCCCCGAGTGCACACACTCGTCGAGCGCAATTGGAATCGAGGCGGCGGAAGTATTGCCGTGCATCTCTATATTGGAATAGACGCGCGATTCGTCAACACCGAGTTTGTTTGCCACTGCATCCGTGATGCGCTGGTTGGCCTGATGCGGAATAAACAGCTTCACGTCTTCGGGGCGGCATCCGGCTTCCTGCAAAACATCCTGCGAAATCTCCGTCATCGAACGCACTGCGACTTTGAACAGTTCGTTCCCGCGCATCTTGAAAAAGTGTTGGCCGGAAGCGATGGTTTCCGCTGTCGGGGGCATACGGGTGCCGCCGCCGGGCGCGAAAAGCTGTTCCATATAGCGCCCGTCCGAACGTATGCGGGAAGCTAAAATGCCGCGTTGCTCCGCGTCCGTCGCACCGAGGACGGCTGCGCCCGCGCCATCGCCGAAGATCACGCACGTTGCGCGGTCTGTATAGTCCACGTACTGCGTTAAGACTTCTGCACCAATGACAAGCGCATAGCGCGACTGCCCGCTTTTAATCATTTGATTGGCGAGCGTCAGGCCATATAGAAATCCCGAACACGCGGCGGCCAGATCAAAGGCGGCGGCGTTGTTCGCGCCAATCTCCGCTTGAATAATGCAGCCGGTTGAAGGAAGTATTTGATCGGGCGAGACGGTGGCGCAGATTAACAAATCAATCTCTGAAGGGTCAACGCGGGCGCGCTCGATGGCCTGCCGCGCGGCGCGAACGGCAAACAGCGATGTGTATTCGCCGGGCGCGGCCTTGCGGCGCTGCTTGATGCCTGTGCGCGAAGTAATCCATTCGTCGGAGGTGTCAACCATCTTCTCCAGATCGGCGTTGGTTAAGACGCCTTCCGGGTAAGCATGGCCGGTTCCGAGAATCGCAGCGTTGTTAGTTGCCATCAAGTGCCTCAATTTCTCTTTCAGTCAACCGTAGCGGCGACAAGCGTCATTTCCCGCGCGTTCGTGGCGGCGATTCCACGCTCGATGCGTTCGCCCGCACGATGTTCCGAAAACTCTTTCACGCTGCGCACGGCATTCCGAATCGCGCGTGCGTTTGAACTGCCGTGACCGACGACGACGATGCGACGAACGCCTAAGAGCGGCGCGCCGCCGTACTCTGAATAGTCCAGCCGCTTTTTGATGCTGCGAAAGGCCGGACGCGCGAGCATTGCGCCCGCCTTCGTGCGCGCCGTCGCCATCAACTCGCGCTTAATCATAGAGAGCATCGCGTCCGTCAAACCTTCCGACAGCTTAAGCATTACGTTGCCTGTAAATCCGTCCGTGACGATGACATCAACGGCTCCCGTAAACACATCGCGGCCTTCTATATTGCCGACGAAGTTCAGGCTCGAAAGATCGCGCAACAGCGGAAATGCTTCTTTCGTCAGCTCGTTTCCCTTCGCTTCTTCTTCGCCGATGCTCATTAAGCCGACGGAAGGGCGCGCGGTTCCGAGCACGGCGCGGGCATAAGCGTCGCCCATAATCGCAAACTGCGCAAGCTGCAAAGGTTTGCAATCGGAGTTAGCGCCGACATCCAGCAACAGCACGGGCTTTTCGCCCTGCGTCGGAATCAAGGCCGCGAGCGCCGGACGGTCTACGCCGGGCAGCATTCCCAAGACCATCTTGGCCGTTGCCATCGCCGCGCCCGTATTGCCTGCGGAAACAAATCCGTCGGCGCGTCCGTCGGCAACGATCTTTGTGCCGATTCGCAAAGAGCTTTTTCTTTTACGGCGCACGGCCGTTGCAACCGGCTCGTCCATCCCGATTACTTCCGCCGCTTCGACAAATTCGATGCCGTTGTCGCCGTCGCCGCGCCATCCGCAACGGCGCAGTTCCGGCTCGACCTTTTCTGCTTGCCCGACGAGAATGACTTTGATTCCTAGATCGCGCGCGGCAGCCATCGCTCCGTCAATCTCCGGATGAGGCGCACGGTCGCTGCCCATCGCGTCCACGACGACTTTGCCGGTCAGTTTCGTCTCGTCGTGTTTCATCGAATCGCGCAATGGTATCCGAGTAATCGCTCCAGCCTATCTGTTTTAACTTGCCTGCTCGATGCGCACGACTTCACGACCCTTATAGAAACCGCATTTCGGGCAAACGCGATGTGGCAGGCGCGGTTCCTGACAGTTCGGGCAGAGTGCAGTTTGCGGCGCACGCAGCGCATCATGTGCTCTGCGCTGGCGTGTGCGGGCTTTCGAGTGGCGACGTTTTGGATTCGGCATAATTACTCCTTCAAAGTTAAATCGTCAAGTTATTCAATAATCAAAAAGTCAAATCGTGAATAATCAAAGTTTTTGTTTGGGATTAAGGTTCACGAAGTTTAGCGAGCACCGCCCAGCGTGGATCAATTTCCTTTTGTTCGCAGGCACACGCGGCATCCGTATTTTTATTTGCGCCGCAAACCGGGCATAAGCCTCTGCATTGCTCCGCACACAAAGCGCGTAGCGGAAGCGCCAGCAACACTTGCTCGCGCACGAGATCATCAACGTCAATTGTTTCGCCGTCGAACACGGAGCGGATCAAATCCTCCGGCTGCAACTCCGCTTCGACGGCGTCCGCCTCGGCGATAGCGGGAATATACGTCGCTTCAAAATCCGTATCAACCGGCACTTCAACGGCTTTCAGGCAGCGATCGCAATCAACTTCAGCGCGCGCTCTGATGTGTCCGCGCACGAGCACTTCCGCGCCGGTTCGTTTAATGCGCCCCCGAATTTCCGGCGGACTCGTCAGGCGCGCGGATTCTTCGTCAAGCACAATCTCTTCGGACTCGTAGGTGTGCGCAAACTCGCCGCCCTCTTTCGCCAGCTTCTCGACTTCAATCTTCATCGCTTAATAATTATTACCGCCCCAACCCGCCTTTGTAGCATATAGCGATTGAGGCCGAATCTGCCGTATCCACGCAAAAGGAGTTATTATAACCGCTCACGCCTTCATGTCAACGCGCGCGAAACCGCGTTAATCCTGCGAGCGATCCGGCTTTGCCGCCGTATCTTCCAGCGCCGCCTCGCGCACGAACTTCGATAGCCGCGCATCGCCGCCCGTGACAATCCCCTTTTTCGCCGTCTTTCCGCCGCCGCCGAAGAGCGGTTGAAGCGAAAGCACAGGTGTGTTTCTCTTTTTAGATTTTGAGAGGCTTGCCAGCGCCGCACGATAAAGCAAGTCGGACGGCTGTACGGCGCAGGCATGAGCGAGAGCTTCGCGCGCCGCTAGTTGATCTCCGTCGCGCAGAATGACAAGGCCAAGCGCATACGAGGCCGCCGCGTACCTTTCGTCCATCGAAAGAGCTTTACGCAGGTGGCGCGCAGCAAGGCGATCACGCTTGAGTTGATAGTAAAGGCAACCGATAACATAATTCGCTTCGGGTGAGGGACGTGCCGCAAGCGCCTTTTTGACTTCAGCCAAGGCCTGCGGCCAGCGTTCCTGCGCCGCAAATATTTTCCCCAGAGTATAGTGCGCGGCGAACGAAGAGCTTTCGTGCTTGAGATAAACAGAGAGCAATTCCGCAGCCTTTCCAACTTCGCCAACATCGGCGCAGGCAATACCGAGCAGCAGGCACACGCGCGATTCGTGCGACGCGGTAACATCAAAAGCCTTTTGCAGGTAATCGCGCGCGAGCGTCTGTTTGCCTTCGCGGAAAAAGTGTTCGCCGAGATACGAATGCAGCGGAGCATTATCAAACGCCAGTGCTGCCGCGCGTTCAAGTTCGCGCACGCCTTGCACCGTTTCATTTTTAATGAGGTGAGTAACTCCGCGTTCGACGCACTCCGCGAAAAGTTTTCGATCCGATCCCTGATAAGCGTCGAGGATTTCCGCGTGCAGTTTCCTGAAACGGTTCGGCTCTTCGGACTCCGCTTCATACTGGCGACAACGATTGATCCAGCGCGCGTCGAGTACGTTCACGTCGAGCGTTCCGGTTTCGCTTAAAATTTCGACAAGCGATTTGACCAGCGCGTGTTCGGTGCGCGTGTGCCGCGCCTGTTGCAGTAACAGATCGAGCGTGCGCTCCATTCTCTCCGTGACGCGCAGCAGCATATTTTCGAGCGCAGAGACGCGCTCAAGCAAAGGCTCTTCGTGTGAAAGCACCCCGCCGCTCGCTTCAAAACGCGCGGCAGGCGGTTCGACCACCAGCATCAAACGTGTGCCGCAGCGTGTGCATAGCTCCTGCCCCAAAGGATTCGCGGCAAGGCATTTCTGGCAGTAATGGGCGATTGATTTCGTTTGCATTTAAGTCTTCGTGAAAATTCCCGGCCTTGATTAATATTCGTAAAACCCGCGCCCGGTTTTTCTGCCGAGCCAGCCCGCGTCAACATAACGCTTCAAGAGCGGGCACGCTCTGTATTTCGGATCGCCCAAGCCTTCATGAAGCACGTTCAGAATCGCCAGACACACATCCAGCCCGATAAAGTCTGCGAGCGTCAGCGGCCCCATCGGATGGTTCATCCCCAGTTTCATAATGCCGTCAATGCTTTCGCGCGTGGCGACGCCTTCCTGCAACACGAAGATCGCTTCGTTAATCATTGGCATCAGCACGCGATTGGAAACGAAGCCCGGCATATCGTTGCACTCGAGCGGCGTCTTCTCCAGCTTTTCTGTGAGCGCTCGTACTTTCGCATACGTTTCATCGGATGTCGCAATGCCGCGTATGATCTCCACGAGTTTCATCACCGGCACGGGATTCATAAAATGCATCCCGATGACTTTGTCCGGCCTTTTAGTCGCCGCGCCGAGTTTCGTGATTGAAATCGAAGAGGTGTTCGAGGCGAGAATCGTTTCTGGCCCCGCTATTTCGTCGAGCGCACGAAAGACTTCCGTTTTGACTTGCAGATTTTCCGTAATCGCTTCGACGATCAAACTCGCCTCACTCAATTCGCTCAATTCGGTGGTCGTCTTGATGCGTCCGACAATGGCGCGCTTCTCTTCTTCGCGCAACCTTTCTTTATCCACATCGCGTTGCAGGCTGCGGTCAACGGCCTTCATCCCGCGCGCCAGAAATTCCTCGCTGATGTCGCGCAAAACGACGTTGTAGCCTGCGCGCGCTGAGACCTGCGCGATGCCGTTGCCCATTGTGCCCGCGCCGACGACGCCGATTGTTTCACTCACAAAAGAACTCCCGAAGATAAAGTCGGAAAACTAACTGCGCCAGTCCGGTGGTTGTGTCGGCGGCACGTATGCGCCTTCGCGTTCGTTGGCCGTGCCGCTTCTATTCCAATCGCTGTACGGCGTGGAGGCGGCGGGCGTCGCATCGCGCAAGTAAGAAACGCGCGCTTTGCCGCCCTCTTTATAAAATTTCTCGCCTTGCCCGAACATGAACCAGAACGAGTAAATGCTCAAGGCCGTGCCGAGCGGAAAGCCGATGGCGGATAAGACAGCCGCGACGATGGCGGCCTTGCGCGCCCACGCCTTATGCTTCAGAAGCGCGTAACCCGCAATGAGCGGCGGCACGGCGAAGGCCAGCGTGAAGACGGCCATCAGCGCGGTTATTCCGACCAACAGAAAGCCGAACAGATGATCGGGTGGAAAAGGCGCACCGCCGTGCTCGGGCGGCATATTCTTTATCATTCCCAGAATGAACCAGACATAAAGCGTTCCGATAAGCATCCCGAAAGCGTTCATCCCGCCGTAAATTAAATTCAGAACGCCCAGCACTTTATTGTGATCTTGCGGTGTCATCGCTCTCAACCTTTCAACTTTGTACGCTTCCGCTTTTATCGTTCCACCGCCAGCGCAACGGCGTTGCCGCCGCCGAGACACAGCGCCGCGACGCCTCTATGAACATCGCGCCGTTTCATTTCATACAGCATCGTCGTCAGAAGCCTTGAGCCGGATTGCCCGATGGCGTGGCCGAGCGCAACCGCCCCGCCGTTGACGTTGACGCGCTGCGGATCGAGATCGAGTTCTTTGATAATCGCAACGGCCTGCACCGCAAAGGCTTCGTTGAGTTCGATCAAATCCACTTCGTTGAGCGACCACCCGGCTTTTTTCACTACCTTCCGAATCGCTTCGACGGGAGCCATCATCACGAGCTCGGGTTCGATGCCGCTTGTCGCCTGCGCCGCGATGCGCGCCATCGGTTCGACGTTCATCGCGCGGGCGCGTTCGAGCGACGTGACCACCAGAGCGGACGCGCCATCATTGATCGTCGAGGCGTTGCCCGCCGTCACCGAGCCACCCTCTTTTTTGAACGCGGGCTTTAGTTTGCCAAGCGATTCGGGCGCAGTATCTTCGCGCACCGATTCGTCGTAATCGAACACGACGGGCGCGCCTTTTTTCTGCGGAATCTCTACGGGCAGAATTTCGTCTTTGAACTTTCCGGCCTTCGCCGCCTCCGCCGCCTTGCGATGCGAGTTAAAGGCGTATTCATCCTGCGTCTCGCGCGTCACATTGTAGCGCGTGGCGACGACTTCGCCCGTGTTGCCCATATGGTAATTCTCGAAGGCGCACCACAATCCGTCGTGAATCATCGCGTCAACGAGCGCGCCGTTGCCGAGACGATAGCCTTCGCGCGCCTGCGGCAAAAGATACGGCGCGTTGGTCATAGATTCCATACCGCCCGCAACGACGATCTCCGAATCCCCCAACTTAATACTCTGCGAGGCCATCATCACCGCCTTCAAGCCCGAGCCGCACACTTTGTTAATCGTCACGGCGGAGACGCCGAACGGAATGCCACCGTGCAGCGCAGCTTGACGCGCGGGATTTTGTCCGAGTCCCGCCTGAATCACGCAGCCCATAATCACTTCGTCAACATCTTCCGGCTTGACTCCGGCGCGCTTCACGCTTTCGCGCACGACCAACGCGCCGAGTTGCGTGGCGGAAAAACTTTTCAGCGCGCCCTGAAATTTCCCGACCGGCGTCCGCACGGCGCTGATAATTACGGCTTCATTCGTATCCGGCATAACGCTTTCCTCTTTCCCTGCTCCGCGCGGCCAACAACTCGCGCGAGCCTTGTCGTTTCGCTTACATAGATCAAATACGCATTTGAATTGTGTTGGCGCTTCAATATTCGATTATACGTTCGCCCAAAAGGGTGTCAAGCGAGTTTGCCCGGCAAGTGCGCGCTGATTGATGAAGTGCGTATGCGAATGATAGACTCCCCGCCGTTCATGCAAAATTTGAAAACGGTATTATAGAAATCATGCAGGCACTCATACTCGCGGGCGGTAAGGGCACGCGCCTTCGCCCGCTTACGCTCTACACGCCGAAGCCCATCGTGCCGATCTGCAACCGCCCGTTTCTGCTTTACCAGATAGATACGTTGCGGCGCGCGGGCATCACGGACATCACGCTTTCGCTGTCTTACCAGCCGAACAAAATCGAACAGCAACTCGGCGATGGCGGCGACTTCGGCGTTAATCTGAAATACACGGTTGAGCCGCAACCGATGGGAACCGCCGGAGCTTACAAGTTCGCGGAGGATTTAATACGCGAGCCGACGGTCGTGTTCAACGGCGACATCCTGACAGACCTCGATCTCAAAGCCGTCATACGCGAACACACCGAACGCAAGGCGACGGCGACCATCGTCTTAACGCCGGTGGAGAATCCGAGCGCCTACGGCCTTGTCGAAACCGAAGACGACGGGCGCGTGCGTCGCTTCCTCGAAAAACCCAAAGCCGATGAAATCACCGTTAACACGATCAACGCCGGAACGTATATCTTAGAGCCGCGCGTGCTCGATTATATTCCGGCGGGCGAAAATCATTCTTTCGAGTACGGTCTTTTTCCGACCTTGCTTGAACGCGGTGAACCTTTCTTCGCGCACATCCCGCAGAAAACTTACTGGCTAGATATCGGCACGCCCGCGCGTTACATTCAGGCGCATCACGATCTCATCGGCAACAAAGTCACGCGCATACGTCTCAAAGAACGGCGCGGAAATTTCGACGCCGCGACTCATGCCGAGATAGACGAGCTTTCAATGATTGCGGACGATTGCACCATCAAACCCGGCGCGCAGATTATCAATTCCGTGCTCGGTCAGGGCTGTTACATAGAAGAGAAAGCGCGCCTTGAGAATGCGGTCGTGTGGGCGCATACGCGCGTCGGTGCGGGCGCGCAGGTGACGGATGCGATCATCGGACGCGGCTGCCACATCGGGCGCGCGGCCATCGTCGGCGCAGGCGCAGTGCTCGGCGACAAGACATCTTTGACGGATTACACGCACGCCGGAGGACTCGCATAGTGGCCGGGTCTTCTTTCAAACAAACGCCGATTCGCTTCGGCACGGACGGCTGGCGCGCCGTCATCGCAGAGGGCTACACGTTCGCTAATCTCGAGCGCGTCGCGCAGGCTTACGCCGACTATGTTCTTCAACAGGCTGCGCAGCAATTGCGTAGCGATGCACAAACCAAAGCACAGAGCGCAGTAGTAATCGGGAATTCCTCGCCTTTGATTATCGTCGGCTATGATCGCCGCTTTCATTCGGACAGATTCGCCAAACGTGCGGCGGAAGTTTTAGCGGGAAACAATCTGCGCGTCGCGTTGTTCGACGAGCCTGTGCCGACGCCGCTCGTCTCATGGGCGGTGCGCGAGCAAAAGGCGGCGGGCGGCGTCGTTATCACGGCTTCGCACAATCCGCCGGAGTTTAACGGTTTCAAAATAAAAGCGGCATGGGGCGGAAGCGCCGCGCCGGAAACGACGCGCGCCGTCGAGATTCTCATTGACGCTCACGCGGCACGCCGCTCAGATTTGACCGCAGACGAAAACCGGCCGATGTTGCAATCGAGCGTTGAAAGTTACCGCGCGCAAATCGCGTCCTACGTTGATCTCGAACGCCTGCGTGCGACGAACGCGCGCGTCGTCATTGATCCGATGCACGGCGCGGGCGGGCGTTGGGTCGAAAGTTTTCTCGCGGGCGGCACGCTTGAGACGGAGACGATTCGCGCCGAACGCGATCTGCTTTTCGGCGGCGTCGCGCCCGAACCGATTGACCGTAACCTCGCGCCGCTTAAAAATCGTGTTAAAGAAACAGGCGCGCTCGCAGGACTTGCGACGGACGGCGATGCGGATCGCGTCGGTGCGGTCAACGAACTTGGCGAGACGATGACGATGCACGAAGTCGTGCCGCTGCTGCTCTTGCATCTGGCGCGCCATCGCGGGCAGACGGGCGGCGTCGTGCGCACCTTTTCGCAGTCCGTACTGACCAAGCGCATCGCCGCCGCGCACAATCTAAAGCTCTACGACACGCCTATCGGCTTCAAGTACATCGCGGACTTAATGTTGAAGGAAGACATTTTGATCGGCGCGGAAGAATCCGGCGGCATAGGCGTGCGCGGGCACATCCCGGAACGCGACGGCATACTCAATTCACTGCTGCTGCTCGAAGCAATTATCAGCGCGGGCAAATCGCCTTCGGAAATGGTGCGCGAGATGCACAGGGAGTTCGGCGAATTTTATTTCGGACGCAAGGATTTACACTTGGAGGTTTCGCGCGGGCAAAGCTTCGTCGCCGCGCTCGCTTCAAAGCCGCCCGTCGAAGTTGCGGGCGATACGGTGCAAACCGTCGAAACACTCGACGGCACAAAGCTTTTGTTCGACGATGAATCATGGCTGCTCTTTCGACAATCCGGCACGGAACCGGCATTGCGCATTTATTCGGAAGCGACCTCGATTGCCAAAATGAACTCACTTCTAAACGAAGGCGAACGGCTCGCGTTCAATCAATAGCATTCGCTGAGAATCCAACGAAACTATTTTCGTACTATGCCGGAACTCCCTGAAGTCGAACTCGTCGCGCGCGCCCTCGACAGGTTGATTACCAATCGCCGCATCGTCGCCGCCGAAGCGTTGCGGGCGCGGCTCCTGCCGGATTCGACGCCCGAAGAATTCGCGTCCAAACTTCGCGGCGCGGGCGTTAAATCGGCCGGGCGGCGCGGCAAACATATCCTCATCAATTTGGATAATGAACAGGTGCTCATCGTGCATTTGCGTATGTCCGGCAGATTTCTTTACTTGCCGTCGGAAGCGCCGCTGCCGAAATTCACGCACGCGATTTTTTATCTCGACAACGAATACCGTCTCGTCTTCTCCGATCAACGCCATTTCGGGATGATGAAGATTGTCGCGGCGGAAGCGTTACACGAAACGAAAGAGTTGCGCGAATTAGCGCCCGAACCTTTCTCGAATGAGTTCACGCCGGACTATCTACATCGCGCGTTGCAACGCTCGCGGCGCACGCTGAAGGAAACGCTGCTGGATCAAACGAAGGTGACGGGACTCGGAAACATCTATGCGGCGGAAGCCATGTTTCTCGCGCGCGTCAATCCGTTTATCATCGCGGCGGAGTTTCCTAAAAGGCGCGTCGCGCGTCTTCATCAAGCCATTCTCGATGTGTTCACCGAATCCATTCAGCACGGCTCGACACTTAATGTTGACCCGGAGAACATAGACGGCAGCTATTACGGCGGCGAGTACGAAGGCCACTGGAGAGTTTACGACCGCGAGGAAGCGCCGTGCCCCGCCTGCCGCGCTACGATCAAGCGTCGTTCACACGCCGGACGCTCGACTTACTTTTGCCCGCGTTGCCAGCGTCGTTAAGAAACGCCGCGCGATTTCCCTTCACCTAAAGGCTTGACAGCGCGAAGAGTTGGGGCGTATAAGCGTTTGTCAAACGTGGTGAGTTAAGACGACTTGCGGCCACGAAAAATAATCCGCTAAACAGCACCGGCGCGCGACACAAAAAACGCCGCCGAAGCAAACTTCGAGTTTCGTTGAAGTCCCGCGTTGTTTAGCGCGGGACTTTTGTTTTTTAGCTCCTCATCTTTCGAGGCGCACGATTGAAAGCAGCAGGATTGTAATTCGTATGGAGAATTTCAGAGACTTTTTAGAACGCGACCACATCACGGTGTTTGATGGCGCGATGGGCACGATGCTTTACAGCAAAGGCATCTATATCAACCGCTCATACGACGAGCTGAATCTGACGAATCCCGATCTGGTGCGCGAGATTCACGGCGAATACGTGCGCGCCGGAGCCGACATCATCGAGACTAATACCTTCGGCGCGTCCGCTCCGCGCCTGCAACAGTACGGGCTTGAGGGAAGTTTGCGGCTTATCAATATCGCCGCCGCACGTCTTGCGCGCGAGGCCGCCGGAGACCGCGCGTATGTGGCGGGCGCAGTCGGGCCGTTGGGTTTGCGTATAGAGCCTTACGGCCCGACCTCTTTCGACGAAGCGAAGGACATTTTCAAAGAACAGGTTGCCGCGCTCTTGGACGGCGGCGTTGATTTGTTTCTGCTCGAAACCTTCTCTGACATTTCCGAGATGCGGCAGGCTATCCGCGCCGTCAAAGAGCTATCCGATCTGCCCGTCATCGCGCAGATGACCATCTTGCCGGACGGCAACACGTCATTCGGCACGACGCCGGAAGTCTTCACGGCGCGCCTTGATGAATGGGGCGCGGATGTGATCGGCCTCAACTGCGGCGTCGGCCCTGCGATTGTTCTGGCGGCCATTGAAAAGATGCACGCGGCGACCATCAAGAAATTGTCCGCCCAACCGAACGCAGGCTTGCCGCGCGACGTGCAGGGGCGACAGTTTTATATGTGCTCGCCCGAATATATGGCGAAGTTTGCCAAGCGTCTGATACAGGCCGGTGCGAAAATCATCGGCGGGTGCTGCGGCACGACGCCCGCTCATATCAAGCTGATCGCCGATGCCGTTCGCGCCGCTTCGCCGCGCCAGCAAAAATCCGCGACCGGCGAACTCTTCTACGCTCCCGCGCGCGTCCGCGAACTAGCTCCCACAGACATACAGGTTATCCCGCCCGCCGAGCGTTCGCGCTGGTCTGGAAAAATCACGCGCGGTGAATTTGTCACGTCCGTCGAAGTGCTGCCGCCGAAAGGATGCGATGCGGCCAACACGCTCGAACAGATACGTCTCCTGAAAGAGGCAGGCGTTGACGGCGTCAATATCCCGGACGGGCCGCGCGCGCAAACGCGCATGAGCGCGCAGGCCACCGCGCTCTTAGTCGAGCGCGAAATCGGCATCGAAGCCGTGCTGCATTACTGCTGCCGCGACCGCAATCTTCTCGGCATGATGTCCGACTTGCTGGGCGCGGCGGCGCTGGGGCTTCGCAATCTGCTTTTAATTACGGGCGATCCGCCGAAGATGGGGCCTTACCCGGACGCGACAGCCGTCTTCGACATTGATTCAATCGGCCTCACCAACATGGTCAACAAATTGAATCACGGTCTTGATCTGGGCAACAATCCGATTGGCTGCCCGACCTCTTTTTGCATCGGCGTCGGCGTCAATCCCGGCGCGATTAATCTAGATGAAGAGATCAAACGCTTCGAGTATAAGGTGGAAGCCGGAGCGCAATATGCCATCACGCAACCCATCTTCGACGCGGATCAATTGCGCGCATTTCTGCGCCGCATAGAGCACGTGCGGATTCCCATACTGGCGGGCATCTGGCCGCTCGTCTCGTATCGTAACGCGGAGTTTTTGCACAACGAAGTGCCGGGCGTGCGTGTGCCCGCGTCGGTGATGGAACGTATGCACGCCGCATCCGAAAAAGGCAAAGAGTTTGGACGCGACGAAGGATTGAAGATCGCGCGCGAGTTATTAACGGACGTGCGCGAGCTGATTCAGGGCGCGCAAGTCTCCGCGCCCTTCGGCAACGTCCGCTTCGCCCTCGATGTCTTCGACGCCCTCGACGAGTTCGGCGTGCAAACAACCGCCGCCAACGCAAGCGCGGGCGATTAGGTTGAAAGCCGCTTTATAGCGAATGCGTTGCGCACAGAGAGGACGAAGAATCAAGCCCGCCGCAACTGCGTATGAAGTCGAGCACCACAGGATGCGGACATCGCTGGCGAGCAGTTATCTTACCTGTGCCTACTGCAATGCCTGTTCGATGGCTTTCGTGACCTGTGTGCTTTCAGGTTCGTCCTTCGAGTCGAAGCGTGCCAGCACCTTTCCCTCTTTACCGATCAGAAACTTGTTGAAATTCCATTTGATCTCACCGGCAAAATCGGGATCGGTTTCCTTCTCCGTCAAATATTTGTAGAGCGGATGCTTGTCCTCGCCCTTGACGGAAATTTTCGAGAAGATGGGAAACTTGACACCGTAGTTCAGGCGACAAAAATCCTTGATCTCCGCGTTTGTTCCCGGCTCCTGCCCGCCAAAATTATTGGCCGGAAAGCCTAACACCACAAAACCGCGATCCTTATAGCGTTCGTAAATCTTTTGCAGCCCGTCGTATTGCGGAGTGTAACCGCAGCGGCTGGCGACGTTAACGATCATGACGACCTTTCCGCGATACTGCTCTAGTTTCACCTCTTTGCCGCTTACATCCTTAAGGGTAAAGTCGTACACCTGTTTTGCCTTTTCCTTTCTATCAATTGAATCTTTCGCCTCGACGAAAAACAGCGCGGCGGTCGAGAGCATCATTAAAATTCCGACGCCGATAAAATTCTTTTTCATTTCGTTTTACTTCCCTTTCAGATTTCCATCCGGTAAAGCATCGCCACAATCTAACGGCCGACTGCCGAGAGATAATATACAAACGCGGGCTGGATGTTAATTGCTCCGCGACCCCTTTCGACGAGCTTCGCAATCAACAACTCCTCGTACAAGGAGCTGCAACAGTAGGAGGCTAAAGATGAACGGTGAAAAGAACGGGCACATCTTCAACGCGGGTTTTGCCTTAGCGGTCGCGCTGGTGCTCTCGTCAATTATCGGCGCGTGGGCGCTGCTGCACGTCAAGAACACCGATCAGGCGGTTGTCGTGACGGGTTCGGCGCGCAAACGTATCAAGTCGGATTTGATCGTCTGGCGCGCCGCCGTGACCTTTCAATCAACGCAGTTGACCGATGCTTACAAGGCTCTTACAGACGGCGTGCCGCGCGTCAAGAAATACTTGATCGCCAAAGGCGTTCCCGAAAATCAGATCGTCATATCGTCAATCACTTCGCAAACTCTGAGGTCAAAAAGCGACGAGGTAGATGAATCCGGGCACATCACCGGCTATTCTTTGCGACAGGAGTTGGAAGTACGCTCAACCGACGTTGATAAGATTACGAAGATATCCCGCGAGGTAACGGAGCTAATCAATCAAGGCATCCTGCTCGAATCCATGCCGCCCGAATACCACTACACGAAGCTGGGCGATTTGAAGATTACGATGCTCGCGGAGGCGGCGAAAGACGCGAAGGTGCGCGCCCAGCAGATCGCTTCCAGCACGGGCAGCACCATCGGAAGCGTGCGCTCGGCTAAAATGGGCGTGCTTCAGGTCACACCCGCCGACTCCAATGACGTTTCCGATTCCGGTATGAACGACACATCTTCACTTGAAAAGGATATTACGGCGGTCGTTAACGTAAGTTTTACGTTAAGCTGAGATTACTAAAGACGGGCAAATCCGGGAGTATCCAAAGTTACGCAAAGAGACGGACAATTAATCGCCCTACCGGTTCAGCAAGTGGCGTAGCGCGGCTTCCAGATGCGGATACTGAAACTCGAAGCCGTGCTGTTTGAGACGCACGGGTTCGACGCGCTGGCTGGCGAGCAGCAGGGCGTCGGCCATCTCGCCGAACGCTAAACGCGCGGCAAAAGTAGGCACAGTGAGTAACGTCGGACGCCCGAGCACGCGGCCGAGCGTCTCCGTAAATTCCGCGTTGGTCTGAGGATTCGGCGCGACCAGATTGACCGCTCCGCTCAATTCGTTTGTTGTGAGAGCGTGATGAATGGCGGCAATCGCATCGTCCATCGCAATCCAGCTCATATATTGTTTGCCCGAACCAATTTTGCCGCCCGCGCCGAGTTGAAAAGGCGTCAGCAGTTTTTTAAGAGCGCCGCCTTCGGAACTGAGGACGATGCCGATACGCAGATTCGTCACTTGAATGCCTGCGCTCGTGGCCGACGCTGTCGCCGCTTCCCATTCGCGGCAGACTCCCGACAAAAAATCCGTTCCCGGCGTGCTTCGTTCATCTAAAATTTCATCGCCGCGATTTCCGTAATAACCAACCGCCGAAGCGGAAACGAAACTCTTCGGCGGATGCTCGAGCATCGTTAGCGTCTTTGCCAGCAGCGCCGTTCCCTGCACGCGGCTTTCGCGTATGCGCCGCTTTTTCTCCGGCGTCCAGCGTCCATCGCTGACGCTTTCGCCCGCCAGATGAACGACCGCATCCAGATTTTCCAGCGCGCTCGATTCCGGCGCGACGCCGTTTTCCGGTTGCCATTTAATCTCATTCGCTCCGGCCTGCGGCCTCGCGCGCACCAGCCGCCACACTTCGTGCCCGTCGCTTTTCAGAACATCGGTGAGCGCCGTTCCGACAAGCCCCGTCGCGCCCGTCAAGAGAATTCTCATTCATCAATCTCCCTCGAAACAAAACGTTCCGCGCGTCAACGGCGTCCGTCTGCAATTATAAAGAATTTCGCGCCGATTTTATTAGCGCAATGCAAGTTCGCTTACAATCTACGCGGCGAATTCAATGGCGGCAATTAATCACGCAAATCTTTTCTTGCCTTTCCCGCCGGAAGCTGTAAAATTCCACTCCCGATTGCTTACACGCAAACGCCCCTCGCGCTTCTCCGGTGCGCGCGTGTCGGCCGCTCGGTTAAAGTGAATGTATAGTTTTACGGGGCGCTTGTCTCACGGCCTCTAGCTTGCGGCAAACAGGCCTTGCCTGCTGCCCTCACACGCGCCGGTTCACGCTCTTAGCGAACCGCCTCAAACCTTCGGAGCAACCTCAATGCTTCACCTTCGTTTAATCACCACCATCGGCGCGGCTTTGATGCTCTGCGTGTTCGGCTACGTGATTGTGCGTTCGCAATCGAGCGCGCTGCGACGCATCACAGACACGGCGGAAGAAAGCATTTCGCTGAATCCATCTTTGAGCGGCGACGGGCGGCACGTCGCTTTCGAGTCCACAGAAGATATCGCCAACGTCGGCGGCAGCGGCGGCTTTCATGCACTACGTGCCGATATCACAAATGATGCGCAAGAGTTTACGCACCTCGGAGCAACCCGCGCGCCCGCGCCCGCCATTTCTCAAGACGGTTCGCGCATCGCCTTCGCCTCCAAAGACGATCCGCTCGGAACGAACCCGGACGGCAATTCGGAAATATTCTTTCACGATGGCGCAACGCTGCGACAGTTCACCGACACTTCCGCGAATGATGCCAGCGGACGCACGCGCGACGGTAATTTTCAACCTTCAATTTCCGACGACGGACGCTTCATCGCCTTCACCTCGAACCGCGACCTCATGGCAAATTCCAACCCGGACGGCAACTACGAAATCTTCGTTTACGACGCGGCTTCCGGCGCGTTCTCGCAGCTTACAAACACACGCGAAACTTACGGCGCGACTGCTGCCAAGATCAGCGGCGACGGCTCGCGCATCGCATACATCAGCGAATCGAACGATGAAACAAACTCGCCGCAACGCGATGTGATGCTGCTAGACCGCGAAGGCGGCACGACACGCATCATCGCATTCTCTGCAATTAATCCGGCCTTCACACCGGGACGCGCCATCAGCGACGATGGCACGCGCGTCGCTTTCGCCGCCGACACGGGCGTTAACCGAAGCCAGGTCTTTCTCTTCGACGCACGCGACAACTCCACGCGCCAGCTCACTTCTCTTTCCGCGCGCGTTGACGATGTGCCGCTGCATCCGACGATTTGCGGCGACGGCTCGCGCATTGCTTTTGCCACGCGCCGTAACGTCAACGGCGGCAACTCCGATGTAAGCATAGAACTTTACGCCTACGATATTCCGGCCAGACAATTCCTGCGCGTCACGGATGCTCCGGCTGCCGCTTCCGGCTTCGATGGCACTTCAAGCACGGCGCGCAAACTAACGGAAGTCGTATCTTCTTTGAACGACGACGGCACACGCATCGCCTTCAATTTTCCGCGCGCCCTCTCCGGCGCAGTCGCGGACGCGGCCTTTGCCAACAACACGGAAATTTATCTGGTCTCGATTCCGGCCACGCCTCCGCAACCGACGCCGACCGCAACACCTAAACCTTCTCCCGTCGCTTCGCCGACGCCCACACCGACGCCGGGCGTGCTCTCCATCGTCAACGGCGCATCTTTCGGAACCGAACCCGCCAACGACAAATCGCTCGCGCCCGCCAGCCTTGCCATCGCGTCAGGAAGAAGGCTGGCCGATGCAGGCGTTTCCGACCAACTCTCGAAACAACCCGACGGCAGCTTTCCGCAAAACTATCGTGGCACGACGTTGGCCGTCAACAATCGTCCCGCGCAACTGCTTTTCGTATCGGCAACACAAATCAACTTCATCATTCCCGAAGAAACCGAATCGGGCACGGCGCAAGTCGTCGTTACCAACCGGACGGGCGCGCAGTCGCGCGGCACAGTCACAATCACGCGCGTCGCCCCCGGCATTTTCACGCAGGGCAAAGACGGAAGCGGCGAGGCCGTCGCGCTCGACGCCGATTCATTAACGCGCAGTCCCTTTGATCCGACGAGCGGAACACGCCGCCTGATAATCTTTACGACCGGTCTGCGCCGCGCCGCGCGCGTCTCTGTCAGCATCGGCACGCGCCTGCTCGAGGCCGAAAGCGCAACGGCTTCTGCCGATCTTGCAGGAATGGATGAAGTCCGCGTGCGGCTTCCTGCGGACTTAACTTTCGGTGTGCAGAATCTAATCGTCCACGCGGATGCGCGCGCCAGCAATACGGCGCAGATTACCATCAACTCCGGCGCGCTTAACGCTTCGTCAATCGTCATCAATGAATTCCGCACGCGCGGCACGCAGGGAGCGAGCGATGAATTCATAGAGCTTTACAACAACAACGATAATTCGTTCGACATCAGCGGCTGGAAGATCAAAGGTTCAAGCGGTTCCGGCTCTTCCGTCGGCACGCGCCTGACAATCAACGACGGTACTGTGATCCCTCCGCGCGGTTATTTCCTCGCCACCAACTCTTCGTCGAACGGTTACAGCGGCAACACACCCGGCGATCAAACTTACTCCGCAGGCATCGCGGACGACGGCGGCATCGCCCTCACCACACCCGACGACGCAATCGTTGACCAGATCGGTTTGAGCAACACTTCCGCTTTCAAGGAAGGCACGCCACTCTCCCCGCTCACGACCAACACCGACCGGAGTTATGAGCGAAAGTTTGACATTGAAGCTAACCGCCGCACGGCACGGGACACAAACGACAACGCAACCGATTTTCAACTGCGCGCGCCGGGCACTCCGCAGAATTCAAGCAGCGTAGTTACTCCCGCACCGACGCCGTCACCTGCACAATCGCCTGCCCCGTCGCCCGCACCGACCCCGTCGCCAACGCCTATGCCGACCCCTTTGCCGACGCCTGTGCCGGGCGCAACATCCGGTCTGGTCATCAGCCAGATTTATGGAGGCGGCGGCAATTCCGGCGCGCCGCTGCGTTGCGACTATGTGGAGATTTTCAATCGCGGCTCAATGGCAATCGTCTTTAACGAGACGCCCTTCTCCGTGCAGTACACTTCCGCTGGCAGCAATTTCTCTTCAACTGCGGCGTCCAATAAATTCGATTTGACCACCGGCAGGATTGCGCCCGGACAATACTTTCTGGTACAGGGCGCGTGCGGCGCGACCGGCGCAGCGCTTCCCGCCGCCGACGCTGTCGGCAGCCTGAGTCTTGCGGCGACGGCAGGCAAAGTCGCGCTCGTTAGCGGCACATCCGCGCTCGCTGCCGTTTCGTGTCCGGGCGATCCGAGCATCGCGGATTTCGTCGGCTATGGAAGCTCCGCCAACTGCTCGGAGGGCGGCACTCCCGCGCCCGCACCGGGCAACGCCGTTGCCATCTCAAGAAGCGCCAGCGGCTGCGCCGATACCAACAACAACGCGGCAGACTTTGCGGCAACCGCACCCGCACCACGCAACAACGCTACGCCTCTCAACTCTTGCAATTCAACTCCATCACCAACACCAAGTCCTACACCAACTCCGACGCCTGCGCCGACACCAACTCCGACGCCTGTTCCAACTCCGACGCCAACACCGACTCCGACGCCCGTGCCGCTGGTTTCAAGAATTGTCGTTGCGCCCGCAACGGCTACCGTCAATCGCGGCATGACACAGCAGTTTACAGCACAGGCGTTCGATGCCAGCGGCAATATTGTGACGGGCGTCTCCTACACATGGTCATCCGGCAACGCCGCCATTGCGAGCGTTAATGACGGCGGGCTTGCGAGCGGTCTCGGCATCGGCAGGACGACGATCACCGCAACAGCTTCCAACGGCGCAGGCGGCCGCGTCAATGATACCGCCATGCTCAACGTCCAAGTCCCGCTTGTGATTAACGAGATACTCGCGGACGTGCCGCCGGACAATTCTTCGACCACCGCCGTCATTGAAGGCGATGCGAATCGTGATGGCGTGCGTAGCTCCGACGATGATGAGTTCGTGGAGTTGCTGAACAACTCCGACGCCGCCCTCGATCTATCCGGCATTGTGATTACAGACGAACAGAATGCCGCCACATCGCGCTTCATCTTCCCGCAAGGCACGATGCTCGCGGCGGGACGCTCCGTCGTCGTCTTCGGCGGCGCGCAGACTTCCACCTTCCTGCCAAACGATCCGGCCTTCGGCGGCGCGCTCGTGCTCTCTGCGTCCGGCTCGCTCGGCTTAAACGATGCGGGCGACACCGTCACCGTCAAGCTCTCGATTTCCGGCGCGGACGTGACGATTGCGACTGTGACATTCGGCAGCGGAGCGGGAAATCCGCCCGCGCCCTCCAATCAATCGCTGACGCGCTCGCCGGATGCCGAGACGAACGCGACAGGCGGCAATTTCATCGCGCACTCGAGCGCGCCAGATGCCGCCGGACGCATCTTCTCGCCGGGCGGGCGAGCCGACGGCACGCCTTTCGGCTCGCCCGCCATCACACGCATCGAAGTCATGCCCGCCTCCGCCACTCTCGAAATCGGCGCGACGCAAACCTTCAACGCACGCGCCTTCAATAGCACAAACACCGGCGGCGAAATCGAAGTTCCAAAAGTCTCTTTCGTCTGGGACGCGATTGATCCGAGCAAAGCAAGCGTCGCGCCCGCCAGCGGTTCGTCTACAACAGTAACGGCCATCGCTTCCGGCCAGACGATGATTCGCGCCCGCGCCGCCAATCAATCCGGCACGGGGTCTCTCACTATCAACCGACCGCCGCCGGTTCTCACCAGACTAACGCTGACCGCCGCTGCGTCGAGTGTAACCGTCGGCAACTCAACGCAGTTCACGGCGCAGGCCTTCGATCAATACGATCAACCATTCGCGGGCGCAACCATCGGCTTTGCGACGAGCGACAACACCGTTGCCACCATTGACACGGTAACGCCCAATTCATCCCGCGACGCCGCAACCGCAACCATCACGGGACGCCGCGCGGGTACAGCACAGATCACGGCAACTGCGACAAGCGGCAGCAACACCGTTACAAGCAACGTGGTAACGCTCACCGTAACGAATGCGTCGCCAGCTTCGCCATCCGTTCCAACCGTCGGGCAAGTTGTTATTAACGAAGTTGTGGTTTCCGTTAGCAGCAGCGCGATGCCTTCGCAAAGCGACTTCGTTGAACTGCTCAACAAGACGAATGAGGAACTCGATATCAGTGGTCTTGCCATCTCTTTTCGCGGCAGCGGTACGACTACGACCGTCACGACCGTCACGCTTCCCGGCATCGTCGGCAGCGGTACGACGCGCATTCCGGCGAACGGTTATTTCCTCATCGCAAGAGGCTCAAACACATTCGGCGTGGTGGCGGATTTCGATGCCGGAACTACATTTGACCTAAACGGGACGACGGGCGCAATCAAAATTGAAATCAACAATGGCGCGACGATGAAATTGGATGGATTGAGCTACCAGACAGGTTCTTCGAGCGTTCCTACTGCATTCAGCAGCTTCGGCGAAGGCAGTGTCATCAATATCCAATCAAGCGCCGTTATCAAAGATTTCGCGCGGACACCGAACGGCGCGGATACAAACGACAACGCGACGGATTTCCGCCTCAAGACAACGACGACAGACGTGACACCGAAAGCCGCTAATCCTTAATCGAAAAAAGGAAGGAGTCCGAACTGCCGTTAACAGTTTGGACTCCTTCGCTTCGCTGAATTTATAATTTCGCGTCTTAGCAGTTCAACTCAATTGATTACTCCGGCAAGCGGGCTGGACGCGCTGGCGTAGAGGCGGCGGGGCATTCGTCCGGCGAGGTAGGCGTGGCGTCCGGCTTCGATGCCGAGGCGCATCGCGGTCGCCATCTGTTCGGCGTTCTGCGCTTCGGCAATCGCCGTGTTCAGTAGCACCGCATCCGCGCCCAGCTCCATCGCAATCGCGGCGTCGGAGGCCGTGCCGACGCCCGCATCAACGATGATCGTCGCATCCGGCAATTGCTCGCGCATGATACGCAGGTTCGCAGGGTTCTGTACGCCCAAGCCTGAACCGATGGGCGCGGCAAGCGGCATCACGGCGGCACAGCCCACATCCAAAAGCTTTTTCGCCATAATCAGATCGTCCGAAAAATAAGGCAGCACGATGAAGCCTTCTTTGACGAGCGTGCGCGCGGCTTCGAGCGTTCCTTCGTTGTCGGGAAAGAGCGTCGTTTGATCGCCGATGACTTCCAGCTTAACGAGGTCTGTTCCGAGAGCTTCGCGTGCCAGCCGCGCCGTGCGTATGGCTTCCTCTGCGGTGTAGCAACCGGCGGTGTTCGGCAGAATGACCAGCGCGGGATCGAGATGATCCAGAAAAGATTCCGCGCTACGGTCGAGCGGCACGCGGCGCACGGCGACAGTCACAATCTCTGCGCCGGATGCCTTGTGCGCGCGTTTCATTTCGTCGAACGAGCGATATTTTCCGGTTCCAATCAACAGCCGCGAAGTGAACACGCGATTGGCGATCTTTAATGTTTCGCGCGCCGACGGCGTTTGAAGCGTCTGCATATTAATACCCGGCTTTCAGTAATTAGCGGTTTCGATTTCGTGCCCGCCGCCGACGAAGTGGATAATCTCTAGATGATCGCCTTCATTAAGAAACGTATGCGGCCAATCGCGGCGGCGCACGACTTCATGGTTGAGTTCGACGGCAAGGCGGTCTGACGCCAGCGTAAGCTGCCCTATCAGCGCGCTGATCGTCGAGCGTTCGATGGTTTCGAGTTCCTCTCCGTTGACAATGATACGCAAGATTTTAGATTCGCGCCTTTAGCCCTGCTGAATGATGCGGCGCAACTCTGCGACCGCTTCATTGGTAGTAACACGAACGAGCAGCGCCGCACGCCCCGAAGAAAAATGAGGCAACGACACATTGACGACGGCGATGCCCTGCGCGTTTGTTTTGGCCGATAACAACAACGGGCGAAACGTCGAACCCAGTATTTTCACGGCAACATCCGCCGCCGGAACATCTTCGCGGCCATCTGCGCCCACGCCGACGCGCACCCGCAACGTGACGTTTTCGCCGCCACGCAGCTCTGTCTCCTTAATCAAGCTAAGATGAAGCGCGCCCGTAGCGGCGACCGCACCGGCGCGCGCAAAATCCGCGACTGCGCTCTTTGCGAGCGTGCGCGCAGCGGGTAGAGACGTGCCCTGCGGCACAATTTTTTCCGGCGCGACCATCGCCGCCTCCGGCGCATCAAGAATAATAGCGGGTACAACGCCTTGCTGCGGTGGAGCAATAGGAATAATCGGCCTGTCGGTTTCAGGGAGCGTTGTTTCCGGCGTGCTGCCGTCATTCTCCGATTTGCCGCCATTCTTTCGCCGCGAAGCGTTGCGGGTGACCGCTGTCGTTGTATGGCGTGTGACGGCCTCGCGCGCGGTCATGCGTTTCAAATCTTCGATACGCCCGGCGTGAATGGCAGCGCAAATCAGCTTGTGCTGCCGGTTAAGACGTTCGGAGAGCACGCGCTCATTGAAGCCTTCGGCGATCAGATCATCATAAGCGACGCGCTTGCTGGCAAGAATCGTCCCGCCCGTGTAAACGAGCGTGAGAATCAACGGCGTGGCGAGTCCCTTATCCTCCGTCTGGACATGGTAAACCACTCCGTCCTGTTCTATATCCGTGTTGAATCCGGTAATCACAATCGTCTTGCTTGCCCGCGCCCGTTTCCCCTTGAGGCTCCGCGCCAAAGCCCGTTTACTGCTCTGTAAAGTTTTGCGGAAGTTACAGTAGCACAACCGTTTTTTGCCGGTCAAACGGCTTCACAACGCGCGGTTTAGTGGGCGGAAAGGGTTGCTTGACACACATCTATGCAAGGACTAAGATGACTTTGTGCTATGATTCTCAATCTCCGATGCGGGCGGTTTTCTCTTGGAATTAAGGGCAAAACTGCGCTGTTCCGCCATGCTTGAAGAGGAGTTGTCAAAAGGTGTTCGACTTAAAAGCGTATCTACCGATTTTACTGATGTTCGGCGTCGCGGCGGGCTTCGCCGGTTCGCAGATATTGCTCTCGCAACTCGTCGGGCAGCGCAAGCGCACGCGCACCAAGCAGATGCCCTACGAGTGCGGCAAAGACCCCGTCGGCTCGGCGCGCGAACGCTTCTCGGTCAAGTTTTATTTGATCGCCATGATTTTCATTCTCTTCGATATAGAAGTAATTTTTCTAGTGCCCTGGGCGGTCGTATTCAAACAACTCGCAGCCATCAGCCCGCAAATGCGCAATCTTGTTTATGTGGAGATGATGCTCTTCGTTGCGCTGCTGCTCGTCGGCTATGTGTATGTCGTGAAGAAGGGCGCGTTTAACTGGGCGGAGCGCGCGAGAAATGAAGCGGAAGGCGAAGCCCGTGCGATTGAAGATATGGAAAAAATCAACGCCGGTAAGGTGCAACGCGCGGCTTAAAAAGATTATCGCTCTTCTCCATTTGTCAGCACAGGTTTTGAGGTAGTTCAAAAATGGGACTTGAAAATTTTATCGCCGAAGCGTTGCCGGAAGTCTTGACGACGCGGCTCGATTCATTAATCAACTGGGCGCGTAAATCGAGTCTGTGGCCTGCGACATTCGGCCTTGCTTGCTGCGCGATAGAGATGATGAACGCGACATCAGCGCGCAATGATATGGCGCGCTTCGGTGCGGAGGTCTTCAGAGCCAGCCCGCGTCAGGCCGATGTAATGATCGTTTCGGGACGTGTGTCGCGCAAGATGGCTCCCGTGCTTCGGCGCATTTACGATCAGATGCCGGAACCTAAGTGGGTAATTTCGATGGGCGCGTGTGCGACATCGGGCGGCGTCTTCGATAACTACGCGATTGTGCAGGGCGTGGACAAGGTTGTGCCCGTTGACGTGTACATTCCGGGTTGCCCGCCGCGCCCGGAAATGCTGATTCACGCCATTATGATGCTGCAAGATAAAGTAATGAAGGAATCTGTGCGTGACCGCAGAGACGTGCGGACGGAAGAAGCGCGCGAAGCCGTGCCGCCCGGCACGCTGCCCGCCGGTGGAATTTCTGCTCTTAATGAAGCCGCCGCGCAAACCCAAATCTCGCGTCCGTACAACATCGCCACGCGGCACGAACGCCGCCGTTCATCGTAAACGAGTTTTGGGTTTACAGTTTTCGGTTTTCAGTTAAGACCAAAGGCTGAAAACTCAAAACTTAAAACTGAATCAATATGCCAAACGAAATCGAGCGTAGTGAGGGCGCAACGGCGCAGGAAGACACTCCGACACAGGCGACGCCGGGCAATGCTCCATCATCGGCGATTGTGACGGCGTTGCAGCAGGCGCATCCCGAATGGATGGGCGAAGTCTTTGAAGCTTTCGGAGAAGTGACGGTAATTGTGCCGCGCGAGCGGATCGCACAGATTTGCTCGTTTCTGAAGAGTGCGCCCGGCCTCGAGTTCAATTTTCTGGCGGATGTTTGCGGCGTGGATCGCGGCGTTGAGGAAGAGCCGCGCTTTGAAGTCAACTACCATCTTTTTTCGACCACCAGATATCACCGCCTGCGTTTGAAAGTCGTGCTTAACGAAGACGACGCGCACGTTCCGACCGTAACCGGCGTGTGGCGCACGGCCAACTGGCACGAGCGCGAAACATTCGATATGTTCGGCATCATCTTCGACGGCCACCCGGACTTGCGCCGCATACTTCTACCGGACGACTGGCAAGGCCACGCCCTTCGCAAAGACTTTCCCTTGCGCGGCTATGAACCATACAGCTTAACGTAAATCATCCTTTGAGAACCGCAGCAGGGCGCACACCTAGTTCCCTTTGCGATTGGTAATTTGCTGTTTTACGATTGACGAATGCTATGAGCACTGTGACGCCAAATATTCCGCCGCAATTCGAGGTTGTTGATCGTCCGCTGGATACGCAAATGACGATCTCTTTCGGGCCGCAGCATCCTTCGACGCACGGCGTGCTCCGGCTTGAAATCGTGCTTGACGGCGAGATGGTCGTCCGCGCCATACCCGACATCGGCTACCTGCATACAGGTATGGAGAAGCTCTTCGAGTATAAGAAGTGGCAGCAGGGCATCGTCATCACAGACCGCATGGATTACCTGAATCCGCTCGGCAACAATCTGGCCTACGTGATGGCGGTCGAAAAGCTTCTCGGCCTCGAAATCCCCGAACGCGCGCAGACAATTCGCGTACTGATGTGCGAATTGCAGCGCATCGCTTCGCACATGGTCTGGTTGGGAACGCACGCGCTCGACATCGGCGCGATGACCGTCTTCTTTTATTGTTTCCGCGAACGCGAGAAAATTCTGAACTTAATCGAAGCCGCATCCGGCGGACGCCTGACGCCCTCTTATTTTCGCATCGGCGGATTGATGATGGATCTGCCCGCCGGTTTCGAGCGGCGCGTCAAACAGTTTACGGACGGCTTCCCGTCGGCTGTCGGCGAATTCAACACGCTGCTGACGGGCAATCAAATTTTCCAGAAGCGCACGCAGAACGTCGGATATATCTCGGCGGAAGACGCGATTGACTGGGGACTATCGGGGCCTAGCTTGCGCGGCAGCGGCGTCGCGCTAGACATACGCCGCGCTAATCCGTATACGAGCTACGAGACATACGACTTCGATATTCCGGTCGAACAAAGCGGCGACGTGTGGGGCAGATATCTGGTGCGTATGCGTGAAATGCTCGAATCGCACAAGATCGTCGTGCAGGCTTTATCCAGATTAAAGCCCGGCTCAGTAAAGGCTGATGCGCCGAAAGTCGTCTTGCCGGATCGTGAAGCAATGAAGACGCACATGGATGCGCTGATTCATCACTTCCTGATCGTCGCCGAAGGCTTCGATGTTCCGAAGGGTGAAATTTACCATGCCATCGAAGGCTCGAAAGGCGAGCTGGGCGTTTACATCAAATCCGACGGCGGCGCAAAACCCGCCCGCGCGCATTTTCGCGGCCCCAGTTTCATTAACCTATCAGCACTGCCGCTCATGGCCGAAGGCGAAATGGTCGCCGACGTCGTCGCCATCATCGGTTCGCTAGACATCGTGCTCGGAGAAATTGATCGCTGAATAGTATTCAGTTTCGAGTATTTAGTTTTCAGCCGGTAAGTATCGCTCACTAAAAACTCGAAACTAAAAACTTAAAACTATTTATGTCCCAACAATTCACGCCAAATAATCCGTTGCCGCAGGAAGTTCCCGTGCCGCCGGAGATTGCGAAGTTTTCGCCGGAGGTAGAGGCGGAGATAGATAGGCATCTGGCGAAGTATCCGCGCAAGCGTTCGGCCATTCTGCCCGTGATGTTCATTGTGCAGCGCGAGCGCGAAGGCTATCTGGATGCGCCGGGCGTCGCGTATATCGCGGATCGTCTGGGCATACGCATTACGGACGTGTGGGAAGTGGCGACGTTCTATTCGATGATTAACACGGAGCCGGTCGGCAAGTTTCACGTGCAAGTATGCCGCACGCTCTCGTGCAAGATTTTAGGCGCGGGCGAGATTACGCGGCACTGCGCGGAACGCCTCGGCATCAAGCCCGGCGAGACGACGCCGGATAAAATGTTTTCGCTGTCGGAAGTCGAATGCTTAGGCTCTTGCGGCACAGCGCCGATGATGCAGATCAATTTCGACTTTCACGAGAATCTGACGACCGCGAAAGTTGACGAGATTTTAGATCGCTGCCGCGACGGATCATACACACCTGCGACTTGGGATACAGTTTCGCGCGGCTAATGGCTGCGAGTTTTATTAAATCAGTTCGGACTATTTAACACTTATGCGTATCGAAGCTATCGGTTGTGAACCATTACTGCTGGCGCGTTTCAAACTAAAAGATTCGCACACGCTTGGCGTCTATCGTGAGCACGGCGGTTATCAGGCGCTCAAAAAAGCGATTGAGACGATGACGCCGGACGCGGTAATTGAGGAAGTTAAAAAATCGGCGTTGCGCGGGCGCGGCGGCGCGGGCTTTCCGACCGGCATGAAGTGGGGTTTCGTGCCGAAAAATTCCCCGAAGCCGAAGTATGTCGTCTGCAACGCGGACGAATCCGAACCCGGTACGTTCAAAGATCGCTACTTGATGGAGCGCGACCCGCATTTATTGATTGAAGGAATGCTCATCGCCGCCTACGCGCTCGGCTCGAAAGCGATTTATTGCTACACGCGCGGCGAGTACAAATATCTGATTGACATTATGGATCGCGCGATTGACGAAGCGCGCGCGGCGGGACTCGTTGGCAAGAATATTCTCGGCAGCGATTTTTCGTGCGAAGTCTACACGCACACGGGCGCGGGCGCGTATATCTGCGGCGAAGAGACGGCGCTGCTTTCATCTCTGGAAGGAATGCGCGGACACCCGCGTATGAAACCGCCCTTCCCCGCCGTCGAAGGCTTGTATGCGTGCCCGACCATCGTCAACAACGTCGAGACCTTTACCGCCGTGCCGTACATCATTACGAACGGCGGCGAGGCTTACAAGGCTTTGGGAACGGAAAAGAGCGGCGGCACGAAGTTGTGGTCGGTCTCCGGCCACGTCGTTTATCCGGGCGTCTATGAGCTTCCGATGGGCTACGACATGGAGAAGTTCATCTTCGAGGATTGCGGCGGCATTCCGAACGGCAAAAAATTGAAGGCCGTGATTCCCGGCGGCAGCAGCGTTTACATCATGCCCGCCGAAGACATCATAGGCAAAAACGTCAAGATGGATTACGAAGGACTCGTCGTCGGCGGCTCAATGGTCGGATCGGGCGGCTTTATGGTGATGGACGAAACTGTTGATATCTTCGAGACGACGAAGAATCTGACGGAGTTTTATAAACATGAATCCTGCGGCTGGTGTACGCCGTGTCGTGAGGGCACGGACTGGCTCGTCAAGATTTTCAAACGCATCGCCAGCGGCAACGGCCAACCCGAAGACGCGCAACTGATGCTCGACATCTGCGACAACATCGAAGGCAAATCTTTCTGCCCGCTCGGTGACGCCGCCGCGTGGCCGATTCAAAGTGCGATCAAAAAGTTCCCCGAAGATTTCAAGAAACATTTAATGCCGCTCGCAGCGCAACGCGAAAAGCCGGAATTAGTTACGGCTTAATATTCATTGTTAGGCCGGACGCGATGCTCGAAGCAATCAAGAAGGCCGCGCGTTACCATTAGCGCTTACCGCCAAAGCAAGCGTCGGGCGTCATAATTAATCTTCCGTAAGCGAAACTCGAAGAGTTCAAGAGAATGTCAACAGAACTAATTAAAGTCACGATTAACAATCAAGAGTTTCAGGTTGAAAAGGGCGCGCGCCTGATAGATGTGTGCCGCGAAAACAGTTTTGCGATTCCCTCTTTCTGCTACTACGCGGATTTGGCGTTGCAGGCATCGTGCCGTATGTGTCTCGTCCGCATCGAGAAGATGCCGAAGCTGCAAACGTCCTGCACGATCACCTGCACGGATGGGATGGTCGTTACCACGCAGAGCGAAGAGATAGAAAAAGCCCAACGCGGCATGATGGAATTTCTGCTGGCGAATCATCCGCTCGATTGCCCCGTGTGTGATCGCGGCGGCGAGTGCGAATTGCAGGAGATGGCCTTCGATTGGGGCGGGCTAGAAGAACGCTTTTCCGAGCGCAAAAATTACCAGCCGGAAAAATACCTCTCGCCGATTGTCGCCAACGATCCGCAGCGTTGCATTCTCTGTAAGCGTTGCACACGTGTCTGCGATGAGTGGATGGGCGAAGACGCTATCGAAGCGGGCGGGCGCGGCGCAAACACCGTAATCGGAACTTACGGCGGCTGGCTTAACTGTTCGCAGTGCGGCAACTGTATCGAAGTCTGCCCGACCGGAACGCTGCTTGACGCGACCTATCGCCATCAAGCGCGTCCTTGGGAATTGGATCAAACAATCTCGACTTGCTCGTTCTGCTCCGACGGCTGCGAGATGTCTCTCGGCTCACGCGCCGGAGAATTACTGCGCGTTGTCGCGCGTGATCGTTATGTCAACGGGCACAACGGCGAATTTTTGTGCATCAAGGGACGCTTCGGCCACCCGTTCGTTAATCATGAAGAACGCCTCCGCACGCCGCTCATTCGTTACAAAAAAGGCGGCAAGCTGATTCCCGCGACGTGGGACGAAGCGATTCGCTTCACGGCGGAGAAGTTGCAGGCGGTTAAGGACGCACACGGCGCGCAAGCAATCGGCGTCGTCGGCAGCCCGCGCATCACGAATGAAGCGAACTATGCCTTGCGCAGATTCGCCACCGAAGTCATCGGCACGGATAATTACACGGCGACGGATGCAATTGATCTTTCCAACTTTTTTGAGAACTTGGGCGGCCAGCTTGCAACGCACCGCGACATACGCTATGCGAAAACGATTCTCTTGATCGGCGGCGAACCCGAAGAGTTGCAGCCGTTCACAGGCAAGCAGATACGGCAAGCGGTGCGCAACGGCGGCGCGAAGCTTTATATTATTAACAGCACGCCCATTCGTCTAAAGGAACAGGCCGCGCAGTTCATACACATTCGTCCCGGTGCGGAAGATGCGGCGGTGCTTGCGCTGCTCAATCAAGGCGACACGCATCTGGCGGCGCGCAAGATGGGCGTTGAGGGTGACGAGATTGAAACGCTGCGTCAGGCGTTGTATGAATCGGAAGGCGACACGATTGTAATGTTCGGCGGCGAGTTGAGTGTCGCGGCGCGGGCGATTGTCGCGCAACTGCCGCATACGCTCGGCGCAGCATCGAGGCGCGTGCTCTTGCATCCGCTGCCGCTTTATAACAACAGCGTCGGCGCGCATGACATGGGATTGATGCGCGGGCTTGATAAGAGCGCATTCGCGCTGCTCGATGCCGCCGGGTCGGGCATTCGCGCGATGTACGTAGCGGGCAGTTTCCTTCCCGAACATTTGTTGGATGGACGCGAAGAGTCGCTAGCCAAGTTGGATTTCTTAGTCGTGCAGGAACTTTTCCAGACGGAGACGACCAGCCACGCGGACGTCGTTCTGCCTGCCGCATCTTTCGCGGAAACTGACGGCACGTATACCAACAGCGGCGGGCTGGCGCAGCGCGTGCGGCAATCAATCGCGCCCGTTCATCAAGCGAAACAGGATTGGATGATTACGTCTTTGCTGGCAAGCGCGATGAACGTGGATTTCGGTTTTCAGATGTCCGCGAGCGCCGTCTTCAAAGAGATCGGCGAGCGCATTCCGGCCTACGCGGGCTTGCGTTATCCGCTTCTGAAAGACGAAAAGAAGCCCGTGCAAGTGAAGCACAACGTCGCCGTGCGCGTTGATTTAAGCAAAGAGATTGACAGCATTCGTCAGACTGTCGAGGCGCTCGGCGAAACGGCGTCGAAGATTACGCAGACGCCGCCCATCGGCCACGAATTATTCAAACCGGGAACATTGACGGGGAAAGTTCCGCAGTTCCCACTGCTCGCCGCAGGCAACCCGGAGCCTCCGAGTCTTTCCATTTCGCCGCTTTATCAAATCACGCTCGACCCGACTTTGCGGCGTGCGGAGACGGCGGCAGCAGCGGGCGATTGATGATAAGTGGTAGAGACTTTAGGTGTGAAATATTTTCCGGCGGTAGATTAAATTATGGATTTCACTAATCCGCTGATTCTGGCGGGAGTCAAAATCGCAGGCATTGCGGTGGCCTTCAATGTCGTGCTGATAATCGTCGCGTACACGGTGCTCGCGGAGCGTCGCGTGCTGGCGTTTATTCAAGGGCGACTGGGGCCGAATCGTGTCGGCTACGGCGGCGTGCTGCAACCCTTCGCAGACCTTCTGAAATTCATCATGAAGGAAGAGCTGACGCCCGACAAAGCGACGAAATTCGTTTATACCATCGCGCCCTTAATCGCCATCGTGACGGCTTTGATGACGATTATCGTTTATCCCTTCGGCCCGCAAATCACGCTTCCGCTGCATTTTTTGAATCCCATCACATCGCTTGTCTCGATTCAATTAACGGATGCGCCGATTCAACTCGTCATCACGCGCTTCGACGTCGCGCTGCTGTACGTGCTGGGCATCACGAGCGTCGGCGTTTACGGAATTGCGCTTGCCGGTTGGTCTTCAAATAATAAATTCAGCTTGATGGGCGGTTTGCGTTCTTCCGCGCAACTTATCTCTTACGAACTATCGCTCGGCCTTTCGCTCGTCGGCGTCGTGCTCATCAGCGGCACGCTCGATCTCTATAACATCGTCGAGCAACAATCCGGCTGGTTCGGGCTTCACTGGAACATCATTCCGCAATTCTTCGGCTTTCTCATTTACCTGATTTCGGCGATTGCCGAGACCAACCGCGTGCCGTTCGATTTGCCGGAAGCCGAAACGGAACTCGTCGCGGGCTTTCATACGGAATACAGCGCGATGAAGTTTGCGCTCTTCTTTATGGCCGAGTACGTCAATATGTTCACGGTCTCAATGCTGGCGACGACGCTTTTCCTTGGCGGCTGGAACGGCCCCTTCGTCCAGCAGATTCCGATTCTCGGCGTCTTCTACTTTCTCGGCAAGGTCATGTTCTTTTTGTTTCTATACATCTGGCTGCGCGGAACCTTGCCGCGTTTTCGCTTTGACCAGTTGATGAATTTCGGCTGGAAATTTCTGTTGCCCGTCGCCATTCTGAACATCGTGCTTACGGCGACGCTGCAAGTCACAGGCATTTACGATTTGATTGGCTTTCACTGATTGAAAGCGACGCGGGCGAGTTTACATTAAGCCGTAAGCTTGCCGTTCAAACTTATCGAATATGATTATCGCGGAATACTTTCCCGTTCTACTCTTTGTGCTCTTCGGAGCATTCGCCATCGGCTCGGCGATATCATTAGTGGTGCAGCGCAATCCGCTTTACGGCGCGATCTCTTTGATCGGCGTTTTTATCGCGCTCGCAGGGCTTTACGTGCTGCTCGCCGCGCCGTTTATCGCCGCCGTGCAGATTATCGTTTACGCGGGCGCGATTATGGTGCTCGTCGTCTTCGTCATCATGCTGCTCAACGTCGAAGAGGAAGAACACAATCTCGGACGCCTGCGCTTTCTGGTTCCCGTCGCCGTCGCGCTCGCCGGAGTGTTAATCGCCGAAGCCGCTTTTATCATCTACTTCGTGCAGACTTCGCCCGGTCGCCTGCCCGATCCGTCAACCTCCGATGTCGGGCTGACCGCATCCATCGGGACGGGACTTTTCACGACCTATTTACTGCCGTTCGAGATAACTTCCGTGCTGCTGTTGATGGCGATTGTCGGCGCGATGACGCTCGCCAGACGCGCGCAGATTCTGCCGCAGGGAGCGCGCGTCGTGCCCGGTGTGCAGGTACTGACGGCAAGCGTCGTTGATCCGCGAAAAGCTGGCGACGCGCATGAGATCGAAACGCATAACACGACGGAAGCGGCGCGGCTTCTCGGCTTGAAAGATATGCACCGGGGCAAAGACTGACAGACGCCGGATCGAGGCACGAATTAAAATGATTATTCCGCTCTCTTGGTATTTGACGCTTTCAGCCGTGCTGTTCACCATCGGCGTCGCGGGCGTGCTCATCAAACGCAACATCATCTCTATGTTTATGTGCATAGAGCTGATGCTCAACGCCGTCAATCTCACGTTCGTCGCCTTTTCAAGCTACTTCCGCGACGTGACCGGACAACTCTTCGTTTTTATCGTGATGACGGTCGCAGCAGCGGAAGCGGCGGTCGGACTCGGCATCATCATCGCCATTTTCCGCAACCGCGAATCACTCGACGTTGACGACGCGAGTATGCTGAAACTTTGAGTTTACAGTTTTCAGTTTTCGGTTTTCAGTTTCAAGCAAAACGCTTTGGCTGAAAACTCAAAACTGAAAACTCAAAACTGTAAAACACATGACACAGAATCCGCTTTATTTGATTATCTTTGCGCCGCTGGCGGGCGCGGCGATTAACTGGCTGATCGGGCGGCGCGTGCGCAATGAAGCGTTTGTCGGAACGGTGGCGTGCGCGTCAATCGGCGTTGCGATGGTCGTCGCGTTTATCGTCGCGTTCAAGCCGGGCGGCGCGCTGCACATCGGCGATGCGGAAAACACGACGCCGATGCTCAATCATCTATGGACGTGGATTCAGGTAGGCGATTTCCGCGCCGACTTCGGCCTCGCAATGGATCGCTTGAGCGGCATCTACGCCTGCTTTATCACCTTCGTAGGCTTGCTGATACACGTCTTTGCGACCGGCTATATGCACGGCGATAAAGGTTTTTATCGCTTCTTCGCCTATCTCAATCTGTTCATGTTCTCGATGTTGACGCTCGTGCTCGCGGACAATTTTTTATTGATGTTCGTCGGCTGGGAAGGCGTCGGGCTGTGTTCGTATCTATTGATCGGCTATTACACGGACAGAGGCGAAGCGGGCGATGCGGCGAAGAAAGCATTCATCGCCAACCGCGTCGGCGATTGGGGCGTGGTGCTCGGCGTGATGCTCGTCTTCTTTTTAACGGCGGCGGCGGGCAAGGCTTCGATCAGTTTTTTCGACAAGCCGGAATTGGGTGTGACCAGCGCGCTCAAGACGATTGGCGCGATGGCCGTTGATCCCTTCACAGCGGGCGCGATTGTGGCGGGCGGCATCACGTCAATCGCCGTATTGTTGTTCATCGGTGCGACGGGAAAGAGCGCGCAGATTCCTCTGTTCGTGTGGCTGCCGGACGCGATGGCGGGGCCGACGCCCGTCTCGGCTTTGATTCACGCGGCGACGATGGTCACGGCGGGCGTGTACATGATCGTGCGCTGTTCGGCGATTTACACGCACGCGCCGACCGCAATGGTGATCGTCGCCGTCATCGGCGCGGGCACGGCGCTCTTTGCCGCGACCATCGGCCTCGCCCAAAACGACATCAAGAAGGTTCTAGCTTATTCGACCATCTCGCAACTCGGCTACATGATGCTCGCGTGCGGCATGGGTGCGTTCGTCGCCGCGATCTTTCACGTAATGACGCACGCCTTTTTCAAAGCGCTGCTATTCTTAGGCTCCGGCTCCGTCATACACGGAATGCACCACGAGCAGGATATGCGGCGCATGGGCGGCTTGAAGAAATATTTGCCCATAACTTTTGCGACGATGCTGACCGGCTGGCTCGCCATCTGCGGTGTGCCGATCTTCGCGGGGTTCTTCTCGAAAGACGAAATACTATGGAAGACATGGAGCGTCGGCGGGCAAGTGCCGGAAGGATTAGGCAAAGCTCTCTGGCTCGTCGGCGCAGTGACGGCGTTGATAACCGCCGTCTACATGACGCGCTTGATGGTGATGACCTTCTGGGGAACGGATCGTTTCAAGGAAGCGCACGCGGGCGGCGAAGCCGACGAAGCACACGCGCACGCTTACAGTATCGGCGAAAAACCGCACGACGCGCAAAGAGCTTCCGCCGGAGACCGCCCGCATCACGAACCGGGCGATCACGTCGGCGCAGCGTCAACTGCTGCGCATCATGACGACTCGATGGACGCACACGAAGAGCATCACGGCCTTGCGCCAGGACAAGTGCCGCACGAATCGCCTTGGACGATGACGGTTCCGCTCATTATCCTCGCGGTGCTTTCGACTTTCGGCGGCTTGCTCGGCGTGCCGTATGCCTTAAGCAGTTTCGTAGGGCTGAATGTGCCGAACTATTTCGAGCAAACGCTCGAGCCTGCCATCATGCACGTGCCGGAGACGAGCCTCGCGCACGGCACAGGCGAACACGGCAAAGCGAATGAAGTGGAATGGCTTTCGCCGAAGCCGCAGGAAACGGACGGCGCAGCGCCTTTGTCTGTCGGTGAAGGAAAGCAGGGCGAACATCCGGCGGAGCGCGTGCCGAAGCCTGACGAGTTGCGCGATGAACGTTTATTTACAGGCATCTCCGTCTTGATCGCGCTCGCCGGAATCGGTCTGGGATGGGCGCTCTTTCAGAAGAGACCTCTGCGCGAAATGCCGCGCCTGCTTGAGCATAAATATTACATTGACGAAGTCTATGATGCGACAATCGTCAATCCGATTAACGCCGGATCGCGCGAAGGGTTATGGAAGATTTTCGATGTCGCGGTGATTGACGGCATCGTTAACGGGCTGGGCAGAAGCATCACCGGAGTCGGCTCCGTCGTGCGCTATCTGCAATACGGTTTCGTGCGTAGCTACGCGGCGATTATTCTGTTCGGCGCGCTCGCCGTCATCGGCTACTTCGCTTATTTCGGCATTCATTCATTCGTTAGATAAAAAATATGCAGCAATCTCTGCTCACAATCTTAATACTGCTTCCGGTCGTCGGCGCGCTCGTGATGGTCGGTTACAGTTTTATCGCGCCCGCCCGCGCCGACGAGACGCAAGCCACGCATGATGACGTTGGCGATCATCAACATCATGCCGTCAGCGGCGGCAATCAATATCGCACCATCGCGCTGCTTTTCTCGCTGCTGACCTTTGCGCTCTCGCTGTTGCTGTTGAGCGATGGCGGCGGAGCTAGATCAGCGGCAGGCTTCTTTTACGAATTCGACCGTTCTTGGATCGGCGCGATTGGCGCACATTATCATGTCGGGATTGACGGAATCAGTTTGTGGCTGGTGCTGCTGACGACGTTTTTGATGCCGATTGCTATTCTTTCGAGCTGGCACGCCGTCGAAAAACGCCCGCTCGCCTTTTACGCTTTTCTGCTGGCACTTCAAGGCGCGATGACCGGCGTCTTCGTTTCGCTCGATCTGCTCGTTTTCTATCTCTTCTTTGAAGCGTCGCTCGTACCGATGTTTTTCCTTATCGGCATCTGGGGCGGCGAGCGGCGTATCTATGCGGCGACGAAGTTTTTCATCTACACGGCCATCGGCAGTTTGCTGATGCTCGTCGGCATTATCGCGCTCTATTTTCTTTACAATACTTTCGACTACACAGTGATTCTCGCGGCGATGCGTGCGGGCGGCTCGCTCGCAACACGCGCCCCGCGTGCGGAATACTGGATTTTCTTAGCGTTCGCGCTCGCGTTCTTTATTAAAGTTCCACTCTTTCCATTTCACACATGGCTGCCGGACGCGCACACCGAAGCCCCGACCGCAGGCTCCGTGATTCTCGCGGGCGTGCTACTAAAACTCGGTACATACGGATTGCTGCGCTTTAATCTCGCACTCTTTCCGACCGCCGCGCGCTATTTCGCGCCCGTCATCATCGTGCTTTCCATCATCGGCATTATCTACGGCGCGCTCGTGGCGATGGTGCAGCCGGACGTGAAAAGACTTGTCGCGTATTCGTCCGTCAGCCATATGGGATTCGTCGTGCTCGGCCTTTTCTCTTTCACGGAACAGGGAATGCAGGGCGCGCTTTACCAGATGCTCAATCACGGTGTCTCGACGGGCGCGCTCTTTCTAATCGTCGGCATGATTTATGAACGACGCCACACGCGCATGATCTCGGACTTCGGCGGACTCGCCACGCAGATGCCGCTTTTCTCTACGTTCTTCGTCTTCGCGTCGCTTTCGTCAATCGGGCTGCCGTTTCTGAACGGCTTCGTCGGCGAGTTTCTTATTCTGCTCGGCACTTGGCTGTCAGGCTTTCGCTATTCATGGATCGCGGCGATGTTTGCGGCGACGGGCGTTATTTGGGCGGCCGTCTATATGCTGTGGATGTTACAGCGCGTCGTCTTCGGGCGGCTGACCAATAAAGCGAACGCGCATCTTTCAGACTTGAACGGGCGCGAAATCGGGCTGCTTGTGCCGCTACTGTTTCTGATGCTTTACATGGGCGTTTATCCCGCGCCGTTTCTAAACCGCGCGCGTGCCAGCGTCAACGCCGTCCGTGCGCGCGTCGCCGCACCGGAAAGCGGCGGATCATTCACAGCGGCGGCAATTGCAACACCAAACGATTTACAGGAAACTGCTTCGCATTAATAGAGTTTATGAGAAAGTTACAAGCTTTACTTCCGCTTCTCGCCGCAGCAATAATCTTCGCGCCATTTCTTTCAACGCGCGCGACGGCGCAACAACCGCGCCCACAACAGCGCGCTGAAGAAGAAGCGCCTGCCTTGATCGCGCTGAAGGGCGTAGACGGCAAGACTTACGATCTCGCAAAGATGCGCGGCGACGTGGTGCTCGTCTCTTTCGGCGCGACGTGGTGTCAGCCCTGCTCTGAAGAATTGCGCGCGCTCGAAGAATTAAAGAAAGAGTACAAGAACCAGCCCGTAAAGTTTTTGTGGATTAGCATCGAAAGCCCGGAAGAGGCAACGGACAAAGACTTGCGCGGATTTGCGAAAGCGAACAAGCTGACGTTTCCTGTGTTGCGCGATCCGACGAAGTTTACCTACGCGCAATTTTCGACGCGCGTGCGCCTTCCGCTGGTTCTCCTGTACGATAAGAACGGCACTCTAACCGCCAAACAATTCGGGATGAGCGCGTCGCCGGAGAAGTACAAAACTTTTTTGCGGGCGCGCTTCGATAAATTGCTGGCGGCGGAAACGGGCGTGGCAAAAACCGGCAGCGTAAAGTAGAAAGCCCTTTAACCAATGATTCTATCTTTAGCTTTACAGACGCTTTCTTTAGACATTAATTTCCGGCTGATTATGCCGGAGATAATCGTCGCGCTGGCGGGCGTGATCGTGATGCTGCTGGATGCCTTCGTGCGTCCCAACCAGCGTTGGATAACGGGCGGCCTCTCGTTGGCCGGACTCGCGGCGGGCGCAATCGCGTGCATCTCTATGTGGGCGGCAACGTCGTCGGACGCCAACATAAGCACGGCCTTTAACGGTATGATCGTGCTGGACAAGATGCGCCTTAGTTTCAGCTTGATCTTTCTGCTTGTCTCGGCGTTGACGGTGTTGATCTCGATGGTCTGGATTGAAGGCGAGCAACTTCCGGCGGGCGAGTTTCATTCGCTGCTGATGTTCGCCACCTCCGGGATGCTGTTGATGGCGTCCGGCAACGATCTCGTCATCATCTTTCTGGGCTTAGAGATTCTCTCCATCGCAACCTACGTGATGGCCGGCTTTCGCCGCGCGGATTTGCGCTCGAACGAATCATCGCTTAAATATTTTATACTGGGATCGTTCTCTTCGGCCTTTCTGCTTTACGGCATCGCGCTCATCTACGGCGCGACATCAACCGCCACCGGATTGGCCGGAACGACCAACATCACGCTGATTGCCGAACGCCTGACATCGAACGTCGCGCAGTATCCGCCGCTACTCTTTGCGGGCACGGCGATGCTTCTCGTCGGATTCGGTTTCAAGGTGGCGACGGCTCCATTTCATGTATGGACGCCGGATGTTTACGAAGGCGCGCCGACGCCCGTCACGGCGTTTATGGCGGCGGGGCCGAAGGCCGCCGGATTCGCCTCGTTCCTGCGCGTCTTTGTGTTCGCGTTTCCGTTTGTCGCCGCTTCCGCAAGCGCCGCCGGACTCGTCCACGACGCATGGGTGCAGATGCTCGTGGTGCTCGCCATACTCACGATGACGGTCGGCAACGTCGCCGCCATCGTGCAATCGAACGTCAAGCGGATGCTCGCGTATTCGTCCATCGCGCACGCCGGATACGCGCTGGTGGGATTCGTCGCGGCGGGCGCAAGCGCCGATGCTGCGCAAAGAAACGATGCGCTGGCGGCGGTCGCATTTTATATGCTGACGTATGCGGTGATGAATCTGGGCGCGTTCGCCATCGTCACGATTCTGGCGCGCGTCAATGATCGCCGCACCGAAATAGAAGATTACAACGGCATAGGTTTCCGCGCGCCCGTCCTCGCTTTCGCGCTCTCGCTGTTTCTACTGAGCCTGCTCGGGATGCCTTTGACAGCCGGATTCATGGGCAAGATAATGGTTTTTCGCGCCGCCCTGAATCAAGGCTACTACGGTCTTGTGGTCATCGGCGTGCTGAATTCCGCCGTCTCCGTCTACTACTATTTACGGCTGATTGTGGTAATGTTTTTCCGCGAACGCACGAGCGAATGGCGCGCGCCGCTTGTGCCTGCGAGCATTGCAGCGGTTCTGCTTATCACGGTGCTAGGCGTCTTTTACCTCGGTATTTTTCCGGGACAAGTGCTCGACGCTTTTCGCACAGGCAAGAGCACGGCGGTCGCCGCATCGCGTTGAAGCGATGATTTCCTGACGCGGCGGCGCGCCTTCGCTTCCAGTGCAGTTTAGAATTATGAATGGTTTTACGACGAACGAATTCAACCCGATTCCAAATTTCGATCCAGCTTTAACCGGAGCGATGCAAACACCGGCGCGCACGGCTTCCCTTGCCCAGCTCGCAACACAAATAAAAGAAGAACTCGGCGAGATGTGGCTGCCGCGTATTTATACTGCGCGCATTCTGCCGCTGCGAACGCGCGCCTTTCATCTTCAATTATCGCGCAGGCAAAGCGGCGTCCAAGTGCAGCACACACTGCTCGGCGTTGAACTAAAGATAGGACGCCGCCGGATTATGTGTCCCGATCTGGCAACAGCCAGATATCTCGCGGCATTCGCGCGGACGGGTAACGCGGAGGTTGCCCTGCCCTACGACATCACGCAAATTTCGCGCATCGCGGATGAGCTGGAACTGGCGTGGCACAGATTGCTGCTCTTGGTCGAACATCTCGCCGCCGAACGCACAACGGCTTTCCGTTCACGCCTGCGCGCGCAGCTTATCGGCGAGGCGCGTAACGAAATTTCGCAGGCCGGTGCGGGAAGCTCACGGCCACAATTTAATCAAAATACGAAGCAGCGCCGCCCCTGACCGTAAACGCTTTTGCTAATTGGAATTTTTCCGAGATGATAGAAGAACAACAGATTGTTAATGCCGACGCGCCCGTGACCGCTGCGCCGGAGACATCCGAGCCGCTGCCGTTTCCTTTTAACCAGCGTGCGTTTTGTCGTTATGAGCCGATAGAAAAGCGCATCGAAGAGGCGCGCGTGCTCGTCGTCAATAATCTGCTGCGCGAGGATAGCGACATCTCCGATGTGGCGCGAGAAGAATGGGGGCGCACGGCAACCGCGCGTCTCAATCGAGAGCGGGAGATATCGCGGCTGGCGCTCAACAATATTCTTCATAATGTCGAGCGGCTCGTAAAGCATCCTGAACTGGAGATTGCTCACGTCTCGGAAGTGGCGGCGGCGGCAAAGAAGTTTCAACCGCAGGCCATCGTGTTGAGCGGCACATTAAGCGATTTCGATTTTTATCATCCCGGTATTATCGAAAGCTTCGGGCGTTTCGTGCGGGAGACACGAACGCCTGTGCTCGGCATCTGCGGCGGGCATCAACTGGTCGGCTTGAGTTTCGGGGCGCGAGTCGTCACGCTGGATAATCAGGAACAGCACGAACACAGAGATAATCGCGCCTGCGAATACCAGTATCGCTTTATACGCATCACTGCGCCGGACGATCCGATCTTTAATGGAATTGACAACGACGAATCAGGCATCTGGCAAGACTATACGACGGAAGCACGCATCTTGCGCGTCTGGCAGAATCACGGGCTACAACTCGACCACGTGCCCGAAGGCTTCGAGATGCTGGCGACGGCGTATCTCTGCCGCAATCAAATGATGGTCAAGCGCACCGGCGGGCAGCTTATCTATACGGTGCAGTTTCATCTCGAAAAATCTTTCGAGGATTGGAGCAAAGACCGCGCGACACGTTGGGAGCATCCGAACGAATCGCGCGACGGGCGCATCATCTTCGAGAATTTCCTGCGCGAATCGCTCAAGCACATCAACTCGTCAAGCGTATAACGATTCCTCCGGCTCAAACGAAGATGTCTATGTGGCAGCTACATCGCGTGTGTTGAAGCATCCATGCTGATGTCTTGCGGGACGTTCTCCATCGTGCGCTCGATCAGGCGATCAACGACGGCGCGCAAATCTCCCGTCTCTCTGTAAATCTCCAACTGCTCGTCGGCGGAAGTTCCGCGCTGAAGAATCGTATGGATGTGTTCCACTTCTTTGCGTGATCCTAAGTCGTCCAACACATCGTCCACAAAGTCCAGAAGCTCCAGCACCAGATCGCGCACCGGCACTTCTTTTTGTTTGCCGAAGTCAACCATCTTGCCGTCGAGTCCCCAGCGCACCGCACGCCATTTGTTTTCCTGCACCAGCATCCTACGGTAAAGGCGAAACCCTAAGTTTTGGTCAATCAGTTTGCTGAGCTTGGCGACGATGGCCTGAAAGAGCGCGGCGATGGCGATGGTATCGTCAACGCGCGTCGGGATATCGCAGATGCGAAACTCCAGCGTCGGGAAGAACGGATGCGGGCGCACGTCCCAGTAAATCTTTTTGCCGTTATCAATACAGCCGGTTTTTACCAGCAGTTCGACATAGCGTTGAAAGGCGGCGTGCGAATCGAAGTGATCCGGGATATCCGTGCGCGGAAATTTCTTGAAGACTTCCGAGCGATAAGATTTGAGTCCCGTGTTATGTCCCAACCAGAACGGCGATGAAGTTGTAAGAGCCAGCATATGAGGCAGAAAATAGCGCGCGGCATTCATGATGTGAATCGCGCGGTCTGGATCGGAGACGCCGACGTGTACGTGCAGGCCGAAGATTAAAAGCGAGCGCGCGACCATCTGAATCTCTTCGACGATTACTTCATAGCGGGCGTCATCGGAAATCTTCTGATCTTGCCAGTGCGAAATTGGATGAGTCGAAGCGGCGACAATCTCCAAACCTTTTTTGCGCGCGAGCGCCGAGATAATCCCGCGTAGACGCGAGATGTCCGTGCGCGCTTCCTGTATGTTGCGGCAGATGCCCGTGCCGACTTCAATCATGGATTGAATCATTTCGGGCTTGATCTGCTCGCCCAGAATCATCCGGCCTTCTTCCAGAAATTCGGAGACGTGTGAGCGCAGTTCGCGCGTCTGCGGGTCAACAATTTGAAACTCTTCTTCAATGCCGAGAGTGAATTGGTCGAACATATTTTTAAGCTCCTTCACTAAAGAACCGCCACGCCGCCGACGGCAATACGCTTAACGGATTCAGATTTATCGGAATGGAAAACCACAAACTAAACTTTATACAGAATCCGTACCCCGTAACACCTGCGCGATCAGACGCCAATCGGGTGTTTCGCCTCTGACTTTCTCGTGCAGCCAGTGTCGCCACGTGCCGTGCGGGAAAGCCAACGGGCTATAAAGATCGAAATGGACGCTCCAGCGTCGTTCCCGCCCCGTACCAACGTAAAGAAAATGCAGCGACGCCCGCGATTGCTTGCGTTCAAAGAATCCGCCCGTAGCATCCTTGTGTGCGGCAAACATCGTCGTGAAATCGCGGCGTCGCCGGAGCGTAGATTCCAGATCAGGCTGCGCGATGAAGTTGAGGCCGACGCCGCCTTCGCCGTAAACATTGTCAATGCGCCGCAAGGCGTTCCATAGATTTAAGGCCACGAGTCTGTGCGCGAACAGTAAGAGCGTTTGCTGCTTATCTAAAGCGAGCGCGTCAAATGCGCTGTCGTCGCTGTCATGTTCGTATAAACCACGCAGCTTGCCTTCGAGCATTGCGCGTGTCTGTCTTGAAAGCTCTCGCCAAATCAATTGTTCGGCGTCGTTGCGGGCAAGAGTCACGGTGTCGGCAATTCACGCTCCATCAGTGCGCGGTCTTTTTCCGTCAACCCGGAGAACCGCACGCCAACGCCGTAGCCCGGATTGCTATACACGACTTCGGCGTTGACCACGACCTGCTGCCCGTCGCTAAAGGGGATACGCACCGTCAGCAGCGCGCCTTCGGGCAGAGGTGTCTGCGTGTTCATGTAGAGACCGCCCGCGCTGATATCCTTTGTGCTGGCGACGCCCGTCATATCCGCGCCGTTAAAAAACACGTCAACGATCAAGCGCGCGCGATCATGACCGCGCCGCTCGTCCTGCGGCAACAATGATTTGTCGTCAAGCTCCTCAGCCATTTTTATTAACTCCTGCTTTTAACTGAAAGATCACCAGACCTCTATATCAATTTATGAGATACGGTGGTCTAGGCTAAAGCCCATTCGATACCACGCAATAACACACAGTGGGGCTTATCCCTTTTCGCTAATGATAAATGTCGGAACCATGCCGCCGCCCGACGAGACGTTGGCAAGTTCCGTGAAAGAGAGGCGCGTGAAAGCCGAGCCGACTTTGCCGAAGAAAAGCATCGGATCGAGATCAACAAGCTGCTCTGTAAACTCTATCGAGCCGTCTTCCAGCACCGCCGGAAAGAGTTCGCGCGAAGTGGCGACACGTTCCTGCAAAAGATAATCGCCGTCGGCGAGCGCCGTTTGCAACGCGCCGTTCCACTCCGCTTCGTTTGTCGCCCATCCGATATAGATGCCGTGCCCGCCGTAATCGTCATTCGGTTTCAGCACCAGCCGGTCGCGGTTAGTGCGCGCAAATTCCAATAGATCAATCGCGTCGTCGTAATGTTTGGTCGCGCCTTCACTCACGCGCCGTGTCCAGGGAACATGGGCGCGGATGGCATTTCGTTCGACTTCGGAAAAGAGCGATTGGTGCGCTTCGTTTGTGAGCACGGCGAAGAGAGCTTTTTTGTGGATCAGCTTCGAGCGAAAGCTGTTGACCATGCAGACGGCACGCGCACGGCACGCTTCCAATAGCGCCGGGTATTCCATGATGATCGGCAAATATTCGTTGACGAGCAGCCGCTTGTATACAACGTCAATCTCGAAATCCCCCGCCCGCAACCGGTTGTTTGAAAATTCCAACTCATCGGGCGAGCAGATAATGGACGGATAGCCCTCGCTCTCGAAGAATTCTTTGAACAGCTCAAACTCTTTCTGTGTCGGCAAACCTTTCAAATCAACGATGGCGATATGCGGCGGGCGTTCGGGTTTGCGCCCCAAGTATTCGACGTGCGCGCGCAGCAGAACGTCCAACAGCAAGCGGCGTCCATAAAGCTGCCGGACGTTGTAAGTTTCCATGAAGCGACGCATCACGGGAAAGGCTTTGAAGATATCTGAAGCAGCGTCCGCGTAAGCGATTCCGGCAGGGCTTTCACCATTAAGTTCGACGAAACTGTACGAGTTGTCCGTGAGAAAAGAGTCCAGCCGCGCCGTCGGTGAAACCGCTTTGTAGCCGGGATCAATGCTGACAAGATCGCGCTCTATCTCCGTCAATCCGAGTTCTTCAAGTAACGCGGGCGTTTGCACGGCGGCGTCCTTGACCTTCTCGATTGCTCCCCAGATCGTTTCGCAAATCTTCGTCACGCGCGTGAAATCCGCTTCCGTGACAAAGTGCGGGCGCAGGTATGGAGAAAGGCGGCGGCCGCCGAAGATCAACTTGGCGCGCTCCAGACCTTCGTCGAGCATCGCGCGCGAAGATTCCGCGAGATCGCCTTCGTTCAGCAGTTCGTGGTAATGCGAAACGGCTTTGTGCAGCATGGGAAGCAGACGGCTCCCGTAGAATATTTTAAGCAACAAGCGTGTCGGATGCGCGTAGCTTAACACAGAAAGTGAAGGGCGACCAAAATTTCAAAACAGGCGGACGAGTAATTTGAAGAAGAGACGAGTTATTAAGATTACGGCGCGGCGGGCTTTTCAATCGGCAACGTGATGGCGAGCTTTTGCGTGTTCCGCACAACCGTAAGGGAGACGCTTGCGCCGCCTTTGATCGGATTCAAGTCTTCTGTGAGGGGCTTCAAAAGGCTCGCGTCCATGCCGGACAGCAAACGATTATCTACGGCTTCGATAATATCGTCGGGACGAAGACCGGCGCGAAAGGCCGCGCTCTGCGGCTGCACGGAGACGACCAGTAAACCGCCGCGTGCGCCGAAACGTCCGGCAACTCGCGGGCTAAGCGTGACAGTTTCCAGCCCGCCCGGGAACACTCCTCCGGGAAAGGCGTTCGCCGCCGGGCTATTAAGAAAGACGCCCGGATTAAACGCTTTGCTTAAATCAACGGGAACAGAACGCGCGCCGCTGCCCGCTCTTAACACAGTGAAACGAATCCGCGTTTTGTCTACCGTATCATTCAGCAACTGTGAGAATTCTTTGACGCTGCGAATATTGATGTTGTTAAGGCGCGTGATAACGTCGCCGGGTCGCAGCCCGACGCGCGCCGCCGCCGTGTTCGGAACGATTGATGTCAGCAACACACCGTTACGGTTTTTGATTAAGGCGAAGGCTTCCCTGTTCGTCCATCCGTTTCGCAAAAGTTGCGGCGCAAGAACATTGGCGAGAGGCTCGCCCTGCACGCCTAGAAATGGCGCGGGAAAATTGCTACGGCGTGCAACGACACGATTAGCCGCGCGACGAACAGCGCCAATCGGCATTAGTGAAGCTGTGCCTGCATCCACTCGCTCGATTAAGCCGATCATCTGGTTCGCGTCGTTGAGCGCGACGCCGCCCGCCATCATCGGCGATGGATTGTTGACGCGCACAATCAAGCTCAGCAGACGACCCGTTGGCGGTGCGCGAACTATTTCCGTCAGCTTGCCTTCAACTTCGCTGAAGCGCAAACGAAGCGTGCCGGAAACATCGCTTGCCGCGCGGACTGCCGGAGCGGGCGCAAGCAATCGCACGCGCTGGCCTATCAATAACTCGTTTTCGCTCGCGTCGCGCGCGGCAGGATTCAGGTTCGGCACATCCGTTTGCAGCAGGGACAATCCCGTGCCAGCGTCGAAACCTAAATATTTTGCGTGAAGCTGCTGATCATTTCGTAACAATATTTTCAGATTCAGCGATGCCGAATTGTTTGAATCCGTCGGCGCCGGAGGCGAGCCTTGAAACATAGCGGCGGCGGCAAGCTCGGCTTCGGTTCGCGGTAGATGCGCGACGACGTGCTGCCCTCCGTTCAAAGCAAGACCGGCGACAATACTGGAATGCGCATCAAGCTTCGCCAATGACTGTTCATCGAGCAAAGAGATTTCGACGCCGGAGCGGTGCAACCATGCGAGCAATCGCGCGCCCGTCAATTGATTAACGACGATAACGACTTCGGGCGGCAGCGGGGCATTCGGCCTTTGCGTTGGCTGCTCGACGGGCGCAATTGCTTGAGGCGGCGCGGCGCGTTGCGCGCGGGCTTGCGCCGCCAGCGCGAGAAAAAGCACGGCGGCGAATAAAAATGCTTTGTTCGATTTAGCCTGTGGCAAAGTTTTTCGCGTTTCGTGTTCTGCGCGAACTTCCGGGCGGCTCATCAAAAGCTCTGCGCCGGTTGACTCGCACGACAGCCGGTATTCGCCGATTCAATGGCGTCACGCGCACCGAAAGTAACACGCGGCAAAGCGACGATGTGCGTTGCGCCGCATTTATCTTTCAACAGGAGGTTGACGGATTCCGGCGCAGGCGCAGACGGCAAAGCGAAAACGGCGTTGCTTTCAAGGCTCGCACCCGGATTCGCGCGCGCCACAATGGCGGCGGCGCTCGAACTGAAATTCATCGTATTTAAGTGAGCTTCGGGAGCACGAAGCACGGCGGCGGTCGCCGCTTCAATACGCGGCTCTTGTTTGTTCGCTTCGGATGCCGACACTTTATGCTTTCCCGCCCTCAATGGTATTGATGCAGCGGCAGCGACGCGGGCAATGGACGTATCACTAGCTGGATGACGGTTGTCGAAAACGTGATTAAAATCGGGCGCGTTGTTACGGTTAGGAACTTGGGCTGGAAGGATTACAGAATTCTTGGCGACAGATGTTTCCGTCGCAATGTTCGGCGCGTGGCTGAACGGTAATTCTTTGATCAGAATCGTGGCGCAGACCGCGATAACAAAGATTGAAGCAAACGCCATTGATGATGAGCCGGGAGAAAAATTCAGTTTAGAGAAGAAGCTTGATCTTTCATTTTTTTCCGTTGCAGCGAGACGCACGGCGAGTTTGGAGTCGAAGTTTTCGGGCGCGACAACAGGCTCTAGCGTGGCGAACAATTGATTGAGCGCAAGATGCTCGACCCGGACACGCGCACAGCGGGCGCACGCCGCAAAATGCGCAGCGGCCTCTACGCTGAGATTCGGCGCTCCCTGAAATTCTTCGATCTGATTCTGAAATGACTGGCAATTCATCGGAAAGGTACTGCTCCTGTTAATTACAAATAGCTGCGCAATTTGTCGCGTAGAAAAGCCCGTGCGCGGTTGATGCGCGACTTTACCGTGCCTTCGCTTAGTTGCAGGATAAGCGCAATCTCGTGATAGTTTTTGCCTTCGATATCGCGCAGCACAAGCGGCGCGCGATACTTGTCCGGCAAAGTGCTGATCGCCTGCGTCACCGCCGCCTGCCGCTCTCTTTCTACCAGCGTCGCATCCTGCAAAGGACTCGCGTCTGCCGGGTCAAATTCGCTGGCTTCCGTTTCCTCGCGCTCTCCGAAAAAGCCGGACAGCGAAATTAAACGGCGGCGCTTGCGTCTGCGTAGCTCGCTAATCGCCAGATTAGTGGCGATGCGATAGATGTATGTCGAGAAAGCATAGTCCGTGCGATAGCGATCCCGCGCGTTATAGACACGCACGAAAGTTTCCTGCGATAGATCAACTGCGCCGTCGTAATCATTCGTCATCCGATAAATATAATTGACGATCTGGTTGCGATAACGGCTGACGATTTCCGCGAAGGCCGCTTCGTCGCCCGCACAGATGGCTTCCAGCAGCGCGTGATCAGAGGCGACGGTATGAGACACGACGGCAACACTATTCCCCGCGACGCCGCCCGAAGGACTGACGCCGAAACAGAGATCATCAACTGAGGTTAACGTACTCATCAAACGAGGCCGGGGAACAAGCCTTAGCGCCGCTCGTTTTCCTGATTGCTATCGTACATTTTATTTCTCATTAGCCGCGCGCTCACGGTCGGGTTAGCCGTTCAATTGTACACCCGATAACTGCCGCGCGTGAATTCAAACGCCCGCTCGCTTTTTCAGTTCCAAATGTTTCAAATAAAAAAGCATTGCCGCGTTCACCACGCGAGCAATGCCTTTAATTCATATTAGCGAGTTGATGAAGCGTTCGGGCTTTAGGATGCGCTGGCGGCCTGTGCGTCGGGGCTTTGAAAGAGCGTATCGTCCATCTTGACGCCATAAGTGACCGTTAAGACGCGCGTTTCCTGCGTTTGCTTGCCGTCCTCGAAAAGCACTGTGCGATATGGCACGAGCGTCCCCTGCGCGAGACGGTAATCGTAGAATTTCCTCATAAACTTGACGGGCGTGCTGCCGCTTGCCGCAGGCTCTTCGTAGTCGAGCCGCAGTACGCGCAACGTCTTAACGCTGACGTAGTAGCGCGTGCGCCGCTTTTCTTTGTCCGTCACGTCCAGCACATACAGTTCTACGCCCTGCTGCGTTTCTTTGCTGGCGAGATTCAGCGTCGAACCGTTCTCTTTGTAGCGCAGGAGCGCGTCAAGCCCGTGCCATTGCTGCGCCAGAAAATCTGCGGCGGCTTCCTGTCGCGGCGTGAAGGACGACCCGTTGACGAGACCGAAAGTGCGCCCGCTGCCGTACACAAGCGAATATTCATTCGAGGGCAGCTTCTGATCGAGCCGGATTTTGTCTTTCGCGGAATTTTCGCCGCGCACGAAGCGGCGCTCGTAGGTGGCATCCTCTGTGCGGCCGTCGTTGCCGATGCGCAGCAAACGCCCGCGCTCGATCCCGTTGCGGCGAATCTGTTCGAGAAAGCCGCGACCCAAACGATTACTGTAAATAAAAATGACGGACTCGGCGACCTGCTCGGCGTTCAGCGTGGCTTTGTCTTTATCGTCGGCAAACCGCTCCGCGCTCCGCACAGGAAACAGCGCGCCGCCTAAAGGCAGCGTTAAAATAAGCAGAGATAATATGATGCGTCGAAACACTGGCAAAACTCTCCTTAAAAGACTTTTGAAATTACGCGCGGCGTGCGGGACAAACCTATTTCTTATGCTGATTGTAACACAGCCGCGCCGAAAGAATTGCGCATTGCAAGCGGCATAGGTTCTCACACAAGTTCTGATGTACGCGCCACGCCCGGCGGATGCTTGAAGTTCGCTGCCCGCGCGTTGACAAGGCATTGCGCGTGACGATAGAGTGCACGGTTTTGAATAATAGGGACGGCGCAACCTCGCACAAAATGCGCGTAAAAGATTGGCGCGTGGCAGCGCGCCCTGCGATAAAGAAAGGATAATATATGAAAAGAGTAGGTATTCTGGTCGGACGCGAAGAATCGTTTCCAGAAGCATTGATTAAGAGCATTAATGAGCGTGGCGGCGGCGAGGTAGTCGCTGATTTTGTCAAACTAGGCGGCGTGCGCCTCGATGAACCGCGCCGTTACGATCTGATTATTGACCGCATCTCTCACGAAGTTCCTTTTTACCGCGCATCCATGAAACGCGCTGCGCTGGAGGGAACACTCGTTCTCAGTAATCCTTTCTGGTGGGGCGCGGACGATAAATTTTTCAACTTCGCGCTCGCCGCCAAGCTCGGCGTCGCCATTCCGAAGACCGTCCTGCTGCCGCAAAAGAGCTATATCAAAGGCGTCACGAACGAGAGTTTGCGAAATCTGGAATTCCCGCTCGACTGGCAGGGTATCGTTGATTATGTTGGGCTTCCGGCGATCCTGAAACCGTTTGACGGCGGCGGCTGGAAAAATGTTTCGCGCGTCAACACGCTCGAACAACTCTGGTTCGAGTACGATCAAACCGGCACGCTCTGCATGACCTTGCAGGAATTCATAGACTTCGATCAATTCGTCCGCTGCTATTGCATAGGGCAGGAAGAAGTGATGATTATGCCGTATGATCCGCGCAAGCCGTATCTTTCCGGCGAACAATATATCAACGATCCGAACTACCTTTCGGCGGAGCTGGCTGCGCGCGTTACCAAAGACGTGCGAACGATCTGCCACGCGCTCGGTTATGAAATCAACACTGTCGAGTTTGCGATCAAAGACGGCGTTCCATACGCGATTGATTTTATGAATCCCGCGCCGGACGCAGACCTTCATTCGGTCGGCGAGTTTTATCACCGTTGGGTCACAAACGCCGTTACAGAGCTTGTCTTCAAGCGTCTTAATGAGCCGCGAAAAGCGGCGCGCTATCGCTGGGAAGGTTTCCTCAACCCGGAGGCCGCCGCGACCGAACCGGCGGACGCGCTATCAGCCGTTGCTTCCGCCGCAGAGCAAGCGGCGCGCACGATTGTCTCTACGCCGGTGCGAGAACTCGGAGCCGGAATTGTCAGTGGCGTCAGCGAAGTGGTGGATCAAGCGGCTTCCGCCGTTTCGGATATCGTGGATTCGATCATTGACCCCGCTCCAAAAAAGTCCAAAGGCACAAAGCGCGAAGGCGCAGAGGGAACGACGGGCGCGCGTCGCCCTGCGACTAAGAAGAGCACGATGCCACGCCCCAAAAAGACCGCGCCTGAAGCGTAATCGCCTCCAAATCCCAAAAGCAAAATCGCCAACACCCCGCCCGTTTAAGATGAGGCCGGTGTTGGCGATAAGTTTTGGTAAGCCCCGCAGAATCTTACGCTACGAGTTTTATTGTCATTTTGATTGAAGAACTAACGTCGGTCTTCAGGCCGCTAGGGTTGCGGCTCCGCATGGCGTGTTTCGCGGCGCTGCCTGAAGAATTTTTCGGCGATGACGACGCCGATCCACGCAACAATCGCGGAAGAGGCGAGCGCCCAACCGGCGTCTCCGAGCAGTTCGTCAATTACCGCACCGGCAATTGCCAGACCGATGCCCGTGAAGGTGGCGCGGGCGGCGATGCGGCGTGCGTAATGAAGGTGCTGCAACCAGCCGATTCGCCGCAGCTCGACGGCTAGATAATCGTCATCGCTATTAAGCCGCGCGTAATAGTCGGCTTCGTGTGTGGCAAAGCGTGCCGCCGCACTATCGTTGGCAACACGCGCCGCGCCGCCGTAATGATGCACGACGTGTGCCAGCTTTCCCGTGCGCAAGGCGATTTCCGCCAGACCGAGTTCGGCACGGTAAGTGTTCGGGTTGGCGTTGAGGGCGCGACGGAAAGCGACGGCAGCACGCACAAAGTCCCCCGTCTCAAGAAAACTCTCGCCAATGCGCGACAGTAATTTATGATCGAAGGGGGCACGGCGCGCGGCAATCTGCAAGGCGGCGCGTGCGCGTTTGAGCAAACGCGCATCGTTCATCATGCTGGCCTGTGAGCGTAATAAACGCGCCGAATCGTAAAGCAGCGTAGCGTCGTGCGGCGTCACCAGCAGAGCGCGGCGAAAGGCTTCCGCCGCTTCGCTTAAACGTCCGCCCACGCGCAACTCGTTTCCGGCACGCTGCAACATCTTTCCGCGTTCAACCTCGGAGGCCGCCGCTGGCTCCATCGCCAACGCACGGCGGCGAACACGCAGACGCCTTTTTCGTCCACGCGCAAAATCTGTCACGGTATCTTCGAGAACGCTGGCGGGCGCAACGCGCAATGCGCCGAGCGCTGTTTGAAGGGATTTCGCGTCGCTCAAATAATCGCGCAGCTCCGTCGTGCGCGCGTCCAACTTATCATCGCCGATGCGCGGAAACAGTTCCGCCACCATCCGCCGGTAACCTGTGCCGCCGCCGGAAGCGAGAATGAACCGCACGCCATTGCCCGAAACTTCGCTGCGATAGCGATAGCGAACACGCCCGCTACGCCGTAGCGTCCGCACCGCGTTCGTCTCGATGCGTTCGATTTCACGCACTGAAATTCTGCGCTGGCGGTCATTAAATAAATTTAGCAGGAGGGCGACGAAGCCTCTGCGTATGAGCGCATCGCCATCGAAAACGATCCGGTCTGTGAAGGCCAGAAAGGGCACGACGAGCCATGCGAAACACAGGAAGATTGACGCCGCGATCTCTTTTCCGGCATGAAGCAATATGAAGGCTGCGAAAGTTAGGATGGTTGCCGCCAGCAGATAGCCGCCGGATGACGCGCGCACGCTAATACGCGGCAGTTTTACTTTGCCGCGCCCGGCGATAACGATGTCACGTTCTTTCTCATTTGTCTGGCGGAAAGATTCGGCCACCGCATTCCGCTCGCTGTCGCTACGCACTAAATCGCTCATCGGTTAAAACTTTCTGCATCCTGCGGCGCACATGAAACGGGTACTTCCAAAGAGAAGTTGCCGCGCCGCGCAATGCCCGGTTCAGTGTAGCGCAAGTCCGCGAATTGCACGAGTGGGCGGTTCCGGCAATCACCATCAAGACGCGCGACGGGAAAGCGCGCGAAATCGAGTAGAACTTTCGCGCGACTATCTTTCGCCGCCTGCGCGATCAGCTCTTCAGTAGTACCTTGCGGCTTTTCATAACGCGCCGTTTCGCGCACTGTCTCGTCTTTTTCGTTCAGGGCCAGATCGAAGCGAAACGTCGCGCGTTCGGTTTCGGCAACGCACTGCCAGCGCAAGGGATTCGCCAGCACAGGCATCGCCGCGAGACGTTGCGGCGTTTCTCCGCGTTGCCCTGCGAGGTGCGCCGCTACGCTCTGCGCACGCGCCAACGCACGATTGTGAAGCACGGACAAAGCAGCCCAGTAAACGACGACAAGCGCGAGCGCAATGACAGCGATAGCAGTTCCCCAACGCCGTCCCAAACGCGCACGATATGCGACGACAAGTCCGATGAGTCCGACGAGCCATAGCCCGCGCGAAAGCGCCGGATACTTTATGCCAGCCCGTGTAGGCAGCACGAACAGCGCCGCCGTGATAAATGCCGCGAGCACACACCACGCCGCCGCGCGCCGCTTTGTTTTCGCCGTCAGTAAAAAGGCCGCGCCGCCCAAGCTCAGCCAGAGAAAAGGATCAACGATAAAAACCAGATCGCCGTAGAACCGCTCGTTGCTCAAAGGCAGCAGCGGGCGCACGCCGTAATTGTTTGTCCAATCGAGCAGCGTGTGGCTGGCACTGGCGACGAGCGAAGCGAGCAGCAGCCCGCGAAAGTTCATCCACGTCGGCTCGCGCATCATGCGCGCGTAAATCCAACCGGCGATCCAGAATAGAAACGGAATTAACAGCGCGAGAGCCAGCGTGCCGATGATGGAGTGCGTGATGCCGCGATGATGATGCAGGTACGTCCATGATCCGTAGAAGGCTGTGAGAATATCCGCGTCGGGCGCATTGGCGGCGACGATACAGACGGCGGTGGCGGCGGGCGACGCGCGTTCAAGCCCTGCTTTAGCGATAGCGAGGCCGACCAGCGAATGCGTCAGATTGTCCATTTAAGATGGAACGAAAATTATTAGCGAAAGCCGGAGGCCGCACGTTGAGCTTTGTTAGGCTTTCAAGGGCGTCCGGCAGTTCTTTTAGAAGGCAAGATTGGAGGCGACGGGCGCGGTTGGAAGTTGGGCGTAGCGCGCCGGATCGAGGGTCGCTAGTTTCTGGTCTGCCTCGCGCGCGGCTGATGTTTGCGTCGCGGGTTTGCCGTCCGCGCCCTTCGCCTTGCGTGAAGCATCGAGAATGGCGAAGTAGATATCGGCGGCTTCTTTCTTCTTGTCGAGCTTCTCGTAGACGCTGGCTAAGCGCAGATTCGCTGTGTCCGCCGGAATCAATTCGGAGTTCGCTTTCGCCAACTCGTTGTAGATGGGCGCGGCCTCGTTGTATTTGGCGTCCGCTTCGTAAGCTTGCGCGAGCGCGAATTTAGCGAGCGTGGCGATCTCGCGGTCGCCGCTTTTAGTTAAAGATTGAAGTTCGGCAATGCCTTTATTATGGTCGAGCGTGAGCAGATTATTGGCGGCAAAGTAGCGCGCATTTTCACGGTACGGGTCTGGATATTTGTCTGCGACTTTCTGGAATTCCTCGACGGCTTTTTGCGCGCGTTCGCGTTCGGAGGAGAAGCTAAGCCCGCTGGCAGCGGCGGGCGGCGGCGTAGCGTTGGCGTTGTTGACGGGTGCTTCGGCGATTTCGATGGCATGGCCGAGAGCGCGGCGGGCTTCGTTGGCTTTGCGTTCACGCCACGACGACACAAGGCTAAAGAGCACGGCGAGCGCGATGACGGCGGCGATGCCGTAGAGAATCGTGCGGCCTTTGCCTGCGAGACGATCACCGAGGCGATCCAGTAAGTTCATAGTGGTATCACGAAAGCGGTCGTGTTGCAGTTCGCGCGCGCGTTTTCTCTGATATCTAGCCATTCATTTCGTTCCTTCGTGCATCAACGTGCGCCATCACACGTTCTTTATGCGGCGGGGTTTGTACTAAACAGAAAATTTACTCTAGCGGGCGATTAAAGGGCTTGTCAAGCGTGCGGTCAAGCATCGCGGCAACGCACTGTTAACAGATTTCTCAACATAGTAATATGGCGTACGGCAGAGAACACGGCAAAAGCATTTCATGCATATACGAATGTCGGTCAGACGTGTTTCTCTTTCAAAGAAAATTTATCGGGAACAAAGTGAAACAATCGGTGTCTAAGTTATCGAGTCTGTGGGAGGCGGCGGTTTTAGACGAAAGCCTTCCCGCTGCCGGGAGATTAGCGTGAGCTTCGTAGAGCCAATCGCCCTCCCCGGGCAAATCGAGATCGAAGAGGTTGCGCCGCTTTCGGCAGCCTTCGACGGCGCACGTTGCGGCGTCGAAGCGAAGTTCATTGAAAGATTACAGACGGGCGACGCGACGGCCTTTGACGAATTGGTGCGAGAGCGTTCCGGCGAAGTTTACGCGCTGCTTTTTCGTTTGACCGAAGACACCGAAGAAGCGCGCGACTTAACGCAGGAGACTTTTCTGCGCGCCTTTCAATCAATCAAAGTTTTTCGCGGCGACGCCGATTTGAAGACGTGGCTTTACCGTATCGCCGTCAATCAGGCGCGCAACCGCTGGCGTTGGTGGCGCAGGCGACAACGCAATAACACGTTTTCGCTCGACGCGCCCGATGGGCGGCACAGCGATGAATCTTTCGGCGCACGGCTTCCCGCGACCGAGACGATCGATCCCGAACAGCAGACGCTCGCACGCGAACGAGAAACGGTTTTGCGCGCCGCCCTGCATACGCTCAAATTCCATTTCCGTGAAGTGGTTATTTTGCGAGACGTGGAAGGATTGAGTTACGAAGAAGTCGCCGCCGCCCTTTCAATCAACGTCGGCACGGTTAAATCCAGACTCGCACGCGGGCGCATCGAACTACGCCGTAAACTAAACGGCGCATTGTAAAAGGAGTAATCAGTAGTCAGTTTTCAGTAATCAGTTTAAGACTAAAAACCGAAAAGCTGCTTGAGGCTGAAAACTGTAAACTGAACACTGAAAACTGTTAAGAACAGTTCTTTCTCAAGCGAATAATTGACCCGCCCCGGCTTCACCAACAACTCGGTGCCAATTGGGTCGAAGTGACGAAGGGGTTTCTTTCAATCGGCGTCTAAGCCACGCTCGTCCGGCAGACGAAAGCATTGTTGACAAAGCGGCCAGCAACAACCGTGCGATGACGCGCTTGCGTTTGAAGGGCGGCATGGCTCACGTTGAATTGAACAGAAGCGTCGGTAAGTTGCTTTCTTTAATTTCAGAGAAAGCAGCCGGGGTCGGCCAGTTATTCGCTTGCAGAGGTTTGTGGCACAGACTATGTCTTGCGAGGAAACACAGGCAACGCTCTCGCTCTACGTTGACGACAAGTTAGCGGGGCGTGCGCGTGTGGCCTATGAAGAGCATTTGAGCGCGTGCCCGGTGTGTCGCGCAGAGGCCGATGAGCTGCGTCAAATGCTTCGCGGACTCGCCGCGCTTTCGCGCCCCGTCGCGCCGCCAGACCTCGCCGCTGTTATCAGCCGTTCGCTCTTTATCGAAGCCGCCGCCATCGCGCGCACGCCCCATGTGCCGCTTGGCGCGCGAATCATGCAGTGGGTCAAGCCGCGCGTGATGCCCTACACCGTCGGCGCTTTTGCTTCCGTTATTCTGTTCGCGGCGATGTTCACGGCGCTGCGTCCTCATTTGATGGCGCTGCGCGATTGGCAGACGGCGCGACGCGACGCCGATGCCGCCTCTTACAGCATCATCGAAAGCTTGGACGAGGACGCTTACGATATCACCAAACCGATCTCGCCCGCAGGCTATGCGGCGCGGCGCGCGGCCTACGGCGCACAATCTCCGAGCCTCGATCCGCGCGGCGCGTTGGCTGCCCTGACATGGTCGCAACCGCGCAGTCGTTCCGGCGATGAAGATATGATCGTCGTCGCAGACGTGTACAGCAATGGCAATGCGTCGCTGGCCGATGTTGTGCGTGCCCCGCGCGACAAACGTATGCTTGATGATTTTCAGGATGCCTTACGCAAAAATCCCGCCTTTGTGCCCGCTTCATTCGACCGACGTCCCGAGACGATGCGCGTCGTTTTCGTATTCCAAAAAGTAGACGTGCCGAGATAGCGGTGATATAGACTGCAACTCGTTTCTTATCGCCCGCGCCTGCGTTTGCTTTCCTTCCATCGCCCGCATCAATCGTTAATTATAAAGGTCTGAAAGGCTTGCTTGACGCACCGTAAACGGCGTGTTAGCTTTGCGTCTTCGCTAACATACAAATTTACGAGCCTCCGGGTTTCATGCCCGCAGGCGCTTAGAGGACATACGCTTTTGAGCACAGAGAGACCGGCCACCGCTTCAGCTTCGACACAGGCTTTGAAACAAACGCCGCTTAACGGCGCGCATCGTCGTCTGGGCGCGCGGATGGTTGATTTCGGCGGCTGGGATATGCCCGTGCAGTATCCGCTCGGCACAATCGAGGAACACTTGAGCACGCGCACGCGCGCAGGTCTCTTCGACGTTTCCCATATGGGCGAGATTGACGTGCGCGGGGCGGACGCCATCGCCTTCGTCAATCGCATCGTTTCCAATGACGCCGCGAAATTGATTGACGGGCAGGCGCAATATTCCGCGCTCACTACGCCCGCCGGAACCGTCGTTGACGATCTGCTCGTTTATCGTTTCACTGCCGACCATCTGCTGCTCGTCGTCAACGCCTCTACCACTGACAAAGATTGGGAATGGATTTCGTCTCACAAAAAGGACGAACAAATTGAGCTGCGCAACGTGAGCGCGGACTACTGCCAGATCGCTTTGCAGGGGCCGGATGCAGTGAAGATTCTACAAACTTTGACGGGGACGCCGCTTCAGGAGATAAAGTATTACCATTTCCGCGAAGGCGCGGTGGACGGTGTGGACGCGATTATTTCGCGCACCGGCTACACGGGCGAAGACGGCTTTGAAGTTTACGCCGCGCCCGATAAAGCCGAACATCTCTGGGACAGAATTTTAGATGCGGGCGATTACGGCACGCCCGAAGGCGTCGCCCCGTGCGGCCTCGCTTCGCGCAATACGCTGCGGCTAGAATCGGCGCTCGCGCTTTACGGCCACGAGATTACCGAAGAGACGACGCTGCTCGAAGCCAACCTAGGCTGGATTTGCAAACTCAACAAAGGCGACTTTACCGGGCGCGACGCGCTCGCAAAGCAAAAAGAGGCGGGCGTCAAACGCCGTCTCGTCGGCTTTGAAACAACGGAACGCGGCATCGCGCGCGACGATCAAGACGTGTTAATTGACGGCGCACCTGTCGGGCGCGTCACGTCCGGCAGCCCCGCGCCCTTTCTCAAAAAGAACATAGGCCTTGCCTATGTGCCCGTCGAATTCGCAAACGAAGGCCGGGAAATACAAATTGACGTGCGCGGTCGCCCGGTCGCCGCGCGCATCGTCCCGACACCTTTTTACAAACGTGACCGTAACGCGATAAATAAGTAAATAGTTTTCAGTAATCAGTGGTCAGTAATCAGTCTCTAAATTGCTTTCACTGAAAACTGATTACTATTTCATCAGGAAAGCGAAGAACACTAATGGCGAATGTCCCTGAAGATTTACATTACAGCAAAGATCATGAATGGCTGCGCGTCGAAGGCGACGTGGCGACCATCGGCATTACGGATCACGCGCAACATTCGCTAGGCGATGTCGTGTATGTCGAACTGCCGAAAGTCGGCGAGAAGTTCGAGGCGCACGAAGCGTTCGGCTCCGTCGAATCGGTCAAGGCCGTCTCGGAGATTTTCACGCCCATCGCGGGCGAAATCACCGAAGTTAACGAATCGCTGCAAGACGAACCCGAAAAGGTCAACACAGACCCTTATGGCGAAGCGTGGATGATTCGCGTCCGTATGACCAACAAGGCGGAAGCCGATGCACTGCTCTCAGCCGCCGAATACGAAGATTTCACGAAAGCGGAGACGGAATAAAAGTTGCGCTATATCCCTAACTCGCCCGAAGAACGCGCGCAGATGCTGCGCCACGTCGGTCTCGATTCAGCCGAAGAGCTTTTCAGTTCAATCCCGGAAGACATTCGTCTGCAAAAGCTGCTCAACACGCCCGCCGCCGCCAGCGAGATGGAACTGCTGGCAAACTTCGAGCAACTCGCGGCGCGCAATACGGCGGCTACGCGGCCAAACTTTTTAGGCGCGGGCGCTTACTCGCACTACACGCCGACCATCGTTGACCATCTCATCTCGCGCTCGGAATTTTTCACGGCCTACACGCCTTATCAACCGGAAATCTCGCAGGGCACGCTGCAAACCATCTTCGAGTTTCAAACGCTCGTCTGCCAGCTTACGGGCATGGACGTCGCCAACGCTTCGATGTATGACGGCTCGACCGCGCTCGCCGAAGCCGTGTTGATGGCCGAGCGCGTCACGCGACGCACGAAAGCGATTGTCTCGACAGCCGTCCATCCGGAATATCTGGAAGTCGTGCAGACTTACGTACAGCACGCCGGGATCGAACTCGCGCGCTTGGATTTCGACGACGCAACAGGAGCCACAACGCCTGATGAAGCTGCCGCCGCGCTCGACGACAAAACAGCGGCGCTCGTCATTCAATCGCCGAACTTCTTCGGCTCAATCGAAGACTTGAACGCGCTCGCGGATAAAGCGCACGCCGTCGGTGCGCTGCTCATCGTCGTCGTCACCGAAGCAATCTCGCTGGGGCTGCTGCGCTCGCCCGGCGCGTGCGGCGCGGATATCGTCGTCGCCGAAGGCCAATCCTTCGGTGTGCCGCTCTCTTTCGGCGGCCCTTATCTGGGACTCTTTGCGACGCGCGACAAATACGCGCGACAGATGCCGGGGCGTCTCGTCGGCGAAGCCGTTGACAAGGAAGGACGGCGCGGCTTCGTGCTCACGCTCGCCACCCGCGAGCAACATATCCGCCGCGAGAAAGCCACTTCAAACATCTGTACTAACGAAGGCTTAATCGCTCTCGCCGCCACCGTTTATCTGGAGACGATGGGACGGCGCGGCTTGCAGGAAGTCGCTTATCAATGCGTGCAGAAAGCATCCTACGCTTCGCGCAGCATTGCTAAACTCGAAGGCTTTTCCCTGCCCTATATGTCCGCGCCGTATTTCAACGAATTCGTCGTGCGCGCGCCCGTCGAAGCGACAGGGTTGCTCAAACGTCTCGCTGCCGAACATAACATCACGGGCGGCCTCGCGCTCGCGCGCTACTTCAAAGACCGCCCCAACGATTTTCTCGTGTGCGTCACCGAAACGAATTCGCGCGCGGAGATTGACGCCCTCATCGAAGGCTTAAAGACCGTCGCCGGATAATTCGACAAGGCTTGTGCCGCACGCTTCAAAGTTATGAAACAATCAATCAACATCACGAAAGTTACGCCGCACTTAACGCAGAACGAAGCGTTGATCTTCGAGCGTTCGCAACCCGGCAGAATCGGCTACAAGTTGCCGCCGCTCGATGTCGAAGAAACGCCGCTCGACGGTTTCCTTCCGCCGAACTTGCGCCGCGAAGATGATCTCGAAGGTTTGCCGGAAGTGAGCGAAGTGGACGTGGTGCGCCATTTCACGCGCATCTCCACGTGGAACTATTCGGTTGATCTGGGGATGTATCCGCTCGGTTCCTGCACGATGAAGTATAACTCGCGCTTGAATGAAAAGGTCGCGCGCATCAATGGGCTTGCTAACCTGCACCCGTTGGCTTCCGTTGAAGACGCGCAGGGCGCGCTCGCCGTTATATATGAATTGCAACAGCACCTCGCGGAAATCACAGGGCTTCCCGGCATCTCTTTGCAACCGGCGGCGGGCGCGCACGGCGAGATGACCGGCGTGATGATTATCCGCGCCTTCTTAGACGCGCGCGACGGCGAAGCCTCCAAGACACGCCGCACGATGTTGATTCCAGATTCCGCGCACGGCACGAATCCCGCGTCCGCGAATCTTTCCGGCTTCAACGTCAAAACGATCAAATCAACGCCTGAAGGCTTGACGGATTTAGAGCATCTGCGCGCGCTCTGCGCTGAAGGCGGCGTCGCTGGCCTCATGCTGACGAACCCGAACACCGTCGGCCTTTTTGAAAAGAACATACGCGAAATATGCAAAATCATTCATGATGCGGGCGGCCTCGTTTATATGGACGGCGCGAACATGAACGCGCTGGTCGGCGTCGCGCGTCCCGGCGATATGGGCGTTGACGTGATTCACCTGAACCTGCACAAAACTTTTTCGACGCCGCACGGCGGCGGCGGCCCCGGCTCCGGCCCCTGCTGCTGCACCAAAGAACTCGAACCATTTTTGCCTGTGCCCTTCGTCGTTAAAGACGGCGACAATTTTCGCCTCGATTTCGATAAGCCGCAATCCATCGGGCGCGTCAAAGCCTTTTACGGCAACTTCGGAATGCACGCGCGCGCCCTCGCATACATTCACACGCACGGGGCTGACGGTCTGCGCGAAGCGACGGAAGCCGCCGTCCTTAACGCGCGTTATATCGCGCACGGCCTCGCCGCCGATTACGATAAACCGTTCGACGCGCCGCCGATGCACGAAGTCGTCTTCACAGACAAACGGCAATCGCGCAAGGGTGTTCACACGCTAGACATCGCCAAGCGTCTGATTGATTACGGCTTTCATCCGATGACCATCTACTTTCCTTTGATCGTGCAGGGCGCGATGTTGATCGAGCCGACGGAATCCGTCGGGCGGCAGGAGTTGGATCAATTTATAGAGGCGATGCAATCAATCGCCCGCGAAGCCGTCGAAGACCCTGAAACGGTTCTCAATGCGCCGCACTCCACACGCATCGGACGCCTTGACGAAGCCGCCGCCGCGCGCAAACCCGTTCTGCGCTGGAAACCAAAAGAGGCGGCGACGGCTGCATAAAGTGTGCTGGGCAGCCACGTTGTCGAAACAATATTACGGCGTCTAAGCGGTAGGCCGTTATTGAGATGAAGAGGTAGGCTGTGACATTGCTACTGAGATTCGTATTCGGCGTTGTTCTCGCAGGCGGCCTAGTGTTATGGATTGGCATATCTTTTTTCGCGGGCATTATATTCATAGGGTCTGTGGGAATCCTCGCCGCAGTTTGGGGCGGCCGGTTCTTGCTGGGGTTCATGTCATTAATGAGATACGTCAGATGAGATGAACGTGTGCCATTGATTCAGCGTGCATCTTGAAACCACAGATGACTTTCAAAGACCACTTTTCAAAACGGTCGTCTGACTACGCGAAGTATCGCCCGACTTACCCGCTTGCCCTGTTCGAATTTCTCGCCTCCGTCGTTCCATCACATCAAAGAGCTTGGGATTGTGCTACCGGAAATGGTCAGGCGGCGCGCGGCCTCGCTTCTTTCTTTGAGCACATCATCGCCACCGATGCCAGCTCCGCGCAAATAAGCAACGCGCCCGCGCACGAAAAGATAACTTACAGCGTTGCGCCCGCCGAACAAACCGGAATTGAATCCGGCTCGATTGATTTGGTGACGGTGGCACAGGCGCTACACTGGCTCGATCTGGATAAATTCTACGCGGAAGTGCAGCGTGTGCTGCGTCCGTCAGGCATCTTCGCCGCATGGTCTTACGACTTGCTGAATATCTCCGCAGAGATTGATCCGAAGATAACGCACCTGTACGAAGAGGTGGTCGGCCCGTACTGGCCGCCCGAACGAAGCATCGTCGAAGACGGCTATCGCTCGGTGGCATTTCCCTTCAGAGAAGTCAAAACTCCTCACCTGAGAATGCAGGCCGATTGGTCTCTGGCCGAACTGCTCGGTTATGTGCGCAGTTGGTCGGCAACACAGAGATTCATTGAAGCGCGTGGTTTCGATCCCGTGCCGGAGTTCGCAGAAGAGATGCTCGATGTGTGGGGCGTGCCGGAAGAGAAAAGACCTGTGGCATGGCCGCTTAGCCTGCGCGTCGGAATCGTTGCATCTTAGAAATCGCGGCATGATAATATTGTTCAGGTACGCCGCTTGCGACAGGTGTCTTTATCGCAAAAGCAGCGCGCGGAGTTGAAGTAATTTAGAAGTTTCTTTATGGCGAGCGGTTTAGCAATTCATATCGTGGCGGGTCTTGCCAAACACACGGAAGTGTTAATGCAGAACCGTATTCGCGTTGGCACGGGCGCTGACTGCGAATTGCGTTTGCAGCCTCTATCGCCCGCACACGAAACCGCCGATGCATCCGGCGCGATGCTTGAATTGACGCGCACCAATGGTTCCTACCACGTCACGGCTTTCAATTCTTCGCTCGACATCACGCATAACAATGCGCCGCTTGAGGCACAGGCGGAGATTGATGACGGCGACGAAATCAGAATCGGATCGGCTGATGTTGCGCTGCAATTCTTCCCCGTGAGTTCTCTGCCCGCGACAATTAAAGACCGCCGCTACGAGCCGCACGTTGCGCCCTTTATAGAGCACGCGGCGATTGAATCGGCGGCGACGGCACGGCGCGACGATGCCAAAGTTTTTCTGCGCGAGTTCACGCGCGAGCTTGTCCGCGAAATCAAGCTGAGCACTAAGTTGATTACTCTCGCCATCGCCATCTCGCTCGTCGGCGGACTTCTCTACATAGGCTTTGCGCTCTACAAAGAGGTGCAATTCAGCCGCCGTTTAATTAACGACCAAAAGAATCAGATCGCGCAGATGCAGGAATCCGTCGGCAGCACCAATCAAAAGCTGGGCGAAGTGACACGCACCAACAACGACATCATCGGAAGTATGTCGCTTGTGCCGAAGCTGCGTAGCGATTACGGAAACGGCGTCTGCTTAATCTCCGGCTCGTTTATCTTCGTCGAACCGGGCACTAATCGCCCATTGCGCTATCGTGAACCGTCGCAAAACGAAGACGCAGAGGCGCAGGCGGCGATGAACGGCGCGCCGCAACTGACCGCCGAAGGCAAAGGCGCGGTCGCAGAATTCGAGTTCGTCGGCACGGGTTTTCATGTCGGGGACGGATACGTGCTGACCAACCGCCATGTCGCGCAGCCCTGGCTCGCGGGCGATCAACGGGTGCAGAGTTTGAGCAGCGACGTAAAAGCGCGCCCTCGTTTGAAGCGTTTGATGGCCTTCTTCCCGGAACACTCGCAAGCGATTCCGCTGCACTTCAAGGAAGCCGCGCAACGCGACGATCTGGCGGTGTGCGTGATTGAAGACAAAGACAGCCTTGCGGGTATCCCGGTGCTTCCGCTCGACGGAGATTCCGATGCCATCGCCATCGGTAGAGAAGTGGTGCTGATCGGCTATCCTTCGGGGCCGGATCGCTTGCTCGCGCGTCTGGATGAAACGGAAGCGCGCGGTATTCAAACACGCTGCGGCGCGTCGCTTCAATCTCTACTCGGCTGCCTATCCGACAAAAAGTATATTCAGCCGCTCACCACGCGCGGCCACATCACAGACCTTAACGCACGCCGCATCGTCTATGACGCGAGCACGGCGGAAGGCGGATCGGGCGCGCCGCTTTTCGGCCAATCCGGTCGCGTTATCGGCATCAACTTCGCTATCTTTGTGGAGAATTCCGCGTCGAATTTCGCCGTGCCGGTGCGCTACGGCATCATGCTTTTACAACGCGCCGGAATGAAGATTGCTGAAGCATCCGGCGAAAACAAGAACGCCAACGCCAATTCCAACACAAACACGCAACGCAACGCATCTTCCGCGCCAGCGGCCAACGCAAATCACTAATTCTTCCGCACCTTTTTCAAGAAGCCTGCATTCCCCTTTAGCAACGCCGGGACGGGCAACAGCCCGCACCCGCTGACGCCACATTCTTTTCAGGCGGCTACCATCATGACGGCGGAAGAGTCCGTGACCGGTGAAGTTTCGAGAGATATGCGGTGGTTAACTATTCAAACGTCGCGTGGCGAGCGATGCGATAAAATCGAGCGCAATCTACGGCGAAACGAGACGCGGGCGCGTCGTGCCCGGCGTGGCCGATCTGCCTGTGTGATATTGCGGGCTGCAATACGCGCGCGGCTCCGTTCCGATGACGTAAGTTTTTGAGCGGCTGACGGGACACGTCGGGACAGCGATTAAGCCGGTCGTCGGATCAATGTCGAGCGTGATTGTGCCCTCCAAACGCGATGAGCCGTCGGGTTGAAGAACGCCGTGACCTTCTAGTTTCGGGGCGCGTCTGGCTCTTGAAGAAGCTGGCGGGGGGGGCGGCGCGTCTTCCGGCAGCAACGGCGCGGGTTCGTAGTCGTACTCACCGCCTGCCTTCGGCGCATCTTCGGGCAGAGCTTCGGTCTCTTCTTCCGGCGCAGTGCTGACGGCGGTCGGTGCGGTGTTGTTGACGAAAAGCTCCGTGCGCTTATAGGGATTGTCGGCGGAGGCGAGTTGTCCGGTGCGCGTGTCTATCGCGGCTTGCTGGATATTATCGGGCATCTGCCAATCGCCGCCCCACTCCGGGTGCGCTCCCAGTGCCGCCGTCATAAAATCCGCCCAGATGGGAAGCGCTGAATCCGCGCCCGTCAAACCGAGTTGCGAGCCGTCGTCGAAGCCTACATAAACGACGCAGACCAGATTCGGCGTGTAGCCCGCGAACCAACCATCGCGCGATGTGCCGGTTTTGCCCGCGACGTTTGCTTTGAAGCCGCGTGCGCGCACCTTCGCCGCCGTGCCGCGATTAACGACATCCTTCAACATCGAAGTCATCACATACGCGACATCCGGGCGCATTACTTCATTGTGCTGCGCGGTCGGCGCGGCGACAGTTTCGCCCTTGCCGGTTGTGACGCGGGAGATGGCGACGGGTGTGGCGCGTGTGCCGTTTGCGGCAAACGAAGTGTACGCGGAAGCGACTTCGAGCGGCGTCGCTTCGCTTGTGCCGAGCGCCATCGCCGGATAAAAACTTTTCGGTTTCGGAAGCCCGGCCTTCGCCGCCAGATTCATCACGCGCCCGATGCTGACTTCCGTTGCGACATCAACGGTCACGACATTTAAGCTATGAACGAGCGCGTCGCGCAACGTGACGGGGCCGTTTGAATACGAGTCCCCGAAGTTTCCGGGCGTGTATTCCTGATTGCCGTAATTGAAAGTCTTCGGTGCGTCCTGATAAATGGTGGCGGGCGTGATAACGCGCGCCGCAGAATCGTAGGCGGTATTGAGCGCGGTGGCGTAAACGAAAGGCTTGAAGACGGAGCCGGGCTGTCGCATCGCGTCCACCGCGCGATTGAGCTGGCTCTTTGAATAGTCGCGCCCGCCGACCATCGCCACAATCTCGCCCGTGTGCGCGTCCATTGCCACGAGCGCAGCCTGCAAAGTTCCCGGGGCAATCTTCTTCGCGTAGATTTTATCGAGCGCGTTTAGTTGCTTCGTCACGGCAGCATACGCGGCGCGCTCCAAATCCATATCAACCGTCGTGTAGATGCGCAGGTGATCGGCAGCGCCCTGTCCGGCGATAATGTCGCCGAGTTGATTCTGCACATAGTCCGCGAAGTAAGGCGCGTCGGAAGCGTCAATGCGTCCTTTCGCGTTGACGACGACGAGCGGCGTGGCCTGCGCTTGCGCGGCTTCGAGTTGTGTAATCACGCCTGTTTGCGCCATATTTTCCAGCACTTGATTGCGGCGCGCGGTCGCCGTGTCAATGTCTCGATAAGGATTGTAACGATTCGGGCTGCGTATGATGCCCGCGAGAAAAGCCGCTTCGGGCAACGTCAGCTTCGTCACGTCTTTATCAAAATAAGCGTCCGCCGCTTCGCCGAAACCGTTGATGGAAAAACCGGACTGCTGGCCTAAATAAACTTCGTTGGCGTAGAGCGCGAGAATCTGCTGTTTGGAAAGCCGCGTTTCCAGAATGATGGACATATAGGCTTCGGCGATTTTGCGGCTCCATGTTCGTTCGGGCGAGAGCAGCAAATTTTTAACGAGTTGCTGCGTGATGCTTGAACCGCCCTGCCGCGCGATGGGCGAACTGGGGTCTGCCTCGTAGCGGCGCACAAAGGCGCGCGCGATGCCGCGTAAATTGACGCCGTAGTGGTTGAAGAAATCGCGGTCTTCGGTGACGGTCAAGGCTTTGACAAGGGCGGGCGGCAGATCGTTGAAGCCGACGACTTTGCGTTTGGCACGCTCGCGTCCGGTGACGGAGCTAAACAACTCCGGCTCTAGTTCTGCTTTATCAAGCCGCGCGCCACCATCTGCATTAGTAATCGCTGCGATTGATTTTCCACCGCGCGCAAATTGCACGCGCAGACGTTGGAAAGCGCGCCGCCCATCAACTGTCGCGTCCGCGCTCGGCTCGACTTCGACCATTGTGCCCTGCGCGTTATAACGTCCGCGCGCGCTATCCGCCTGTTGATTTTTTTCAACGTAACCGGCGCGCTTCAAGCGTCCGATCAGGTCGTCCACAGACAAAGTTTCACCGGCACGCAACTGTTTCGGCGCGGCGTAAATTCCCGCCGAACGTGTAAAAACATCGCCGCGCAGACGGCTATCAATGCGTTCGGAGAAAACGTACCAGTAATAACCGAGCACGCCGACTGAAATGGCTGTGATTAAAATGAGGGCGACGATTACCGGCGGGCGAAAGATGCGGCGCAGCCAGCGGCGAAAGAAACTTTCGTCTGGCTCTTCGTATTTGACGATGCGCGGCGGGCGACGAGAAGACCGATTGCCGCCTTTGGCAACAGGTGGGACGCGATTTTCGGGTGGATAACGAACTGCCATACAATATTTCAGAAGATCAACGACACGGCAACTTGCAACGAAGCGCGGCGCGACAGGGATCAGGGACGCGGCGCAGCTGCCCGCGCGATCCTCTCGCCTGTTGAAATGTAGACTCTAAACTCTCAACTGTAAACCGCTAATTGACACGCGCCATAAGTTTTCGCTACCGTGACGAGTTTAGTTTGATGCGGCCGGTATCAAATGAGTTTGACTTCTTCAGCCCCGCGCATCGCAAATAAATCGCGCTTGCGCGTTGCACTCTTCGCGCTAACGGTGGCGATTGCCTCCGGCACGCTCGGCTTCCATCTCCTCGAAGGGTGGGCGTTCGGCGATAGCCTGTATATGACGGTGATGACGATCACCACTGTCGGCTACGGCGAAGTGCATCCTTTGAGCGGGGCGGGACGATTCTTCGCTTCCCTCTTTATGTTTGCAGGCGTCGGCACAGTCGCTTACGCGCTCTCCGGCATTGTGCAGACGGTTGTGCAATCGGAACTCGTTGCCACCTTCGGCGAACGCCGCCGCTTTCGTGAGATGAATAAATTGCGCGATCATTTCATCATCTGCGGCGCAGGCCGCGTCGGTTCGCACATCATACGCGAGATAGCGCGCAGCGGCGTGCCCTTCGTAGTCATCGAGCAGGATGCATCGAAAGTCGCGGCATTGATTGACGGCGGCGCAAACGTGCTGGTGCGCGATGCGACGCTCGAAGAGACTCTGCGCGATGCGGGCGTCGAACGAGCGCGCGGCCTCGTCGCGTGTCTCGCGGAAGACGCCGATAATGTCTACATTGCGCTGACGGCGCGCGATCTGAACCGCGCGTTGTATATCGTTGCGCGTGCCGCCGAAGAACAGGCTGAAGCGAAGTTGATACGCGCAGGCGCAAATCGCGTTGTCGCGCCGACGCTGATTGGCGGCCACCGCATGGCGCAGGCGCTTTTGAAGCCCGCCGTCCATGATTTCATAGACTCAATCGCCGCCGACGATCTCGATCTTAGTTTCGAGCAAGTCGAAGTCGCGCCGACTTCCGCGCTCGTCGGGCACAAATTGCGTTTCACGGTGATCCGCTCCGAATTGGATGTCGTCATCGTCAGCATTCGCCACACGGACGGCACGACGCTTTTTAATCCGACGGGCGATGCGATGATACGCGGCGGCGACGTGCTGATCGCCATCGGGCGCGCTGAAGCCATCGCGCGATTGAAAGAGTTGGCGCGCGCAACAAAGTAAGGTTAGCGAGGAAAGAGTTTTATTTTGAAGATTCTTGTCACAGGCGGCAGCGGTTATCTGGGAACGCACGTGCGCCGTTTTTTCGCGGCGGACGATTTTTCGCGCCGCTCGCATTTAGATATTTTGAGCGAACACGACACGGCGCTAATCGGCGATTACGATGTGGTCATACATCTCGCCGCGTATCTCGACAAAAGCACGGAAGCCGCCCCGCAATCTTTCTGGGTCAACGCCGAAGGGACGGCCAACGTCCTGCGCCAGATGCAGCCGAACAGTTGTTTCATCTACGCTTCGACGAAAGATGTTTACGGCGCACACGCGGACAACTTTTCGGAAGTACCGGAGACGTGCCCGACAACTTACTGCGGCCAGTCGCCGCTCGAATGGTCGAAGCTGATCGGCGAGCGTTACGTTGACTACTACGCACGGGAACGCGGGATTCGCGCCGCCATCTTTCGTTCATCAAACATTTATGCGCCCGCCTCCGACTATAACGAACCGGGCTTTGTCGGCAGCTATGTTGAAGCCGTTAAGCACGGCGTACCTGTGCGATTGCCGCTACACGGCACGCCGTTGCGCGACATTCTGCACGTCGAAGATTTCGCACGCGCCTGCCGAGCCTTTATTGATTCCTCGATTTCTTACGGGCTATACAATCTGGGCGGAGGCCGCAAAGGTGCTTTGACGTTGCGCGAGTTAGTCGAAACCATCGGTCGCCTTGCCGGACGCGCGCCCGTCTTTGACGAAGATGCGCCACTACTGCCCGCGCCGTCGCCCGTCAACTACATCTCCGATCTAACGCGCGTGCAGCATGAACTCAACTGGCAAACGCTTCTCTCCATCGAAGAAGGATTAAAGACTCTGCTGTGAAAGGACGCGAGTTAAAAGCTGAAAAGATCGAGCGCGTGGTGGTGCGCGGCACGAACTGGGTAGGCGATGCGGTGATGACCATCCCCGCCCTGCGCGAACTGCGGCGTGTGCTGCCCCGCGCGCACATCACGCTCGTCACGCGCTCTTGGGCTGATGGAATTTTCGGTGACGCTGATTTCGTTGATGACCTTTTGATTTGTGATCGCGGCGCGCACAGTTTCGGCGCACTCTGGCGACAAACGCGCGAGTGGGGCAAACGCTCGTTCAATCTCGCAGTGCTTTTTCAGAACGCTTTCGAGGCCGCATTGATTCCTACGCTCGCGCGCGTTCCCGCACGATTCGGCTACGCGACGGACAACCGCCGTCTCCTGCTCACACATTCCCTAGAGCTTCCCGCATGGCGCGATGCGCGGCACGAAGTCTTTTATTACATGAACATCGTCCGGGAACTCGAAGAACAGCTCTATGGCGCATCCGGTATTCTTGAGAGCGCGCCTGTTTTCGCGCTCGGTGTTTCTGAAGCGCGCAAGCATGAAGCGTCGGAGATTCTTCGCGCGCGAGGGGCACACGCGGATCGTTCCTTCGTCGCCCTGTGTCCCGGTTCGACGAACAGCCGCGCGAAACGCTGGCCGGTTAATTACTACGCGACGCTTGCCGATCATTTGATGGAGCGCGCGGGCATTGATGTCGTACTCGTCGGCGCGCCGGATGAAGCGAGTGTATCGCAGGACGTTGCCGCGCGGATGCATCGTCAGCCCGTTATCCTGACGGGACATACGAGCCTTGCGCAGCTCGTCGCTGTTTTAAGTCTGGCCGATCTGCTCGTCACGAACGACACCGGCCCCGCGCATATCGCAGCGGCGCTTGAACGCCCGACGCTGGTCATCTTCGGCCCGACCGACCCGACGACGACGCGCCCATATTCTGAGGCGGCGGAAATAGTTCGTCGCCCGCCCGCGTGTGCGCCCTGTATGCTGCGCGATTGCCCGATTGACCATCGCTGCATGACGGTGATTACGCCCGAAGAAGTATTCAAGCGCGCCGCCGCACTCCTTCATAAAACTCGCGCGGAGGTGTGGGCATGAAACGACGCGCCGTGTTTATGGATCGTGACGGCACGATTTCCGAAGAGATAGGCTACGTCAATCATCCTTCGCGCTACCGCGTGTTTCCTTACGCGGGCGAAGCCGTGCGGCTCTTGAATCAGTCTGGTTTCCTTGCGATTCTCGTCACGAATCAAGCGGGCGTGGCGCGTGGTTATTTCACGGAGAACGTCATCACGGATGTTCACGCGCTTCTGGAACAAGAGCTTAAAAAGAACGGCGCGCTTCTGGACGCGATCTACTATTGCGCACATCATCCCACTGTCGGCGAACCGCCTTATCGTTTTGATTGCGATTGCCGCAAACCTAAGCCAGGCCTTGTGACACGTGCGGCGCAGGAGTTTGATATTGATTTGTCGCGCAGTTGGATGATCGGGGATCGTTACAGCGATACGGAGCTGGCGCGCAATGCCGGGCTTCGTTCCGCGTTTGTGCTGAGCGGTTACGGGCGCGGCGAATGGGAATATCAGCGCGGCATCTGGAAGACAGAGCCGGATTTGGTTGCGAACGATCTGCTCGAAGCGATTCAATTCATCACCACAGAAGACGCGAGGAGCATCGCGTGATGGATACCAGCGCAGTGCAGCAACTACACCAACCGCGCGAGCATCTGGCGAATATTGTGCGTGGTTTTGCCGTCGGCAAAAACATCGTTGTCGTCGGCGATCTTCTCGCAGATCAATTTCTTTACGGCGCAATCAGCCGCGTCTCGCGCGAAGCTCCCGTATTAATACTTCGCCATGAACGCACGGAGACATCGCCCGGCGGCGCGGCCAACTGCGCCGCCAATCTCGCGGCACTCGGCGCGCATACGGCTCTCGTCGGCATCGTCGGCAGGGACGAACAGGGACGCGCGCTTCTGGAAAAACTTCGCGCCGCCAAGGTCAACTGTGAACGTGTTCTGATTGCACCCGATGCGCGGACAACCACGAAGGTTCGCGTCCTCGCCGGTCAAACACATTCAACGCGCCAGCAGGTAATCCGCATTGACTACGAAAGCGAACTGCTCGACAGCGAAACTTTGCACGGGCAACTGCGCGAAGAGTTGCGCGCATCATTGAAGCTTGCCGATGCCGTTATCATTTCCGATTATAATTACGGCGTTGCGAATCATGAGACGGCGAAAATTGTGCGCGAGGAAACACTGGGGCGCGAGGTTGCCGTGATCGTTGATTCACGCTTCGGCCTGCAAGGTTTTTCAGGCTTCACGTCGGCGACTCCGAATGAAGATGAAGTCGAACAACTGCTCGGCACACCGCTGACTGATGAAACAACATTGCGTGCAGCGGGCGCACAGTTGCGCGAAAAGTTAAACTACGAGGCTCTATTAATCACGCGCGGAAGCAACGGCATGATGCTTTTTCAAACGGGTGCGGAAGCCTTGCACATCGAACCCGTCGGGGCGCGCGAACCCGTTGACGTCACGGGCGCGGGCGATACTGTGATTGCGGCCTATGCGCTTGCGCTTGCGTCCGGCGCAACCTTCGCCGATGCCGCGCACATCGCCAATCACGCGGGCGGCCTCGTCGTGATGAAACGCGGCACGGCGTCTATTAACGCGCAGGAACTTCTTTCATCAATCTTGCGCTAAGAATTAATATGCACTCACCGATCATTTCCCGAATTCTTGAACGCAATCGCTTGATCGCGCGGGTGGCGATTGCGCGCAAGAACAGGGCGCGCGTCGTGCTGGCAAACGGTTGTTTCGACGTGCTGCACGTCGGGCACATACGCTATCTTGAAGGCGCACGGCTGCTCGGCGACATATTAATCGTTGGAATCAATTCCGATGCGCAGGTGCGCGCACTCAAAGGCGAAGGGCGTCCGTTTGTGCCCGAACGCGAGCGCGCCGAGATTATTGCTGCCGTTCGCGCCGTTGATTACGTGACGATATTTTCAGAGCCGACGGTCGAGGAATTGCTGCGCGCCTTACGCCCGGACGTTCACGCCAAAGGCACGGACTACACGGAAGAGACAGTCCCCGAACGCGATGTGGTACGATCCTACGGCGGGCGCGTCGCCATTGTCGGCGACCCGAAAGATCATTCGTCAACAGAGATGGTGAAGAAAGTAGTCAGTAATCAGTAATCAGTTTTCAGCTTTTGTTAACTGACTACTGATTACTGACTACTGATTACTGAATGCGTATTCTCATCGTCAAGTTAAGCAGTATAGGTGATATCGTGCACGCGCTTCCGACGCTGGCGGCGATTAAGCGTGCCCTGCCGCGCGCGGAAATCTCTTGGGTGGTGGAGCGACGGGCGGCGGAAATCTTGAGGGACAACCCGTTGCTTGATCGCCTCATCGAAGTGGACACGAAGGCTCTGAGGCGCTGGCCGGTGTCTGGGGAGACGCTGCGGGCACCGCGCCAGCAGTTACGTCGGCTACGCGCCTCATCCTTCGATATCGCGCTCGATCTTCAAGGGCTTCTTAAATCAGCATTCATCGCAAGGCTTTCCGGCGCACGCCGCATCTACGGCTTTTCGCGCGAACATCTGCGCGAACCCGCGAGCCGCTTTTTGCTCTCGGAAACCGTTAGCGACGTGCCGCACAGATCGCACATTATCGCCAAGAATTTAGCGTTGGCGGCCAGCGCGTTGCAGATTTCAGTGCCCACTGATCCAGAAGCATTCGAGTTCCCTATCGGCATCAGCCGTGAGCATCAACAGGAAGCGGAAGGTGCGGCGCGAGGCACGGGCGATGGATACGCGATTCTCAATCCGGGCGGAGGGTGGCCGACGAAGCTATGGAGCGCGGAAAAGTTCAGCGCACTGGCCGACGAGTTATGGGCACATCACAGGCTTCATTCCATAATCACTTACGGGCCGGGCGAGGAGCGTTTGGCGGAGACGGCCTTGCGCACTAGTTTGAGCAAAAGGGCGCGTGTGGCAAATGTTTCGCTGAAAGGTTTCTACGCGCTCGCGCAACACGCGGCTCTTTATGTCGGCGGCGATACGGGGCCGACGCATCTGGCAATCGCAGCAAACGCCCCGGTCGTCGGACTCTTCGGCCCGACGGAGTGGTGGCGTAACGGCAGCCCGCGTGCCGCAGATATTTGCGTCGAGCGAAACGATATCGGTTGTCGTGTGGATTGCCACCGCCGTGCCTGTGCCGAATGGATTTGTATGGATATCGAAGTGCAGCGCGTGCTTGCGGCGGCGAGCGAGCGTTTGCGGCGTGCGGGAAACTTTCAGGCTATTCGGAATATGGAGCGCGCCATCATTGCGTAGAGGCGGAACATGGATGCAGCGCTGGCGCGTGCCGCTCGGATTTGTGTGCGCCGCGCTGTTCATTATCTTCGCGCGCCCGCGCCCGCTCACACTCGCGCTCGGCGGCGGCGTGGCGTTAATGGGGTTAGCGATGCGCGCGTGGGCTTCCGGCCATATTCGTAAAAACTCTGCGCTTGCCGTTTCAGGCCCCTATGCCCATACGCGCAACCCGCTTTATCTGGGCAGCTTCGTGCTCGGATTAGGATTTACGATAGCGTCCAATCAGCCTTTGCTGACGCTGCTTTTCGCCGCGCTTTTTCTAGGCATCTATGTTCCGGTGATGCGCGTCGAAGCGGCGACGTTGATTGATATCTTCGGCGAAGATTACGCGCGTTACAGCCGCGCCGTGCCGCTGTTTCTCCCGCGTCTGATTCCTTATAGAGACGATCAGGCGCAAAGTGCTGCGAAGTTCGATGCGACGTTGTATATGCGTTACAGGGAATACCGTGCGACGCTCGGATTCGCGGCCGCGTGGGGTTTGCTTGCGCTTAGATTTGCTTTTATCAAATAGTGTGCTTATGAAGTGTTCGCCTGCTTTGCGGCTGATCGCGCTCGCGGTTCTCGGTCTCGCGTTTACGGTCGGCCTCATCGCCGCGCGCGGGCGGCAACAGATTCCAGTCCATACGCCGCCGTCTAAACTCAGCCCGCCTTACTCTTTCGAGCCTGTTGAAGAATTAAGCTACGAAGCAGTCTTTTCTAGACTTCTGCTGCGCAATGTCAGCGTCGCCGAACTCTCTTTCAAAGCCATGCGCGCACCGGCTGAAAGCAAATCAAACCACGCGGCCAGAGACGCGAACGCAAACTATCGCTTCACGATGGAGCTTGCGTCGAAAGGTATCGTGCCGCGTCTCTTCGGCGTGCGTTTCCACCAGCGCGTTGAATCCACAGTTGACCCCGCTTCCTTCGCCATGCTTCGGACGACGAAACTCGACGAGCAGAACGAACGGCGGCGCGCGAGCGAAGCAGTCTTCGATAGAAACGCAGGCAAAATAATCTGGACGGAACGCAATCCGAACGATCCGGCGCAAGCCCCGCGCGTGGTGACATCCGAAACAAAAGATGCCATGCAAGACATCGTCTCGATCTTCTATTTCTTGCGCACACGACAGCTTGCCGTCGGCCAGAGTTTTGAAATTCCCATCAGCGATTCGGGACGCATCTTCAGCATTCCCGTTAAAGTCTCAGACGAGAAAAAGGGTTTCAAGACGGCACTCGGCCAAGTTTCAACCGTGCGCGTTGATATTGAAGCATTCGGCAGGCAGAGACTATTACCCGGCGACGGCTTGTTGTCCGTGTGGCTGACGAACGACGCCCGCCGCATTCCCGTCCGGGCGCACGTCGAAACCGACTTTGGCACGCTCGACATCAAGCTCAAAAGGCGAACGACCGGCGCAAATAGTCAATCCGTAGCGGGCGATTAAATTTGCTTCGTGCGCCGTATTTCCCGAACGCGACGTTGACACCGTGCGCGCAATTTCGTACAAGTTGACGTGATTAATCATGTCAATGCGCTCGCAGTTTCAATGGAGCGCAGTGTGTCAACGTAACGCTCTCGCGCCCGAAAAATTAATGTCTCTCTACTTTGCAGGCAGCTCCGAACAATTCCTAACACCAACCGTCGAACCCATCGCTCCGAGCGTCAGTGAAACGCTGGCCGCACTGTCCGTTGATGAGCCGCTGCCGGAGACGCCGCCCGCCAATCGCATACGCTTGCTCGTTCAATCGCCCGGCAAACTTTATCTTTACTGGGAATTGGCGCGCGATCCTTTCGCCACGCTGCGCCGGATTATGAGCGACGATCAAGCCGCCGATTACCGGCTTGCCGTGCGCCTCACAAATCTCTTTACGCGCACGGAGACGTTGCAGGGAGCGAACGCCGAAAGCCGTGCGCACTGGTTTACGGTGCAGGCGGGCTATGAATACAAAGCGGAGGTCGGACTATTTGCACCCAATCGCGCGTTTATTCGCCTGCTAACATCCAACACGGTGCGCACGCCGCGCGCGGGCATATCGCACGCGACGGAGCACACGCCGGAGTTTTATGTTTCTCCGCTTGAATTTTCGCGCGTGCTGGATGAAGCGGGTTACGCGAGCGACGCGCTGGAAGTTGCGCTCGAAGCCGCCGACGAAGCGACGCACGATCAAGCGACGCGCGAGGTGTTCGGGAGATTTACAGGCCGCGAGATTTTCGCAACCGACGATTTTGCTCTGGTGGAAATACGAGCATTGCTGGCGGCGCTCGCTCTCGGCGTGCCGCTCGCATCCGTGCAAAGCGCGCTGTCGCCCGCCTTTGCCCACTGGCTGGAAGAATTAAACGAGGCTCAAAGCGGCGCGCTCGATGTTACACGACTGCTTGAACTACTGCGCACCGCGTTGAACCTCAAATTCAGCTTCGATGCTTTCGGCACGCCGTTGGAAGCCGAGATGAGACTCGCCGCGCGTTTTGTCTGGAGCGCCAGCCGCGTGAATCTGCCGCGACTACCGCCGCACGTCTGGCTGCCGAGCATGACGCAACGTTTCGGGCGCGGGCAAGCGGATTAAAGCGTTGCGCCCCCGCGTCGCCCTTAATCCTTTAATCAATTTTGCGCGTCGCGCGAGCGCGACACGATTGAATGTGACGGCTTAACTTTCTACCGATTAACACTTGTGCCCACAGGATACTTCAGTCTGATACTTCATGCGCACCTGCCGTTTGTGCGCCACCCGGAGCATCCCGAATTTTTAGAGGAAGATTGGCTCTACGAAGCAATTACGGAAGTTTATCTGCCGCTCGTTTTCATCCTGACGAATTTACGCGAAAGCGGAGCCGCGCCGCGTTTGGCGATGAATATTTCGCCGACGCTTTGCGAGATGCTTGCCGATCCTCTGCTGCAATCGCGCTACGCTCGCCACCTTGAAAATCTTATCGCTCTCACTGAAAAAGAGTTAGCGCGCACGAACGGCGAAGCGCCCGAATTTGCGCCCGCCGTGCGTATGTATCAAGAGAATCTGAACGCCGCGTGGAATCTCTGGGCGGATCGTTACCAGCGCAACTTGCTGCACGGTTTCAAGGAACTGCAAGACGCGGGCGCGCTGGAGATCATTACCTGCGGCGCAACGCACGGCTTTCTGCCGCTTATCTCCACGACGGAAGCCAGACGTGCGCAGATAAATACGGCGGTCGCCAACTATCGTAAACATTTTAATCGTCACCCGCGCGGTATCTGGCTGCCCGAATGCGCCTACGAGCCGGGCATTGAAACGCTCGTCGCAGATGCGGGTATAGAATATTTTATTGCCGACACACACGCGATTCTGTACGGCGAACCGCGCCCGCGCTACGGCGTTTACGCGCCCGTGCGCTGCCCGAACGGTGTTGCCGTCTTCGCACGCGATCTGGAGACGAGCCAGCAGGTCTGGAGTTCCGTCGTCGGTTATCCGGGCGCGTCCGAATATCGTGAATTTTATCGTGATCTGGGTTGGGATGCGCCGATTGATTATCTGCTTCCGCATCTGCACGAGAACGGCGAGCGCAGGCATCTCGGACTCAAGTATTACAGCATCACGGGTCGTGACGTGGCGCAACCGGACAAGCTTCCGTATGATCCGCTGACCGCGCGCGAACGCACCGCGCTCGATGCCGGACATTTCGTTTCCGAACGCATCAAACAGGCTGCGCAACTCAACAACTTATTCGACGGACGCCCGCCGCTGATCGTGTCGCCTTACGACGCGGAACTTTTCGGCCACTGGTGGTTTGAGGGCGTGCAATTTCTCGATTACGTTTTTCGCAAGCTGCACTGGGATCAAAACGAGATTGCCGCCGTAACGCCCGGCGACGTGCTTGACTCCGGCGTAAACCTTCAAACGCAGCAACTCTCCGCTTCTTCGTGGGGCGAAGACGGTTACTACAAAGTCTGGCTCAACGAAGCGAACGCATGGATGTATCCGCACCAGCACGCCGCCGAGACGCGCATGACGCAACTGGCCGACGCCCATTTTGAACCGAACGAGTTAATGCGGCGTGCGCTCAATCAAGCGGCGCGCGAACTGCTGCTCGCAGAGTCGAGCGACTGGGCGTTTCAAATCTTTCAAGGCACGACGGTTGAATATGCTTCGCGCCGCTTTCGTTCACACATACGCCGTTTCAATCTTCTTGCGGACGACATCGAACGCGGCTCGATTGACGAAGCGCGTCTCGCAGATGCGGAAGCGCGCGATAACATCTTCGCAGAGATGGATTACCGCGTTTATAGATCAACATGAGCAAGTGGCCGCTCATCATCGGGCATCGCGGGGCATCTGCCATCGCCCCCGAAAACACGCTCGTCGCGTTATCACGCGCGCTCTCGGATAAAGCTGATGGCATCGAGTTTGACGTGCGCCGCGCGCGCGATAATGTCGCCGTTGTGATTCACGATGCGACGCTTCAACGCACAGGCTTACGAGAGGGTGACGTAGCAACGCTTTCATCTGCTGAACTAAAGCGGATTGATGTCGGAACGTGGTTCAATTTACGGAATCCGGCGAAGGCACGCCCGGAATTTTCGCGCGCGACGATTCCAACCTTAACTGAAGTCTTCGAATTAACTCGCGGTAGCGCTTGCCTGTGCTACGTCGAGATGAAATGCGAAGCGCACGAGAACTACGCTGCATTAGCTCGTCAGGTCGTGCAACTCGTTTCGGACTTTGCGCTCGCACACCGCGTCGTCGTCGAAAGTTTTCAACTCGCTTCCATCAAAGAAATAAAACGACTCGATCCATCCATTCGCACCGCTGCGCTTTTCGAGCGCACGCTCAAGCCTCCCGTGCCTTCTGTACGCCGCATCATTGCGCAGGCCGTTGCGTGTGGTGCGGATGAGCTGGCGATTCATCGCAGCTTTCCGGTGCATCGTGCGACGCGGGATGCAGCGCGCCACAATCTGCGTACCGTTGTCTGGACAATAGACGCGCCCGAATGGGTGGAGCGTGCCACGCGTTGCGGCGTCCACGCTTTAATCACCAACGACCCGGCCTGTTTAGTGGAAGCACGCGAGCGTTTGCGCCGGAGCAGCACCATGAATTCCACGTTGTAAATGCCGTCGCCGTAAGCTGAACATGGATAGGATTTTCATTCGCCCGCAGTACGCCATTCACTACCGCGAAGCGGCGCGACTTAAATGGACGAGCGAGGCGCGCAACGACTACGGCGTACTCTTTCTGCTCGGCGGCAAACTGTTTTACGAACTTGGCGACCACTCCGGCGAACTCACTGCACAAGGAGTGTTGCTGCTCGAACCGAATATTATGGCACGCGCAAACGGGCACGTCGTGAAACTGCTAACGCTCACGCTTGCTCCTACTTTCGTGCTCGATTACGCGATCCGCGCGCGGCTGGCAGGCACGGGCGCGCAAGTCGCTTTTCGCACGCCGATTCTTGCGGATGAAGATTACCTGTCGCGCATCGCACTGGACTTAGCCCGTGAGCTAAAGACCGAACAGGCCGGACAGGAAATAATCGTTACGGCTTTCATCGAACAGATTGCGGTGCATCTGCTGCGCCACCATTGCAATTTGCGGCGAGCGGATACGCTCGAACTATCGCGCGTCGGTTTAGTGGACAGGCGCATACGCCGCGCCGTCGAATTGATGCACGCGCATCTCGCAGAAGATTTGCCGCTCGAAGAGATTGCCGCCGCCGCACATCTCTCTACCTTTCACTTTGCGCGCCTCTTCAAAAAATTGATGGGCACATCGCCTCACGCTTACCTCGCCGCACTGCGCGCCGCGCAAGCGCAAGTCCTGTTGGCTGAAACTGATTTCTCCGTCACACAGATCGGCGCGCGCGTCGGCTACTCAAGCCCGAGCCATTTCACCAGAGCTTTCCGCGAGGCCACCGGACTCACACCGCGCGCCTTCCGTAACGCCCTCGTCAAAACTTGACAACGGAACTTCGCGCTATGTCAAAGTATGAGCCGTTTGCTTAATCTTTCTCAGAGGCAATAACGAACGAATTGCCGTCAGGGTCAACAAACTGTGCCCATGCGCTCCAGGACTCTTCCGAAAGTTCCTGTGTGAAATTGACGCCTCTGCTTTTCAACTCTTCGTATGTCGCGCGTACATCATTACACCTGAAAACAATGCGCGAGAATGAGCCTATCTGGTCTTCCATACCTTCCGGCGTGAAAAGCGACAATCGCGTTTCCGCACCCTTCGGCGCGACTTCAATCCAGCGTTTACCGCCGCCCCAATCATCGTTCACGAGCACTTCAAAACCAAGTTTGTTGGTATAGAAGTCAAGTGCCCTTTCCTGGTCTTTGACGAACACGCCGACATTCTTCACCTGTGTAATCATTAGCTTTTCTCCTTAACCTGTTTCATATTGCGCGTGTATATCGCTAAAACGCATTTAGTTCAAGATGTTCGGCAATGATGCGCGGTCAAGCGTTTGATAGAGGGTGTTAAATATCCGTGCCGCTGGAATTTTCACGGAAGAACATTGTGCGGCATCAACCGTTTTTTAGATTGCGCAATTTAGCGACGATATAGAGCAAGATTTGCGCACACGTGAAAGCGCCTACGACGTATGATTAAGCCATTATTTCTCAGGAGACGATTAAGATGGCTATTGAAAAAGGTAAAGAGATTGCTCCGGCCAAAGGACGTTTGGGCGTATTGCTCGTCGGACTCGGCGCAGTCAGCACAACATTTATCGCGGGCGTCGAAGCAATCAAAGCGGGCATTTCCGAACCCATCGGAAGCCTCACGCAGATGGGCACTGTCCGGCTTGGCAAGCGCACGGACAACCGCGTGCCGCTTATCAAGGATTTCGTGCCGCTCGCGGGCATAAAGGATTTGGTCTTCGGCGCGTGGGATATTTTCCCTGATTCGGCCTACGAAGCGGCCTTGCACGCAGGCGTGATTGAGAAGGAACTTTTGGCGCAGGTGAAGACGCCGCTGCAAAGAATTAAACCGATGAGCGCTGTCTTTGATCAGCATTACGTCAAGCGTCTGAGCGGGACTAATGTTAAAGAAGGCGCGAACAAGTTTGAGTTGGCCGAACAACTCATTGCCGAGATTGCCGAATTCAAACGCAAGAACAAATGCTCGCGGCTGGTGATGATCTGGGCGGCTTCGACGGAGATTTTCCTCAAGCCGCACGCCGTTCATAAAACCCTTAAATCCTTCGAGCAGGCGATGCGCGATAATCATAAATCAATCGCGCCCTCGATGATTTATGCTTATGCTGCGCTGAAATCCGGCGTGCCCTTCGCCAACGGCGCGCCGAACTTATCGGTTGACGTTCCCGCGCTGCACGATCTCGCTGAAGACAACAATCTTCCGATCTGCGGCAAGGATTTCAAAACCGGCCAAACGCTGATGAAGACAATCATCGCGCCCGGATTGAAAGCGCGTATGCTAGGGCTTCACGGCTGGTACTCGACCAACATCCTTGGCAACCGCGACGGCGAAGTGCTGGATGATCCGGAATCTTTCAAGACCAAAGAGGAATCGAAACTCTCCGTGCTGGAATATATTCTTCAACCGGAAGTTTACCCGCAGCTTTACAAAGATTTCTCGCACGTCGTCCGCATCAACTACTATCCGCCGCGCGGCGACAATAAAGAAGGTTGGGACAGCATAGACATCTTTGGCTGGCTCGGCTATCCGATGCAGATTAAGGTTGATTTTCTGTGCCGCGATTCGATTCTCGCCGCGCCCATCGTGCTTGATCTGGCGCTCTTTCTAGACCTCGCGCAGCGTGCCGGAATGCGCGGCGTGCAGGAATGGCTCTCTTTCTATTTCAAATCGCCGCAGACCGCGCCCGGCCTCTACCCGGAGCATGATGTGTTCATTCAATTAATGAAACTCAAAAACACCTTGCGCCATCTTCGCGGCGAAGATTTAATTACACATCTCGGCCTCGAATACTACGACTAAGCTGTTTCAATCGCGGCGCAGCATACGCTCGTTACGACAAGGCCGCGCCAATTCAGCGCGGCCTTGTCGTATTTCATCAGTGCGTCTCGTAGCAAGGTGTTCGCGTCAGCAGAGAGCCACTATCCCTAATGACCTTTTGGTGACATGAATCAACTTTTAGGTGTATCCCGCTTTTGCCTTTGTGTTCAAAATCTCGGATACAGTCGTAAATTGTCAATCCTTTCCTGCCGTGATTTGTCATTACCGAAAGGGCGCGCGGCTTTGCGGGCAAACCGAAATAAAGTGTCTTGCGTACATTTTGTGGTGACAAACGGCTTATTGTCGTATATATAGTGTCCGTCTGAAATCTTGAGCGCAACGCGCCGCCGAAACGGGGCAAACGCACGTTGGCCGTTGCGCATCTTAATCCACAGCGGTTCGTTCCTTGCATAGGCATTTGTTTGGTACGGCCGGAAGAGCCGGGCGCGACCACTCGCGGTCGTCACGCCCCAACGGTTTTTCCAGCGCGCGCGCCATCTACGAGCAGCCTTTACGCAAGGAGGACGCAGCATGATTGCCGAAATGGAAAAACAAAAAGAGATTATCACAGAGACCGTCTTCCTTGACCCGGATCAAAAGAGTCCGCGCGCACAGGAGTTTGAAGAGAAACTTTCCAATCGCATCGTCGGGCAGGAGCGCGCCGTGCGCCGCATGAGTGGCCTTTACCAGATTTTTCTGGCCGGAATGAACGCGCCCTCGCGCCCCGTCGGAACGATGCTTTTTCTGGGACCGACAGGCTCTGGCAAAACGCGCGTGCTCGAGGCCGCCGCCGAAGTGCTTTTCGGCGATCCGCACGCCATCATTAAAATTGATTGCGCGGAGTTTCAGCACTCGCACGAAATCGCCAAGCTGATCGGTTCGCCTCCCGGATATCTGGGACACCGCGAAACTTCGCCGATGCTCACACAGGAGAATCTCGACCGTATGCACACGGAGGAGACGAAGATTTCTCTTGTGCTCTTCGACGAGATTGAGAAGGCTTCGGATAGTTTATGGCAATTGCTACTCGGCATTCTGGACAAAGCGACGCTGACATTAGGCGATAACCGGCGCGTTGATTTTTCGCGCACGATTGTCGTGATGACGTCTAATCTGGGCGCGCGCGAAATGTCCGAACTAATTTCGGGCGGCATCGGTTTCAGCCCCCACAAGGGCGCGAAGAATCCGAACGATACAGATGTTGACCAGAAGATTTATCGCACAGCGGTTGAATCGGCACGGCGCAAATTTTCGCCGGAGTTCATGAACCGCATTGATAAGGTCGTGGTCTTCCGCTCGCTTAAGGAGCATCATCTGCGGCAGATTCTGGAGCTTGAATTGCAAGCTGTGCAGGAGCGCGTAATGCACTCGGCGGGCACGAAATTTGTCTTTCAATGTTCCGATGCGGCTAAAGAGCTTTTACTGAAAGAAGGCATTGATTTCAAATATGGCGCGCGTCATCTGAAACGCGCCATCGAACGCTTTCTCGTTTATCCTTTGTCGAATCTGGTGGCGACGGAACAGGTGGGATTGGGCGACCTCGTCAATGTTGATCTGAACGAAGAGAATGGCAAACTAATCTTTTCCAAACGCTCCGGCGGCGCGTTGATTCACGATATGCCGGACATGGCGGAAGAGCCGGAGAATGAAGCGGACACGAAATCGGACGGCGCAGCCTTACCTTTACCGCAAGCAAAAGCCGCACGCAAGGGACACGGGCGCGGCGAAAAGACGGAAGGTTAAGAACGGTTAGCTCGCGTTGTTTCTTTAATTAAAAACGCCGGATTGATTTATTTCAATCCGGCGTTTTTCTCCGAAAATGGCGGGCGGTTAGCGTTTCGTTTTTGAGCTTTTCAATGGCGCGGCAGGCTGCATCGCCGCCGCCGGATTTAATTTTTGCAGAGATTCAAACGCGATGCGTGAAAGATACGGATCGGGCGCGGCCAGCGCGCTTTGCAGCGGAGCAATGGCTGCGGGATCACCGATCACGCCAAGCGAGAGCGCGGCTTCGCGTCGCACATCGTCAGATGTCGTCTTCGTGTCAAGCAAAGCGGCGATCAAGGCGGGCACAGCCGCACGGCTTTTTATTTGCCCGAGCGAGTGTGCTGCCGCCCGCCGCACAAACTCATTTTCGGGTGTCGTGCGTCGCCGGATGCGGTTAAAGATGCCGTCTGCGCGAACGCGCCGAGTTAAAGTTTGAATAAGCGGCGTGGCCGCCGCTTCGTCGCCGATATCTCCGAGCGCGACCGCCGCTGCACCGCGCACGCCCGCGCTTTTATCCGCCGCGAGCACTCCGGCAAGCGCAAGAACAGTTGTGCGGGAGCGCGTTTCGCCAAGAGCGTAGGCGGTTTGGCGGCGCACAAATTCGTCTCGATCTTGAAGCAAAGGAAGCAGTGCGGCGGCGGCTTCTTCGGGCGGCAGCGATAGCACGGCGTCACTCGCAGTTGCACGCACAATCGCAGAAGAATCACGCAGGGCTGTGAGCGCGACGCGCGAAGCATCAGCACGTTTGAGTGCGCCGAGCCGTTGAACCGCATCGCGGCGATCTTCCACTTCAGCAGAAGCGAGTCTAGAGCGCTGTCGTTCAATTTCGCCCGCTTGCGGCGTCGGCATTAAAACGGCAACCGATACCGTTCTCCGGGCGACAATCGTTTGAAAGCTTTTTTGTTGAAGCGGGCGGGCGTTCGCTATCATCGCAGGAAAAAGGCTGGCGACGAAGTATAAAGTGGCAACAGTTTTCAGGTACGGCAGGGCTCTAGATGGCGCGGCGGTAAACTCACGCCATCTTTTTTCGGAAGTTATCGAGCGGACTCGGCGCAAAGGCGTTGTCATGCGTTAAGAAATGACGGCGGCGCGGCGTTCGGCGCGGCGACGGACGGCGTCCCACTCGAAGGCTTGGCGCGCGCGCTTGTTCTCCGGCGCGTCTGCCAGCGACGCGATCAAATCGTCTTCCCAGATTCCGGGCGCGATACGGGCGCGGCGCATTGTTTCCATGATTGAAATGTAATCTAAAACTTCTGAGACTTCCCGATCATTCAAGGAGTCCAGCTTGAGGGCGAGATGTTGTCGTTCGGTGATTCGCTTAGCCATCTTCTTGCTCCCTTTTGCCAGCAAAGAGCGACGGCCAAAAGCGCGCGGATTAACTCTCGAAGAGTCCGGCGCGGCGACGATTCAATGGCCGTCGGCGAATGAATTTTGATGCGAGGGCGCGCGTTTCGATAGTTACCACCTGAAGTAATTGATTCTCCAAAAGTGCTTGATTCAAATTGCCGACCGTGCCGTGCAACCTGTTTTCCATTGCTCTTTCAGTTGGGGAAGATGGCAGACAATATACACTCAACCGATTCAACGCGCAACGAATGAATCCTATTATGCGATAAGTTGAGGCCGCTTTCCGTTCAACGAAAAGAGTTCGGCTTATACAAACGGCGATGTGCCTTTATTGCAAAAGCGCGCCCGTCTCCAAATCTATGATGCGCGACGAGATGTGATCTTCGTGAATGTCGAGCAAGCCGATTGATCTGGGCAGATTGAAGCGTTTTGCCCCGGCTCCGCCCGGATTAAAGAGCAGTGTGCCGCGCCAGTAACCGACGTAGAACTTGTGCGTGTGGCCGAAGACGACGACCTCCGGGATGCGCTGCTCGATAATGCGCTTCTGCGCCTCGCTCAGTTTCTCGACCGTTGCAAACTGATGGCGCACATAAAAGGTGCGCCCGCCGATCACCGCCATGCGCTCGTTTGGAAAGCACATTGTCGGAGCGTCAACATTGCCGCGCACGGCGATGACGGGCGCGAGGTCTTCGAGTTGCCAGATCAAATCTTCATCGCCGATATCTCCGGCGTGAATAATATGATTGACGTCCGCAAAGAGATCGAAAGCACGCGGATCGAGTTTGCCGTGCGTGTCGGAGATAACGCCCACGCGCACGACGGGCGAAGCAGTATCTGTCACGAGTCTATCTTTGTCATGAGTCTATTTTTGAAGCGACGCTGTGCATCGTGTTGACTATCAGCACGGCGATGGGCGGATAAAAGAGCAAGTCCGGGCGCACGTGTTGATCGAAGAAGAAAGCCATGTCGCTCACTACGTAGTGCATTTGCGCCCCGGCCAGCAATCCGAGCGCGAGGCTTGTCGCATAGCCGACGACAAGAAAGGCCGAAGCGGTCAAACGTGTGAACGGCTTCTCGGATTTCTCTTCGCCGCTAATAATCGAATCTTGCAGGTAGTTCGGGCGATAGGTATAGCGCGTGAAGCAATCGCGCAAACGCGACGCCAGATGGCAAAGGCCGATCACGAAGAGCGTCACCAGCACGGCGCGCCCGAAAAAACCATGAAAGCTTTGCCAGAAGCGCGGCTTCAGCATCGCCACGATGAACGTCGAGAGAAAGAGCGTGACGGTTGTGAAGACGGCCTGTTGCAGCGCGAAATTTTCGCGGCGTTCGACTTCAAGCCAGCGATCAACCGCTTTATCGAGCCGTGCCTGCACCGTGACCATGCGCATCCGGCGGGCATGAATATTATTCGAGTGCAGAACGGAAAAGCCCTTCTGCACTCTGTTCCATTTAGCATCGTAACGCGCGCGCTCCTGCGGGTCGCTTAAAGTTCGGTAAGCGAGCGCGAGCAGCGCGAAATCCTGTGCCGCGCGCGCCGAACCCTGATTAACGTCCGGGTGTTGCGCGCGCGCCAAACGCCTGTAAGCAGACTTGATTTCGCCTGCCGAAGCAGTGCGCTTGATGCCTAGTATTCTGTAATAATCAACCACCGCGCTTTTTCTCTAGTCCTAAAAGCTTGCGATGGGACGCCCCGATTAATCTCTGCGTAATTGGGCAGGAAGGGTCGCCCGTGATGCGGGCATTATAGCATTCTTCGCGCGATTTGGTCTTCTGCTTTGCGATGATTGGCGGGCAGACAAAAATGTGTGAGGAAGTCGAGAATGCCAGAAACGAGGACAAAGGAAAAATAGAGTAAAGGGGCGATGCTTGTAACCCCGGGCGGCCTTCCGGGTGGGGCGAGGACATTTTAGTGGCGACCGTCCCCCTTACCTCTGGGTACACTACGTAGCAACGATCATGCCAGCGCACCGAAACCGTAAAAACGTAAAAATCGCTAATGAAATCAGCTTCGGAGATTTCGTACAGTGTCTACTTTTATAGACAGCTGTCTACAATCATCAACACTTGTCGGATTTAGCTGAAAAAATCAGGTTAAGCGCATAGCAACGTCATCGGCTTCGACTTATCGCCGCAGCTACTAAAAATAGAGACCGTTCGCGCAGCTAATAAATATGATTCAGCCGCCTGCCTTGCCCACACCAGAGTGGTTTATGCTTCAACGATTCCTTTACTGATGTTGCGCTGCCACGCTTCATAATTTCTAACACGCCGTTTGGCCTGCTTGCGTGTTAAATTCATCATGCGCGCCACGTAGTTGATTCGTTCGGTGCGGTCGTTTTTCTTATCATACCGATCACCCGGCGCTTCCCTGTAAAGCGAATAGGCGTATTCCCATTCTTCTTTGACTTCAGGCGTTGCTTGTATACCCCGTAACTCAGGCATCTCTTTAATGTACCTTTCTAAGCTGTAAGATTTTTTGATGTGGACTAATCCGGCAATTAACTCAAGATTATACGTGCGAGTCCGTTTGAAGAGAATCGAATTTCCCTGATATCGGGAAGTAATTCAATTTCTATGTGTAAGTCTTACCTTAATCATCGCCCGCGACGTATTCGGAACGGCTAAGATGTGCTCGATCTGTTCACTCCCTGACAGAAAGAGACTGTGATTGTAAATGCCAGATGCCGTTTCAGGCAATCATCCGGCGACATCCTTAATCTGAAGGCATTGTTGACCAACCTTCGGAAGAGTGCCGAAAGTTTTTGGTGGAAGAAATAATAAAACTTTTTTGCTCCGGCTGCCACACAAAATTCTCTATGCCGATGCGCGGATGCTTTATGCGCAAGACGTTAAAGGAGTTCGATTCGCCTCTGCCGCGCGTTGAAGTCGCCGTGCCCGCCTGCACGACGAGCGCAGAGTGTCCGCTGATTTTGTAACGCGCAGCGGTCTGCCCCGTATGGCTGACGTGCAGGTGTCCCGCGAGTAGAACATCCGCCCCGCAACTTGCGAGCATCTCCATCGCCATCCGCGCCCGTCCGAGAAGTTCCCTATCATCGTAGCCGTCGGGTAAATCGAACGGGTGGTGAGTCACAATAATTTTTGTAATCTCATCGTTTAACGAACAGAGGCGTGCGCGCATCGTCGCCACTTGATGTTCATTGATGCGTCCGCCTTTGATGGTCAGCGAGCGCGCAGTGTTGATGCCCGCGATGGCAATCTCGTCGTCTGCGTAAAACGGTTCGAGATCGTTTGTGATATAGCGCCGGTATTTGTCGAGCGGTTGTAGAAAGCGCGTGAAGACGTTATGCAACGGCACGTCGTGATTTCCGGGCACAACGATTTGCGGCTGCGGCAAGGCGTCCAGAAAGCGGCGCGCTTCTTTGAATTGTTCGGTGCGCGCGCGTTGCGTCAAATCTCCCGAAACGACAACGACATCCGGCTTGAGTTGCGTCACAAGCCGGATCAAGGGTTCGACGAGCGCGTAATCAACGCGCCCGAAATGAATATCGGAGAGATGCACGAGCGTGCGCATAATTTCAACTTTCTCACGTGCCGTTTGATTCGGCCTTTTCAGGCACGATGACGCGCAATGCACCGGCCTTTACAAGGTAATGAAGCGGCGTGTCCATCACAGTAACCTCGCCGTCCGTTGCCACACGCAAGCGTCTGTGCCGCGTCTCGATCCAGATTTCTTTCGCGCACACGGCATCGAAATCTTTCGCCTGCCGTAGTCGCCCGAAGAAGGCGCTGAAGGCGAGCCGCAGCAGTCCGAGCCGTCCCGTGCGATGCGCCACATACAGACTCAGATGGCCTGCGTTAAGGCATTCACGCGCACCTATGTTGAAACTCTCCATCTGATATTCGTTATTGCCGATGAAGACAAACGGTGTGCGGCGCGCGAAATCTTCGCCGTCAGCGTTCAAACGAACGCTTAGAAAAGGATAGCGGCGCAGCACGGTGAGCGCCGCCCAGACGAAGGCAGGCCATTTGCCGCGCCCCAATCGCTCCTGCTGCTCCTCTCGATGCCGGACAATCTGCGGGTAAAGTCCCAGACTCGAATTGTTGATAAAGATACGATCATTAACCTCGCCGACATCAACCTCGACGACGTGTCCGGCAATAATATTGCGCACGGCATCTTCAACTTCAAGCGGAATTCCTAAATCTTTGGCAAAGTGATTAAGAGTTCCGAGCGGCAGTACGCCGAGCGTGATATCAGTCCCGACGACCACAGAAGCGACACCGTTGATCGTGCCGTCGCCGCCTCCGGCGACAATGATTTTCGCTTTTTCGTTTACGGCTTGGCGTGCCGCTTCGGTAATCTCCGTGCCGCTTCGCGCGAGCGTCACGCGCGCGTCGAGTCCGCCCGCCTGAAAATGTTCGGCAAGCTTCTCTGCCACATCTTTTTTATCATCCGCACCGGCAGTGGCGTTGAGAATAACAGCAATACTGGAAGGCATTAGTTCCCCACATTCAAGGCGCAACGCGATTCACGGCACGATGTCGCCGCAATGTATCAACAGTAGTTAAGCAGAGCGCCAGCCACGCCAGACCTTCCGCCATCGCTCCGAGCACATCGCTCAGGTAATGCGCTCCCAAATAAATGCGGCTGAAGCCGACCAGCAGAATCATCAATCCGGCAACTAATATCGCCATCACACGCCACCGCCATGAGTTGAGTTTCGATGCAGCGAACGCCGCCAGCACGCCGTAGAGCACGGTGGCCGCCATTGTGTGGCCGCTCGGAAAACTGTAAGTGTTAAGTGTCAGAATCGGATTATCGAAACTCGGGCGCACACGATGGAAAGCGTGCTTCAAAAGAACATTGAGCAGCATACCACCCGGCACGGCTAAGGCAAGCGCCAGCAGCCAGAACAAGCGGCGGCGATGCCACATATAGAATGCCACGAAAGACGCGATGAGGCTCACGCCAATCAGAGAGTGCAGGTAGGTAATGACCAGCATTGCGGCAGTGAGTTGCGGCGTGGCGCGGGCATGAAGCCATGCGCTGACATTTCGATCAACGAGCGTCACAGGATCGCCTGTCGCCACATCTTCAGCGATAAGTCCAAAGAGCCACGCCGCGCCGGTAAGTATCAGCGCGCCGAGAGTCAGGTGAAGTCCCAGATAAGTTCCCGGCGCGAGGCGTGCTCGCATGAACTCGATTTGTGGGGCGAAGCGACGACCTAAAAAGATGATGCCCGGACGCGCCGCAAAAGTCTTCCATTCCTGCTTGAGATAAATTTTCCGGCGCGCCATCCAGCGCCATACCGATATCAGAACGAGCAACAACGCAGTCGCGAGTAGCAGAAAAAACGCTGCCGAGTTAAGCGTTGCGCTAAAGAAGATAGTGCCCTGCATCGGTCAAGTCCGCCTGAATATTGAAATCCGTATAGCAAACACACTGACAAATGTATTGTAAGGCCATTTGTAGGTGATAGGTTATCGCCAAAAGTAAAAGCCCCCAGCGAATATCGGTGCCGGAGGCTTTCTGTAAAAGGTTATCGGAAGCAGCAAACATCACAGCGCGTACAAACTAAGGATCATTCGTCGCGTGTCGCTTGCGATTTATTCGCTTTTGTTCTGCACGGATTTCGCGGCGGCACGTTCTACTATTTTGAGCAGTGTGCGGACGGCGATGCCCGTCGGCCCTTTGGAGCGAAAAGGTTTGGTTTCATCACTCCATGCCGTGCCTGCAATGTCCAGATGCGCCCACGCGATGCCGTCGGCAAACTCTTTCAAGAAAGCGGCGGCGGTGATTGTTCCGGCCTTACGCCCGCCGATGTTTTTGATGTCGGCGATGTCTGATTTGATCTGCTTCGTATACTCTTTATCGAGCGGCAACTGCCAGAACTTCTCGCCCGCTTCCCTGCCCGCTTCGATAACTTCGTCTATCAATTTTTGATCCGTGCCGAGAATCGCCGCATTAACATCGCCGAGCGCGATGGAGACCGCGCCCGTCAGCGTCGCCATATCCACGATGCGCGTCGCGCCAAGCTTCTTCGCGTAGCTGATGGCGTCGGCGAGAATGAGTCTGCCTTCGGCGTCCGTGTTAATGACCTCGATTGTTTTTCCGGACATCGCGCGCACCACATCGCCCGGTTTGGTGGCCGTGCCCGAAGGCATATTTTCCACCGAAGGAACAACGCCGAGCACGGGAATCGAAGGCTTGAGTTGCGCAATAGCGAACATCGCGCCGAGCACCGTCGCGCCACCCGTCATATCGTATTTCATCTGCTCCATCTTATCGCCCGGCTTGAGCGAGATGCCACCGGAATCGAACGTCACGCCTTTGCCGATGAAGGCAAGCAACTCTTTCCCATTCGCTGTTCCAGCGTTTTGCGGCGGCGTGTACTTTAAAACGATCAACTTCGCGGGTTGTTCGGAGCCGTGTGACACGCTCAGAAGCGCGCCCATGCCTTCCGTTTCCATGCGCGCTTCGTCGAGCACATCAACCTCTAGATTGAACTCTCTGGCAATCTCTTCGGCGCGCGCGGCCATATGCGTCGGCGTCATGTATGCGCCGGGTTCGTTGGCAAGGTCGCGTGCCAGATTGACCGCTTCGCCGGTAATGCGCCCGCGCTCCGCGCCTTTATCAAGTGCGCTTTTGTCCGCGCCTTCAAGGATGACGACGAAGCTATCAACGGTGCGTTCTTCCTTTTCCGTCGTGCGATATTTATCAGGCTCGAAGACGCCCATCAGCGCGCCCTCGATGGCCGCCGCTATGATTATTTCCGCATCCGCTTCGACGCGCGGAACAAACGCGATTGATTTGATGTTTTTGCCGCGAAGGAAACGCAAGGCAGCGCCCGCGACTTGGGAGATTTGCGCGGGCTTGTAATCCGAGCGTTCGCCGACGCCGATTAAGAGCAGGCGTTTTGCTTTCAGGCCGCCTTTACCGCCGCCCGCCAAATGCACGTAGACCGTTTCGCCTTCTTTGCCCTTCAGCTCGCCGGTTTCAATCACCGAACTAATCACGCCGTTCGCCGCTTCGTCGAGTTCCTTCAAAAAACCTTCGTCGGCTTTTTCGTCCTTGAAAACGGCGACGGCCAATGCCTCCGCGTCCTCCTCTGTGTAACGCTTCGCGCTTCCTGTAACTCGCATCGTTGTTATCCTCTTTTATCTTTCGTCAAGATTAATACTTGTTGCGTTCCTTTAGTTGAGCGCGCGTCTCGCGGTCAACCGTGCGCCGCATTTCCGTTTCCCGTTTGTCATACAATTGTTTGCCGCGCGCGACGCCGACTTCCAGCTTAATGCGCCGGTTTTTCATATAAATTCGCGTGACAACCAGCGTCATGCCTTTGATCGTGGATTCCTGCTCGAGGCGATCTATCTCGCGGCGATGAAGCAGCAGTTTGCGCGAACGAAGCGGCTCGTGATTTTCTCTGTTGCCGTGTGAGTAAGGCGAGATATGAGCATTGAGCAACCACGCTTCGCCGTCGCGCACCGTCACATAAGATTCCTTCAATTGCACGCGCCCGTCACACACGCTTTTGACTTCGGTTCCCGTCAACGCGATTCCCGCTTCGTACTTATCGGAGATATGATACTCGTGAAACGCCGCGCGATTCGACACCAGATTTTTTTCTTCCTTTGTCTCTGCCATTACTCAGCGTTCCGTTTCTATTTTTCTTCGAGTCCAAGACTAACAGGCCAGCGCGATGTTCTCATTGCTCACATACGCTTTTGTTATTACAAAATCGTAAAGCCTCGTGCGCACGCCCGCACGATGCGCCGTCTCAACAATCTCGCACCATTCGTCGCTCATCACCTTCTCGCTGCACAAGCGACGCAGCACCTCGTCAACCAGTATCTCGGCGGCAGTGCCCGGCATCGAACCCAATCCGGCATCGCGCAGGCGGTCAATGATGCGCGCAAACGGCTCGTCGCGGCGGAAATTGCAGAAGCCGCAGTGCTGCACGCAGACGTTCGTGAAGTTCAAATTCAAGTTGACGACATACGTGACGCGCCCGCCCCACAGAAACTCTTTCAACTCGTTTGCCGCCGCGTACATCTCGCGGCACGCCGCTTCATCCTGTTCGGACAAAAGCGCCGCCAGCTCCGCAATGGAAAGCTCTGCGCCCGTTGAGCTGCGTTTGATGGCTTCTTCGCTCGCACTCATATCTTAGCCGTAAAATTCTTCGCGTAGGGGTCGCGCCATCAAAGCATGAGCCGCTTCGCGCGCTGTTTTGCCTTCGTATAGAACCGCGTAAACCTCGTTCGTGATGGGCATTTCAACGCTCGTTTGCGCCGCCAGCTTTTTCACCGCGTGCGTCGTCTTCACGCCTTCCGCGACTTCGTGCATTTCGCCTAAGATATCGGCCAGAGCGCGCCCGCGTCCCAACTCGTACCCGACGCGGCGATTACGCGATAAATTGCCCGTACACGTCAAAACAAGATCGCCCATTCCGGCAAGCCCCGTCATCGTTTCAAGACGTGCGCCCTGTGCGAGTGCGAAGCGTGCTATCTCGGCAAGTCCCCGCGTCACGAGCGCCGCAATGCTGTTCGTTCCCAGCCCTAGTCCGGCAACGATTCCGGCGGCGACAGCCATCACGTTTTTGACGGAGCCACCGAGTTCCGTTCCGATCACATCCGTGTTCGTGTAAATACGCAGATTCCGAAAGCTCAACGCGCTCTGCACGCACCGGCTATCTTCTTCATTCAGACTTGCGGCCACGATAGCCGTCGGCTGTCCGGCGGCGACTTCATGCGCAAACGACGGCCCCGACAAACAAACGAATCGCGGCTCGAAGCGTTCGCCGAAGGTTTCACGCAACACCTGTGAGATGCGCTTCCCCGTCTCCGTCTCGATGCCTTTCGTCGCACTGACGAACAGCGTTTGCGGCTGCACGAACGGCATCATCCGCTGGCATAGCTCGCGCGTGACGTGCGAGGGCGAAGCGAGGACAACCAACTCCGTTTCGCGCAAAGCTTCCGGCATATCGCACGTCGCCGCGACATTCGGCGGAATCGCCAATGAAGCCAGATAACGACTGTTCAAATGCTGTGCGTTGATCTCGGCGGTGACATCCGCATTGTGCGACCACAGCCTGACATAATGGCCTGCGTGCCCCGCAATAATTGCGAGTGCCGTCCCCCAACTGCCCGCGCCGATGATGGTCAAACGCTTCACATTCGTTCCACTACTTCAACGAAGCTTATTTTCCGTTCCGCGCAACAACCTTTGAATATTCGCGCGATGCATCCACACAATAAGCGCGCCGCACGCAATGACCGCTGTCAATAGCGGTTTCAAATCTATCAAAGGCTTCGCGTAAGCACCCAGAAGCGAAATGCAAACCGGCAGTGCAATGACGGCGATGATCGAGCCGAGCGAAACATACCGCGTCGCCCACACCACGCACGCGAAGATCGGGAGCGTCGCCAGCATCGCCACCGGCGCAAGGCAAATAAAAATACCCAAGCCCGTTGCAACGCCCTTTCCGCCGCGAAAATTAAGCCACACAGGGAAAACGTGCCCGGCGATTGCCGCAAAAGCCGCCGCCGCAATCCACCAGTCAGCGGATAAGTCCGGCGTTGTCAGCCAGCGCGCAAGCCCGACGGCCGCCGCGCCTTTCAAGGCATCGAGCACGAGCGTTAACACTCCCGCAAATTTGCCCGCGCGCCTTGTGACATTCGTCGCTCCCGTCCCGCCGGAACCCGTCTCGCGCACATCCGCTTTCTGCGTCAAACGTACAATCAAATAGCCGAACGGAATCGAACCCAGCAAATAAGCGACGATGAGAATAGAAGCGTGCCGCATCAGTTCAGCTTGCGCATGACAGAGAAGAATTTGAACAGGAGAAAACTGTGACTATAACAAGCACAAGCAAGCTATCACAAGCCGCAATCAACCGCTTACAACAAACGCCTGCGCAGCAGATCAAGCGCCGCCTGCGAAGCTCGCCAGCGAATCAGTTGGCGGTCTCCGGGCAACATCAATTTGCGATGTTCCGTGTGCGCGTCGTCGGCCAGCGCGATGTAGACGAGGCCGACGGGCTTCTCCGGCGTGCCTCCGCCGGGGCCTGCGATGCCCGTCACACTGATTCCGAAATCCGTATCCGCGCGACGCCGCACGCCGTCGGCCATCGCTACGGCGACCGGCGCGCTGACCGCTCCGTGTTCCGCAATCAAATCCGCGTCAACGCCGAGCGACCTGATCTTCGCGTCGTTTGAATACGTCACGACGCCCTCCATAAAGTAAACGGACGAGCCTGAAACATTCGTCAGGCGCTGGCTAATCAAGCCGCCCGTGCAGCTTTCGGCGACGGCCAGAGTAAAACCGCCGACGGCGAGTTTGAGGCCGACGACTTCCTCCATCTCTTCGCCGCGAAAAGCGAAAACGGCATCGCCCAGACGCTCTTCGATCTGTCCCGCCAAACCGTCCAGAAGCAGTTCCGCTTCCTGTTCGGTTTTGCCCTGCGCCATCAAATGAATCTCTATCTCGCTGCGATTGAAAAGAATTGTCGTCTGCGGATTTTTGTACTGCGTATAAACGGGCGCGATGCGTTCATCAACCGCCGACTCGCCCAGTCCCGTGACGCGCATCACACGGCGCACCACACGCACGTCGCCCGCCTTGGCGATTAACTTCGGCAACACGAACGTCTCGAACATCGGTTGCATCTCGCGCGGCGGGCCGGGCAGCAGCGCGATGATTCCACGCCCTTCCGTTTCGATAAACATTCCGGGCGCTGTGCCGTGCGGATTATCCAAGACCTCTGCGCCTTCGATTACCATCGCCTGCCGCGAATTAATCTCCGGCATGGCGCGTCCTATCCGCCTGAACTTTTCGCGTATGCTCTCCAGAACTTTTTCGTTGAGCATTAGCCTGCGCGAGAGCGAGCGCGCCGCAATCTTGCGCGTGATGTCGTCTTCGGTCGGCCCCAGCCCGCCTGTGGTAATCACGATGCGCGAACGCTTGAGCGATTCCTTGATCGCCTCTTCGAGCCGCGCGTCATCGTCGCCGACGATAACTTTCAGTTTCACTTCGACGCCGATGCTGTTGAGCTTTTCGGTCAGCCAGAGACTGTTGGTGTCCGCGCGGTCGGGCGTCAAAAGCTCCGATCCGATGGCGATGATTTCTGCTGTTAACATAAAGGAAGCTGGCTGCTTGATTGTTTACGGCGCGGGCGATGAATCGCTTGCGGCGAACGCCTTCACCTCGCGTATCCACATCACGAAGGGTCTGCCCGACGGCCCTTGCTGCGGCGGTTGAAAGACACGCGCACGCATGGTTTCAAACGGCGCGAAAGTAAAGGCCGTGCGATCATAATCATCACCCGGCTCTAGCATCGAAACAGTGCGCCACTCGTTTTTGTCATCCGGCATTTGTAACTCGACGCGGCGCGAGGGCGTGAAACGATTGCGGTCGAACCCCCAGTAAATATAGACGGCGGCGAGGCGCGTCGGCCTGTCGAACTCAAGCTCAATCCAGTGCGGCGCGGGCGTTTCGTCGGAACTCCAGTTGCCTTTGTTGTAGCGCAGCCGGGCGATTTTACGCACATCCGTTTCGCCATCGGTCAAAGGCGCGATGCCGTATCCGTTATAGCTCGAATCAACACGGACGCGCGACGGATGAATCTCGACGAGCGACGAAGCGGGCGCGGGCGTCGGTTGCGTGGCGGCGATGCTCTGCCGCGCTCCCGCTTGTCTCCGTTCTTCATCGGCGCGTTGGCGGCGTACGTAAAAGAGTCCGGCGCTCAACAGCGCAACGCCAAAGAGCGCGGCAAAGAGCCACAGCCCGCGCGCCCTATTCTTTTGCCAGCTCAGAGCTTCGCGGCGCGTCAGTTTTACGGTCGAGGGCGAAGCATTCAAAGATTGCCCGCACGCGCGACAGTTCCGGTCATTCAATTGCGCGGTTGTGCCGCACGCCGCGCAGACAGGTGTGCCGATGGGCTGCGTGGCATAGCCTTCACGTTCGCCGCGTCCGGTGGAACGCCCGTTAAAATCATCCGTATCGGAGTTCGCATCAAGGCGCGGCGAAAACGGCGGCGCGGCAATCTCTTCCGCGATGCCTTTCATATCTCGCCCGCGCGCGCGCCTTACCGCGCGTAGAAATTCCAGACCGGAACGAAAGCGTTTGTCTGGATTCTTTTCGAGCGCACGAAGAATTACGGCTTCAAGTTCCGGCGTGATTTCCGCATTGAGTTCGGAAGGCGGGCGGGGCGCTTGTTCGACGTGTGCGCGCAAAACGTCAGTGCGCGAAAGCGGCTTCGTATCGCCGTCGAAGGGCGACGCACAGGTTAGCATCTCGTAGAGAATAATGCCGAGCGAATAGATGTCGGAGCGTTCGTCAACGGCGCGGCCTTCGGCCTGTTCGGGCGAAACGTACTGCGGTGACCCGTAGGCCGGGCCGAAGGTGTCCGTGTTTTCCGCGCCGACGAGTTTGACGATGCCGAAGTCGGTAATCTTCGTGCGGTCGTCGGGCGTGACGATAATGTTGGCGGGCTTCAGATCACGATGGACGAGTCCGCGATGCTCTAAATTTTGCTGGTCAACGTAAACGAACTCTTGCGTGTAAGCGATGGCCGTTAATATTTGCTCGAACAAATCCAACGCGCGCGACACCGGCAAAGGACACGTTTCGCGCGCCAGAAGCTGCGCGAGCGAACGCCCGCGAACATACTCCATGACGATGTAGTAAGTTTGTTCGGCGACAACGTAATCGTAGATTTTGACGATGCCCGGATGATCGAGCTGCGATTGAATGTAGGCTTCTTTTTCAAAACGCGCTTTCAAGTGGCGCAGATCGCTGTTGTCACGCGCGATAATGGATTTAATGGCGACCTCGCGCGGCAGTTGCAGGTGATGCCCGCGATAAACCACGCCCATCCCGCCGCGCCCGATGCGTTCCTCAATACGATAATTGCCGATGACGTTTGTTTCGGTTGCCAAATTCCCAACCCGTGCCGCGTTAAATATTAAGCCGAGAATGTAAGATTTCAGACTTAAGGGTAGTTATAACAGAAAAGACTGCGCATGACATTCTCACGCGGCGACCATATCGAGACGATGATGCTCGTTCAGCAATGTTCAAAATGCAGCAGGAAGAACCGCGAAGAAACGCGCTTCAGGCCGTTTTCTTTTCTTCATGCACATCGCGCAGAATTTCGGCGATGGGCGGCGGCGGTGTGTTTTGCGGCCACGCGGAAGAGGCGTCCGGCGCGGGGGGGGCGGTCTTCGTAGAATCGGGGAATAGTGTGCTTTGTTCCGCCGGGAAAGGCGACAAACGGGATGAAGTTTGCGTGGGCGGCGCAAGATTCAATCGCGCGCGGCTTTCGGCGAGCAAGGCGGCGGCGCGATTCCGGCGCGCGCGTTCGAGGCTGCGCACTGCAGCCATCGTCTGCGGCGCTTCAGAGGGTTCGCGTTCCAGCTTGCGCAGCAGGTGAACATAGCGGCGCAATTCAGGCGACGGCGCAAAGCGTTGGCGCTCATCGAAATCAGCATTCTCGACGACTTCCAGAAGATGCTCGCTTGCTCCGCGATAATTGCCCGCGCGATGATACAGCGCACCGAGCGCGTAGGAGACGAGCGGCGGCGGATCAGTCATCGAATTGAAAGCGCGTTCGCCGCGTTCTATCACCTTCTCGATTTCATAGCCGTACCAGCGTTTGTCTTCGTCGCGTAAAATATCGTTGGCGGCAACGTAAAATTTGAAGATGCGCGTCGTCTCATCGTGATCCGAACGCTGCACGGCACGCCAGATAACATAGGTGACGATAGCGAAAAAGATGAGCACGGACATAGGAATTTTCATCGTGATGAGCATCGTGATTATCACGATGATCGCAAGCCATCGCTGCGCCGCGTCTCTACTCTTACCGTTCATTCCTTACCGCTCTTTATTTTTCAGCCGCCAAACTTAAATTCTACGGCGGATTGCCGCGCCCGCTTCTTCTGTGGAGAGCGTTCCGCCGAGATCGCGTGTCGTTTCCCGCTCTCTGACGGCGGAGCGCACGGCCTGTTCGATGCCCGCACCGGCCTCCTGCTCACCCAAATATTCTAGCATCATCGCGGTAGTGAGAATAGCGCCGATTGGATTGGCGACGCCTTTGCCCGCAAGCGGCGGCGCGCTGCCATGCACCGGCTCAAACAAAGAAACGCGCCCGGGATGAATATTGCCGGATGCCGCAAGCCCGAGACCGCCCTGTAAGCCTGCGCCCAAGTCTGTCAGAATGTCGCCGAACAAATTATTAGTGACGATCACATCGTACTGCTTGGGATCGAGCACCATGAACATCGCCATCGCGTCAACGTACTGGTGATTGCTTTCAATCTCCCCATACCGCGCGGCGACTTCCTTGAAAACTCTCTGCCACAAATCGCCACCGAAACGCTGTACGTTAGATTTGTCAGCCATCGTTACGCGCTTTCGCCCGCGCGCGCGCGCATACTCGAACGCCGCGACGATGATTCTTTCAACGCCGCGTCGCGTGTTCAGTTCCTCCTGCGTCGCAATTTCGTCAACGGTTCCCTTTTTCAGAATGCCGCCCGCGCCGCAATACGCGCCCTCCGTATTTTCGCGGAAGACGACGAAATCAATGTCTTCGATGTTACGGTCACGCAGCGGCGTCAAACGCGCATCGAGCAGACGCACGGGACGCAAATTGATGTAGAGGTCTAGCCCGCGCCGCATACCGAGCAGAATATCTTCGGCGTGCTGATTGGTAGGAACGCGCGGATCGCCGAACGCACCGGCGAAAATCGCGTCGAAGTTCACGGAGAGTTCTTCAAGCGCACCTGCGGGCAGCGACACGCCTTCGCGTAAATATTTATCCGCGCTCCAGTCGAAATGCTGTAATTCAAACTCGACGTGGTGAGTCTGGCGCACGTGTTCGAGGACGCGGACGGCTTCGCGCGTGACTTCCGGGCCGATGCCGTCGCCCGCAACGACGGCGATGCGTTTGCTGCCTTGCGCCATTATTTTTCCGGTAGCGTGGTTGCGCTGCGATCCGAAGGCGAGGTGGCTTCCACGACGTTCGCTTCTTCCAGAATTTCTAACTGGTATGTCGCGTTCGCCGGAACGCAGTAGCTATCGCCTGCACCGACTTCAAACGAATGCTTGTCAATCGTGATGCGCAAGCGCCCGCTCACAACATACGCGACATACTCGTAAGGGTTCGAGTGTTCAGGCGATTTCGTGCCGACTTTTTCATGCACCCATAAACGCAGTGCCATGCGCTCGCCGTTTACTAAAAGATGCTCGCCTTGAGCGCCGCGCGGCGCTTGGCTGCCGCGCACCATAATCGTTTCAGCGTGTTGATCCATTGCGTTGCTACTTTCCTTTTCGCTTGCCTTGATTCTCGCTTACTTCAAAAGAAGCTTTACGCTGATTGCGTGCGCGGGTTATCGCAAATCTTACACAAAAGCGGCACGCGCTTCGTCGCTCATTCGATAAACGTAAAGCCAGCGTACTAACGACTACGGCTCGAGATACGCTGTTCGATGCGCGGAAGGCTCGCAAGCAAGACATCGCCGACTGTCTTCATACTACGCGCGGAAATCTTGTCGAGCGTGTCTTCAGGCTTGTGCCAGTAGGGATAGGTGCTGAGTTGAATGATGTCGAGCGAATCAATGCCCGCGCGCAGGAACGGCTCGTGATCGTCGCCGCCGACACCTTCCGGACGGTCAACAAACTGCGCGCCGTAGTTCATCTCGCGCGCCGTTTGCCACACGATGTCAACCAGCCAGGGCGTGCTCATGTCATCGCGCCCAAGCTCCAGATTTTTGTAGCCCATCATGTCGAGCAGGATCATCACGCGAATTCGTTTCACTTCGTTTTTGTCTATCAACTGCGCGACGTAGTGGCGGCTGCCGTAGGTATTGTCGGGCGCAGTCGGTTTGCCGTCTTTGTCTGGGTTATGGCATTGCTCCCAATCGAAACAGAAGGCTTCTTCGCCGTCAAAGAAGACGATGCGATAAGTGAATTTCGGTTTCTGTTTATTGGCGGCAAGCACGCGCGCGAGTTCGAGCAACGTGGCGACGGAGGCCGCCGGATCGTTTGCGCCGACAAAGCGAAACTGCTTGATGAATTTCGTATCGTAATGGCTTGAGAGCATGATGATATCGCTCTGCTCGCCGGGAATCTCGGCGATGATGTTTGCCATACGGCGTTCGCCGACGGGCGTCACGGCGCGAAATTCATCGAGGGAAACATTAAGGCCGTAAGACTTCAATTCGCCGACGATGTAATCCCGCGTGCGCGCGAGTTCGGGCGTTCCGGCGGCTCCCGGCACTAGCGCGATCTGCTTGCGCGCGTGCGCCATCGCGCGTTCGCCATCGAAGGCGCTGCCTTTCGCAACTGACGCCGTTTCCGCTGGAGCATTTGCCGTGCTTGCCGTCGTAGCCGCGACGGTCTCCGTTCGCGCGGCATTGGCGTTTTGTGGCGCGGAATTGCCGGGACAAGCGATGAAGCCAAGCGGCGCGACGAACAGCATCGCCCCCAGAGAAGCGGCGCGCGTGCGGCCAGTAGAGAGAGGAGCGAGCAAGCGTTTAAGGAATGTCAATGTAAGTTTCCGTTCCGGCACGTTGGTGAAAGCAGTAGTGTGAATTTTAATGCTAGGGCTTCGTGCTCGTTGTAGTGTCTTTGGTTTGCCGATGTTCGGCGGGACGGCGGGCGGCGCGTTCGCGGGCGCTGATGTTGCGTCCCACTCCGGCCATTAAGTCCAGCACCTTATCGCCGATAGTCGAAGGCAAGTTCGTCAACGCGCCGAGAGTTTGAAAGAGCGTGACGGCTTCGAGTTCGGCGAGTGTGGCGATCTTCTTTTCAAGCGGCAACTCCTTAAACTCTCGGCGAAACTCTTTGACGGTTTCTTCGGTTGTCTCTTCCCGCTCGGTGACCGGCACGGCGCGCAGAACGAGTTCGCCGCCGCGCTCGATTTTCGTCTGGCAAGCAAGGCGTTCGCCGCCCGCGAGCCGTTCGGGACTCAACTGTTCGCGTTCGGCTTCCGTTAAAGATGAAAGCAGCGTCGCGCCTTCTATAACGATGACGGCACAGGTATCACAAGTGCCGCGCCCTTCGCATTCCGCAGGCAGACGCACGCCGAGACGTTTCGCCGCGTCCCACAAATAGCTGCCCTCGGCGATCACGCCATTGCGTCCTTCAGGTTCAAATTTAATATCAACGCTCATTCAGACCTCGTTCGTCATTAAAACATTTCAGAGGTTAATAATCGAAGCAAAAAGCCCGCGCACGCATAAGCGAAGGACGATTTACTTATGGCTGTGCTTTGTGACAAGCCGGATTTCAGGCGACGGCGCGTGCAGCGGTTCGACCTTTTTATTCAAGCTCGCGTGAATCCGGCACGAGGCGCAGAAACCTTCGATGCGCAGGGAGTGTTGTGTCGGCTCGAATTTGTGTTTGGCGGCGACGGCGATATGAATGGCCTCTAGTTCGGCGGAGTAAAATTCTATGTTTGTGCCGCACGAAAGACAGACCATATGATCGTGGTGCTGATGCTTATAACTATGCTCGTAGCGCGTGCGCCCGTCGCCCAAACGCACTTCGCGGGCGAGTCCCGCATCGGTCAAAAGCTTGAGCGTGCGATACACGGTGGTCTGCCCGATACTGGGGTCTTCGCTCTGCACAAGACGATATAAGTCTTCGCTCGACATATGTTTTTCAGTGCGCAGAAAAACGTCGAGAATCAGATCGCGCTGTGCAGTGCGTTTGAGTCCCGCACGCTGTATATGCTGATGAAATACTTCCTGCTCTTCAGTCATAAAATGCTCTGGAATTAGGCTGCTAATAATCGGCGCGCATTAAAGTAAAGCTATCTTAACACTAGCGCGGGCGCGCTGTGAAGAAGGATGGAAAGCTCACGCGAGTTGGAAAGCGCGCGGAGGCCGTGTTATCTTTTGCAACGTGCCGGGGTGGTGAAATTGGTATACACGACGGACTTAAATGTTTTGAGCACTCGGAGCGAAATCTCCGGCGTGAATGGAGTCAAAGTCGGTGAAAGCTTAACGGGTTATGCCGATGCCAACGCCGAGCTAAGGCTAACGTGGTGAAAGTGCGCTTAGCAAAGTGTAGAGACGAGACGGCTCCCTCCTAAACATTATTTATAATGCACGGAGAAGGCATCGCCCAGACCACAAACTGCATTGCAGGTGGCGAAAGCCATAGTGGTAAGAAAATCCGTTGGCCGCAAGGCCGTGCGGGTTCGAGTCCCGCCCTCGGCACCAACTTGCATGACAAATAGAAAAAGAGGCCGCTTTGAAGAATCAAGGCAGCCTCTTTTTCTATGTTCGAGCGCGGCTGAATTCTTGCGCTTTTCCATTCGCCGCAAGCATTCGTCGGGCTGAACTTAATTTGCAGCGCGAATGTTACGGCGCGTTGAGACTTCTTTGTGATAGTTGGGATACGCCGGTTTCCGATACTTCATCGGTGGATGTTTCTTTAATTCATCCATCACCACGTTGACGGCGCGCTCGAGTTGCGGATCGCGCCCGGCACGCCACGCCTGCGGATCAAACTCTGTTTCGATGTCGGGCGCAACGCCGTGATTCTCAACTTCCCAATCGCCGCCCGGATTCCAGAAGGCGACGCGCGGCGCGGTGACGGAGCCGCCGTCAATCAACTGTGGATAACCGTAGATGCCGACCAGCCCGCCCCACGTGCGTTTGCCGACGAGCGGGCCGACGCCAGCTTTGCGAAAATACCAGGGCATCGCGTCGCCGCCAGAACCGGCATATTCGTTAATTATCATTGCTTTCGGGCCGAAGATGGAACCGACCGGTGTGGAAAAATCCTCACCTTCGCGCGTCGTCCAATTGTTCAGAAGCGGGCGGCGCAGATAATCTATGATGTAATCGGCTGCCGCCCCTCCGCCATTGAACCGCTCGTCTATCACTGCCGCTTCCTTGTTGATCTGCGCGAAGTAGTAGCGATTGAAATTGGTGAATCCGCCCGTCGCCGTATCCGGCAGATAAACGTAGGCGACGCGCCCGCCGCTCATCTCATCCACCTTGCGCCGGTTGTCTTCAATCCACGCGAGATTGCGCAAGCCCGTCTCGCTCGCAATTGGCACGACCGTAACCTCACGCGCGTTGCTTCCATCCGGCGATGATCCGACTTTAAGAACGACGGATTTGCCCGCCGTGCCTTCAAAGAAACTGTAAACATTGTCGGAGGCGCGCACCTCGCGGCCATTCACTTGCAGCAGGTATTCGCCGACGGCGACGTTGACGCCCGGTTGTGTGAGCGGCGCGCGAAGCTGCGGATTCCAGTTCTCGCCGTTATAGATGCGTGTGAAGCGATAGCGCCCGTTTTCAATGCGAAACTCTGCGCCGAGCAGACCGTCGCGCGTGCGCCTGGTGGATTGCGGAGTATCGCCGCCGTTGACGAACAGATGGCCGACAGAGAGTTCGCCGAGCATCTCCTGAAAGAGATAATTGAGATCGGCGCGGCTCGAAATGTTTTCCAGATAAGGCTCATACTTTTTCTCTGCCGCCTGCAAATCAAGCCCGTGATAATTCGGATCGTAGAAGAAGTCGCGCTCGATGCGCCAGACCTCATGATACATCTGTCGCCACTCGTCACGAGGTTCGACGCGAATCTCCATGTCATCCAACTTGAGCAAGCCTTCGCCGGGTTTCGGCGGCTGGGCGGCTGAGGCAATCGTCCAACGCTCGCCCTGACGGTAAAGCATCTTCTCGCCGTTGTGCGACAACTCAAAATCGTTGACGCCTTCGAGAACTTTATCAATCTTGCGCTTCTCTATATCGAATTTGTGCAGCGTCCGGCCTGTGGCTTCAGGGCTGCGAGAAGCGACGGGCGCGCTCTCCAGAATAAAGATCGTTCCGGCTTTGCCCGCAGCCAAGCCCGTGTAATTGCGCGCCGGAATCGGCAGCGCGAGCACACGCTGGCTGATGTTGTCGAAATCAATTGACACGGCGGCGGGAAGTTTCTGTTTGGCTTTGCCGGGTTCGCCGACGACCACGGGCTTACCTGTCGGCACATCGGCAGAAGCGGCGGCATCGTCGGTTTTCTTCTCCGTAGTGTCGGGCGCGGCTGTTTCCTGAACTTTCTCTTCGTCGCTTTCAGGGGCGAGCGGCGACGGCGAATCTTTCCGCAGCACGATGACGTAAACGCTGCGTGTGACGGAGCGGCCATTGCTGGAAAGATCGAGCCAGCCGGTCGTCGGGCCGATGTCCGTGCTTGCCGTGAAATACAGATACTTTCCGTTCTTATCGAAGGCCGGAAAACGCGCGTCGCTCAATCCGTCGGTGAGTTGCTGCGTCCTGCCCGTCTCCGGCGAATAAACGAAGACGGCATTAAGACGATTCTTCAACTGCTTTGTGTAAACGAGCCAACGACTATCCGGCGACCAATTCGGATCAATCACGGAGAACGGGTTATCGTAAGCGTTCGCGTCAACGCGCACGGGCGCGCCGCGTTGCAAATCCACGTACCACAAGTTGAGCCGCTTGTCCGTGTAAGCGATTCTTTTGCTGTCGGGCGACCACGTCGGCGAATAATAGAACGACGGCGCGCTGCCCAGATTAATTTTTCGCACGTCGCCTCTGCCGGTCTGATCGCGCAGATGCAGAGCGTACTCGCCCGCTTCATCCGAAAAGTAAGCAATCCATTTGCCGTCGGGAGACCATGCGGGATCGCGTTCGGCACTATTCGAGGTGTTCGTTAAATTGCGCCAGTCGCCCTTCTCTGCGGGAACGGAGAGGATTTCGCCGCGCGCTTCAAAGAGCGCCCGCGCGCCCGTCGGCGAAAGGCGCGCCGTTTGAATCATGCGGCTCTCAAGCTTGACGAAGCGCGTGCGAAGCGCAGGCAAATCGCCCGCCACCTGCACATCAATCCTGCGCGTTTTACTCGAACGAGTGTCGAAGAAATAGAGCGTGCCGAACTGTTCGTAAACAATGCCGTTGCCGCTTGCCGACGCAGACTTGAGATCGAAGCCATCGTTGCGCAACACCTGCGAGACTTTTTTCGTGCGCGTGTCGAAAGCAAAAAGGGTCACCGCGCCCGCCCGATCCGAGAGGAAATAGATGCGTTCACCGATCCACATCGGATTAAAGTCGTTCGAGTTATCGCGCGGTATTCTTTCAACGCTCGAGTCCTGCAGATTCGCAATCCAGATCGGGGTGGTGCGCCCGCCGCGATACCGTTTCCAGATGGTGAACGCGCGCCCCAGCGGAACATAAGCGAGGCGAGAGCCATCCGGCGAGTATGATCCCTCTTCGGCCATCGGCAGCGGAATCTCTCGCTCCAAGCCGCCGTCCAACGCGATGGTGAAGAGACGATTGAACCGCGAATAACTGTTGCGCGATGAGCGAAAGAGAATTCCCTTCCCGTCGGGCGTCCAACTCTGCACCACGTCCGCGCCCGGATGATACGTTAACCTACGCGGCACGCCGCCCGTTGCCGGAACAACGTAAACGTCCGCGTTGCCTTCATACTCGCCCGTGAAAGCGATCTGCGTTCCGTCGGGCGAAAAGACGGGATCGGTTTCGAGGCCTGCGCCGGTCGTCAAATGGTTCGCGCTGCCGCCGTCGCGCTTGACCATCCACAGATCGCCCGCGTAAACAAACGCGATTTCAGTTTCGTTCATCGTCGGCTTCTGCAATAGCATTGGCTTGTTCATTTGACCGAAACAAACGCCCGCGATTGTTAGCATGAGACAAAAAAGAAGGCACGCTCTCAACATTTTATTCGACTCACTTTCATTTCGATAATTGACCGGATACTACGCCGACGATAGTTGTTTGAAATAACATCGAGGATTACCGATCTTGCAGCCTGCTACCTCTAAATTTCCGGTAAATTTACACATATTTTTACATCCTCTTTTGAATATCTTCTTCCCTTTGCTAAACAAGAAAGATTCTAACCAAGTTTCGATTCAACAGCCGATGAACCGATTGGTTATAGTAATCCTTCAGGCAATTATAACAAGCTCTTTCGCAATTGCAGTTCGAGCAGTTTTGCAAAGTTTCGGCGATGATTTTGTCCCAGTTATTTTTTGCTTCCTTGACGAAGCCTGCGCCGCCCGGCGTTTTGTCGAAAAAGACGAATTCGGTGTTTTCGTCCGCGTTCGTCGATTGGCGATTGGTCACGGCGCGACCGGAAACGCCGATGTCGGAAGTTTCCGTTTCCAACACGCGGCACAAACCTTTGTGCAGCGCGTAAGCCAAGGACACGCTCAATTCGGGATTCGTAATTGCTTCCTGCGGGCGTACGATCAAACAAAAACTCTCGAATTGATGACCGAACGCCACGCCCTTGGATTTGCCCAATAAGTTTTTGTTGTCGCACTCTTTCGTGTCGCCGATGTTTCGCAAGCAGTCGTGATTTTGATTCGGCTTGTGATTTTTTTTGAATTCACTGAAACCGCATTTTTGACAGACGACAAAACCTTCGTTCTGCCGTCCGAGATTGTAGCGGAAAAGTTTTCCGTCGTCTTTGAGCGCGATTTTGAACAAGTCGCGGTCTTCAAAATCGGATTCCTTGACGGCATCGATAAAATGCGTGAGCGATTGTCTTTGCCGCACGAACGACGAACGTCTGTGCCTTTGGCTGCGCGTTTCCTTTTCACCGATTTTGATAGTGAAAGCGTTCGGTACGATAAATTTTCTGACGTGTTGTGGCGGAACAGGCTTCCCGCAAACTTCGCATTCATCTCCCAAATCTTTCGGATGTTGCGCGGTTTTAATTTGAGCGCAGTTCGGGCATTTCACGTAGTGAAGCTCAGTTACTTTGTCTTCGCGCCCGGCAATATAGAGTCCCGCGCTGGTAAAAATCTTTTTGCGGGCGATAACTTGCGAACCGGGCGCGAATTCGGCAATCGCTAAGGCGCGGTCGCGGCTCAAAGAAACGTCGGAATCGCCTGACCAACGATTGAGACTCGTTTCCAGATTGACGACATCGAGCGGAAAGGCATAGCGTGGCAGGAATCCGCGTTTCGCAAGAAGCGCGATAACATCACTGTCAAGAAGATTCTTTATCAAATCTTCAACGCTTTTAGTCGAGAAGCCTTGTTTGAATAGATGCTCTCTTTCCTCCCAAGATGAAGACAACTCAATACCGACATTATTGATAAGCGCAGCGTACATTTCTTTCGCCTGCGTTGTGCCGTTTGCAAAACCGCCGGTGGCGCGGAGTAAATCGGTTTTCGCGTCGGTCATAAAAATGTCGTTTTCGGTTTGCGCGTCGAGCCACGCGGGAAAATCGAGAAAGGCATCGGTTGGTTGAAATTTGAGCCAACCGGCGGGAATCGTCGCGCGTTTTTCCGGCGCAAGAAACGGCGCGAGCGGAGTCCTTTGTTTGGTTTCACCCAAAACATTTTCGTCATTCAGCTTCTCGCGCAGAAATCGGGCAAATACGACAGCGTTGAAATGCCGCTGCGCGATAAAACGATTTTCGATGAAGACAGTAGGCGGCGAGATTTCGCCGGTCATCAATCTGTCAGACGGATTTTCCCAAGCGTCGGCATCGTATTTAGTGCGTTTACAAAGCGTTACGCAAATGGCGTTTTTATCGTGCCCACGTCCGGCGCGTCCGACGCGCTGAACGTAGCTTGCGCTGGTCGGCGGCGCATTGCGAAGCAAAACTTTCTGTAGATCGCCGATGTTGATGCCCATCTCAAAAGTCGTCGTGCTGCTCAAAAGATTTATGCCTTCAATTTTTACTTCTTCTCCGTTTTCCGTTTGTATTTTCTTGGTTTTACCGCTAAAGCTGTCCTCGATTTGTTTGGCGTAATTTTTATTAATCTGCGCCGTGTGTTCTTCGGATTTCAAAGTATAAAACTTCGGTTCGCCGCGCCCGGAAACCCAACGCGCGATGAGATTTTCGTTTGCCGCGTCAAATGGTTTTTCTTCCAAAACGCCCTTGCAGGATTTACGCGGACAAATATTTTTCGCCGAAAACGCCGTGATGATTCCGCAGCGATTACAAACAAATCTGTGCGCTGCTCTGGTCAAATAAAAGCTTTCGTGGTCGAGTTTTTTCAAATCCGAATTTTTCTTTGACCGCGTGAGAATGTAGCTTTCGGTCAGGAATTTCCAGATTTTTTCCGCCAGAAGATAAGCTTCGTCCGTAGACAAATCGCACAAACGCTTGAGATAGTCAGTGATGTAATTATCGCGGGTTTTGTTTTTCGGCAACCAGCCTTCGGCTTTGTTTTGGCTTTTCTCGGCGAAATAAATATCGGCAATGACGCGCCCGAAAGCCAGATCGTCGTTGGCGACTTTTCCTTTCGGCAAAGTGAACGCTTTGCGATGACGCAAATGCGCGAGAAGCGTTTGAAGCGCGGCGTTTGCTTCGCCCGGCGAAAAATCATTCTCGCCGATGATATGCCGAAACTCGTTCAATTCCGATTTCTTGATTTCGTATTCGACAACCGCCAACCCCAAATCTTCGATTGATTCACGCGCCGAATCCGGCACGCCGAAATACGCGAAAGTTTCCGACAGCCAGAGATTTTTCTTTTCGTCGGCGTTCAAATTTTGGTCTGGAAAACGGGAAGTCGGCAGAAACAATTTCGGGTCGAAATTTTCGTCTTCCTCGTTCGTGCGATTCGCCAATTCCTTGCCCAAAGTTTCGAGTTCGATTCGTCCGCCGGCGGCGGCGTCGAGAATTTCGAGAATCTTGCGCCCCAAATCATGCGTAAAAGTTTCTTCTTCGAGAAGCGCGGGAAACGCGGCGGCTCTCTGGCGATTGTCGGTGAAACACAAAAGTTTGCGCGGCTGAGTGGTTGATTCAGCGTTCGGCGTAACCTGAAAATGCGAGAGCGGAATCGCCATCGCCATTCCCGTTTCGTCGTCCGATTCCTGAAAACGACGCACGGGTTCGAGTCCCGAAGTGTTTTTAGCGTCGCAGTTCGGACACGCCGAAAGAAGTTTTTTATCCGTTCTTTCCAAATCGTCAATCGTCAGCTTCTTTTTATCGTGCTGGCATTGACGGTGAAAAATATAAATTTCCCGCAGATGCGGTTTCGGGCATTGGCAAGTATCTCCTGCGCCTTTATCACTTTTCTTGCCGCATTCAACGCACCAACTTAATAACTTTGACGGTTCAAGCGTCAGCGGATTCTCATCCTCATCGTCAAAAAACTCTACGTCTGGAAACGGCAAATCCCGTTCGACGCTGAAATATGACCAGAACGATTCCGCGCCCCAACCCAGCTCGGTTTGAAAGGCATCGAATTGCGGTTTCTTATCTGGTTCGCCACCGTCTTCCTGCCATTTCTTCGGCCCCAAATCCTGCATCGCGCCGTAGAGATAACCGCATTTGCGGCACGTCACGATTTCGACGAGCATCGATTTTTGATTTTTCAAAGAACATTCGGGACAAAATCCTTCCTCTATGTTGGCGTGGCGGCGCGATACGAAATAAGCGGCTTTGCCGTCAATCCGCGCCGGACAATTTTCGTGCAGGCAAACGTACAAACCGTCCTGCGCTTTAACGAAATAATGCAAACGAGTCGGCAGCAAATCTTCGTTCGCTCCGTCGGCTTTGGCGTGGGCGGCGATTTCCAAAAACGCCTGCAAACCTGCGACGGCATTTGCTTCGTTCACCCACAGTTGTTCCGCCGCATCGTCGAGTTTTATCGGGCTGACTAAAATTTCGTTTCGCAATTTGAAAAGATTTTCGTCGTGGCGTAAAAGTTCGGCTAAAGTTTCGGCAATTTGATTCGGCGCGAGATGAGCGATTGCCGCCGTCTCGTCGCCGTTTCGTAAAAGTTCGGCGGCTTCGATATATTTTTCCGGCGCGGGACAAAATGACGGCTGCAATAATTCGGGCGTGGCGGGTATTCCGTAAATCGGATTCGGCGGCCTAAACTCGCCGTCGAAAAGCCTTGAAACAAATTCGCGGACTTTGGCTTCGCTTTCCGCGTCGTTGCGTTTGCCGAGCGTTGCCGAAGTCGCCACGCACGTTAAATCTTTAACCGTCAAACGGTCTTTCAAACGCCTGACCAGAAAACCGATTTCCGTCGCCTGCACGCCGCGATAAGCGTGCACTTCGTCCAGCACTAAAAATTTCAAACGCGCATTTCGGAAAATCGAATCGTCAATTGGACGTTCAAGTAAGTATTCGAGCATCGAAAAATTCGTTATCAAAATGTTCGGCGGAGTGGCGCGAATTTCTTCACGGTGGTTGCGTTGATTGGTCGGTATAGCGTCGAGTTGTTTCTTTACTTCCTCATCGATTGCTCGATCTTTCTCTGCGCCTTTAAGTTGGCCGTCTTCGTATTTCGCTGCGATACTGCGCGTCAATAAACTGACAAAATCCTTGTGGTCGTCCGGCGTTTGTCCGGTGAAGCGTGCAAACGTGATGTTTGGAAACGGGCGCAGAATATCGCTCCATTCTTCGAGTTGATCGTTGACCAGAGCGTTGAGCGGATAAATGATAATCGCACGCAAACCGGCGGTATCATCACGAATCAAATCGTCCAGAATCGGCAGTTGATAACAGAGAGTTTTGCCGCTGCTCGTTCCCGTAGCGACGACCGTATTTTCCCCGCGCAAGACTTGTGCGATAGCGTCTGTTTGATGACGATAAAGATTTCTGCCGCTTAATTTTCGTTTGATCGTGCCGCGTGTTTCCGCCTGCAAAGGCAGAGCTTCAATTGATTCGCCCGTCTGGTAAATCTGCGATTTTTCGAGAAACGCGCCGTTGACGAGTTCCGTCATCGTCAGCTTTTCCGACCAGACTTGTTTGGCGTGGGCGAATCGTTCGTTAAAGCGGTATTCGGCTTTGAGCAGTTCGCAGTAAGGATTAAAAACTTCTTCTTCAAATCTTTCGCCGAGAGATTTCACAGATTTTCCTCCCAATTTTCATCAACTTTCGTCAGGTTGAAATTTCCGCCGTTGTCACGGACATATTTTTCGCCGAGAAGTCTTTGCTGTTCAGTCAAATTCAGAAACAGATGCGTCACGCCGCCTTTGTTTGAAATGACTTCGATCTTGCGGAAATTTTCATCGGGCAGTTTTTCAGCTATGTAACGCAGTGCTCGCCACAACAGCGACGGGTTGCCGCAAAAGCGCAAAAAGTTTTCGCCGTTGTTTGCGCCGAAATAAATTTTCGACTTGGCAAACTGCCAGCGATTGCCCGAGCTTTTCAGAACGCCGAGATTTTCGTAAAAATGAAAAAAGCCGAGGTTGACGAATCTGCCGTGCGGCTTCACGATTTCTTTAATCTCGCGCATCTCGTCGAACGTCGTGCCTTTATCCGATTTGAAATTCGGCTGCGCGAGCAAAACGAACGGCAGAAACTTGCCGGGCAAATTTGTCCAGCAATCGGCTAAATTAGCCTTCGGCTGTAAAATCTCGATTTTGAATTCCTTCTTTATCGCCAAGCCTTCGGATTCAATCGTCAGATTCAGATTCTTTCGCGCCTTCGTGCTTTCATCCCAACGCCAAAAATAAAACTCCTGATTGCCGTCTTCTCTCTCGCTTTTTTTCCAGACGCCCGCGCCCGTTTGAGCGTCAAGCGAGACTTTGAATTTCTCCGCTAAATCAACCACTTCGCCGTCAAATAAGTCAGTCGGCAAAATCAAACACGGCACGGGCAGACAATCGGTTTTCAAAGTGTTTCCGCGAAGCCGAAACTGCACCGCATTGCAATCGAGTCCGGCAAGCAAAAAGATTTCGACGCGGTTTTTCGTGCGGAATTTGAGTTCGGCTTTTTCACCTAAACACTCGAACGAAATTTGCGCCTTGTTTTCCAGAGGCACAAGTTTCGTGATGTGACATTCAGAGTCATCGCGGAGCTTAAATGATTGATTGAGTTTGATCTCTTCTTCTTCGTCGTCGTCAAAGCCTTTCAATGCGAGATTTTCGAGCCGCGCGGCGGAAATAATTGTGTAACTTTTAAGCGGCAAATTAGTGCGTTGGATATTGACGAGCCGGTTTGTCTCATCGTCGAAAATTGCCCAGTTTCCGATGCCGTCAAGTTTCCTTGCTTCAGATTTCGACGAGCCTTCAAACTTCAGCAAAAGTTTCGTTTGAAAAGCCTGTTTGTTGATGGAAAATTCCTGTGGATACATATCGGCGCTTTGTTCTAATTCATCGAGTTTCCAAACGGCGGGCAATTCGGCGGCGGCGACCGGCGGCAGATAGATTGAAATTTTCGCTTGATTTTCGTTCCAGACAAGCTGAAAGCGATTGAGAAAAGCGAGACTCTTTTCGAGACTTTTTTGCGGGCTGATAAAGCGTTCGGTTTCGGGAGCGGCGGTGAAATGTTCGGGACGCAGAAAACTCATCTCCACGATTTCCGCCACGTCAGCGCCTGAAGCGACGAGGCGGCGAACATCGTGAACTTCGGCAATGAAACGACGCGCCGTGTCCGGGTTATCAACAAGAAAGCGTTTAAGGCGCGCGAGTCCCCCGACTTTGCGCATAACAAACGCTTCCCATTCATTGTCCGAAAAACTTTTCCAATCTTCGCGCCACCAGAGATTTTCGCAGATTTTCAAAAAATCCTGCCAGTACGATAGCGGCACGCCGATTTGGAAAATCGCCGTGCCGACAAAATCGTTGCCGCGCGTAGAATCCAGCGTTTCCAAACCTATTTCTTTGGCGTGGTAAAAGAAAAAATCGTTGAGTTGATGATATTGTGCGGGCGAGATCGATGCTACGCCGACGGCAGCCGCAAAAGGCTTCCAAAAATCGCCGGATTCGTAATCGTAAAAAGCAACTCCGGCATAAAGCGTCAGCAAGCAAAACGGAAATTCCTCAATCCTGCCTAGATGCCATTTACTGCGGACGAAATTCAGATAGCTTTCCCATTCCTCGCCGCCCGGCACAACCGACAAAAACGCGCCGGGCTTGCAGCGGCGTTCGTTTGATATTTCGCCAAGTTTCGATTCAAAATGTGAGTTCCAATCAACGTAGTTTTTCATTGAGGTAAAAACCGGTTGGATAAAAAATCCGTTTGAGTTATTGGCCTTGCAGCCTGCCTCTAAACTTCTGGTAAAGCTGCCGGTCTGCGTCCGCCAGATGTTTGGAAGGCGGCACGGGATTATACGGAGCAAAGTTCGGTTTGTCGCTGAAGATGCCGAACATCGGGACGGCCAGACGGTCGTTTAGATTCAGAGGATCGAGTCCTAAAATCAGTTCGATGGTGCGCAGCAGACTCAGTTGATCGTAGCGGTCGCTAATGATTGCGCCGCGTTTGACGTAGGGGCTGACGGCGAAGCCTAAGGTGCGCGTCGCATCAACGTGGTCGGGGCCGTTCTGCGCGTCGTCTTCTGTAATCAGCACAAGGCTCTCTTTCCAGACGGGGCTGTGCGAGATGGTTTCGAGAATCACGGCGAGTGCCGCGTCGTTCTGCGCGACGAGCGGCAGCGGTTGCAGAAACTTTGTTTTAGTGCCGTCGGTGTGATCGTTCGGCAGCCAGATATAATGAAGTTGCGCGACGCGCCCGGACTTGAGTTGGCGTTCAAAATCCTCTCGCCACGCCTGCGCGCGGTCGAGATCGGAATAGCCCAAATCCCATGAACGATAATTCGATGGATAACGATAAAGATACTCGGCGAAGCGGCGACGGAAAGCCGCGTCCTTCTGCAAGGCATCGTAGAAAGAATCGTCGCCCGTGAGAAAGCCCGAAAGCGCGTGCGCAAATTCCGGCTTCTCTAAAAGCCGCAAAGCATCTTCGGGCGTCGTCGCCTGGCCGTAGAAAGGTTTGGCGAGTTCGTAAAACGCATTGCCGCGATCCGCCTTTGGCGCGAGCGCCATCATCTGCGCGTAAAACTTTTTGGCAAGCGCGCTATCAGCCCCGTAGGTTTCCGTGATGATGCGATAGCCGCGCGTGTATAGAAAATAGTTTTCGCCGTAGATGCGGTAATCCACTTTCTTCGCATCGAGCGCGTCCCACAAATAGGTGGGCGACGTGGCCGCCGGAACCATCCCGTAAGGATAGCCCGCATAGCGTCCCGAATATCCGGCGTTGCCGAGCCATTCGAGAAACGGGCTGGCGTAGCCGCTCGTCGTAAAGCTGTGGCCGAGCACGCTGATTTCGCCGTCTGCGTAGTAATTATCGAGCGCGACAAATTCATCAGCAAGGCGATGCGCATTGGGCGTCACATCGCGCCCGAACAAAGTTAGATACGGGTCACCGTTGCCGCGCCCCAGATCGCCGAGCACCTGATCGTAAGAACGATTTTCCCTGACGATGTAAAAGATGTGGCGAATCGGGAGTTTGAGATTTTGCGGGTTAAAGAGCGGCGAGCCTTCCTGCACCTGTCGCGTCCAATTGCTCAAATTCGCCTCGATCCGATTCATGGGAACCATCGAAAGCGATCCCTTGAGCGTCGTGAGAACGTATTGCTGTCCGCCTTTTTCGGGAATCGGTTGGGGGCCGTCAATGTTCGGACGACGCGCGCGTATGCCTTTCGCGTTCAGCACGAAAAGTCGGTTTCCATTAACCAAAGCTTTTGTCGGATACCAACCGGCGGGCACGAATCCGAGTTGCCTGCCGCTGTTCTTATCGAAGATGGCGACGGCGTTCGCGCTCGCTTCCGTGATGTAGAGACGACTACCGTTTACCGTGCATGAAGTCGGCGCGCTTCCGTGACGGCTGCCACGATTGCGCGTGTCAATCGTCGAGACGATTGCATCGCTTCGCGTGTTCACAACAGAAACATTATCGGAGCCTGTGTTGACGACATACACGCGCTCGCCGTCAACGCATACGTCCTGCGGCGTCTGCCCGACAACGAGCGTTTTAAGCAAATCCAACCGCGCGTCGTAAACTTGCAACTTATTTTCACCGAGCAGCGAGACATAGAGTTTTCCGCCTGCGTAGTGAACCGTATGCGGGAAATAACCTGCTTTCACTTCGCGCTCAATCGCGCCGGTCGCGGTGTTGAGAATCGCCAGACGGCCTTCTGCGTAGCGGCCTTGCTCATCGTTTGCGACAAGATAGGCGATTACCAGATGAGTCGCGTCAATGATCGCCAGCCCCGCACCGTAACCCTTGATCGGATATTCGCGTGCCAGCTCAAAGTTTTGATTTATACGATAAACTTTCTGATCGAAGCCGCCGCTAATGTAAAGGTCGCCGTCAAGCCCCGCCTGCGCGCTCGGAAACATGGAGGTCAAACGCAGGACTTTAACGACCTGCCCGGACTTGGGATCAACGACGGAAATTTCCTGCTGCTCCGGGTTTCTGTAATAACCCGTGTTGAGCACGACGACGTGCCCGGCATAAGCGACGGCTTCATGCGGGAAACGCCCTAGCTCGACTTGCGTGCCCGCCGGAGCGATTCTCCAACCGTTCGGCAAGACCACGTCCGCCGCACGCGCGGCGGTTGCCGCCCTTGCGCGTCCGGCCTGCTGCGCGCTCGCCACATAGCGTAAAACATCTTCGTAAGGAGTCTTCTTCACGGACTCCCACAACTCTTCGTTGAGGCTCTCTTCTTCTTCCGGCTGATCCGGCGCGAGGCTTCGCGTCGAACTCGTCTGCGAGAAGACGGCGTGATTGATATGCAGCGTAAAAAAGAGGGCGACGGCGAAAACAAACAAACGAAGTTTCATAGATTTGCAGAGATGTTGATCGAATTGAAATAGGATTGGACACACGCATTATCAACGCAATCGCGCGGCTGCGCAATAGCCTTGCGTGGTATCGGATAGACGCTGGATTTTCGCGTGTGTATACTTCCGGCTTCCGCACCAAACCGAACCGGATGATTTGAAAGAAGCTTAATTAATGAAACAAACTCTTCGCATTGCAATGCTGCTCGTCGCCGCGTCAACTTCCCTCTACGGCCAGACGCCGCACGAAAATAACGCGCGGCATAATTCGAGTGTCGCTAAGGCGCTTACTAATCACGTCAATACGCAGCAATCGCTGGACGCGATGATTGACCGCGAGATGGCGACGCTCGTCGCCCGTTACAAACAGTTGCACGCCGCGCCCGAACTCTCTTATCACGAAGAGAAAACAGCCGCCTTCATCGCCAAAGAGCTTCGCGCGCTCGGCTACATCGTGACCGAACGCATCGGCAAATACGAACGCGCCGACCTGACGGGCTACGGCGTCGTCGGAATCCTGAAGAACGGCGCGGGGCCGACGGTGCTTGTGCGAACGGACATGGACGCGCTGCCCGTTGCGGAAGAAACAGGACTGCCGTTTGCCAGCAAAGTCAGAACGAAGAATAACAACGGTGAAGAAGTGAGCGTGATGCACGCCTGCGGCCACGACGTACACATCACTTCGTTTCTCGGCACGGCGAAGATGCTGGCTCAATTAAAGAATGAGTGGCGGGGAACGCTGGTGCTCGTCGGGCAACCGGCTGAGGAAACCGGCTTGGGCGCGAAAGCGATGTTGCGAGACGGTTTTTATGAGCGCATCGGAAAGCCCGATTACGCGCTTGCCTTGCATGACAGCGCGACGCTAGAGACGGGCGTGATCGGCTACACGGAAGGTTATGCGCTGGCGAGCGCGGATTCCGTCAACGTCACAATACGCGGCATCGGCGGTCACGGCGCATCGCCGCAAACAACCAAAGACCCGATTGTGCTCGCCGCGCAATTCGTCATGGCGCTGCAAACAATCGTCAGCCGCGAAGATTCGCCGCTCGATCCGGCAATCGTCACCGTCGGCTCGATTCACGGCGGCACAAAGCACAACATCATTCCCAACGAAGTCAAACTCCAACTAACTGTCAGAGCTTACAAAGCGGAGGTGCGCGAACGCATTCTCGCTTCCATTGAACGCATCGCCAGAGGTCTCGCCCTCGCCGCAGGCATCCCCAACGAACTCGCTCCCGTTGTGCAACTCGACACCTTGCCGCTTGAATCCACCTACAATGATCCCGAATTGACAAGGCGGCTCGCCGGAGCATGGACGCGCTCGCTCGGAGCAAACAACGTGCGGCAAATTCAGCCCGCGATGGTCAGCGAAGACTTCGGCGCGTTCGGCCTCGAAGGGCACAAAATTCCGACGACGATCTTCTGGGTCGGCGCAGTTGATCCTTTACGCATCGAACAAAGCAACAAACAAGGCGCGCCGCTTCCCTCGCTTCATTCCAGCAAGTTTGCGCCCGTGCCCGAGCCGACGATCAAGACGGCCATTAAAGCGATGACGACGGCAGTCCTGGATTTGATGAAGAAATAGCTTTCACAGCCAAATAAAGTCAGATGCAGATGCCTGAACCGTGTCCGGAGATAGAGATGCTTCTGTGCTGCGCGAGGATTCGGGTGGACGCTGTCACGGCTGCCCGGATTGGCGCTTTGGCGAGCGCGCCGCTTGACTGGGAGCACTTGTTTCGTTTATCACGGTTTCACGGGCTGATGCCGCTTTTGTACTGGCACTTAAACAATCTTTGCCCAGATAAGATTCCCTTATCCGTCTGGAATAAACTCCGCGACAATTTTCACTCTAACGCCGCACGCAATCTTCTCCTCTTGAATGAATTGCGTAGCCTCTTGAGTCTTTTTAAGGCGCAGGGAATCGCCGCCGTCGCTCTGAAAGGCCCACTACTTGCCACTACTGTTTACCGGAGCCTCTCCTTACGCGAATTTTGCGACCTCGACATACTGGTTCCCGATCAAGAAGTTCAAAGCGTTAAGCAGATTTTAATAGCGCGGGGTTACCGTGCCAAACCGGAGTTGGAATCACAATTCGACGCATCCCTAATGCGGTTTCATAGTGAACGGGCTTTTGTACAGGATGATGGCCTCTGCGCGGTTGACCTTCACTGGAAGCTTTCGGCAAAGCAGTTCCCGTTCCCGCTCGACGTGTATTCTTCGCCGGAATGTCTGACCACCGTGCCGCTTAACGGTACTGAAGTCACCACGCTCGCGCCGGACTACCTGCTCTTGTATCTCGCTGTGCATGGAGCTAAACATTTATGGACGCGGCTGGAATGGATTTGCTGTCTGGCTGAAATCATCCGAACTAATCAACAGATAAATTGGAATAAGCTTTTCACACTGGCAAGGATGTTAAATGTCGAACGGATTCTCACACTGGGCTTATGCATATCAAAGGTTTTACTGCGAATTGATCTTCCGCGCATTGCTTTAGCCAAAGTACAGGACGACCCGACGGTTAGAATTCTTACGGAACAAGTTAAAACGAGGATTTACAGTGGGCGAGATTTTCAGCCCGGCATTTTAGAGAATTACGTGTTTACCATTCGCGCGATGGACAGCACAGCCGACGGAATCGGCGTCTGCCTGAAAAGTTTGCTAACACCGACTTTCCCGGATTGGTCTGCCATACAGTTGCCCGGATACTTGCTTCCCATCTACTACTTCATCCGCCCGCTAAGGTTACTGGGGAAATACGGAGCACAGTTGACAAGGATTGCGACACGGAGGAGCCAAGCCTAAAACCTTTGATCCATCGGAATCGCTTTTTGGAGTGAGATGACCGCTATGACGAAGTGTTCACAGATGCGCGTTGTTTTGTAACGAAAGTGTCTATAAACCGGACAGGCCGCGCATATTCAGCGATTTGAGGTTGATATTTCTGAAGGGCTTTGACAGCAGAAATCCAGCCGTGTGTTCTAAATCCAGCTTCCTTTCCATGTATTCTGATTTAATCGTTTCCCGCAGCGCAAAAGTGTTGACATACAATACAATTAAACTTAAACTGCTTTTCCTCGCCGGTCGTATTTTGATATATTTATCAACGTGTTCACGAGCAGGGCAGATAATTCGCGCCGCTAAGTGGAACCAACTTGTAACGAAGGAGCCGGAATTATGATCCTGCAATCCCCTAAAGCTTTCAAAGCTATTGCTTTAACGCTTGTCTTTTCCGTCACGCAGCTTTGCGTGCAGGCAAATTTATCAGTATCTAAACCCGCGCCAAAAAGCGTTGCGGCAACGACCGAAGGACGTGCGCCCGTCGGTATGCTGATGGTTCGCGGCGGCAGTTCCGTACTACTAAACGGCAATGATGCCAGTGCGGGAACGACTGTTTTATCCGGTGCGCAAATTGATACCGGCAAAGATGTCGGAGCAAACGTGCAACTCGGTATGCTGGGCAGCCTTGATCTCGATTTCAATACAAGTGCGACAATTCTTTTCAACGAAGGTAACGTCAATGTCAACTTGACTAAAGGCTGCGCTTTCTTGAAGGCCAACAAAGGTGTTAACGGCGCTGTTACGACGGCGGCGGGCGCGCCTGCCTTAACTGACCCGCTTCAGAATTCAACAATCAATGCCTGCGTGCGACCGGAAGGCGGCTCACTGGTCGTCAATCAAATTACGAGCGAAATAAAAGATTTGGGCGAAGACGCATCAGCCGGTAACGCCGCTTCCCTTCGTCTTGAGAAATCCGCCGCTCTGACTGATTCACAGGGGCGCGGGCGGTTCGATGACAATACGCAGGATCGCAACGACCGGGATAACAACCGCGACAACCAAGACCGCGACAATCAAGACAATGAGGGCAACGGCTTAAGCCGCAACGGGACAATCGCTATTGTCTCCGGCGCAGCGGCAGCCGCGATTGTTTTAGGAATTGTCGCCAGCAATCGCGGACGCGGGCGCAATCCGAGTCCCGGTGTCCCGCGCGGCTCACAATAAGCGTAACGATTCTTTCGATCTCTCATAGATTGAGCCACGTCCCTCTTCAGCGAGCGAAGAGGGACGTGGCTTTTCAGGGAACATTAAAGAGAATATCTTTATTCATTGATCGAGAGATTTGCCTTCCAGATTTTGCTTATTAAACGCCGTTCTGCTTTCGCTAAACGTAGACTGATTATTCAATATTTACTCACCGCTATGCACCGGGGCGCTTTCTAATCGAGGATCAATGCCGCAAATAAAGTGATCGTTTTGACTTCTCACGATTGCGCCGCAAGAGCTAAACCCGACATTGCGAATCAGTCACTGGCTTAAAGATTTTTGGCTTTACATTCAATGTTGAAATTAGGTCTCGGTTCTATCCGATAAAATCCTTTCCGCCATCGCAACCAGGAATCCAACCAATCTTTTGAATTACGCCGATGCGACAGGTTATTGCAATTAGAATCAAATCACTCGCAAAATCAAGAAAATACCGGGCAGGTTGTGAAGTGGCGGCTTTCGCCGAGGCTTTGCGATTGGCAACCATAGAAGAAATGAGGTACTAGGAATTGATTGCTGATATGGATGCGTTGAAAGCGCAAACGTCCAACCACATTACGAGTTTGATGGAGGCCGCCGCGAAAGGCGACGCTTCCATCATTAAAGCTTTATTGAATGAAGGCATTGATGTAAATGCGCACGATGTATTTGGCAACACCGCACTGATGTTTGCGGCGGGCGCGGGGAATGTCGCCAGTGTGCGGCTGCTGCTCGGCAATGGAGCCAATATCAATACCAAAAACAAAGCTGGAATCACCGCTTTGAAACGCGCCGAAGCGATGAATCACACGGACATTGTCTGGTTGCTCAAGGATTCAGGGGCGCACAGTAACGCGGCGAATATGCGCACGGTAAAGAACGATAAGGTCGTCGCCTCATCGCTCTTACACGCGGCGCGCGATGGTGATGCACGGAGCGTTAATGCGTTGCTCGACAGAGGCGTGGATGTAAACGCCAGAACCGATGACGGGTGGACGGCCTTAATGATTGCGACGGTCAAAGGGCATAGCGAGATCGTGCAAAGCTTGCTGGCAAGCGGCGCGCAGATAGATACGAAGAATCATAGCGGTTGGACGGCGCTACGGTTTGCCTCGTCTATGGGCGACGTCGAGTTGATGAGAACTCTGATTAAGCGTAATGCCGACATTGATATGCAGGACTATAAGGGAGAAACTTCTTTGATGCAGGCCGTCACCGAAAGCAATATGGAGAGCATTGAAGTCTTGCTGGCGGAAAACGCTAATGTCAATTTGCGCAATCTAAAGGGTGAGACCGCGCTGGCAATCGCGCTACGGAAAGACAGCGATCACATCGCCGCTTTGCTTAGACAAGCGGGCGCAGTGGAATAACCGTTTTCAACGTGAATCAGGTTTCGTGCTGCGGATGTTAGCGGCCTAGTATTGATTCTCCGGTGAGCAGGGTTGCCGCCTTGCGTGAATGACGCAAGGCTTACCTCTAAGCTGAAGGTCATAACTTATTCCTTGCTTGAGGGATGAATGATGATTAGGACGCTTCGTTTCATTCTATTTTTTCTTGTCGCCGCAAGTTTCACTCACGGCTTAGGGTTCAATAAGCAAACCGCACGAACGACCGCCCCGCTTAACCGTCCCGTATCGCCAACGCACGCGCGAAAAGAGATTCCCAATCGCCAAAAGAAAACCCGGATTGCCGCCGAACAATATTACCGGAAGGGAATGTCTCTTGCCGCCGCAGGCCGCTACGCGGAGGCCGCCGAAGCCTTCCGACAATCGCTCAGGCTGACACCCGCGTGGGCTGAAGCCCTCAATAATCTAGGCGCGTCTTACCATGAAATGGGCGGCTTTGAACAAGCCGAAGCATCATTCAAACAGGCCATTCGGTTGCGCGCCGATTTTGCCGAAGCTTACTACAATCTCGGCTCCCTCTATGATGATGGCGGACGCTTGGAAGAAGCTATTGAGGCATTCAAGCAGGCGATTCGATTCAAACAAGATTACGCATGGGCATACGCTAAATTAGGGGAGTCTTACTACAAGACGGAGCAGTTCGATGAGGCGTTAGAATCTTTGCGAAAAGGCATTGAACTTCAAACGGATAATACGTGGGGACGCTACACACTCGGACTCGTTTACCTCAAACTCGGCGACGGAGAGAATGCGCTCAAGCAATACAACGCGCTACATTCTCTTGATGCGAAGTTATCGGATGAACTCTTCAAACGCATTGTCAAAACGTCAGCAGACGTGCAACTGGAATCGCTCGCTTCGTCCCCGTCCGCCGATGCGTCCGAACTGCAACGCCTGACGCTCAAGCCACCGTTCGATTCGCCGGAGATGAGCAATACCGGCGCACGCGACACGATTCTCCAAATCCCGGACAAGCCCGCCATTGTCAGAGACGTTCTCAGGCGCACAGACGAGCCGCTTCATGAAGAGCGCGAGGAGAAGCGCGACCCCATATCAATCTATGCGGAAGGTAAAGCGTTCGCAGAATCCGGCGATTACGAAAAAGCAATAGCATCGTATGCCGCTGCGATAAATGCCGATGCGAATCATGTTGCGGCTTACTATGAGTTGGGAACGGCCTATGAAGCGACGGGGCGTAACGAAGAAGCGATAAAAGCCTATCAGCAAGTCATCGAACGCGAACCGAACAATTTCTGCGCGCTCAAGAATCTGAGTTGGACATATATGAGGTTGCAGCGATGGCTGGAGGCCAGCGGCGCTTACGCGCAAGCTCTGAAGTTAAGAGCCGACAACGAACTATCGGCTTACAACAAATGTGAAGCTTATTTCGACTCATACGAGCCACGCTACAATCTCGGCGCGGCCTATCTTGAGCTTCAGCAATACAGCGAAGCCGCAGACGCCTTTAAGGATGCCGTGCGTCGCAATCCGAAAGATGCCGGATCGCACTATGGTTTAGGCCGCGCGCATTTGGCTCTGGGCGAAAGGGACGCGGCGGCGGAGCAGTACCGCATACTATCTACGCTGGACAAAGAGTTGGCAAAGAAATTTCTCGGCGACTTAAAAATCAAAAGTCCCCGTTAAAATTTCCGTCGCACAAATCGCAAGTATGACGAACGTCGTTTCAAAGCGCGTTCGCATTTCAACTTAGCAGCAACCCGGTATAAAGAATTGTTACGGGAGCGTTCTATAACTTCTGCAAAGAGAAATCATCTAAACGGATATGTCCGAAGGCGGGGCAGGGCTGGCTGCTGCAACTTTGGCGTTGCAGGCTGAGTTGTATGGCGTCGGATGTCTTTGGAGCGGTAAACTCAAAAGAGAAATCTCTCCACGCGCTGGCATTAGGCGGCAATGTAACTGATTTTTCAAGCACACGTTCATCAGTGCTGCTGGCATCGCTGACGACGATTACCGGCAAACCTCCGCTCACTAACTGCTGGGTGTGTGCGCTGAAACTCAATTTATAACGCGCCCCCGGATCAATTAAGACAAACTGGGAAATGACCTGTAAGGCGGGCGAGCTGTCACCGTTAAATTCTACGCTCAAACTGTATAAGCCCGTATGTACGTCTCGATTATCGAGTGCTATGTTCACCGTTTTCGCTTGAGTCGCTTGCGTGGCGAGTTGCCAGCCAAAGCCGTGATTATTCAAGTCAATTCGATCCTCGAAACCCGGGTTAATAATAGTGTTCAGGCCGCTCGAATTCCGGTCTGTCGCCGCATCGCCGCTTCGCCATACCTCATACGCTTCGCGGAATTTTCTGGCTTTGATTAGTTGCGCCAGCAATTCGCTACGCTCTTCGTCCGAGATTCCGGTGGCCGCCCGAAACAGGGCTACGGCTTCGGCTATTTTTCCATGCTTAACGAAAAAGTTCGCCAGCACCAACCGCCCTGAATTGTCATGCGGCTGAACGAGTTGATTCACCAGCGCGGCATTCTCATGGCTCGCTCCCCACGCCAGATCAATCAGGACTGGGAGAAGGTGCGGTTCGCTTCCGACTGCCTGATTCAGTTCCGTGAAAGCCTCTTTGAATTGCCCTTCCCTTAAAAGTAAGTTACCGAATTCCCAACGCGGTTGCGCGTAATAAGGAGCTAATTTGACGGCCTCTTGAAGAGCCGCCCGCGCGCCCTGTTGATCGTTCGCCTGTTCACGCGCTCGACCGAGTTCCAACCACAGGAAATAGTCTCGCGGACGCAGGGCGACGGCCGTCTCAAACTCCCTGATTGCCGCCGCCGTTCGACCGCCATTCAGAAGGATAACGGCGCGTGCGTAATGCGCTTCGGGGTCTGCGCCGCTCCACTTAATGGATTCATTTGCCGCCGCGAGATAATTGGCTCCCAGACTGTAATTGGAAAGCAGCCGGGAAGCCCCGACCTGCAAACTCAGCCAGAGACCTAGCAGGCACAAGATTAAACTGAGAAAAGCGGCTAGATAGCGCATAGAAGAGATGTCACCAGGTTGGACTCTTTCGACTTTCCGTAGATCAGCTAATAATCACGTGGCAAGTAATAAGCGGGATGTTCACACCGATTCTGCGCCAAGATTTGCAGAGCGCTAGAGCCACTCGCTCTTTCAAGTAGAGCAGAACAGATATTTCAGGAAAAGGACGATAGTGCGCGACTCGAAATCAACGGCCTTCAGGCTACCTCCGGGAGGTATTTTGCCGGGTCAGTTTTATTTATTAAAGACGTGTTGCGGGGGAGACTCACCTCTTCCGCTTCGATCTCGGCAGTGGCAATCACGATAAGCGCGAGACAAATGAGCGAATTGATGGTGATGTGCAAGCCGAATTCAACGAAACTATGAACCGCGACGCCAAACAGCCCGACGAGTGCGCCTGCGCAGGCCGCGCGCCGGAAACTATCGTTCAACTGAAGACGTTTACGCGCTGCAGTAATTAGAAGAAAGAGAAACCAGCACAGCAGCAGCGCGCCGAAGAGACCGCCGCTCGCCAGCACTTCCAGATAATCGTTGTGCGCTTGCTGCGGAGTCACCTCTCCTGAAGCATTATGATACTTCACGACCGTCACCCAGTAGCCGCCGAACCCGATGCCGGTTATCGGATTGGCCTTAATTGACTGCCATGTTGCCGCCCAAATATCCATCCGCCGCGCGCCTTCTCGCGGATTGCTCACTTCGCCGGTGCTTTCATCCTTCGCCGCCTCGAATTTCGTCGTCAACTGGTCTCCGCCGACCCATATCACGCAAACCACCAGCGCCGTAACTAATCCGGCGATGAGAAGGAATCTGAAAAAGAGCGAGTTAGCCAGCCGCCATAGCCGACTCATCAGTTTACTCTGAGGGGCGGTGAATTGCGTCGGCAGCATCATAGTCAACAGCAGTCCGGCGAAGAACACCTGACAAAGCATACTGAAGATGCCGCCACGCGAACTCGATAAAACGAGCGCCATCCAGATAGGCGCGATCATCGCAATGTAGATTAGTATGCGTTCGCGCTTGATGCCGCCGCCGAAGATTAATCCCAGCACCAGACCGAAGACCATCTCCATCAAAAAGGCGAAATGGTTTTTATTAATAAACAGGCCGTAACCCGTATTCGGTAGTAAGTACGGCAGGACAAAGCCGCCTTTGCCGTGCTGCAAAGTCTGCCGCAGGATACTGAACAGGGCGCTTGCGACGCCGATGCCGATCACGAAGTTAATTAAACTCCGCAGGCGAAATCGGGTTGAGGTATAACGAATCAACAAGCTCAGGCAAATCGCCAGCGCCAGACATTTGAGCGCGAACAATCGTGTCTCGTATGGATCGTCGCTGATTGCGAGCAACCGCGCGCTTTCTATTCCGGTCGCGTGGGGCGTGGCTTGTAGCAAGGGTAAAGTTTGCACCATTGCCAGCAGCGTCAGTGCCAACAGCGGCAGCACCAAACGATGACCGCGTTTAAGCCATGAGCCACTAAGAAAGCCTTCAATCATCCATAACGCGCCAAGTATAAAAGCGGCGCTTTCAAAGAGCGCGACCGACCAGGGTTCCACCGTGCCATACGGTACAACCGCAAACGCGATAAGCACGAGTAGTGCCCAGAAGATGAACCGGTCGAGCAACTGCGCGATGCTTGTGCGAATTCCCTTGCGGGATCGCTCATGTAATATTTGACCGAACGCCTCTTCTTGCGGCGGCAAACCGGTAGTCGTCTTGAACATGATAACGGGGAGTAGAATTTTCAGGCGGCGGTACGCTTAAAGCGCCATCGCTTGCTCTTTAACAAGTGGCAGAGACGAGGGTTGAAAACCTATTTCCATGTCTAAAAAGAGTTGGCAGATCAGCGCGTCGTCCCCTTCGTTGGCCGCATCTATCAATTGCGCAACCCAGCGGTCAAGCATCGTCAGGTTATAATCGAGCGGCGGCGCGACGAAGGTTTTCTCAAGCCTCGTGGCCTGCGCGCCCTCTTCCGCGATGAGCAGTTCTTCCTTGAGTTTCTCGCCCGGCCTGAGACCGGTAATCTCTATATCTATGTCTTCTCCCAAGGTTAAGCCGGAGAGCCGGATCATGTCTTTAGCCATGTCCATGACCCGCACCGGCTCGCCCATATCGAGCAGATATATTTCGCCTCTGCGTCCCACTGCACCGGCCTGAATAATAAGCTGCGCGGCTTCCGCGATGGTCATGAAATAACGAACCATATCCGGGTGAGTGATCGTTACCGGGCCACCGTTTCTAATCTGCTCGCGGAACGTCGGAATCACGCTGCCACAACTACCCAAGACGTTTCCGAATCTCACGCATGAATAATAGTCCGCCCCGCCAAGCCGCAGCGCCTGCGCTTGAAAGATCAACTCGGCCACCCGCTTGGTTGCGCCCATCACACTTGTCGGATTGACGGCCTTATCGGTTGAGACGAGAACGCATTGCTTGACTCGATAAGTCGCACAGGCCTTGAGTAGTTTGGCAGTGCCGCCAATGTTATTCAGCACGGCCTCGGAGGTATTGAATTCCATCAGGGGCACGTGTTTGTGCGCAGCCGCATGAAAGACGATATGCGGGCGGTAAATATCAAACACATTATTTAATCGCTGCTCCATCCTTAAATCGCAAATAACCGGATACACCTGTATGTTTCTTAAACCGATAGCGGTTTTTAGCTCACGCTCTGCATGGAAAATGGAATTCTCATCTTTATCCACCAGAATAATCACCGCCGGATCGAGTTGAGTTATCTGGCGACATAGTTCGCTGCCGATAGAGCCGCCCGCACCCGTGACCAGAATTCTTTTATCAAAATAGACCGATCGGCTGTTTTCACGCCATGACGTGCTGCTGATAGTGTCGCGGCCAAGCAAGTCTTCTATTTCGACGGGGCGCAGATTATCAACCGTCACATGATTTCCCAAGATTTCATAAAGTCCCGGAATAATCTTCACCGGCACATGAGCCGATCCACAGATGTCCAGAATTCTTCTGATGGTTTTACGCGAGGCGCTCGCCATAGTGATAATCACATGGTCAATCTGCTGTGAATCAACCAGCGCGGGCAGGTCTTTGGTACTTCCAAGCACGGTGACGCCATGAATCACCGATCCCTTTTTATAAGTCGCGTCGTCCACAAATCCGCATATCTCGACTCCCAGATCGCGGCGGCGGGCGATTTCACGCACCGTCATAATTCCGGCATCGCCCGCTCCGACCAGCAACACACGCTGCCGCTCTTCGGTGGCGGCGGTTCGCGTGCGATGAATGTTTTCATAGGTGAGTCGCCGGGTTAATCGCACACACTGCATACCGAGAATCACCAGCAGGAAATCCATCAGAATAATTCCGATGGGAATGGTCAAATAGGGTTCGACGCCGACCAACGTGATTCTTAGTAGCAGTAAGAGGACGGAGATGAGCGTAGCGGCTTTTACTAAACGTATGGCGTCAGGAATACTCGAATAACGCCAGACACGTTTATAGATACCGACCGAATAGTTAAGCGCCACTCTGCCGATAACGATGTAGGGCAACAGCAGCAGCATTCTTCTGGCCTCGACCGGAGGAGGCCAGCCATCGAAGCGCAACATATGCGCCAGCAGCATCGAAAGAAACGCAATCAGGGCGTCAATGCCCATTTGCGTCCGGCGGCTCATCAGATAATCGCGCACCCAAGGTAGTGCCTCGATCCTTTTGACGGTGGAAGCCGCTTTACCGACAAAATCCGGCTTTGAGTGATTAACAGAGGGGGATAGATTGTTCATGGCTTTGGGGGCTAGTAAAAGCTGGGTTACAGACCAGTCAATTGGCAGCGCACATAAAATACAGCAGAACCGGTCGGAAGCAAAGACTTTTTTTGCGCCAGCATTTGCTTATACGTCAGTTACGGTTGCAAGGTCTTTTCCTTGTGCTACAAGATTCTTTCCCTGCACTGATTCATTAAGTGTGTCGGAATCGAAAGCGGCATAGACGGCGCGAACCACGCGGTGTTGATCTTCATTCGTCAGACTACTCGAACTAGGCAAACAGATGCCGCGCCGGAATAAGTCTTCGCCAACTGCGCCTCCGTAGCAATCTACACTCTTAAAGAGAGTCTGAAGGTGCATCGGTTTCCAGACAGGCCGCGATTCTATATCGGCTTGATCCAGCGCCGCGATAATTTCATCACGGCTCCTGCCGAATTTTCGCTCGTCAATCAGAAAGCAGCTCAGCCAATTGATGTGCAGACCGTAGCCTGCTTGCGGCATCAGTTCGATTCCCGGCAATTCCGCGAAAGCATCCCGATACCGAAAAGCAATTTCCCGACGCTGGCGAATGCGTTCGTCCAAAACCTGCAACTGGCCGCGCCCGATACCTGCCAGCACGTTGCTCATGCGATAGTTATAACCCATCTCGGAATGTTCGTAAGCAAGCCCCGCATCGCGCGCCTGTGTAGACCAGAAGCGCGCTTTGTTCACCTGCTCCGGGTTACGCGCAACCAGTATTCCGCCGCCGGTAGTGGTAATGATTTTGTTCCCGTTAAAAGAAAACACGGCAACATCACCCAAGCTCCCCACAGGTCGGCCTTTATAGGTCGCGCCGAGAGCTTCCGCCGCATCCTCCAGAATCGGCACTTCATAGCGACGGCAAATGCTTATGATGGCATCCATGTCGGCGCTCTGCCCGAAGAGATGAACGACGATCAAAGCTTTCGGAAGGCGATTATCACGCGCGCGATTTCGCAGTACATCTTCAATAATATTCGGGTCGATATTCCAACTCGCGCGCTCGCTATCTATAAAGACGGGACGCGCCCCCAGATACAGAATCGGATTTGCCGTCGCCACAAAAGTCAGTGTCGGACACAATACTTCATCGTCCGGCATGACATTCAGCAATCTCAAACCCAAGTGCAGCGCCGCAGTTCCGCTACCGAGGGCGACGGCAGGCAGCCCGATCCGGTGGCTGAACTCCTGCTCGAAGGCGTTGATATTCGGCCCTACGGTGGACAGCCAGTTGGAAGCAAAAGCCTCGCGCACGAAAGCTTCCTCGCCGCCGCCCATATGCGGAACGGAAAGAAGGATGCGCTTATTTTCCATTGGCTTTATCCTGAATCAAACGATGTATGCGCGCCGGAGTTCCCATCGCTACCACGTTATCGGGTATCCCTTTAACCACGACGCTGCCCGCCCCGACGATTGATTGAGCACCGATGCTGATTCCCGGCAGCACGATTGCCCCCAATCCCAAATGCGAGAGCCGTCCCAGCCGGGCAGCACCGCCCAGCGTCGCATTCGGCGAGACGTGAGCGAAATCATTTATCACCACATCATGCTCCAAAACCGCGCCTGTATTGACAATCACTCCCTGCCCCACACGCGCATCGGGATTGATAACCGCGTGAGCCATCACCACAGTGCCCTGACCGAGCAACGCCGAACGCGCGATTGTCGCCGTCGGGTGAACGGCTGTGCGAACTTCTACTTTGTGCGCCAGACAATGCTGCGCGGCAATTTGCCGCAAGCGATTATCGCCGATTCCGAGTACGATCGAAGTTTCGTTTCCGGCGGCCTCTTGCCATAGCCATTCGACTGTGCCGACAACCGGCAGACCGAGCAACTCCGTTCCTTGCAGTGAAGAGTTATCATCAACAAACCCGGCGAGACTTGTGTCGCCGCAGGCCAGCAAAATATCCGCAACGACTTTCCCGTGCCCTCCCGCACCGTAAATAAATGTTCGCTTGCCTTTCATAAGCAACGCCGCGACCTGTCAAATCAGCCGACAATCTCACGCACCAGCATAAAGGCTTCGGCAGCCGCCCGCCCGACGGTAGAACCGCGCAGCCGCGCCTGTGCTTCAATCCCCTTCAAAGAACGCGCGTGTGGAAAGTCTTTTAGTTGACTCTTGTAACACTCCATCGCTTTCAGTTTGCTGTCTAGCTGCGCCGTAATATCAACAAAGATTGTCGGCACAAAAGCGTCGGCGGATGCCGGAGCCGCCCAGTCGGTTTCAGACAATGTTTCATAACACAGCAGGCGTTTCACCGAACACTTGTTAATCGGGCGACACGCAACGAGACCGGCGCGGTACACGGCCTTGTGGTCGCCATGAAGATCGCCTCCATGCGGCAAATAAACCTCTGTGGGTTGGAGCGTCTGCACTACTTTGCCGATAGCGTCGGCCAGTTCATGCGCGGGCACAACGTCGAGTTTCGGAGCCGGGAAGTCCAGAAAGCTGACGCTATTGACGCCTAAAATCTCGTGCGCCAGACGCAACTCGCGGCGTGTATTCTCGATCTCCTCGAAAGGAAATATCTCCGCGATGCCTCGGCTGACGACAAGCACGTTGACGGTTTTACCTTCCGCGCTGTGCTTTGCAATCACCCCGCCACATCCCAGCACTTCGTCATCAGGATGCGGAGCGATGACAAGATAGCCCATTAACTACTCCTCCCGGCCAAGTTTTGCGAAAGATGCTCCTCTAGCGCCGTGATGCGCGCTTTGAGAGCGTATATCTCATCTTCGCTTGTGTAGCCCAACTTCATTCCGACGCGCAACGCGGGCTTCGGTGCGTGCGGTGAGTCGGCGACGAATTCGACTTCGCTCAACCATAAAAGCCCGTTCCCTGTTTGCACCAGCGCGCGGCCACCGGCATCAATCAGCAGGATGCGCCCCGTCACGCCGCGAAAACTCATATCGGTTTCGATCTCCGCCCGCCAGACGATCATCCGATTATCTTTAACATATGTATAAGCTCCCGGATGCGGATGCGCAGAGGCACGGACCAGCGATTCAATCCGGCACGCCGAAGAGTTCCAATCAATCAATCCGTCTTCCGGCGCGCGCCGCCCGTTGTAAGTAGCGAGACGCTCATCCTGATACTGTGGATTCCATTCGCCCGCCAGCAATTTCGGAAGCCAACGATCCAGCGCCCGGTCAATCGCCTCCTCCAGCTTCCCCATGACATCGCCCGCGTAATCCTTGCTTGTAATTGCAAACGGCTCCTGCGCGAGAATCGCCCCCGCATCCGCTTCTTCATTGAGCAGGAAGAAAGTAGCTGCGCCCACGCCGTCGCCGTCAAGCGTCAGCCATGAAACAGGAGCACGGCCACGCCCTGCCGGAAGCATCGTCGGATGAAAACCCACACAGCCCAGACGTGCCGCCGAGAGCAACGGCGATTTGACCAGTTGCGATAACCCGACCACAAAAAAGAGGTCTGGCGACCACGCCTCGACGACAGAAACAATCTCAGGATCGTTGAGCTGCACAAACTCTCTATAATCACACCCGGCCTCTTGCGCAATATCATCGAGTCGGCAGTAACCGCTGACGCCCGCCGCCCGCTCTACGCTAAGGCCGAGCACGCCGACCACGCTCGCTTTGTGGCGCAGCAACCCCATCAGCGTCCGGCGTGAACTGCCGACACTTCCGGCCAGCACGATTCGTAGATCAGGCATCATCGTTGTTGTTGTAAAGATTTATCTCAGGTGGTTAGTTTAGGCAGATGCGTGTAATGGTCTTCGCCACGAATTATGACGGCAACGGTGCGGCACATAATCCGCAGGTCGAGCCTAAAGGATACGCTGCGTGCATATTCCGCGTCGTAGACCCAACGCTCCGGCCATGACAGATAAACATTTCCATTGACCTGCGCCAGCCCGCTCAATCCGGGGCGCACCAGCAAACGCTGGCGGCTGTTCTCGTCATACTCCTTCAACTGCGACGGAAGCGCCGGACGTGGCCCCACGATTGACATCTCGCCCTTCAGCACATTGAATAACTGCGGCAACTCGTCCAACTTAAATCTACGCAGATAATAACCGAGGCGTGTGACTTCGGGATCGTTCTTCCAGACCTCTCCCGCCGGAATGCGCAAGCGATGCGTCATCGTCCTGAATTTGAAAGCGCGAAAGATTCGCCCGTGACGCCCTAAACGCTCCTGCGTAAAAAGAACGGGGCCGGGTGAGCTAACCAAAACGAGTAAAGAAATAATTGCTAAGAGCGGCGTAACAAAGGCTAGCGCGAAAAACGCGAAAGCCATATCGAACGCTCTTTTGCCCCACTTACGGTACATCTTAACCATGCCTCATCGCTTCCAAGATAGAGCACTAATGAGAATCTAAGATTGACAACTCTTCTTCACCGGGTTTAGCTTTCGATCTTTTTACCGCCACCAGTTCTTCCATCAACTCTATATATCGCGCCGCCAGAGATTCTCGCGTTGCATGAGCCAAGACCCACGCCCTTCCGCGCTGCCCCATCTCCACGCATTTTTGCGGATCATCCGCTAAGCGTTCGATAGCGCAGGCGAGCGCACCGGCATTCTCCGGTTCGGCGAAGACACCCGCTCGAGCTTCGTCGCAGACGAGCTTTCGCGCCACCCCGTCAATCGCCAGCAGCGTCGGACGGGCGCACGCCATGTAGTCGAACACTTTGTTAGGATACACGGTCTTGAAAGTCGGATTATTCTGAAGCACCGCCGCCCCGACATCGCAGGCATTGATAAACTCGGGCATCCGATCTTTCGCTTGCGCCCCGCAGAACATCACGTTGTCGAGTTTTCTCTGCCGCGCTTCTTTCTCGAGATTCGCACGCTCCGGGCCATCGCCCACAGTGGCGATCAACACATCCGTTCGATGCTTCAATCGCTCCGCCGCCTCCAGCAACTGCTTCACGGCGTTCGCACGCCCGTGCGCTCCCGCATACAGCACGACGAAGCGTTCGCCCCAGCCGAATTCGCGCCGGACATTATTATCGCGCCGACCGGGACTAAACAATTCCACATCTGCGCCGTTCGGAATAAAGGCTACCTTCTCATGACCGGCCAGACCGCGCCTGACAATATCATCCTTAAACGCGGGAGTCAGCACGTTAACGCAGTCCGCGCTTCGACAAGCCCACCGCTCAAGACCATACAGCAGCTTTGTGAGCATAGTATCAGGACGTAAGACGCCGGTGGTAATCGCCGTTTCAGGCCAGAGGTCTCTTATCTCAAAGATCAACGGCACACGGCGTCGCAAACGCGCGACTGCCCATCCCGGTATCGCAGCCACCAGCGGCGGCGATGTTGCCACCACGATATCGGCGTTTTTCACTTTCACGGCGGCCGTCAGCGCAGATAAGGTGAATCCGAAGAAGGCAAACATTCTGCCCGGAGAGCTTTTCGAGTAAGAAGACGGAACATGACAACGCCAGACAGTTACAGACTTATTCTGTTCCCGCATAACCCAACGGCCACGATACGCTGCCGGTATATCGCCCGTTACATAATTGAGATTCCCCGCGATTACCGTCACCTCGTGACCGGCCTCGCTCCAGAGTCGTGTGAATTCATTAAAGCGCGAGCCGCCCGGCTGATCCGGCATCAAATAATGCTGGTGTACGACAACAATTTTCAAAGCGATATTCAGCTTTCCGTTAAATTCAAATGAGTCTCTGGAATGTGTGCCGGATAAAACTGGTGCAGAGTTCTGGTAGAATTTAGTCGCTAAGTCGGGGCGGTCAAACCATCAATCTTTTATACGTCTTCTTATACATCATTTTGGAATTTCATTGAAGAGAATTAATCCATCCTGAATTTGGAACCGTGCGCGATTCGTGCCTTCGGATATACACCAGTCAGTGCCTTGCACGCTGGCAACGGGGCTACCCGCACCGAGTATGCTGACCAACGTCAAGGGCAACTGACCCCGCGTCTCAACGGTAAGTGACGGTGTCGGTCTCTTTTCACCGTAATATCTCGAAACCCAACCTCGCGGCGGATGCTCCTGTCCGGCGGCGATATCGAGCGGCAGCCGCTGGCCGTGTTCGTCGTAAACCTGAACGGAGAACAACCCTTCCGGCGTCGTCAGCGTCAATCGCTCTTCCCGCTTATCATGCTCGTCTTGAAAATCGCCGCAGAGCCAGTGAAGCCGGACATCATGTGTTCCCGATCCGTAAATTTTATCAACCACGATCCATAGATCATCCTTGAGGAAGAGCACACAACGACGATGCACGCACTTTTTTAAGAATCGCTGAAAGCCGTAGTGCTCGCCCGCGCAAATCGCATAGTCAGGATGATCCTCAAAGCGAAGCAGCTTGGCCTGCGTCCAGTAGAGACATTTGAAGCGCCGGTAATGGAGCATCTGATCATGCCTGTCAACCATCACCGTGTTGTGGCTGGCGGTTCGCATAAAATAGTTGTGCCACGTCGCAGAGTCGTTATAACTATACGAACCTCCATCTACCAGCATATTCAGACCGCGCCACCACACATCGAGATGGAGCATATCAATTTGTGAAAAGCGATCTCGAATAGAACCGCAACGAAAGGCACAGAAGTTGGCGGCGTCCCGGCCGCGCAGGACGTGATAGCCGGTTTCAGTAAACGAGACGGATTTTTTTTTGCGCGGACGAAGCGGGGCGGCGAGAGCTTTAGCGCCGTAGAACCAGACGGCTTCTTCATCCCATGCGCCGGGTTCATAAATGCGTTCGCCGCGCACGGCAACGCTGACGGCCTGCAACGTCGGACGAAAATCCGAAAAGTCACACGTGCTCAGAATCAGCGGCAATGCTCCATCGTTGAAACCGTAGTTCGGCAATCTTCCATCCGGCGGATTTTGATGGGCGATTAAAAAATCCAAAGAGCGCGCCAGAGATTGCGACCAGCATTCAGGCGGTGCTTCCCCCTGATGCTGCATAAACATCCACGCCACCAGCAGCATTTGCAGGGCGACTCGATGGTAATTATGCGACTGTTGAATATACGCGCCGTCACGGTAAATTTGCCGCTCAGACTGCTCGCAAAGCAGTTGCAAACCAAGCTCTCGCCACCGGCGTGAGCCGGAAACCGACGGGAACAGCGTTCCGGCAATGAACAGGCCGAGCGCCTCCGCCAGCAGATGATTGTTATAGACGGCGTATCTTGAATAGCCGATATGGTGCTCTATATGTATCGCTCCGGCGACAACGGATTTGGCGATGGTCTGCTCTAAAAGGCGTGCCTCCGTATCCTTGTTGAGTAACCCTTTATAAGCAAACAACCATGCCACCAACCGGAAGACGATCTCCTGACTCGAATACCAGTGAACACCGCGATCCGGCGGCGCGGCTTTAATGAACTCTTGAATTTGCGCTTCGAGCGACTGCGCCAATCCGACGGATGTAGCCGGATCAAAAGCCGCCGCCCGTGTCATGTGATAGGCGTGCGGGAAGCGCGCAATCTCCCACGTATACTTGATGTCTCCGATATCCGAAGCGCCCACCAGAGATTGCGACCAATGCATGGATGATTTCCAGCTACGCCCGTTTACAGGATTCAGATTCCAGTTTATTGGCACGCCGAAGTCTGCGTGCCATTTCCCGAAGTAAAGGATTCGCCCGTTCGCCGCGTCTCGCGCAACGCGCGGCAATTCTTCCAGCTTGACGGCGGCGATACGGTCGCGCATTGCCTCTCTGACTTCACTCGGTTCAGTAAAAGGAATCCCGCTCGCCCATGATTGGTGCGCTCCGGTAATTAACGCGGGAGATTTCGGATTGGAGAGCGCAATCAAGCCCGTGCGCATTTTCAATTCCCACATGAAACGAAAGAGCGAGCCGTTAACGCCCATCTCTCTCAATTCTTGTAGAGATTCAGTTAGTTTCATCGGTGCGGATTTGAGAAAACGTAAGACTTATGAAAACACAAAACTTATGGCAGAGGTTAATTTCGTAGCAGAGATTTTACAGCCCGGATTTTACCGTTCGGTTCGCGCTCGATTTCGTCTACATATTCAAACTCGACGAAAAGATTCGAGCTGATTCGGTCTTTGAATTCATGCCGGATCAGTTCTTCATCTCTGTTTGTGTATGCCGGACGCCGCACGACGCGCAAACAAACGCCGCCACGCTCTCTTTGCAGTACCTGCGCCTCGCGCACGTTGTGTGTGTCCTTAAACACATAATCGAAACGCATGATCCGGTGGCCTTCCGGCGTCAGCACGAAATCTTCATTGCGCCCGTTGATGGCGGTAATCACCGCAGATTTCCGTCCGCACTCGCAATCCGTCGGATTCCAAGTCGCGCTGTCGCCCACCTCGTAACGAATAAACGGCATCGCGTAACTGCCAAACCCCGTCGCCACAATCCGCCCGCTCCGCTGCGTAGAATTAATGGATTCGTCATCCGGGCATTCAAGCAAACAATATTCAAAATCTTCATGGAACACGTCTTTCTCACAACGCGAAGCATTCCCGCATCCTTCGGAGAAGCCGTATTGATCCGTGACCGTGCAACCGAAAACTTCCGCGATCAACTGTCGCTGATGTTCATACAAATTTTCGGCTCCGGTGAAGATAACTTTGGGACGCGCGATGATCTTCAGTTGCTGCTCTTTGATGAAACACGCCAGCGCATACAGAATCGAAGGATAGCCGGAATAGTAGGCAAAGCCTCCCTCATTTAATCGCTCGACGATGGCTTTAATCTTTGCCGGAACAATATGGTGCATCGTAAAAACGGTCTGGCGCATCGGGCGATTCTCGCGCCAGAAAGGAGGCTCGCGCTGCGCCAGCGGCACGGCGGTTAAGCCCGTGAAAGTTGCATACGGTTCATCGAACTCGATGCCGAATCTTCTACGATGCCGCCACCACACCGCCCAGCGAAACTGGAACGCGCGCGGTTCCATATAAAACTGCAAACTCTTGCCGGTTGTCCCGCTCGTATGGCTCAACACCAACTCCTTCTTCGAAAAGTCGGTCGAAACCATTTCACTTGCATGAAGGTGGACATCCTCTTTCGTCAGGATCGGAATCTTGAACAGATCGGCGGACGTTTTAATATCGCCCGGATTTAATTTGATATCGTCGAAGACCCGCCGGTAATACGGCACGGTACGGTAAGCGTGATTGATAATTTTCTGGAGTTGCGCTTCCTGATACTCTTTAATTTTTGCGGTCGTCCACCACTGCATTTCTTCCAGCCATTCAAGCAGCGCGGAAAACTCGCCTCCATACCTGAGCCTGCGCTGGCTTCGTCCCTGCACGCCACAGGCAATGTTTTGGAGCGAGACAGGCAATCGCTGATAAATCTTTTCTTTCCTGTTTTGTCCCATAATTTAGTTGCCCGACACCTCGCCGCTAAGAGAGTTAGACTTTTTCAGTTCCATGAATCTCCGGCGCGGCGGCGAGCTCGATATGTTCCTTCCAGCCATAGTGCGGGTCAAAGCCGAGCGTAGCGTCACGCGCTATCGTTCCAAGAGATTTATTCCATGCGGCGTGATTGCTGACACATAAGACTTCCTCCCAGCGGCCTTCCGCCAGCGGATAATGATGACAGCAGAACGCCTGCCGCACGGCGGGGATACGTTGCGGATCGAAGCCCATCAGGTAAGCGCAGGTCGCATCAACGTAGGCCGGATTCGTACCGAAGGCCACCAAGCCCGAATGATGCGGATCAGGATTGGAGGGGCCACTACCCTGCCCTCCGATGAGGCCGTCAACCAGACTCAAATATCGTTTGCGTTCGTTTGTCTCACCGGCGCGTAGCGAACCGTCAGTGTTACCGTAAAGAACGATCTTGTTCAGGTCTAAACACATCCGCCATGTAGTATTATTCCCGTGCCAGTTGCCGCTCCGAATTGTGACGTCCTCCGTGCCGTAGATACGCTTACCGATTTTGCGGGCGTGGCGATGTACCCAGGGGCCAACATACGGCGCATTCAACGAAAGATTCCGCATCAGATGGACGATATGCCGCTCGGAACTTTCTTTCAGACCGGGCGTCGGGAATTGGTCGCCGCCGTTGAGAGGATTTCCATCCGTGTGGTGCGGCAGAAAGTTTTTGTTGCCGTTCACGCCCACCAGATTCTTCAGGCTAAGCGTGACACCGACTTTTTTGTGTGTCTTGAGCTTCGGCAAGTTGAAGAAGACATCGCAGGCAATGGCGGTTCCCGAAAGCTCGTATTCATGTCGGCCATCGCTATGATGATGATTTACCTCGCTTGAATTGTAGTCGGCTCCGTAGTAGCGTCCCGCGCCGTTATGCCCGACAAATTCGCTGGCATCGGCGAGATTAAAAGTCACGTAGCCAAGCGGATCACCGATGAGCTGGCGAGTGCTGACGACAACTTCGTTCTTAACGGTTCGTTCGGTCTTACGCAGATCGACGAGTTCAAAATCCACGCCCTTGCTTGTCAGAAAATCGGCGACCCTGTCGAGGCCGAGCACACGGCAAACATTTTCAAATGAGGTTTCCGGTTGCGGCGCATCGGCCACCACTATTTTCCCTTCGCCTTTCAAAGCCTTCCACACGTAATCCGCGACCGCGCGAATAATGCTTCCGTGCGTCAAGACATACTGCCATCCGTGTTCGTAACGCGGATGATTGGCCGACAACATATTAGGCTTTAACAGAACCCTATCGCCCGGACGAATCAGACCGCCGAGAGGATTCCATTCCCGCGTTCCGTAAGACTCACGATCCAACCCCGCCAGATGAAAAACCGAACGCACGTATTCGTAAGCAAAGTTCGGCTCTCTTCCTAATTTCCCGAAATCATATTCCGGGTAGTTTTCCTGCGGGTGAAACGGCGCATCCTTCGGGTACGAAGCACCTTTTCGGTTGTGATAAACGGCGACAACTTTATTCATTTAAGCCAAGCTCTCTTTTTGCATCGCTGACATTTTCCAAAGTATGCTGACAAGAACCGTCCGCGCGAAAACTCACGCGACGTTTCTATGATGTGCGGGCACTGCATAAATCTCATCATGCGTTGAAGTCTCGAGCCGGTATGTCACGGGGCGGGCATCCAGCGTGAAAAGCCGGTAGTGATGAGCCTCCAGAATCTCCTGACAATTTTGTTTCTGTTCATCGCCATGCAAGGCAATGAACCAAACGGCGGACTGCTCTTTAAGAATAGTTGAAGCGCCCGCCAGCACTTCGGATTCTGCGCCTTCGACATCCATCTTAACAAAGTCGGGCGAAGGAAAGCCGTATGTACTTACCAGTTCGTCCATGCTGAAGGTCGGCACTTGTAGCGGAGTAGCATCGCCGGTCAGCGCGCCCATACTATTGGTAGCACCGGCTTTGAATGATGAGAGGCCGAGCCCGCTCGACAAAGCGGCCTGAATCAGCACGACGTTTTCCAGATGATTCAAGCGCGTGTGACACAGGAAATTCGTCACGTTCTCGGCAAACGGCTCAAAGGCAAAGACGCGCCCGTTGTGCCCAACCGCTTTTGCAAAGAGCAAAGTATAAATCCCTGCGTTGGCTCCGATGTCGTAAACAACCATGTCAGGCCGCACTTGGTTCCAGATGGCCTGCTGTTTAGTCAACTCAAAAGTTCCGAGCCAGCAACCGTGATCGGAAGTGCCGACGCGCCATTTCATGCCCTTCATCGGGCCGGACAGGATTGGCAACACCAGCGCCTTCGGAAGCAGCTTCAGCGGCAGGCGCAACGCTTTACCGAATGCCGACCGATGATTAATCTTTGACCAGTTGAACATATATCTCAATCTACATCCTGCCGCATCGCTTGGTTTTCCTTTTCAATCTAAAGGAACTTGAAGGGCGCTTCAGCGGCAATCCGAACTTCTCCGGCGTGACCTGAAACAACATCCAGAACCGCGTCTACCATCTGCTCATAAGGCTTGCTTTCGTTGCGCCTCTTAACGACTGCTAATCCGCACGCGATTAATTCTTTGCGCTTGGGTTCATCGCTAAGCAGTTCTATCGCTTTGTGGGCGCAATCTTCGCTATCGAGCGGATCGAAGAAGACCGCCGCCTGTTCGCAAATGTCGTGGGCATATGGGCGCGCGGCGGCCAGCACAGGCGTCCCGACGCTCATCGCCTCCAGCATCGGCAGCCCGACCGTTTCAACGAGAGACGGCATCACCAGAACGGTAGCCAAATGATAAGCCTCGCGCAGAGCATCGGCGGTTAGATAACCGCAACCGACCACGCCATCAATCTTAGTTAAAGGATGATTTTCAGGCCACGTTAAGAATAGCGTTGCGCCGGGCAGTTGCCTGCGAATTCTTTGCATCGCCGCCGCAACGACTTCAATATTTTTGTAAGGCATTTGATTGCCCACATAAAGAAGCCGTAGACCTTCGGGAACACTCCGCATTACGTCCAGAGATGTTTGCGATTTGGTGTCTGGCTGAACCGGCGCGATGCCGGGCAGAAAATACTGAACACGCTGCTCATCAAGGCCGAACGCACTCGCCACACAACTGCGCATAGTCGGTGTTTGCACCAACACCTTCCGGCTCGATTGACACGCACGGCGGCTCATCTGCCCCAAGACGCTGATAATAAGTCTGTCTTTGAATCCGAATCGCCGTTGCGCTTCCTGACTAAAGAGCAAAGACTGTTGAATAAAAGTTACTTGCGGCACGGACGCAGGCGATTGCCCCGCCCCGCTCATACAAAACACCGCATCCGGTCTTAAACGCTCAAGGCAGCGCGGCAATTCACGCTCGAACCACCACAAACGATAAAGACGGGAGCGATCCGCCAGCGGTTGCTCGCAGGCGTTAATCTTCCGGGAAGCGGGAAACGCGAAATCGCGTTCGCTTCCCGGCGAACAGAAAATCGTCAGCCGGTCTATGCGAGCATCGTTCACCGCCGCCAGCAGAAATGCCTGCAATACACTAGCCCCGCCGCTGTGTCTGATGCCGAGCGCGTCAACAGCTAAATGCACACCTTAAAGTCCCTCAAAACTCTCGAAGCTACTTGCGAATAATCGCGCACAACACACGCTCATAAACACGCACGGGACGCCCGGCCTCGAGTGTGTCTATCAGCTTCGGCCAGAGCGTGATTATCTTCCAGAGCGCGGTGCGAATGGCGCGTGTCGGCTTGCCCCGCCCGGCGGTGACGCCCCAGACAGCTTCCACTCTCATGCCTGTCGGAACAAACAGCTGCGCTAATGTTTGATCGGTGAGCAGCGTCTCGTGCGTCAAATCGCCAGACCACACAGGCGCGACCCGCCAGGCGTGCCCGTTAGGAACCTGCACGAGCATCGCTCCGCCCTGCACCAGCACACGGGCGACCTCGTCTGCCAAAAGCACGAGTTGATCGCGCGTCAAATGCTCCAGCACGTCAAGCGCGATGATCCCGTCAAGCGAAGCATCCGCGCAACCGGCGAGCGCCTCAAACAGATTTGCCTCGCGTACCGCCCGCCCGCGTGCGACGGCTTGCGCAACTTGCTCTGCGGAAAAATCAACTCCCCATGCTTTAGCAACGCCGTGCCCTCCCAACCATTCCACAACCTCGCCCGTGCCTGCGCCAAGCTCCAGTACATTCGTTAATTCACGACTGAGAAAACGCCCGTACAATTCATTAAGACGCGCCGTACCCTGATCCGCGTCCGCCCCTTTGAAGCCCGAACGATAGGAGCCATAGAGCCGTTCGCGGTAGCCCGCAGGCGTGGCAATTTCGTTCGGCGAGTTGGTCGTCACAAACTTGGTCGTCACAAACTTAGTTTTTGATGAATCGTTTTTCAAGATAAAGCGAACGCCAGATGCTGCCGCCGTCGGCGATGGCCGAGGTCTGGCGGGCGGGCATAAGATAATTCAAACCGCAGCGCGGAAGTAACTGTGCAATGCTGCGGCGCGTAATCAGGCCGGGCACAGCCGTCAGGCCGTAGCGATACCCGCTCTCTTCCAGAATATTAACGGCGAACTTTGAGGAATGACCATACGGAAAAACAAAACCTTCGACCGCCGTACTGAACCGTTGTTCCAGTTCTTCACGGCTGCGCCGCGCCACTACTGCAAACTCCTTGAGAGTTAAGCGATGAAAGTCTTCGTGCTTCAGGCCGTGACTCAACAGCACTCCACCGGATGCCACAGTCTCTTTGATTAAAGCGGCATCGGCAATTCGACGACCCGATCCGCCGTGCCAATCCGCCACGCCGCCAATCAAATCCGCCGAGACAGCGAAGGCGAAAGGAATACGGCGCGCGGCCAGAATCGGCGCGGCCAGCCGGAGCGCATCCTCGTAAGCATCGTCAAACGATAAATGATTCCACCGCTGTTTATTATCCGGCACAGGCCAGGGATGCCTGACAAAGGTGCGGCACACATCCTGAGTCCATGCCTGCACCCACTCTAGGAATTGATCGAGCGAGGCGCTGTCCGCCCCTCCCGTTGCGCCGACATCATGGAGCACAAGGGAGATGCCCCCGGCCTTGTGGCGCGTTAACAGACCGGCGGCGATATCGGCGGCGGAAGTCAGGCGATCCATTAGCCTTCGCTTATCGGTGGCCTTCGGGCTTAGCATTCGTTTCTTTCGCGCAACACGTCGCCGAACACGCGCCGTGTTAACTCAAACACTTCGCTTTGAAAATGGCGGTTTGAAAAGCGTGTCAAGGCTTCCTTGCGCGCCGCTTGCGCGAAGCCCCGGCGCGCGTCCTCATTCAGTCTACCGGCCTGTGACAACGCATCGGCCAGACCGCCGCTTTCGACGGGAGCGAGAAATCCTGTCTCGCCGTCTGTGATGTAATCTTCCGGCCCGCCGCATCTGGTTGAGACGACCGGCACGCCACCATGAAAAGCCTCTATGCCCGTAATTCCAAACCCCTCTTGCAGCGATGGTATCACGAGAAAGCGATGGCGGCGTAACGCCCCGATCAGCGCACTATCTTCCCTTGCAGATTCGGCTACCGCGTCAACGCCCGCCTCGCGCAATGTGTCGGCCAGACGCTCTGCGCCTGCGCCCGTCAACGTCCATGAGTAGTGTTCGCCTCTGCGCTTTAGCGTGGCAACTGCTTCTTTGAGCAGCACCGCTCCTTTGCGCGGATCAGTCCACCGACCGACAGCGATAAAGTCTCTGCGGGGCGTAGCCCGTTCGCTTAAAGCGGCGGCGAGATTCTCAAAAGAGAGCGTCGGCGGATGATGCAGCACGACCACCTTTTCCCGCTCCGCCAGTTCTTCGGCAATGATGCAGTTCGCCGTATGCTTTGACATTGCCGCGATGATCGAGGCGTGCCTGAAAGCTCTACGCTCGGAATGTCGGTCGAAGGGCTGCACTGCTCCGTGAAGCAAATGGCCGAGACCGGGTCGCTGCGCATTCAGTTTCATCCCGGCTTTGACGGCGCGCCGTTCATCCCGCCATGTTGTCGCCTCCCATAGAATGAAGGGGAATTCTTCGGGTAGCGCCGACGCATAACGTGAATTGAGTATCCAGATTGTCGAAGGTTTAAGGCGCACCAACCAACGCCGCAGAAGCTTTCGATGAAAGATGCCCTCCGAATGGCTCGCCAAAGCCCGCGTATGCAGCTTCAACGTGTGGTTACTCTCGGTTGCCAGCGGACCACCGGGACTCCAATCGCGCACGTGACCAAACTTGTAGACAGTGTGACCGGCGGATTTGAAAGCTTGCTCCAGCACCAGCGAACTCGTCAGGTTGCCGCCGAAACCCTCCTCCCACACACCGCCCAGCACAACCGGCGCATGAACGGCTAATGCCTCTTGGCGAGTGATTCCGATTTCAGCTTTGCTTTCCATGTGCGGCGCGCTTTGATGATAACTCGCAAAGTAGGAGTCGTGTAATGCGTTTGCGGGGAGTATTCTTTAATCTCGATTGTGCCGAATTCCGGTGTCGAAGTAGAGAGCAAGCGGCTCAATTCTTTGGCCGAAGCATGATAGAGCAGAGTGATCGTCTTCTCGATTGAAAGCTCCAGACTACTTTCAAAGCGGATGGGAACGATTCCGCGTGCGACAATCGGGCCACGATCAATTTGCGGCGTCAATTGATGAATGGTGTAGCCTGTTTGCGGAAGTCCCGCCGCAAGCGAATGTATGACGGGCGGCGCGCCGGGAAAGTCCGGCAACATTTCATGGTGAACATTGAGCGCGGCAATGCGCGAACAGCCGTATATTCTTTTGGAGAGCCAGCCGTTGCCGAGCGAGAGCACTACATCAGGAGCCAGTGAGCACGCGAGAGCGGCGGCGGCGGCGCTGTTCATATCCGTTTGAACATGAATTTTGATTCCCCTAGGGACACATACTTCCTCAATCGTCGGCGCAGCCATCGTGACATTATCAAGGCGACGCCGCATCCACATACCTCCGATGACGACATCTATGCCATGCGCCGCTATTTTTCCAAGCGCCCTCTTTATCTTCTTCTCAATCCCTCGCGGCCCGGATGGGGCGAGTATCACGCTAAGCTCAAGCTGCGGATTCGCGTCGGCCAGTGTTTCGAGGGCGATGGCAGGCCAGCCTCTCTGTTGCCCGGTCAAGACCAGAACTTTTAACTTTCCGGTAACAGTGTGACGGGAGTTTTGAGAAATATCTTTCGCGTCCATTCGAGAAGCCGACCGAAAACCTTCACATTATCCGGCGAGGGGCGACGTGTGCGGGCAAATCGGGAATGACGTTTTATGCTTGCCGCAGCGAATCGAACACAGGGTGCAGCAACATGGACGCCATCCGGTGATCCCACGAATCGCGCGACCAGACCTTGCGTGTTCCGGCCTGCTGTACGCTTTGAGAATCCACTTTGCCATCCAAGATGCCACGCACGTTCTCGATTAACTCTTCGTCACTGCCGAAGGTGAAAGCATCAACGCGATCATCGAACAGCTTCAAGAATTCCTCGGTGCGCTTATGTAGCATCAGGCCGCCCGCCGCCGGAAGATGAAAAGTTCGACTCGTCACCTGATCGCCCTGACTAGCGCCCGCCACCTTTTCACTAAGCAGGCCGAGATTAATAAAAGAGGATTGAATGGCGGTCGCATATTCCTGCCCGACGACACTTCTTAGTTCCAGAGATGTTCGTAAAACTTCGTCGCGGCAGTTCTCCCAACGGTTGCCCCACACACGCAAACGAACGTGCGGCAGCCGCTCGCGCAAAAGCGCCAGCGTGCGTTCTTTTGATTGCGACCACGTGCCGATAAAGGAAACATCGCACTTATCAAGTGAAGACTGTGCCACCGCGTTCGAGGGGCGATGCACTTCGGGATCGAAGCCGTGCAACAAAACGCTGGCGCGCGTCACACCGAGTTCGCGCGCCATATCCGCGACGCCGAACGATTTGGCGGTGAACACCCAGTCATATTCGGGCAGGTTCCGGCGCAACCAGACGCCGTGCGCGGTCGCCGAAACATCCGGGTAATGGCAGATCGTCAGCACGCCGTCGGCGCGTAGTTTTCTGATTACTTCCGCCGGAACGAATGTTCCCTTGAAGGCTAGAAAAAGATGCGCACCGCTTTCTCTGACGAGATGATAAATGTGGCGTCCGTATTCTCTGACGGCGGCGGAACGCAGCGCCCGGCCAGCGACGCGCAAAACCGTCGAACGCCACTGCGCCGGAACAAACTCGAATTCATTTGCCAGCCGGACTTCCCAGCCCAAACGCTTCAGCGCACGCGCACCGGCGTATCCGTTGCTGCCCTCCCACACATGACAGGCAACGACGGCGACACGCTTTTCGGCAGGAATACCGAGCTGCTTCGGTGTCGGAACTCCGGTTAATTGCGGACAGGCATTCATCTGCATGGAAGTTTGAAAGGAATTATTTCTAACCGCCAAACTCTCCGGCGATGGGCGATTGAGCGAGCGATTTCCAGACCGCTCGCTCAATCGCGCGGGCGACGTTCTCCGGCGTCCAACCGGCGATATGCGCGAGCGTGGCATGGCTCATCTGTCCTCTTAAATTAGAGTTCCCCGCCAGTTGATCCACCGCTTTAATGAGCGACTCGTTATCACCGAACGGATACACATGGCAGGTCTCTCCATGCACACATAAATCAGCGGCCGCGCCCACCTCATCGCTCACGATTGCCGGAATACCGGCGGCCATCGCTTCATTGAGCACCAATCCCCAAGGCTCTCGCTCGCTCGGAAAGACGAACAAATCGCTCGCCCACATAATATCCGGAATCTCGGCTTGGTTGGCTACTCCCGGGAAGATGGCTTTCGCTCTTTCGAGTTTCGCGGCTTCTGCTTTAACCGAAGATTCCATCTCGCCCGAACCGACCATCACCAACACAAGCCGCCCGGCGTGTTTCGCGCGATCAAGAGTCAGCAGAGACTCTGGATGCTTGCGCGCCGTGAACTTGCCCAGATACAGCACGGCGATGTCAGTATCTTTCAATCCCCACAGAGACCGCCGCTGTGCGCGTCGCTTTTCGCGCTCGGCCACTGGCACTCGAAAGCGATTCATCTCCACAACGTAGGGCGTCTCCGTCATTTGCTCTTCAACTACGCCCAGCGAAGCGTATGCCGCACGGTTACTTGAGCCAATCGTCATGACGCCGTCCACACCGCGCAACGCCTGCCGGTAGAAAAGTCGTTTAAGTTTATTCTTGAGGCTTGCACCGGCGATTTGCGGCGGATGTAGTTCCGAGCGCAAAAGTACCGGAGCGCGTTTGGCTCTGGCGGCAATCATTGCCAACAAATTGGTCGGGTAGAGCAGGCCGTTGATCCATATCACATCAGCCCAGCGCCACACCTCCGGCATCACTCCGGGATTGAATGCGTGCAGCGGGTTGAAGGTGCTGGTAATCGGGCTAAAGTTACGCAGGAAAGAGTGCTGATACCCGTCCAGCAAATCGGCGTCCCATTGAATATAGCTTCCGAACTGCCGGTCATACGTCGGGCGAACGCCGTATTCACGACAAAACACCACTCTTAATTCTAGTTGCTGTTTCTGTGTCAGCGATCTGTATAAAGGTACGTAGTACTGAATCGGGTGAGAGGCGACGGCCAGCAGTTTTGGCTTCATGAAACTTTGGCGAACAACGCTCTTGATCCTGCGTAAATTGGAGCGGCCACTAGCGACGCGTCGGCAGAATCGAGAGCGATTGTAAACGGTTCTGGCCGCGATTGGCTTTGGAATTACTTACGATACGGATAAGCAGCGAAAGCCCTACGAAAATCAAGTAAGTGGCGAGCAGCGTCACCATGATTTGTAAATCCGCTCCGGTGGTGGCGGAAAGCCACAGCACATAGCCGGTAATCATTCCGCCGAGCAGATCATAAGGGCCGCAACAGGAAACCGCGCTGTATATAAAACCCAGAATAAAACCTGTAATAAAACAGCCGAAGGCAACCCCGAAGAATCCGAAGTTAAGATAAAGTTCGCCGGGGATGGTCATGTTAATCGAATTGCTGTACTGACCTGTCTCCAGCAATCTTCCCTGCTCCAAGTCCTCTGCAAACTTTTGTCCGGCAACGATAAGCGGTTTGTCCGGCCAGACGGCTCTGGGAATCCACACATACGCGAGATAATCCATCGTCGAGCCGTTGTAAAAACCCTTTACTTCCGTTAATCGCACGACCTGCGTCAACTGGCTGATCGTTGAGAGACGCCCGATCAAGTTGAGTTGCTCGACGTCCTCATCGCTTTTTAATCTTTCGGTCAAAGCATAATACCGGTCAACGCCGCCCGAGATAAAGCGTATCTCCCCGAGGATGGAGAAGACCGACGCGAAGAGTAGCAGAATAAGCGCCAGCGGGAGAACGCGAGCGGAGCGCAAAAGGCGCGGCCCGGTCGAATACATCAATCCGAGAAAGGCAAAGAGCACCGGAAGAACGATGTGGCTGCGTAAGAAGGAGAAGAGAAAGGCGTGAAAAGCAATCGCGGTCACAATAGCATAGAGCGTTAACCAGCCGCGCCTTTTCCGTACGTCCAGCAACCTTGCCCACAAAAATATTACAAGCAGTGGAACCATCTCGATTATCGTGCCAATCGTGCCGAGGCTACCAAGAGGAACGTAGGCTCCGACCACTAGGGAGATTAATAATATCCAGAGCAATGTTTTGCGCGCTCTTTTTTCTGGAACCAGCAAGCGCACATGGAAGCCACCCAACTGCGACTGAAACAGAACGCTGAGCCGCTCCGAAGTACGCACGCCGAGCCACATCGCAACTCCGCCGATTAAACCGATCAGCGTCGCCGTAAAAAAATATTCCGGCACGGCATATGCCAGATACTTATACTCATCCGGTTGGCCTAGCGCCGCCATATCAATGGCGTTCGTAAAAGCAAATTGCACGGCGATGGTGCCCGCGATCAACGCTGACGGTTTCAGTAGGTTATGGCCATTGAAGGCCGATTCGAGCGCCAGCAGGCTAAGCAAAATTCCGGTAGTGACGGCCAAGAAAATAGGGCTTTCCAGAAAGAGCGCCAGACACAGGAGCATGAAGCAAAAGAAACCGATTAAGACTTTGCGCTGGCGGGCACGCGCACGGCTGTATGGCGTGTCGGCATTAGGCGCACGGCGAAGGTGCGGCGCGTGCGGCGCTGAATGCGGTATCTCGCAGTAGTGCGCCAACTCGCGGTTCGTGGATTGAAGGGGCTGCAAGCTATTCATCTTTTCCCTACTTCAGCTTTAGCCTCGCTCGCAACGGCGGCTGGCACTTCTAGCTTCCCTGCCTCACCCGTACTCTTGACGGAGGTGCGCGGCGGTTGGAGAGACTCATGCGTTTTGCGCCAGAACAAGCGGCGACTTGGATCGAGGCCGAAGGCCAAACGTAGCACCTGCCAGGGCACGCGCGGAAGCCAGAATGGAGAATAAACGATCAAACCGTCTCGCATCGCCCCGGACAGGCCTGCGCGAACTCCGCTCCAGTGTCCCTTCCTTGCCATTGCCAAGAGTAATTGTAGATTGATGCTGTGCAGGCGTCCAATCGTGTATTGATGCGCCCACCAGCGCAGGCCGAAGAGCGACTCGGTGGCCGCCACCCGCCGCACGAGGCGAACGGGATCGGTGAATTTCGCAACGCTATATTTTCCGCGCCCGGTGATTGACGATTCATGGAACCTATACTTTAATCCGGCGCGCCGACCAATCCACGCAACATCCCAATCCGACGCCACGCGATGCCATAAATCCGACTCGCCGGAATGATTGACGCGCGTGTCAAACAATCCGGCTGTTTCGATTGCTTCGCGGCGAAGCGCGACGGAACTAGGGCCGCCAATCGTGTTGCCCACACTAACACCCTTTAAGAGATAATCCCATCCCGTCATCACCAGATCATCGCGCCCTTCCATGTTTACGCGAAACGTCAGGCGATCATATTCGTCAATTCCATCATAATGCGAGGCAACAAGCCCAACGCCCGGATGCGCCGCAAAGACACGCACCACATCTTCCAGATTGTACGGGTAAAGCACATCGTCGGCACACAGCAATCGAATAATTTCAGCATCGCTTTTGAGGACTTCCAGTATCGCCCGGTTGAAGTTGGCGAACTGCCCGCGCCTCTTACCGTCGCAGACATATCTCACTCGTGAATCGTCGAATTGCGCGACAATCTCGGCAGTGCCGTCTTCTTCACCATCGTTCACGACGACACACAGCCAATCCTCATACGTCTGCCCGACGATTGACTGAAGCGTGCGCCCGATGAAAGATGCCCCCAGATAACTGGGGATGGCGATTCCGATGCGTGCCATAATCTGTTTACTTTAACTCTCGCCCGTGCCTGCTTAAGCGGCACTTCCTTGCGCGGCGTGCAGTTCGCTTTAACGATCTCGTTTCAGTAGAACTAGCCCTAAGGTTCCAACCATAGACAGCCCGGCGAGCAAAGAGAATCCTGCCCGGTAATCAAAAGGCGAATCAAAATATTTCGGCTTTTCCGCGACGCGAAATCCGCTGGCTTCGGCTTTAGACTTAAACTCGGATGCCGTGTAGACGTGCTTCTGAAATTGATACAACGGCATCGAACTGCCGAAGCGCGCCTTCGCATAAAATCGCCAGAGACTACGGCGATTGGCAAAAGAGATAATGGCCGTCCCGCCGGGCTTGAGCCATGAATGAAAGCCTTTGAGTAAAGCTTCGTCATCCGCGACAAACTCTATGACGCTGGAGCAAACGATGCCGTCGTAACTCTCCGGTTGAAATCCGTCCAGTTGCGTCGTCAAACAACGAAAAGAAAGGGCGGGCGCTTGAGTTGTTAATAATTGCGCCGCCTCGATCATATTCGCGGAAGCATCAACGCCGTCAACCCTGTATCCTTCCCGGGCAAGCCGCAGCGCCATGCGTCCCGGCCCGCAACCATAGTCGAGCACACGCCCGCCAGCGGCAATTTCTCGCCGCGCAAGATCAAGAAAGAGTTCGCCGCGACGCCAGCGCCCGGCAGTGATTGTTTCATCGGTTGCGCGGGCAAAATCATTTGCGCTTCGATCAAAATGGCCGTCGCCGAGTTTGGCAGCGTGTCCCTGTTCGCGTTGTGTAAGAGAGTCGTCAGCTTGCGACATCATAAAGATAGATAAACCTAATCAAGCCGCGTTCGGAGCAACGCGATTGGAATTTCCCGGCAGTAAAGGTTTTCGTAAAGAGCCAATCGCCAAACCGTTTTTCAGCGGTCTGCCGATGACCGGCAAAGATTTTCGATCCGGCTCCCAGTCAATTGTATACGGCATATCGAAACGGCGCAGAAGGGTTTCATAATCCGCCAGCGTGTTCATCCACGTGTGCTCCCAGTCGGCGGGTTTGCGCCCCGATAGATCGGTAGCAATCACGAGCACATACAAGCCACCGGGTTTGACGTAACGTAAATGTTGACGAACTATCTCGAAGCTCTTTTCGTCCGTCACATCATAATGAAAGAAAGCGGCTCCGCGCGACCATACCACATCGAAGGATTCCGCCGGATAAGGAAGATTTCCGGTTCCATCCGCCTGAAGAAACTCCCGGTTCGGATAGCGCTGCGTGGCAAACTTGATAGCCGCTTGAGAAATATCGGAGCCGATTACTTTCATGCCCATCGTACCCAGCAAATTGACGTGAAAGCCCTGACCGCAAGCGATTTCCAACACCCTCGAGCCGCGCCGGATATTGAAGCGCCGGACTAAATTCAAGCGAACCCAGAGCCACTCGCGTATAAAAGATTTGTAGGAAGAATAATCGTAATGAAATTTATTTTGGCCGTAATACTGCTCATATACGGTATCGGGTTTAGCGTCTTCGTGATTCATAGTTTTTGAAAAATTGTTCTGTGCGTTGGCGTAGGAATAATTAAATCCAAGCGTGTTGCAAAAAGCGTCTTACCTTGACTTCGACAGAGCAGACGCAAGCCCGCTCGTGTGCCCTTCATCATTCACAGTTTCGTCAACTTCAAAATCCGTCTTTGGCGGATATGGAGCCAGCCCACAGATGCCGTCGAGCACCTGTCCTAATCTCTGCGCGCGTTGCAAACGTGTGTGCGGCGACAGCTGTTCGCTGCTATTTTCGCGGCGCTCCCAGTGCGCCCGTCCCGCCGCAATCTCATTAAACAACCGGCTCAACTCATGCACATCCTTAACAACTCTAAAGCGCGCGCCGGAACAGCGTAGCCGTCGTTCCTGCTCTCGCCCATCGGCGGGAAAGTATATAACGGGAGTGCCTGAAGCGATATGCTCGAAGAGGCGTGCGCTGACCACTTCATAATCATGGCCGACGATTAAGATTGCGGCCGCGCCCTTCTGCGCCGCCAAAGCTTGTTCCGCCGTCACATGGTCGAAAATCTCCGCGTGTGCCAGCGCACCGGCCGCCCCGAATGTGTGACGAATGCGATGCGCGCCGTATCCGGCAGACCAGAATCGAAGCGAACCGTCGCTCGCATTGAGCGCAGCGGCAATATCCGTAAAATATTCGAGTTGGCTTTCGTAGGTGCTGCCGGTATGAACAATCGTGTTTTTATCAAACGTCGCCGGAGGCACGGCGTTCATCTCGCCCGCATCGTAGCCATTGGGTATCGCCCACGTCTGAATACCGTAAATCTTTTCAAACGGCTCGATCCAGCTCGCCGTCGTTGTCGTAATGGCGCGAGCAACTCCGGCGCGGTTTTGAAAAAAAGCTAACTTTCCCGCATCGGCCAAGTGCATTATGCCAACCGGATCGCGTACATCCAAGCAGTAAGGAAGGCGCGTGTGTTTATAGAAACGATGCGCGGCCAAGACTCCGCCATCCGGCGAGTGTTCCCCGACAATAGCATCGAACGGTTCCCGTCGGTGAATCTCCAAAGCCCGCGCGACCGCACGACCAGCCCACGCCACGCTATTATCACCCCGCCGACTGTACCACCATGAAAGGCCGCGCCGCACGATTCCACCGGCTTCTCGAATCATCAACGCGCGCCACAGTTTGCGACCGACCGGCAACTCTCCCTGCGGCACACCCACGATGCGCCACCCGTCCCCCGAAACGATGCGCTCGGCCGTCTCCGTTGAAGCGCAAAAGACCGTGCAGTCCCAGTCAAAGTCCGGCAAGTAGCGTGCAAAATAGAAAGCCCTGCGGCTCGCCACTTCGCGCCCCGTCTCTTGAAACGGCTTGCACTGGTGGGCAAAGATGACGACTCTTTTCTTCACAAAGCACTCTGCAAAGCTTCTTCAAAAACGAGGCCGCACTGGTGCGCGAAATGCTCGGGCGCAAATGCCTGAAACGCCAGAGCGCGGCGCTCCTGTGCCGTATGGCGCGGTGTTCTTCGCACGACCGTTTCGATGGCATCGGCAAGCGCCGACGGATCGTCAACCGGACACGTCGCGTTGTCTTCATGCACCAGCATATTCTCGGAGGCTCTGTTGCGTGTCACGACGACCGGCAACCCGATGGCCTGCGCCTCTGCCAACGCCACCGGACAGTTTTCCCACCGACTCGGAAACACAAAGAGATGGGCGCGCAAAAGCGACTCCAATACTTCGGCTCTGGAGAGCGACCCGCGCAGGACGACCAGACTTTCAACGCCCAACGCCACCGATTCGCGGCGCAGGCTTTCCAACTCCGGGCCGCCACCCACGATCTCCACTTCTACATCCATGCCGCGTTTAAGTAGTTCCGCAACGCTCTGCACTAAAATAATTTGCGCTTTCTGCGTGGTGCAGAATCCGACATTGACGAGACGCACGCGCCCCTCCCGCCGCTCCTCTGGATAGGCCGCACTAAAGATTGCCGGGTCTACGGGATTGGCGATGACGTGCAAATGGTGCGTCCCCCGAATTTCAATAATCGAGTCGGCCAGATTTTGCGAAACGGCAATGACGGCGTCCACCTCTTGCAATGCACGTGTCTGGTAGGGCGCAGCGGCAGCCGCTTGAAACTGCATCGAGAACGGCCCGGAATGTTCCACCAAGACAACGGGCACACGCCAGTTCAGCGCGTACTTTGCCTGAAGAGCGAGGCGTGCGGCGGAAAGCGTCTGAGCAACGATTAATCGGGGCGGCTTTGCTTTCAGCCACGAAAAATGCTTTAGCGACTTGACCACAGACTGCGTTTCGCGCGCGATATCTCGTCTAGACCAGCGCCGCGCCAAACGCCACACCTGCGCGTGTACCACCCGCCATTTTTCTTCGTCCGCGACCGTATCGAAACGCGATTGCCGGTGACGTAAAGCTGAAAAAACAGACAACGCTTCCTGCGGATGAACGACAGCCAACGGCGTTCCATCATCTTCTAAAAGATACGCCGTCCATGCCGCCAGATGATCCCTGATAAACGGCACGATAAACGGCTCGTCCGGTGTTGGATACCATGTGGTAACAACCAGCATCTCGGATTTCTTGAGCATTGAATAAACTTATAAAAAGCTTTGCGGCGAAACTAACGCAACAAAAAACTCTACAAACAGAATCTTTATCGAAAACTACTTTCTACGAAATACTTCCTCGAATCTTTGTTCGATGAACAGGCGTGCGTGCAAAGCTCACGCCGGGCGTGAAGGTATCCGTGTGAATTTTTCTTTCCATCGCAGGAAACGCTTTTCAAACCACTCGTAAGACACGATTGATAAAATTAATGTAAGAATTGCTCCCAAGATAAATTCAGTTACCAGGCGATTCAGCCCCTTGCTTCCGAAAGATAATCTGCCAGCCAGACTCAATCCTAAAAGGTGAAAGACATATAAGCCGTAGGAAATCCGGCCTAGATAAATCAAAGTTCGGGATACGCGGCTTTGCCCCGTGTAAGCGCGCGACAAACAAGCGAGCAGAATAAGTGTGCTACCTGCTGCCGCTGCCGGATAATAAAGCAGGCTCGTTGCTCCCCATGCTTGTGCGTAACGCGAAGCCGTTATGTAAAGCAGTAAGCCTGCGAAGAACATGGCGAAGCGTTTGAAAGCATTGAGGCGCGGCGCGCCGCCGCGTAAATACACCGCGATCAACGCCCCGCAAGCAAGCGGGTCGAGACGCGCAAATGTATTGCACCAGATGCCGGGTTGTACCACGCCCATGAATATCAGTAGCAGCCGCGCAGAGGTAGCGATAAGAAGCATGGCGAGCGCGACATGGCCGATGCGCTTGATGCCGAAAGCAGTAATGACGAGCGGCCACATAAGATAAAACTGCTCTTCGATGGCGACGCTCCATAAATGCGACGCCACGCTCGGCGGAAATCCCCATAAAGCGCACGCCCAATTAGCCGCCAGCAGTAGAAATGTCGTTTTGTATTTCCAATCGAGATAACCGCTTAGAGAAACCGGAATTAAAATTACGATCAGCGCGAGAAAGCCATAATACAGAGGCCAGATTCTCAAGATTCTTCTGATATAAAATGCGCGAACATTAACGCGCCCGTAATTATTGAATTCTCGAATGAACAACTCTGTGATGAGATAGGCGCTCAACACGAAGAACAGGTCAACGCCAAGCGCGCCCGCAGACACAACCGCGCTCGCCCATGCCGCCGCCTCCACAGAACCCCCCTGATTAAGATAGACCTGCGCATCTCGCGGGAGAGTGTGATAAATGTAGACTAAGAAGAACGCGAAGAACCGCAGAACATCCATCTCTGGATGATAAAACCGCGCACGCTGCACCACCTGAACCGGCGTCTGCGTTTGTGCCGCGAGCGGAGATGGTAGTTCTTGTACTGAAGCCATCAAGTAAGATTTTAGGTGCAGGGCAAGACTGCTGCCCGCGTTGCCGAAGACACAGGCCGGAGCAAGTTTTGCTCTTATACTTCAACCGACGTTGAGTTGTAATTCGATATTAGCAGCGGCAATAAAAAAGCGCGTTTGATAGTTCGCCTGCCGATAAACCGATGACCTATTATTTGGCGATATCGAGAGCCTGCGCATACATTTCACGTATTCTCGGTAGAACAGCCGCCCACGTAAATTCGTTGGCCGCTAGCTTGCGCGCGGCGGCGCGGCTGGCGACGCCCTCATTTTCCAGCCATTCCAACGCGCGTTGCGATTCCCTGATGACTGCGGTCGGCTCTTGTCCTGCCGTAACCACTGTCAGCCCTGCCCCCGTTTCATCAAAATCAGGTGGCACGCCGCCGGTTCCCTTTTCAACGACGAGCGGAAGTCCGGCGGCAAGATATTCACTCACTTTGGTAGGCTGCGATACGACATTCACGGTGGTCGGCACACGCAGCAACAAGCCCATGTCACCGCCCGTCAGAGACTCTGCTACTTTCGATTGCGGCAAGGATTCGATGATCGTGCGCTCGTCATCCAGTCCGGCTTTTTCGGCTAAGCTTCGCATCACATCGAGTTCCGGCGTTAGCAATACTGCGCGCGCGCGCGTCGCACGTTGCTGAGCCGCCCGCATGAACGGAAGGACAAGGTCTTCCAGATGCTGATAGGCGGCAACCGTGCCGGAATAAATCAGAACGGGATTGTTGCGCACGCCCCAGCGCCTTCGTACTTCCAATCGCTGCTCATCATTTGTCACTGTCTTTACGCAACACGGAACGACAGTGATAGCTGATGAAGCATTGGTTTCCGCGACAAGCCAATCCCTCAATGCATGGCTAACGGTAGTAACCACATCGGCTTTGCTTACAACGTCTTGAAGTTGCAGCAGGGCGCTCTCGTAGTCGGCGCGGTGTGTGTCCGTCGCAAACTTCAGATCAGTTATCCCGCGAGTGTAAAGTAACTCGAGCGGCCAAACGCCGCGCACGTCCAGCGCGACAATATCCGCCGGGAAAAGCTCTCGCAGCCGGTTTCCCCACACCGCTGCGGACTCGCCGCGACAGTGATAAATCACCGGGAGATTCTTAAAAAATTTGCGCCTGAGGCGCGCGGCGGTGATCAGCGCCGGTCTGTCTCCGAAGCGCCCGATACCGCCGATTAATCGAACATCAATATCAGGGCAGCGCCGCCGCCGCTCTTGAAGGACTTTCGCGGAGGCGCGTGTGAACAGCGCACGCATCGGCTCTATCGCCCAGACAGCCACGCGCTCGGGCGCGCCCGCCCCGCCCGTCTCCGCCTGCACCTGCGCTTGATCGAACACCTGACTTGCGACCAGCGGCTTGGCGAACTCATTGTTGGTGACGATGTGGACGAGGCCATATCGCTTCACGATCCGACGCCCGCTGTCTTTAATATGACCGTCACGCTTTCCGGCAACCGCACCTTCGTTAATCTACCGCCCGCCGCATAAAACATTATCCAATGACCGTTGCGGCGATAAGGTTTTACGTTTGTGCTTGGTGAGGATGTCGCTTCACCCATGAGTCAAGCACCGCACTGATAAAAGAGACACGCGGTCTGGCAGTCGCAACCGGGGCGGAGAGCGAGGCGAAGCCGTTGCGCGCCCGTTCATGTAAAAAGTCGGTTGAAGATTTCTGATGATGCCACTGTGTCAGCGGCGCATTGAAACCCGTCTTGGGACGCGCGCTTGCGCCGTGCGGCGCTAATTCACCATACCATTCTCTCAAACAGATTTTGCCGACGCCGCCCCGCCGCTTCTCTTCTCCGGCTAAACCCTTTGCTGCTTCCACGACCGCATCCGCCAGCAAAGGAACGCGCGACTCGACCGAGTGCGCCATTGACATGGTGTCCACCTTGGCGAGCATCTCGTCCACCAGCGCCGTCGCGCGATCCACCGCAAGCATTTGTTCGAGCACGCTCGTGCCCGCGAATCGTTCCCACGCGCTGATGGCGGAAGCTTCGATGGGATCATCGAAATCGAGGTTCAATCCGTATCCGAGCAACTCCTCATCGGATGCGACGCGAAGTTTGTCCAGATAGATCGAGGCCGGATGACGAAGCATTTGACGGGCGACGCGACCCACTGCGCCGACGCGCCCTCCGGCGACGGCGAGCCTTGATAGTCCGGGCGCAGCTTTGCGAAAAAGATTTGTCTGCGCCCATTCCGGCAACGCGGGCATTCCAACGTGCCAATCGTAGCCCCCGAATAGTTCATCACCGCCGTCGCCCGAAAGCACGACCCTTCGTTTCGGTGAAAGCGCCTTGAAGAGCCGGTGCAGCATAAAGAGACTTGGCGCGGCGAGCGGTTCATCCATGACGGCGATGACATCATCGAAATTTTCTTCGGTCAGACCGCTGCCGCCGATGGCTACCTCGTGCAGCTTAACGCCGAAATGCGCGGCGGCGGCGGCCGCTTCCGCGTATTCGTCTTCCGGTAGATTCGGATGGCTGACCGTCCATGCTTCAAGCTGATGTCCCTTGTAAGATCGGGCGGAAAGCGCCGTCACCAAGCCGGAGTCAATACCCGCCGAAAGCAGTACGCCGACCGGAACATCCGCCACCAAATGAGAGGCGATAGCCTGTTCGATAGCGTCGCGCACATCCGCTTTGTTCGCTGCGCTTTCTACCGGCCGATCTGTCCACCAGCGACGCTCCTCCTCGATACGCCCGTTATGAATACGCAGCCACGTGCCCGGCATGACCCGCCGCACGGCACGGACGATTGACCAGGGCGACGGAACGAACCCCCACTTGAGCAGCGCCACGTGCGCTTCAGGACGCAGATCGCGCGGGACAGCCGGATCGGATAGAACGGCTTTGAGTGTCGAACCGAAGGTCACGCCCCCGGCGTGTTCCGCGACGGCGAGCGGTTTGATGCCGAGCCGATCACGCACCAGAAAAAGCTCACGCGAGCGCGAATCCCACAGGGCAAACGCAAACATTCCCTGCAACGCCGCGCAGCATTCACCTATACCTTTTTCTTCATAAAGATGAAGTATCACTTCCGAATCGGAACGGCTGCGGAAACGATGCCCGCGAATTTCCAGATCGCGCCGGAGTTCCTGAAAGTTGTAGATTTCGCCGTTCACCACAATGCAGATTGTGTGATCCTCATTCCACAACGGTTGCGCTCCGTTCTCGGAAAGATCAATGATGGCGAGTCGCCTGTGAATCAACAGCAAATCCGAGTCATGATAGATGCCCGCACCATCCGGCCCTCTGTTAGCCAGTACCCGACCCATCCGCTCACAAAGTGATGCGGCCTCTTCAGGCTTTATCGGAGCTATGCCGCAGTGTCCTGCGATACCACACATTTAAGTTGCGCTCTCCAAAGAGACTGTATAGTAATTAACTCGCTGCGGAGCGTGCGTCGGTGTGGCGGTTAGTGTTTCGGCTAAGGCTTGCGCCAGATGCGCGCCCGCCGTCGTTGAATTACCAATGGACTCGGCACGCCGCCGCGCGGCCTCTCCCATCCGATTAAGCCGTTGCGGTTCGCCGAGCAACGTCTTCAAAGCTTCGGCTAAAGGCGTTATTTCACGCGGCGGCACGAGCAGGCCTTCGACTCCGTTTGTCACGACCTCGGGATGTCCGCCAACGCGCGTGGTAATAACCGGCAATCCCGCCGCCATCGCTTCCAGTAAAGCATTTGAAATACCTTCTCCGTAGCTGGGCAGGCAAAAGATATCTGCGGCTTGATAAAGCGCCGCGAGCCTCTGCGCCGAAAGATCATACTGGACGATCAAGGGAATTTCAGGCGCTAGTTTGAGATGCTCGACGGTTAAATCGTACTCTGAAACGCGCGTATCAGCGGCCGCGAGCAAAATCAGATTGCTGTCTTTAAGTGCTGATAGAGATTGCAGTAATTCACGCCAACCCTTGCGCGCGATAATTGAACCGACGCATAAGATCACGCGCGCACGGGCGGGGATGTCCAGACTTTCGCGTGCCGCCGTGCGCGTTTCCAGAGTGGCCGGGCGAAACATTTCAAGATCAATTCCGTTGGGGATAACACAGGTGCGCGGCAGCGGTTGCCGTGTCAGAGCGCGCGCTTCATCGAGAATCGCCTGACTTACCGCCAGCACGAGGTCGGCATCGAAAACGGCGCGCCGAAATCCTTCCATTCGATCCGCCCTTTGATGAGGCCAGATGGTGACGTCATCGCCGCGCAGGTGAATAGCGTATTTAAGGTTGTGGCGGCGGCAAGCGTCCCGCACAGCGGGACCGTAAGGCAGCGCAAACTGGCAGAGCACGATGTCCTGCTGCGGATTGGCGCACGCCTTAGCCAGCACTCCGTCAAGCGCCTCCGTTACCCGCGCTCCCGCATCGAGCGGGCGACATAAACGGCTCGGCACGCGATTCTGGTAACACAAATCATTAACCGGTATTCCATCAATGCACCAACGGGGCGGGATTGCCTGAGCTTGGGCTTGACGCCACGCCGGTGCTGCCCGCCACAACACAGGCGGAAACCAGCCGTTAGGTATCGAGACACTGACATCCCAACCTGCTTGCTTGAGGCCGACCATCTGCCTGTGAACGAAACTACACGCACCCGGCATCGTCGGGCGCGGATAACACTCCGTAACCACCCAGACGCGCGGGCTGGATTGCGGCATAAGGCTCATAGTCGGCGATGGATAGGTGACTGATTAAAACTCTTCAGGCAGGCGGAGGGCTTTGGATATTGAACCCGGATTCTAATAAACGGGAGTTATCTTTTTGACTTACGCGCCGTCAGAAGCAGAGTTCCCGGTCGCGCGTTCCGTACTTCAATTGAAGTCGCGCCACCATCTTTAAGAATCGCCTCCGCCTTCCCGACGGCTATCGGATTAAGCAAACTATCGCCGCCGAGCGCAAACAACGCTTCGCCAGAACACCAGTTCTTCCGGCGTGAAAGCAACCGCGCCAGTTTGCCCGCAACATCCTCTCTGTAATCCACAAGCTTGTCGGCAAGCGATCTTCGCGCTTCAGCAAAACCTTTCTCCGCGACTTCGACAATCAACAATCCGTCGGGGCGCACGCGCGACCACAGGGCGGCGAGCATCGCTTCAGGATGGCGACACGCGCCAAGGCTTGCGCCCGAAAGAAGAACGACATCGGCATCACTCTCGTTTTCAAGCTGTGGCGTAATCAAAGAAGGACTTTCCAACTTGCGCACCTGATAACCGGGCACAGCATCCGCAGGCAAACAATCGGGCGGCAAACTCGCGTCTAAGATTTCCCTTCCACCTTCCCAACTGCTCAACTCATGCAACACTGCGGCGAGTGGTTGGCGCAACGGAACAGTCTTTAACTTTTCCCTGATCCGGTCTTCAAATGCAGCGCCATTCCGCACCGCATCGCGTCGGGCGAGTTCGGAAATCAAAGTGCTGTTTTCATCAATGCATGGCAGCAGCGCATCGGGCGGGAAACCCGCGCGGATTGCACGCAGGTAAATCTCCGTGCTCGCCACCGTTTGTTCCACGCTTTGAAACTGCATCGAGCTTAGTTTCGCCGCCACCTCGCTGAAAAGCACGCGGTCATTTATCACCGGACTCATCAAATCGAATAACTGGTGCGGGTCTTCGCCGGGGAAATGGCTCCTGAGCCTCGCAATCTTTTGATCGAAGGAAAGCGGCGCGAGCGTTTGCCGCAATTCCTCAATCCCCTTTTGTCTTTGCGTCGTCCATGATTGTGCGCCGTAAAGATAAAGAAACAGCGCGCCGCCTTCACCGACAAGCGGCGCAACATTGTGAAGCGCGCCCCACGTGTCTCCCGTGTGATGCAGCACGCCGAAAGAAAAGACCAGATCGAAAGACTGCTGACGTAGATCATCCGGGAGTTCGAGCAGATTCACACGGCGCGTCGTGAGGCGCTCGGTCGCGCCACAAATCTGCCGTGTGCGTTTCAATCCGGCTTCGCTGTAATCAATCGCCGTCACAACGGCTCCCAGTTCGAGCAAAGATCGTGTCCACCGGCCTTGGCCGCAACCCGCGTCGAGAACGCGCTTGCCCGCAAACCAGTCGGGGCGCAGCGCGCATAATTCCTCTGCCAGAATCCGCGTGGCATGAGCGTCGAACCAGGGATCGCCGGGCATAAAGTCGCCCTCCGGCAAATGCGCCCATTGCCAATCGAAGCTTGCCAGTGTTTGTTGCTGCGGATCGAGTTGCGTATCCATAAGTTCGTTCATTTGTAACAATCGAGAGGCGGGCTACACATTGGAGAGCGCGAGGCATGACCAGCGTCCGGCTCCGTCAATCGGCAGCGGCGAAATTCGCATCGCACGCCGCCGCGCCAGCACGGGGATGTATGACCACGCGCGCTTTGAAAGAAGGTGAATCGCTTCGGGCACGGGCGGGGAGATTACATCATCCGTTTTGGGAACACATTGCAAAGCGAATCGCACGCGCCGCGCCGCCTGCAACGGTTGACCGAACAACAGCGCATACGCCGCGCTTAAACCGTATGACTGTGCAGCCAGCGCGCGCCACCCGACTTTACCGCATCGGCTGGCGGTATCATCAGCCCGCCGGATTAATTCCGCCGCTACTTCCATACGATGCGGCTTGAGCACTTCGTAAGAACCGATCAAATGTCGGCTCATCGCTTCGATGGCCGCCCACTTCTGACGTATCACATCCGGGCGAAGAATGTCCCTGTATGCTGAAATAGAATCATTGCCGCCATCACGGTATAAAACGAGCGGCGGGCCGTCATCCATCATCCAGCGGAAGTTTGGTAATGCTAAAAGGCGACACCATAGATCATAGTCTTCGACCGCACGGTACGCCGATGATTCAGCAAAGCCTCCGACACGCAAAAGTATGTCGCGGCGCACCACCACCGACGGGGTGAAAACACACGGTTCTTTGAGCAGCATCGCATCCGCTAATTTGACCTGTATGCTCGATTGACCGACGGCGTTTTCAGTAAACGGCGGCGGCTTGATTCCTTCCGAGTATTCATTAGAGCGCCCGGCAACCGCATCGCAATGCCCGTCTTCGATAATCTCTTTTTGGCGCTCCAATTTTCGCGGATGCCAGAGGTCGTCATCGTCCAGAAAAGCAATCCACTCGCCCTTTGCGGCTTCAATCCCTCGATTGCGCGGGCCTGCCGGGAGACCGTACCGGCGGCCTGTCAGCAAGCGGAAACGCGAATCCTGATTGTGTAATGATTGCACGTACTGATGCGTTGCATCCGTCGAGCCGTCATCGCAAATCAAGCATTCCCAATCATTGAAAGTTTGTGCTTGGACGGAAGCAATCGCAGATCGCAACAGGTCGTGCCGGTTATAGGTTGGAATAACAATCGAAAAGATAGGTGATCCTTTTTCCATCGCGTCTAACTATGCGCCTGAAATTCTCTCTTAACCACGCACGAGGACGCGCGCCGCTCGCTTAATACGACGGGAAGCTCCCGTGATCGTGTGGCGTAGCAAATTCTCTTTTTCAGCTTCGGACACAAGTGCGAAAGTGCTGCGCGACGATTCGATGGCCGGACGCAAATCCACCGTCTCATCCGGCTGCGGAGCAGCATCGTCCATAAGATTCGCATAATCGTCCCACCAGAAAGAGCCGTCTTTCGTCCACCTTTCGACGGCATCGCCCAAGTCCTGCCGCCGAAGCTGATCCGCATTTGTGTCGAGTGGAAATTCGGCTCCGAAAAAATGATTCCACATACAGCGTCTGGCGCGCGCGATAGTGTCGTCGCTAACAAACGACCGGGCGTGGCTCACCAGTTCGCTCCAAGGGCGCACCTTATTTTCGACTGTGGCGACACAACCCGCTTGCCAGTAACGGGCACGCCCGACAGCTATGGAGGGAAGGCCGAGCGCAGCCGCCTCCAACGCCATGAGCGAAAAATCGCTAACCACCAAATCTGCGCCACGCAGATAACTATATGTGCTCTCCTTCTCTCCGGCGTGAATCACGCGAACATTTGGGGGCGCGCTTTGTGCCAACCGTTGATATAAACTCAAGCCTGCCGCCGATGGCCCCCACGCAAAATCGAGCGCCAGATTCGGATGCGCGCGCACCACGACCGAGACGGCGGGTTCGACTTCGGCACAGGCTGTGACCCACGCGAGAAAGGATTCGAGCGAGCCGAAACCGGGACGATCCCAGCCGTCAACTTCGATTATTTCATCGTTTGACGACGGCACTACCAGAATACGTAATCCGCTTTCAGGCCAGGGAGATTCCGTTGAAGTGTCGGTCGAGGCATAACGTATCGGCAATGTCGGATCGTGAAAACGCCGGACAATCCAATCGTTTACGGCAAAGGCTTCTTCTCCGGTTAAAGATCGTTTGCGGGCTAACATGGCGAGCTTATCCCAGTAGCCTCTCCCGCTGACGCTCGAATCCGGCAGCAGGCGGCAATCTTCGCGGGTTCTATCTCCCGACTCATGGCCGAGCACCGGAATTCCCGCCGCACGGGACAATTCCAAAAACGGTCTGGCGCTACAAAACCGTCCGTTGAAGACGACCATCGCCGCAGGTTTCAGACGCTCGATCAAATTGCGTGCGGCGCGAATCGAAGTGGCCGTCGCGTGCAACGTATCGCGCGCAATAGACAGCCCCTCCCAGTTATCGGCGCGTACCGGCAATTCGCGTAAATGCGTGCCGACGGAGGCCATCGCCCAGTGCCCGACGGGGAATCCGTCAAAGGTACTCGAAGTCCAAATGGACATCGGGATATCCGCCGCCCAGAGAGAAATCGCCTGCCGGTCTTCGTCTGTCAGAAACTCTTTAAGGCCGACGCGCGTTCCCGTGATTTTAGATTCCTGCCGCTGACACCAGTTCTGGCAATCCAGACAATCATGTGCGCTGCGCCGTCTTTGGTAAGCGTTAAACCAGAAACGATCGCACGCCGCCAGATCGCCGGTGCAGGTCACGTAAACGACCCGGTAGCCGAGCGACTGCAACCGTGCGGAAATCACCGCCTCATGATCGTTCGTTGACCAGTCCCGGTAGGGATTAATCAGAACGACCGTGCGCTCAACGTCACTCTCAGGATCGTCAGCAGCGGTTTGAATGATTTCGGATGGGAACATAAATCTAATCTGCGATAAAAAATCTCGGGCGACTAACTTTTTCGCTTATAGCCTCGGATGCCAAGTCTGTATTGTCACTTCTGCGCGTTGCCCGTTGCAAGGCGCGCGCTATCTTTACGCCGCAGCTTTTGCATAATCGGCACTTCGCTCTCGTAAACTATTTTAGCTCCGTCGCCGATGGCTGTTTCCACCGCACGTATGTCGCGCACAAGTTTGGCAAAGCCCTGCGGCTCGACAGAGGCGGCCTGATCGCTTCCCCACATGGCTCGATCCAGACTGATGTGGCGCTCAATCATACACGCGCCGAGCGCCACCGCCGCCACCGATGTGGCGAGTCCCACTTCGTGGCCTGAATACCCGACCGGGACACCGTAGCGGTCGTGCAGTGTCTTGATCGCGGAGAGGTTCAGTTCCTCCAGACGCGACGGATAGGTGCTGGTGGTATGCAGCAGAATCAAATCCTCCGTGCCGAGAATATCAACGGCCTGATCTATTTGCTCGAGGGTGCTCATTCCTGTGGAAAGGATAATGGGGCGCTCGTAGCGTCGGTGATGGCGCAGCAGTCCGGCGTCCGTCAGAGAGGCCGAAGCAATCTTGTAGCATGGCGGATTAAACTGCTCGACGAAATCCACCGCCGCCTCATCCCAGCAGGAAGCGAACCACGCGATGTTGTGCATACGACAGTAGGTATCTATCGCCTGATAATCATCGTAATCAAACTCCAGCCCGCGCTTCAGATCGCCGTTCGTAGTGCCGAAAGGGTTCTCACGCGGTTTGGCTAATTCTTCCGCCGAATAGACGACCTCGACCGTGCGTTTTTGAAACTTGACTCCGTCGCAATTGCTTAGCGACGAGGCGGCAATCAATCTCCGCGCGAGATCGAGATCGCCATTATGGTTGATGCCAATCTCCGCGACAATGAAACACGGGTGGCCGGGGCCAACGAGACGGTCTCCGATTTGAACTTCTTTTATCATGATGCTCTTTCTATGTGATTTAGCGTTTCTCTATTCGTTAATCTTCGATCATCGAAATTATTCGGTTCAGGTGATCGTCCATCCTCCGTCCACCGTTAAAGCGTGGCCGGTAACAAAACTCGAACTGTCCGAGGCTAAGAAAAGCAGTGCGCCCGCAAGCTCATCCGGCTTGCCGATGCGATTGAGACAGGTGCGGGCTTTGAGCCGCTCAAGGAAGTCGTCGTCGTCGCTGACGCTATTTGCGCCGTCATCTTCCGTATTGGAAAACGGGCCGGGCAAGATGGCATTCGCACGTATCCCGTAAGCTCCCCAGAACGAGGCCACATAGCGCGTGAAGGCGAGCAGTCCGGCCTTCGACGTAGAGTATCCCGGAGGGTTGATAAAGTCTGTGCCTTTATACAACTGCGGGCTGGGGGCGACCTGCGCATACATGGTAGAGATATTGATGATGCTTCCCTGTCGCCGCGCTTTCATGGCCGGGCCGACTTTTTGGACCGTCAGCACAGACCAGTAAATGCCGCCGGTCAGATTACGCATCCACTGCTCCGGCGTGCTGTTTTCAAGGCTTCCCGCAGAAGTATTAAAGCCGGTTTGAGTCCCTAACTCATGTGCGTTGTTAATCAGAATATCTATTGCCGGTTCGCGGGCGACAAGGCGATTCAGCGTTTCTTCCAAAGCCGGAAGATTATACATATCGACACGGTAAGCACTGACACGGTCAGCCCCGAAATCTTTTGCCCACTCTGCCGCCAACTCTTCAAGACGCTCGGAACGACCCAGCGCGATAAGCTTTGCTCCGTTAGCCAGCAACACACGTCCCATCGTGCGACCGAGAAAACCACTCGCGCCCGTCAGTAAGGCGGTCTTGCCTTCCAGTGAAAACAGCGAAGCCGCGTCAACTTTCACCAGCAACTCCTTCCCCCGTCCACGATAAGATTTTGTCCCGTCATATACGAAGAGGCATCGGAGCACAGGAACAACACCGCGCCCTGATATTCATCCTGATGCGCCATGCGTCCCATCGGAATCAGATTCGTCAACTTCTGAGTGAACTCCTGTGCCTGCCGGTTCTGCACGCCGCCCGGCGAGATGGCGTTCACACGGACATTGGCCTCCGCCCAGTAAGTTGCCAGATACCGTGTTAGTCCGATCAAACCCGTTTTCACTACGGAATAACTAACAGGCTTAACCGGCTGCCGCTCGTCCGGTAAGTCCGGCTGCCTGTAAATGCGTTGATCGGGCGCGATGACCGCTAAATCCGATGCAACATTAAGCACCACGCCCTGCCGCCGCCGCGCCATTTCACTTCCGATAATCTGGCTGCACAGAAAAGCGCCGGTCAGCCCGACCGCGATATCGGATGCCCATTGCTCCAGAGAGAAGTTTTCAAGCCGCGACCATGTGATGCTCGATTCATCCTCTACTTTCGGATTGTTGGCCGCATTGTTGATAAGAATATCCACGCGCCCGTAGCGCGCGAGCACACCGGCGAGAGCGGCTTCGACCTGCGCACGTTGCGTGATGTCGGCTTGTAGGGCACAGGCTCGCACACCGAAAGTTTCCGTCAACTTCTGCGCAGTATGTTCCGCTTCGTCAAGGCGAATATCCAGAAGCACCGGATTCCCACCGGCACGGGCGATAATTTCCGCGTGCGCCCGACCCAGCAAACCGCCGCCGCCGGTGATTACGGCTACTCTGCCGCTAAGGTTAAATAGCTCTTGCGCAACCGTCGGCGCAGAAGAAGTCGCAGTGGTCATTATCTATATTCCCCGTGTCTGCCCGCCATCAACGGTCAGACACGCGCCGGTAATAAAGGACGCGCAGCGAGACCCCAAAAAGACGACGAGCGAAGCGATCTCTTCCGGCGTGCCGAAACGCCGCAAAGGAACTTCCGTTGCAATGTAATGTTGGAAATGCTCTCGCCGCTCGGCCAGTTTCTTTTCCCAAGAGCCACCCGGAAAAAGAATATTGCCGGGCGCAACGCAGTTAACACGTATCCCATGCACACCGACCTGCCGCGATAAGTTTTTGCTGTAACTAACCAGAGCCGTCTTTGCCGTGCTGTACGGTAGCGGCGCGTCAAGGCTCTCCAGCGCGGCGATTGAAGCGATGAAGATAATGCTTCCGTGCTGCGCTTCGATCATTGCCGGTAAAACGGCATTAACGAGTCGAACGCCGCTCCACAAATTAACGTCAAAGGCGGCATTCCAATCCGATTGAGTTAGCTGCCAACCGCGCGGGGCGGTTCCGCTTCCGACATTGGCGATCACACAATCAATGCGACCCCAACGATGAATTACTTGTGCGAGCACGGTTGATAGGTGCGCATCTTCGGTTAAATCACCGGCGCAACCGAGCACGTTTTCGCTGCCGAACTCTTCCGCTAGTTCTCTTTCCGTTTGTGCCAGCGCGCTTTTATCGCGGCCTGCCACGACGACCCGCGCTCCTTCTTTGAGAAATGCCTGTGCAATCGCCCGCCCGATGCCCCGCGACGATCCGGCAACACAAGCGACGCTGTCTTTCAGAAATAAATCCATCAGCGCGCCTCACCCCAATAACGTAAAACGAACGCACGATTCTGCTGCGCCCATGCGACCTCGTCACCCGGACTTTCGCGCGCAACTTGCAGAATGAAATCACCCTGATAGTTAAGTTGCCGCAGACCGCTGAACAAAGCTGAAAAATCCGTGTCGCCCGTTCCTAAAGCAACCGTGCTGCCGCCGCGCACGCGGTCTTTAATGTGAACGCTGCCGATGCGCTCGCCATATGCGGCAAACTCTTCCTGTGATCGGTAGCCGAGTGAGGCGCTGTTGCCCGAATCGTAGTTGACCTTGACGAGCGGATGCGGTAAACGCGAAAGCAGCGCGCGGAAACTTTGTGGATCGAGGGAAGTTTCCAGATGCAACTCGATGTCGCAGGCCTCCGCAGCCGGTAAGATGTCTTTCAGCGAATCAACCACCGCCGCCTCATCCTCCGCGTTGCCAATCGCCGACTGATCTACAAACGGCAGAACTATCCGTTGGATTTTCAACTCGCAGGCTTGCCCGATTAGCCATTTCAATTTATTTAGGCGTTCCTCACGCGCTACGGATGAAATGCGTAGAAGAGGACGCTCCATAAAATAGTCCGCGCACACAGACCGGACGGCTACTCCATGCCTCTGTGCCAGCGACTTCAGACCGACGATGCCCGCCGAAGTTGCCAGCGGATTTACATCCTCGCCGAAGCAATCATAAATCCATTCGATACAGTCGAGTTGCGACGCGGCGGCGTGCGGGAATTCTTCAGCCCAGCTTTCACGCGGGAAGGCTTGGATTTTCCCGTCAAGCGGTCTGGTCAGGCGGCCTTGCATGATTCCAATGTATGTCATCTAAAATGTTTTCTAACGATTAAGGTGTTCGAGTAACAAATCGCAAAATTCTCTGACGGCTCCATGCCCGCCGCGTTGTGTCAGCAGCAACCGCGACACGGCGATGACCGACGGATGAGCATCAGCCACCACAACCGGGCAACCGACCAATTCGAGACATCCCAGATCATTTACATCATTGCCGACATACACGACGTGCGCGGGATCAATCCGTCTCTTCGTTAGATAGTCCGCCAGATAAACGGCCTTATCATCGCAACCTTGCTGATAAGGCAATCGCAGCTTGCGACAACGTGCCGCGACGACCGGATGCGCTTCGGTGGAGAGCACCATCATCTCGACTCCGGCTTCATGCAGGCGTGCAATTCCCCAGCCGTCGCCGCGATGGCAGGAGACCGCCTCACTGCCTGTTTCCGTGACGGCGACCGTGTTATCCGTCATCACGCCGTCAAAATCGAAGACGACTAATTCGATTTGCTCCGGCCAGCTAAACTCCGGGCGGTAAGCCGGACGCAGCATGACCCACTTAATCAGGTCAACGTGTTCCGGCGTATCTATCTGGAAGGAACTCCAGTAATCCATCTCGTAAATGCAAATTTTACCGCCAAGACGATTGCCTGTCTCACGCAACACCGCCGGACGGAAAACATAAATCGAACCGTTCTCACGAAACTGCCGCGCCATCTCCTGTTCGCGTTGCCGCCGGTGGTAATCGTAGTTCACGGAAAAGGGATTTTCGTTCTTCACCGCCCAGATTAAACGGTTATTCTCGCACGCTGAAAAAAGCGAGTCGGCTTCGGCGTCGAGCAAGGTTTCAATGGCTCGATCAATATCAAGGGCGCGCCGGATCGGTGATGTGCATTGCAAGAAAACGACCAGTTCGGGGTCGTTCAATCCAAGCCGTGCCCGATCATCGAGCAGATGCAGCAGTGCGGACTCGCTGCTCGCTTCATCGCCCGCCAGCTCTGCGGGACGCATCACGACACTAGCGCCATGCGCACGTGCGATGTCGGCGATTTCGGTAGATTCCGTCGAAACAAATACTTCGCGCACCAATCGCGCGGCGCGTGCCTGCTCAATGCTATGGGCGACCAACGGCAGACCGGCCAGCGGCAGCAAGTTTTTGTCGGGGATACGCTTGGAACCACCACGCGCCGGAATGATGGCGATAATGTCTCTGCTAGTTTCAGTCACAGCGGTGTTACTTTACGAGGCTTCGTGGCACAGATTTACAGTATGAATAAAGGTTCTATTCGGAGATCACAGCGGAGCGATTGGCTCCCAGCATACAAAAGTCGGGTCATGCCGCCACGTCGGGGCATAATAGAGCCGCTTCAAGTCGAGGATTTTGATGCGCCCCTGCTTCTCGAAAGTGCGCAGCGTCGTGACCAGATTATTCTGGTAGTCCATTCTCACGCTATACAAATAGTTGACCAAATCCTTTGCCTTCCAAATCTGTAGCAACTCTATGGTCGGCTCGATGTGTATGACCCGTTTGACGCCCGAGTCAATGATGTTTCTTATCACCGTAGCAGTTGAATACTTTAATTGCTCCAAACAGTAGTAGGTGAAAACCACCTTTCCCTGAAGCTGTTTGAAATTCGCATCGTCACCGTTAAGGAGGTCTAGGGTTCCAAAATGCAGATCACTCCGGTGAAAATGTTCGGCTGCTTCTTGTGCGGCCTCAACAGCATTTTCGGAAATATCGAGTCCGACCAGGCGTTCCCAACGTCCGGCCAGAGCTAACGAAAAAATATTTAATCCGACTCCGCAACCCAGCTCGTACAACTCTCGTTCATCGCCCGCGTATTGACTTATCAAGTCTTGTAGAAATCGAAGGCGAAACTTGTAGTAATCATACGTATTGATATGCACCAGTTGGTTTTCAATCTTGGCGACACGCATTTTTTCATCTTGAGGGTTGATATATTCCAGCACGTCTCCGCAATGCAGCCACTTCTTTTCCTCGAGAGCCGATTTCCAAATTCCCGTATCGTATTCTGCTTTCACTTGCATTGTCCGGCGCTTGATGCGGCGCGTCGTGATGTTTCTCAAATTAGCGATTATATCTTTAGCTAAAATTTGAGAGGCATCCAGTGCGGACAACGCTTCGTAATTTAATGCTGACGGGGGAATATGCTTCATAATCTTTACAGCTCCTACGCGACCTTATCGAAAGTTGCAGGCCTGATTTCGATTGCCAGCGGTGCGCCGCCGAACGGCATCGGCGGATCCAAAAAAGGACGGCCAACAACATTACGCGCACGCATTTCAGGCCGTCCATACGCGGCCGACCAGTGGTTCAGCCATTGCTGCACCGAAGCCGCGTCGAAGAATTTGCGCCGCTCGGCTTCATCCGCATTCCATCCGCGTCTTAGAAATCCCTGCCACCCGGTGATCCATTTTCGCTGCGGCAAACGGTTAAGGGCCGGAGGAGTGATTTGATGATCGGCAAGTTTCAAAACAGCCTCCGCCACCCGAACGGCGGCCGTCCCGCGATGCGCACCCAGCGCGTAATTGTAATCTTCAACGGGTATTTCAGGCTGATTAGCATCTCCGCGAAATGCCTCTTCGATAAAAGAGAACAGTTCATCGAGCGTGTGGATTTCCGTGCTGGTCTTATCAACGGGTAACTTTTGCGGCGCGCCATCCGGCACGATGCTCGCCGTAGGAACACCCAAGGCTCTCGCTTCAAATCCCGTATTAGACCGGCAATGAAAGAAAACGCTCGCGCCCGCGACGGCTTCGATTGACGAACCTGTGGCATTGACTTCGACATTATCGAGGTCGGCGAAAGCCGATGAATATAACTTGTGGTTTTCAAACGGATGCGGGCGCACGACGATGCGTGCCTGCGGGTAAGCTTCGGCAACAGCCCGTACCGCTTTGATGACAAAGACGAGCCGCATTGATGTTTGCGGTAGCCAATCGAGCGCCGCGAAATCCGTGCAGCGCATTGATTCCCAGAAGGCGATGATTTCCGATGCCGGTGTGTGGTTGGCGAAATTGTTGATAATCGGGAAACTTGTCGCAAATAAAATTATCGGATTCGTAGCTTGACGAAACGGGAGCGCCTGCGAGCGCAACGGTTCGACCAGCAGATCAAAGCGCGGATGCCCCGTCACCTCAAACAAAGGAGCTTGTTCCGGCGAAGATGTTTGACGCACGGCGTCGCGTGTCGTTTCAGACCAGAACAGAAAAGCCGCGAGGCGTGCGAAATCGGCATCCGAAGTGATTCCTTCCGCCACCATATTCAAATCAACATACGGTGCGCCTTCCGTTTCAAGCACGACGACTTTTACTCCGCGCTCATGTGCCATGCGCCGCAACACACTGTTGGACGGGCGCACGTAATTGACCAGTAAGGCGCGCGGCCTCGCCCATTCAAACAACACCGCCTGACGGTACATAGGCACAAGCAGCGCCGCGCCGTCCCGGAGCGCAATCTCGGCGGCGGCCAATGTCAGACCCGACAAGTCTCGTAATGGATTATCAAGAATAAGCGCCGCTGCCGTCCGCTGCGCCTGCGGAACGGAGACGGCATCCTCATCTCTCGGCTTGGCCGCCATCAGGCCGGAAAAGATTTCTGCGCTACCTTTGATGGCGTTTATCGCGGAGGTAATAACTTCGTTCCTCTGTTATGTCTCGAACTACTCGTTTACCAATCGTTACTTTAACAACCGCACCAGTGAGAAAGCCTCTGCGTAATCCGCGCCGACGACGCTTCCCCAGCGGCGGGCAATCGCACGCAGGGCTTCGGGCGAACGCGGGTGCGGAAAGGCTCTCGCTTCGCTCTCGTATATTTCCATTCCGCGAATCTTGGTTTCTATTGTCCGGCTAATATCAACAAACACATTGGGACGAAAGGCTGGCTCGAATTGTTGAAATGCCCACTCGGTTGACGATGCCACTTCGTAGGCCAGAACTTCGCGCACAACACAACCGGCCAGCGGTCTGGTCGCCGTCAGCGTCGCACGGTAAACCAAGTTATGGTCAATATTGAGATCGCCGCCATGTTGTGTATAAACAACTTCCGGCTTGAGACGCTCAATTAGATTCTCTATGATTTTGACTATCTCGATTAAAGGCACACTATCGAATTGATTATCCGGGAGCCTGTAATTGAAAACTTCTTTCGCGCCGATGAGTTTCCCGACCTGCTGGCTTCGCGTATGCAGCGCGTCAATCAAAGACGAGTCCACCTTCTCCCGATCATCGTAACGTGACGTAATGCCCTCGCCCAGAATGGCGATGTAGACTTCGTTTCCCTCTTCGACCAGACGCGCCATCGTTCCGCCGCAACCCAGCACCTCATCGTCAGGATGCGCAGCACAGACTAAAATTTTCATAGATTTTGCGGTAACTACGATGTTGGATTAATCGTAACTTCGGCAACGATTCGACCGTTATAGAGACTAGCCCGAGAGAAAACGTATCTGAAGCCTTCGTGATCCAGATATGCTTTAGGATACTGCTCGGCATCCAACATACGTATGAAATCATAGAGCATATCCAGAGACGGTTGCCCCGTGATCCGGCTCTCGTCGGTTCGCCGCCTTTTGAAGATCGTCGGTTCACCTGTCTGCGGCTGCGGCGCGGGAGCTTGCTCGATAATGGTGCGAATCATTTGCGCAGATAATTTCGAGGCGCGTAGATAAATCTCTTCGGCGTTTCCTTCAAGACATAAATCCTCTTTCATATAAACGGGTCCTGCATCCAACTCGTCAACCATCCGAAGCGCGCTCAGTTTAGTGTGATGATGACCGCGTACAATCAAATTCTGCAAAGGACTTCCGCCACGTCCGTAGGGCACATCCGTCATATGAAAGCAGACACACTGATAATCGTTAATGATCTCCACAGGGACTTTCCAAGACCAATGAAGAAAGAAGATGTACGCAGGATCATAACTGCGTATGCTCTCGATTGTCAGTTCTTCCCGTTTACAAACAAAACGCCAGCCACCCGGCTGAGTCGCAATGGCTTCATCAAAAACCGCACGATTCCAGGGTCTCGAACCCGCGACGATATACCGTTTGTTGGAACTCAATCTTCGATCACCTCACAAGCTGGCGTGACAGCGGAGTGCCGCGCGCAATATCGAGGGCGGCGCGGCAGCCTAGAATCTCTTCCAGATAGCGCGTGTGCAGTCCGTATCCCGGACGGATCGAGCGCACGTTGTCTTCGGTGAATGGCTCGCCCGCTTTCATATCTTTCACCACAAAGAGCGAGCGCCGGAACACGCGGCTTTTGCTCTCCTGCTCGCTCACACCGTAATGCACCGCACCCAGCGCCTTTTCTGTGGCGCGCACGGCATTGACCATCTGTTTGAATTCTTCGGGTTCGAGCGAGAAGGCGCTGTCAGGCCCGGGCACGGCGCGAGACAAAGTAAAATGTTTCTCAATGATGCACGCGCCCAAAGCGATGGCGGCGATGGGCACGGCGACATCCAACGTATGATCCGAGAGTCCGACCGGCACTCCGAAAGTTTCTGCCAGATTGGGAATGCTACGCAGGTTCATTTCTCCGGGCGAGGCCGGATATGCGCTCGTGCATTTCAATAAAGCCAGTTCTTTATTGCCCGCTTCGCGCAACGTCGTCACCGCCTCGTCCAATTCCGCGAGCGTCGTCATGCCGGTAGACATAATCACGGGCTTTCCGGTGCGCGCGACTTTTCGCAATAACGGCAGGTCAACCGTTTCAAAGGAAGCGATTTTGTAGACGGGGACGTTCATTCCTTCAAGGAAATCTACCGCCGTCGCGTCAAACGGCGAAGAGAAGAAATCCAAGTCTAAATCTTTCGCCACCGCCGAGAGTTTAGGTTGCCACTCCCAGGGGGTATAGGCTTCGCCGTAAAGATCATAGAGCTTGCGCCGATCCCAGATGGTTCCTTTGATTTGAAAGTAATCGTTGTCGCAATCAATGGTGATCGTGTCGGGCGTATAAGTTTGAATCTTAATCGCATCCGCGCCCGACTCTTTGGCGGCTCTCATAATTGACACGGCATGATTAAAATCCTGCCCGTGATTGGCTGACATCTCGGCGATAATATAAGCGGGCTGTCCCGCGCCGATCCGCCGCCCGTTGATGTCAATCATGTTCGCGCTCCTCATGTTGCTGTGCGTCCCACTCGTCTTCATAAGTCAATTGCAAACTCAAATAAACCTTGCGTCCCTGCTCTACAAAATACGCTCCCCGGTATGGGGGAAAGGTGCGCGCCCGCAAAACATTCAACAGATCGCGCGCCACATACGTTTGATCCAGTTTGATTTCGTCAATTTTCTCGACATCTCTGGCACGGTGGTAAGTGCCTTCTTGCAAATCCTTTTGCGAGCGGCGCTCAAGTGCTCCGGCACGCGCCGCAGGCCACGCCTCTTGAAAGAGCGCCACGCTGGTTTGTTCCAATTTTCGATAGAGCGTCGCGCCCGTCTCTACCGGCTCCACTTCGATCTCCCTTTGCGCAATGATGTCGCCGGTGTCCAAGCCTTTGTCCATGTAGTGCAACGTGGCTCCGGCAGGCGTGCCTTCGATGATACTCCACACGTTCGGATAATTTCCGCGATTATAGGGCAAGAACGACGGATGCAGATTCAAGCAACCGGACGGCAGCAAATCCAAGAACTCCTGATTGAGAATGTAATCGAAGAGAACCGAGATTCCGATCTCCGGCTGCAACGCGCGGACGGCCTCAATCGTTTCCGGCTGCCTTAATTGCGAGCCATCGAAAACAGCTTCGGGGCTAACATTTGAGCTTTCAATTATCTCGTCGCCGAACTTTCGCTTGCCCGCCGGGTGTATGACGACGCCGACAATCTCCTCACCATATTCTTTCAGCCACTTCGCCACCTGCCAGCCGACCCAATTATTACCAAAGAAAAGAATACGCACTTTAGATGTTTACCGGACTCTCCCGCCATTGCGAAGTTAGCGCGTGTGCCACTCGCTCCGCGCCAAGACCATCCACCAGCGTCCGGCCTCGCTCGCTCATTCGCCTGCGTTTCCCGGCATCCGCAATCAGCAGTTCCAAGGTTTCCACCAATGACGTGAGCGTGACTTTATCATGCCACCCGGCATTAACGACCGCTCCGGCTTCGTGCAGATTTTCAGCAATTGCCGACTGGTTATCGGCCAGTATCAAAGTTATCGAAGGCAGCCCCATAAAGGCCATTTCCCAGCACGTGCTGCCTCCCGCAGTAACGGCCAAATCAGCCCACGCCATCAAGTCGGGAACATTGTGCGCGTCCCGCACCAGACGAATTCCGCCGGTCTTTTGCCCTTCCGCTTGATCCGCGATTGGTTGGCTATCGGCGACAAACTTTTGCAAGGCTTCGTAATGCGGATTGTTTGCGCCGACGAGCACGACGGCTTCCAGGTCGGGCACGGTCAGATGCTGCACAGCTCTGAGCACTTGATAAGTGACGTTATCGGGATCGGCTCCGCCCATCGTAATTAGCAGCTTGCGGGCGACATCCGGCACGTCGCGCCGCCACGCACGCCAGACCATAAACTCAGGCCGGAGCAAGACGAATCGAGCGCCGAGCAGCAATTCGGTTTCGGGGTCGCATTGGTAAGCAAGTTGTTCGGCGTTAAGGTTTTGATTCAACAGCGCGTCCGCATAATAGTGCTTTAGCCGCACCGTGTCGTCAAGCACAAGCAAAGGATACCCGGCGCTTTTAATCGCCTGCTGGTAATGCTCATCAAAGTGGTAGCCGTCGAGAACCACACGGGGCGCGGTTCGTTGCGCATGGCCGTCCTTTAATCGAGCGAGTCGTTCGAGCGTCGTCTCGAGATCGAGCCGGTTCGGATAGGTCTTCGATACTTCCGTAAAATCCATACCGGCGGCTTCAATACGCTGGCGCAGACGGGCGCTTTCGCAATAACTCACAAAAGCCACCTCACCGGCTTCCGATTGCCACTGCTGTGCCAGCGCGAAGCAGCGCATCAAATGGCCGTTGCCCATACGCGCATCGGCGTCGGCGCGAATCAACAAGGGAGGTTTAATCAACCCGCTTTCTGTCGAATGTGGCGATTGATCTCGCTCCACTGCGGATACTCCTCCAGAACACTTAGAACATCCTGCCAGCCGAAATCGCCGTGACCGAAATGCTCGTAGACGAGCCGCACCAGCGCCAAATCCTCTGCGGTATCCACCGTCCAGCGATGTTGCGAATAATCCACAGGATTGCAAATTGAATGCAAGCGGAATTTGTCCGGCTGTTGCGCGATAAAAGGCGTGACGTGCTCGCGCCGCTGAATCGAACCGTCTTCATGCCACGCTCTTTCCAGAGCTTGACGGCTGAACACTTCCGTATCGAGGCCGCGCGGATACGTTCGTTGCGCAATATTACTCGCATAATCGAGATGCGGCGCGGCGCTATGGAAACCGGCAATCACATAATCCGAAACTTGCGGATCAATCAAAGGGCAATCCGAAGTGATGCGCACGATGCACTCTGCGTCCCACTCTTTCGCCGCCTGATAATAACGATCAAGCACATCATCTTCGCTGCCCCGGCTGTATGCCCAACCTTCTCTTTGACAAAGCTCTACGATCACATCGTCCCGCTCATCCGTAGTTGTCGCAATAACGACTTGATCCACAAAGCGGCAACGATTGATTCTATAAACATCCCACCATAGCATCGGCCTGCCGAGAATTAATTGCAGGACTTTGCCGCGCAGACGTGTGCTGCCCATGCGAGCCTGTATAAGACAGATCGTCCGCATACTAATTTTTACAGGCGAACGAGCGCAGCCGTTGCAAAGCCTGCAACACGTCCTCTACATCTGTGATTGCCATGTCCGGGAACAGCGGTAAAGTCAACAACTCTTCGTAGGCCGCTTCCGCCACCGGGCACAATCCCGGCTCTGTGTGAAGATGTTCGCGGTAATAAGGATGCAGATGAACCGGAATGTAATGGACATTGACGCCGATATTGTTTTGGCGCAGAAGCGAAAAAATCGTCGCGCGATCCATGCCTAACATTTCCGTGTTACAGCGCACCGAATAAAGATGGTAAGCGTGCGACCGACCGGCGCGCCGCGCCAGCGGCTGCACGTAATCAAGCTTAGCCAAGCCTTCATCATACAACGCAGCGATATTGCGGCGGCGGCGGACAAACTCCGGCAGCTTACGCAATTGGTTCAAACCGAGCGCGCATTGAATGTCCGTCAAACGATAGTTGTAACCAAGGTCTGTCATTTCATAAAAGAAGGCTCCGGTTTGCGCGCGCTGACGGTGGTCGCTCGTGATTCCGTGATTACGAAACACGCGCATACGATTGGCTAACTCCGCATTGTTCGTGCTAATCATTCCGCCTTCACCCGTCGCAATGGGCTTCACCGGATGAAAGCTGAAAGTATTTAGCGCGGCAAGCGTGCCGACGTTGCGCCCTTGATAATCGCCGCCGAGAGCATGACAGGCATCCGCCACTAGAACTAAATCATGACGGGCGGCGAGTCCTGAAAGCGCGTCGTAATCGCAAGGCTGCCCGGCATAATCAACCGCGATGATGGCTTTGGTTCGTGGGGTGATTCGGGCTTCGACCTGCGCGACATCAAGTAATAAAGTGTCGACCTCGACATCCGCAAAAACCGGCGTCCCGCCCTGATATAAAACGCAGTTGGCAGTGGCGGCAAAGGTCAGCGCGGGAACGATCACTTCATCACCGCGTTTGATTCCAAGCGCATACATGGCAGCGTGCAGCGCCGCCGTGCCGTTGCTGACGGCGACGGCGTGTTCAGCCCCGACGAACGCCGCGAAGGAGTGCTCGAACTCGTCAACCTTCGGCCCCGTCGTCAGCCAATCCGACCGCAGCACTTCGACGATGGCGGCAATATCGTCTTCATCAATTGATTGCTGCCCGTAAGGTAGCATTGCGGAGCGTACCGGCGCGTCCGGTGCTGATTTGTGGTCAATCACGACGCATCTCCATGCAGGCTGCCGACCATATCCTGCAACTCTGTGATCGAGAACCAGCGATCATTTTTGTCCGAGGTATAGGCGAAGCCGTCGGGACACGATTGATAGCCGTTGCTCGAAGCATAAGCCATGCTATCCCACCAGGGAAAGGCCGGTTGCACAATGTATCGGTCGGGCGCATCGAGGGTCTGGCGCGCGTCATCAACGGAGATCAAAGTCTCGTGGATTTTCTCGCCCGGACGGATGCCGACAATCTCTGTGCGACATTCGGGCGCAAGAGCTTTGGCTAAATCCATCACATTCATCGAGCGCAACTTGGGTACATGAATTTCACCGCCCTTCATTTGCTCGAGGCATGACAGCACAAAATTCACGCCTTCTTGCAAAGTGATCCAGAAGCGCGTCATGCGCGGGTCTGTAATCGGAATCACGCCGCTTTTACGGCACTTCAAAAAGAACGGGATGACGCTGCCGCGACTGCCGACCACGTTTCCGTAACGAACGACGGACATACGTGTTTGTTTGCCACCGGCATAAGAATTGGCGGCGATGAACATTTTGTCGGAGCAGAGTTTCGTCGCACCATAGAGATTGATCGGATTGGCGGCCTTATCCGTCGAGAGCGCGACGACGCGGCTCACGCCTTGATCGAGCGCGGCATTGATGACGTTCTCCGCTCCGATAACATTGGTCTTGACGGCCTCGAAAGGATTGTACTCGGCTGCGGGAACTTGCTTTAGCGCCGCCGCATGGACGACGACATCAATTCCTTCGACAGCGCGCCGCAGACGCTCCGCATCGCGCACATCGCCGATAAAAAAGCGTAGCTGCGGATAGCGTTCATGCGGAAACTCCTGCTGCATATCATATTGCTTCAATTCATCGCGCGAGAAGATAACAATGCGCTGCCATGTTTCCGGCTTCGTCAGTAGCGTGCGTACCAGCGCACGCCCGAAAGAGCCTGTGCCGCCGGTAATTAAAATATTATTCATAGAGTTGATTGGTTAATTCGATTTAAGCGTCGAGCGTTTCAACGGCTTCGACATTCGTTTCGGTTAAGCTCTGAATTGACCACAAACGCGCGTAAATCTCGCCTCTGGAGATAAGCGCCGCGTGAGTTCCACGCTCGACGACGCGCCCGTGTTCGAGCACTAAGATTTCGTCGGCATGAGCAATCGTAGATAAGCGATGGGCGACGATTAATGTAGTGATGCCCGCGCCGACGGCTTCTTCGATGGCCTTCTGAACGATTCGCTCCGACGCCGAATCGAGCGCACTGGTCGCTTCATCAAGGATGAGCACTTCGGGCTTGCGATAAAGCGCGCGGGCTAACGCTAGTCGTTGCCGCTGGCCGCCCGATAAGCGAAAGCCACGATCACCGATAACCGTATCGTAGCCGGAGGGAAGTTCCCGCACAAACTCGTCCACGTGCGCCAACCGCGCCGCGAGTTTCAATCGCTCCTCATCGTATGCCAGCCCGTAAGCGATGTTATCCCGCAAACTCAAGTTGAACAGAAACGTGTCCTGACTGACTACGCCGAGACGCAACCGCCATGAAGCCGGATCAATGCCCGTGAGGTCTGCGCCGTTCACCCGCACCGCTCCGGCGGAAGGCGCACGCAAGCCGATCAGCAAATCTATCAGCGTTGATTTGCCGGAACCGGAAGTGCCGACAAGCGCAATACACCCGCCGCGTGGTATCTGAAAACTTATGTCCTTCACCGCTTCCGACGACGCGCCCGGATAAGCGTAACCGACGTGGTCGAACGAAACGCTTTGCACGCCTTCTTCGAGCGCGGGCAATCCGAGCGGGCGATAGCTTAATGCGGGATCATTAAAGAGCGCCGCCGCATAGCCGAGCGAAGGTAAGTTCTGTGCCAGCGAAGCCCGCACATGGTTGAGCGAGTTAGCCCAGGGCATCGCCCTGTAAACAATCAGAATGCTAACCAGTGTGCTCGAAAGAGCGAGCGCCGAATTGTCTTTGTGAAGCGCGACCGAACCGAGCAGCAGCGCCGCCACCGAACAGATTAAGATGACTTCAAAGACAGGCCCTACCAGCGCGGCGATTAATTCGTAATGGCGGCGGCTAAGGTAAGAGCGTGTCACCACGTCTTTGATCTGCCGGGATGTTTGCGCCCACGTGCCCTGCGTATGAATCAAACGGAAGGCCTGCAACATCTCGACGCCCATTTGCGAGACATCCTGCTGGATGAGCGCATACCGCTCCGCATGACGCCGCACCATGCGTTGCCCGAACCCCATGATATATCCGAGCAGCACCGAGCCGAAGACCACGAACAAAGCGAAGAGGGGAGCAATCAAGAGCAACAGCAGCGCGTAGCCGATGACCATCATCAAGCCCTGCACGGCGGTGATGAGTTGCTGTATGACTACCGCGAGGGCGGGCATCGCAGTTGCTTTGTACGACACCTCGCCGCCGCGTTGCTCTATGATGGTGGGGAAATCCAGCGCCAGCACACGCTCGTAGGCGAGCGCGATGGATGTCCGCGAAATTCGATTTTGCAGAAAAATGCCCGCCGCCGCCAACCCGTAGCCCGCCGCCGAGCGCAGTATCTGCGCACCGACCGCGCAAGTTATTAAGACGATGAAGACTACTAACGGCGAACGATCTCCGAGCAAGGCGAGCGCCCACTGCCCCGCTCTGCCCAACACCAAAAACGGCTCGGCGACTTTTTGCGAAACCAGCACCTGCACCGCCAGCGTGATGAGCGCCAGCGAGACGCCTTCTAACATCGCCGTAAGCAAACTAAGCCCGACGATCCCGATGACCGCCGGGCGGTATTCACGCAACCGGCTGACGGCGAAGCGCAACGGCGAACGCGCGCTCCAATCGTCTCCCAGCCAGCGTGCGGCAAATCGAGCGATAAAATTCATCATTAAGCAGGCACGGCGATTTTCGCCGGAGTTTGCTGCGACATCGTAATCCATGCCCCGAAGCACAGAATACGCCAGGGCGTGAAGGTAAAAGGCACACGCCCCTCGATGGTGTCCTGCATTAAGCGTTTCACTTCATCGGCGTTAAAGATTTCAGGAGCCACATCGAGCGCGGCATCCACACGTTCCTCAAACCAATCGGTAGCAACCTCTCGCAGCCAGACTTGTTCGGGCGTGACGAATCCCATTTTGTCTTGCCGGTTGCGTATGCTCTCCGGCAGCACGCCGTTCAAGCCTTCGCGCATCACGAATTTGCTGATGCCCGCCGATAGCTTCAAGCGATCCGGCAAACCGGCCAGAAAGTGTACGAGGCGATAGTCCATAAAAGGCACGCGCGATTCAATAGACCACGCCATCGAATTGCGGTCTTCATAGCGCAGCAATACCGGCAACGAAGTTTCCAAGGTCTGTTGCTGGAGACTAGCATTCAAGTTGCGCGGCGCTTTGGAGCGGCTATGCGTCGGGGCATCCAGCTTGAGCCACTCCGGGTTTCCCGGTCTGATTTTAAGACGCGCCGGAAGTATTCTGTCCAACATCGGCGCGAGATTACGCGATGCCAGCAACAGTTGAGCAACCGGCCACGCTTTGTGCTTTCTGTGAAAAGCCAATGTCTCGTTGATAAGTTGAACGCCCGCGCCGCGCCTGAGCAGGCCGGTCAAAAGCGATGTCTCATTCCCGGCGTATCCGGCCAACTGCTCATCGCTGCCTTGTCCATCGAGCATCACTTTCAAACCGGCTTCGGCGGCAGCGGCGAAAACGCACCACTGGCTAAACTGGCTGGTCGAACCGTAAGGCTCATCCAGATGCCAGAGCATATTATCCAGCTCGGATTGTAGGCGCTCGATTGTCGGCCACACACGCACCGGAGTCGCATCCGTTTGCTTGATGACCTGCTCGGCAAATCGCCACTCATCGAATCGTTGATCCTCGAAGCAGGCGGTCACGGTGAGTTGTCCCGCATGATCGCCATGCGCTTTCAACGACTCGCTGACAAGGCAGACGATGGCCGATGAATCTAGGCCACCGGAAAGGCACGACCCGACGGGCACATCCGCACGCAAGCGCAGCCGCACGCTATCGGCGAGCAGATCACGAAATCGCAGCGCGGCATCTTCATCCGATCCAGACCACGTTTCAGGCTCCAACTCGTACCAGCGAACAATTTCCGCGCGCGGCGTTTCCGTATTCAAACGCACGACGGCACGCTCGCCACCCAAAAGCTGCTTGATATTCAGATCGAACGTATGGCGTGTGTAATCAAGTAGCCCGGCGGCTAGATAATCTCGCGCGGTGCTGGAATCGAGTTGCGGCCGGAAATCAGGCAGCGCGCGAATCTGTTTTATCTCCGACGCGAAGGCCAGATACTCACCGACTTTCGCCCAGTATAAAGGCTTCACTCCGTAGCGGTCACGCACGATATGAAGCGTGCCGCCGTCGCGCGGATCGAGCAGCACAAAAGCAAACATCCCGTTCAAGCGCGGCAGGCAATCCGCCCCCCACTCGACCCACGCGGCTAAAAGCACTTCGGTGTCGGTCAACGATGTGAAGCGATGCCCGCGCTGTTTCAGTTCTTCGCGCAGCTCTATGTAGTTATAAATTTCTCCGTTGTAGGCAATAGCCAAACCTGTTTGAGGATGCACCATCGGCTGGTGGCCGCCCGCTGAAAGATCAACGATGGAGAGTCGCCTGTGCCCGAGCGCCACACGCCAATCGGCGCGCTCCGGCAATCTGTCAAGGCGATGCGCCAGACGCGAAGAGGCTGCCGTTTCCGCACCGGCATACACTCGAACAGGAGCATCATGCTGCCAGAGCAAGTAGCCTTCGTCGTCCGGGCCACGATGCCGCACCTGATTCGTCCCCGCGACAAGGTCTGCGGTCTCCGCCGTTCTCGTTCCGCCGCCGCGCACTAAAGAGAAGATGCCACACATAAAAAATACTGATCGAAGTTAACCGAACGACTTGTTGAGATTTATCTTGCTTCCGGCATCTGTTGTTTCAAATCAGGGACTGAAGCGATGGCCGCCGCAAGAGTTTCACCGAGCAAACGATTCCCTTCCGCAGAAAGATGTAGGTCGGTCTTGACGTTCCAGAGCAGGCGCTGGCGTTCCGGCGATAGCTTTTCGACGGCGTCGCTAAATGAAATAAATTCCGCGCCTGTGCTCTCGACCGTCCGGCGCACAATTTCCTCCGGGCGCGACCGGTTCAGGTGTGATTTCGATTGCGCACGCTCGTAGGCCGTCGCCAATTTCGCCCAGTCGCTGTCAATCGCCTCGCCCGCCCAAGGAAGATATACAACGATAACGCGGCTACCTCCGGCGGTGGCTTCACGAATCAACTGCGTCAAATACTTTTGGCCTAAATCGAAAGCTTCGACGTAATCCGTCGAGGGCGGCTCTTCATAAACCTGCATATCTTCAAACAATCCCTCGCCCGCGCCATATGGAAAGGAGTGCCGCCGCTCTTCTCTGACAGCTTGCAGCCATTGAACGAAGCGCCCGGTTTCCGTAACTTTCGAGAAAAACCGTCGGGCGGGAGAAGTCAAATCCGGCGGCGGATCGAAACGCACGCTCCGAGCGCCGTCGGGAGCAATCGCGTAATGCGGGCGCGTCGCAGAGTAATTTTCCAAAACGGTCGAACAGTTGCGGAAATCATTGAGACCGAGCGCGGCCACGACCAGCACATCCGGGTGCATCGGAGCGATGAACTTTCGCCAGCGTTGATAGTAGTGAACAAAGCCCGTGCTTTTAACTCCGCAGTTGCGCACTTCGACATTCGGGAATGAGCCGCGCAAGTTGTTTTCCAGCACAACGGAAGCGGTCTCGTCGTCGTCCACCTGCGCCGCCTCGACCATCGAATCACCGACAACGGCAATTAACGGCTTACCCGCCGGATGGCGTGGCGCGGCGGTTCCGCGAAAGCCCTGCTGATTAACGCTGAAACGGACAGAGACATCCTTGCACTCTGCCGGTTCTCCAAGACAGCGGCGAAACGGTAGCTGATATTGCCCCGGCACTAAAGTGAGCGCGACATCATTATCGAAGTTGTAGATCATCGGTTGTCGCGGATGATCGGGCGACCAAAAGAGCCGGACTGCTGCTTCCGTCACCGCCAGACAGCCAAGCGCCGTTACTAATAAGAGTGCCGGAAAGAACCACCAGCGGAGCGAAGGCTTTCCGCGCCGTGCATCGTCACTACTGCGGTCAGTCAAGGGCGAATTCCCGTCTCCAATCGCCCTTCTCTGTGAAGCTCGGTTGATTCTCCTTTACAAGCACACAGGTCTCCAACACGAGCGCGTCCATTTGCGTTCGCATAAAGCAGCGGTAACTATCTTCGGGCGTGCAGACAATCGGCTCACCGCGAACATTAAAGCTTGTATTTACGATCACAGGGCAGCCGGTCTTTTGTCGAAAGGCTTCGATGATCTCCCAGTAAAGCGGATTGGCTTCGCGCCGCACAGTCTGGATGCGCGCAGAATAATCAACGTGCGTGACGGCTGGAATTTCAGAGCGCGCGATTTTCAGTTTTTCGATTCCCCAGAGCGCCTCTTCTTCTTCAGTCATCCGGCGGCGACGCTTCTCCACGACATCGGCGACGAGCAACATATACGGGCTATCGCTGTCCAACTCGAACCACCCGGCGACGTGTTCACGCAAAACGCTCGGCGCAAAGGGACGAAAGCTCTCTCGATATTTGATTTTTTGATTCATCACGGATTGCATCTGCGCAGAGCGCGCGTCACCGATGATGCTTCGCCCGCCGAGCGAGCGTGGCCCGAATTCCATACGCCCCTGATGCAGCCCGATAACTTTTCCGGCGGCCAGCAGTTCGGCAACGGCGTCCGGCAGCTCCGCCCGTTGATACTTTTTATAAGGAATGCCGCGCGCATCAAGAAAGTGTTCGATCTCTTCTTCGGTATTTTGCGGCCCGAGAAAAGAGCCTTTCATCAAATCGGCGTAGCGCGGAAGACAGTCCGCACACTTGTTCTTTGAAGAAGTCCACGTGCCCGCCCGTTCAGGGCTGACGCGCGGCTGCTCCAGATAGCGATGCCAGAGGGCGCAGGCAATGCCGACCGCGCCGCCCGCATCTCCGGCGGCGGGTTGAATCCACACGTCCTCAAACGGCCCTTCACGTAAAATCTTTCCGTTGCTCACACAATTAAGCGCGACGCCCCCGGCCAGACACAATTTCTTCATCCCGGTTTCACGATGCACATGACGAACCATTTTCAGCATCACTTCATCCACGATCACCTGAATGCTGCGTGCCAGATTCAAATCAACCTGCGTCAGTTCCGATTCGGGATCGCGCGGCGGGCGATTGAACAGCTTCGAGAATGCGCGATTGACCATTCGCAGCCGGTGCGTGTATCCGAAATAATCGTGATTCATGCGAAGGCTGCCGTCATCGAGTATCTCAACCAGCTTTTCTTTAATTAAAGAGACGTATTCCGGCTCGCCATACGGAGCCAAGCCCATCACTTTATATTCACCGCCATTAACCTTGAATCCCGTGTAGTAGGTGAACGCGCTGTAAAGCAGGCCGAGACTGTCAGGAAAACGCAACTCTTTGAACAGTGTGAGGTCTTTACCGCGCCCGACTCCGAAGGAACTAGTCGCCCATTCGCCGACGCCGTCAATGGTTAAAATAGCCGCTTCCTCAAATGGTGACGGATAAAAAGCACTTGCCGCGTGGCTTTCGTGATGGTCGCCGAAGAGCACTTTCCATGAAAACTTTTTGCCCAGCTTCTTGGCCGCGCGTTCATCTTCGGCTCCGGCGACTTTGGCAAGTTCCGTGCGGATGAGATCGGGCATCCACAGTTTCTCTTTCATCCAGAGCGGCATCGCTTTAAGGAATGAGGGGAAACCCGCCGGAGCAAAATCCATGTAGGTCTCGAGCAGGCGATCAAATTTAAGAAGCGGCTTATCGTAGAAGCCGACATAATCGAGCTGCTCGACGCTCAAGTTAGCTTCGTTCAGGCAATAGCGAATAGCGTTGGCCGGAAAGCGGTGGTCATGCTTGAGGCGCGTGAACCGCTCCTCCTGCGCCGCTGCGATTATCTCCCCGTCTATCACCAGACACGCGGCGGAGTCGTGATAGAAGGAGGATATGCCAAGAATACTTGTCATTAGAATTCGCTTTGCGGTCTAGAAAAGTGTGTAGATGAACGGGGCGAGCACAGAGGTTTTCGCCAGTACGAGGAGCGACCCGACCAATAGAAGAATCAACACAATCGGGCCTAACCAGTATTTCTTATGATATTTCATGAATTCCCAGAATTCCGAGACGACTGCGGCTTTCGACATATTTATGACCTCAAAGGTGCGTTCGTATTAGTTTGAGAAATCAGTAACGATTGCGTGGGTTGGAAGTGATTCGCTTGAACAGAAGCCGAAGAATTTTATAATCGGGAGGTAACGCGCAATACGAGTTGTGAAGGCCATAAATTAAGCGTAAGCGAGGCGAGCCTAAACTTCAGTACATCTTTTGATAATGTTTGGTGTCGTGCTGTCGTTCCGAATAATCTTTCCAGTAGGACGCGGCTGGAGCGGCACGCCGCTGGAGCGGGTCCCATCCCGTTAATCTCTTGGCTATCCCGATAGGAGTAACAACCGTAAAATAAACTATGGCGAGGATCACCCGCGTCATCACAAAGGAAAGAATTTCGCCGACGAGCATCCATAAGCGAAACGGCAGCACAAGCGATCTCGGTAAGAGCATCCCCAGCAGAACCAGTAGAATGCCGCACGCCAGAAAAACATACGAGAGCGTTTGAAAGCGCGCACGGAAAATCCACCAGCCGCCTAAAGCTGTCAGAACGCCTCCGACCATGAGACCGAAATCTCGCTCGGTGCGAAAGGTTCGTCGCGGAATGCCGGATTCCATAACCATATTTATGCGGTGTCAGGAAGCCGCGTGCCTTTACCTTCGGGCTTCATGATTCTTGCTCGGGGCTATAGTAGGACTTTTGATAATAGCCCGCGTAGTATTGATCTTCGGGTCGCAGTTTGACGTTGTTCAGCACCACACCAAGGATTCTCGCGCCGACATCTTTAAGCACCTGCCGGGAGCGTTGGACAACGACGCGCGAACTCTTGCCGCCGTGAACGACCAGCAGAACACCGTCAACCATTGTTGAAATAAGCACCCCGTCGGTAAACGAAGCGATGGGCGGCGAATCTATCACAATGTGCGTAAAGGTTAGACCGAAGGTATGGATAAGTCTGCGCATTTGATCCGAACCCAACAACTCCGCCGGGTTTGGCGGGACAGGCCCGGAAGTTAGCGTGTACAGGCTGGTATCTTCGTGCTGGACGGTCAGGTTCAGCAATTCCGATTCGGTCAAATCGTTGGACAGGCAGTGGCTTAATCCCGATTGGTTTCCGACATTAAAGACCACGTGCAAACGCGGGCGACGCATATCGGCATCAATGATTAAGACCTGCGCGCCGGTCTGCGCGAGGCTGAGGGCAATGTTTGCGGCAGTCGTAGTTTTACCTTCGGACGGTTGGCTCGAAGTGATTAACAGCGTCTTCGGCGCACGCCCGGCGGTCGAAAGCAGCACGGAGGTGCGTAGCTGGCGATAGGCTTCAGCTAAAGGAGAGCGCGTATCCTTATTGAGCAGCAACTCGGCAGAGCCGCCTTTATCATTACGCAACTGTAAAGCGTTTCCGACCGGCCGCAATCGTCTACGCATCAAGTTATCAATGGCCGGGATCACACTAAGCGCGGGCAGACGCAGAAGATTTTCGATATCCTCTGTGGACTGGATGGTGTCATCGAGATATTCCAGAAAGAGCGCCAGCCCGATACCGAAAGCCAGGGACAGGAAAAAGGCAACGACGACGGAGCGCATACGGACAGGGCCGCTGGGCGACTCAGGGACAAGCGCATAATCATTAACGTGCAGATTATTCGAGGTTCCTGAAGTTATCAGGTCGTTCTCTTTGGAACGCTGCAAGAGCGAGTCGAGCAATGCCTTATTCGTCTCTATCTCCTGTTGAATGATGCGGTAATTGATCGCCGCTTCATTCTGCGTCAACATTTCGCTTCGCTGTTGATTAAAAGCTGTCCGAAGCCCTTCTTCGCGGGCTAGTCCCTGACGGTAGCGAGTTTCCAGATTGGTTCTGACGATTGTTCCGGCACGCGAACGCGACTCCAGAAGCTGCCGTTCGAGCACGGCGATTTGTTGATTTACTTCTTTGACTTCAGGCCACTCTTCGGTATTTTCCACTAGCAGTTGGGCGCGCTTCTGTTTCAATTCACCCAGTTTGGACTCAACTTCATTATTCTTTTTTGAATCGGCTTCCGCCAGACTTTCAGCGGCTCCCGGAGTCGAGACGGCGCGGTATGCCGCTTCTGCCAGCTTGCGGTCGTTCTCGGCTTCCAGAAGTTGTTTATTAAGCGCCGTCAAACGATCTACAACCGTGTTCTGGCTGGGGTCTAGCGAAAGAATCTGATGGCTTTTGGCATAGTTGATGAGCTGTTCCTCACCGCCCCGGATATTCGCCTGCAATTCAGCAATGCGCTTTTGGAGAAAATCACCCGTATTGTTCGTCGTTTCAGTTTTTCGCTCAAGGTTCGAGAGCACGAAAGAGTCGGCGATGCTGTTGACGATCCGCGCCGCTATCTCTGGATTCGTGTGATTGAAGCGCACGTCAATCAGACGTGTATCTCTAATCTGCTGGATTATCAGGCCGCTCTGGATAGCATTTACATATGGAGCCAGTCGCTTGGCTTCGGCAAGATCGCTCGAGTCGGTGGCGGCGCTGGCGGCAGCAGCAGCAGCAGCAGTGGGACGCGGCAGTTCGGTGAGCGTGGGTTTCTTTTCTTCCGCCTTAACCTTGCTGCCTAAACCCACCATGCGCAACAGGGACTGCCATGTAGTGCTTCTTTTCGTTGCTTGCGAACTAAAAAAGGAAGGATCATGTTCCAAATCCAAAGTCTTAACGACGCGCCGCAGAAGACCCGGGCTTGAGATATTTTGCAGTTGAGTTTTGAAGTAGGTGGGGTCAGTCACAGGGCTGCTGATAATCACAGAGCCACTCTTGGTGCTGCCAAAGGCCGGATTATTTTCCAAATCAACTTGGACTCGCGCCTGCGCCTCATAGATATCAGGCATCCGCGCCATATAGAGCGCCATCGCCATCGTCACCAAGAGCGTGATACCGGCGACCAGCCAGAGCCGCTTGCGGACGGGAACCCAGTAATCGCGGAAATGTATTTCGTCGCTACTGTCTTCCAGCCGGTAATTGGCGGGGGGATAGGCGGCATAGGCCGGGTTTGCGGTTTCTTCAAAGCCGTAAACTTCCGGGTCTCTTTTAATAATTTGTTGGGAACTATTCATCTATATACCTCTGGCAGATTTGCGCCAAAGTGTTAGGACGCGCTCGTTATTTCAGTCAGGCCGCACTCATGATAAAGAGCGTTAAAGTTTATGGAATGGCACGTACCGGAAGTTGGCCGACGGTCGGCACGATCGTCCGAAAGATATCCTTGAGCACTTTCGTCGGCCCGGTGGTTTTGGACACTTCAACGATATCATTGGCGAGGAGGACGATGTCCTCGGATTGATGTTTATTTATAGCTTTCAGATTGGCGAAAATTTCTGTTTTCGTCGTACTTCCCGGTGTTTGCCGGACAATGCGTATCCGTTCGGTTTTCGTATCCGGCAAGGTTCCGCCGGAAATTGCAATCGCCTGCGACAAAGTAATCTGTTCTTTGAGTGCGATGGGGGAAGGTTTAACCACATTGCCGATGATATATATTTGATCCGCTTCCGGGATCGAGATAATGTCTCCCGGCTTCACAAACGGATTCGATTTATCAATGCCGTGCATCGTTTCACTTAAATCAACCAGTGCGATTGCCAGCAACGGGTCATCGCTGACATTCGCGGATTCGGGCTTTTCGCATATCGAAGGCCCGGTCGTATGCACGATCTGAATGTTACGCCCGGCAAGGTCGGAGGGGCCACCGACAAAGGTCAGCAATTCCAACAGACGAACGCGGCGTTGAAGTTGAAAACGGCCGGGTGATTTGACGGCTCCGATGACCGCGACCGGCTGCGACTGATATTCTTTGACAAAAACATCCACGTGCGGGTTCTTTTGATATTTCAGATAAACACGGGCGATCTCGCTCTCCAATTCCGATTCGGTGCGGCACGCGGCTTTTATCTCCCCGTCAATTAACGGCATCCGTATCTCGCCGTGACCGTCAACCCGCACGGCCTCGCGCGAAAGTTGCGGGCGATTAAAGATTCTAATATCGAGCACATCGCCCACGCCAATGCGGTAGCGGTCATCTGTTACGGAGGAGGCGGGGGTCGGCACGGCGGAGTCTGGCGGCCGGGTAGCCGCTGGCGAAGGCGACGCCGTTAGCGAAGGCGGCGCTGCGGGCGAAGGTGTTGTCGCCAATTGCTGGGCTGTTGCCGTCTGCCACGTACCGGCAACAATCAGCAGCGCCCAAGAAGAGCAGGCTGCTAACCGCCTCCGGCTAAAACCTTTTGAATCAAAATTTCTCATGGGTTTCTTAGCTCCTTGCAAAGCTTCCACACTATGCCGCGAAACCTTATTAACAAGTAATCGGAATGCGCAGTAAAGTAAGCCGTTGAATCAATGCACTTACCGGATTGTTATATACCGGAATAAATTATGAGCCATTCGCTTCTTCGCTATCTTTAATAGGGTTAAAGATACACTTATCCTATTGCTTGCGCTGTATTTGTAGCGATCCTACAGAGAACAGTCATCAGGCCTTACCCGACAGGGAAACCTCTAACGCGAGGCAGCGTTCAAATTTAAGAAGGCTAAGGTACAACGCATCATATAACCAGGCGTTTCGATACTAGCCATCACTCTTATCCGTTTTCCCTGTGCGTTGCTCTGCCTCCTGTGGCGATAAACGTGAACTCAATTCGATGCGCTGCTTAGTAAGGCCGCACCGCCTTGCCTCCGATGCCGGGGCAAAGGCTGCACGGTGGCTAACAGAGACGCGGCGAGTGTTAGCAATGGAAGACCGCAGCCGGGAAGAGACATTCCATCATGGTTAATCAAACGAAGGCAGCAACCTGAACGAATAGGATATGAAACACATACCTCTGGAAAACGCTGGCAAAACGAATACAGGTAAAGACTATTTAATCAACCTCGAATCTTTTTGCTCGGCCAACAAACTATTACTCACACTTACTTCCAATCCATCACAAGACCTAAAATCTTGCCTGTCCGACTTCATAAACCTTTTGTTAAATTTGATGTGGTGAATTACTGAAGATTTCAGACGAGGATGCGGCAAGTTCCACTTGCAGTTTAATTTTAATAAAGATAATGCCCGGGCATATTAAGAATTTATAAATCACATTAACCATCGGGGATAGATTTTCTATCATTTATGTGCAAAATATGTCAAGAGTTTTTTGCGATAACTGCATTTATGAGCGTCATTAAACCGAATGTTTTTTCGTCGCGCTCGTTCTCCCACTTCGGCGTAACTGTATCACAAAAGGCTTAAAACAGATTCAAACGGTTCTGCAAACCTATCAACCCGCACGATATCGTGTAGAGCAAAGCCGTATCCCGCGCACATAGTTTACTATTGACCGTTCCGACTTCAGCCCGCTCCCGCCGGTTGAGGCTAAAGCCACGCTAAACATACGACATTAATTCGCCGACGATGGTTGCGCAAAGTATGGCACGCTCGTTGCTTTATGACCTGCGTCGCCGCTTTCAGGTTCAAACCATCGCGGCTTTTTTACAAAGGAATTAAGATGAAGATAACAAACCAAAAATCAACACAACGTGCTCTTAGTTTGGTCGCCCTAATAGTTCTTTCAATCGGTACGGTGCTGCCCGTTTCGGCGCAGACGCGCCGTACATCGCGGCGTCCGCCGAGACTTCGCAGATATTCGCGCCCGGTCGTCGCACCTGTGCAACCTAACTATTATACGGTGGGCGCGGGTCAAACGGTTCGCGTGCGGCTCAACGAACAGATAAGTTCGGAAACCGCGCGCATCGGCGGGCGATTTACGACGACGGTGGTTGATCCGGTTTACGTGAACGGCGTTGAAGTGATTCCCGCAGGCAGCATCATCGGTGGCCGCGTGACAGAGGTGGAACGCGCCGGACGCCAGAGCAAAGCGGGTTCGGTCGGCGTCAGCTTCGTTTCCTTGCAACTGCCGAACAATTCAACGCGCGCCATCAACGGCGCTCTGACCGATCTTTCGTCGGATAAGGTCAACTCTGACCGCGAAGGGCAAGTTTCGGGTCGTTCCTCGGCCAAACGCAATGTAGTCTTTATCGGCGGCGGCGCGGCGACGGGCGCAACCATCGGCGCGATTGCGGGCGGCGGCAAAGGCGCGGGCATCGGTGCGGGAGTCGGCGCAGGGATTGGCGCGGCCGGTGCGATTTTTTCCAAAGGTGAAGAGGCAAAGGTTCAATCGGGAACGGAGTTCGGCGTAGTGCTTAATCAGGCCGTTTCGCTTCCGGCGTGGAATGCGCGATAAGTTTTGCAAAGATCGGCAGCCCTCGCGGTTGTCGTGAGAAGGAAGCCCGCGAGCGAAGGGGAGAGCGCAAGCGGGCTTCCCATCAAATTCTTAAAGACTGGTCGCCCCTGTCATTACGTAAGTGAGCGGCCATTGCCGGAGACCCGCTGCGAAGGGGAGAGCGCAGCGGGTCTCTTGCTGTTTGGATTTAAGGTAAAAATTTCGATTTAGCTTCAGGCCGCTACGTGGAGGATCGAAAGAGGCGAGATGAATTATCAATCGCGCTTTAACGAACAGACGTGGTATCTGCCTTGAGAGTTTCGTTGCGGTTGAAGAGCACGCGCCCGGCGACGATGGTGGCGACGACTGCGCCTTGAAATGTCCAACCGTCGAAAGGTGTGTTGCGGCTTTTTGATTTCGAGCGCGCGACATCGAACGTCCAGCGTACATCAGGATCGAGAATCGTCACGTCACCCCATGCCTTCGGGCGCAGCGTGCCGCGATCCGCCAAATTAAAAATCCGCGCCGGATTGACCGAACATAAGTCAACGAGACGTTCGAGATCAATCACGCCGCAATGCACGAGGCGGTCAAGCGACAAACCGATGGCCGTTTCCAAGCCTGTAATGCCGAACGGCGCGCGGTCGTATTCCAAATTCTTTTCATCAGCGTGATGCGGCGCATGATCGGTCGCAATCGCATCTATCGTTCCATCGCGCAGAGCTTCGATAATCGCTGCCAGATGCTCCGTGCTGCGCAGCGGCGGATTCATCTTCGTGTTCGTGTCGTAGCCTTCAACCGTTTCGTCGGAGAGCGTCCAGTGATGGGGCGTCACTTCGCAGGTCACGTTGAGACCCTCTGTTTTAGCGCGCCGCACCGCATCGAGCGCGCCCTTCGTCGAGACGTGCGCCAGATGCACGCGCGCGCCTGTCAACTTCGCCAGAGCGCAATCGCGCACCGCGTCCAACTCTTCCGCCGCTGCGGGCATACCATTCAAGCCGAGCACTTGCGACCAGTGGCCTTCGTGCATCACGCCGTTCGCCACGAGCGATTTGTCTTCGCAGTGATCCACCACCGTTAGATCAAAGTCGCGCGCATACTCCATCGCGCGCCGCATCACGCCCGCCGAAGGCACAGGCCGCCCGTCGTCCGAGACGGCGACGATCCCGGCACGCCGCATCTCGCCCATCTCCGCAAGCTCCGCGCCCTGCGAACTTTTCGTGATCGCGCCAACCGGAAAGACGTTTGCCGATTGCGCGCGCGCAGATTGTTCGATGATAAAGCGCGTCACCGCCGGATTGTCGTTGACGGGGTCTGTGTTCGGCATCGCGCAGACGCTCGTGAAGCCGCCCGCGACGGCTGCCGCCGCGCCCGTCGCAATCGTTTCCTTGTATTCCTGTCCGGGTTCGCGCAAGTGCGTGTGCATATCTATAAAGCCGGGCGCGACGATTAATCCGGTAGCGTCGAAGACTTCCGCGCCTTCGGGCACACCGTCGGCATAATTAAGAAGTCCGGCCACGCGCCCGTCTTCGATCAGCAAGTTTTTCCCGGCATTGATGCCCTGCGTCGGGTCAATCACATAGCCGCCTTTAATCAACAACCTCATGCTTTGCTGTGAACCTCTGTGTCGAGCGTTTTCCTGACGGACGAACTCGCCTCGCTCCTTGCATCAACGGCAGGAATCGCTTGCACGCCGCCTGCGAGCAGGTAAAGCACAGCCATGCGGATGGCGAGTCCGTTGGCGACTTGATCCAGAATCAAAGAGGCCGCGCCGTCGGCGACTTCCGAGCTGATTTCGACGCCGCGATTGATCGGCCCCGGATGCATCACAATCGCATCGGGCGCGGCGCGTTTTAAGTGTTCGAGACGAAGCCCGTAATGCACCGCGTACTCGCGCAAAGAAGGCAGAAAAGCGGCGTCCTGCCGTTCGCGCTGCACACGCAAAACCATTACGACATCCGCGCCTTCTATCGCGCCCTCTATATTTCGCTCGACGCGCAGATTATCTTTCACGAGCGCGCCGAAATCCTGCGGCAACATTGTGCCCGGCCCGGCGAGCGAAACTTGTGTGCCGAACTTCGTCAGCAAATGAATATTGGAGCGTGCGACGCGCGAATGAATGAGATCGCCGATGATGGCGACTCGCAAATTCTCAAGGCTTCCCTTGTGGTCGCGTATTGTTAAAGCATCCAAAAGGGCTTGCGTCGGATGCTCATGTGCGCCGTCGCCTGCGTTGATGACGCCTGCGCTGACGGTGCGCGCTAACTGATGAGCAGATCCGGCCGACGAATGGCGTAGAACGATCAAGTCGGGCGACATTGCTTCGAGGCTGCGCGCCGTGTCGAGCAGGGTTTCGCCTTTGGTGACGCTGGAAGTGTTGGCGGAGACGTTAACGGCGTCGGCGGAGAGACGTTTGGCGGCAATCTCGAAGGAGGTGCGCGTGCGCGTCGAAGGCTCGAAGAAAAGATTGATGACGGTGCGCCCGCGCAAGGCCGGGACTTTCTTTATTTCGCGGCGCGAGATGTCGCGGAAAGATGCGGCGGTGTCGAGCAGATGCGTTACCTCTTCGCGCGTGAGTTCGCGCGTGCCTAACAAATCCTTGCGCGCGAAAATTGATTTAGCAGGCTCGCCCATCTCTACCTTTTTTTGAAAACCGTTCGCTTCTTACAAAAAAAGCGGCCAGTTGCGTTGGCCGCTCTCAAGAATTCTCCGTCGCCGGTAGCTCTACGATGGCAACGCCCTCTTCTTCGTCGAAGTCAGTGAGCATCACCTTGATGATCTCGCTCTTTTTCGTCGGCACGATTTTGCCGATAAAGTCCGCCTGAATCGGCAACTCTCTGTGCTCTTTGCCGCGATCAATCAACACCGCGAGTTGAACGCGGCGCGGGCGTCCGAAATCAATCAATTGGTCTAACGCCGCGCGAATCGTGCGGCCTGTATACAGCACGTCGTCTATTAAAACGATGTTGCGATTCTCTATGTCGCCGGGCAGCTCCGTTCGGTTAACGATAGGATTCGCGCCGACGGTCGAGAGGTCGTCGCGGTAAAGCGTGATGTCCAGAATGCCGACCGGTGGGCGTTGGCCTTCGAGGTCGGCGATGCGTTCGGCCATGCGCTCGGCAAGCGGCACGCCGCGCCGTCTTATGCCAATCAAATAAAGATCGCCGACGCCGTGATTCTCTTCGACAATCTCCGACGCAAGCCGCGCCAGCGCGCGATTAATGCGCGCCCCGTCCATAATCCGTGCCTTCTCTATGAATTCCATTGGTCACGGATACTAGCACAGAGACGCGCGTAGAAGAAAGAAGCTTTATCCTATTCAGGGAGCTTTCGTAAATCATCACGCACGGCATCGTCTTCGATAGCAGCGGGGTACTCTTCGGTGAGACGTTTGATCGTTTGGTTGACCTGTCCGAGACAACATCCACCCGACGGATTTCGCACCTCGCAGGCGCATTTCCCTGCTTTGATTAACTGCCTGATTCGAGCCGGAATCGTGCTCCTGCCCGTGTGCGCGATCTCTTGCTGCGCGTGGCCTTCGGTAAAGCCGAAGCAGTAGCAGAGGGGACGCGCCGCGCCGCTCGCTTTCGCGGTCACGAGTTCGCGCACATTCTCGACGGTGAAGCGTTCGCCCCCGTCGCCGTAATAGACGACGGGACAGTTCGGACTCGAACAAAAGCGGTAAGCTTCATCGCGCACACGCGCGAGTTCTTCGCTTCGTACATGATGCAGCACGGTCTTGCTTTCGACGCTGCGCCCGACGCTGCCGCACATAAGGCATTCGGTTTTTACAAGTGCGCACTTCTCTATCGAAGCAGGCGTGTTCACTTGTTCCGGCATACTGCAACAATCAGTCATACTCTCTCCACGCTCCTCTGCGAACGTCTTTTCAACCACCAACCCGCGACGGTCACGACCAACCCAAACGCGGCCAACGGCAGCAAAACGCTATCCCTGAGAATGAAGCCAAGGCCGAAAATGACCAAGAGACATGGAACTACTCATCAAAGAAATTGTACACCCTTGAGCTAAGTCCAGAGTCAAGCGAAAATATACGTTTTAGAGACAAGGCTATTTTGGTTTAAGATTTATCGTTGAGTTTTGACACGTTTTCCGGTGCTCTGTTAGGCTCACGGGCGTTAATCAAAAGTTTGGGCGCATTATAAGAATTGAACTTGACCGCTCGAAAGGCGAAGAATCGGAGTATCATCCGTAGATGCTTTATCGCTCGTTGCTGCGCCCGTTGCTTTTTCGCCTGCCGCCCGAAACGGCGCATGAGCTTGCGCTTCATTCATTACACTTCGCGCTCGGAACAAGCTTTGCGCGAAACTTGGCCGCCAAACATTTCAACAGCACGGCGCGTTTCGGCGAGTTGCGCCGCTTCGGGTTGCCGTTCGCCAATCCAATCGGATTGGCTGCCGGTTTCGATAAGAACGGTCATGTCGCGCGAGAGTTCGCCGCGCTCGGTTTCGGCTTCGTAGAGGTTGGAACAGTCACGCACGAAGCGCAGCCGGGAAACGCCCGCCCGCGCCTCTTTCGTTTGCCGCTCGATAAAGCGTTAATTAATCGCGCGGGCTTTAATAACGACGGCGCGTCTGCCCTCGCACATCAACTCGCGCGCAAACGCCCCGCGTGCGTGCTCGGCATTAACATCGGCAAGAGCCGCACGGTCAGCATCGAAGACGCGGTACCCGATTATCTGGCGAGCTTCAACTTGATACGCTCTCACGCCGATTACATTACGATCAACGTCAGTTCGCCGAACACACCGAACTTGCGCGAATTGCAACAGCCGGATGCGCTAAGGGCGTTGCTCAATGCGTTACAGAAACGGAACGATGACATCGCCAGCAGTACACAAAAGCAAGGGCGCGTTCCGTTGCTCCTGAAGATCGCGCCCGATTTGACCGTGCGCCAACTCGAAACCATTATTGAAGTCGCCTTGAACGCGAAGATAGACGGCATTGTGGCGACCAACACAACGACGAACCGCGCGGATTTGCGAACGGATGCGAGGCGTGTCGAAGCGTGCGGTGCGGGCGGTTTGAGCGGCGCGCCGCTTCGCGCACGCTCGACGGAGATCATCGCGGCGATTTATCGTTTGACCGATGGACAGCTTCCAATCGTCGGCGTCGGCGGCATCTTCACGGCAGCAGATGCGTGGGAGAAAATCTGTGCGGGCGCAAGTCTCCTTCAGCTTTATACGGGACTCATTTATGAAGGCATCGGCGTCGTGCGCCGTATCAACGACGAACTCGCGGGAATCTTAGAGCAAAATAATTTTCATTCGCTTGACGAAGCGGTGGGCTGTCGCGCAACGGAATTGGCCGCCGCGTAAAATCACCAGAACACTTTATAAAGAACAATACTAAAAAACCTGCGCTGAATCATGATGAACCAATTAACGGCTACTTCTGCACGTGATAAGTTGATCGTCGCACTCGATGTCGAAACGGCGCGCGAAGCGCGGGAGCTTTTTCAAGAGCTACGCGAAGTCGCCGGGATGTTCAAAATCGGCTCGCAGCTTTTCACCGCCGCTGGGCCGCAGATAGTGCGCGAGATAATCGCAGCGGGCAGGCGCGTCTTTCTAGACCTCAAGTTTCACGACATACCGAACACCGTCGCCGCCGCGAGCGTCGAAGCGACACGACTCGGCGTAGCGATGCTTAATGTACACGCTTCGGGCGGAGGCAACATGATGCGGCGCACAGCGGAAGCCGTCGCGGAAGTCTGCACAAAAGAGAATTTAGCGCACCCGATCCTGCTCGCCGTGACGGTGCTCACAAGCGACGATGCTGCGACGCTTGCCGAAACAGGAACGGCAACGAACATTGAAGCGCGTGTCGGGATGCTGGCGGCACTCGCGCATAAATGCGGCATCAACGGCGTGGTCGCTTCACCGCATGAAGTTGCGGCGGTGCGTGCGCGCATTCCTGCGCCGGAGTTTGTCATCGTCACGCCCGGCGTGCGTCCGCAAAACGCATCTGCCGACGATCAAAAACGGATCATGACGCCTTTTGCAGCCGTGCGCGCCGGAGCCGATTATATTGTTATTGGCCGCGCGATTCTCAATGCGCCCGACCCGATGCGAGCCGCGCGTGAGATCGTCGAGGAGATGAGCCGCGCGCTTGAGTCTTTTTAAGATGCTGAAGCAATCGTCCGAACAATTAGCCGCGAGGGAAACCAAACCAGCGTACAGCATACAGGGAAGCGGAGCGGCCTTCGTTTACGTTTCAGGGCTTGACGGCACAGGTAAACTCTTTTACAAGCAAGCGGATGATCTGGCGCGCGATCATACGGTGGTAACTTTTCCGCTGCGTCCTCACGGCTCTTATACTTTGTCTGCGCTCGTTGAGGATTTGATTTGGATTATCGAAGATGCTGGCTTGCGGAGCGTCACAATTTTGGGCGAATCGTTCGGCGGCCAAATCGTGCTGGCGGCGGCGCTCGCCCGTCCCGAATTGTTCGAGCGCATGATTCTCGTTAACACCTTCGCCAGATTCCCGCATCGCGCCAGAATCAACACGGGTGTCGCGCTCTACTCGTTTTTGCCGTATGCTCTACTCAAGGCGTACCGCACGCTGACGGCTCGCAGCGTGTTGTTCAGCCCGGATGTATCGCCAACGGATCGGCAGCTTTTTCGTGAGCACACACGCCACGTGCCGTTTCAAGGTTATTTATCGCGGCTGGCGATTATCCGCGACACGGATTTGCGTTCGCGCCTGCACCTGATAAATATTCCGGCGCTGGTCGTCGCGGGCACAGAGGATAAGTTGCTCGATTCCGTCGCCGCCGCCAGAGAGCTTGCCGGTAGGCTGCCGAACGCGAAGTTGAAACTGTTGCACGGCACAGGCCACACGGCGCTGATTTCCGACCGCGTGCGCGTGCGCGAGTGGCTCGCGGAATTCGACACCGTTCCGGCGCGCTCGATTTGATTAACGGGAACTGTCACGCGCAACGTGCGTGTAACGCTTTTGCTGACTCTGTTTGATTACGCTTTATATTTTATATTCGCATTTTAAGGGGACAATTTTTTGAAGCGCCTGTTAATTATTTCCGCCGCGTTGATTCTCACGCTGCTGCCTTTCGCCGGAAGCATTACCGCACAAAGCAAAAGCAATACTAAAACCGGCGCAGGGTTCAGTTTCAATCCCGCGCCCTACCGCGTCGGCGAACGCCTGACTTATAACGTCTCCTTCTCGAACTTTATCAACGCCGCGCACATCGAACTTTTCACCGCCGCGCGCGGGCAGTTTTTCAATCGTGATGCGCTGCAACTTCGCGCACGTGTCGAAACGACGGAAGTCGTCGGCGTTGCGCTGTTCTCTCTCAACACGGACTACATCGCATATGTTGATCCGGCTTCGGGGCTTCCCTTTCGCACGCAGCAAATAAATCACGACGCAACGCAAATGGCGTCAACGCCCGACAACTCCAATCTACCGGCGGGCGCGACGGCTATTCCCGCGCAGTCCGCCCGCGAAGGATTCCCCACCACTTACGATTTTCTTTCGGCGATCTTTCGCCTACGCGCTTTGCCGCTCGCAGACGGCGCAACTTATCGCTTCAGCGCGCAGCAAGGCGACCAGTACGGATACAGCGCGGAGCTAAGAGTCATCGGACACGAATTAATCAAAACCAGCGTCGGATCGTACAACACTATTGTTACGCAAGTGCGTGTGCCGCGCGACGCGGCGGCGAACAGCTACCGTCTTCAAATTTATTTCAGCGATGACGAACGTCACGTGCCCGTTCGTTTGACGGCGCAGCATCCGGCGGGCGAGATTCGCGCCGAACTTGCCAGCGCAGAACTGCTCAACGTGCCGCCCGCGTCAAACCAACCGACATTGCCGCCCGGAAGAGTCGCGCAGACGCCGCCCGTGAATCCTTCGCCGGTCATCAACACACCGCGCGTTGCGACGCCCGCGACGCCACAGTTGCCGTCAACAAATTCGGTGGGCGATGCTTCCGCGAAGGGTTCGCTTCCTCCGGGTCTGCCTTTCGATATCGGCGAACAACTCAACTACAACGTCTTTTTAGCCAACTCCGCCGCGCCCGTCGGCACGGCCTCGTTTCAAGTTCGTGCGCGACAAAATTACTTTAACCGTAACGGCGTGCTGCTGTCGGCGCAGGCGGTCACCAACCCCGCCGCGCAGCGCATCTTCTTCGCCAGCGACCAGATCAACTCTTATGTTGACGCCACCACGCTGCTGCCCTTTCGCACGCAACTGGCTTTGCGCGAAGGCAAGCGCAACATCAACGAAACCGTCACCTTCGATCAGGATCGCGGCAACGCTATCACGGGCAAAGGCACGCGCCTCGAAATCCCCGTCGGCACACATGATATAATTTCCGTGCTCTATGCCTTGCGCTCTTTTGACCTGACTAAACGTAACGCCGTTTCGCTGCTTGTCAACAATCGTGCGCTGACTTTCTTCGTCGCACCAGTGCGCCGCGAAACCATCCAGCTCAACAACCAGTCAATAGAGACAGTGCAACTCTCTTTGACGACGGACGATCCGCAGGGCGACAAATTCGGTTTGCGTTTGTGGGTCAGCACTGACCGCCGCCGTTTGCCGCTGCGTGCCGCCGCCGCTACCCAGCTCGGAGCTGTCCGCGCAGACCTCTCCATCATTCCCGTCCTGCGGCAGTAATTCCGGCTCGCCCGGCATCTATACAGATGGTCAAAAGCACGCCGGTTTTATTTTCCGGTTAACTGAGAAACGAATACGACAATCTGAAATTGAAATTTAATTTCAACTACTGTATAGTGCGTTTTCAGTATAGAGCAGCCTTGCGAAGGTTCTATTTTAAGGTCAATCCGAAGCGAGTTTAATCATTCAATGGCAATAGCAGAAGCAGCACTCACGATGCGCGGCGCGCTGGCGAGCACAGAAGAGTTTACTGGCGTTTTGTCGCTCGACAAACTGCCGTTCGGCGTCGAAGCGCGCGTCGCGTCAATCAGCGGCGCAAGCGCAATCGCGCGGCGTTTGATGGAAATGGGCGTCGTGCCCGGCGCGCCTGTGCGCGTTATCAAGGCCGCGCCGCTCGGCGATCCGATTGAGATTCGCGTGCGTGGCTACAATCTCGCCCTGCGTCGCACCGAAGCGCAATCAATCACCATCGTCGCCCAAAGGAGTTAAGCCCTCCTTCCCTGGCCTCTTTATCCGGCGTCAAACGCAATGAGCACTACCGTCGCAGCCGCCGCTTCTTCTCCCGCAAGCGATTCCAACACCGAACACATCTTGAATCGCCAGCTTACGATTGCGCTTGTCGGCAATCCGAACGCTGGCAAAACGAGTCTCTTTAACGCGCTCACAGGCCTGCGCCAAAAAGTCGCAAACTATCCCGGCGTGACCGTCGAACGCAAAGAAGGGGCATGGCAACTTGCGCCTGCGCAAACCGCGCGGCTGATAGATTTGCCCGGACTTTACAGCCTTGAAGCCGCATCCATTGACGAGCAGATTGCGCGCGACGTAATTACGGGACGCATCGCTAATGTTCCCGCGCCGGATGTGCTCGTCGCCGTCGTTGATGCGACCAATCTCGAACGCAATCTTTATCTGGTCACGCAGCTGCTGGACTACGAACGTCCGCTTGTCCTCGCCCTGACGATGATTGATCTGGCGGAGCGACGCAATATCAAGATCGATGCTCAGGAATTATCGAAATCGCTGGGCGTGCCGGTTGTGCCCGTCACCGCGTCGCAGCATCTCGGAACCGATTCGCTCGCCGCCGCCGTCATCGAAGCCGCGCAAACGGCTCGCACGACGGAAGCGGCTTGGCAGTTGTCGGAAACAACGGAACGCGAACTCGCCGCCTTGGCCGAAACAGAGACAACACCCGGTGCAAGATACACGGCGCTACGAGATTTATACGCGGACGATTTGCCGGTTGATGGAAAGCGGCGCGCGATTATCGAAGGCGCGCGTGCGCGTCTCGCGCAGAACAACGCGCAGTGGTGGCAGGAACCGCTTGTCGCGCGCTATGAATGGATCGAGCGCATCGCGGCGCGTGCCGTGCGCGGCAACGTAAACGAATCCGGCACGACAACCGAGCGCATTGATCGCATCTTCACGCATAGATTCTTCGGCCCCGCGATTTTAATTGCCGTAATGCTACTCGTCTTTCAAACGATCTTTTCGTGGGCGGCGCTGCCGATGGATTTAATTGACGGCGGCTTCGGCTGGCTCGGCGAAACCGTTCGCCACGTTCTGCCGCCGGGACTTTTGACAAACCTGATGGTTGACGGCGTGATCGCAGGCGTCGGCGGCGTGCTGGTTTTCCTGCCGCAAATTCTGTTGCTCTTTTTCTTTATCGCAATTTTAGAAGACACCGGCTACATGGCGCGGGCGGCGTTTCTGATGGATCGTTTGATGCGCGGCGTGGGGTTGCACGGCAAAGCGTTTATGCCGCTCTTAAGCAGTTTCGCGTGCGCGATTCCGGGCATCATGGCGACGCGCACCATCGAGAATCCGAAAGACCGTCTGGCGACAATCATGATCGCGCCGTTTATGAGTTGTTCGGCGCGTTTGCCTGTTTACACTTTGATGATCGCCGCCTTCTTCTCCAATCAAAGACTCTTCGGTTTTCTCTCCATCGGTGCGCTGCTGATTCTGGCGATGTACTTGCTCGGCATCGTCGTTGCCATCGTCGTCGCGTGGATTCTGAAGCACACGATTTTGAAAGCGCCGACGCCGCCGCTCGTGCTGGAGTTGCCGCCCTATCGCGTGCCCGGTTTTTCAAACATATTGCAAACGATGATTTCGCGCGGCGGCCTCTTCGTCAAACGCGCCGGGACGGTGATCCTCGCCATCTCGATTATTCTCTGGGCGCTCGTGACGTTTCCGCGTCTTGACACGACAAGCAACAACGCTCCGGCAGCGACAATGATTGCAGCACAAGCACCGGCGGCGGCGAACGAAGCGGAGGCGGAATCCAAAGCCGCGCCGGGCATGAACGGTCAAAGCAGCGAACAGGTGAACCAGAGTTTTGCGGGACGCGCCGGGCATCTCATCGAACCCGTCATCGCGCCGCTCGGCTTCGATTGGAAAATGGGCGTCGCGCTCATCTCGTCTTTCGCTGCGCGCGAAACGCTCGTCTCAACCTTGAGCATCATTTATAATGTCGGCTCGGACGCCGAATCGGATTCCGTCGTCAACGCGGTGCGCAACGCCAAACGCGCCGACGGGCGTCCGGCATGGACGCCGCTCGTCGCGCTCTCGATGATGGTCTTCTTCGTGCTCGCCCTGCAGTGTATGTCAACGGTGGCGATTGTGCGCCGCGAAACAAATTCATGGCGCTGGCCGCTCTTTATGATTGGCTATATGACCGCGCTCGCTTACCTCGCGTCGTTCATCACTTATCAAGGCGGGCGACTGTTAGGCTTCAGCTAAGATTCATCATGGACTGGCAAACAATCATCGTCGCCATCATCATCCTCGCCGCGCTCGCTTACACGGCGCGGCGCGCCCTCTCACGCCTCAACTCATTTCGCGCCAGCAAAGCAGACGCCACCTGCGCCACCGGCTGCGGCAGTTGCGGCGGCAGCGAAAAGCCTGTGGTAAAAAGGGCGACGGTGCTTGTAAGTATTAACGGCCTCAAGACATCTCCACGCCGCAATGCGCGGTAAAAGCGCTCGTCTTTAATCGGCCTCGCCATCAACATTAGCTTGCAGCAATATTTGTGAGTCGCCGCGATCTTTATTTTTCAGCAGACAAAATATGGAGCGTTTGTTATGGCATGGATAAGAGTGATTCAAGAAGACAAAGCCGAAGGCGAGTTGAAACAGTTATACGGACAGATGACGGAGCCTTGGGGAGGCGTGGATAATATACTCAAGATTCACAGCCTGAACCCACCGTCGTTGCACGCGCACTTCGAGTTCTACAAGACTTTGATGCGCGGTAAATCCGGCCTCAGTCGCGCGCAACGAGAGATGATCGCGGTAACAGTCTCCGCCGCCAACCACTGCCACTATTGAGTGCGCCATCACGCGGAGGGTCTCCGCCGTCTAACCAAGAACGAGGCACTGGTCGCGCAGCTTCAAAGCGATTTCCGTCAAGCCGAAATTAACGGACGTGACCGCGCGATGCTGGAATACGCCGTGAAGCTCACGCTCGAACCTTGGAGCATGAATCAAGAAGATGTGGAGCGTTTACGGCAGGCCGGATTTTCAGACGCCGACATTCTGGACATCAATCAAGTGACCGGATACTTCGCCTTTGTCAACCGGCTCGCCGACGGGCTGGGCGTTGAATTGGAAGATGCGATGAAGTCCACTTCGCCGGATTAAACCGGTGCGCCCGCGCGACTAATCGAGATTGAAGAGTCTTACTAGCTCACGCTTGAGCAATTTGCCCGTCGGCCCTTTCGGAATGTCTGTAACGAAGCGGACGGACTTGGGGCACTTGTAATTGGCGAGGCGTGCGCGGCAGAAATTTATTAGCTCCTCTTCCGTCGCTTTCATTCCCTCTTTCAGCACGACGAAGGCCGCAACTTCTTCGCCGTAGAGTTCATCGGGGAGGCCGATGACGGCGGCCTGTGCGATGGCGGGATGCTGGTATAGCGTTTCGTCTATTTCGCGCGGGTAGATGTTTTCGCCGCCCCGTATGATCATGTCGGATTTGCGGTCAACGATGTAGAAGAAACCTTCCGAATCGCGGTAGCCGATGTCGCCCGTGTGAAACCAGCCGTTGCGGAAAGCGCGTCGTGTCGCCTCTTCGTTCTTATAGTAACCCTTCAGAATATTTTCGCCGCGCAGCACAATTTCGCCCGTGCTTCCATCCGGCACTTCCCTGTCTTCTTCGTCGAAGACTTTCATTTCGTTGCCGATTGCCATTCCGCAAGAGCCTGCGCGCCTTCGTTCATCAGGCGGATTAAAGGTCGAGCGGCAGGTTGATTCCGAAAGGCCGTAGCCTTCGATAACCAAACAATGAAACGTCTCCTCGAAACGCTTCAAGACTTCGGCGGGCACGGGCGCAGAGCCGCACATCGCAAAACGCAAACTCTTCGTGTCGAGATTCGCGGGCACGCCGTCGGGGTAAGTAGCGAGCAGCATTTGCAGCATCGTGGCGACGGAACCGAACGAAGTAATTTTGTATTCCGCGATGGTGTGCCAGAAACGCGACGCGGAGAACTTCTGCATCACGACGGTCGAGCCGCCCGCGTAGAGCGCGGACATCGTCGTGACGGAGACGGCGTTCATGTGAAAGAGCGGCATCATCGTAAGCAGCCGGTCGTGCTCTGTAAACTTCATCCATCCGGCGATCTGTCGCGCGTTGGCGAGCAGGTTGCCGTGCGTCAGCAAACACCCTTTTGGCTTGCCCGTCGTGCCCGAAGTGTAAATGATGATCGCTTCGTCGTCCGCGTTGATCTCCACGTCCGGCAAGCTGTCCTCGTCTGTAAACTCTTTCGTCGCCGTCCGCTCGTCATCGAATTCGATGATGCTTTGCAGCGCAATCAGTTGCTCGCGCACTTCCGTTAACTGCGGTGCGTATTCCGAATGCACCAGCAACGCTTTCGCGTCCGAATCGGCGACGACGTAGGCTATTTCCTGCGGCTTCAATAGCGAATTGACGGGGCCTGCGAGCGCGCCCAGTTTGAAGCAGGCGAAGTAAGCAATGACATATTCGGCGCTATTGGGAAGCAGCAAGCTCACGACGTCACCCTTTGTGATGCCACGCGCGCGCAGCAAACGCGCCGTGCGGTTCACCGCCCTGTCAAACTGGGCGTAAGTCCAGCGGCGTGTGTCCGCTTCCGAGAAGAGAAAAATTTTATCCGGCGAAAGTGCCGCGCGGCCTTCGAGCAGTTGGCGCAGATTGCCGTTCGCATTGAATGATAGTTCGGAAGTCATTTTTAGCTTTTCGTGCCTGTTCGTATGGTATATTGACCCGACCGCCGTCGCCATTATAAAGTCCGAAGCGTCAGAGCGGTTTTCCGCGTTCGCGCGAGCTTAGCGAACACGCTTCCACTTTTACAAACCATCTTAACCCACGCTCGTTCTTTGCGCCGCCGCCGCGAGCCTGTCTTCGTTGCGGCGCAGTCAATTGATGAAACCGGCTTCAGAGCATCTTTCACAGCAAAACGACGCGGCGGCACAGCGCACACGACGCTGTCGCCCGCCCGCGCCGGATTCTGCGGATGAGGCGGATCGCACAGACTTTTATATAACGCAAAAAGAAGAAGCGGAAGAAAACGCGCCGCCCTCCGAAGCGTTGGCAGCCGACGGACGATTGAAAGGAATTGCGGGCGTTGATTTTAAGCGCGCGGCGATTGATTACCCGCACAAGCTGGATGAAGACAGCAAGTATTACTTGCGCACGAAACCGTTCATTGATGTTGCCAACAAAACTTTGCGTCATGACGGGCGCGGCCTCGACGCCGAAACGCAACGCTTCTTTCATGACTTCGCCAACATCGTCACCGCACTCGGCTTACGTAGCGGCCAAACCGTTCTGGATGTCGGCTGCGGCCCCGGCTGGTTGAGCGAATTCCTCGCGCGCTTCGGCTACGACGTAACCGGCATTGATATCAGCCCGGCGATGATCGAAGTCGCGCGCGAAAGATTGCAGCGCGTGCCATATGGTGTCGCTCCCGGAATGCCACTTCGTTACCGCTTTCTCGCGCACGACATCGAAGCCGCACCGCTCGCCCAAACTTTCGATGCGATTATCTGCTACGACGCGCTGCATCATTTTGCGAACGAACGCGCGGTGATTCGCCACTTTGCAGAGATGTTGAATAATGGCGGGCAGCTCTTTATTTTGGAAGGCGATAAACCGGCGGCAGGCTCTCCCGCAGAGCGCGAGTTAGTGGAAGAGATGCAACGATTCGAGGTGCTCGAATCGCCTTTCAGCGGCGATTATTTGCGCGCCCTGCTTCGCGCTCGGGGGTTCGTTATTACCGGCGATTACACTAGCGTCAACGGACTGTTCGACCGCGACACGTTGGTGGGCAATCAACTTCGCGTCGAACCCTCGCCCGTCAATTACCTGCTGTGCAAAAAAGTTTCTCCGCCGCATGATTCGGCTAACGGCGCTGTGCCGGACAGTCTCGCGCCGGGAATTTTGCGCGCACGCCTTTCGCTTCTTGAAGAATGGCCGCAACAAATCGCGCCGTCCGGTGAAATAAGAACGCGGCTTAAAATCGAAAATACGGGCGACACGGTATGGTTAACCGGCGCAGCAACGCGTAGAGGAGCTGTCACACTCGGCGTTAAAGTGTTTGACGAGCAGGGCAACCTCGCTCACGAATTTCACGGCGAGCCGCCGCTGCGCTACGCCATTGCGCCCGGTGAGGGCATCGCGCTGCACATCAATTACCGCGCGCCATCCGCGCCCGGCCTGTACAAGTTCAAAATTGATTTAATAGATCAACTCATCTGCTGGTTCGAGCAGCAAGGCTCGCAGCCTTTAGAGCGTTGGGTTCGCGTCGAATAGTTTTTAGAAAAGGAATTCTGAAACAAATTCATGGTTACATATCGCAACTTTATTAACGGCGAGTGGGTTGAATCCACATCATCGAAGAGCGTGCAGAATATCAATCCGGCGAACACCGACGACGTGCTCGGCACAGTGCCTCTGGCGACACGCGACGAAGCACGCCGCGCCGTAGAAGCCGCAAGCCAATCTTTCCGCGAATGGCGCGCAACGCCTGCCCCGGCGCGCGGGCGCATCGTGGCGCGAGCGGCGCGTTTGATGGAAGACGACAAAGAGAATCTCGCACAGCTTCTGACGCGCGAAGAAGGAAAGGTCATCAGTGAATCGCGCGGCGAACTGCAACGCTCCATCAACGTCGCCGAGTTTTGCGCGGGCGAAGCCAGACGCTTAAATGGCGAAACCATCCAATCCGAGCTTCCCGCAAATTTCGCTTACACCATCAAACAACCCGTCGGCGTCGTCGCCTGCATCACGCCCTGGAATTTTCCCATAGCGATTCCCGTCTGGAAAATCGCGCCTGCGCTCGTCGCCGGAAACTCCGTTGTCTTCAAACCTGCGACGCTCACGCCCGCGACCGCCGTTCGTCTCGTAGAAATATTTGAAGAGGCCGGAATACCGAAAGGCGTGCTCAATCTGATTATCGGCTCCGGCTCCGAAGCGGGCGACGAAATCATTAAGCATCCGGCGGTGCGCGCCATCTCCTTCACTGGCTCGAACGAAATCGGTCTGCGGCTTTACGAGCAAGCATCAAGGCGCGGCGCAAAATTTCAAGGCGAGATGGGCGGCAAGAATCCCGTCGTGATTATGGAAGATGCCGACATGAACTTGGCCGTCGAATCAACCGTGCAGGGCGCGTTCGGTTCATCCGGCCAGCGTTGCACGGCGACGAGCCGCGCCGTCGTCGTCAATTCCATCGCCGATGAATTTGTCGAGCGCGTTAGTGCTCGCGCGAAAAGTTTGCGATTAGGCGACGGCAGCGACCCGCACACGGAAGTCGGGCCAAGCGTTGATGAAAGCCAATTCAAAACCGTTTTGAGCTACGTTGACATCGGGCGCGAAGACGGCGCATCACTCGTCTGCGGCGGCACGCGCGCCGAAGGCGACAACTTGAGCAAAGGCTACTTCGTTCGCCCCGCCGTCTTCGACCATGTCACGCCCGATATGCGTATCGCCCGCGAAGAAGTCTTCGGCCCCATCCTCTCCGTTCTGCGCGTCGAAGATTTCGACGAAGCGATGCAAGTTGCGAACGACAGCGAATACGGCCTTTCGTCTTCCATCTTCACCAACGACGCGACGCGCATCTTCCGCTTCGTTGATGAAATCGAAACCGGCATGACGCACATCAACTCGCCAACGACCGGCGGCGAAGCGCACATTCCCTTCGGCGGCATCAAAGCGACAGGCATCGGCGACCGCGAACAAGGCTCAACGGCATTAGACTTTTACACGGAAATGAAAGTCGTTTATGTGGATTACACAGGAAGAAAACGCGAAGGCAATTTATATTAAAGCGCGGATGGCAAGCGCAAGTTGGGCGCAAGGATTTACCGCCCGAGAGTTATCACGGCGCTTCGCTCATCTTACGCTTTACATTCCCACTCATAGAGGAGAAAAATTGGTAATGTTTAAATTCGTCGCAGTTTCGCTGTTCGTATTATTCGCTGGCAGTCCCGTCTTTGCTCATAACGCGGTGGCCGATGGCGTCGAATGGCAGAAAGATTATGAAACGGCGCGTGCTTTAGCTCAGCAAAGCGGCAAGCCTATGTTGATTGATTTTTCTGCGGATTGGTGTAAGCCTTGTCAGGAAATGGCGAAAACTTTCTGGCCGCAGCCGCAAATCGTGGCGCTCACGCGAAAGTTCGTTTGCGTCTCGCTGAATTTCGACAAAAATCACTCCGAAGTTTCCCGTTTCAAAGTTGACCGCATCCCGGCAGTTGTTTTCACAGACCCTTGGGGAAATGTGCTGACAAATAGATTTGGCTTTGGCAATACGGTAGCCGACGTTTTACCGCAGATTATGCAAGTCATTCCCGCCGATTTTTCGCCCATCGGCGAATGGAACACAGCGCTAGAGCATGATAAAAACAACTCAATCGCTCTCGTCAAGCTAGGCGATTTTTATCGTAAACACGGAATCCTTGACTTGAGCAATTCTTATCTCAGACGCGCACTAAAAACCAAAGAGTTGGAAGCAGACCTCAAAGCCCGCGAAAATATTTTGCTTGCCGTCGGCATCAGTTGCTTGCAGCAACAAGATTACGACGAAGCTAAAAAGACTTTTGAAAGGTGTTTGAAAGAAGTGCCGAATGGCACGCATGGTGATACTGCGTTGTACGGGATTCTGATTGCGCAAGTCAACAAGAAGAAGATTAGTGACGCGGAAAAGACATTAGCGCAACTAAAGTCTAGCTATCCGAACTCGCTGATTCTTCAGCAAGCGGAAGCAAAACTTCAACAAAGCAAAAACAAGCAGTGACCTATTTTCATCTGGAGATATTGAAATGAGCGCAACCGAATCAGCCACACAGCAATCCGACATCGTGCGTAAGCACAAGGAATTTCTCTTCCCCGCCGTTGCCACTTACTATGAAGAACCGCTCGCGCTCGTGCGCGGCGAAGGCTCTTACGTCTGGGACGATCAGGGTAATCGTTACCTTGACTGCTTCGGCGGCGTGCTCACCGTCAGCGTCGGTCACGCCAACCCGAAAGTCGTCGAAGCGATTGTCGAGCAAGTGAAGACTTTGCAGCACACTTCCGCGCTCTACGCCAACAAGCCGCAAAGCGACCTCGCGGAAAAGCTCTACCAGATCACACCCGGACGCCTGCAAAAATCCTTCTTCACGAGCAGCGGCACGGAAGCAGATGACACCGCGATCATGGCCGCCAAAATTCACACAGGCCGCCACGAAATCGTCGTTCTGCGACACAGCTATTCGGGACGCTCTGCGACTGCGCTCTCGGCGGTAGGCCATTCAACGTGGCGCGCTCTGCCTGCGCAAGTCGCGGGCATCGTCCATGCGCGCGCGCCTTATTGTTATCGCTGCCCGCTGAAGCTTTCCTACCCGGAATGCGGCCTCGCCTGCGCAGAAGATATTGAAGATGTGATTATGACGACGACGACCGGCGAGATCGCTGCGTTCATGGCCGAGACGATTCTTGGCGTCGGCGGCTTCATCGTTCCGCCGCCCGGCTATTTCGAGCGCGCCGTCGAGATCGCACGCGCTCACGGCGGACTCTTCATCTGCGACGAAGTGCAAACCGCTTGGGGACGCACCGGCGATAAATGGTTCGGCATCGAACACTGGAACGTCGAACCCGACATTATCACTTCCGCCAAAGGCATGGCGAACGGCGCGCCCATCGGCTTAACCATCGCCACGCCCGAAGTCGCCGACAGCTATCCGGGATTGACCTTCGCCACCTTCGGCGGCAATCCCGTCTCTGCGGCGGCAGCCAACGCCACCATCCGCGTCATCGAAGAAGAAGACTTGAAACACAACGCCGCAGTCGTCGGCGCATACTTCCACGAACGCCTCCAAGAACTAAAAACAAAATACACGGTCATCGGCGACGTGCGCGGGCTTGGATTAATGCAAGCTCTCGAACTCGTCAAAGACCGCGAAACGAAAGAGCCGCACCCGCAGGCAGTTCTCAAGGTCTTCGAGGAAACCAAACGTCGCGGCGTCCTCCTCGGCAAAGGCGGCCTTTACGGGAATGTGATACGCACCGGCATGATGCTCAATTCGACGAAGGGTCACGTCAACGAACTTATTGCCGCGCTCGATGCGAGTCTCGCGCTGTGTTAAGAACCTTCAGCTCGAAGGAAGGCGAACTCGCTTAAAATCAAAAGTGTCTTCGTCTTCCTTTAGGGTTTGCTTTTATACGGAGGTGAAATGTGAGAAAGATTGGCCGGTGTTTTTTATCCTTTTTGCCTGTCGTTCTCTTTCTCGGTAGCACAGTTAAAGCGCAAGGCGTTTATGGAAAGACAGCCAAGCTTGACGGGCTGCGTGAAATTGAAATCAGCAAGGCGTTGCAGCAGATGCCGGAGACGGGCAGAGGGCCGGAAGATTTTGTCGCGCCGCATTGGATGATCCTAAATCGCGCCGAAGGCGATTTGAACGCGGACGGGATAAAGGACTTCGCTTTTATTCTCACGCTTGATGAAGAGGACACGAAGTATATTGAGTCGCTCAAGAAATTGGACGAAGACGATGGATGGATTTACCAGACATTTATCATCGTCGTCATTGATTCGCGCGGCGACCGCAAGCTACATTTGAGCGCCATCAATTACCAACTTTTCGGCAACTCCAATGCGACAGTGTCGGGCGATGAGAGAGGCGAGTTCAAAGTCTCTTTTAAAAAAAACGTGCTGGACGTGATCGTTAATTACGGCGGATCACAGCGCACCGACGCGACCTTTCATTTCCGCGAAGACCCGCCGACGGGTGGCTTTCTAACGCTGATTGGTTTTGATGTCGAAAGTTACTGCGTAACTCTTACTGAATCGTGCGGGAAATCGAAGATGAGCGAAAATTATTTGACCAGCACGCGCGTCGTAACCGATTACAAAATTCAAGGCGACAAATTAGTTGGCACGGACAAGCGCACGCAGATTCCGCCCGTCAAAATTGATTTCATGGATGCAAGTTTGAATGAAAGTAATCATAAAGACTTTATGCGCCCATTTTAGATACAGGAGAAAGAAACATGAAAAGACGAATTCTCCTTTTGCTAATCTGTTTACTGTGTCTGGCTTTGCCTGTCATCGCACAAAAAAATCTGAGCGGCAGTTGGGAATGGAAGAGTCGCGCCGACAAAAACAGAATGCAGACTTACTTTTCCATTAACATCAAGCCGAAAGGTAAAACAATAAGCGGAACGCTCTTTTTTACTGAGTTGGAGAACGGCAACACCGAAAGCGACGGCGCGATTACGCCCTTCACCGGCACACTCAACGGCGAAACGCTCTCCATTGAATTCGATCCGAAGGATTTGAATCCCGGCTATACCGAAAATCTTCGCTACAAAAAACCAAAAAACAAATCGCCGAGTACGGCCATCTTGAAACTCAAAAACGGCAAGCTCGAATGGACACAAACGAAAGGCACTCTCGGCGAAGGAATGCCAAAGCTGTTTACCTTGCGCCGTGCGAAATAAACTTTTACCAATACAGAAAAGTTATTTGCACCGGCATGATGCTCAACTCGACCAAAGACCACGTCAACGAACTGATCGAAGCTCTGGATGCTGCTTTCATGTTAATAAAAGATTGACTGGCGTCGTATCATGATAAGAATGAAGCGGGAGGCATTATGATTCAAACTGTTGAAGCAGTGATTGATGAACACGGCAAGGTTGTGTTACTTGAGGCCGTCGAACTTCGCGGAGCGCGGCGCGCCCTTGTGACGATTCTTGAAGACGAACCGGCGGCAATTGTTTCCGAAACGGCGTTACTGAGCGAGCAATCGCTTTCAAAAGACTGGAACAGGCCGGAGGAGGACGAAGCGTGGTTACACCTTCAGCCGGAGCCATAGTCTTAGTGCCCTTTCCGTTCTCCGATCTACCACAATCAAAGCTGCGCCCGGCAGCGGTGTTAGCCGATGCGGGCAAAGGCGATTGGATTCTATCGCAGATCACGAGCAGCTCTTACGCAGATTCACGCTCCATAGAACTCACGAATAACAGTTTCGCGCAAGGTTCGCTTCGCGTTGTCAGCTACGCGCGCCCGAGCAAACTTTTCACGGCTAATCGTAGTTTGTTAGTAGCGCAAGTCGGCATTTTGAAAGACGAAGTTTTGAAGCAAATTATCGCTGCTGTCGTTCAATTGTTGAATGGCTCGTTGAAACCGTAAACCGGCCTGATACGGCAACGTCATCCGCACCGGCAAGATGCTCAACTCGACAAAGGATCACGTCAACGAATTGATCGGAGCTTTGGACAGCGGTTTTGCAACACTTTGAAAAATGAAAACTAAAACAAAACAATTTGCGCCGATGATTGAGGAAGCAAAACAATTGTACGAGCTTGCGGGGAAACTAAAGAAACTCGCGCCTTGGGAATGGATGGATGAATCCGAGATTTTCGGCGTGGAAAATCCCGAGACGAGCGAAATCGGGTTCGTCAGCGTGATGGGAATGATGGGCGAGCATCTCGCCGTCGGCGTTTATTTGGGCGCGGAAGGTGTGTACGGGTTTTGGGATTTTCAAGAGGGCAAACACGAAACAGAGCCTTTGGCGTTATTCGACATACCGCAGCTTCAAGCATCGTTTAAAGACCGCGAACAATTGGAAAAAGAAGACCGCGAGGCGATTAAAGAACTCGGCTTGAAATTTCGCGGAAAGCAAAGTTACCCGCTGTTTCGCAGCAATAAATCCGGGTTTATGCCCTGGTTTATCACCTCGGAAGAAGCCCGTTTCTTGATTTACGCAATCGAACAAACTCTCGAAGTCGCCCCGCGCGTCAAAGAAAATCCGCTGATTTTGGTAGACGAAACAAACAGTGAAGATGAAGTTTATCTGGTGCGGGTGGCGGAAAAGGAAGGCGAAAAACTCGTTTGGCGCGATGAAATGAAACAGATTCCGCCGCCCACCTCGAAGCAATTTTCCATCGAAGTATCGCCGGAAACAATCAATCACTTCAAAGCCTTTCCGCAAAATAAAAACCTTATCCTTGAAATAGATTTGTTTCATGCTCCCACGCCTGTGCGGGAAAAGAACAGCCGTCCTTTCTTCCCGAAGATATTGATGATTGCGGAAACGAACAGCCGGTTCATTCTCGGCGTGGAGATGCTGAAACCGCAGGAAGATATTCTTGAAGGGCACGCGGAAATCGCCAAGAGTTTAATCAAAATTTTGTCAGGCCATAGTGTGCTACCGAAGGAAATCAGGGTTAGCTCTGATTTGCTTTTCGGGCTGCTCAAAAGTTTTAACCAACAACTAAACATCAAACTTCGTCAGACAAACAATTTAATCGCCATCAATGAAGCAAAAGAAGAGATGTTCGGTTTCTTCGGAAACTCGCTTTTCTAATTGATAGACCGATGAAAACGCCAATCAAAACAAACGAATCATCATTGCAATTAATGATTACCGCACCGATATTTTAATCGAAGGCGAAACGGTTATCGAATTCGACAAGCAATTTACAACGACTTGAAAAATGGACACGGTGTTTCAGTTACAAGGCGTCGAGTTTGAATGGGACGCAGAAAAATATGCGGCGAATTTACGGAAACACGGTGTAAAATCTGAAACTGCCGCCGAAGTTTTCTTTGATCCGTTTTATCAAACCGGCGATGCTTCGACGGCGCAAGATAAGCGCGATTACATAATCGGTTACAGCTTTTCAGAAAAACTTTTTCTTGTGGTTTATGTGGAAAGGGGCAAAAACACAAGAATTATTTCGGCGCGGGCAGCGACGCCGATGGAAAGAAAACTTTATGAAGAATCCTGAAGAATTAGTGACGGAAGAAGGCTATGCCTTGAAGCTTCGTGAGCGTGAATCGGAAGAACTCACTTTGAAAATTCCGAAAGACGTTTTGGCATCGCTCGAAAAAGTGGCGAAGATGCGCGATGTGTCGGTTCACGCGTTGCTCAAACTTTACATCGGGCAAAACTTGCGGCAAGACCTCGCCAATTATTTCTCAAATAACATTTTGGAAAAAACCGAAGAAGTTTTGTCGCGCCATTTACAGTCGAAGGAAGAAGTATCGGAGATTTTGCGAGAAATCAAAACCGACTTGGCAGCTTAGTTGTAATTGAAATGATGTAGTAAATATCAAATACAATTGACGCTAACATTTTCAACGATAGCAACGCAGTGATTATTATCTTCCCGCCCTATGTGTTAAAGCGCATGATCGAGCGTAATATCAGTGTTGACGAAGTGCGCGGCGTATTGGAGGACGGCGAGATTATCGAAGAATATATAGCCGACGAACCGCCGCGTTATTTAATGCTCGGTTGGAGCGGAGCAAGACCGATTCACGTTGTTGGCGAAGACGATCCGGTAACGGGTGAAACGACGGCTGTGACGGTGTACGAGCCAGACATCACACTGTGGAAGGAAGCTTTTACGAAGCGTCGAAGGTGAAACAATGAAATGCTTAATCTGTAAACACACACGCATGAAGCAAGGCACGACGATCCTGCCGATTGAGCGCGGCAACGCGATCCTGCTCATCACAGACATCCCCGCGCAAGTGTGCGCCAACTGCGGCGAACCGTACATTGCCGAAGACACGGCGCGTGATGTTCAAGACTTGGCAAACGAAACTCTCGCGGGCGAGATCAGTTATACGGAAGCACGCGGCGAACGCACAGTTTTAGTGACGATATTTGCATAAACGCATCTTTGTTTAATTCAACGAAGGATCGCATTAACAAATTTGATAGGAGCTTTAGAAGGAGTTGCTGGACAAGTATGAGAGTGTTCATTAGTTGGTCAGGAGAAAGAAGCAAAACCATAGCTGAAGCATTACGTTACTGGCTTCCAAAGGTTATTCAAGCTGTTCAGCCATGGATGTCTGCAAATGATATTGAAAAGGGCACTCGCTGGCGTTCAGGTATAGCTAATGAACTTGAACAATCAAGTGTTGGTATCATTTGCTTAACACCGGAAAACTTAGGTTCAACTTGGATACATTTTGAAGCCGGAGCTTTATCAAAGCAACAGCAGAATACATATGTTTGTACTTTTCTTTATGAACTCGAACCGGCTGACGTTAGAGAACCTCTCGCACAATTTCAAACTACCAAAGCGCAAAAGGAAGATATAAGAAAACTCGTCGAAACGATTAATAATGCTCGTGATGATGGCAGATTACCCGAGTCAGAGATTAATGAATCATTTGATGTTTGGTGGCCGAAGTTAGAGCAGCGGCTAAGTAGCATTCCTGCTCCTAAAGAAACTCCAGAGCCACAGCGCAATGATAGAGATATTCTTGAAGAAATATTGCAGATCGTTCGTGCTCAATCCCGAATAAATAAAGAATACAAGGCTATACGCAAGCCTTTATCACCACAACAAATATCTGGCAAAGAACTATCATTAGGTGACGTAACACGCCTAGCAGCACATTTAGGCATTCCCATAAGTGAGACAAGATTATTGGATTTTGAAAGAAGCAAGCTTATTAAGCTACTCCGACTTATAAAGGAAAGAGAGGAGAACCATCCAGTAGAAGTTAAAGGAGACTGGGTTGAAGTCGATATGTCAGCCCCAGAGGAGGAAGGTTCTGATGAAAACACTAATTCGTAACGGGCGCATCGTGACTGCCGTTGATGATTACAGGGCGGATGTGCTGATTGAGGAGGAAGTTGTCTCGCTGATCGGCGTTGATCTGGAGAAGTACGGCGTGTGGGCTGACCGTGTGATTGATGCTGGCGGGAAGCTTGTGATTCCGGGCGGGATTGATCCGCATACGCATATGGAGTTGCCGTTTGGCGGAACGGAGGCGTCGGATGATTTCTTTACGGGGACGCGGGCGGCGGCCTTTGGCGGGACGACGACGATCATTGATTTCGCGGTGCAGTATAAAGGCCAAACGCTGACCGAAGCCGTTGATAACTGGCACCGAAAAGCGGAAGGCAGAACGGCCATTGATTACGGGTTTCATTTAATCACGACGGAGCTGGAAGACGACCGCGTGCCGGAACTTCACAAGATCATGGATGAAGGCATCACGAGCTTCAAATTATTCATGGCATATCCGGGCGTTTTTCTGGTGGACGATGCGACGATCTTTCGCGCAATGAGTGCGGCGGGCGAGCGCGGCGGACTCATCTGTATGCACGCGGAAAACGGCGTCGTGATAAACGAGATAATCAAACGCGCATTAGCACAAGGGCGAACCGCGCCGAAGTATCATGCGTTGACCCGCCCGACGATTGCCGAAGCCGAAGGCGTGCATCGCGCGATTGCGATTGCGGAGATGGCGGAAGCTCCCGTTTACATTGTGCATCTCTCGTGCGCCGATGCGCTACATCAAGTGCGCGAGGCGCGTGATCGTGGGCTTCCGGCGTTTGCCGAAACGTGCCCGCAGTATCTTTTTCTTTCGATAGACGATTACGGCGACGGCTGGGACGGCGCGAAATATGTGATGACGCCGCCCTTGCGCGAGAAAGAGAATCAAACAGAACTGTGGAAGGGCTTGCGCACGGATGATCTGCAAGTTATCTCTACGGATCACTGCCCGTTCTGCATGAAGGAACAGAAAGAATTAGGGCGCGACGATTTCTCCAAGATTCCGAACGGCGCGCCCGGCGTCGAACACCGCGTGCCGCTTATCTACAACGGCGGCGTCATCGAGAATCGCATCTCGCTCAATCGCTTCGTCGAACTCACGTCAACCGCCGCCGCCAAGATGTTCGGATTGTTCCCGAAGAAAGGCACCATCGCCGTCGGCTCTGACGCGGACATTGTCATCTTCGATCCCGAAAAAGAACAGACTATCAGCTCAGAGACGCACCACATGAACGTGGATTATTCCGCTTACGAAGGCAAGACGATCAAAGGTGTCGTCGAACTCGTTCTTTCGCGCGGGCGCGTTGTTATTGAAAACAACGAGTACAAAGGCAAGGCTGGCGACGGAAGGTTTTTGAAGCGCGGAACGTGTGTGAGTATGTAAGTGTATGAAACGATCTCTTTCAACGGATTTGGAAAGGGCGTCGGCGGTTCCTTATTTTCTGTGGGACGAGCCGATGACCGTTGCGGAACTTAAACGGCGATTAGTTGAGGCTTCGGCGGCGGAGCGGATGCGACTTCTGGGGAAAATCTTGCGCGAGGCGCGAGACACGGACGTTTGGAAATTCACCACGCCGCAAGCGGTCTGGCGCGATTGGGAAGAACTATCAAAACATACGGGACGGCGGCGCGAGTTTTGGGAGTTTTTGTTTGAGGCATGGCGCAAGGAAGGCTTGCTTGACTAAGGCAAGGCTCAACGATTTACAGAACGATTTTCTGCGCGAGTTTTTCCGGCGTGAAAATCGCTTTTACCTGACCGGCGGTGCGGCTCTCGTCGGGTTTTATATGGGACACAGGGAAACGAACGACCTTGATTTATTCACGCTCGAAAACGAAATTGAAAACGGCTTTGCGATTCTCAAAGACGTGGCGCGGACGTTGAAGGCAAGCGTCGAAGCGATTCAAACCGCGCCTGATTTTCGCCGCGTGCTCGTCACGCGCAATGATGAAGCCATCGTGGTTGATTTGGTTCGGGAATATGTTTTCCAGCTTGAACCGTTGAAGCGGGAGATAAACGGAATCCGCATTGATTCACCCGAAGAGATTCTGGCAAATAAACTCTGCGCGTTGCTGTCGCGTTCTGAAATCCGGGATTTGGTTGATGTGCGGGAACTCGAAAAAGCAGGTTTCAAAATTGAAGATGCACTTTCCGTCGCACAGCAAAAAGACAGCGGCTTAACCGCCGCGCAACTCGCTTGGGTTTTGAGTCAGATTAAGTTCGGCGATGATTTGACTCCGCCGGGCGATGTTTCGGTTACCGAATTGCGAAATCATTTAGACGATTTGATGGCGAGATTAAAACTGCTTGCTTTCCCCGAATAGTTAAAATCTTTCACGTGGGTGCATCCGTGTTGAAAGCAGCGAGCATAAAGGCAAAGCGTGCGACGGAAAGTTTTTGAAACGCGGAACGTGCGTCACAATGTGAAACGGAAAAGCGATTGCTCTAAAAATCTTTTCCGCCGCCACTCATAATCTTCGAGATTGCGTTCTCTGCTTTAGAGAATGGTTTTTAATTTCGGAGAACAAAAACTTTGCTCTTGTATTTCGTTCTCCATTTAGGAGAATGTTGTCTTTGTCTTAGAGAAAAGTTCTCCAATTCGGAGATTGTTTTCTCCAAGTTTTTCCTTGCGACTTTAATGTTCTGCGGCGCATCTCGCATTTCGCGCCGTTCCTCTCAATCCTTAAGCGCGCTTCTTTTATTTAGGGCAGCCGCGCTTAACTTCCTCACTCAAGGTCTTCTCCTTTGAGTGAATCGTAAAGGAGACGAAGATGGCTAGAAATAAAGCAATTGATGAAGTTTTAGCAGACGGCGAACAGATCGTTCGTGTGTGGGAAGACAATCCGACGTTTGCGCTCGGTGAAATCACGCTTCCCGCTCTGAAAAGTAGCGTGGACGAGCTACGCACCCTGCGCGGCCAAACAGAAAGCAAACGCATGGAGCTAACGAAATTAATGAACGACTCCAACGCAAAAGCGAGCGAAGTAATGAGCGTCGTCACACGCGCCCGCAGCGGATTCCGCGCCATCTACGGCCCCGACTCCACGTAATACGAACAAGCGGGCGGCACACGCTCCAGCGAACGCAAACGTCCCGGAACACGTAAAGCGAAAACAACTTAATCGCTAGCCACTCTTCAAAGGGATAGAATGCTATTCTATCCCTTTGAAGAGATTTAACAGCGAGTTTGTAATGATTTATCGGGAGACTAATTATGCGATTATTGATTAGCTTTATCGTTGCCCTTATAGTGCTTTCATTTCAGGCGCAAGCGCAAATAATTGTTCAACCGCCGCCGCAAATTCCTCTTATCACGGTTAATGGAGAAGCTGAAATAAAGGTTGCGCCAGACCAAGTTGAATTTACGCTTGAAGTTGAAAAAACAGATAAAGACTTAACAACTGCAAGGAATCTTAATGATAGAAGTGTGAAACAAATTTTAGAGGTTGCGCGAAGTTATAACATTGACCTTAAAGATATACAGACAAGCGATATTAGTGTGGAACAAAAGTTTACCGATGATTCGGATACCGACAGTAGGCCGCGCCGGAAAAGAGAGTTCATCGGTTTTTCATATTCAAAGACAATTATAATCACGCTTAAAGATATATCCCGATTTGACAGTTTGCTTGCAGATATTTTGAAGTCCGGCGTAACTCGCGTTAGAGATGTCGAGTTTCGTACCTCTCAATTAAGGCGTAACAAAGATCAAGCGCGAGCATTAGCGATTAAAGCTGCTCAAGAAAAGGCCACAGCACTCGCTAAAGAGATCGGACAGACAATCGGCAAGGCATATTCTATCCGCGAAGATGGTGCAGGCAACGACTATACTGCTGTTTCAAACGCTTCAGCAACGGTAAATGTTACGGCTTCCAGCAATGAAAGTATCGCTACTATTTCGCCGGGACTCATTACGACTAAGGCACAAGTTACCGTGAGTTTCATTCTCAACTAAACTTAAAGGTGCATTGAATATGCAATTAAGTAATGACGCGGAAGTTATTCGGCACGTGGATGGGCGCGTTGAGTTGCGTGATTACGCGGCGATACGGGGAAGCGCGCTTTACAATGAAGACCTTGCGCCCGTGCCAATCGAGAAGCGGGATTGGACGACATATAACTACGCGGCGTTGTGGGTGAGCATGGCGCATTGTATTCCGACGTATATGCTTTCTTCGGGGTTGATTAGCGCGGGGATGAATTGGTGGCAGGCATTAATCACGATTCTGCTCGGCAATGTGATTGTGCTTGCGCCTATCTTGCTTAATTCGCATCCGGGCACGAAGTACGGCATACCGTTTCCGGTGCTGGCGCGTGCGAGTTACGGAACAATCGGTTCTAATCTTCCGGCGCTCATGCGTGCTTTGGTCGCGTGCGGTTGGTTCGGGATTCAGGCGTGGATTGGCGGGCAGGCGCTGCATACTTTATTTCGCGCGATTCTTCCGGGTTGGCCGACGCTGTTAGGCGGTGTGGTTGGCGGGTATACGCCGACGGAGTGGCTGTCGTTTCTACTTTTCTGGGGACTCAATATTTTCATTATCTATCGCGGCATGGATTTGCTGCGGCGTGTGGAGAACTGGGCTGCGCCGTTTGTGCTGGTGATGACGGCGTTGCTTGTCGTGTGGGCAATTAAGAATGCGCACGGGCTTGGGTTTTTGTTGAAAGAGCCGGGACGTTTTCACTCTTTGCGGGAATTTCTGCCGATCTTCGTTCCCTCTTTGACGGCGATGATTGGCTATTGGGCGACGCTTTCGCTTAATATGCCGGACTTCACGCGCTTTGGCCGCAGCCAGCGCGAACAGGTTATCGGGCAGGTTGTCGCTTTGCCGACGACGATGACAGTCTTTGCGGCAATGGGGATTTTGATAACGTCTGCGGCAATCGTGATTTATCCGCAGAAGAGTTTGAACGAGTTGTGGGACCCTGTGAAATTGGTCGGGCAATTCAGTCAGGCGTGGGTGGTGGCGATCTCTATGTTCACGGTGGTCGTCGCTACTCTTTCCGTCAACATCGCGGCGAACGTCGTCTCGCCCGCCAACGATTTCGCCAATGCTTTCCCGAAGTTGATTTCGTTTCGGTTGGGCGGATTAATCACAGGCATTATCGGAATTCTGATGCAGCCCTGGCGACTTTTAGCAGACCCTTCGGGTTATATCTTTAGCTGGCTGCTAGGGTATTCCGGCGGGCTTGGTTCAATCGCTGGAGTGATGATCGCGGATTACTGGTTTGTGCGAAACAAACAGCTTAACCTCGCTGATCTTTATCGCTCGCAAGGTGTTTATACTTACGCGAGCGGTTGGAATTGGCGTGCGGTAGCGGCAACACTTATCGGCTGCGCGCTCGCATGGATCGGTTTGATCGTTCCGAGTTTAAGGCCGCTTTATGATTACGCATGGTTCGTCGGCTTCGGCGCGTCGTTCATCACGCATTTAGCTTTGATGAAATTCGCGCCGCCGCAAACAACAATCATTGCCGATGCTCAAACATTAAAGAGCGTGTGACGAAGAAATCTTAAAATTCTCTATAAAGGAATAAACTTATGGCACGAATAGTTAAATGCGGATTAATTCAAGCGACGAATGCGGCGCCGACGGATGCGCCGATTGAAGAGATCAAGCGCGCCAATATCGAAAAGCATCTGGCGGTGATCGAGGATGCGGCGAAACAGGGCGTGCAAATTCTCTGTATGCAGGAAGTTTTCACGACGCCTTACTTTTGCGCGGAACAAAAGACGCGCTGGTATGAAGCCGTCGAAAAGATACCGGACGGGCCGACTGTGAAGTTGATGCAGGAAGTTGCGAAGCGGCACAACATGGTCATCATCGTGCCGATCTACGAAGAAGAGATTTCCGGCGTCTATTACAACACGGCGGCGGTGATTGATGCCGACGGAAAGTATCTTGGCAAGTATCGCAAGAACCACATTCCGCAGGTCGCGCCGGGCTTCTGGGAAAAGTTTTATTTCAAGCCGGGCAATCTGGGCTATCCGACGTTCGAGACGGCCTACGCGCGCATCGGCGTTTACATCTGCTATGACCGGCATTTTCCCGAAGGCGCGCGTATCTTGGGCTTGAACGGCGCGGAGATTGTTTTCAATCCGTCGGCAACCGTCGCCGGGCTGTCTGAATATCTGTGGCGTTTGGAACAGCCTGCGCACGCCGTCGCCAACGGGTATTTCGTCGGCGCAATCAATCGCGTCGGCCACGAACAACCCTGGGACATCGGCGAGTTTTACGGGCAGAGTTATTTCTGCGATCCGCGCGGCCAATTCGTCGCGGAAGCGCCAAGAGATAAAGACGCGCTGGTTGTCGCGGATTTGGACTTGGATCAAATACGGGAAGTCCGCAACACATGGCAGTTCTTCCGTGACCGCAGACCCGAAAGCTACGAAACGATTGTCGCGGAGTAAAACGAATGTCCTTAATACATGATTCCCCGCTCGACATCACACAGATCGAACGCAACTTCGGCGACATCACGCCGCCGCTGACAAAAGCGGAGGCGGTGCTCGAATCGAACCGTTGCGTTTACTGCTACGATGCGCCGTGTACGCGCGCGTGCCCGACGCACATAGACGTCCCGTCCTTTATCAAAAAGATCGCCAGCGAAAATCTGACGGGTGCGGCGCGCGTTATCTTCGACGCGAATCCGATTGGCGCGACGTGCGCGCGCGTCTGTCCCGTTGATGTTTTGTGCGAAGGCGCGTGCGTGGAAAAGACTTTAATGGCGAAGCCGATTGAGATCGGACGCCTCCAAAGATACGCCACCGATTACGTGATGCGTGAAGGGCGCGACGTGTTCAAAGCCGGACAATCCAACGATAAATCCGTCGCCATCATCGGCTCCGGCCCGGCGGGGCTTTCCTGCGCGGCATACCTGGCGCGTCTCGGCTATGCCGTGACGGTCTATGACAGGAAGCCGCTGGCGGGCGGGCTTGATACTTACGGCATGGCCGAATACAAAATCTCGCAAAGGGTTTCGACGGATGAAGCCGCGATGATCGAGCGTCTCGGCGTAAGATTCAAGATGGAGACGGAGATCGGGCGCGATGTGTCGTTCGCCGATTTAGAGAGCGCGCACGATGCTGTCTTTATCGGCGTCGGGTTAGGCGCAACCACGCAGCTTAACATTCCCGGCGAGGATCTGGCGGGCGTGTATGATGCGCTGGACTTTATCGAACGCATCAAGACGCGGGAATGGAAGAGCGTCCCCGTCGGGCGCACCGTTGCCGTCGTCGGCGCGGGCAACACGGCGATTGATGCCGTCACGCAGGCAAAGCGTTTGGGTGCGGAACGTGTGTTGATGATCTATCGCCGCTCGGAACGCGAGATGCCCGCTTACGAATACGAGTATGAGCTGGCGAAAAAGGATGGCGTGGAATTCTGGTGGCAGACCGCGCCCGTCGAAATACTCGCGGATGAAACGAACCGCGTCGCGGCGTTGCGTTGCGTGCGTATGGACATGGGAGACCCGGATGCAACGGGACGCCGCGCCGCGACGATAGTGCCCGGTTCTGAATTCGACATTCCGGTTGAGATGATTATCAAAGCACTCGGCCAGCAAAAGATGCGCGCCCTTCTCGAAACGATTCCGAAAGTTGATTTCGATGCGGCGGGGCGCGTGATTGTTGATAAAGCGACGATGCAAACCGGCAATCCGAAATTCTTCGCGGGCGGCGATTGCGTCAACGGCGGACGCGAAGCGGTTGACGCCGCACAGATGGGCAAATTCGCCGCGCAGGGTATTCATAAGTTCGTGATGGGCGAGGACGTCGAGCTGGCGGGCGCGCGTCTACCTTTTATTGAAAAGATTCATGGTGAAATGGGGGCAGCGATTCCAGCAGCTTTTGATAATCCGGCGGCATCGGCGGAAAGTTTAAGAGTGAAATCTTATGGCAGACCTACGAGTTAATGGAGTGCGGTTTTTATGTCGTCACAACCAAAACAACACCACACGCTTGAAGAGTATTTCGCGCTCGAACTCGCAAACACAGAGAAGTATGAATTCTGGAACGGCGAAGTCTTTTGCATGAGCGGCGCGAGTCTGGCGCATAACCAGATTGCACGCAATCTCGGAACGGCGATTGACACGCAATTACGAGAGCGGGGCTGTCAGACTTTCCCGGCAGACCTACGAATTAAAGTTCCAAGCTATCCGCCGTATCGCTATCCAGACTTAACCGCCTTGTGTGAACAACCTGTGATCGAGAAGATCGGCGGGCTGGATATGCTGGTCAATCCCGCTTTGATCGTCGAAGTTCTTTCTCCGTCCACCGAAGCTTTCGATAGAGGCGACAAATTCACTTACTACAAATCAATCGCCAGTTTCAGCGAGTATCTCTTGATTGCGCAGCATCGCCCACACGTCTCGCAGTTCATAAAACAGGACAATGGCGTATGGACGTTCATGGAGTTTAATGCTTTGACGGACGAGGTGCAGTGCGCTTGTGTGCCGTGTGTATTGGCTTTGGGCGAGATTTACCGCGACGTGACTTTTGAAAGCCCGACGGAAGACGGGTTAGAGCGTGGCGAGATGAAGGAAGAGTCGGTATAGATGGTTTTGAGGAGTAAAGACGATGGCAGACCTACGAGTTAATTTTGCGGGCATCGAATCGCCGAATCCCTTCTGGCTCGCGTCCGCGCCGCCGACGAATATGGGTTCGATGGTCGAGCGCGCGTTTGATGCGGGATGGGGCGGGGCGGTGTGGAAGACTCTGGGCGAGCCGATTGTGAATGTGTGCTCGCGGCTCGCCTCCGTTGATTCCGGCGCGAATCGAATGATCGGCTTGAACAATATCGAACTCATCACGGATCGCTCGCTCGAAGTTAATCTGCGTGAGATTAAAGAGTGCAAGCGAAAGTATCCGAAGCACGCGGTGATCGTTTCGTTGATGGTCGAATCAAAGCGCGAGGCGTGGCACGAGATAGCGAAGCAGGTTGAGGACACGGGCGCGGACGGCGTCGAACTGAATTTCGGTTGCCCGCACGGAATGAGCGAGCGCGGAATGGGCGCGGCGATGGGTCAAGTGCCGGAATACACCTGCATGGTGACGGAGTGGGTCAAGGAAGCGACGAAGCTCCCTGTTATCGTCAAGCTCACGCCGAACGTCACAAGCATTACGCCGCCCGCTCGCGCCGCCGTGCGCGGCAAAGCGGATGCCGTCTCGCTTATCAATACGATCAACTCCGTAATAGGCGTTGATCTGGACACTTTAATTCCCTATCCGAACGTGAACGGGCAGGCGGCGCACGGCGGCTACTGCGGCCCGGCGGTCAAACCGATTGCGCTCAACATGGTTTCGGAGATTGCGCGCGATGCCGAAATCAATATTCCGATTAGCGGCATTGGCGGCATCTCGACGTGGCGCGACGCGACGGAGTTTTTGCTTCTCGGCGCGACGACCGTGCAAGTCTGCACAGCCGTGATGCACTACGGCTACCGCATCGTCGAAGATATGATTGACGGTCTCTCGAATTATCTGGACGACAAAGGCTTCGCAAGCGTCAACGATATTATCGGCAAGAGTGTGCCGCGCGTTACGGATTGGAGCAACCTCGATCTGCATTACAAAACCGTTGCACGCATTGACCATAATCTCTGCATTCAATGCAATCTCTGCCACATCGCCTGCGAAGACGGCGCGCATCAATGTATTCCCTTCACCGAAATAAACGGCAAACGCTTCCCCATCGTTGATGAACCCGAATGCGTCGGCTGCAATCTCTGCTCGCTCGTCTGCCCCGTTCCCGGCTGCATCTCGATGGTGCGTCTTGACGACGGCACTGCGCCGCTGACGTGGAGAGAATTAACCAGCAGACAGCCTGAAACGATGACGGGCAATTAATCGTTTGCGACTCGCAAAGCTTACACCTTCACCACATGGATTGAACTATGAGCAAAACCGCCCACCGCCGATAGCTTTTATGAGCTATGTGCGCTTCGATGACCAGCATGAGAACGGGCGCTTGACGGAGTTTCGTGAACGTCTCAGCGGCGAAGTGCAGATGCAGACCGGAGAGAGCTTTTCTATCTTTCAGGATCGCAACGATATTCTGTGGGGACAGCATTGGAAGGAACGCATCGTAGATTCGATTGACGCGGTGACGTTTCTGATTCCCATTATTGACACCCAACTTAATAGTCAGGGGACTTTAGAGGACAACGAGATTTTCCGTAACGGTAGTATCGGCGTAGTAATCAAAATAGGCGGCAATCCAACATTGCGCAACAATCGTATCAACCGGAACAGCTATCAAGCCGTTTTGATTTACAAAGGTGGGGCGGGCATTATCGAAGATAACGACCTACGAAATAACGCAGAAGGAGCGTGGAATATTTCCGCTGATAGCGCGCCAAACGTCAAGCGCGCTCGCAATCAGGAAGAGTAAGGCCAAGCGACGAAGCGAGCCGGTGAAGCGGCGCACATCATCAAACGCGAAATAAAGAGAAACGAGATGCTATTGAACTATATTCGCGCGGCTATGCGCCGGGCAAAGTACGAAATCCTGCCGGACGATAATACTTTCTATGGAGACATCCCCGGCTTCGAGGGCGTCTATGCCAACGCGGGCACTCTCGAAGCCTGTCGTGAAGAGTTGGAAGAAGTTTTAGAGGAATGGATTCTGTTTCGTGTCTCCAAAAATCTTTCATTGCCTATCATTGAAGGGGTGGAATTAAAAATCAGGGAAGTCGCCTGATGCCTCCTCCCGGCCCGGTCAAGCGCAAGGACTTAATACGCTATCTAAAACAGCTAGGCTTCGATGGCCCCTACTCGGGCGGCAAGCATCAGTTTATGCTCAAGGGCAGCACAACATTGCGGATTCCGAATCCACACCAAGGCGACATAGGGAAGGAACTCCTTAACAGAATTTTGCGGCAGGGCGGAATCGAAAAAGACGAATGGGCGAGACTTTGAAACGCCCGAACTACGCGCTCACCTACCAACAAGTCCGCACCTTTTCTAATTTTCCGGGAACGAAAAGTGTCTAAGCATCCATTTATCATCACGCTCGCAATATTGTGTAGCATGGCGGCGGCGTTTGCTACGGTGTGGATTGTCGTGCCTGCTCCGGCGACTCTAGTGTGGTTGGTGGCGGTGGCGGCGAGCGAGTGGAGTTTGTGGCTTGGCTCGCTTGGATTGATTGGCGCAGGGTTGAGCCTTCTGGCGTTTGCATTTGGCAGCCGTTGGATGGCGAGCGTTGCGCTTGTTTTGGGAATTCTGGCAGGCGTGTTGGCATTGATTCCTTTAATTCAAGCGTGGCGTGTGGCGCGTGCGAATGGCGTTCAGTTGTCGCTGCCGCGATACGTGTTCGGTTCAAGCGAAGCTGCTGCCGATATAGTTCCGCAGACAATCACCTATGCGACGGTTGCCGGGCAAACGCTGAAGCTGGATGCGTGGCTGCCAAAAGATAAAGCGACATCGTCGCGTCCGGCGGTTGTCGTGGTGCATGGCGGCTCGTGGAGCGGCGGCGAGCGCAGCGATTTTCCGCAGTGGGACAAATGGCTGGCGGCGCACGGCTACGCCGTGTTCGATGTTGATTACAGGCTCGCGCCGCAACCGAACTGGCGAACGGCGACGGGTGATGTGAAGTGCGCGATTGGCTGGATTAAAAGCAACGCGGCACAGTATGGCATTGATCCCGAACGCATCGCGTTGATGGGACGCTCCGCCGGTGGTCAACTCGCGCTGCTCGCCGCTTACGCTCCCGATGACGATGCGAGATTGCCGTCATCCTGCGCCGTGACGAAGACGACGGAGACGAGCGTGCGCGCTGTAATCGCGGTTTATGCTCCGACCGATCTCGTGTGGGCTTACGATCATCCGGCCAACCAGCGCGTGATTGACGGCCCCGCCACGCTGCGCAGTTTCCTCGGCGGCGATCCGCAACAAGCGGCGGAAGCATACGCGGCAGCGTCGCCCGTCGCGCGCGTCCGTTCGCAAACGCCGCCGACGCTGCTGTTTCACGGCGGGCAGGATCAACTCGTGCGCGATGAGAATATGACGTTACTTGCGCAAAGACTAAGTGATGCCCGCGTTCCACACCGGACGATTTTCATTCCGTATGCGCAACACGGCTTCGATTACAACTTCAACGGCTGGGGTTCGCAACTCGCCCAGCCCGTCATGCTCGGTTTTCTGGAAACACACCTTGCGGCGCGATGATAATGCAGAGTTATATAAGCGGATGACAAAGGTAATCGCTTATATATGATGGATAGAAGAGTGTAACGCCTTAAACGATGCTCAAGACGGCTCAACGCATCTCGCAACGTGGCACGAGCTTCGTCGAAGGCGACTTCACGCCAATAACAGACCGACAGTTCGACGTGTGCCCTCCGACGCTTTCTACGTTTCGTGCAACTCCTCGAAAATCGCGCGGCTTTCGCCGATCAGGTCTTTCGCTAATTCCTGCGCACCATCAATTTGCCTTACGCTGCCGATCCAACCGGACAAAATTCCGCTTCGCAGCAGAACTTCGGCGTCCCGATCACGGGCGATACGCCGCTACCGCTTACCCCAACGACTCAAACGCAGCCTGCGACGGCAAGCAATACGCAGACACCAGCCGCCCCTTCGCCAAACGACATGGAGCGAGCGCTGCTGAATTTGTTGCAAAGCATAATATCGCAACTCTAGGGAGCCGTTCAATTGAGCCTAGGGTTGACTTAATTATTCACCGCAGAAAATGCCGAGAGCGCACATGAATTCGATATTTCCTGTGTGCTCTAGGCGGCTACGGCAGTGATGGTCTTTGTCGCTACACTTAAAATGAAACCTTGCGCTCAAGTCGGGTGGCTATGAATTGTTCCACGTGCGGTGCGGGTTTTGTGTGCATAAGATTACACATCGGAAGATCGAGCTGCTCGGCGAGGGGGCAAACAATCGGTGCCGAGTAACTCTTCAGCCACCTCAAAGCAAGCATTTTCACGCGCGCATCGCCCGCAAGTTGCCGTATGGCATTTCTTGCGGGCGATGCGTGGGTTGCCTTCGGCGTGACGCTTCAGGCTGTCGGGATTGTGATTGACGGAGCCGAGGAATTATCAAGTTCCCCAGCCCCTAATCAGTCGCGTGAAGGCTTAAAGCGGTTAGAGTGTGCTCTTGTAAACGAGACGGTTCGGCGTGCCACTCGGATTATTCAGGATGCGGCCGGTGGTAGAATTGTTAATAATCCAACTATGCACGGTAGAACTGGAAGCATCGCCGAAAGCGCCTTTGTAGAGCGCGCCGACGCCCGCTACGTGCGGTGAGGCCATCGAAGTGCCGCTGATGGTGTTCGTCTCCGTCGTGCCGCCGCCGATCCATGCGGAGGTGATATTGACGCCGGGGCCGTAGAGATCAACGCACGTACCGTAATTGGAGAAAGAAGCTTTGTAGTCGTTGCGGTCAGAGGCCGCAACGCCTGCGATGGCTGTCCCATAGGCTGCGCGCGAAGGCGAAGAATTGCACGCATCCGCGTTGCTGTTGCCCGCCGCGACCGCCAGAAAGACCCCGGAGTTGGAGAGATTCTTAACCGAAGTGTCGAGCGAGGAACTAGCGCCGCCGCCCAATGACATATTGGCGACCGCCGGACTGATATGATTAGTCGTTACCCAGTCAACGCCGGCGATGATGCCGGAGGTTGCGCCGGAGCCATTACAATCGAGCACACGCACGCCACGCGGTTTGACCTGTTTGGCTACGCCGTAAGTCTTGCCGCCGATGGTGCCCGAAACGTGTGTGCCATGTCCATTACAGTCATTTCCGCTGCCGCCGAAAGCATCATAGACGTTTGAGGCGCGCCCCTCAAATTCTGCGTGGCCGGTGTCAATGCCCGTATCAATGACGTAGGCACGGACGGCGGAAGCAGTAGTTGTGTAGGTGTAGGAGCCGGAGAGCGGGAGATCACGCTGATCAATGCGGTCAATGCCCCACGTTGCTGAATACTGCGTTGTGTCCGCGTGCATTACGCCGTCTTCTTCCACATAGGCCACACGCGGGTCTTGGCTAAGGGCAAGCGCCTGTTCCTTTGTCATATTGGCCGCAAAGCCGTTGAGCGCGTGTTTATACTTATGCTTGATCTTGCCGCCGTAAACGGAAGCCATGTAGTCTGCGAGTTCGTGGGCAACAGAAGCGGCTCCGACGGGGCCGGTCGCCCAATCATTAAACACAACGATATATTGGTCGGGAATCGCCTCGCGTCCTTTACTGACGAGTTTCGATGTGGGTTCTTGATTTCTTTTAAGCGTCTGTTCCTGATTCCGGCCGTGAATCGCGGCCGGTGCAAGCGCGGCAACCGCTAAAGCTACTGAAGCAAACAACGTGAAAAGTTTTTTCATACGTCCTCCAACAAAGTCAAGACTGACAGATGAGCAAAGGCGAACGCTATCGGGACAGCATTCTCCCCTGCGGGGGATCATCCGGCATCACTGCAAATTCACTCGCTTAAACGTAAAAAAGGATTACGCGGTGTAAAACTCTTTCACGGGCATCCGCCGATGTGCCGGGTGACATTGTGTCTACTAAAAAGCTAGGCAAGAACTTCGACCGATAAGTAAGAGTCGGGTGTATCTCTAAAAAGCCTCTCCTACTCGTGAGGACACGCACTATAACACGATTTTTTACGAATGCAAGTTTTTTTGCAAGGTAGCTTTGGTATAATTTTGACAATACCTTAGAAAAGAATGGAATGTGAGAATGTCGTGATTATGCGACGTGTTGATTAAAGCAGGCGTGGATCGGCTGCCCGGATTCCACCAGCGAAAAGCGCGTGGGAACAGCTGGAGAGTGGAGTTTTCTCTCGTAGGTTGCCGGATTTTCAGGGACTTGAAGCGATGCGGGGCAGAGCGGCGCGCCAGTTCTCAAATCAGTTCCATCACGGCATCGAGCGGTTTGCGTTGAATGTCCGGCACTTGCACTTTTTCCGCCGGATAGCCGACAGGGACTAACACGAACGGCCTCTCGCTCTTCGGGCGTTTGAGTATCTCGCTTAAGAAACGCATCGGGCTTGGCGTGTGCGTCAGCGTGGCGAGACCGGCGTTGTGCAGTGCCGCCAGCAGCAACCCGACGGCGATGCCGACCGACTCCGAAGCGTAATAAGTCGGTTCGCGTTCGTTCGTCGCTTCGTCGAATTCATAATCAACACGAAAGACTACGATCAGGTAGGGCGCGATTTCGAGGAAGGGCTTGTGCCAATCCGTGCCGAGCAGCGCAAGGCGACGCAGCCAGCGTTCAGGCATACGCCCGTCGTAGCTCAAGCGTTCTTCGATTTCGGCGGCTTCTCGAATCTGTTTCTTGATCTCCGCATCCTGCACGACGATGAAGCGCCAGGGCTGCATATTTGCGCCGGAGGGCGCGGTCGCAGCAGTGGCGATGGCGCGCTCTATGAGATTGAACGGCACGGGTTCGGGCGAAAAGTCGCGCACGGTGCGGCGACGTTGCATCAACTGATAAAAGGATTCGGCGCGCGACTTTTGATCTTCTGGAGAAAGACGCGCGAGCTGATGTGAAATATATTTCGGTTCGGGGAAAGAATAGTTGCTCATTTTTTTCGTTTATCAAATTCCGCCATGAGTGCGGGGATTTCGCTGAGAAGCTCACGCGCCAGAAAACCAAGTTGTCCCATACTTTTTGCCAGCTTATCGCCAGCGCGCCCGTGCAGGTAGACGCCCCACGCGGCGGCCTGCAAAGGAGCGGCTCCGCGCGCGGCGAGTCCAGTGATGATACCGGAAAGCGTGTCGCCGGAACCGGAAGTTGCGAGGCCGACGTTTCCCGTGCGATTGCAATAAGCCTTGTGCTGTCCGTGCATGGCGATAAATGTTTCCGCACCTTTGAGGGCGATGACGGCGCGCAGAGCGGAAGCCGTGCGCCGCACCGTCGCCAGCGGCTCGTTTGCGATCAACTCTTTATCGAGTCCGGTGAGATTCGCCATCTCGCCCGCGTGCGGCGTCAGCACGATCTTGCCGTTGAGCTTATGCAAAAGCTTTTCATTCTCTTTCGCGCAGGTGAGCGCCGCCGCATCCAGTATCACCGTCGGATATTCGAGTCGTGGCAGAACAGCGCGCATCAATTTTGTAATGGCAACTTCATCAACCATACCGGGGCCGAAGAGAACCGCCTGCACGCGGTTAGCGTGTTCAATTATTTGAGCGGCGGCGCTCACGGCGATGTCGCCCGTTTTGGTTTCAGGCAGCGAGAAGACGCGCGCTTCGGGCACGGCGGCGGCGATTAACTGCGCGATGCTACGACACGTGGCGATCTGTAACTTCCCCGCACCGGCGCGAAGCGCGGCGGTGGCGGCAAGTATAATCGCGCCCGGCATCTCCGTCGCGCCGCCGACGACAAGCACGCGCCCGCGCTCTTCCTTATCGCCGCCTTCATTCGGCTGCGGCAAAGGCCAGCGACGCAACAGAGCGGGAGTTAAAACAATGGCGCGAACGCTTGGCGCTTGCGTCTTGCTGCCGTTGCTTGTCGCGCTGCTGGCTGGCGTTCGCGCGTTGGTCTTGGCGTTCGGTTTACGCGGCGTTTTATTTCGGGGCGACGGGGACATCCGGTTTCGTTGTGACCTCTTCGCCCGCTTCTTCAAGCGGCGCGACAAAGTTAAAGAGTTTCAGGGTGAGCTTTCCGCGTCGCCCTTTCGTCGGATCGAACTCGTATGACGTAACGGAGCAGTTGGCGACATCCTGCTCGCGGTCAATCGCCAGGATTTGATCTTCGGTCATCCGCTCCAACAGGTAGCGCAAGCAAAACACAACGACTGAATGGCAGACGATCAGCACACGCTCGCCGTGATAATCGCGCGTCAAAGTGTCTATCAAACTGCGCAGCCGCAGGATCACGTCGCACCAGCTTTCGCCACCCGGCGGGCGATGATAGAACTTGCCCAGAAGACGCCGGAATTCCGCCTGATCCGGATGCTGCTCGACAATGCCGAACTTCGTCAGGCGATCCAGAATCCCGAACTCTTTTTCGCGCAATCGCTCGTCAACCACGAATGAGATATCGTCAACCTCAATGCCCGCGCTGGCAAGCGTCAACTCCGCTGTTTTACGCGCGCGTATGTAAGGCGATGTAAGCAAGATGTTCGGCTTCGCTTCATCGGGCATCGTCGCAAACCAGCGTCCGAGCGCGGCAGCCTGCCTTTCGCCGAGCGCCGAAAGCGGCACGTCCACATCGCGCGTGGCAATATCAATCAAAGAGATTCCGGCCGCTTCCGCCGCATCGCGCGCGACGTTGCCCGCGCTCTCACCGTGCCGCACGATCCATAACACGTCCGGCCACTTTTGGACTCCGCTCATAACTTCAGTCTCCATCCCATGAAAAAAATACCTGCTATCCGAAAGCAGCTAATCAGGCTTCGTTGTTCGCTTGCGCGGCTTTTTCGTTGAGCGTCGTCAACCAAGAAGGCGAGGCGGGCGAATAACTATCAACGCCTTTCGCGCGACGATTCCCGATGCCGCCGGGTGCGGGCAAAAATTTATTAATCAATCCCAGAATGTCTGCGGTCAAGCCGGGAAACAATCCGTGAAAGCGCACGGCCAGCTCTGCCTGAATGGAGAGTATCACTTCCGCATCGCCGTGCTTGCAGGCTGAAACAATCTGACGTGCCGCGCGAACGGCGCTCATAGATGTGACGGGCAACGCATCGCTAATGCTGAACCAAGCATATTCGGCGCGATGCCGTCCTTTGAAAAAAGCATTGCGCGGGCTGCCGGTGCGCATCAGGCCGGGACACACCGTCGTGACGGAGATGTTGTCTCTGGCAAGTTCCGCACGCAAGCCTTCCGACAAACCGACGAGCGCAAACTTGCTGGCACTGTACGGCAACAGATGCGGCACGCTGATTTTGCCGCCGATAGAAGAGATGTTAACGATGCGTCCCGCGCGCCGCCTCCGCATTTCAGGAAGCACGGCGAGCGTCGTGTAAAGCGGCGCCCAGAAATGCGTGCGCAAGGCTTCGTCGTAATCCTCCAGCGTCATCGCTTCCATCGGCCCGACTTGTATCACACCGGCATTGTTAACGAGCACATCTATACGCGAAAAACGTCCGCGCACAATCTTCACCAATTCGTTGACCTGCGCTCTGTCCGTCACATCGCACGGCACGACGAGCGCATCCGCGCCCTGTTTCGCCAAGTCCACACGCGCCCGTTCAAGCTCTGTGGGATTGCGCGCGCAGATGGCGACACGCGCACCTTCCCGCGCAAACTCGCGCGCCATGACAAGTCCGAGTCCGCGCGAGCCGCCAGTAATCAACACAGTCTTGCTGCGCAGATCATACTCGCGCCACTTTCTGACAGCCGCCCGCGCCGCGATCAACGCCCCCGCGCCCGCCGCCAGCATCATCATCGAGTCTTTATTTTGCTTGCTCATTCTTTCCCCCTGAAAAACCGCATACTATGGAAAATGACTTTGCTTATCAACTGCGTAGTTAATAACGGACACAACTTTTAATCTGAAAACTCTGCGATGACCGGCGTGTGATCCGACGGACGCTCCCAGCCGCGCGGCGTCGTGTCAATCCATGTCTTCGTCGAACGGGCGGCAAGCGCATCCGAAACCCATATGTGATCTATCCTCAAGCCAGCGTTGCGGCGAAACGATGCCTGACGATAATCCCACCATGAAAAATGTCCGCCGTCGTTTATGTGCAAACGAAAAGCATCTGTGAATCCCCAACCTTTGATATGTTCAAGCGCCGTTCGTTCAGGCTCGCTGCACAGAATGCGCCCGCGCCACAATTGCGGATCGTGTACGTCCAAGTCTTCCGGCGCGACGTTGAAATCCCCGCAGATTAAGACCTGTGCGCTGCTGTTGTAATGCTCGTCAAAGAAACTGCGCAGGCGCGCCATCCATTGCAGCTTGAAATAATACTTATCTGCGCCGACGCTTGCGCCGTTCGGAATATAAACATTCACGATGCGCACGCCTTTTACATTAGCCGCGATGAGCCGCGACTGCGCGCCCGCGTCGTCGCCGGGAAAACCGCGCTGCACATCTTTGCATTCGTCGCGCGCAAGAATCGCCACTCCGTTGTAAGCCGGTTGGCCGAAGATTTCCGCCGCATAGCCGAGTTCGGCAAACTCGCGCGCGGGAAATTTCGCGTCAACGCACTTTGTTTCCTGCAAGCACAACACGTCGGGCTGCGCCTCTTCAAGCCACTTTAAGACGAGCGGCAAGCGCGCTAGCACGGAATTAACATTCCACGTTGCTATCTTCACAATTGAGAAACCATTCCTTCAAACTTCAACGCGCGATTCTATTTCAGATAGAGTTAATCAATGCGGCGAGTAGCGCGATACGCGGCGCGATGTCGGCGGCGACGATGTGTTCATGTATGGCGTGCGCGCCGTCGCCCGTAAGGCCTAAACCATCCAATACTGCCGCGCCCGTCGCCGCCGCGAAATTCCCGTCGGATGCGCCGCCGACCTGCGCTTCGCCTAATTCGTAATCGAGCAACGCCGCAAGGCTTCGCGCACGTTTGTAAAGCGCGACGACTTTGCCATTGCGCTCGAGCGGCGGACGATTGATGCCGCCTTCAACGCGCAACTTCACGCGGGGATCAAAAGGCTTTGAATCAAGCAACTCTTTTTCGATGCGACGGGATTCCTCCGCAGTGCTGAAACGCACGTCCACCTCTGCGACGGCTTCGGCGGCAACCACGTTTGAGGTTGTGCCGCCGCGCACCACGCCGACATTGACGCTGATGCCCGTGCCCTCTTGATTCAAAGCGTGCAGGCGCTCGATCTGCCGCGCGATTTCGAGTATGGCGCTGACGCCCTTTTCCGGTTCAAGTCCGGCATGAGCGGCGCGGCCTTCGGCGAATATCTTGAAAAGCCCCGTTCCCCTGCGCCCTGTTTTGGCGCGCCCGTTCGTTGCCGAAGGCTCGAGCACAAGCACGCTTTCGGCGCGGCACGCTTCCTCTTCGACGAGCGCGCGTCCCGTAAAGCTTCCGACTTCTTCATCGCAAGTCAGCAGCAACACGACGGGACGATGCGGAATCAGTTTTGTCTCTAGGCACGCGCGCAAAGATTCCAGAGCGAGCGCGCAATTAGCCTTCATGTCAAAAATGCCGGGGCCGTAAACAAGCGACTTCTCTTTCCTATAAGGCCGCGTTTGCAAAGTGCCGCGCGGGTAGACGGTGTCCGTGTGGCCGATCAGCAAAACGGATTTCAAACCTTCCGGCGCGTCTTCAAAAAAGCGCACGCGCAAATGCTCGCCGTAGCCCGCGCTTTCGATTCGCTCGATGCTGGCATTCGCGTCAATCGCACGCGCGGCATCCGCGAGCAATGACACGACGGCGCGGCTTCCGGCTTCATCGCCCGATGGCGACTCCGTTTCAACCAGCGCGCGCGTAAGTTTCAGCGTTTCGACGACGCGGCTTTCCGCGTACTCGCGCAAACCCGTCATCGTTTGTCTCGAAATCTCAAGCGTCATTTGTTGCGGCATCTCAATCAAGCTGCGCGTCAAGAAACAAACTATTTTCCGGCGGCCTTAACGATCTCTTTGCGCACCGTCAGCGCGTCAATGCGCGCGCGGTTGACTTCAAAGCCGATGCCGGGAGACAGCGGCGCGGGGATGGTTCCACGCGATGTAACGGTTACAGGAGGCGCTATGATGTCTTCGCTCCAATACCGCGAGCTTGCCGAAACGTCGCCGGGCAAAGTGAAGCCTGCCAGAGTCGCCATCGCAATGTTATGCGCGCGGCCAATGCCCGATTCGAGCATTCCGCCGCACCACACAGGAATAGTGCGTTCACGGCAGACCCTTTCAACCTGCTGCGCTTCATAATGGCCGCCGACACGCCCTAACTTAACATTGATTATCCGGCACGCACTCATCTCAATGGCATGGCGCGCGTCCTCGCTCGAGTGAATTGATTCATCAAGGCACACAGGCGTGCGCAACTCTTTCTGCAACTTCGCGTGATCGAAGACGTCATCATGGGCTAAGGGTTGTTCGATCATCATCAAATTAAAATCATCCATCGCTTTGAAAAGCGGCGCGTCCGAAAGTTTATAAGCAGAGTTCGCATCCGCCATCAACAACACATCGGGGAAACGCTCGCGCACTTTTTCGAGCACGCGCGCGTCCCAGCCCGGTTTAATTTTCAGCTTGATGCGCTGATAGCCTGCATCTAACTCGCGCTCGATTTTTTCAAACAATTCTTCAATTGAATCTTGAATACCGATGGACACGCCGCACGGAATATCTTCGCGCACGCCGCCCAGATGTTTCCACAAGGGGACGCCCGCGCGCTTTGCTTCCAAATCCCAGCACGCCGTTTCCAGCGTCGCCTTCGCCATACGATTGCCACGCACCGTTCGCATCAAAGAGGAAGTAGCGGCGGCGCACTCTATTTCTCGCCCGACAATCATCGGCGCGAGGAAAGTTGTGAGCACCGTCCACGCGCTTTCCGTCCATTCCTCACAGTAGAAAGGGCCTTCGCCCGCCGTGCATTCGCCCCAGCCGTCCGCGCCGTCTTTATCAATCAAGCGTGCCAGCACAATGCGACGCTCCGTCGTGCGCCCGAAACTCGTCTCGAAGAAATGCACGAGCGGCAAATGTATTTCGCGTAACTCTACGGCTTCAATCTCTATCACAATATTATCCTCGCAAGCGTTACAGCATTATGCCTTCGGACGGGGCGATTTGTCAGCCAAAGAAAAAGACGACTCAAGGAAATGAGTCGTCTTCGTTAATTTATATCGAACGGTGTTGCCATCTTACGATGGTTTAATTTTCCGTCGAAACAATCTCTTCGCCTTTCAGTGCGGCGTTCATCGTGTGCCATGAAAGGCTCGCGCATTTGACGCGCGCCGGAAAATCGCGCACTCCAGCGAAAATCGTCAAACGTCCGAGCGTGTGCGGCGTCGCCGCTTCATCCAACTCGCCCGTCACCATACGGTGGAATTCGTCGAAGAGAGTTTCCGCTTCACCCCGCGTCTTGCCTTTCACGCTCTGCGTCATCATGCTCGCCGCCGCCTTCGAGATAGCACAACCGGAACCCTCGAAGCTTACGTCCTTGACTACGTCATTCTCCAGATGCAAATAAACTGTCAGTTGATCGCCGCACAAAGGATTGTAGCCTTCGGCGGAGCGATTGGCCGACTCCAGTTTACGGAAGTTGCGCGGTTTCTTGTTGTGGTCGAGGATGACCTGCTGGTACAGCTCGCTTAGTTCCGACATAGCTCAGGCGAAGACCTCTATCACTTTTTCGACGGCGTCGGCGAGCGCGTCAACTTCGGCTTTCGTGTTATAGAAAGCGAACGATGCGCGCGCGGTCGCGGGCACGTTGAGACGCTTCATCAAAGGCTGCGCGCAGTGATGACCGGCGCGAATGGCGATTCCCGCTTGATCCAGAATAGTGCCGATGTCGTGCGGGTGGATGTCCTCTATCACAAACGACAACACGCTCGCCTTCTCGCGCGCCGTGCCGACGACGCGCACGCCTTCGATAGACGAAAGCCGCGCGGTCGCGTACCGCAAAAGCTCCGCTTCGTATACGACGGCCTGTACGCGCCCGATGCTGTTCAAGTAATCAATCGCCGCGCCCAAACCGATCTGCGACGCGATGGCCGGAGTGCCCGCTTCAAACTTGTTGGGCAAGCCCGCATACGTCGTCTTCTCGAAAGTGACGGTGCGAATCATGTCGCCGCCGCCCTGAAACGGATTCATCTGTTCGAGCCATTCGGCTTTGCCGTATATGACGCCGCTCCCCGTTGGCGCAAACATTTTGTGGCCGGAGAAGATGTAAAAATCACAATCCAAATCCTGCACGTCAATGGCGAGATGCGCCGCGCCCTGCGCGCCGTCAACGAGCACGGGAACGCCGTGCTTGTGCGCCGTTTCGATCATCGCTTTGATGGGATTAATTGTGCCGAGCGCATTCGAGATGTGCGTCACGGCGACAATCTTCGTGCGTTCATTTAGTAGTGCTTCGTATTCGTCAAGCAGCAACTCGCCCGCATCGTTCATCGGGATAACACGCAGCACCGCGCCCTTTTCTTCGCACAGCATTTGCCAGGGAACGATGTTGGCGTGATGCTCCAGCGCGGAGATGATGATCTCATCACCCTCTTTGATGAACTTGCGCCCATAGCCGTGCATCACCAGATTGATGCCTTCCGTGCAGCCGCGCACGAAGATACATTCCTTCGCGTCGCGCGCATTGATGAAGCGGCGCACTTTCTCTCTCGCCCCCTCGTAAGCGTTCGTCGCGCGCTGGCTCAAATAATGCACGCCGCGATGAATATTCGAGTGCTCTTCGCGCAGATACTTACTGCCGCGATCAATGACAAACTGCGGGACTTGCGACGAAGCGGCATTATCGAGATAGACCAGCGGCTTGCCGTTGACACTTTGCGTAAGGACAGGGAAATCCTGCCGGATGCGTTCGACATCCCACGCTGTATCTGTCAGCGCCGACGCCTTCGCGCCAAGTTCTGCGGCAATTGTTTTTTCGGTGGCGATCATTATTTTACGACTTCTGTTTGCGGCTCGAAGCGCGCGTGAAGACGATTGAGCACGGCTTCGTCGAGTTGCGCCTTGATGGATGCGATCTTGATTTTATTGATGACCTGTTCGGCAAAACCGTAGGTCAACAGATTTCGCGCGAGGTCTGGAGACAAGCCGCGACTGAGCAGATAAAAGAGTTCTTCTTCCTCAAGCTGGCCGACGGTCGCGCCGTGCGTACACTTCACATCGTCCGCGAAAATCTCGAGCTGCGGCTTCGTGTCAACGCGCGCATCTCCCGACAGCAGCAGATTTCTATTCGTCTGCATTGCGTTGGTTTGCTGCGCATCTTCACGCACGAAGATTTTTCCGTTAAAGACCGCGCGCGATTTGCCGTCAAGGATTCCTTTGTAGAGTTGGTGGCTCGTGCAGTGCGCCTTGCGGTGGTCAATCACCGAATGCGTGTCGGTGTGCTGGCCTGTGGTGACGAGATACAATCCGTCCGCGACGCATTCGGCGGCCTCCGCTTCCAGATTGATCCTGATGTCATGGCGCGAAAGCTGCGCGCCCAAAGTAATCGTCGTCGAATCCAGATTGCTGTGCCGCCCCAGTTCCGCGACAGTCGTGGCAACGTGAAACCCTTCGGAGCTTTCGCGCTGTACTTTGTAGTGTCCAACCCGCGCGCCGTCTTCCAGCACAAACTCGACTACCGCATTTGTCAGGTACGCGCCGTCGGCAACGCTCGCGTAGCTCTCAACCACCGTCGCCTCGCTGTCTCTTTCGGCGACAATCAACACGCGCGGGAAAGAGACGGGCGGCGCAGTTGTCTCGCGCGGGTCGCTCAGGAAAAGCAGATGCAGCGGAGCTTCTACACGCACGCCCTTCGGAATGCGCAGCAACGCGCCGTTTCCTATGAAAGCCGTATTGAGCGCGGTGAAAGCGTTGTCGTCGTAAACAGCAAGCCGCGCCAGATGATCGCGCAAAACACTCGCCTGCGTTTCATCATCCAATGCTTCAATGAGGCTCAACGCGATAACGCTCGAGGGCAACGCCTCGAGCGTTGAAAGTTCCGCGCGAAAGATTCCGTTGACGAAAACCAACTGGCTGCGGCGCGCTTCTTCGTAAACAAACGGTTCCAGGTCATCGGATGTGAATATAGATGCTCGGAGGTCGCGCGCCGTAGACAATTCAAAATTCGTCTGGGCGATGGACGCGACGTTGGTATATTTCCATTCTTCATCGCGCGTCGTCGGGAAACCCGATTGCTCGAACCGATCCATCGCCGTCTCGCGCAGACGATTAATCCAAGACGTTCCGCCCATGGCTGACTTTTCCTGAAGCGCGCGGAACGCCGCAAGATATGAACTACTTTCCTTTATCATTTGAGCTGACATCTCTTCGCTAATCCTCACAACGCAGCGGCGACAGTCCCGTTCGCGCCGCTTTTGCTTTCCATCGCGCCTTCGCCTTTAAGCCAGTCGTAGCCTTTTTCTTCCAACTCTAACGCCAATTCTTTGCCGCCGGATTTGACGATGCGGCCATAAAAGAGCACGTGTACGAAGTCCGGCACGATGTAGTTCAAAAGCCTTTGGTAGTGCGTGACCAGCACAATCGCATTATCAGGCGAGCGCAGTTTGTTGACGCCTTCGGAGACGATGCGCAACGCATCAATGTCTAGCCCTGAATCGGTTTCGTCCAGCACGGCGAGTTTCGGTTCGAGCACGGCCATCTGCAAAATCTCGTTGCGCTTTTTCTCGCCGCCGGAAAAACCTTCGTTGACCGAACGAGACATCAAGCCTGCGTCCATCTCGACGACCTTCGCGCGCTCCGCCAGCAAGTCCTTGAACTCGAGCGGGTCTAATTCCTCTTCGCCGAGATGCCTGCGCTTCTCGTTATAAGCGAGCCGCATGAATTGCGCGTTGGAAACGCCGGGCACTTCAACAGGATACTGAAACGCCAGAAAGATGCCTTCGCGGGCGCGCTCGTCCGGCGACAATTCGAGTAGATTCTTGCCCTCGAACAGCACTTCGCCGCCGGTCACTTCGTAAGCCGGATGGCCTGCCAGTATTTTTGCGAGCGTTGATTTACCGGAGCCGTTCGGCCCCATAATGGCGTGAATTTCACCCTTGTTAATCGTCAGGTTGATGCCTTTCAAAATCTCGTTGCCATCAACCGTCGCATATAAATCGCGTATTTCCAACACTATGAATTATTGGCCTTTCTATCAATAAATCGCACCCGCACCATGCTTTTCTAATGTGCTAGCGTAGGTAAGCGACGCCGCCCGACGTGTTTTCTTCTTTGGCGTTTAGCTCATCGAACATTAAGCCTTCGCCGACGGGCCGGATGGATTTCAATACGGCTTTGCTTTCGGCTTCGCCGAGCAGTTCTTCGATTACCCAGCCGACCAGATATGGCGCGGCGAGGCATCCGGCGGCCGTCGCAACATTGCCTTCGCGCACAAAAGGTTCTTCGACAACCTTAACGTCCATACTTTCCAGAAGCGTTTTCGCCATCGGATAGGTCGTCGCGCGTTTGCCTTCGAGCAGCCCCAGAGCCGCCAGAATGAGCGCGCCGGAACACATCGAGCCGATTAATTGCCGCGACGGATCGAGATTAAAGGCGCTCAAAAAAGGTTCCTCTTGAATCTTGCGGCGCGTTCCCTTGCCGCTCGCAAACAACACGGCATCCGCCGAGTTCGCTTCTTCCAGACGGCCATGCGTTTGCAGACGGATGCCCGTGCTCGAAGTGTGGCAACACTGATCGCCGAGTATCTGCACTTTCCAATCGCGGCGCTCGACACGGCTGAGCAAGTCCCACATGAAGAACACGTCTATATCCGTGAAATCATCGAAAGCAATAATTGAGATTCTCACAACCAATATCTCCTTACGCTCCGTAAATCGCTTATCTTAACCGACGCTGCCTTCGAGTTTTAATCCGAGCAGGCGTTGCGCTTCGACGGCAAACTCCATCGGTAACTCGCGGAACACTTCTTTGCAGAAGCCGTTGATAATCAAAGACACGGCGTCTTCCTGCGACAAGCCGCGCTGCATTAAATAGAACAACTGTTCTTCGCTGATGCGCGAAGTCGAGGCTTCATGCTCCACCTTTGAAGTGTTGTTCAGCACCTCGATGTACGGGAACGTGTTCGCCCCGCAGCGTGAACCGATCAACATCGAATCGCATTGCGTATAATTGCGCGCGCCCTCCGCCTTCGGCATCATTTTGACGAGGCCGCGATAGCTGTTGTTGGACTTGCCTGCCGAGATGCCTTTCGAGACAATCGTCGAGCGCGTGTTCTTGCCGATGTGGATCATCTTCGTGCCGGTGTCGGCTTGCTGCGCGTGGTTGGTCAATGCGACGGAGTAGAATTCGCCAATGGAATTCTCGCCGAGCAAGATGCACGAAGGATATTTCCAGGTAATCGCCGAACCCGTCTCAACCTGCGTCCATGAAATCTTCGAGTTCTTACCGGCGCACTTGCCGCGCTTGGTGACGAAATTGTAAATGCCGCCCCTGCCCTCTTCGTCGCCCGCGTACCAATTCTGCACCGTCGAATATTTAATCTCCGCATCGTCTAACGCGACGAGTTCGACCACCGCTGCGTGCAGTTGGTTCTTGTCAAATTTGGGCGCGGTGCAGCCTTCGAGATACGAGACGTAACCACCCTCTTCGGCGATAATCAAGGTGCGCTCGAATTGTCCCGTCTCTGAATTGTTGATGCGGAAGTAGGTTGATAAATCCATAGGGCTGCGCACGCCCTTCGGAATGAAGACGAACGAGCCATCCGTGAAGACCGCGCTGTTCAAGGCAGCGAAATAGTTATCGTTCGTCGGAACAACCGAGCCTAAATATTTCTTAATGAGTTCGGGATGCTCCTGCACAGCTTCGGAGAACGAGCAGAAAATAACGCCGTGCTTTCTTAATTTCTCTTTGTAGGTAGTTGCGACGGAGACCGAATCGAAAACGGCGTCAACGGCGACGTTCGCCAACTGTTTCTGTTCCTGTAAAGGAATGCCCAGCTTGTCGAAAGTGCGCAACAATTCGGGATCAACTTCGTCGAGACTCGCCTTCTTCTCCCGCTGCTTCGGCGCGCTATAATAGATAATGTCCTGATAATCCACTTTCGGATATTTTAAGTTCGCCCAATAATCCGGCTCGTCCATCGTCAGCCAGTGGCGAAAAGCTTTCAGGCGAAATTCCAGCAACCATTCCGGCTCGTTCTTTTTCGCGGAGATCAAACGAATCGTGTCTTCCGTCAATCCGCGCGGAATCATGTCGGCTTCGATGTCCGTGACGAAGCCGTACTTATATTCCTGGTTGGCAAGTAGCTCAATCGTGCTCATTTTATTTTTCGCGCTTTCCTTTTGCGAACTCTTTTGAAATTAAAATCTGCTCGAACCGCTTCGCGTCTCAAGCGTGTTTGCCCGCAGGCTCTAAATGCTGCGCGGCTGTTCCCTGAATTTGATGTAGCATCGCGCCGACGTGTGCTTCCGTGCCGACAAGCTGCGCGAGCGTAATGCCGGACAAAGCGGACTGAACAACTTCATGCAAATTAACGATCACGGAGCGAATGCCGCAATCGCCGTGATGCACGCAAGCATCCATGATGCCCGCGTAACTTTTGCAATGACCCTTCACCTCATCGTCTTCCAGCACCTTAATGATATCGCTCAGGCGAATCTCCGCCGCCGGACGCGCCAGACGATACCCGCCGTGCGTGCCGCGAAGCGACTGCACAAGCCCCGCTTTGTTAAGCAGCCAGAGCAGCTTGCCCGCGTTCGCCGTAGAGATGCCCTCGCGCTCTGCAATCTGGCCGAGCGATAGCGATTCGCCCGCACGCAAATGCGCCAGTTGCAGCAAACAACGCAGTCCGTATTCTTCCTGTGCAGAGACTTTCATAGGGTTTCCAGTCGCTATGACTAATCCAAAACGCTACCCGAAGTAAAGCCATTGTAGGGATACATTACTTTTTTGTCAAGATTATAACATACTGTAAATAAAAGCGGTATAACCCGTTATATGAATAGTTATAGAGAAACCGGACTAAAGCGTTTTAATGGCGTGGGGTCGTTTCTGTGAGAGCTGTTCAAGTGCTATTCACGTCCGGTTACATGGCGAAGTTGAAGCTGATAAAGCCTGCGACGCGGGATGGCTGGCCGTCAATCAGCGTCGGGCGAAATCGCCAGCGGCGTGCCGCGTCCTGCGCCGCTTGACGTAGCAGTTGCGGCCCGCTGACGCGCGCGACGTTTGCCACCGTGCCGCTTTCGTCAACCACCAGATAAACGGTCACGACGCCTGCGACGCGCGCGTTTTTTGCCACCGACGGATACAACGGGGCGATCCGTTGCGTCGCTTTATCGAGCAGCGATCCGACTTCAGTCAGCTGTCCGTTTGCCGCAGCAGCGGTCTTCTGTGCAGGCTTGCTATTGGACGCGCTGCCGGATGACGGCGATGAGGAGACGGAAGCGGCGACGGGGCGCGTGCCCGCACTCTTATCCGCGACTTTCGCGGCCGAGGTATTGGAGCGGTTGACGGAAGGCCGCGTGATTGAAGTGGCGGCGGTACTGCTGCTGCTGTTGCTGTCGCTTGTTGATCTGGTAGCGGCAGAAGAATTCGGCACGTTGCGCAGAGTGGCGATGCGTGTTTCGGATGCGGCAAGTTTTTGACGCGCGTCGGCAAATTCGCGCTGCCACTGCGAGCGTTCGCGCTCGTTGCGCGCAAGCGAGCCGCGCACGCTCGCTACGTCTTCAAGCAGCGCGGTGGCGTCCATGCCCTTAGTGTTTTCGCTGCTGATATTTTTGGCGTGATCGGCGATGCGCTCAAGCAACAGACGCAGGCGGTCAAGATCGTTGACGGCTTCGGGCGGTAATTCTTTATCCGCCACGTTGATGCCGAACTCCCTGTAACGCCCCAGATGCGCGCGCGCCCCGTTGACGGCCTGCCCCGCCAACGCAAAATAAGACCGCGTAGAGCTTTCATCCTGCGGCGCGCGTGCCCTGAAGGTATCATCGAGCAGCAATCCGGCGCGCGCGTAATCTCCCTGCTCAAGGTAAACGTCTATTAAGAGAATGCGTGCGACATCTTTTACAGATGGATCAGTGGCGGAACTGCGAATCGCATCAAGCTCCGTTGAGGCGGCCGCCAGATCGTGCGCGGCAGTCAAGGCGCGCGCGCGCGCCACGCGACGCTGCATCGCGTCGGATGCACCCGTCGCGGATTGAGCGCAAATGCTCACCGCTGAAAATAAAAGCAACGCAAAGAGTTGTGCAATGATGCCGGGGCGACGCGCTAACAATAAGGGGGAAAGAATTTTCTTCACTAATAAATCTCCATGAAGTTTGAAAACGAACCTCACAGGCTCGCTCTCTTAAATATTTAATTTCATCGTGGGATGATTGATTATGGACTTTTCGCGCCCTCGCGGGCAAGCGACCAGATCACACTCGATCACTTAGACGGACTTGCCGCAACGAGACTCTTCTGGATTTTTTCACGATAAAAAAAAGCGCGATGCTTGATTTCTTCCTCATCAAGCGTCAACAGTTTGCGGTCGCGCATCACGACGCGGCCTTCGATCAACACAGTTCGCACGTCGGCAGCTTTTGTCGAGTAGACAAGCTCCGAGTAAATATTATAAGCGGGCGTTTGATGCAGTGTGTCCACATCAACGATGCCAATGTCGGCGCGTTTGCCCGCTTCAAGCGAGCCGATTTCACGCTCCAGATGAAGCGCGCGCGCGCCGCCGAGCGTCGCCATCTCGAAAGCTTCGCGGGCGGATACTACTTTTGGATTATGCGTATTGACCTTATGAAGCTTCGCCGCCGTATCCATTTCTCCCCACATATCTAGGTCGTTGTTGGAAGCCGCGCCGTCTGTTCCGAGTCCGAGGCGCAAGTTTGCTTCGAGCATTTGCGGCACGGGCGCGACGCCCGACGCGAGTTTCATATTCGACTGCGGATTATGCGCGACGCCGACGCCCGCTTTCTGCAGCAACGCGATTTCATCGGCGGTCGCATAAATAACGTGCGCGGCGATGACGCGATCATTCAAAAATCCGATGCGCGAGAGATACGCGACGGGCGAAGCGTTGTGCGCCTTCGTGATGTCTTCAACCTCTTTGCGCGTTTCGGCGACGTGAATCACAATCGGCGCACCCGTGCGATCCGAAAGCGCGCGCACGGCTTTGAGATGCTCTTCGGAAACGGTGTAGGGCGCGTGCGGCGCGAGGGCTGCCGTGATGAGCGCGTGCCCGCGCCACTTATTGACAAACTTTTCCGCGTAAGCCATCGCTTCCGCATTCGTCTTGTTATCCGCGACGGGGAAATCAATGATGGTTTCACCGAGCACGCCGCGCACACCGGCTTTCGCAGTCTCGTCGGCAATTGCATCCTCGAAGTAGTACATATCGCAGTAAGTCGTCGTGCCGCCGCGAATCATCTCGGCGAGGCCGAGCCGTGTGCCCGCGCGCACGAAATCTTCCGTGACGTTTTTCGCTTCCGCCGGGAAAATGTATTTCGTTAACCATTCCTGCAAATCGAGATCATCGGCGAGACCGCGAAATAAAGTCATAGGCACGTGCGTGTGCGCGTTGACGAGGCCGGGAACGACGATGCGCCCGCGTGCGTTTATCGTTTCTTGCGCCGTGTACTTCGCTTCAACGTCTGCGCGCGTGCCCGTCGCCGCGATGCGCCCGCCTTGAATCGCCACCGCGCCGTCTTCTATCACGCGCCGCGCCATATCCATCGTCACAATTGTTCCTCCGCTAATCAGCACGTCAACGCGCGTGCGCTGGCGTGCTTGCGCGAAAGACGCAGGCGCGACAGTAACGAGCAAGAAAACTATTAGTGCAGACGTTGCGGCTTGAAAGAATTTCGGCATTCTATATTTTGATTTCCCATTCCTGAACTTTAAGATTTTAGAAAACTTTTATCGAATGCGTGCGGAAACAGCTCGCTCATTTGAAGCGTCGCCGTATCGCCGCGATTGTTGGCGAGCAGGACGGGAATATCACTGCAGAACTCCCATATTATCTGGCGGCACGCGCCGCATGGCGGCGTCAACTCTTTCGTCTCGGCAACAATCGCCAAACGCCGGAAACGCCGCGCGCCTTCGGACACTGCTTTGAAAATCGCCACCCGCTCGGCGCACATCGTCAAACCGTAAGTCGCGTTTTCGATGTTACAGCCCGTGAAGATTTTTCCATCTATGGTTTCGAGCGCCGCCCCGACGCGAAAATCAGAGAACGGCGCGAACGCATATGCGAGAGCGTCGCTTGCGGCGGCGATGAGACGTTGTTCGCCTTGCGCGTCGAAAGATTCGCTCATGCTGCGCCGCCTCCGGCATTGTTTGCGTTGAGCGTTTTCGCCAGACGCTCGCGTATCTTGCCGCTGATTAAATCAATACCGACCAGATTATGACCGCCTTCGGGAATGATCACGTCGGCGCAACGCTTTGAAGGCTCGACGAACTGCATATGCATCGGGCGCACCGTCTTGAGATATTGTTCGATGACGGAATCAACCGTGCGCCCGCGTTCGGCGATGTCGCGGCGCAGGCGGCGTATAAAACGCAAGTCATCCGGCGTGTCAACGAAGACTTTGACATCCATCTCTTCGAGCAGGCGCGGATCGGCAAAGATCAAGATACCTTCGATGATAATGATCGGCGTCGGCTCGACGCGCAGCGTCTCCGGCAGGCGCATATGATTCTTGAAATCGTAAATCGGAAGCTCGACCGTGCATCCGTTCTTCAAAGCCTTCAGATGCTCGACGAGCAGATCGTTATCCATCGCATCGGGATGATCGAAGTTTACGGCGCGACGAAAATCAACCGGCATCTCATCCAGATTGCGATAGTAAGAGTCCTGCTGAAGATAAACGACATCGCCCGCCTTCACCGATTTGAGAATGCGGTTGGCGACCGTCGTCTTGCCGGAGCCTGTGCCGCCGCAAATGCCTATAATCATAAAAACAGTTTAGAGTCTGGAGTCGAGAGTCTTGAGTCCGGTGTTCGGAGATGTACGTCTGAAGCCGGTTGTCTTTTGACTCCCGACTCTAAACTCCAGACTCTAGACTTTGTGCTACTAATTTCGGAATTACTCGTCGCAGCAAGTTGCTGAATGTTTGGCGCACGCGCGCGCCGGTTTCGATTACTTCGTCGTGGATGATCGGTTGATCGAGCACGCCCGCCGCCATGTTGGTAATACATGAGATGCCCAAGACTTTCATGTTCATGTGGCGCGCGACAATCGCTTCCGGCACGGTGCTCATGCCGACGGCATCCACGCCGAGCGTGCGCAGCATACGTATCTCTGCGGGCGTTTCGTAGCTAGGCCCCGACAGCGCGCCGTAAGTTCCGCGCCGCAACTCGAGCCCGAGTTCGCGCGCTTCTTCAACGACGATCTCTTGATAATCGCGCGCGTAGACTTCCGACATATCGGGAAAGCGTGCGCCGAAGCGTTCGTCGTTTGCGCCTCGCAACGGATTCACGCCCATCAAATTGAGATGATCGCTGATGAGCATCAACGCGCCCTGATCGAAGGCGACGTTAATGCCGCCCGCCGCGTTGGTCAGCACAGCGGCTTTGATACCGAGCGCGCTGAACGTGCGCACCGGAAACGTTACTTCGTCGAACGAGTAGCCCTCGTAATAATGAAAGCGTCCCTGCATCGCAGCGACTTCAACGCCCTCGCATTTGCCTATCACGAGTTGTCCGGCGTGGCCTTCGACGGTCGGACGCGCGAAGCCGGGTATCTCTTCGTAAGGCAGAACGGTGGCGTCTTCTAGTTCGTCGGCGAACGCGCCCAGACCGCTGCCGAGCACGAGTGCAACACGCGGCGCATCGGCATCCGTGCTGCACCGCGCGCGAATCGTCCTCGCCGCGTGTTCTGCGCGCTCGTAAAGAGTCGCAATGCTTAGGTCATCAAGCATGATCGTTTGCAAAACAAAGACAATCGTCGAAGTTGATTAACTGCCGGACACCGCAGCGAGTTTCAATTTAACTTCAGCAATGAACGCAGCCGCGTTATCGTTCTTTGCTATACGGCAAACCGAGTGCGCGGGGTGCGCGTGCAAGCCCGATGAAGCCTGCGAGCACGACCATCGTCAGCACATACGGCACGATTTGAATAAACTGCACGGGGATTTTCACAACGCCCTGCATCTGTATCGAGACCGCCGACGCGAAGCCGAACAGCAGACACGCGAGCATCGTTTGCACAGGTCGCCACTTGCCGAAGATCAACGCCGCGAGCGCGATAAAGCCTCTGCCCGCAGACATATTGCGCGTGAACAAAGACGATTGACCGATGGACAAATACGCGCCGCCGATGGCCGCGAGCGCGCCGGAGAGAAGCACCGCCGTGTAACGTATGCGCGCGACGTTGATGCCTGCGGTATCCGCCGCTTCGGGATTCTCGCCGACGGCACGAAGGCGAAGACCGAACGGCGTCCGATACAGCACGTACCACGTGATAGGCACAAGCGCGAACGCCAGCGCAATCGGCGCATACGGCAGCAATTGCTCTTGCGGTATTTGCGGCGTCGCGCCCGTCGAGTCAAACAGCGCGCCGCTCATCAACGCGGGCACGCCCAACATCAAAATATTAATCGCCGTCCCCGACACTACCTGATCCGCCTTGTACTTAATGCACGCCACCGCATGAATGCCCGCGACAAACACGCCCGCGCCGATGCCCGCCAGCAAACCGATCCAAGCGTTGTTCGCATAATGCGTCACGGCGGCGGCAGTAAACGCGCCCGCCAGCATCAACCCTTCAAGCGCGATGTTAATAATGCCCGCGCGCTCCGAATACAACCCGCCGAGCGCCGCCAACAGCAACGGCGTCGCCAGACGAACCATCGAGAAGATCAGCGCAGTACTGAAGATTTCGTTCATAAGTAATCAGTTTTTAGTTTTTAGTTTTTAGTTTTTAGTTTTTAGTCATTGCTTATCTGGAAACTGAAAACTGAAAACTCTTACACCTTTGAGCGTTTCAGCAAACCGAACTTTCCGAACGGCTCGCGAAATAAAGCTTCGGCGGCGACGAAGAGAATTATCATGGCCTGCAAGACCAGCACTAAATCTTTCGAGACGTGTTCGGTGAAAATGTCTACGAAGAGGCCGCCGCGCGTGAGTGCGCCGAACAGCAAGGCCGATAACACGACGCCTACCGGATGGTTGCGTCCGAGAAGCGCGACGGCGATTCCCGTAAAGCCGTAGCCGCTCGAGAAGCCGTCGTAATAGCGATAACGATAGCCTAACACTTCGTTGATGGCGACCATTCCCGCGAGGCCGCCGGAAACGGACATCGCTACGATAATCTGTTTGCGCACGGAGATGCCGCCGTATTCCGCCGCCGCCGGACTCGCGCCCGTCGCGCGTATCTCATAGCCCCACTTCGTGCGCCATAGAAAGATGTAAACGAGCACGCACGCCAGCAGCGCGAGTAGAAACGCGATGTTCAAGGGAATGCGTTCGGGAAAGCCCGGCAGAAAATGTCCCAGACGCGGGATGTGCGCGTTGATGCCCTTCGGGTCTAGCGATTGATTGCCGATGGGCACAGTCTGCATAATCGCATCGCCCGGAGCTTTGTAGTGATACTGCGTAAAATAACTTGCGAGGGCAACGGCGATAAAGTTCATCATGATCGTGTTGATGACTTCATGCGAGCCGAACCGCGCTTTCAACACACCCGGAATCGCCGCCCACGCCGCGCCGCTCATAATCGCCGCCGCGCACGCCAAAGGAATCAAAATCCACGCTGAAAGATTCGCAAACGTGATGCCCACCCACGCCGTCACAAACGCCGCGATGTATAACTGTCCTTCCGCGCCGATGTTCAAAAGTCCGCAACGAAACGCGACCGCCACCGCCAGCCCCGTAAATATCAACGGCGTCGCATAAAAGAGCGTGTACCCGATACCGTCAGGCCACGACAAAGCGCTTCCGATCAACAGCTTATAGGTCTCGAACGGATCATCTCCAATTATCGCCACGACAATGCCGCCGACGACAAACGCCGCGATCACCGCGATGACCGGAAACATAATTTCGCGCAGAATTTTCATAGACTTTTAGATTTGCGATTTGCGATTGGATAAAGATTTACTTTTCATTCCCCGACTCTTCATAATTGGCGTTCGCAAATCCAAAATCGCAAATTCACTTACCTCCCGTCATCAGCAATCCGATTTCTTCAACGCTCGCCCGTGCCGGATCAACTTCGCCCGCAATGCGCCCTTCGTGGATTATCAGCAAACGATCCGCCAGCGCGGTCACTTCTTCAAGCTCTGCGGAGACCAATAGCACGGCGCATCCGGCATCACGCAACGCGACGAGTTTGCGATGAATAAATTCGATTGCCCCTATGTCAACGCCGCGCGTCGGCTGCGCGACGAGCAGAAGTTTCGGCTGCAAATCAAACTCGCGCCCGATTATTAATTTTTGTTGATTGCCGCCGGAAAGCGCACGCGCAGGCAGATCGGGATTCGTCGGACGCACATCGAAATCTTCAATAATCTGTTTCGTCCGCCCGCGTATCGCCGCGTTATCAAGCAAGACTCCTGTCGGCGCAGAGACCGCCGGGCGGCGATAATGGACGCCCAAGATGGAGTTCTCCGTCAAAGCGAAATCGAGCAGCAGGCCGCGCCGGTGTCTGTCTTCGGGAATGTGCGCGATGCCCAACTCTTTACGCTGGCGTGCCGTCTTGCGCGTGATAGTTTGTCCTTCAAACTCGATGCTGCCCGCCAGCCGCGCGGGATCAATCAGTCCTGCCAACGCTTCGACTAATTCCGTTTGCCCGTTGCCTTCGACGCCCGCGATGCCGAGTATCTCGCCCGCTTTGACATCGAACGAAACATCGCTTAACGAATGCGTTCGATTATCTGCGGCGACGGACAGGCCGCGCACGCTCAACACGGTTGCGCCCGCCTTCGCCTGCGGCTTCTCGACGCGCAGCAGCACATCGCGCCCGACCATCAAACGCGCAAGCTCCGCCGCGTTTGTTTCCTTTGTCTTCACTCTGCCGACCACGCGCCCGTCGCGCATCACCGTCACACCGTCGGAGACGGCGAGCACCTCTTCCAGCTTGTGCGTGATAATAATGATCGTCTTTCCGCTCTCGCGCATAGCTCGCAGGATAACGAAAAACTCTTCGACTTCCTGCGGCGTCAAGACCGCTGTCGGCTCATCCAAGATGAGTAGCCGCGCATCTCTATAGAGAGCTTTCAAAAGCTCTACGCGCTGTTGCTGCCCGACCGATAGATTTTCGATAACGGCGGAAGGATCAATAGACAAACCGAACTCTGCGGATAACGCGCGTATCCGCGTCGCCGCCTGCCCTAGATCGAGCGAAGCGGCACTGCCCGGTTCTGCGCCGAGCACGATATTTTCGGCGACGGTCATCGTCTCGACCAGCATAAAATGCTGATGCACCATGCCTATGCCGAGCCGTATCGCATCATGCGGCGTCGCTATCGCGCGCACCGCGCCGTCAAGCAGTATCTCGCCCGCATCCGCCCTGTAAAATCCATACGCGATGCGCATTGCGGTTGACTTCCCTGCACCGTTTTCGCCGACAATCGCATGGATCGTTCCCGGCGCAACCGTGATGCTCACGCCGTCATTCGCCAGCACATCGCCGAAACGCTTCGTGATTTCTTTTAGCTCAAGCATTAGTAGATCAGTTTTCCGTTTTAAGTTTTAAGTTTTCAGATGAGAGATGCAGCCGCATTGCGAACTCAAAACTGAACACTAAAAACTTAAGACTGTTACTTCGCCATTGCGTCGGTCACTTTTATTTGGCCGCCGATGATTTTTTGCTTCGCGGCTTCCACTTCTTGCAGCACATCTTTTGAAACAAGCGGCTCGTTGAATTTATCGAGGGCGTAGCCGACGCCGTCGTTCTCTAGGCCGTAGACGTGGATGCCGCCCTTGAAATTATTGCCGACGCGGTCGCTGATGATTTGATAGACGGCGTTGTCAACGCGCTTGACCATGCTGGTGAGAACAAAACCGGGCTTGACCCAGTTCTGATTCGAGTCAACGCCGATCACGAATTTTTTGTATTGCTCGGCGGCGTCGAATGCGCCCAGACCCGAATTACCGGCGGCTGTGAAAATCACGTCCGCGCCTTTGCCTATCTGCGCGACGGCGAGTTCCTTGCCCTGTCCCGGATTGTTCCATGCCGCATCCGTCACGCCCACATAATTTTCGATCACGCGCACGTTCGGATTAACCGCGCGCGCGCCTTCTTCGTAGCCTTTCTCGAATTTATGTATCAGTGGAATATCCATGCCGCCGATGAAACCGAGCGTGCCCGTCTGCGATTTCTTCGCGGCGATCATGCCGACGAGATACGAGCCTTGATGTTCTTTGAAGACGAGCGAGGCGACGTTCGGCAGTTCGCTGACGCCGTCAATGATTGCAAAGTTAAGCTTCGGGTAATCCTTTGCCACCTGTTCCATAATCGGAGCTTGCGCGAAGCCTACGCCGATGATTAATTCATAGCCCTTCTCCGCAAAGGCGCGCATCGCAGGCTCTATCGAAGTCGGGTCGCCCGGCTCAACGTCGCGCAGCACAACCGGAAAATCCTTCGCCGCCCGTTTGACGCCCTCCCACGCCGCAGCATTGAACGAACGATCATCCTTGCCGCCGATGTCGAACACGATACCGACATGAACTTTCGATTTATCGTCAGCCGCCCGCGTCGGCATACGGCACGACGAAACGCCCGCGACGATGAGAACGAGCAGCGCATATAAACTGAAAGCGCGTGGCATGGTTGGAACAAACTTCATGCGGTTATGACATCCTTTACAAGCGCGGGCGCGGGCGACGCCGAATCTTCGATTTCATAGGCGGCACGAAGGCGTGCGCTTGCTTCTTCGGCTTGCCGGTCGGTGCGGCAGTAAAGCACGCCGAGCGTTCGATCAGACGCGGTAAGTTCGTCGCCGATTTTTACGTTTGCCAGAAAGCCTACGGCTGGATCAATGGAATCTTCAACGCGCGTGCGCCCGCCACCGATAGACGCAACGGCGCGGCCAATCTCCGAAGCGTCAACGCGCGCCACAAATCCCCGGCGCGTGGATTCTACATACACGGAACGCAAAGTCAAATCCGCGAGCCGCGACGGATCATCGCACACACGCGGATCGCCGCCCTGCGCTTCTATATTCAATTGAAACCGCTCAAGCCCTGCGCCCGTATCAAGCGCGCTTCTCACTTTCTCGCGCGCCGCCTCGATTGAGGATTCCGGCGTTACCAACGCGACCATGCGCGCCGTCAATTCGAGTGACAGATCAAGCACGGCGCGCGCGCCAGCATTCGCTTCGCCGCGTAGTATCTCTACACACTCGCGCACCTCTAGGGCGTTGCCGACGGCGCGTCCGAGCGGCTGATTCATATCAGTTATCAAGGCTTCGGTATGCACGCCGAAAGCATTCCCCGTTTTAACCAGCGCGCGCGCCAACTCGCGCGCACGCCTTTCGTCGCTCATAAATGCGCCGCTTCCCGTCTTCACATCGAGCACTAAAGCATCGAGTCCGGCGGCTAACTTTTTCGACATAATGGAAGCGACGATGAGCGGCAGGGCTTCTACCGTCGCCGTCGCATCGCGCAGGGCATATAGCTTACGGTCGGCGGGCGCAATCTCCCGTGTCTGCCCCATCATCGCGTAGCCGACGCGCTCCAGCACGCCGCGAAATTCCTCGAGCGACAACTGCACGCGATAGCCTTCGATGGATTCGAGTTTATCGAGCGTGCCGCCCGTGTGTCCCAAGCCGCGCCCTGAAATCATCGGCACACATAGACCGCAGGCAGCCGCGAGCGGCGCGATGATGAGCGATGTTTTATCGCCCACTCCGCCCGTCGAATGCTTGTCAACCTTCGGTTCTGCGATGCCTTTGAAGTCAAGCACCTCGCCGGAATGCAGCATTGCTTCGGTGAGCAGGCGCGTCTCCGTCTCATCCATGCCGTTCAGGAGAATCGCCATCAACAGCGCGGACGTTTGATAATCGCCCCACGTGCCCTCCGTCACGCCGCGCACAAAGAAACCGACATCTTCCGCCGAGAGCGCCGCGCCGTCGCGCTTTTTGCGTATTACATCTTGCGGTTGCAAATTATCGCTTCTCTCCTCACAAACGCGCCAGCAAAACTATCGCCTGCACCGTCACAGCTTCGCCGCGTCCCACCGCATCGAGTCCTTCGCCAGTCTTCGCTTTGATGCTCACGCAATTGTTGCCGACCGTTAACATCTGCGCCAATTTTTCCTGCATCTGCTCGACGTATGGACGCAGCTTCGGCCTTTCGAGCATCACGGTTGCATCCATATTGACGACGTGAAATCCACGCTCTTTCGCAAGCCACATCACACGCGCCAGCAGTTCCATGCTATTCGCGTTTTTCCATCGTGGATCATGGTCAGGAAAATGAACGCCGATGTCGCCTTCGCACAATGCTCCCAACACGGCATCCGTAATCGCGTGCGCCAGCGCGTCGGCATCCGAATGGCCGTGACCACCGCGCACGCTCTCGACGATATGCACGCCGCCCAACATCAAAGGCCGCCCGTCAATTAGCCGGTGCGTATCATGTCCGATGCCGATGCGAAACATAAAGATAGATGTTGGATGACAGATATTAGATATTAGTGAAAAGAGATTCGGAGATCACCATTTAATATCAGGCATCTGCCATTTGCTGCAAAAGGATTTTGGCGAACGCTAAATCTTCCGGGCGCGTGATCTTGATATTACGGCTTGAACCTTCGACGATTGTGACGGCGACGCCCAATCGTTCGACGAGCGCGCTATCGTCGGTTATCTCTGCCGGATTCAGCGTCGTCATTTGTTCGTAAGCGCGATGCAGTAAATCATACCGGAAGCACTGCGGCGTTAAGGCATGGCACAGTGTGTCGCGCGGCAGCGTGCGCCGGACAATACCGTTTTCAACTTCCTTGATCGTATCGGTGGCGGGCGCGGCGAGAACGGCTGCGCCGCTTTCCTGCGCGGCATTTATTGTCCGGCTGATTTCGTCTCCTGTCACGAAGGGGCGCACGCCGTCGTGTACGGCGATGATTCCAGCGGTGGCCGCGCGCACCGCTTGCAGGCCGCGCATAACGGATTCGGCGCGGGTTGCTCCGCCCGTCACGACTCGCGCGAGTTTGCGTAGGCCATACTTTCCGGCGAGCGCGAGAAAGCCGGAAGCATCGCTGGCGGGCAAAGTGACGATAATCTCGTCAATCGCTTCGCAATGCTCGAAACGCTTCAACGTGTGAATAACGACGGGCGTACCGGCAAGTTCGAGAAACTGTTTCGCACGGCCAAAGCCCATTCGCGTGCCCTGCCCGGCGGCGGCAATAATCGCAATATTCATCAAGGACTTGGAACAGTAAGGTAAGCTTAATAGTCTTAAGTTTACAGTTTTTAGTTTTCAACGAAACCAGCCGTGCTTACTACTGGAAACTCAAAACTGATAATCGGCGCACTCTTTAATTTAGTCTACCGCCGATTCATCCTGATCCGCGAGGCGAGACGAAGACGTGCTGAAGCCTGAACGCGCGTCGCGCGCATTCGGCTGGCGGCGCGCTCCATTGGTTGTTGTGCGCAGATCGCTGCCGCTGGTCGGCGCAACTGAATTATTGTGGCTTCCGCCGCCGTTCTCCGTCGCTTCTTCCCACAGCCGTCCGAAGATCATTTTACCGGCGGTTGTTTGCAGCACGCTCGTCACCGCCACGTCCGCGTTCTTGCCGATCAAACGGCGCGCGTTATCAACGACGACCATCGTGCCGTCGTCCAGATAAGCGACGCCCTGATTATATTCTTTGCCTTCTTTCAGGATAAAAACGCGCATCGCTTCGCCGGGCAGCACGACGGGCTTCAAGGCGTTCGCCAACTCATTGATGTTAAGCACGTTGACGCCGCGAAGTTGCGCGACCTTATTCAGATTGAAATCGTTGGTGACGATTACGGCGTCGAGCACCTTGCCGAGTTCGATCAGTTTCAAATCAACTTCGCGCACCGCCGGAAAATCCGTCTCTACGATTTGAATATCGAGCGCGCTGTTATTTTGCAAACGCTGCAACATATCGAGGCCGCGTCGCCCGCGTTGCCGCTTCGACGAATCGGGGGAATCCGCGACCTGCTGCAACTCGCGCAGAATGAATTGCGGAATCACAATCGAGCCGCCGAGGAATCCCGTTTCCGCAACGTCCGCGATGCGCCCGTCAATAATCACGGACGTATCCAGAATCTTGAAATCGCGTCGCGCAGCCTTGTCGCTGAAGATACCGCCGAGCGCCGAAAGGTCTAAATAGTCGCCTTTCGCCGCGCCGACCATCAAACCGACGTAAGACATAAAGAGCGTCAGCGCGAGCGTCAGAAAAGTTTTCGTTTCGGGCGAAACCGCCATTGATTCCTGTCGGCTGATGAGTGTGCCGATCAAGTATGCGCCGATGATGCCCATAATCGAGCCAACCGCCGCCCCGATCAATGTCTTCAAAGAAGCGCGGCGGATACGCAACTCGAAGAAGATAATCGCGCCCGCGATCAAGGCCGCGCCGCCCGCCGAGATTAAACGATGGCCGGGCGCAGGATGGAGCACGAAACCAGAGGCGACGAGAATCGCTGTAAAGACTATACGGATAAGAATTATGTCGGAGCGCATACCAGACGCATCTTAGCACGCCGGTAACACGCGCGTCACCAAAAGCTTTTGGTGATAACTGCCTGATTCGAGAGCAAGGCGCAAAAGCCTGCGCTTCCCATTCCGTCGCTGTGTCGCTATACTTCAGGTTTTTCGCCGAACAGCGCGAAAAGTATATTATCGTTTGACGTTCTAAAGGAGTTCCTCGATGAGTATCTTGACAAGCATTAATGTGGTGCGCCGCAAGTTTTTACGGAAGGGCGCATTGACAATCTGCGCCCTTATGACGCTGGCAGCAATGAGCGCAAGCGCGGCGTTCGCACAAACCACCACGCCCATCAAAGAAAGCAGATCGGACGACGCCATCAAAGCGCCGGAAACAAAATGCACTTTAACGTTGGCGCAAGTACCGGCGGTGCGCGGCTTTCGTCTGGGAATGACTACAAAGGATTTCAAAACTCGTTTCCCGACCGTTGAAATAGCGTCCGCCGATATCACCGGAAGGTCTTTAGCCGCGATTTATACGAAGGACAGCCAGCTAAAAATTGACAGGTCGAATCTCAAGGACGTCGAAAGCGTGCTGCTATCGTTCGCGGATGATCGTCTTGAAACGATGTCGGTGACGTATGACAGCGCCACACGATGGGAGAGCACCGATCAATTCGTGGCGGTGATATCCCAATCGCTTGCGTTGCCGGGCACATGGAAAGCCGTCAACTGGTGGCAAGAGTCGCTTGATTGCGACGGTTTCCGCGCGACGGTCGGAGCCAATGTCAAAAACTACATAAAGCTGGAGGCGTTGGTTGATAAACAGTCGAGAGAGGAAATTCTAAGCGCGCTGGCAGCGGAGCGACGGCTCTCGATGAAACAAAAGGAAGAGAAACAGCGTCAGGAAGCCGCGAAGCGCCGCGCCGCCTTCAAGCCCTGAACTGCTGCGATGAGTTAGCCGAAAACTTTACTATCCTCCTTCGTTAAATTTGAGGATTGAGATTAGCTTTAACTCTTGCGTCGCGTTAAATCCAATTCCATAAACAGCGCGCCCGCCACAGGGTTAGCGTAGTACGGCGCAATCTCCTTGAAGCCGAGCGAGCGATACAGCGCAATGGCCTTCTCCATCACGGGCAATGTATCAAGACGTAGGCGCGCGTAGCCTATAGCGGCGGCCTCCTCAATCACGTTGCGCGCCAGCAGTTTGCCCGCGCCCGTGCCTTGAAACTGCGGGCGCACGTAAAGCCGCTTCATCTCGCAGGCATCATCGCCTATCTTGTGCAAACCGGCGCAGCCGATTATCTCATCTTGCCGCATTGCCAGAAGCAAACGCCCGTCCGGTGCGGCGTAACTTCCCGGCAGCGTCGCAAGCTCCTTAGCGAAATCCTGAAAACAGAGATTGAGATTTAGTGATTCGGCGTATTCGGTAAATAGTTGACCGACCTGTTGCAGTTGCGCAGTGGATTCGGCGTTAACAATCTCAATCATGGCATTCACCAAACAGTAACGAAGTCAGAATTTTATCCATCAAAACAGTTCGTCCAAAGCCTCTTCGACGGAACGCACGCCGACGACGCGCACGCCGAGGAGTCTTTCGAGGCCGGCGGTGTTCGAGGCGGGCATGACAATTTTTTTGAAGCCGAGCATCTGCGCTTCGCGCGCGCGTGCCTGCGCCTGCATCGCGCCGCGCACTTCGCCTGTCAAACCGACTTCGCCGAAGACCGCGACACCCGCATCAATCGGCGCGTTCTTAAAGCTCGATGCGATGCTTGCGACCACGCCCAGATCAACCGCCGGTTCGTCAACTTCGAGGCCGCCCGCAATGTTAACGAACACGTCGTCGCCCGAAATATGCAGACCGACACGCTTCTCCAGCATCGCTATCAGAAGCGCAACGCGATTTTGATCCACGCCCTGCGTCATGCGTCGTCCCGTTCCGTACTTCGAGCCGGACACGAGCGCCTGTATCTCCACCAGCACAGGCCGCGTGCCTTCCATGCAGGCGTTGACGACGGAACCGGCAACGCCGACCGGCCGCTCCTGCAAAAACATCTCCGAAGGATTCGCAACGGCGACCAGCCCCGCGCCCGTCATTTCGAAGATGCCGAGTTCGTTGGCCGCGCCGAAGCGGTTTTTCGTTGCGCGCACGATGCGATGATTGTGATGGCGCTCGCCTTCAAAATATAGCACCGTGTCAACGATGTGTTCGAGAGCTTTCGGCCCCGCGATGGAACCTTCCTTTGTGACATGGCCGATGAGGAACACGGGAATCGTGTGGTTCTTCGCAAGCATCAGAAATTGCCCGGCGACTTCTCTCACCTGCGAGACGGAGCCGGGCGCGGATTCGATCTTCGAGGAAAAGACCGTCTGAATTGAATCAACGATAATCGCGCCCGGATTCATCCGCTCGACTTCATCGAAGATACGTTCGAGATTCGTTTCCGGCAACAGAAAAAGGTTCATCGCTTCGACGCCCAGACGTTCGCCGCGCATCTTAATCTGCCGCTCGGATTCTTCGCCCGAAACATACAGCACCGTCGTGCCGCCCGCGCTTATCTTGTCCGCTACCTGCAAGAGCAAAGTGGAGTTGTGAACAATCAAATCATTGGCGACGAAGTTATGGTGTGAAGCAAGCGAAAGATCATAAGCGCGCTCCTCACCTGCCGGAGTTATGCTTTGAATTTCATCCCAATAAATGTCGCTTCTAATTAGCGACTGCAAGTAGTCGGACGTGTAAGATTGCGCGAGAGCCGCAACGGTGCTTCGGCGAAGCGGGCGTTCGTGGCGGCGATTACAAATCTTCACTTTTGCTTTCGCTGAAATTTCGGCGAAGGACGCGCCCGCCGTCGCCTCGCGCAAATGTCTCCAGAATTGCGCTCCCGTCGGAATCGTATCGCTCTGCGTTGAAGGCATCGCGGGTTGCGGCAACGATTTAATTTGCTCTTGCGCTCTGTCGCGCCCGTATATGCCGACCTCGGACAGAAACCGCTTCACTTCCGCAACGCCCATTAACTGCAATTCGTAAGCAACGTAAGATTGATTTTTGACTCGCTGCTGCTTTGTGCGAAGCCGCGCGATGAAGCCGAAGCGCAGTAGCAAATGCTGTGCGTCCTCGGCTAATCGCTTGCTAATTGTGGAATAAGAAACGGCAGGTTGTTTTCGACGATTGATATAAACAGAGCCGTCGCATGAAAAAAGCGTTCGCAAAAACAGTGCCAATTGCTCTTGCGGCAAGCGAAAGATGCAATCCGGCACAGCTTTGTCTTTTGCCTTTTTGTAACGCAAGCCAATTGATTCCAAAAGACGCGCGGCGGGCGTTGTCATTTCAGCCAATGAGCGAGCGACAGGCGATAAAGCGTTCAAGTCGACTTCAACCGCGTGCGCTAATCTTTGCAATTGCAGCGCGCCCGGAACACACTCGCCGCGCCGCCAAGCATTCAGCATTCCGTAATCGACTTCAGCCGCGCGCGACCATGCCGCCCACGTGATGCCCTTTTGCGCTTGTACGTTTTTAAGCGAAGCGGCGACATCCTTGCGCGCTTTTCCGCGCGTGCCCGAAGATTGCACGAAGCGGTACATCACAGCCGCGCCGTGCGGCTTGCGGTAAGCCTTTAATCCCAAGCCGAAACCTCTTGCGACAGCAGAGAGATCACACTGAATGTCGGGAATCGCCGCCGTTACGCTCACATCCGATTGCGCAGACCCGTCCGAAAGCATATATGCGATCAACTTCACTTCGTGTTCAGTCATCGCGGCGCTTCCGAAAAAAGGCAAGGCGCGCGGAGCAGCCAGACGCGCGCCGGGCGTGAGAGTGCCGACCGCGCGCCATCCTTCAGGAGTAAGCACGGGATGACCCGGCGTGCAATTAAGCGTGCGCCCTAGTCGCGTCTTAACCTCAACGATTGCACGCACGCCTTGATCTTGAAAAGCAGCGATTGGCTGTGATTCCATGCATCCGGAGTTTTCGTTCAACGACACGACAGAGCGCTTACTGCTCGCCCATTCCGTGATCGGCAAAAAATCTCCTGTCGTTGGATCAAGCACTCGACTCGAAGCAACGAGGCATTTGCCGATCCCCGGGTCGCCGCCGATAAGGATCAGCGAGCCGGGCACGATGCCGCCGCCGAGCACGCGGTCAAACTCCGTCACGCCCGAAGAAACGCGCGCATCATCCTGCGATTCGATTTCGCCGTAAGCGACGGGCGCAACTTCGCGCAAGCGAAAACCGCCGCGCGCCGTCGCCGCCGCGTGCTTCATATCACGCGCTCTTTCTTCGACGAACGAATTCCACTCGCCGCAATCGGGACACTTGCCCAGCCACTTGCGCGATTGATGCCCGCACTTCTGACAAACGTAAACAGTCGCCGGTGCTTTTGCCACTGCGTTTCACTTCCTCACAATAAAATCTATCTTGATCTTTCCGTACTTCATCTCGTATTTTTTGCTCTGCCGTCTAAACGAAGCAACAAGCTCTTCGTAATCCCAGAAATTTCCGGCAAGAACATCCGCGCGAATTTGATCCAGCGTGCTCGCAAGCGTTTCCGCAAAGTTAAGCGTCAACCCCTTCGCATTAAAATCGGGCGCAGGCCGGATGCGTTGTGCTGTTCCGATGCGGGCGAAAATCTGCGGGCGAAAGTCATCCAAAAATTCGTAACGCAATGCCACCGGCAACGCATCAACTTCGCCGATGCGCTTGATGATCCGCGCTGCGCCCGTGTAGAACTTCAAAGGCCGCGTGTCGTTCGGCGCGGTCACGCCTTGCGGGAAAATCAATAAGGCGCGCGTTGTTCCGCGCAGCAATCCGGCGGCGTAGCTGAGGCTCTTCAAGGCTTCGCGCGGGCGTTCGCGCACAACGGAGAATGCGCCAAGTTTGCGATGAAACGGATACTCGCGTAACTGTCGCTCCTCCATCATCGCATATAGATCAAGCTCGCACGCACGCGCGATCTGAAACATCACCAGTCCGTCCCACCAGCTGGAATGGTTCGCGTAAAGCAGCAGCGGCGCAGTCCTTTCACGCTGTCGCAAGTTATCGAGTCCGGCGACGCGCAAACCCTCGAAGCGACGCGCCATCAGATTACGATTATAGACGGCGAAGACGCGCTCGAACCATACGCTCTTGCGTGCGGTAATCATTCGGGAAGCTGCGATTGATGAAAGAAGAAACCGCTTCTACCGGCTCAACGCTTTTAGAAAAGCATCCGCCAATGTGTTTGTTAATTGAGATTGAAATTACGCCCGGTAGGAGTCGAACCTACGGCCTCCTGCTCCGGAGGCAGGCGCTCTATCCACTGAGCTACGGGCGCATATTCGCCAGTGTAACACGCGCGCGCCGCCTTTGCGAAACCGGAAGCGCCGGATAATGGAACCAACCGGCACACATCGTGTAACATACGCGCCGCTAAATGACGCGGGCGGAGGTGTGGTATTTTGTGTCCCGCCCTGTCACCGGCAATCTAAAAGTTTTCGTAAATTTATGTGAGTGAGGAAAACAGAATAATGGACGAACAAGAGAAAACTCCCGTCGTGTCGTATGAGATTAGGGTGAAGCCCGGTCGCGCAGGCGTTGACCCGAATGCGCCGGATTGGGAAGTGCTGGAATTGGAAGATGGAGTCGTCAATGACGATGCGGATATCTATGACAACATGACGCTGGCCGAGGCCAACCAGATCGCCGGTATGTGGATCAAGAAAAAAGACGAAGCGGAAGCATAAGATAGCGTTATGCTTCTACAATGTAAGGACAATGTAATGCCCATAATATGTTTTGAGGGTGCTAGTGCGGTTGGGAAAACGACAACCGCTAACGCCCTCAAAGTAATTTGCGGTGCATTCGTCGTATCTGAAGTAAATGAATTATTCAACCGACCTGAAGATGCGCCTGCTCAATGGTATTTCGAGCGTCAGGTTGAACGCTCGCTTATCGCTCAAGAGCGAAGCAAATCTAATCACCTTGTAATTCTTGACGGCGATCCGTTTCAGCCTCTCTGGTACAACTGGGCGTATGATTATGTCGAATGGCAGGATTTGAATTTCATATGCCAGTTTTATCAGCCGCGAGTCAAAAATAAAACGATTGAGTTTCCCGATTTATACTTTGTTTTTAGCGAGCATGAAGCAGAACTTAGAAGACGCAAAGCAAGTGACGTAAGCAGGCAGAGGCGGGGCTTTGAAAAACATTTGGAGATGATCGAGCCACAGCGCCGCTACTTCCGAGCAATGCACAGATTTTCGCCAAATCGAGTCCTCTTTCTGAAGGCAGAAACAATAGAAGCGAACGTCGAGTTTATTCAAGAAAGTGTTTCACATTTGATGGAACATAGCATCGGCAAGTCAGCGGAATTATTTGATGAAATGACTCGGTGGTTGCGAGAAACCGAAGCATAACAAGCTGTTGCAGCGCGATGCCTCGATAGTTTCATTCTCAAGCATCTTCCTTGCGCTCAGGCCGGATGCTGGCCGCTCGGCGCTGCTGAACAGCGGCGTTGGGCATCCGGCTTTAATTACATATTTTCATGAAGGAATTTATAGTAACCTTCTGCATACACTTACTTTTGCTTGGTGCGCCGTCGTTCGTGTATGCGCGTAGACCAGCTTTGGTTACTCCCATTGTTGGCTACTATTCTGATTTGAAACTACTTGAAAGCGAAGGAATGGTTACCGGTAACGGATCATTCATAATTAGGAAGGTGAATGGAAAGTACGTTGCAACCTTTACCGAGCTTATGCATGATGGCGGAGAATACTATCCCGACTTCACAGTTAATAATCTGACCGTAAATAAGTTTAAAGGAATCATTGTCTTTGATCTTGCTTTGCATTCAGGCAGAGATGTAACGATATTGCGTCGGGTAACTGGCAAAGTTAGTGGCAAAGGTATAAAGATGAATTGGCGGGGCACGCTGCCGAGCATGGTCGTGAAGACCCGTTTATGAGAAGGTTGCCTAAATGTAGATTGTAGATTATTAAAAACCGCACGAAATCCAATAGTCAGTCTATTCGGGCATTCGGCTGCGCGTTGAATCAGGCGAGGCTCAAAGGCTTACGACCAGCGTGCGCCGCTCTCGCCTCGGTTGAGTGGCGGCGAAAGAAAGGTTGTGTGGACTGACAGTCGCGTGCTACGTCAAAGTTGGGCGTGTCATCAGAGGTTGCCGCGTCCGCTCCACTGATGCTTACGTGGCATTCGCGGTCAGGCGGGGCGTTGGATGGTCGAGCGGAAGCAGGGGTTGAGTGGGAGCGCGCGGCGAGAGCGGCGGTGGCAGGCGCAACCCGAACAACGGCATGCACCCGACCGCGATTAGCGTTAATGTCATCCGCAAGATTGAAGGCTTGATGCGTTGTGTGCGCGGCGGGTGATGCCGAGCGTTAGATTGCTTCTTGGTTCCGACAGAGCTTTCTGGCAATTTTCAGGAGACGGTGGTAAGCTCCTTGCTCGGGGAGTCCCTGAGGCGACTCTCGTGAGGCGCGAACCGCAAAGTAGTACCCCACACTTCCACACAGAGGAGGAACCTTACGATGCCGTTCTACTACAATCTTCACAGACACGACAAGGCGTTTACCGCCGCGCACGCACAGCGCACGGCTACGGGCCTGCTGACACTGAAGAAGGCGTTCAAGGACGAAGGCGTACCGGAGCGTCGGCGCTCAAGCAGGCTGCTCTTAGCGACCTGGAATATACGCGAGTTCGAGTCCGCGAAGTATGGCCCGCGCCAGCGCGAGGCGCTCTACTACATCGCCGAGATCATCGACCACTTTGACATCGTCGCTGTGCAGGAAGTGCGCGACGATCTTTCGTCGCTCGAAAAGGTGATGGACATTCTTGGCAGTTCGTGGGACTACCTCCTGACCGACGTGACTGCCGGGACGCAAGGGAATAAGGAGCGGATGGCTTTCGTCTTCGACACCCGCAAGGTGCGCTTCGGCGGATTGGCCGGGGAAATCGTCATCCCGCCGGTTAAGAAAGGCACGCCCTCCGGGCAGTACGCGCGGACGCCGTTCATGGTGGGCTTCCGCACCGGCTGGTTCAAGTTCACGATCTGCACGACGCATATCTACTACGGTAAGAGCGTGAAGGACGATCCGCAGCGTATCGCGGAGATTCGACAGCTCGCCAAGCATCTCGCCGCTGCCGTGGCAGAGGATAACGCGTGGGCGAAGAACATGATTTTGCTCGGTGACTTCAACATCTTCGGTGTGAAGGACGAGACGTACATCGCCCTCACAGAACCCGGCTTCCAGATCCATCCGAATCTGCTGGGGGTAGGATCGAATGTAGATCAGTCGAAACATTTCGACCAGATTGCCTTCATCGCCCCTGATCTCAAAGACAAGCTAGTGGATTGCAGCGCCGGAGTTTTTAATTTTTACAACCATGTCTACCGCACGGATGAAGCGGAGGTGTACGGCCCCGACGTGCCCAAGACGAAGGCGGGCAAGCCCGGCAAGTTTAAAGACTGGCGGACGTATCAGATGTCGGATCACTTGCCGATGTGGATCGAACTGCGCGTTGACTTCAGTCCCGAGTATCTTGGGCGCATCGCTGAAGGACAGAAAGCAGTGGTGCCGGTCAGCGCGCCCGTGAACCCATAACTGTTTGGGGCTTGTAGCGACACAGGTTTCTACAGCAGCGCAATCTAACAACGGCATGCACCCGACCGCGGATAGCGCGGCTCTCATCCGCAAGACTTGCTTCAATTCTGCGGTTCGTCGCGGCGGGTGATGCCGGGCGTAAGTCTCGGTTACGCGCAGGATCGGTAAAGAATGGCGTCGGCGTCGGTATTTCTCGCTGTTTTGATGCGCTGAAGCATCAGCAAATTTATTCTACGGCCACGCGCTCTTTTGAGCGAAAGGCCGCTCAACGCTTTGCGGCGTGAGCGGCCTTTCGATTTTGCGCCCGAGTTGAGTTGAGCGCGTGTTATGTTCGCGGAACGAAATTCGGCGTGATCAATGCCAATCGCCGTTGAGGACAAAGGGCGCCCAGAAGAACGGCGCGCTGTAACGTCCCTTCTCAATCAAGGCAAGCTGGGCGGCTCTCATCGCCGTAGGCGGCGCAACTGTGTTATTACCAGCAAGCAAACGCTTATAAAAGTCCGGCATCAGCAGAGCGGTGGAGCGGTCGGCGACCGACCACAGACTGACGCCGACGGTGGGCGCACCGGCATACATGAAAGCACGTGTGAGACCGATGACGCCTTCGCCGCGTTTCTCTTTGCCGAGACCGGTTTCGCAGGCCGAGAGCATGACGAGCGGCGAACCGAGACGCAAGTTAAAGATTTCATCGGTACGCAGGAAGCCGTCGTCGCCTGTCGAGTTGCCGACTAAGGAAAGGACGAGGCCGGTGAATTGCGGACGTTCGGCATCGAGTAGTCCGTGTGTGGCGATATGCACAACGCGGTATGATTTGATGTCGTTCTTTTTGATTTCAGTCTCGCGCGCCGAAAAATCCAGCCACGTGTCTGCCGCGCCGCCTGTGGTGCGCGCGAGTTGCGCGATCTGTTCGGCTTCGCGGCGTGTGCCGTTCAAGCGCACAAGCTTTAAGCCGCTCACGACGGTGGAGTTTGTGATATCCACGAGGGCGCTGGTCAAAGCGAGACCGCGCGTGGAACTAGCGTTTGCTGATTGAGCCGACGCCACCGCCTGCTTAACCCGCGTATCGCCGCCGTCGAATACCGGATCGGCGACGAGCAGTACGCCGCCGCTGCGAGTCCTGCCGCCCTGTTGTCGAATCGCCGCAATCACAGAGGCCGAAGGCGCGTAAATAACTTCGTTGGTCTTAATCAGATAAGGAAGGGTCGCGTAGTCCGCCTCGCTTGCGGGCTTTGTGACGAGCGCCTCGAAGGGAACGTAGTTAAGCGCGCCGTCGGCGACGACGAGCAGGCGTTTGTCTGCGAAGACGGAAGCGGCGGGTTCGAGCACGGTTTTGTAAAGCGTGTTGGCTGCCGCCGCGTAAGCAGCCGCGTTTTGTGCGGCGGGCGATTCGCTCGCTTCGGATTCTTTAGCTTGATTGGCGGTGGTGTTGATGCCGACGATGGAGCGGCGCAGTTCCGCAGGAATAATCTGTGCGCGCAAAGCTATCGCCTGCCCGTTAACGATTTCACGCGACGGTAATTGAAAGAGCGCGACATCCTTTTGCGTAATTGCCCAGAGATACGAGCGTTCGTTGCCGAGATTGAATTCGAGCAGCGCCGTGCCGCTATCGAGCACTTGCTGTTGCACCTGCGCGAGCGTGAGCGGTTGCGATTTGGTTAAAGCGGCGTAGCGCGGGCTGGTGACTCTGATGTTGTTTTCGATGCTGTCGAATTCGGTGGCGAGGCGTTCGAGTTCCGCTTCCAATACTTCGACGGGCTGCTTCGGTGTTTCGCCCGCAAGCGTCGCGCCGGTCAGTTGTTCCGCAATCTCCTGTTGACGGTTAAGCACTTCCTGCTTGCGCTTGAGCAGTTCGGCGGGCACGCCTTCGGTGATTTCCGCGTGAGATTCGCCGATTAAATCGAGTAACGAACGGGCGCGTCCTTCCTCTGTAATCCTGAAAGCTTCGGCGGCGCGTTCCAGGGCTTTGCCGGACAAAGGCGCGTTGATGATCGTGCGTGAAGCGTGATGCGTTGAGGCGGCGGGGCTGCTGGCAAGAGCCATTTGCGCGAGCGCATCGGCGGCTTCATCGTAAACGTCTTTGGTCGTTGCCAGAAAAGTAGAACGCGCGTCGTCGGCGCGCAGGCTGCCCGCGAAAAGCGTTTCGATTGTCTTCAGAGCATCGCGGTAGGCATCGAGAGCTTCGTCGCGTAGTTGTGCGGCGCGCGATCTGTTTTGTTCCTGCGCGGCGAGAGCAAGGCGTGTGTGGCCGAGGCCGCGCTGGGCAGGCCACGTCAAATCCAATCTACTGTCAGCCTGCGCGCCCTTTGCCGCGTCCGTATAAAGTACGAGCGCATCGTTGAAGCGTCCCTGACGAAAAGCGATGTCGGCGAGGCTGGTGCGGGCGGCGGCGCGGAAGCGGCGCGCTTCCCGCAGCTTATCAATGCCGGGCAAATTGAGCGCGGCGGCAAGCACGTTTTCATAGTGCGCCTTCGCCGAATCGAGTTGGCCGCCGAGATAATCGGCGCGGCCTGTGCCGAGTTCGCCGGTCGCGTAGCTGATAAAGAGTTTATATAAATCCGAGCACGCGCCGAGACCGGCGGCGGAAGATGCGGCACTCTTCGCCTGCGATGCGGGATTCGATGGCGGTGCGGCGGGCTGTTTAGGCACGGCGTTTTTCGCCTGCATAGTAACGCGCACGGGCTGCGCGAGTTGTTCCGCCGCGACGGAGACCTCTTGCGGAATGAAACCGGCGGCTTTCACGGTCAACTTGAGTTGGCCTATGTGAAGCGGGTCCATCAGAATGTGGCCTGCCGCGTCGGTCGTCTTTTCGCAATCGCAGACGAAGCCCTTCGGTAGTCCCGCCGGTTGCTTGGAAACGAGTTTGGCCTGCGCGCCCTTAATCGGATTGCCGTCTTGATCGAGCACGCGCAAATCCATACGCCCGCTGCTGCCCGGCGTGCGCGGAGCGTGTCCCATAAATGGCGGCTCGTTTGGCGGCGAAGTTGGCTGAGAGGGTTGATTCGGTTGGCGTGAATCGCTCGACAGATTCGGAGCAACGCACGAAAGCCCGGCGAAAAGACCGCTTATCTTAGCGAACGCACCGGAGCTTGCGTTGTTGCCGGAAGTGTTCGGCGCGCTATCTGACTTTGATGTGGAACTCTGTTTTTTATCACCGAGAATTTGCGCGAAGGCCGTGCGTGCGCCCGCCGTGTTGCCCATCAAAAATTCCGTTTCGCCGATTTTGGCGAGCAGCAGATTGGCACTCGCCGATTCATTCTGCGCGCGAAAAGAATCGTAGGCGTTGCGGTAATAACGCAGCGCGGTTTCGTTTTGCCCCTGCCGTTCGTAAAGTTCGCCGAGCGCATCCTGTGCCGCCGCCTGCCCGCTTTTGTCGCCCGCGTCCGTGTAGAGTTTAAGGGCTGTTTCCAGCGAGCCGAGCGCCTCGTCCGCACGATTGCGCCGCAGCGAGATGCGTCCCTGATTGAGTGCCGCGCGAGCTTCCGCCGCACTGCTCTTGTTTGAATCCGCGTTAACGGCAAAGAAGGAGGCCGACTGCGCATGGCTCCCAAACGAGGAAGCGAAGGCGAACACCAGCGCAAAGACGATTGTGCAAACTAAAAAAGCGACGGGGGGACGAAACTTGCGATTCATGATTACCTCTCAATCAGGGGGTTTACTTATTCTACGGATTCGTTCAGGCGGCGCGCACTGCGCCATGAAGAATTTCAACTACGGCTTCTTGCGGCTGTGATTTGTTATCATCGAACAGAAAGCGCGAATCACTTAAAACCATAGCACAAATGATCCGGCGAGCACACGTTAGACAGCGGCATTGTTAGGCATTGCCGAACCGACTCAACTACGGCAACCTTTTAGCTCTTACTATGCCGATGATTAAGCTGATGAGTGCTCCAGCGGCTGCTCCCATTTGCGCGCCCATAAATGAAGCGATAAACACCCGCCGCTCAATCTCAACCCAATCAGATTGCCATCTCTCATTAAAGTACTGGCTCGCGCCCAAGATTAGAGCGCCAGCTAGCGCCCCAACAATCATCCCGACCAATATCGTAAGAATGATCTTTTTCATTTGAGCTTACTCTAACTATTTCAGAAAGCTGAAATCTGACATCCATTTCCGGCTCATTTCATTTAGCTCTAAGCAAGGCTTAACACTGATGATATAAAGCGGGCACCTCCTCCTGCGATGAGTCTTTGTTAGACTCAGTTGTGGATTATGCAATCGCTAAAG
>JBHENC010000002.1:455092-514570 GCA_046262295.1 Pyrinomonadaceae bacterium | reverse complement strand
CGTCCAGAAGGTTCGACGATGAAGACAGGGCGCGCCAGCCGGACGTTTTCGACGCGCCCGTTAAGATTGCTGTTCGCGCCCGAATTGTAAGCCACAGTTCCCGCGTTCACATCGCTTGAAGAACCTTCGATGCGCCCGTTATCGTGAACAGCCAAACGCACGCCCGCGATGTTGATATTACCGACAACTGCGCCGAAAGCATCCGCACCGCCGACGCGCACATCGTTGGCGACAACGCTCGTCAAACCGTTTCGGTCAACGACGCTGAGATTTCCAACCGTCGTGTCCTTCACACGCGCCCCACGTGCGTTGATTGCGCCGAGCCGCGCGCCTTTTGCCGTTAACGTCGTCGCGCCGTCACGGTTCGTGACATTGACCCCGCTGACGGATGCGCCGTTCACGCGCGCGCCCGAAGCCGTCAACGCGCCCGCCTGTGCGTTTGATGCGGAAGCAGTGAACGTGCCGTTCTCTGAACGCACGCGCACGCCTGACACGCTTGCGCCGCCAACACTTGCGCCCGCCACTAAAAGCCTGTCAACGGAAGCGCGGCTCGCGTTCGCCGTGATGGTTTTGTCGCGCACTTCGGCCGTCACGTCGCGCAGGATGAGTCCGGCGATGGTCGTCGCGCCGGGGCCACGTGCTGCCGCCGCACGCAGATCGCCGATCCAGCGAAAGTCCGTGCCCGTGCCCATCACGTTGCCCGCGAGTTGCAGCGCGTTCAACTGAAAATCGCCCGCCGTCAAAAGCTCCGCGACGGCGCGCCCGTTGATTTGATAACTCGCCCCGTCGCCCGAAGCTGCGGCGTTTAAGTTCAAAGCCTTGAGGCGTATATTGTCAGCCGCGAGCGCGTCGGATTTAATCTGGCCGTTGACTTGATAGCGCGTGCCTTCGCCCGTCACCGTGCCGACGAAGTTGCCCGCGCCGCGCAGGGTTGCGCCGGTTTGCAAAACGTCCGACGCCTGCGTGAGATCAACCGTCGAAGTGACGTTCATTTGATAACGAAGCGCGCGCCAATCGTCCATAGTGCCCTGTAAATGCGCTTCGGCGACGGGCGAGCGCAGCGTTAAATCCTGTATCTCGGCGCGCGTTTGATTGACGCGCCCGTGCGCTTCGATGTCTATGCGGTCAACGGGACGCCCGTCGTAAACAAAAGTGGAATCCGAGAGCGCAAGATCAACTTTATTCATCCAGCTCGCGGCGGGCGCGTTCGGATCGTCCGGCTGAATTGTCGCGCGTATGTTGCGCGCCGTGCCGGAAAGATCGTGCTGTTCGTCGCCGTAATGAATGAGGGCGTTTTTGAGCGAGACGCGCGCCGTCGAATACGAAAACAGAATGCGCTGGTTCGGAGCGGGCGGCGGAAGACGCAGGTTAGCGAAGTTCGACCGTCCCTGCTCGTCGAACGTGACCCACGCTTCGAGGCCGTCTATGTCTAAAGCTTCAAGATTGATGTTGCGGCGCAGATTGAGCGCGTAGAGGTCTTCGATGCGAACGGTGGCAAAGAGGCGATTGGCATGGCCTAGCTTTTGGTTCGTCTTCGCGTCGTAGAGATCAATGTTGCTCATCAAGACGGTGCGCGGCGAAATCGCCGTGTGGAATTCTTTGATGTCGGCGCGGATGCCGTATTCGGCGAGCGTGGAAACGATTTGATTGGCGATGTAGCGATCAACGTAGCCGAGACGATAAACGATGAGACCTGCGATGACGAGCGCGACGAGGATAACGGCGACGGCGAGCGTGGCGAAGAAAGCATTGCGGCGCGTGAGGTAACGCCGCCGCTGGCCTTGCGGCGTTTGCGGTTCGGGGCGGTCGGCGTCGCGCTCTGCAATGCGTTCGGCGACGGGCGGCAAAGGCGCGTCCGTTTTCGATTGCAACGCGGCGGGAACGTCCGCCTTCGCACCCCCTCGATCTTCCGGCGATGCGCCCGCGTTTTTCGGATTTTCGTCTCGGTCGTCAACGGGCATAAGAATTTCCGTGCGGCCTTTTTTCCAGACCGCGCGGCTCGCTGTGAAATTAAACTTGTGTGGGGAGAAACGAAAGCTTCAATGGATGCTTCGTGCAAACGGCCTTTGCGCCGCGCTCATGTCGTTACACTTGATGATCGAACTTCTGCAAACGTTGTAATAAATCGCCGTGCGTGAATCTTTCAACTGCGAGGCAACCGCGCCCCGACAACACCAACTTTAAGTTTACGATGTATGGCTTGTCTCTTGGGCGGCGGGCGCGCCGAGCGGCACGTGGCCTGCCACTTCCAGCTCGAAGCCTTCGAGCGCGGCCACCTTCGGCGGATGATTCGTCAGAAGCATAATACGGCGCAAACCAAGCTCATGCAGAATCTGCGCGCCGACGCCGTAATCACGATCCGCGCCGTAACCCGTCTCAAGGCTCGCGTCCGGCAAACTCAAATTTCGCTTTTGCATCAACTCGTAAGTGCGTAGCTGATGAATCAAGTCAAGCCCGTGCTCGCGCTGTCTCAAATAAAGCACGACGCCGCGCCCTGCCGCCGCGATTTTTTCGAGCGAGGTGTGAAGCTGATAATTCGTGTCGTCAACGATTGAACCGAACACGTCGCCCGTCACGTTCTCCGTGTGCACGCGCACCAGCACCGGATCGCTTGTGCGCACCTCGCCCATCACCATCGCCAGATGCACTTCGTTGTTGACGACGTTCTCAAAAGCGACGGCGCGGAAACGCCCGTAGACGGTCGGCAAATCCGTTTCCGCCGCCCGCCGCACCAACACTTCCTTGCGTATGCGATAGCGCACTAGATCGGCGACGGAAATAATCTTCAGATCATGCGCGCGGGCGAACTCTTTCAATTCCGGCAAGCGCGCCATCGTTCCATCCGGGTTCATGATTTCGCAGATCACGCCCGCCGGTCGTAGCTCTGCGATGCGCGCCATGTCAATGCTCGCTTCGGTTTGTCCGGGACGCACGAGGACGCCGCCTTTTCTTGCGCGAAGGGGGAAAATGTGGCCGGGACGCGCGAGGTCTGACGGGCGCGTGTATGGATCAACCGCCGTCAGTATTGTCGTCGCGCGGTCGGCGGCGGAGATGCCGGTCGTGACGCCTTTGCGCGCTTCGATGGAGACGGTAAAAGCCGTGCCGAGAAAAGAGGTATTGTCGGCCACCTGCATTGTCAGATGAAGCTCGTCGCAGCGTTCTTCGGTTAAAGGTAAACAGATCAGGCCGCGCGCGTGCGTCGCCATGAAATTGATTATTTCGGGTGTGATTTTTTCCGCCGCGCAGACAAGGTCGCCCTCGTTCTCGCGGTCTTCGTCGTCAACGATGATAATCATGCGCCCATCGCGCAAATCGGCGGCGGCGTCTTCAATCGCAGCAAAAGGCATTTCTAGTTACGCAAAAAGCTCGCACGGAAAGAGTCTTCAACACTCCCTATCTTACCTGAAAGCCGCGCGTTTGGCGACTTACGGCGATGCGGCGTGCAGAGCTTTCCCGGTTCTTTAGGTATAGCCGAGATCAGTCAGCTTTTCTATTGATAGAGTGGACGAACCTTCGCGGCTTTGCTGTGCGCCGACGGTTAGGATGCGTTCGACGTATTTGGCGATGATGTCGGCTTCGAGGTTGACGGCGTCATGCGGGCGCAGGTGCGAGAGATTAGTGAGCGTCCATGTTTTCGGGATCACGGCAATCTCGAAATAATCTGCGGCGAGCGCGGCGACGGTTAAGCTGATGCCTTCGACGGTGACGGAACCTTTGAAGACGAGATAGCGCGCCATCTCAGGCGGGAAGCCGATGCGAATTGTCCATGAGCCGCCGTGTTCTTCGGCGCTCAAAAATTCCCCGCGCGCGTCAACGTGTCCCTGCACGATGTGGCCGCCGAGACGTGTCGCGGGCGTGACGGCGCGCTCCAGATTAACGAATGATCCGGCGCGCAAGTGCCCGAGCGTGGAGCGTTGCAAAGTTTCGCGCGAGCCGTCGGCGCTAAATGAATCCGCGCGCACGTCAACCGCCGTCAAGCATACGCCATTGACCGCGATGGAATCGCCTTCCGCCGTTTCGTTCGTCACTACATGAGCTTCGACGACGAGCCGCGCGCCCTCACCGCGTTTCTCAATAGAGCGTATGCGCCCGAGTTCTTCGATGATTCCGGTGAACATAAAGCTATTGCCTGAAAAGCCAGATAACGAGGTAAACGATTATTCCGATGAGCGCAAACCCGCCGTTTAAGATTACGAGCCAGACGGCTTCTGCCTTAAACCATGATGTATAAAATTTCATGGCCGCCTTTCGTTGGGAGCGTTTCGTTAAGCTCGCTCGCGGATGGCGCTCATCATGCGCCCGAAAACTTCCTCGATGGAGAGTTCGGAAGAATCGAGCACGATGGCGTCTTCGGCGATTGTGAGCGGCGAATCGGCGCGCGTCGAATCGCGTTGGTCGCGCTTATTAATGTCGGCGAGCGTCTCTTCAAAAGAGATATCGCGCTCGTGCCTGCGCTCTTCTTCGTATCTTCTATGCGCGCGTTCTTCGGGCGCGGCGGTCAGAAAGAATTTCACGTCCGCATCCGGGAAAACCACCGTGCCGATGTCGCGCCCGTCCAGCACGACACCGTCTTCGTTTGAGCGTCCCATCTCGCGCTGGCGTTCGACGAGCGTGCGCCTGACTTCGGGAATCACGGACACAACAGAAGCCATGTGGCTGACGGCCTCAGTGCGAATCTCGTCGGAGACATCGCGCCCGTTCAAAGTCACGCGCAGAGAATCAGGATCGCCCGCCAAGTCAACTTGCGCGCGCTTGACGATAGCCGCGACCTTCGCATCGTCGGTTGTGCTGACGCCGGACTCCGTGACGGCAAGCGCGGCAGCGCGGTACATCGCGCCGGTGTCAATATAAAGAAGGCGCAACTCGCGCGCGACCATGCGCCCGAGCGTAGATTTGCCCGCCCCCGAAGGGCCATCAATAGCGATAATTAATCGTCGTGTCAAAGCGTAGCGACGCTCCTAACCATCTAGTATTTATTTGCGCAACGCCGGTTATGGCGTTGAAGCGGCAACGCTCGATGCGGCGCGTTTGCCACCGATCACACCGCGAATTTCGCATAAGGCCGCGTCAATACCGTCGCGCGAAACATCGCAGTGCGTGACCATGCGTATGGATGAACCGAAGCCGGAAGCGAGCACGCCGCGCGTCTTCAACTGCGCGCAAATATCTTCCGCCGCCATGCCCGTTTCTTTAACGTCGAAGATGACGATGTTGGTCACGATTTTTTCCGGGTCAATGCAGATACCCGCAATCTCCGCCAAGCCGTTCGCCAGCACCCGCGCGTTCGCATGGTCTTCATGAAGTCTTGGCGGCGAATCTTCGAGCGCGACGAGTCCGGCGGCGGCGAGCACGCCAACCTGCCGCATTCCGCCGCCGAGAAGTTTTCGCCAGATGCGCGCTTCGTCTATAAACGCGCGCGTTCCCAGCAGCATCGAACCGACAGGCGCACCCAAGCCTTTAGACAAACAGAACTGCACGGAATCAACGAAACGCACGAGCGCGGCGACCGGTTCACCAAGCGCGACACTCGCATTGAAGATTCGCGCACCGTCCAGATGCACAGGCAGCTTCAAGGCATGAGCGCGCTCGCAAACCTCTTCACAACGCGCCCGCGAAAGAACTGTTCCGCCCGCCAGATTGTGCGAGTTTTCAAGCGCGATGAGGCCGGTCGGCGCAACATAATAAGCGCCGCCTGTGTGAATCGCCGTTTCGATTTCCGGCCACGTGAGAATGCCCGTGCCGTCCGCGCTTCTGACGGGCCGCGCGAGTGTTCCGGCAATCGCAGACATTCCGGCCATCTCGTAATTATAAATATGCCCGCGTTCTTCTATGACCACTTCCGCACCGGGTCGCGTGTGTAATTTCACGGCGATCAAATTGCCCATTGACCCGGTCGGCACAAAGAGCGCCGCTTCCTTCTCGAAAATCTCGGCGGCGCGTTCCTGAAGACGATTAACCGTCGGGTCTTCCAGATACACGTCATCGCCCACTTCGGCATCCGCCATCGCGCGCCGCATCCGTGCGCTCGGTTTCGTCACTGTGTCGCTGCGTAGATCAATCATAAGTAGTTTTTAGTTTTCAGTTTTCAGTAGTCAGTAATCAGACGAAGACGGCGAAGACTTCGTTGGAGAGTAGTGCGCCGCGATTCGTTAATTTCATCGTGTCGTTTGTTAGTTCGATCAATCCGGCGTCGGCAAGGCGCGCAACATCTGTCGCGTAATCTTTCGTCAAGTCAACGCCGTAACGCGCTCGATGGGCGCGTAAATCTAATCCGCGCGTGAGCCGCAAGCCGAGAAAGACGGATTCGGCGCGTTGCTCTCGCTCATTTAATTCTGTGTTTTCGACAACGGCATCGTGCTTCTCTTCAACGAGCGTGATGTAGCGCGCGGCATTGCGTTCATTTGACCAGCGGCGCGCGACGCCGTCGAATGAATGAGCGGCGCAGCCGAAGCCGTAAACAGGCGCGGTCGTCCAGTATTTCGTGTTGTGGCGCGCGTCGTATCCCGGCAGACAGAAGTTGGAAATCTCATAGCGTTCGTAACCGGCGGCGCAAGCTTCTCCGGCCAGCAATTGATACATCAACGCCGCCGCATCATCGTTTGGCTCAACCACCTTGCCGCGCTCGATCTGTGCGGCGAGCGGCGTGCCTTCGTGAACTTCCAGCAGATACAGCGAGAGGTGTTCGGGACGAAGCGCGAGGGCTTCCTTCACGTTGCGTTGCCACGTTTCGATTGTTTGGCCGGGAAGCCCGGCGATCAAATCGAAGCTCACGTTATCGAATCCGGCGGCGCGTAAATCCTTGAGCGTGCGGCGCGCATCTTCCGCCGTGTGCGCGCGTCCCAGACGGCGCAATTCGTCGTCATCGAAAGTCTGCACACCGAAACTCGCGCGAGTGATTCCCAAGCGGCGAAACTCATGCAGAACATCCGGCGTCGCCGTGCCCGGATCAATCTCCATCGTCACTTCCGCGTTCGTTGCGACATGAAAACGGCGGCGCACGGCCTCTAAAATAGTTTCGACTTGCGCGGCGGAAAGAAGACTCGGCGTGCCGCCGCCGAAGTAGATCGTGTCAACCTCGCGCGCGGCAAAAGGCAGCACGAAATTTTCAATCTCAAGCGCCAACGCCCGCACATAGCGTGCGGCGAACTCGCTTTCAAAAGGGCGCGTCGCAAAATCGCAATAGGAGCAGCGCGTCCGGCAGAAAGGAATATGTATGTAGATTCCGATTCGTTGCATACTGAAAAAGGAAATTATAGCACGCTCGCTAAGCGGTCGCACTTTAGCGTTGCGGACGCCGTTCGCGGCTATGCATTACGGCGACGGCAGGTTTACAATTCCAGTTGAAAGCGCAAAACAATTTGCTGACGGGTAAAGCTCTACCAAGCTGAGAAACGGAGGAAGAGAAGAATGTCACGCGACAAGAGCAGTCTCAATACGGACGACAATGAATTCGGCAATGCGGGCAAAGTGCCGAGTCCGCTGGGCGGCGGCGGAACGACGAACATCGGCGGCGGCACAAGCGGCGCGCCGTCGGGTAACGCCAACACGGGAGTGAATCCGACGAATCCGATTAACGATGTGATTAATCCTTCGCTGGCGGATGATCCGAGCGTCGCAGGCGGAATCACCGACGACGAAAGCAAAGATACTTAAACCCGTTCGGCAAGCGGGCTAACTCAAAGCGCATGGCGAGCATCTTTATTGTTCGCCATGCGCTTTCGTTTTGGATGAATTGTTTATACGAGAAGGACGCTGCTTCGCTTTACTTATTCATTTTAGGCAGGCGTTGCAGGCTGCCTTCGCCGCTGATGCTGCGGCTTGAGGTGCGTGCGACGCGCTCGGCCTGCGCGAAAGCACGCATGAAATTTCCGCCTAAGATTTTCCGCACGTCGCTCTCGCTGTAACCGCGCCGCAAAAGTTCGTAAGTGATGTTCGGCAGCTCGGAGATATCTTTGATGCCTTCGGGCAGAGAGATGCCGCCGTCAAAATCCGAACCGATCCCGACGTGGTCAACGCCCGCGACTTTCGCAATGTGGTCAATATGGTCGATCAGGACGGAGAAAGGCGTCGGCGGCAAAGGGTTCGCGGCGAAAAGCTTGTCCCGCTCTTGCTCCAAACGCTTATCGTCGCCCTTGAATGTTTCTTTCAGGGCATTGAGCTGCGGCTTCAATTTTGCGTCGCGCGCTTTGTCCGCGTCATAAGCTTTTTGGTCAATAAAGACGGTGTAGAAATTGACCATCACGACGCCGCCGTTCTTTGCGATGCGCCGCAAAAGATCGTCGGGAATATTGCGCGGATGCGAATCAAGGGCGCGCGCCGAAGAGTGCGACGCGATGACGGGCGCGGTTGACACGTCGAGCACATCGGACATCGTTTTGTCGGAGACGTGCGAGACGTCAACGAGCATTCCCAGCCGATTCATCTCGCGCACAACCTCTTTGCCGAAATCCGTCAGCCCGTTATGCAGCGGCTTATCGCGCGCCGAATCCGCCCAGTCGTTCGTGTTGTTGTGCGTTAAGGTCATGTAGCGCACGCCCAAGCGATAAAAGTCGCGCAGGGCAAAAAGCGAGTTTTCAATCGCGTGCCCGCCTTCGATGCCCATCAGCGCGGCGATCTTTCCTTCGCGTTTGGCGCGGCGTATGTCTTCGACGGACGTTGCCATCATCAGCTGGTTCGGGTGGCGCTCCGCCGCGCGATAAACGGCATCAATCAAATCGAGCGCACGCCGCGCCGAGCCGCCTTCCTTCGCATACTTGCCGTCCACGTAGATTGAAAAGAACTCGCCCGTGATGCCGCCCTGCTTCATGCGCGCGAGGTCTGTGTGATACTTGCCTGCCGAAGGCACACCGATATCGTAATTATCGTCAACCATCGGCGACGTAATATCATTGTGGCCGTCAACGAGGATCGCGCTGCGATGCAGCCTCACAGCCTTTTGCCACAAACGCTCGTCGCGCTGTGGCGGCGCGGTAGAGTTGAGCGCGACGGTAGGCGCTTGCGCTGATTTTTCTTTCGGCGCGCTTGTTTGCGTAAACGCGGGCGCGACGAACGCGAAGATGAGCAACGACGAGCAGGCGACGCGAAAGATGTGTGTCTGTTTAATCATAAGAATTTAATAATGTAGGGCAATTCATTGTTGCGTCAAGCGTTTGTGTGGTACACACAGCGTAGCTTATGTTGAGGGCAAGTTTCTGCGAATCGCTCTGGGTTCGTCGTTTTAAGTTATTAAAGTCGTATGCGTGCCGGAAGCTTTCGAGATTTCCGGCTTCTGGAAAGGGGAAATCTGATGCCTTATAAATCTTCGCCGGAGCAGCGCAGGGGCGCGCGATATATGGCTTCGCTCGTCGTGCAGGCCGAATGGGACGACGATAGCGCAGGCCATGTGGTGGTCGAAGGCACGACGGAGAACGTCGGGCCGGAAGGCACGCTCGTGCATTTGCAGCGCCAACTGCCGGACGTCGGCAGCCGCGTGCAGCTCAATGTGCTCGGCGAACAGGGACGCAGGCTACGCGTCGTGACGGAGGTCTTGCGATTGGAACGCAACGCGGCGCACCCGCTCGCCGCGTTGCAATTGCTCGACGCCAACGACGAATGGCGCGGCCTCGTCTGGGAGCCTGCCGCCCCGCGTTACGCTTCGCCCGGCAAAAAGCAGGCAACCGATGATGATGAAATGGATATTGATGATGACGACGATGAAACGATTATGTAACCGTGCGACAAACACATGGAGCTTTTCGCTTTAACGCCGCGTCTGCGCTTGGCAGCGAAGGCATTTTCACAAACAAGGAACTACTCAATGAACGATGCACAATTAAATCCGACCTCATCCGTTGATGAAAGACGTGTCTATCCGCGCTACGACGTGCCGAGCCGTTTTAGTCTCGCCGTTGAAGATGAAAGTCTCGGCGAAACAATCGGGATCGGCGAAGCCGTTGACATCAGTCTCGGCGGCTTGCGCCTGAGCCATCTCCCGGCGCGCTCCAACGTGCGGCTCGGCGATATGCTCGGCCTGCTTCTGATCGGCGAAGAGAACGCTTTGCCTTTACGCGGCGAAGTAGTTCATCATGGCACTGAAGACACCTACGGCATCAAGTTTGCGGAACTTACGGCGACGGACGAACGGCGCATGAGTAACTTGCTGCAACGCTTGCATTAAAGCGTTTGAGAGAAGATATCAAGTTAACAGCGTGACGGATCAAAAAGAGTTAACGGCAGCCGAAGCCGCCATCGCGGCAACGGAAGCAGCCTCGGCAGCGGCGACGGAAGCTTCGGGGTTGCAAACGCGCGTCGTCCTGCGCGTAGTCTTTATAGTGCTCGGGGTGGCCGCCGCGCTGTGGATGCTTTATGCGCTCGAAGGCGTCATCGTGCTGGTGGTGCTGGCGATTTTCTTTGCGTATTTGATTGCGCCGCTCGTCGGTTTTTTGCAGCGGCCTTTCAAATTTCATGGCAAAGAGCAGATGATGCCGCGCGTGCTCGCCGTCGGCATCGTTTACCTGCTGCTGTTCGGCGCAACGGGCACGGCGCTCTATTTTCTGCTGCCGCGCCTCGGCGATCAAGTCTCGGAGTTCGGCAAACAGGCTCCAACCTATCTGGCAACGGCGCGCGGACGTGCGCAGACGCTGCAAAACATTTATCAGCGTTACCAGTTGCCGCCCGCGACGCGCGAAACCATCAACAACGCGGTGGCGAGCACGGTCGAAGCCGCAGGCGAATACGTTCGCTCGACAGTCGGCGCGCTCGTCGGGCTACTCACTTACATTCCTTGGCTACTGCTGATTCCGATTCTCGCTTTTTTTCTTTTGAAGGATGCGGATAATTTCCGGCGTACGGCGTTACAGATGCTTCCCGTCGGGCGCTGGCGTTGGCGCGGCGACGAGCTTTTTCAGGACGTGAACAGCACGCTCGCCGCCTACATACGCGCGCAACTGACGGCGTGTTTAATAATCGGAATTATCTGCACTATCGGCTTTGCCGTGCTCGGCCTGAAATACTGGCTCGCGCTCGGAATCATCGCCGGACTATTTGAATTTATTCCGCTCGCCGGGCCGCTTGTGCTCGCTCTTGTGGCAATCCTCATCGCCAGCTTTTCATCAACCAGAGAAGCCGTCTCGGTCGCCGTGTTTCTGATCGTGCTGCGCGGACTTGAAGACTACGTGATTTATCCACGCATCATCGGGCAGGGCATACATCTGCATCCGCTGGCAGTGATTTTGGCAATTTTGTGCGGGGCGGAACTCGCGGGCGTGACCGGAATTTTTCTGGCGATTCCGGTGGTCGCCATCATCTCCGTCAGCTATCGCCATATGCTCGAACACAAAGGCAGCGAAGGACTCGTCGCGGAGCTTTTGAAACCCGCCGAACAGATCGTCACCGCGCCCGTTGATTCCGCAGTGGTCGCGCCGAACACCTCGATACCGCAAGCGAGTGCGCCCGACACAGATGCTTTGACCGCCGACACGACGCCGGAGCAGATGGCGCGCGTGCGTCCAGACCTGATGACCAGCAATCTCAAACTTCCGCGCTGAACAATTTCATCCAGAGCGCAATCTTGAATTTACCGTAGTGCGTTGTTTTATCAGGCAGCGCGTCGCGTCGTCTTCATCAGTTCGATGAAGCGTGTGAAGTGGTGCGCGGCATCATGCGGCCCCGGTGCGGCTTCCGGGTGATATTGAACGGAGAAGATCGGCAAGGTTTTATGGCGCAAGCCTTCCACGCAATCGTCGTTGAGATTAACGTGCGTGACTTCAACTTCCGGCGGCAAGCTGTCCATGCTCACCGCGAAGCCGTGATTGTGCGAAGTAATTTCAACGCCGCCCATCAACAAATCCTTCACCGGCTGATTGCCGCCGCGATGACCGAACCGCAGTTTATAGGTCGAACCGCCGAGCGCGCGTCCCAGAAGCTGATGGCCGAAACAGATACCAAACGTCGGCACGCCGGACTGTGCCACCTGCCGCACTTCTTCTATGACATCGCCCATCGCCGCCGGATCGCCCGGCCCGTTCGAGAGAAAGATGCCGTCGGGACGCAAGGCCAGCACATCCTTTGCGGAAGTCGAAGCGGGCACAATCGTCACGCGGCAATTCATCCCCGCCAACTCGCGCAATGAATTCGTCTTTACGCCGAAATCGTAACAGACGACGTGAAACTCTTCCGCGCCCGTCGCGGCAACTTCATAAGCCGCTGCGCACGTCACCGCGCTGGCGAGTTCCCTGCCGTTCATCGCAGGCGCACGGCGGGCTTTCTCAAGCACGCTTTTTTCGTCCGCATCAACAGTCGAGAGACAGGCACGCATCGCGCCCAGACTTCGGATGTGACGAACAAGCGCGCGTGTGTCTATGCCTTCGATGGCGGGCACGTTCCATTTTTTCAAGTATGCGTCGAGCGTTTCTTCCGAACGATAATTTGACGCCACGCGGCTCGCCTCGCGCACGACGAAGCCTTCGACCCAAGGGCGCGACGATTCGGCGTCCGCTTCGTTGACACCGTAGTTGCCGATCAGCGGATACGTCATGCACACGATCTGCCCGGCATACGACGGATCGGTTAACACTTCCTGATAGCCGGACATGGAAGTATTGAAGACCATCTCGCCGCACGCTTCACCCGCCGCACCCCACGCGCGCCCGCGAAAAATCCGCCCGTCCTCTAAGGCCAGCAATGCTAGTTTTGAATCTCTCATGGGTTAAATAGTTTTCAGTTTTGAGTTTTCAGTTTTTAGTCTTCGGTAATCAACTTAAATTAATCGCGTTAGAGAAAAGGACTTCCAGCTTCCGGCTGAAAACTAAAAACTCGAAACTGAAAACTAACATCTCTTCACGCTTGCGAGCGCAGGAATTGCTGTGCTTCATTGAGCCAGCGTTTTTCGGCGCGGTATTTATAAGCGGGCGCGCTCTTAACGGCTTCTATGCAAGCTTGCATAGCGTTGGCGGCTTCGCGCGTGTGGCCGAGTCCGGCCTGCGCGCGTCCCATCAGGTAAAGTCCTTCCGGGTCAACGGTGCGGCGCGCAAGAAATTTTTCGAGCGCATCGCGCGCATCTTCAAATTGGCCTGCGGCCAGATACGTTGCGCCGATTTCGCGCCAGATTTCATGTTGCGCGTGCGTTTCGTCGCGCTCTACGACTTCCGAGAAATGTTGGATCGCTTCGGGAAAGCGGTTCTGCGTGCGCGCGATGCGTCCCAGTTGATAATGCGCGTCCGCTTCGTCCGCGTCTATCTCGACGGCTTTCTGAAAACGCGCGCGCGCCTCTTCCAATTGGCCGCGCTGCTGGTGAATCAAACCCAGATTGTAGTGCGCCGAAGCGTCCGCCGGATTGAGCGTTGCGGCTTCCAGATTCTGTTTGAACGAAGCGCGCGCGCGTTGCGTCGCCATCACGTCGCCAAAGTAGCCGCGCAGCACCAGAAAAAGCATTACCAGCAAAAACGGCGAAGCGAACACAAAACCGAACACCGTCGTCAGCAAACTCGTGGCGATGAGAAACAGACAGCCGCTAAGGAGGACAACCGCCGCTGCCCGCGCGTATGAAAAACGAAACGCCTCGCGCACGCCGACCATTAGCAACAAAAACAGAATCGGCAGTAGCAACAACTGAAAGAAACTCGCCGACAGCACGCGCGGATCGGCGAGGCGGGCGCTGCTCGCAAGCAAAGGCGAATCGGGCATATCGCGTTGCGATTGCGCGAGAAGCCGTAGATACCAGCCCGCGAAACTGGCGTCGAGCCGGATCGCTCTTGAAAGAAAAGCGAGCGGCAACCCGATTAAGTTGGTGGCCGCCGCCGCGTAGAAGACAGTCGAAGCGATGGCCGCGTAGTCCTGTTGCAGTGCGACTCTGAAACTCGCGCGCCGCTCGAAGGCGTTGGCGACGAAGATAATGATCGGCACAAACGCGAGCGCGGTGAAGAAGAGCAACATCGCCGTCTGCACGACGACGGCAAAGACAATTAAAGGAGCGCGCCCGTTTGACAGCGCGTCGCCGCCGAAGAAAGGCCACTGCGTGTAAAGGCCGTACAAACTTTCCGCCGCCAACGCTAACAGCAACGCGTAGATCAGCGGCGCGCGTTCGCGCACTTCGCTCATCGCACGCGCCGGTGCGTAAAACATCATCGCTAATAAACGTAACGCATTGCTCATAACAAATACTTCACGCGCCTGCTCGACTTGCTCATGCGCGCACGCTCTCCGCCGCAAAAGATTTACGGCTCGTCATCCGTGCCGGAGTGTTCCGGCGTTTCCGCGTTGTAGTTGGATCGCGGCGGCGCGATGTTGTAATCGGGATCGTGCGAGAGCACGCCCCAGTCTGCGAGCGGCCAGAAGCGAAACAGCGCCTTGCCGTAAATATATTTTTCGGGGACGAGTCCCCAGATGCGCGAGTCGCTCGAATTATCCCGGTTGTCGCCCATCACGAAATAGTAATGCTCTTTGACGAGCACAGGCCGCTGGGTTCTGTGCGACAAATCGAGCTGCGTGTCCAGATACGGCTCAAGCAATTCCTGACCGTTGATAAAGATGCGTCCGCCGCGCACTTCGACGATTTCGCCGGGCAGACCGATCACACGCTTGACGTAGCTCTGCGACGGATTGTTCGGATACCAGAAAACGACCACGTCGCCGCGCGCCAGATGCGGCAGACCGTAATAAACCAGCTTGTTGACGAGAATCCGTTCGCCGTCGTGCAGGCGCGGCAGCATCGAAGTGCCTTCGACCTTGACGGGCTGCACGGCGAAGACGCCGATCAGCAGTGCAAACATCAAAGCGAAAATCAGATCGCGCACTAAGAGCCGTATCTCGCTCCAGAGGTGCGCGCGTGCCGAAGCGTGCGGACGCTCTATCTCGATACCCGGATCATCTGCGATGCTGACGCCGCCGAACGGCAACGCGCGTTGCACTTTTCGTTTGAAGAACATTCTTTAATCTAACAAGCTCTCGAAACTCTCGGTTGCTTTCACACATCACGTGTTTTCGGAAACATTGAGGTTAGCCGTGCCGCGCGCGCTTTGTCAACGAAGGCATACGAAAGTCAAGAGTCGGAAGTCGAGAGTCGGGGGAATCAGGTCGGCAAGAGAAAGCGTGGCCTCCGCCTTTTGATCTTTGACTCTTGACTCCTGACTCCAAATTCTTGACTCTTTCGCTTGACAGCGTTTGCCGCCCGTCTCTATCATCGTTTAGCAGAATTGGCCGCTGCCGCTAAGCGCATACAAAAGCCTTCGACCGAATCAAGCAACATCTTATTCCCCAATTAAGGACGAACAGCACTGTGATTAAACTGGACATCGTCAACCGCATCGCAGACCGCACGGGCGTTCCGAAGATGAAAGCCGAGCAAGCCGTCGAAGCTCTCTTTCGTTCGATGAAGCAAGCGCTGGCGCGCGGCGAACGCATCGAACTGCGTGGCTTTGGCGTCTTTGTCGTCAAACCGCGCAAACGCGGCGTCGGGCGCAATCCGCGCACAGGCGAAGAGGTGGCGATTCCGTCCGGCAAAACCGTCCGCTTCAAGCCCGGCAAAGAATTACAGGCGCACGGCTTCGACGGTGAAGACGATGCCGGTTCGCCGGAAACAGACGCTCACGCCGAGCGGCTGCCCGATGCCGAATACTAAGAGCGCCTAATAGAACTTGCCACAGAGACCGGAGCGGCACAGAGCAAATAGATATGAAAGAGCCGTGAATTCTGTCTTAACCTTTTATTACTCTCTGTGCCTCTGTGTATCTGTGGCTAATTCCTCTTAGCTTTGCATTGCACGCTAAATTCCGGTAGCAACATTGTGCGCCCGCCTTCGCAAGTCCCCGAAGTAATCCGACGTGTCAGAATCAATTGAAGTAATTCCGCCGTTTGTTGATGCGCCCGCGCCCGAATCAACCGTGCAGCGCAAAGGGCGACCGGCCACGCAACGCCCGTCGGCACGCGAATGGCGACGCCACGCCGCGTTTCTTTTTCTCACACTGCTGACGACAACCCTCGCGGGCATCACCAACGCGCTTAACGCAAATCTGCCGGAGCCTGCGATGCGTGCCTTCGGCGCATCATGGCTTGATTACATTACTTACGTTCCAGAATATTATCTACGACTGACGGGAGCGATTATCGCGCAGGCATTGACGGAGCCGCAGACCATCGCGCAGGGCACGGCCTTCGCTTTCGCGCTTCTCTTTATTCTCGCGTCGCACGAGGCCGGACACTACATCGCGTGCAGGCGCTACGGCGTTGACGTGACGCTGCCTTTTTTTATTCCCGCACCGCCGCTTCTGCTCGCGGGAACCTTCGGCGCGTTCATTAAAATCAGATCGGCCATTCCATCACGTCGCGCGCTTTTCGATATCGGCGTCGCAGGCCCCATCGCAGGCTTCCTCGCGCTGCTGCCAATCGCTTTCGCCGGACTCCTGACCGCGCACGCCGCCCCGCCAATCATCGGCGAGCAGATAATTTTCAACGACCCGCTGCTGTTTCATTTAATCGCACACGCGCTTGGCTTACGCAATCTGGCGAACATTGCGCCGAATCCTTTCTACTTCGCCGCGTGGATCGGTCTGCTCGTGACCAGCCTGAATCTGCTGCCCGTCAGCCAGCTCGACGGCGGCCACGCGGTCTACGCGCTGTTCGGCACGCGCGCCCACAAATGGCTCGGACGCGCAACATTCCTCATCGTTTGCACGCTCGCCGCGCTCGGCTGGGCATGGCACAGAAGTCCGAGCGGATTTCTCTATGCGGTGATCCTCGCCGTCCTGCTGCGCGTGCGCCATCCGCAGGTAATTGATGAAGAGCACACGCTCGGGCGCGGGCGCGCATTGATCGCCCTCCTGACGCTGCTCATCTTCATACTCTCCTTTATGCCCTTCCCGATAACAATCACCTGACAGGAAGTTTTGGCTGCGAAGATGGCGAAGCATACCAAAACAACGAAGGCCGTAGAGACGACTTCAACGACAACCACCGAAAGCCCCAAGAAGAGCGGCACAAAGCACAAGCATCATTTCAATCCGTTCCACAAGCGCCACAAAAAGCAGAGCAACTCGAACACGAACGGCAACACGAATCAGTAGGCGCTGTCTGAAAGGGTTTTGGCGTAGTGGTTCGGTTTGAAATGGAGGCGACGATGAAGGTTGCTCTAAGATTTCAGTCAAACCACTACCGGTTTTTCAGCCCGTACAGTTTCATGGCATTCTCACGCATCACCATTCTCGCTAATTCGACGGCTCGCTGACGTGTGATTTCGCGGTCGTCCATCATCCCGGTGAGCGCCAGCGCGAGGGCTTGCCGCGCACTCTTCGCAGTAATCCAGCCGATCTCTTCCCAGCCGACGCTTGTCGTCAAAGGATAAGCGTCAGTGCCGAACAGCACCTTTTCAGGAAAGAATTCCAGCTAGCTACGAAGCACCTGACTTAACTCTCGCGGCGAAGTCAGAAAAGTCTGCGAAGAATCGTGTTGGCGTACCACACCCACATGAAACGGGGCGCAACCAGCCCGCGTCCCATCGCTATGCGATTGGCGAACATGGTCTCGATGCCGAGTTGAGCACGACGCTTCTATGCCAAACGTAGCCGCGAGTCAATGAGGATTATGTATTCAATTTTCTATCGTCGCGGGTTGTACCAGTAATTATCCGCCAGTTCGCGGTCACAAATCTTTCCTGTCAGCAATCCCCATCCCGCGCGACTTATCATAGAGAAGTAATGCCATTCACCGAACTCATCGAACTTCCGCGTCGAACCCAGAGCTTTGACGTTCCTTAAACGGGCGAGACTTTGCCCTTTCACCTTTCCTCTTCGCCGTAGAGCTAACAGAAACATAACATCTTCAGCATACAGGCGGCTCTCGTCGTATCCACCCACCGCCGCGAAATCCTCACGGCGACAAAAGACCACGCCAGCATCCACTCCTGTCAGCCAGACACCCGGCACGACCATACAATAGGCTAAAAGTATCCCGATTGATTTACGCTCAAGCCTTAATCCCGTCGCACCGCCGATAACGCGACCGCCTGCCAACGCTTTATCAATCTCGTTAAAAGTTTGTGGATGAATTTGCGAGTCGGCGTCAATGAAGCATAGGATTTCGCCGCGCGCGGCGCGTGCTCCACCGTTGCGCGTTGCAGCAATGATCCTCTTCTCCACACGCACGACGCGGCAACCGCGCGACGCGGCTAGTTCCGCTGTTTTATCCGTTGAAGAGTTGTCGGCAACAATGATTTCAACAGCCTCGCGCCCGCGCGTGTACGTGGCACGGGCGACTTCGACGGAATCGAGAAGTCTTGGAAGAAAATGTTCCTCATTATATGCCGGTATGATGATCGAGAATCTCATGGCTTCGGTTTAGAGCGCGGCGGGTGATTGCCCGCGCGAAAGAATCAATACTTGTCACTTCAGACTGACAAAGTTTGTCTTAACTTGCCCGTCATCATAACTCTCTGCAGTTCGCTGTGAATTGTCTTAGAGATTAAGCGAAGACGATGAGGCGATGTAATTATCCGCGTAATCTCTAAAAAAAGGCGTATAAAAGGCGAGAAGCCCGCATTTGGCGCGGGCTTCGTTAGATATGATTAGTTGGTTGGGATGCTCGGCGGGCGGCTGGCGACGCGGCAGGCGGCGCTCAGAGAAGTGATGGCGGCGGGGTCACGGCTTTAATTGCTTACTCCGTGCTTGCCGATAATTTATATAGCACGCTGCGTGCCACAGAAATTATTTTTCTGGAAGATGAACGCGATTGGGTATTTATTGACTTTCAATAAAACGGGTAAGGTAGGAAGCGGCAGGCATAGCGGATCAGGCGAGCCTCGCCGTTTTTGTTTTGTCCGGCAAGGAATCCTCTACAATAATTTCACTTCGGCGTTGCTCTTACGCCGTTTGCGCCGCCGGTAGCAAGCCTTTGATTTCCCGCACCAATCGCACAACATCTTGCTGGTCGGCGAGCGCCATCATGAAAAATTTATAGCCCTGCTGAAAACAGATCACGCCGTTGGCAAAGAGCCACACGCCGTCGAGGAAGGGATTGCCGCCGAGCAGCCAGCTAATAGGTGCGCCCGTGATTCTGCCGGGTTGAAAAATCTGCGCCCACATCGTTGCGCCCGCCGCGCAGCTAAATGCGCCGAGCAGAGGCGCGCCGACATAGCGCACGATTTTACGCTCAAACTCCGCGCGCTTTGCTTCCGCTTCGGAGAGCTTACCGCTGCCGATTAAACTCTCCTGCTCGCGCAGGTAGGCGTCGAATTTCTCGCTCGCTTTTCGCAGGCCGTAAACGGGCAGGGCGGAATGCGTCAGCCAGTGCGGGTGCGCGCCTAAGAGCACGGCGTCTATGCCGGGAAAAGCTGCGCCAAGACGAACGCCTGTGACCAGCGAGACGGTGACGAGCGCCGCGCGTTTGGGATTAGCTTTGATCCACGCGCGCGCCTTCAAGAGCCCATTGGTGGAAGCGATGGAGGCGCTTGTCAGACGCGCGCCCATGTCTGCGAACTGCGCCGCGCGGTCATAATAAGTCTTCGCTTCATCGAAGACTTCGCCTGCGCGTTCTCCGGCAACACCGGCGGCTTTGCGAAATGCGTCTCCGGCTTCACGCGCGGCACGGCTCGCGTCTTCTGCGGCACGGCGGGCGCGCTCGCGCAGTTCGTACTCGTCGTCAAGCCGCCCGGCTTCCGTGCGCGCGCGCGTCGCGCTGTCGTTAAAACTTTCGGCTCCGCGTTTGGCGGCATCCTGTGCCACGCGCGCGCTATCTTCGACGCGCTCTTTGATGTTGTACTTTTCGTCCAACTCGCGCGCCTTGCGCCGCGCCGCACGCTGCCACTCGTCCAACTTGTCTCTGTAATCCGCCATAGCAATTTAAGAATGAAGATGCTGATAAAGAGAATTTCGGATGCGCGAGGATACGCGCATCATACCCGAAAGATTAAACTCTAAAACTCAGCCGAACCGTTTCACCCTTCGCTCCTTTCACTGTACTACGTCGAGCGCGGGCGGAGAGTTCGCACCGGATTCGGCAGCGTGCATGATGCGGTCGCGTCCCTGCCGTTTGGCTTCATACAACGCGGCATCGGTGACGGACATCAGCTCGCGCACCGTTTGCGCTAAGAGGGGAAATTCCGCAACGCCGAAGCTCGCCGTGATATGCCCGACGAGTGGAATCTCGGCGGCCTTGATCGCAACCCGCAAACGCTCTGCAACCTCGCAGCCGCCTTCAAACTCCGTCTCCGTAAGGATTATGGCAAACTCTTCGCCGCCGATGCGCGCTGCCGTATCAATGCCGCGCGTTCCGGCCTGCAACACTTTTGCCAGTTGCCGTATCGCTTCATCGCCCGCGTCATGGCCGTAAGTGTCGTTAACATTCTTGAAGAAATCTATATCGAGCAGCAGCAGACAGAACGGCCTATCATAGCGGAGGGCACGGGCGACTTCACGATCCAACTGGCGCTCGAAGCGGCGACGATTGGCGAGTCCCGTCAGGTGATCCGTGTGTGCGGCTTCTTCGACTGTGTCCAGATAACTTTTGAAATCGAGCAGCGTGCGGGCGCGCGCCAAGAGTAGATCGAGGTCTGTCGGGTCTGTGATGTAGCCGAGCGCGCCGACCTCTGCACCGCGTCGCTGGTCTTGCGCATCATTGCGCGCAGCGGTCTGAATGATGATCGGAATAAAACGGGTCAGCGGATTGGCGCGCACGCGCCGCGCCAGATCGTAGCCGTCCATCTTCGGCATCATCACGTCGGTGATAATCAAATCCGGCTGATAAGATTCGACTGCCGCAAGCCCCGCTTCGCCGTCATTGGCGGTATGGACATGATAACCGTCCATCTCGAGCGCGACGGCGAGCAGTGCGCGTTTGTCGGGGTCGTCGTCAACCAGTAAGACGTTGAATTTTCCTATCATAGATTGATCTTTAAGGCTGCAAAGTTTTCTTGCGCGCGATGCGCCTTCATGTTAAAGTGCTTTTTCTTCGATGGCCTTGCGCTTTCACTTGAAAGCTCGCCCAAATTAATTCTTTCAAATCTGCCGACGGACTACTCGAAGAGATGCGTCATAGTACGCTTCTGTTAAAGCGAATGCCTCGCAAGCTTATCCATTTCTTAACACGTTCTTAACACGACGCGAACCTTCACCATAATTCCGCTTTACGCCACCAAAAAAGAGGTATATCCCCCATGTCACAGCCACACCGAAAACGCGCGTGCGACCTAACCACGCAAAATCGCGCCGATATTATCGGCCCACTCCATTTCGCCACCGGGCTGAGCGAACAACTGCTGGCACGCCTCGCTAAGGCTTCAACAGCCGTTGACATACGCCGCCGCCGCTTTATTTACAAAGCAGGCGACACGGCGGATGCGCTCTATGTGATCGCGCGTGGCCGCGTCAAATTGTGCCGCATCGAAAAGCTGACCGGGCGCGAAGCCGTGATAGATATTCTGCCGACCGGCGCGCTCTTCGGGGAATCGGCGCTTTACGGTGCGGGGACGCGCGAAAAATGTGCCGTCGCTTACGAAAATTCGCGGCTGCTGCGTATTCCTGTGGAAGAATTTCAAGGGGGGATGGCCGAACACCAAGAGCTTTATGATTACACCTTCCGCCTTCTCGGTCAACGTCTAGCCCACGCCGAACGCCGCGTCGAGGCTTTTGCGCTGGACGCGATTCCGGCGCGGCTCGAAAAACTGCTCATCGAATTATCCGAGCAATACGGTGTGACGAACACGGGCGGCGTGCTGATTGACCTGCCGCTGCCGCACCGCGAAATCGCGTCCATCGTCGGCTCGACACGCGAAAGCGTGACCGTGCGCTTGAATGCAATGCGCCGCGAAGGTATCATTGATTTCGTTGACCGGAAGATTCTGATAAAACGGCGCGAAGCATTGGCCTAAAGCATCCCAAGAACTATGAAATGTCCGACCTGCGGTAAACCAACAAGCTGGCACGACGAACCCAAAGGAACATTCTGTTCCGAACGCTGCAAGATGATAGATTTCGGCCGGTGGGCTGACGAAGAATACCGCGTCCCCATCGAAAACGCTTCGTCTATCGAACACATCGAAACGCCGAACGCGCTCGACCGCTCTGCAAGCGATGACCGTTTCACCCAAAATTAGAACGCGCCGGACGCTCAAGCTGACACTCGTCTTGCTATCAATGCTAATCGTGACGGCGGCGTGTGACGGCAGCGGTTCATCGAACCTTCAGGCCGGAAGCACGCCCGTCGGCGCGTCTGCCCCGCGCACAACTTTTCCTTTACCGCCCGCCACACGTGCGACAACCGCCACCGCCGAATTTAGCCGCCCGCCCTACGGCTGGACGCTGCTCGATAACAGCCGCCGTAAACTTGCGAACTATTCGGGGCAAGTCGTCGTGCTCGATTTCTACGCGACATGGTGTCCGCCGTGCCGCGAAGAAGCGCCGCATCTCGTCAAACTTCAAAAGCAGTACGCCGGACAGGGCTTGCGCGTCGTCGGATTGAACGTCGGCGGCGCAGATGACCGCGACAAAGTGCCGGAGTTCGTCAAAGAGTTCGGCATCACTTACACGCTCGGTTTTCCAGATCAAGAGATGGTTGACCTTTATCTTTCCGACGACGATAGCATTCCGCAGACGTATGTTTTCAACCGCGACGGGCGGCTCGTCAAACGCTTTATCAGTTACGGCGCGGAGATGCCCGCAGAGCTTGAGCGCGTCGTCCAAACAGCACTTGCCGCAAATGGCGGCAGCAAACAGGCCACCGCGCCAAGCGATACGAGCACTGCCGGTGCGCTAACCGCCGTTTCACATTAACGATCCCAAGCGGCGACGATTTCAGAGTTCAGCGATACCGCCAAATCGCGCCGCACACGTCCAGCCCAAAGATGCCACGCGACATTCCCGTCGGTAACGGCTCGCTACTCGTCGCCTTTGACGATTGCTATCAAATCCGCGACATATACTTTCCCTACATAGGCAAAGAGAACCATTCCGAAGGCCACCCGTTTCGCTTCGGCGTATGGATTGACGGCCTGTTTTCGTGGGTTCATCAAACAGAGTGGACGCGCAGCCTGCGCTATGAACCGGATACGCTCGTCACCGAAGTGCGTCTCACAAATACTCGCTTGCGCGTCGAGATAATATTGAGCGATGCCGTTGATCTTAATGAGAACATCTTCGTGCGGCATCTGCGCGTGCGCAACTTGAGCAACGCACGGCGCGAAGTCCGTCTCTTCTTTCATCAGGATTTCTACATCTCAGAAACGGAAGTCGGCGATACGGCTTACTTCGACCCGGACACGCGCGCCATCATTCACTACAAAGGGCAACGCTACTTTCTCATCTCGACCGACGCGCCCGAAGGCGTCGAAACTTTTGCGACGGGACGCAAAGCCTTTCGCGGACAGGAAGGGACATGGCGCGATGCCGAAGACGGCGTATTAGCCGAAGGCGCGATTACCGAAGGCTCCGTTGATTCGACCATCGGACAAACTCTCTTCATCGCGCCGCAAGCGTCCGCCGAGATGTTTTACTGGATCGCCGTCGGCACAACTTATGATGAGGTCGCCACACTCAACAATCTCGCGCGCGAACGCCGCCCACGCGCGCTGCTCGAACGCACGCGCTACTACTGGCGCGCATGGGTCAACAAGAATGAAACGAACTTCGGCGATCTGTCTACGGCAATCGTTGATCTGTTCAAACGATCCTTGCTCGTCGTGCGCACGCAGGTAGATAACGGCGGCGCGATTATCGCGGCCAATGATTCCGATGTGACATTGCGGGCGACAGACCATTACAGCTATTTGTGGCCGCGCGACGGCGCGCTTGTCGCACACGCGCTAGACCTCGCGGGCTACTCGCATCTCTCCCGTTCGTTCTTCGATCTGTGCGGGCGCATCATTTCGCCGGAAGGCTATTTTTCGCAGAAGTATAATGCGGATGGTTCGGTTGCTTCCGGCTGGCACGCCGCATGGGACGCGCGCACGAAAACGCGCCTCGTGCCGATACAGGAAGACGAAACCGCGCTCGTGCTGTGGGCGCTCTGGCATCACTACGATAAATTTCACGACATAGAGTTTGCCAATAAACTTTATCACCCGCTGATTACGCGCGCCGCCGATTTTCTCGTGCGCTTCCGCGATGAAGAAACGAAGTTACCCTCGCCTTCATGGAATTTGTGGGAAGACCGGCGCGGCGTTCATACTTTTACCTGCGCGACGGTGGTCGGCGGCTTGCGCGCCGCCGCCAAATTCGCCACGCTCTTCGGCGAAATAGACCGCGCACAAGTTTACGAGCAAGCTGCAACTGAAGTCCGCGATGCGATGCGCGCTCATCTGTACCGCACGGAGTTGCGCCGCTTCGCTCGCTCGCTGATGCCGCAGGCGGACGGCGGCTATCAGATTGATGCGACCGTTGACGCTTCGCTCTTCGGCATCTTTTACTTCGGGGCGTTCGCGCCCGATGATGTCATGGTGGAAGAAACGATGCGCGCGGTGAAAGAGACTTTATGGGCGCAGACGAAGGTGGGCGGCGTCGCGCGTTACGAAGCGGACGGCTATATGCACGATGCCGCCGCCAACGCCGCCGCAAGAAGCCGCGAACATATTGCAACAACTGTAAAAGAAGTGCCCGGCAATCCTTGGTTCATCTGCACATTATGGCTGGCGGATTATCGTATCGCGCGGGCACGCACGATTGCAGAATTACGCGAGGCGTTGGAAATCCTCGAATGGGTTGTCGCGCGCGCGTTGCCTTCGGGCGTGCTCGCCGAACAGGTCAATCCGTACACGGGCGCGCCGCTCTCCGTCTCGCCTTTAACGTGGTCGCACTCAACCTTCGTTGCCACCGTGATGTCGTATCTGCGCAAACGCGATGCACTCACGGCGGGCGAAATAGCTATATGAACATATTTTGCGGCGAGTAATAATGAACGCTTCTGTATCTAGTGGTAAGCTTAGTCGTTACGTATCCGAATCCGTTACATTAAATCTGGAGTCATTGTGAGAAGAGCTAAAATCCTTGCGACGCTGGGGCCTGCGTCGCGCGAACCCGTAGTGCTTGAAGCGTTGATCGCGGCGGGAACAAGCGGCGTTCGCATCAATATGTCGCACGGCACGCAGGACGAGCACGCCGAGAATATTAAAAGAGCGCGTGCCGCTGCGGAAACAATGAAGCGTCCGCTGACGGTACTCGTAGACCTATCGGGGCCGAAGATCAGAACCGGCGTGCTCAAAAACGGCCAGCCCGTGCAGCTTGAAACCAACGGCCTGTTTACCATCACCACACGCTCCGTCGGCGGCGACGCGCACGAAGTCTCGACCAACTACGCGGGCATGGCGCGCGACGTCAGAGCGGGCGCGCGGCTCTTGCTCGACGACGGCGCGATAGAGCTTCACGTCGAACGCACGACCGAGACGGATGTGGTCTGCCGCGTCATCAACGGCGGCGTGCTCGGTGAGCGTAAAGGCATCAACTTGCCGGGCGTGCAATTGCCGATTCCATCTTTGACGGACAAAGACCGCCGCGATCTGCAATGGGCTGTGCGGCAGGGCGCGGACTACATTGCGCTCTCTTTCGTGCGGCGCGCCGAAGATTGCACGGAAGCGCAGGCGCTCATCAAAGCGGCGGGCGGGCGCGCTCCGCTCATCGCCAAGATCGAGAAGGCCGAAGCGATTGACCATCTGGATGAGATAATCGAGGCCGCCGACGGGCTGATGGTCGCGCGCGGCGATTTGGGAGTTGAAACCAGCGTCGAACTCGTTCCCGTTTATCAAAAGCGTATCATCGAGCAGGCCAACATCGCGGGCAAACTCGTTATTACGGCGACGCAGATGTTGCAGTCAATGGTCAGCAACCCGCGCCCGACGCGCGCCGAATCAACCGATGTGGCGAACGCCGTCTGGGACGGCTCGGACACCGTGATGCTCTCGAACGAAACGGCGATTGGACAATATCCCGTGCCGACGGTTGCGACGATGGCGCGCATTATCGAATCGGCGGAAGCCGGACGCCCCGGCGCAACGCACGCGCGCGGTATCTGGCTCGGCAAACAATCCGGCAGTTTCAGCCGCGCGCTTTCGGAAGCCGCCGCCTTCGCCGCCGAAGAGATGAGCGCGCGCACCATCGTCGTCTTCACCGAATCGGGACTGATGGCGCATAGGCTCTCGACGCTTCGGCCCGCGCAACGCATCATCGCGCTGACGCCGTCCAAAGATGTGCAGAACGAACTCTCGCTCGTGTGGGGCGTCGAATCCGTGCTGCATCCGCCATGCGAGCGCACCGAAGATTTGATTCGCATCGGCGAGCGCACACTGCTCGAAGCGGGAATGGTGCAGCAGGATGAAGTGCTGGTATTGATGGCGGGCAGGCTCTCCGGTTTAGGACTTTCAAGCTCTATCAAATTACACAGAATCGGCAGCGATGTGCGCCAGCAGTAGGAATTAAGTAGTCGTCAGACGGGTTTCCGCGAGCGTTGAATCTTGAGTTTGTTGCCGCATCAAATATCGCTCGGCGAGTTGGTAGACCTGCTGCGCCTCGCCTTGCTTGCGCTCGCGGCGGTTGTTTCCGCGCTCGTGCTTGCCGATGCACGACGACAACGATTTCCCTTTTATGCTGTGGCAGGCTTTACGCTCGGCACGCTTTTTCTTCCGCTCGTATTATTGCCGCTTTACATTGCCGCCCGCCTCTTGTTTCCCCGTCAACAAAGATCGCAAGCAGCAGCGACAGCCCGAATCAACAATGGAATTTCTCATTTGAGTAAGCGGGTCATTCCGTCTATTCGTTGGCGATATACACTGCCGCTTGCATATTTAGTTGTCGCGCTCTCGCTCATCGCTTTCTATTTTTACAGAGACTACACGAGCGCCGATGCTCACTTGATGCGCGCCTATCAAGCTCGTTTGCGCAGACAACACGAAGAAGCCATCAGCGAATTTCGCATCGTGCTGCAATCGGAACCGGACAACGCGCACACGCGCAAACTGCTCGCCGACGAGCTTGCCGCCAACGAGCAATGGCGGGAATCACTCGCGGAATACCGCACCGCCGAGAAGATGGGCGAACCCGACGACGAACTTCCCTTTCGTATCGCCGCCGCTTTAGAAAAGCTGAAACGCCCGGAAGAAGCCGCGCGCGAATATAAAAGATTTCTGGAAGGCGCGAGTTGCGCACAGAAACAACCCGCCGCGCAATGCGATACGGCGCGCGTCCGCGTGCAAGGAACCTTAAAGTAGTTTGCTCGTTAAGAAGTTTGAGAGGTTTGAATTCCGGCGAACTATTCAGCGCGTAGCATCGGGTGGCTGACAGAACTTTTTTGGTTCGCATCGGCGAGCGCATACTGCTTGAGGCCGGAATGGTGCAGCAGGACGAAGTGCGTGGTGCTGACGGCGGGGTAATTTAGTCTGTACAAGCTATATGGAAATAAGGAACGATTCGCCTTCCAAAGTATCCTTCACGGGTACGCACTACGGTACGCTTAACTTTGAGGTGGCTTTCGGGAGGCAGAGTTGCTTTAACTTCCAAGCGATGCCACTCTTTACCGTTCGCATCGCGCGCCGGATTGAAAGATAGCGCGTACTGCTTGCGTAGTTCTTCCGCAATATATTCGGCCATCAGGTTTATATCTTCTATCTTTGTCGGTATGTAAACTATGCCGCCGCTTGCTCTGGCAAGTTCTTGCAAATGGTGGTGACCTTCTTCAGCTAAAGGATATTTTTTGTTCCCATCACTGACGACATTAACTGCATACAATATTACATTTGTATCCTTCAGCAAGCGGAGCACATCTTTGAATTTGTGTTGCGAGCGATTATCTTCTCCGTCACTAATAACAAAAACAACTCGCTTGGAATGTACGCCGCGCATGACCTGCTCGATCCCCGTAAAACAAGCATCATAAAAAGCTGTTTGGCCGTGAAATCTAGCTGAAAGAATTTTGTCCGCATCGGCCAAGACGGTTTCCGCAGTATGTGCGCCGCCGATGACCTGAGCTGTACTACTAAAGACCGTTAGAAAATATTCGTTGCTACTGTTACTCGCCTTTATAAACGCACTTAGTGCATCTTTAATGAAACCGACCTTCTTCATGCTCCGATCTTCATTGATTGATCCTGATATATCGAGAAGAATATTGACGCTGACAGGAACATCTTTGCGCCCCAGGAACGTAAACTCTTGCGGGGCTTTACCATCGTAAAGAGTAAAGTTAGCCTTACCTAATCCCGCAATGAAATGGCCGCGCTCGTTTGTTACCGTAACATTCAGCACAATTGATTTGTCAGGCTCGTTGTGAAAGTTATTTTCTACGGGCGTAGCGGTTATTTGTTGCGCTGTGCAAATGTGGGACGTAACAAGAAGTAGAGCAAGAGCAGTGGAAAAGGAAAAGGTGGTAAGACTCCGAATCGCTTTGCAGCGCGAGGTAGCCATCATGGTTACACCTATGAGGAGATTTACAAGTTTAATTATCCGGCACGCCACATTAATCTGCGCGCAATACCTGTTGATTGACGGAACCTTGAGTTTGGTTAGCGTTGCCGCTATCGCCGGGCAGAAGTTTTTGCGGGTCGCGCCAATTGTCGAGAATGCCGACTTGATGAACGCATTGCAGCGTACACGTCGGAGCACACCACTTCTCCGTGTTGTACTCGCGCGTGAAATCTTTCATCGTGTAGTCTGCGAGCGGAATGCCCGGATAGCCGCGCTGCTGCGAACACCAGTGGACGAGTCCCTCTTCGCAGATGTAAAGATAGCGCGCACCGGCGCGGCAGCGCCATTCGTAAGGCTTGCCTTCGGCGATATTGTCTTGAAACCAGTTAAGGCGCGCGTGGTCTTTGTTGCCGAGCTTTTTGACTTCCTGAAAAATGTTTCGCTCTTTTTCGGAGAGTGGCTTCAAAGTTCCGTCGTTGTCGTGGATGACGCCGACGGTGGTTGAAAAGCCGAGTTCGACAGCGTGCTGCGCGATCACCAGCGCGTCTTCGGGAGTCTCTATGCCGCCGCCAATCACGCTGTTGATGTTAATGTGAAACTCCGCGTTCTCGGCGAGCCAGCGCAGCTTTTTCTCCAACAACTTCAGACTCTTTTTCGACACCGCGTCCGGCGCGACGTTGTCAATACTAATCTGCAAATATTCGAGTCCGGCGTCATTCAAACGCTTGATGCGCGCGGGCGTCATGTAGTAGCCGTTGGAGATAAGACCGGCAATCATACCGTGCGAGCGTATGCGCCGGATGATTTCGTCCAGCTGCGGGTGCATCAAAGGCTCGCCGCCGGAGATGGTCACGACGGACGTGCCAAGCTCCGCGAGTTTGTCCAGCCGCCGCTTCATTTCATCAAGCGGCACAGGCTCGGAGACCTTGTCGTACTCGTTGCAATAGGCGCAGGCCAGATTGCAGCGGCGCATCGGGATAATATGCGCGAGCACCGGATGCTGCGTGGAAAGAAGCGCGCGCGTGATAAAACTCGCCTCGCGGAATTTCTGCTTGATGAATCTACTTTTCTGCATTTCGTGAAACGAACATATCCGCGCTGAAATTGAAACGGCGTAATTGGCGTTCTGGGTAAAGCAAAGATTTGAAAGAATAGCCAACGACGGGCGCGAAGGCAAGAAGCGAAAGCGATTCCTGCAAGTTGAAGGCCAAAAAAACAGAGGCTCCGGTTTTTAGGCCGGAGCCTCGCGTCTTCACAAAAGCTTACACAAATCGCGCTTAGCCTTTAACTTTTTTCACGTCGCCCGGCAAGTTAAGACGAAAATCATCCGACGAAACGCGCGCGTTCTTTTCGATGTTGGTCAGCCGCACGGTGGTCGTATCGTCATTCCGCTCGATGACTTTGGTTTGCACAATCATGCCGCTCGCGTCCGCCCAGGCTTCAGCATATTTGTAATTCGCCGCGCCCTTCGGCGTAAACTTGAAATGATCCGTGCGAACGCCGCCCCACAGCGTTTCGCCCCCTAGATATTCATATTGATACCGCGACCTGATCTCTGCGCCTGAAAGGTTCATTAACTCGAAGATGCCGCCGACTTTGTTTTTATTCGAGCGCGCATTGCCGACGTAAGCCATATTCTTGCGCGGAATGTAGAGCGTATATTGCCCGTTCAAAACGGCCAGCGTTTCATCCGGGCGCTGCCAGTCAACACGCACATTGGCGCTGCGCCCCTTCGCCGGAACATAGCGCACGAGGCCCTGACGCTTATCGTTTTCGCCGAGTTGTGCATTGAATTTTTCCATGCTGATACCGGCGCGCAAGCTGCGCAGGCTGCGCTGGTTCTGCTCGATGCGATTCAGGATGGAGCTGACGAGTCCCGCGCCCTGCGCCTGAACATTGGCGCTGCGGGGCGCGATGCCGGTGACGGCGGGAATTAAAAGTGCGATGGCGAGGCCGAGGGTAACTAATCTCTTCATACAATCTCCTTCAAAAACTTTTAACAGCCTCATCCCCTTAAATCGGGGCGATTATACCGAATGATTACTGTATTTCAACCTCGAATGCAATTGTCTTGCCGCCCGCGTCTTTAATCGGCTGTTGATTCTTAATTCTCAATTGCGGGCGATTCGTCAATTGCCGCGCGCGCTGTTCAATCTCCGTGTTATCCGGCTGCGCCGAAAGCGTTTCAGCGCCAATCAAAAGCCGCGTTGGGGCAACCGAATTGAGATGCCCGGCGCGCGACATAAGTTCGCCGTGACCGAACCAATTTCGCGGCGTCAGAAAGATAAAACACAGAATCAACACGCACAACACGTCGTATTGCCAAGTGTTGCGCGCATAGCCCCAGAAGAAAATATTTTTCAGTGTGCGAAAAATCATAAACGAAAGTTTGGACGCAAGGTGTTCAAGCCGCGCTCGAAGCGAAACAATTTTACGTCACCTGACGCATTTTCTACATCTGCACGTTGCCGTGCGGCGGCACGATTTCGCCGTCGCGCATCTGCACGATGCGGCGACACATCGCGGCTGCTTCAGGATTATGCGTAATCATCACGATGGTTTGATTGAAGCGATAATTAAGCTCCTGAAACATATTGAGCACGATGGCGGAGTTATCGGAATCGAGATTTCCGGTCGGCTCGTCGGCGAGAATTATGGCGGGGCGCGTGACGATGGCGCGTGCTAAGGCGACACGCTGCTGCTCGCCCCCGGAAAGCTCCAGCGGCTTGTGATGCAGCTTGTCTTCGAGCTTCAGGAGTCGCAGAACTTCGCGGCGGCGTTCGGGATCGTTCGCGCCGTTGCCGCCGTGTATGCGTTCGGCGAGCCGCAGATTGCCTTCCGCCGTCAACGTCGGAAACAAATTGAAGCGTTGAAATACGAAGCCGATTTTGCGGCGGCGAATCTCCGTGCGTCCAGCGTCCGAAGCGGCGGTCAAATCTTCTTCGTCAACGATGATGCGCCCGCGCGTCGGCGTTAAAAGTCCGCCGAGCAAATGCAGCAAAGTTGATTTGCCGCACCCCGAAGGCCCCATGATTGCCAGAAATTCGCCTTCCTCTATATCCAGCGACACGCCGCGCAACGCAGGCACGTCCATGCTACCCACACGATAAACTTTCGCAAGATTCTCAGCTTTTAGAATTGTTCTCATTAGCAAGACCGCGAACCGCACAAACAACAACGAAGCTCGCCAGCCGTCTCCTTGCAATTGCCGGTCACAAACAAAAATTTTTCACTCATGTGCGAGTGCCTGCACAGGGTCTAAATTCGCCGCGCGCATCGCCGGATACAGGGCGCCCAGAGCACCGCCCGCCAGACCGATCACAGCCGCCGCCAGCGCCCACGCCCAGCCGTACTCGAAGAACAGACCGTAAAGGCTATGAATCAAATAGCCCGCCGCAAGCGAAAGAGCGAAACCGAAGACGAGGCCGATCAAACTAATGACGATGGCTTCCTTTTCGATGACGCCGATGATGTAGCCGCGCGACGCGCCCATTGCTTTCAAAATGCCAATCTCGCGCGTGCGCTCCGTGATGGTCGTGTACATCGCCAGCATGATGACGAGCGTGCTGACGATGGCCGAAAGCACGACGAGCGTGCGCAGGAAGACGCCCAGATACGGAATGCTCTTTTCGACGGTCGCCGTGATATCGCGCGTCAGTTGAATTTTATTGCCGGGCAGCGCCGCCTCTATCCGGCGCGCGACTTCGAGTTGGTCTTCCGGGTGGTGACACTTGACGAGTATGAAAGTGCATTTGCCGGGTGTGCCGATGGCGTCCTGCAACGCACTCAAAGTCATCTTGATACGCGCGCCGGATTCGGGCGCAAAGACGCCCGCCACGCGATACGGCTGATTGCCGAAGAGCGGCACGACGCTTCCGACATCGAGGCGATAATTGCGCGCGCGCGTTTCATCAATCACTATTTCGTCCGCCGCCTGCGGCGCGCGTCCGCGCACGATGCCGATGCCGTTCATCGCGGCGAACGAATCCCAGTCCAATCCTTCCAGACGCTCGAAACCCAGACCGCCTTTGCCGGTCGTCACATCCACCAGCACCGGCACGGCCTCTGCGACGCCCTCAATCGCTTTGATCTTGGCGACATACTGCGTGCTGACATTGGCCGTCGCGCTCGTCATCATCGCGGCCGAGCCTTGTCGCGTGAAAGTAATTTCGGCGCGCACGTTGGCCGAGCGGCGCTGCAAATCGTTCGACATCCCGCGCGCCAATCCCGTAAACAGCATCACCAGCGCAACGCCGAGCGCAACACCGAGCACGCTCACAAGTGAACGCAACGGGCGCTGGCGGATGTTAGAGATGACAAGGCTATCCATTGGATTAGAAGTACGGCGCGAAGACTTTGCGCGGGCTGCCATGAATCGCCTTCACCAACCAGCCGTCGCGCATGATGCTTACTTGCTGCTCGCTTCCTGTTTGCTGCGGCGTGTGTCGAGATCAACTTCGCGCAGATTGGAACTGTTCTCTAAAAGGAACGTCTGCGGCTTGTACGCTTGGTCGAGCACAACCGCTTCGGGTGATTGGTAACCGATACTCAATTTGTAGTGTTCCTGCGGGCGCGTCACTTCGACGCGCGCGGGAAGCGTGACGCGCCCGCCTTCGCCAAACTGTTTCGCGTCGGAGAAACTCACGTCGGTCGTCAGCACACCGCTCGCATCGAATGTTTGCAGGCGCGCAAGGCGAATACCGCCGACGCGATCAAACCAGAAACGGCGCACGAGCCGCGCTGTTCCCGCATCGCCCGGCGATAATTCGTCAAGCAGATAATAGCCGCGCACAACACGCGCGTTTCTTTTGTCAGGGCGCGTGTCCCGCTCTTCCTGATAAATTTCGCTCTGCGCGTAAACGAGCCGCGATTCGGCGTGCGGCAGAATCGGCACGATTAACAGCGCATCCGTAAAATGTTGCGGGCGCAAGTTGGCAAGCACGCTGACGGCACGCTCTTCCGTCATCGCCAGATTCTTTCCGTTTTTCTTAGCCGTAGCCATTGCGCCGTCCATTTTCGGCATGGCGTAAACGGCGTTATTCGTGCCGCGCAGAAAACTTCTGTACTTCTCGCCGCCGGAAAAGGGCGCAAGCACGGCGACGCGAAAGCGTTCGCCGTCGGAAGTCATCTCGGCCAAATCCTTCCCGACGAAAGGCGTTTGAATCGCCAGATAAATCTGGTTGGGACGTTGCAGAATCACCATCCCGTCCGCCGTGCGATACTTTTCCGCAATTCCCGATTCGGCGAAAGAGGTATCTTGAAACTGTATGTCAACCTTGCCTTTAATCGAACGCACGGAGGCCAGACGGTTGATCTGCGCTTCCAACTCCGCCGTCTTCGCTTCCGCAAGCGGCGTCAGCAACAGCGGCACGCCGATGGTCTTCTTGACACACCCGCTGCCGCCTAGCACAACGAAGCCGAGCGCAAAGACAAAAAGAATTGTAGAGCGAACTGACGAGGTGGCGACAACACTGCGGGTTAATCTTGAATTAAGCATCTATAAAAATAGCCGCCGCAAAACAGCGGCGCGCGGTCCGATCCCCTGTGTGGACATATAAAACAAAGAAAACTAACAAAGCGTTCCGCCCGTTGTCAACGCACGCCGTGTGCCGTATGCGAAGATTTCCGGGAAGCGCAGGCTATTTTGCGCGGTGTGCGTTCAGCGAGGGACGGCTCTTTCAAGACGCCGCAAGGAGAGTGTTGCGCTTGTTGGTTGCGCGTTTGATAAAGGAATCGAGATGCTTTAGTCCGAAGCCTGCGGCGAGTTGCGCGGCCTGCTCTTCGTCAATTCCGACGCAGGCATCGAGCGCACTCGTCGAAAGAAACTGCGTCGCGGGCTGCTCGCGTCCGGCGCGACGCAAACCGTAGAGCGCAAGCAAATGGCAAACGGCGCGATAAACGAACCAGTAGCCGATCAGGTTCGGACCGGGCAGCGGCGTTAACAATAAGGTGACGGGCACGACCGTTGCGTTAATGATAAGCCACAGCAGATGGCGACGAAAGCGGTTCTTCAGATAATGCGTCCAGAGAGCGCGTGCGGCTTCTTCCGTCAGCGTCAAAGGATAATGAATCGTCGGCGCAGAAATGTTGCGCAATCTTCTGAGCAACGCTTCGTCCGGGTGCGTGCGCTCATGCAGCCATTCCCACAGGCGGCGCATATGCAAACCAACGCCGCTTTCGGATTCCGTCAGCATCGCCTGCAAATTTTTCTGTTTTCTTTCAATCAAGCCACGCAGTCCGCGACGCGGGGCACGCGGTTCTTTCTCAGCGTCAATCGCCTCGCGCTCTTCCGAATAAAAGAGCCACCGCTCATCATCAAAACGTAACAGATAGATTTTCATAGCGGCGATTGGTTTCACTTTATGCGAACGAGAGCAAACAAGCGGGAGCGACTAAAGCGGTTTGCATCAAACGTGGATTCCCGGTTTTCCCGAACTTATTCTGATTGCGCGCGCCCTCATTTCGTTGCTTGAACGATGAACACGCGCGAGTTTTCAGCCCGCAGCGACGGCTTTCGCGTGAGCGACGGCTAACTCACGCAGTATCTCGCCGACTAAATCTTGTGCCGCGCCTTCAAGTAGCAAATTCCGCTCCGCGACGTTTTCCCAGAACTCATCGAGTCCGCGCACGCCCGCGCGTTCAAAAGTTAAGGCTTGCAAAAGCAGATCAATCACGTCCGCCGCCTTGACCAGACGCGCCTCCAGACTCGCGCGCGTCTCGTAGTCCTCATGCAACTCGCCGTAAAACTTTTCATTCGCCGTGCCGAGACTTTTAACGATGTCGTCGAAGGCCGCGCGTTCGGCATCGCGTCGCGCGTCGCCTCCAAAATAAAGGCTGCCCGTGCGCGGCATATCGCCCAACCGCGCCTCCGCCCAATCATGCACCAGCGCCAGCCGCAACACTCTTTCGACGTTTACCGTCGCGCCGCGCCGCACAAGTTCGTCCGCAAGCAGCATCGCCACGACGCAGACGCCGTAAGTGTGCGCGGCGACAGATTCCGCTCCCGCCGTTTGGCCGCGTAGCGTCCAGCCGGTGCGATCCAATTGTTTCAGGCGTTGCAGCTCTAAAAGCGTTTCAATCATCAGGATGCTGAATCTACGGCGGCCTTCTTCAAGCGCCAATCCGTCATCGCCGTCTCACACGAAGACTTTTCCGGGATTGAGTATACCTGAAGGATCGAGCGCGCGTTTGACCTGCTTCATCGTTTCGATGGTCGCCGCCGTAATCGCCATTTCGAGATACGGAGCTTTGACGTAGCCGATGCCGTGCTCGCCGCTGATCGTGCCGCCGAGTTCGACGGCGACGGCGAAGGTTTCTTTTACGCAGGCGCGTCCGCGCCGGACGGATTCTTCGTCTTCACGGTCGCACATAAAGTTGATATGAATATTGCCGTCGCCCGCGTGCCCGAAATTGACGACGAAGGTTTCATGGCGGCGTGCAATCTCGACGACGCGCTCGACGAGTTCCGGCACGCGCGAACGCGGCACGACGACATCTTCGTTGAATTTCAGCGTGCCGTACTTTTTAATCGCGGGCGAAATCGCGCGCCGCACATCCCACAAACGATCTTCCTCTTCGCGCGTCTCGGCGCGCACCACATCATAGCCGCCGCCGTCTTTCACAACCTGCTCGACGATGCGCGCCTGTCTTTCAACCTCTTCGGTTGATCCGTCCACCGCGATAAGTAAAAGCGCGCCAGCATCCGTTGCGATGCCGAAAGCATATTCGGATTCAACCGCGTCAATCGAATTGCGATCCAGCACTTCGCACGCGACCGGCACAACGCGCGCACTCGTAAAAGCGGGCACGCACGCGCACGCCTCACGCATCGAGTGAAATGTCGCACGAACGGTTCGCGTCGCTTCCGGCAATGGTATCAGCCGGAGCGTCGCTTCCGTGATGATGCCGAGCATTCCCTCCGAGCCGCACAGCAAACCCGTCAAATCGAAGCCGACGACGTTCTTCGTCGTGCGCCCGCCCGTCTTGATAATCTCGCCCGTCGGCGTCACGACTTCAAGGCCGAGCACATAATGTTTCGTCACGCCGTATTTCGCGCAACGCATTCCGCCTGCGTTCTCCGCAATGTTGCCGCCGATAAAAGAGTCTTTGTAAGAGGCCGGATCGGGCGGATAAAAAAGCCCTACGGCTTCCGCCGCCTGTTGCAGCGCGTAGGTCGTCACGCCCGGCTCCGTCACCATGTAAAGGTCTGCGACGTTGATTTCTTTGATGCGGTTCATGCGATCCGTGCCGATGACGATGCCGCCTTCGATGGGCACTGCGCCGCCCGTGTAGCCGACGCCGCCGCCGCGCGCCGTCACAGGGAAACGCTTTTCGTTGGCGAGCCGCAGAATCGCGGAAATCTCTGCGGCGCTCTGCGGCAGCACAACCGCTTCTGGCGGAAACTTTTCCTTAACGGCATCCTGCGCGTAAGGCTCTACGCGCGTCGGGTCAACGAGGACGTGTTCCGCGCCGACAATCTCGCGCAAACGCTCCAACACGAGCGCATCCGAAGCGGGCGTGAGCGCGCGCTTTGTTCCCGCGACAATATTTTCAACCATGCTTGCCATGCTTTTTGTCTCTCGATGTCCGGCTCCAAAAAGTCTTTAACGAAAAGCGGCGACGCGGGAGTTCATCGCCGCGTCACCGCTCGGTTTAAGCATCGCGCAAATAATTTTACACTTACGAACAGGAGGCGCGGCTTGAATGATTAAGTCTCAACGGCACGGCGGGTGTTCGCAGCCGCAGCCGATCTCGGTCAGGTCGCGCGCATTCGCGCAGTACTCGCCGCAATATTTGCTGTCGGGCGCAGCCTCGCAACTGCAACTCGGGTGCGCGCATTTTTTGTTCTTTTGTTCGTCGGCCATCTCAGTTCTCCTTTTCTTTCGTAACGGCCTGATAATTATCGGGAAGGAATCTGCGTTGCAACTCTATGCTAGGCCGCACGCAATTTGAAATCAAGCCCGCGCGAACCTGACTGAATCAAGCCACGCGACAACTTTTTAAGGCGCGGCGCTGACGACGATCTTCACGCGCTCTCTGCCGACCTTGATCTCAACAGGATTATCCAACTGAAGCGGCAGCGTCTTGCCGTTGATGCTAATCATCAGCGACGGTAATGCGACAGTCGGCGCGACGGTTGTCGGCGTCGTTTCCGCCGTCGCGCTTGTCGTAGACGCGGAAGATTGTGGCATCGCTGCAAGGCCGGAGGCGGTAGGCTCGTTCGGTTTGGCAGTGTCGGTTGTGCGCGTCAATAAATTCGTCGCGGCGATGCGCCATGTCGTGGGCGTGCAGGTCAGGCGAAGTCCGGGCATATCGGTTTCGGCAGATTCGTTCGGCGCGAGCGCGTCCAGTTTGAACAGGCCTTCGCCGCAGCGCACGCCTTCCGCATCGTAGAACGTCGCCCAGCCGGAAACGTATGTGTAAAAATTCGGGCTGCGATTTTCAATGACGACGCGCGCGATTCTGATGGGCGCATCCGAAGTGCCCGCGAGCGCCGTGCTTGCGGTGCGCAGTTTTCCGGCGAGCGCCGCGCGTCCCGCGACATCCGGCGCGACAGATTGCTCCGCCAGCGGCACGCGCTTTTCTTCAGCGCTCTGCGCCGCGTTCGCCGCCGCGTTGTTTGAAGGCGCAGCGGCTGTCCCCTGCGCAAAGTTTTCGATTGAAGCAAACGACACGAGCAGCGTCGCGCATAATACAGTGATAAATTTTCTCATAAGGTTCACATCGTCTCGCAAGCTTTGAATTTTTAGAATCGCCGATGCCTTGAAGATCATTGTAGTGCCGCGTGCCGTGCCGGATCAACGAAGATCGTGCAGAGAATCTTTCCACGCACGCTTAAACGAGGACTGGCAGGAACGTCGCGCCGCGTGGCAGGAGGTATCCGCTGCCGTCGCTGCGGTTCACCTGCGCCAACGCTTCCTCTAAACTGCGCGCAGGAATCATGCGCATTTGTCGCACAACGTCGTCCGGCAAACTCGAAACAAGATACACCTCGAAGGCCTCAGCTTTAGCGAGCAAAGACCAAGCGGTTTGACCGTTCACTTCATAACGCTCGCGCAAACTATTTTCGAGCGCGCGTGAGTTCTCCGCCGCGAACCATTTCAAAAAATCAGCGCGCCCTAAACCGTCCGCGCATTCCGCCAGAAGAATAATCGCGCCGCCTTCGTTACACGCGCGCGCCGCCATCAACAGCGTCTTGTGCGCTTGAATCAAATTGATGTCAAAGGGTGCGCCGCCGCAACTCGCCATCACAAGCGCGCGCTTCTCCTCAATCTCCAACGAATGCTCGCGCAGGTAATCCGCGCAGCCTTGCCGGTGCGCGCTGCGCCAATCTCCTGCGTAAATCTTGCAGCATAATCCGCGTTCATCCGTCACGGTGTTGACGAGAAACGACGGCTTAATCAACGCGGCGATGCGCTCGCATTCTTCATGCACGGCGTTGCCGTCCAACACTGCGCAGCCCACGCCGTCACGTCGTCCGCCTTTTTCAAAATCAAATGCGAGAGCGTGCGTCGCGGCAATCGTCTCTGCGGAAGCGAGGCCGGGACAGATGGATTTGCGCCCGCCCGTAAAACCCGCGAAGTAATGAAAACTGATGCCGCCCGTGAGAATTATATGATCGTGCTCGTGAAGCGCGCGGTTGAGTTCGACGAGCGCGCCGCTTGCCGTTTCATCAAAATGCGCAAGCTGTGATTCATCATAAGCATCGTGGTCGAGCGTCGTGATTCGCTGAAAAACAAAAGGGGTCAGCAACTCGCGTTTCTCTGCGGGCGTGACGGCGCGATGAATGCCTGTGGCGAAGATAATCTTGATGTCATGCGGCGCTATGCCGTTCTGCACAAGACGGCGCACCAGCAGATTGACGATCTGCCCGCTCGCGTTGGCGCGCGTCGCGTCGGAAACGACGATCAGCACCGTTTCGCCCGGCTGGACGATCTCTTCAAGTGGCGGCGAAGCAATCGGCGCGTCCATCGCCGCGATGATCTCCGCATCCGAAAGCGGACGCGGCGTATCGTTGGCGGAAGGTTGCAACACACGGAAACGCGCTTCGTCATACTCGAAGGCGAGCGCGCCGCGTCCGTAAGCTAATTCGATTGTTGCCATGAATCAATGAGACTGCGAATCATCTTGCTTAAACTTTTAACTTGAAAGCGCCATGCTTCACGCTCCGAAGCGAATCAACGCGCGTTCCATGTTGTCAAGCATCTCGCTTTCAGTCCCGTGCCGAGCGAAAGCAAGCCGTACCCGCGTGGCAGAAGTGAACGGTTTCATCCTCGAAGTCGGATGTTTCCATTTGAATCGTCAGGTGGTCAACGCCGAAGCGTTCGTGTAGTTTGGCGCGCAACTCTTTCAGTAGTTCCGGCTGCGAAATCGTTTCGGCGAGAATAACGTGCGCGCTCAAGGCTTCGCGCCCGGAAGTGATCGTCCAGACGTGCAGATCGTGAACGTCTGTGACGCCTTCGGTTTGGAGAATCGCGTCTTCAACCGCCGCGAGATTGATGTGTGCGGGCGTGCCTTCGAGCAAAATATTGGTTGACTCGCGTATCAGATTCCACGAACTCCACACGATGAGCAAACTGATGACGACGCTGAAAGCGGGGTCTGCGGCGTACCAGCCGTAAACGCTCATCAACACGCCCGCGATGATCGCGCCGACGGAGCCGAGCACGTCGCCCATGATATGCAGCCACGCGCCGTGCATATTTAAGTCTTCTTCGTGATCCGCGTGCAGCAGCCACGCGCACGCGACATTGATGATGAGTCCGCCAACGGCAACGAGCGTCATCAAGCCGCTATTGATTTCAGGCGGCGCAGCCCAACGCGCGTAAGCTTCGTAGAAGATAAAGAGCGAGATGACGACGAGCGCGACGCCGTTTATGAGCGCGGCGAGGATTTCCAGACGGTAGTAGCCAAAGGTCTTCTGCGGCGTGGCGGGACGCGCCCCGAACCACACGGCCAAAAGCGCGAGCGCGAGCGCCGCCACATCCGCCAGCATATGCCCCGCGTCCGCGAGCAACGCGAGCGATCCCGTCCACCAACCGCCCAACGCCTCCACGATCATGTAAACGGCGGTCAGCGCCAGCACCGCGCTCAAGCGGCGGCGATTACGCGACGCGCGCCCGTGCGTGTGATGCGCGTGCGCGCCGCCATGCAGATGGGAATGGTGTTGCCGACTCGCTACCGCTTCCATTTCTTGCACCCGTGCTACCTGCGGCTTCTAAACTTCTTCGAGCGCACGTATTACGTCATTGATAAGATCATCCGCCGCTTCGATGCCGACGGCGAAGCGCACGGTTGAAGCGGAGACGCCTGCGGCCTGAAGTTGCGCGGCGGAGAAACCGTGATGCGACGAAAAGAACGGGTAGCTCGCAATGGTCTCGACACCGCCCAAGCTCGTCGCGCTGCGGATAAGGCGCAGGCCGTCGAAGAATCGCTCGATCTCCGCTTCGCCGCCCGCCAAATCCGCCGCGACGATGCCGCCGAAGCCGCACATCTGCCGTTGCGCCAGATCGTAATCCGGGTTCTCTTCGAGTCCCGGATAATAGACGCGCGCGATTTTCTTGTGCCCGCGTAAAGCTTCCGCCAACGCCTGTGCGTTGCGGCAGGCGGCGCGCACGCGCAACTCCAGCGTTTTCATCCCGCGCGCCAGCAAATAAGCCGCGCCGGGATCGAGGTTTGCGCCCGTCAGCATCGCCAGACGGCGCACGCGCGTAATGAAATCTGAATTGCCCACGACCGCGCCCGCTGTCACGTCCGAGTGGCCGCCGAAATATTTTGTGCCGCTGTGAACGACCGCGTCCACGCCGTGCGCGAGCGGGCATTGCAGAACGGGCGTCGCAAATGTGTTATCAACGATGGAAAATAATTTCGCTTCGCGCGCGGCTTTGACCGCGACATTGAGATCAATAATCCGGTTGACGGGATTGGTCGGCGTCTCGAACCAGAAGACGCGCGTTCGTTCGCTGGCAAGTTCGGGCAGACGCGCAATGTCTTCGATGGAAATAAAGCGCGCCGTCACGCCGAAGCGTCCAAGCAAGTCTGTGATGATGCGAATCGTGCCGCCATAGATCGTTTCGCAAGCGATGATTTCGTCGCCCGTTTCGCACAACGCGCCGAGCGCGGCGAAGATTGCCGCAGAGCCGCTCGATGTGACGATGCAACTCTCCGCGCCTTCGAGTTGGGCAATCTTACGCTCGGTTTCGGCGACGGTCGGATTGGCGTAACGCGAATAGAAATAGCTGTCGGGCAGTTCGCCCATCGCGTAGCGGCGCATCTCGGCGAAGCTCTCGAAATCGTAAATGGTTGAATGATAGACGGGCGCGACGACTGCGCGAAAAGCGTCTATCTCCGGTAGCGCGCCGCCGTGTACGGCAATGGTCGCAAGCGACTTGGTTTTTTTATCTTGTTCGTCGAAAGGCATCGGCTTTGGAGTTTTCCGTAATTCCCGCGTGGATTGTGGCTGATCTAGATGCGTGTAAGATTAGCAGATTACGCAGAAGGCGGGTAGTGAGAAAGTCGCCCGCGCGCATAATTCTCGTCGTATACTTAAGCGCCGTTTATCCGCTTCAACCAAGAGAGAAAATCCGAACACTTCTAAAGGACATTATGAATCACGAACAATTCATCGCGCCGCCCGACAAACGGCTCAAACTCAAAGACCACGATCCGGCATTCACGGGAAAGTTTAAGGGCAAGGAAGACGCGCGCGTAAAACTGCGCGAAGATGTCGCAAGGCTCGCCGAATATCAGGACGTTCTCTATGCCGAAGGCGCTCATGCGCTGCTCGTAGTTTTTCAGGCGATGGATGCGGCGGGCAAAGACAGCGCGATCAAGCACGTCATGTCGGGCATCAACCCGCAGGGCTGTCAGGTCTATTCCTTCAAGCAGCCGTCGGCGGAAGAACTCGCGCACGATTATCTATGGCGCGCCGCGAAAGCCCTGCCGGAGCGCGGGCGCATAGGCATCTTCAACCGCTCGTACTACGAAGAAACACTCGTCGTCCGCGTTCATCCCGAACTGCTCGCCGCGCAACGCCTTCCGCCCGAAGCGGTAGACAAGCGCATCTGGAAACAACGCTTTGAAGACATCAACAACTTCGAGCAACATCTTACGCGCAACGGTACACACGTCATCAAATTTTTCCTGCACGTCTCGAAGAAAGAGCAACGCCGCCGCTTCCTCGCGCGCATTGACACGCCCGAAAAGAATTGGAAATTCGCCCTCGGCGACGTTAAAGAACGCGCCCGCTGGGACGATTACATGGCGGCCTACGAAGACCTGCTCTCCCACACCAGCACACAGGACGCCCCCTGGCACATCATCCCCGCCGACCACAAATGGTTCACCCGCGTCGCCGTCGCGGGCATCATCGCCGCCAAACTCAAATCCCTCAAATCCGCCTACCCCGTCGTCAGCGAAGCTCACCGTCAGGAATTACTGAAAGCAAAAGAGCAACTTGAACATGAGGATTCCGCAAAAGGAAATGCGGACGCATAAAGCGCGTGCAAGGTACTTGCAAAGGCGAAGACGAGCATGGGAATATGCGCCTTGAGTTTATGGTTTGTCAGCTATCTCGCGTTCGGTGTCTATCTTCTAACGAGTAGTTAAGATGGAAAAGCCAACAATCAAATTTACTACGGACATCATATTGATTGATGTTGTGGGATACTCATCGCTTCCAAATGAATATCAATTGTTCACTGTTGAAGCTATAAATGAATGCATCTCGAAATCCCTCGCCTTTTGGTCTGCGCTTAAGTTCCTAAAGCGCGAGGACGTTTTATTAGGGTTTATTCCAACAGGTGACGGCGTATATATAATCTTGAACCCTACTGTATGCGGGTATGGAATATTTTTAGGTCTTTCATTGCGGAATCACTTACTCTACATATCCTCTGGGATGAGGGAATTATATAAAGGGATCAGAGTAGGAATTAATATGGGAGATGTCCTGCCCGTCAATGATATTAATGGCAATAGAAACTATGTTGGTGATGGGCTAAATGATTGCGCGCGATTGTTGTCTGTCAAAGAAGAAGACGCAATAACATTTTACGGTGATTCCAACTACGTTGTTGCTTCAGAAAGTGCCTATTATTGGTTTAGTAAATTGTATATTGGCGATGAAGTGTCTGAGTTCTTATCAACAATTAAATTTAAGCGGTCAGATAAGATCGTTATCGTCGACAAACATAAAAAAGTTCACAATGCCTACATGGTCGAATCAACAAGATACATAGCGATACAGCCTCCTTATCTAAAAACGTATGAAACCAACCCTGGGACTGAACAAGATGCTACAGCTAACCCACAACAGCGTGACTTCTAAGAAATCTCCGCTAATGTAAGTAAGATGCTTGGGCGCGGGCGTCGGAGTTAACATTTTTATAGATGGGAAATGTTTGTGGAGGAGTTATGACAGACGAGGAGATTTTGCGCGAATTGAATTCGTTGCCGCCCGAAGGCCAGCGGCAGGTGGCGGACTTCATCGTGTTTCTACGTGCTCGCTATAATCGCGCGCAGCAGGAAGAAACAGCGGAAATATCCAATCCGGCTCAGGATAGTTTTATCGGTATGTGGCGAGACCGGGAAGATTTGCAGGATAGCAGCGCGTGGGTTCGCGGGCTGCGTGAACGCGAATGGGTAAAGTAAAGTGGCTGATTTTACCATCATTGATACGGATATTTTGATTGATGCCGGTCGCGGCGTAAGTGAAGCCGTCGCCTGCTTGCAAGAGATAGAACAAAATTCTTCAATGGCGACGAGCGTCGTTACGCAGATGGAGCTTTTCGTCGGATGCCGGAATAAGACAGAGTTGCAGGAGGTTGAGAAGTTTCTACGGCGATTTCAGATTCTCAAACTAATCGAACCGATCTCCGATACGGCGGTTGAATTATTACGACAATATCGTTTAAGTCACGGTCTGCTAATTGCGGATGCTTTAATCGCCTCGACAGCCCTTGTCTTTGATGCGCCACTCATCTCGAAGAATCAGCGAGACTATCGTTTCATAGCGGATTTGAATTTACGTGCGTATTCGTAATGGTTCATCGCGTAAAAAGAAGCTCAAGATCAAAAGCTATCTGGAGTGAAAGGCTCTCTTGTCAGCCGCTTGATTATTAGCACGCCGTTCGCAAGCCTTGAATGTTTAGCCTTCCGGTAGTTTTTTCGGTTTGACGAGCCAATCGAGCGTGCCGCTTTCTTCGCGCGCTTTGCTCCGCTTGCTTCTTTGCTGACAAATCAACCTGCGATATTCTGATATATGAGGTATGAAGATGCTAAATAATATCCGCGCAATCGTGCGTGAAGGGAAAATAGAGTTGCTGGAAAAGGTGGAGATTCCAGAAGGAACGGAAGTGCTGGTTACTCCGCTGGTTGATGAAACGGGCTTCTGGTTGAATGCCAGCGAAAGTTCTTTGGATTCGGTTTGGGATAATTCAGAGGATGATGTCTATGCCGAATTACTCGAAAAATGAGGTAATTCTGGTGCGTTATCCCTTCTCGAATCTGTCAGGCGCGAAAGTCCGTCCCGCCATTGTCGTAAATGATTCTCATGTTTCGCAGGATGTTATTATCGTGCCGGTCACCAGCAAAGTATCATTTCTTATGGCGGGTGAGTTTGTGTTGGCGGATTGGAACGCCGCCGGGTTGAATGTGCCGTCTGCGGCCAAACGCGGACTCTATACGGTGCAACAGGGTTTGGTTATGAAAGCTATCGGAAGATTGTCCGACACGGATTCTAATAGTCTGGAAGCCTCTTTGCGTGGCTGGTTAGGGTTAAATTAAAATTTCAAAATCCTGCCGCGCATAACAGAGCATTCGCACCGCCCGTTCAATTATATTCCCTTCATGCTCTTTCCTTCGCGTTGCCAATTGATTGCTTAGCCGTCCGATAGTTTTTTCGGTTTGACGAGCCAATCGAGCGTGCCGGTTCCTTCGCGCGCTTTGCTCCATTTCTCTATGTCGAGGGTGATGTGGGCGAGCGCCGCTGTGGGCATCCGGCGGGATTCGCCGGTGAGTTGCCGCACGAAATCTTCCATGCCGGTGTTGTGGCCGACGAGCAGGACTTCGCTGGCGCGCTCTTCGATCTGCGCGATGATTTCGAGCAGGCGGGCGGCACTCGCTTCATAGATGCGCGCGTCGTAGCGTAGTTCGACAGAATCCAGACTCGCCGCTTTGATGACCAGCGCGGCGGTTTGGCGGGCGCGTTCCGCCGGAGACGATAGAATCAAGTCCGGGTGTAGTTTCTGCTTGCGCATAAAACGCCCGATGAGCGGCGCAGCCTTTTGGCCGCGCTCGTTGAGCGGGCGGTCGAAATCCGCCTGATCCGCATCAGCCCAACTCGATTTCGCATGGCGCAGTAAAAGAAGCGTTTTCATTTCAGTTCGATGCCGGAGCGACGTTTAAGCGCGCTAGAAATTCTTTCGATTGATTCGTTAAAGATTGGTCGCCTCTAAGTTTGTTTCGTCCGCCTGCGCTTGATCGCTCGCGGGCGCGCGGTGTTCGCTGAGAGCTTTGAGCGTTTCCATCACGTCTTTATGCGAAACGTGTTTGGCCTTTTTGTCGTCGCCGCGCTTTGAATGAAGAATCACATCGTTGATTGACAAAATGCCTTGCAGCACGCCGCCGTCGCCGATCACGGGAAGCCGCCGCAGCTTGTAGCGTTGCATGAGATCGAGCGCGGCCTTCGCGTTGTCGTCCGCGTGGCACGCATAAACGTCGCCCGAAATTATTTCACCGGCCTTTATCGCGGAGGCCGCACGAGCTTTGAATGCCACCGCCATACAGATATCTCTATCCGTCAGCATCCCGACGATTTTTCCGGTCGCATCCACAACCGGAACCGAACCGCAGTCGCGTTCCCACATGATCGTCGCCGCCCGCGCCAGATCGTCTTCGACGCCGCAGGTTTTCACGTCGGCGGTCATCATATTTCGAACCTTCATGCTACACTCTCCTTGAAATTCGTTGTTCGCCCTCGTGCCCAATCATCTCACGTTTGCGCAGTAAGCTTTTAGCACAAACCGCGCGCCTGTTCATAACGGAGCGGCAAACGTGCTTCATTGTAAATCAATAAACGCCCTCGCTTTACAGGAATGTTACGTGTCTGTAAAACGAGTCTGGTATATTTGAACGCTATGATTACCTACGGACATCACAGTTTTCCGGGCAAGCTGTTTGTGGTCGAAGGCACGGACGGAAGCGGCAAATCAACGCAGTTGCTTCTGCTTTATCAGTGGCTGAAAGCGGAAGGCTATCCGGTCTTCTTCTCCGAATGGAACTCTTCGCCGCTGGTGAAAGAAACGACGCGCCGCGCCAAGAAACGCAAACTGTTCACGCCCGCCACCTTTTCTCTGCTGCACGCCACAGACTTCGCAGATCGCACCGAACGCGACATTATTCCGCCGCTCAAAGCAGGCGCTATCGTGCTCGCGGATCGCTATATCTACACGGCTTTCGCGCGCGACGTGACACGCGGCTGCGACCGCGCGTGGGTGCGCGAAGTCTATAACTTCGCGGTCAAACCGACCGTCGCCTTTTTCTTTCGCGCGCCGCTGGATGTGGCGATTGAACGCATTCTCTCCGGCAGGCCGCAATTGAAATATTACGAAGCGGGCATGGATATGGAATGGGCTGACGAAGAGGAAGAGAGCTTCAAGATTTTTCAGGGCGGAATACTGGAAGAGTATGATCGCATGGTTGGGGAATTCGGGTTGACGACGATTGACGCGAAGCGCTCGATTGAAAAGCAGCAGCGCGAAATGCGCGCCATCGTGATGAGTCACTTAAACGAAAAGACGGCCAACGGAAAAGCGGCGGAGGCGCAATGAAACAGATAAGCTTTTACGGCACGCCGCTGCCCGGCGTGGAGCTAGAGCAATACAGCGGCAAGCTGATCGTCATCGAAGGCACGGACGGCGTCGGGCGTTCGACGCAGACCGCGCTGCTGCGCGCGTGGCTCGAATCGCGCGGTCATGCCGTCCTTGATACCGGCATGACGCGCTCCGAACTCGCCGGACGCGGCATCAAAGAAGCCAAGCAGGGACACACCTTAGGCCGCCTCACGATGCAACTTTTCTACGCGACGGACTTTGCGGATCGCTTACAAAACCAGATGCTGCCCGCCTTGCGCGCGGGCTTTATCGTACTGACGGATCGCTACATTTATTCGGCGATAGCGCGTGCTATTGTGCGCGGCGCTGACCCGGCATGGATGCGCGCCATCTATGGCATCGCGCTCGTTCCCGACGCAGTCTTTTATCTGCGCATACGCTCTGCCGAAGAACTCGTGCCGCGCGTGCTTTCGTCCGGGCGCGGTTTTGATTACTGGGAGTCCGGGATGGATATGAACCTCGGCGAAGATTTCTACGATAGCTTCATCGCTTACCAGCAACGTATGCTCGCGGAGTTTGACCGCATGGGCGGCGAATACGGCTTCCGCACCGTTGACGCCTCGCGCGGCGTGCGGCGCGTCGCAGCCGATTTGCGCCGCGCCGTCGCACGCATCATAGACGCCGACGAAGCCGCCGCGAATTCGGATTCCGGCGACACAAATATCGCTGCGCCGTCAGTCCAAAGCGCCGCCGCTTCATAAACATTTGTCAGGCGTTCATTCAAATCAGCCTGATGAAGAAACTGGCTCAAAAGATTCTACTGCTGTGCATTTCGCTGACGGTTTCCCTGCTCTTCGCGGAACTCATTGTTTCAGCGTTAAAGCCTCAAGACCTCAGCGGCTCGTGGGGCGAGCAGACTGAACGCGGACTCATTGTTAATAAATCGGCAGGAGGAGCGCGACATCAATACGGGGCGCGCGTAGTACATTACAGCTTTACCGCACCTCACCTGCGAGCGCCTGCGCCGAAGGCTTCAGTTAAAGTACTGGTGTTAGGAGATTCTTATACTTTCGGGTATCTACTGGATCAGAGAGACACGTATGTGAACCTTTTACAGACGAGTCTCGATAAGGAATACGGTCGCGGGGTGTTTTCTTTGCTTAACGCCGCCGTAGGCGGTTGGGGGGCAGGTGATTACGTAGCCTTTGTTGAAGATTTTGGTGAAGAGATCGCACCTGACATCATTTTGGTGTTTCTCAATACTGATGACGTGGGCAGGGCGCTGCGAAGTCCGCTATGGAATTTCAGCCTCCCGGACGCCAGGCTTACCCGCGCAGTCATGCCAAGTAACAGATTAAAAGTTTTAGTGAACGGCCTGCATGGATACCAGTGGCTGCTGGAACACTCGCACTTAGTGCAACTAGCGCGCAACCAAGCCGTGCTCATTTCAAAAAAGGGGTTTAGCCCGACGCAAATATCCGTATCACCGAGGCCCGGTTCTGAGCGCAGCGTTGAAAGTGCCCGGCACGGGAGGGCGCTCGGCAAGGCGCTTTTCCAGCGCCTTGCTACATGGTGTGAGGAACGAAATGTACGTTTACTTATCGCCACGACAGGCTGCCATACCCCGCCTTATGCGGACTCATTAGAGCCGACGGAAGCATTTATGGCTGATGCGGAGCCACTATTTTCCGGCCTCGGCGTTCCCTTCTCCGACCCGTCGGATATCTTGAGGCAGCGGATGAGTAGCGATCCGGATAAGTATATTATTAAAGGCGACGGTCATCCGACTGAAGCCGGTGCTGCGCTGATCGCAGAGCATACATTGCCGTTCGTCAAGTCTCAGCTAAGCAATTATTGCCGCCTGACAAATCGGTGTAAGGAGCTTAATGGCGCACACCCGTGAAACATGAAAAGTCGCTATCACAAACGTATGTGAAAGTTGATCGGTTAGCGCCTAAGACAACCCAGCCAGCCAGCAGTGTATCCCTTATGGTAAAAGGCAGCAGTGGATGGATAATGCTAGACGCTAGACACTTGCGAGTAATCTGCGGACGCGCGAAAGGAATGATTTAACATTGAGAATTGCCGCGATTGATATCGGTTCCAACTCGATCAAGCTTGTCGTCATGGACGCGAAAGCAGATGACAATTTCATCATGCTCGCACGCGAAAAAGAGGCCGTGCGTCTCGGCCACGACACCTTGCGCGACGGACATCTCGCGCCCGCCGCCATTACGCGCGCCGCCGAATGTATCAAACGCTTTCGCTTGATTGCCGAAGCGCACGAGGCACACAGTCTTGTCGCCATCGCTACCGCTTCCGTGCGTGAAGCGGACAACGCTGCCGAATTTGTTTTCGAGATCGAGCGACAAACGGGCGTGCGCGTCGAAGTTCTCAACGGTATCGAAGAGGCGCGATTGATCGGCGTTGCCGCCGCCACGAATTGCGCGAAGCGTGCAGTGTCGCTCATCAACATAGACATCGGCGGCGGCTCGACGGAGTTTTCGCTGGTGCGGGATAAAACGCCCGTCGCGCTCTTTTCCGTCAAGCTCGGCGCAGTCGGTCTCACCGAGAAATTTATTTTTTCAGACCCGGTCAAGCCGAAAGAGTTGCGCGACATTAGGGATGAGATCAGCAATGTGCTCGAACATCCCGCGCGCGAGTTGCGCCGCCTTAGCTGGCAGGAAGCGACCGGCACATCCGGCTCGATTATCTCCATCGGCGAGGTGCTACGTTTGCGCGACCCAAACGCGAAACCGAGAGATGCGCAGGAGTCCGGCGCGGAGATCGTGTTGAGTAAGCTTGAGCAGTTCAACGAACGCATCGCGCGTATGGATGGCACGGAGCGGCGCAACGTGCGCGGCATCAGTCCGCAGCGTTCGGAGATCGTCGTCGCGGGCGGCCAAATCCTCGAAGGCGCAATGCGCGCTCTCGGCATCAACCGCTTACGCACCTGTGATTGGGCGCTACGCGAAGGCGTGATCCTCGACCGCCTCAGTACGCTGAACGCCGAACCAGACCCGGCTTACGTTTAGAACGCCCGTCAAAACCGAGAAAGTGTCAGGTCAAAACTTTCCGTTGCGTTTCACTTTCCATTGTGTTTCATCTGTGAAATTTTGTTTTACTTTCGTCCCAAACGTGTTACACTCCTTTTTGTTTTTGTGACACGCGAGGTTTGCGCCCCCTAAAATTTGCTTTGACGAGCGAGGTGAAAAGTTATGAATACCACTCCAACGAAACCGAAAATCAATCCGCTGAGCCGTCGTCCCAGACAGCAGCGGCTGGTGATGGCTGTGCGCGGCGGCGCAGGCGTCGGCAAAAGCCATTTCATACGCAGCATGGCCGAAGCAGGCTTAGGCCGCCTCTGCATCTTCGACGTGGAACGCAAGTCGCGTCTCTTAAAAGGCGTCGGAACTCTTTTCGACGGCCTCGAAATCGAACACCCGGATGAGTTGCCGGATTTCATCGAGTGGGCTTTGACGGGCGAAGGACGCGAGCAGAACTACGGCTGCTTCGCGCTCGATTCGTGGGCGTCGTATTTCAGCGCGAAGCATAGCGAGATGGTCTCGGCGGTGCGCGAACGCACGAATGACCATCTGGCGCAGCCGAACGCCGAAGAACTTGCGGCGGATCAAATGGTGTTGCAGAACGTGCTGCGCAAGCTGTGCATAGAAAGCGGCAAATCCGTCGTGATCGTTGACCAGATTCCGGCCAAGGGCAAAGAGGCGAAGGAAGACAACGAGATCGGGCGCGTGCTGCCGATGACGGCGAGCGGCCTCGAATATTTCGTTGACATCATGGTTGAAGTTTCCTTGCAGGAACGCGAAGGCGAAATCACGCGCGTCTTTCAGATCGTCAAGAGCAACAGCCAGGCGTTTGAAGTCGGCTTTGAGATGACGGGCGAAGTGACGTTCAAAGATTTTCTGGATCATATGACGCGCGAAGCCGGAAACGATCTGCCGATGACTGCGCCGCGCCCGCAGGCCGTTCCCGAAACGCTCGAAGAAAAGCCTTCGCCGCTGAGCCTCGTGCCGCCGCCGATGACTGTTCAGGAATTGATCGCCAAAGCCGAAGGCTTAGGGTTCAAGACGGCGGACATCGTCACCGGCGCAAAGCTTTACCACAGCCAGCCGAACATCTATCGCCTGACGCCCGAACAGATCGCCGACCTTGACCGGCGCATCACGGCGCGCGTCGAAAAAACGCAGGGCGGCGATAGGGCTAACAAAGAAACAGCTAAAGGCGAATCCGTTACAACTGACGCGACGCCGAAAACGCAGGCCGCGCGTAATCTCAAACGCGCCTGAAGCGCATTCGGATTCACGCACCGTTTTCTTAAAGTGATAAACATAAAGCCGGTTAACTCATTTGAGTTAACCGGCTTTATGTTTAAGAAATGACCAATGATTCGCGCTATATCGCGGCGACGTTGATGGCGCGATGGAACTCGCTATAAAGATCATTGTAATCGCGCATGGCGCGTTCCATCGCGCGCGGAAGTTTTTCGATGTCCGCCGGATTGACGACCAGATTGACATTGTGGATAAAGGCGGCGTGTGTGTCGCCCGTGCGCGCCGAAGCGTGCAGGCGGACGAAGAACAAACGGCGTCTCTCCGCCGGACGCAACACGCTCACCTCCCGGCTAATAAAGGCCGCGCCCTGCTCGACCGGATCGAAATCCGGGTCGAGAATCACCACGTGCATACGTTCCTCACGCATTCGCTCGAGCGCCTGCGTGAGATCATCTGCGACGAACGTCTGGTAATCGTGTTCCGCTAAAGAACCCGCTACGGCTTCGCGCAAGTTTCCGGCGACGCAGACAAGCGCGCGGCGGCGTTCCCATGCGAGACGCGAAGAGTTGCGTTGGGTCTCTTGCGCGGGCACGCCGCGTTGCAATAAAGCCGCGAGCAAGCGCACCAGTTCGCTTGTCTCGGAGGTTGCCGCGCCGCCGCCATCATTGCTGCCGCTGTTGCCCGCCGGTTCGGTTGTCTTCCCGTTATCAACTTCATAAACAGGCGCAGGTGTCGCCGTCTCGAACCGCGAAGGCTCATGTGCTTCGCGCCCGTCACCGTTGCAGCTCATCGCGTGCCCGCCGGAAACTTGCGTGGTGTACGCGGGCGGCTGCGCGCTGATGGGAGTCTGGCACTTCGGGCACTTGATGGTGAACCGGCGCGCAGGGATTTTCGTGTCGTCAAGTTGTAGGCGCGTCGCGCAGTTGGAACAGTGGATGGTCATAAGCGTCAATTCAATCGCATCGTAGCGGGCATCCGCGAGCAGGAGATTCAAGACTCATCGCGCCCGCACTCGTTTCGTCTTTCACATGATAACTACTCGATCATGTTGAGCATCGAACCGAAGCCGGAAGATGTTTTGGGCGAAGTCGTTGCAGCTTGTATAAAGTCCTCCGATGAAGAGAGTCCCTTGAGCGCCAGAATCAGATTGTGCGGGTTGGTGGCAAAGCTCAAGCCGTCTTCGGTGGTAATGATTTTGCGGTTAATCAAATCTTGAATCACGGAATCGAAGTCCTGCATTCCTTCGAGCTGGCCGTCGCGCATCGCGTCGAGCAGCGACTTGCCTTCGGCCTCGCCCGCTTCTATGTACTCGCGTGTGCGCGGGCTGGAGCGCAGAATCTCGACCGCCGCGATGCGCCCGCGTCCGTCCGCGCGCGGAATCAAACGCTGCGAAACGATGTAGCGAAACGTCTGCGCGAGCCGCGTGCGAATCACGTATTCGTCATTCTTCGGATACAAACCAATAATGCGGTCAACGGTCTTGGCGGCGTCAATCGTGTGCAAGGTCGAGAGCACGAGGTGGCCTGTCTCGGCGGCTTCGAGCGCGATTTCGGTTGTTTCCTGATCGCGCATTTCGCCGATGAGAATCACTTTCGGAGCCTGTCGCAAAGCGGCACGAAGCGCCGACGGAAAATCTCTCGTGTCCGAGCCGACTTCGCGTTGATTGATGGTGGAACTTTTGTGAGCGTGCAGAAATTCAATAGGGTCTTCGATGGTCACGACGTGATAGTTTTTCGTTTCGTTGATGATATCAATGATGGCCGCGAGCGTAGAGCTTTTGCCTGATCCGGTCGGGCCTGTCAAAAGCACCATGCCGTTGCGCAGTTCGGCGATTTCGGCAAGCTGCGGCGGAATGCCGAGCGATTTAATCGAAGGCACGTCGGTCGGGATAACGCGCATCACTATCGAATACGTGCCGCGCTGCTGAAAGATGTTGACGCGAAAACGCATACGCGACGGCAGGCTGTAACTCAAATCCGCCGTGCCCGTTTGCACAAGGCGTTCGGCGGCGTCCGGATTGCCGTGCATCACGGTCATGGCGATGATCTCCGTTTGATACGGCGACAACTTTTGCAAGCCGAGCGGCTGCACGGATGTCAGCTTGCCGTTGATTTCAACCTGCGGCGTCTGGCCGACGGAGAAGTTGAGATCGGAGATTTTATCGGAGACGAGCAGCATACGCTCGATGACGGGCGGCAAATCGAAGAAGCTCACGATGGAAGGACACTCCGTTTTCGGGTTTGTGGCCGCTGGTAGCAGGCGGGCGCGATTCTCGCGGACTCTTAAAAGGTTAGGCGAACGACAAATTTCGCCGGAGCGGGACGGGCAATTGCCCCGACTCCGGCAAAATCACATTTCATTGTTGCGTAAAACTATGACAAACGCAAGTAAAATTCGTTTTGCAACTTTTGTAAAGCTGTAAACTAAAGCGTGTTAAGCAGTTCGCCGGTTCGCGCGGTGATTTGCGCGGGTTCGGCGAGGAGCAGACTGATGACGGCGACGGCATCCGCTCCGGCCTTGAGCACGGCAGGAGCATTTTCGCGTGTGATGCCGCCGATGGCGACGAGCGGCATAGTTCCGGTGAGGGCGCGCACGTCCCTTAATAGCTTGAGGCCGACAATCGGATCGGGATTTTCTTTCGACGCGGTGGCGAAGACCGGGCCGATGGCGATGTAGTCAACGGGCAGGCGCAAGGCCTCGCGCGCTTGTTCCAGATTATGCGTGGAGAAACCGATGATGGCGCGTTCGCCCAAAATGCGGCGGGCGACTTCCGGCGGCAGATCGTCCTGCCCGAGATGCACGCCGTCGGCTCCGAGCGCGAGCGCGATGTCAACACGGTCGTTGATGATGACGCGCACGCCACGCTCGCGCGCTACACGCAAAGCAGCCTCGGCTTCCGTATAAAAATCTTTCGGCGCGAGATGCTTTTCGCGGAGTTGCACGAAGGTTGCGCCGCCCACACAGAGTTGCCCGAGTTGTTCGGCGTGCGACAGGCCGGAAAGCCGTCTGTCCGTGATCGGGTAAAGCTTCGGCAGTTGAAGATGCAAGTTTTTGTTTCGGCTTCCCGCACGTTAGCGCGTCAGATGCGCGTCGAAGAATTTCAGGATGCGTGCGTACTCGTCCGTCCAGCTTTCAGGCTTCGTGAACCCGTGACTCTCTTTCGGATAAAACATCACGTCGAAGTACTCCGTCTTGCCGAGTTCGATCAACTTTTCGACGAGTTGCACGCTGTCTTGAAAAAACACGTTGTCGTCCACGAAGCCGTGCAGGATCAGGAGCGGGCGTTGCAGCTTGTCCGCGTAACTAACGGGCGAGCTGCGGCGATAGGCTTCCGGGTTTTTGTCAGGGAAACCAAGCCGCTCCGTTGTGTAAACGGGCGACGAAGCGTAATAGTTTTTCCAATCCGCGACGGGACGCAACGCCGCCGCGCACGCAATTTTTTCAGGTGCGCGCATCGCCGCCATCTCCGCCATAAAGCCGCCGTAAGAGCCGCCGTAAATCCCTACGCGCCTTGGATCAACCGCGTAGTTTTGGACGACGTAATCAATACCGTCGAGTTCGTCTTGCAGATCGAGGCCGCCCAGAAAATCGTAAACATCCGTGCGCCATTCGCGCCCGTAACCGAGCGAGCCTCTGTAATCAACATCCAGCACGATGTAGCCGAGCCGCGCTAAGATGTGATTGAACATCGCCTCGCGGTAATAGTTATTCCAACCATTGACGACGTTCTGCAAATAGCCCGCGCCGTGAACAAAAACGACTGCCGGATATTTTTTCGTTTTATCGAAATCGGGCGGCGTGTAAATGCGCGCCTTCACAGGCTTGCCGTCTTTGGCCGTGTACTCGACGAACTGCGGGCGTGCCCAGTTAATTTGCTTGAAGCGCGCGGGCACGGTGTCGGTCAATCTTTGCGGTGCGCTGCCGATGGCTTCGGAATTCGATGGCAGGCGCAGCGCATAAAGATCATTCGGCGCATTCCACTCCGAATGCTCGTAGAGAATCGTTGCGCCGTTTTTGGAAACTTGCGGGTCTGTGTTCATGCCGCTCGCGGTCGGCAGGCGTTCTGTTTTTCCGGTTCGCGTATCGAGCGCATAAAGGTGACGCTCGGCGGTTGACGCTTCGGTTGACGAATAGACTACCGTCGCGCCGTCGGGCAGCCAACTCGCCCAGTTCACTTCCCAGTTGCCGCGCGTTAATTGGCGCACGTTTGAAGGCGCATTGTTCTGAGAAGGCGTGGAGCGGCGCGCGTTCGCCGTGTTGCCGATCTTCTTTTCGTTGAGCGGCGCGAGATACAGGTGATTGAAGCCGTCGCGTTCGGAAGCGAAAAGAAGCGCGTCATTTTTCGGCGACGGTTCGACGATGCGCGAGAGCGGCGCGACCCACTTCGCATCCGTTTCTTCGTCAACGAGCGTTGCAGCCGTTTCACTGGCGGGCGCGTTTGCGTTGCTATTAACGGCGGCGAGAAAAAGCTGGCGGCGCTTGGTATCACGATCAATGCGATCAACGACGAGCGACGTGTCGTCCTGTGTCCAACGCACGCCGCGTATGTAAGAGACGCCTTCGGGAGCGGGAAGCTTGATTAACGTCGCGCGCTCCTGTGCGCCGTCGGTGGCGATAATTTGCACGCGCTGATCCGTCCAGCCGCGTCGCACAGTCGGCGCAGTGACGAATTCGCCCGTATAGTCCGGCACAAAAATCGCGCGCTGCTTTGAATTGTCGGAAACGACATAAGCGACGCGCGTGCCGTCATCCGAAACCTGCGCGCCGGTAATCGTCGCAGCGTTATTAACCGTTCCCTGCCCGCCTGTCTGTTGTGCGCCGCCGCTACTACTATTGCCGCCGCTGCCTTCGCGCGTTAGCTGCACAAGCGACGCATGATCAACATCGAGCGTGTAGAGATTTCCCGCCGATTGATAAAGGATGCGTTGATTGTCTGCGAGCCAGCGTGCGGCGATTTCCGGCGCGACAGTGCGCGTCAAACGGCGCGGCACAATCGAAGAACCATTAATGCCGACGATATATAGATCGCCGTTTCTGGAAAAGAGCAGTCGCTTTGAGTCCGGCGACCATTCGATGCCGCTGACCGTTTGCTCGCGCGCGGTTTGCGCCGCATCACGCTGCATCACGCGCTCTTCCTTACGCTCGCCGCCCGTGCGCGCTTCATCGCGCGTGGTTGACGTTATGCCGGTCGTTGTCGTCGCATCCGAACGCGCGTCTTGCGGCTTATCCACCGCGCGCACTAAAAGCTTCGGACGCTCGCTGCCGCTTGTTCGCACAACGTACAGATCGCGGGGCTCGCGTCCGCGTTCGCTCCACAAAAAAGCGGCGAGCGCACCGTCCGGCGAAACTTTTTCGCCTTCGGGACGCATCCCGGCAATCGAAGGCTCTGCCATAATATCGCGCACCGTCAGCGCATCCGCGTTGCTACCAAGCCTGTCTTCTTGCGCGAAAGCGGGCGCAAGCTGGCAAGCGAAAGCCACGATCAACGCGAGAGCGAAGCGGGCGCGTCTGTGTCTACAAATCAACATAGGCTTGACGTTTTCTGTGCTAAATTTTCGCGCGTGAACCGGGCGACTTTATTTAAGGGAGACGAAGATGAACGAACAGCGCGATGATACACCAGAACAAAAAGACGCGCCGCCCGTAGCAGGCGAGGACGAATCCAAGCGCAGCTACTACTACGACGATGCGACCAACTACGAGATTTACGATCCGGCGAAAGACAATGACGATGAGGAAGATGAAACGACGAAGCCGGGAATTAAATAGTTTTGAGCTTATAGTTTTCAGTTAAAGGCGCTGAAAACTATAAGCTCAAAACTGAAAACTACTCCTCATCCTTCCTTGCGTTTCGGGCGTTCGTTGGCGCGCAGTACTCGTTTTCGCAGGCGGATTGTTTGCGGCGTCACTTCGACCAGTTCGTCGTCGGCGATAAATTCGAGCGCCTGTTCGAGCGATAATTCTTTGACGGGCACAAGGCGCATCGCTTCGTCGGCAGAGGCGGCGCGCATATTGGTCAGCTTCTTTTCTTTAATCGCGTTCACGTCCAGATCAACGGCGCGCGCGTTCTCGCCGATAACCATGCCTTCGTAAACTTTGGTCTGTGGGCGCACGAACATCATGCCGCGCTCCTGTAAATTGTACAGCGCGTAAGTCGTCGTTTCGCCCGCGCGGTCTGAGACGAGCGAACCCGTCGCGCGCCCGCGTATGTCGCCCTGCCATTCGTCGAAGCGCAGGAACAAAGTGTTGAGAAGCCCGGTGCCTTTCGTCTCCGTCAGAAACTCGCCGCGAAATCCGATCAGGCCGCGCGACGGCGCTTCATACTCGAGGCGCACGCGCCCCGTGCCATGATTGACCATCTTCATCATCTGCCCTTTGCGCCGCCCCAACGCTTCCGTCACGACGCCGATAAATTCTTCCGGGCAATCAACGACGACTTGCTCAATCGGCTCCAAGAGTTTGCCGTCAACCTTCTGCGTGATGACTTCCGGCTTCGAGACCTGCAGTTCGTAACTATCGCGGCGCATCATCTCTATGAGAATCGCCAGTTGCAATTCGCCGCGCCCCGAAACTTTGAATTGATCCGGCGATTCCGTGTCTGCGACTCTGATCGAGACGTTGCCGAGCGTCTCTTTTTCAAGCCGCTCTTTGATTTGTCTGGAGGTCACGAACTTGCCTTCGCGCCCCGCGAACGGCGAATTGTTGACGCCGAAGATCATAGAGATCGTCGGTTCGTCAACCGCGATAACGGGAAGCCTCTGCGGATTGTCGGCGCTCGAAATAGTTTCTCCGATTTCGATTCCTTCCATGCCTGCGAGCGCAACGATGTCCCCGAAATGCGCGCGTTCGATAGCCTCACGCTTGAGTCCCTCGAAGGCATAAAGCTGCGAGACGCGCGTCTTTTGAATCGAGCCGTCGCGTTTGATGATCGAGACTTGATCGCCCAGAGCAATCTCGCCGGAGAAGATGCGCCCGATGGCGAGGCGACCGACGTAAGGATCGTAATCAATATTAGCGACGAGAAGCTGCAAAGCGTCTGTGCGAAGCGCGACGGGCGCAGGAATCGTTTCGACGATCTGTTCAAAGAGCGGGCGCAAGCTGTTCGATTCATCCGTCAGATTTTTCTTCGCCATGCCTTCGCGCGAAATGGCGTAGAGAATCGGAAACTCGATTTGCGCGTCGGTGGCATCGAGGTCTAAGAACAGTTCGTAGATTTCGTCTACGACTTCCGTCGGGCGCGCGTCGTGCCGGTCAATTTTATTAACGACGGCAATGGTCGGCAGACGCGCTTCCAGAGCTTTGCGCAACACGAAGCGCGTTTGCGGCAAGCAGCCTTCCGCCGCATCAACCAGCAGCATCACGCCGTCCACCATCTTCAACACCCGCTCTACTTCGCCGCCGAAATCGGCGTGTCCCGGCGTGTCCAGGATGTTGATCTTCACGTCGCCGAAACGCACAGCGGTGTTCTTCGCCATGATCGTGATGCCGCGCTCGCGCTCCAAGTCCATCGAGTCCATCACGCGGTCTCTGACCGTCTCGTTGTCGCGGAACGTCCCCGACTGTTTGAGCATCGCGTCAACCAGCGTCGTCTTGCCGTGATCCACGTGCGCGATAATGGCGATGTTGCGTATCTCTTTTCTAGCTTCAGTCATAACTCCCCTACACTGTCTACAGTTCTGCTTTTCGTCGTGTGATAAGTAAACAGTTATCTTACCATACACGACGAAAAGATACGAAGGCGCAGCTTCGGGGAGTCTGAAGTAACCAACATCTTCACTTCATACTTCCGCCTTCACATTTCCTACTTTGCTTTGATCGCGCCGGTTTGCCGCAGGGCTTCGTAGAGGACGATGGCGACGGAGGTAGCGAGGTTGAGGCTGCGTATCTTCGGGTTGAGCATAGGGATCGTCAGGCATCTATCCCAATTGGCGCGCAGCAATTCTTCCGGCAGGCCGCGCGTTTCTCTACCGAACACTAGACAATCGTTTGCGCCGTACTGCCATTCGG